>NZ_JBIBJV010000009.1:160491-234329 GCF_042958885.1 Streptomyces sp. NPDC007945
CTCAGTACCCAACAACCTTCCCCCACCCCCACCCCCCCACGCGGCGTGTGGGGGCGCGCGCCCCGGGGGGGGGCCGCGGGGGGGCCCGGGGGGGGGGCCCCCCCCCCCCGGGGTGCCGCCCCCCGGCCCGTGTCCCGCACGGGATCGGTGCGGTCGGTCACGTGTCGTCGTCGGCGACCTCGATCTCGACCGTCGTCACCGCCACCCCCTTCTCCGCTGCCGCGCGTGCGGTCGGTACGGCCGTCGGTTCGGCGGTCGGGGCCGGGCGGTCGGAGCCGTTCGGGCCCATCGTGGAGAGCAACTGGCGGGCGAGGCCGAGGCCCGTACCGCCCATGGTGAGCGCCTTCGCGAACATCTCCGCCATGCCGTCGGCGCCGTTCAGGAGGACCATCTGGTCCACGTTGCCGAAGGCGGACGCGCCGGCCTCGACGATCTCCGGCCACCGTTCGGCGAGCTGCTGCGCGACCACCGCCTCCTGGTTCTCCGCGAGAGCCGCCGCACGCGCCTTGATCGCCTCCGCCTCGGCCAGGCCCTTGGCCCGGGTGGCCTCGGCCACCGCGAGGCCCTTGGCGTGCGCCGCCGCGGCCTCGGCCTCGCCGGTGACCCGGGTCGCCGTCGCCGTCGCCGCGCTCGCCAGCTCGGTCTCCCGGGCGTTGGCCTGCGCGGCCGAGATCCGCGCGTCGCGCTCCGCCTCGGCCAGGGTCCGCGTCTCGTACGCCAGCGCGTCGGCCGGCTTGCGGACGTCCGCCTGGAGCTGCTGCTCCTTGCGGTGCGCCTCCAGCTCCGCGACCCGGGTCTCCTGGACGACGACCTCCTGCCGCGAGGCCGCCTCGGCGAGCGGACCGGCCTGCCGGGCCCGGGCGCTGGCCTGGTCCCGTTCGGCCTGATAGCCGGCCTGCAGGATCTCGCTGTCGCGGGTCGCCTCCGACATCCGGGCGGCCGCCTGCTGCTCGGCCTCGGTCGCCAGCCGGTTGGCCTCGGCCTGCGCGATCCGGGCGTCGCGCTGCACTGCGGCCGCGTGCGGGGCGGCGAGGTTCTTGATGTACCCGGTCGGATCCTCGATCTCGTGGATCTGCAGCGAGTCGACGATCAGGCCGAGCTTCTCCATCTCCGTGCCACAGGCCGAACGCGCCTGCCCGGTCAGCTTCTCCCGGTCACGGATCATGTCCTCCACGGTCAACCCGCCCACGATGGCGCGGAGATGACCGGCGAAGACGATGTGCACCCGCTCGCTCATCAGCTTCTGCTGGTCGAGGAAGCGACGGGCCGCGTTGGCGATCGACACGAAGTCGTCGCCCACCTTGAAGATGACCACGCCCCGGACCTTGAGCGGAATTCCCTGGTGGGTGACGCATTCGACCTGCAACTGCGTCTCGTTGAGGTCCAGCGACAGCTTCCGCACCGCCTGCACGCCCGGCACCACGAGGGTGCCGCGCCCGGTCACGATGCGGAAGCCCATGCCGTCGCCGAGGCCTTCGTTCTTGTGGTTGGAACCGGAGATGATGAGGGCCTCGTTGGGTTCCGCGACCCGCCACATCATCTTGAACAGGACGATCAGGACGACGACCGCGCCGACGACGGCGCCCGCCAGAATGCCGATGCCCATGGGAAAGGGTCCCCCTTCACCGGAGCCGTGCGGATCCGGTGAAGGGAGTGTGCGCCCGGCGGGCCGGGGCCTCAACGGTCGTGCAGGCTGTCGTGTCAGACGCCGTACAAGGCTGTGACATAGACGGTGCGCGGAGGGAGGTGTTCCACGACGGTCACCAGAGTGCCGACCTCGATCCGCTCCTTCGGGCCCGCCGCGTACGCGAGGAAGTGCTCGGCCCCACCGCGGATCCGGAGCATCACCTCACCGACGAGACCGGGCCCGACGGTCCCGGTCACCCGGCCGAGCAGTCCCACCATCGAGCTCTCCATCGACTCGTCCATGACCGAACGGTACGTCAGAAGGGCGGCGCGCGAGGGTGGTTGCGGTCCCGCCCTGATCAGCGGACCGAACGGGTCGACCGCACCGCGAGGCCCATGCTCCTGATGCGCGGTCTCCAGGACGCGGGATGCGCCGTGGCCGAGCAGACCACCGTCGTCGGCCGGCCCCTGGGCCCCGGCCGAGCCCCGTGTGCATCGACCTGCTCCGGGGGGAAACCGGCCGAGCTCGTCGACGACGCCGTGCACGGCACCGACGTCGAGACGAGCACCCGCTTCCTCCTGTACTCGCGGGTCGTCCGGCGCGAGCCCGGCGGAACGCTTAGCGTCGGTGCATGAGCACTCACCCGAACCGTTACGAGATCCTTCTGGTTCCCGGTCACGTCGAGGACCGGGGCGGTGCGAGCGTCGCCGACACCGCGGTGCGCTCCGCCGTGGTGGAGCGCACCGGCCGGTACGGCGAGACCGGATACCCGATCTACGAGGGCCACGGCATGACCGCCGACATCGACCCCGAGACCCGCACGGTGGAGGCCCTCCTGGTGGACGGCCGCGAGCTCGACTACGGCCTGGTGGCCCTGGTACGGGACGCGGCGCGGGGGTGAGGGGCGGGGCCCACGCCCCCGTCCGCCCTCGGCGGCGCGGGCGGTCCGGTGCCGCCCCGGTGGGCGGAGGCGGCCCGGGCGGAGGGCCCGCGCCACGGGAGGGGCCCAGGGGAGCCCCATCCCGCACACCCCCATCCCGCACCCCCGATCCCGCACGCCCCGAGTCAGCGGCCCCCAAGCCTTGGCGCCCGCGCGGGCAAGGCTGGTCGTGGCGCTGGGGGAGGCCCCAAGTCAGGCGATGCCCGGTCGATCACCCCGCCTCCGCCTCCCCAGGAACCGTTGACAGGCGCGGCGCCGGGGCTCAGACTCTGCGCGCGCAGCCGCGCGAAACTTGTTTCACCAGGCGAACAGAGTCGTTCCGCCGGGACCGGGAGAGATCCGATGAGCATCCGCGACGTGTACATCGTCGACGCCGTCCGCACCCCCATCGGGAAGTTCGGCGGCGCCCTCGCCTCCGTACGGCCGGACGACCTCGCCGCCCATGTCGTCAAGGCCCTCGTCGACCGCACTCCGGACCTCGACCCGGCCCTCGTCGACGACGTCTACTTCGGCGACGCCAACGGCGCCGGCGAGGACAACCGCGACGTGGCCAGGATGGCCGTCCTCCTCGCCGGGCTGCCGGTCACCGTCCCCGGCGTCACCGTCAACCGCCTCTGCGGCTCCGGCCTGGAGGCCGTGATCCAGGCGGCGCGCGCGATCGCGCTCGGCGACGCCTCCGTCGCCGTCGCCGGCGGCGTCGAGTCCATGTCGCGCGCCCCCTGGGTGCTCCAGAAGCCGGAGCGGGCCTTCCCCGCCGGCCACCAGCAGCTGCACTCGACCACCCTCGGCTGGCGCATGACCAACCCGGCCATGCCCGCCGAGTGGACCGTCTCCCTGGGCGAGGGCGCCGAACTCGTCGCCGACAAGCACGCCCTCGGCCGTGACGTCCAGGACGCCTTCGCCCTCGACAGCCACCGCAAGGCCGCCGAGGCGTGGGCCAAGGGACTCTACGACGGCGAGGTCGTCCCGTACCCGGGCGCGGAGCTGACCCGCGACGAGTGCGTCCGCGAGAACACCTCCCTGGAGGCGCTCGGCCGCCTCAAGCCCGCCTTCCGGGCCGACGGCGGCACGGTCACCGCGGGGAACGCCTCCCCGCTCAACGACGGCGCTGCCGCCCTCCTCCTCGTCGACGAGGACGGCCTGCGCGAGACCGGCCGGGAGCCGCTCGCCCGGATCCGCGCCTCCGCCGTCACCGGCATCGAGCCCCAGCTCTTCGGCCTCGGCCCGGTCGCCGCCGTCCAGCGCGCCCTGGGCAAGGCCGATCGCACCTTCGCCGACCTGACCACCTTCGAACTCAACGAGGCCTTCGCCGCCCAGGCCCTCGGCTGCCTCGCCGAGTGGCCGGAACTCGACCCCTCGATCGTCAACCCGCGCGGCGGCGCCATCGCCCTCGGCCACCCGCTCGGCGCGTCCGGCGCCCGCCTCGCCGGCTCCGTCGCCCACCAGCTCGCCGCCGCGGGCTCCGGCACCGGCCTCGCGGCGCTCTGCATCGGCGTCGGCCAGGGCCTGGCCCTGGTCCTGGAGCGCTGACCGGAGGCCGGAGCCTCCAAGAGGGACGTCCTACGGACACGGGAGAGCCCCCGCCTGAGCGGGGGCTCACCTCGCGCGCGGGGCGCCCGGATCACTCGGACGACGGGGCCTGGGCCTGCTGCGCCGCGACCGACTTGCGGACCTCGTCCATGTCCAGGTTGCGGGCCTGGCCGATGACGTCCTCCAGGGCCGCCTCGGGCAGCGCGCCGGGCTGCGCGAAGATCGCCACGTTGTCCCGGACGATCATCAGGGTCGGGATCGACCGGATCTCGAAGGCGGCCGCGAGCTCCTGCTGGGCCTCGGTGTCGACCTTCGCGAAGACCAGGTCCTGGTGGCGCTCGGAAGCGGCCTCGTACACCGGCCCGAACTGACGGCACGGTCCGCACCAGGAAGCCCAGAAGTCGATCAGGACGAAGTCGTTGCCGCTCACGACCTCGTCGAAGTTGTCCTTGGTGAGCTCGATGGTGCTCATGCTTCCGCCTTTCGGTCTCCGGTGGTGTCCTCACGGTCCCCTGGGGACTCGCCCCGCACAACGGCCTATCGAGCCGCGCTATTCCGGCCCGCACCCACCAGACTGTTCCCCATGACGCGAACGGCGGCGAACGAACACCCGAACGAGCACGGAAACGCGCAGGGGGAGGTCCAGGGGATGGCAGAGGGCCGCGTGCCGGGACACGGCACCGAGCACGAGTACGACGTGGTGGTCATCGGCGCGGGACCGGTCGGCGAGAACGTCGTCGACCGGGTCCGGGCGGCCGGTCTGACCGCCGCGATCGTGGAGACCGAACTCCTCGGCGGTGAGTGCTCCTACTGGGCGTGCATGCCGAGCAAGGCCCTCCTCCGCCCGGTCCTGGCCCGCTCCGACGCCCGTAAGGTCCCCGGTCTGCGCGAGGCCGTCTACGGCCCCCTGGACGCCCTGGAGGTCTTCGCGCACCGCGACGAGACCGTCGGACACTGGAAGGACGACGGGCAGGTCGACTGGCTGGACTCGATCGGGGTGCGCGTCTACCGCGGGCACGGGCGCGTGGCCGGGCCGCGGCGGGTCGTCGTCGACGGACCCGAGGGCGAGCACCACGTCCTGGCCGCGCGGCACGCGGTGGCCGTCTGCACCGGCAGCCGCGCCGTCCTGCCCCCGCTGCCCGGGCTCTCCGGCGCCCGCCCCTGGACCAGCCGCGAGGCGACCAGCGCCGACCGGGTGCCGGGCCGCCTGCTCGTGGTGGGCGGAGGCGTCGTCGGCGTCGAGATGGCCACGGCCTGGCACGCGCTCGGCTCGCACGTGACCATGCTGGTACGCGGCGAACGGCTGCTCCCGCGGATGGAGCCCTTCGTCGGCGAACGCGTCGCCGAGGCCCTGCGGGCGCGCGGCGCCGACGTGCTCACCGGCGTCGGCGTGGAGGCGGTCGTCCGGGACGGCGGAAGCGGCCCCGTCACCGTGGTCCTGGAGGGCGGCGACACCGTCGAGGGCGACGAGGTCCTCTTCGCGACCGGCCGCGCCCCGCGCACCGAGTCCCTCGGCCTGGAGACCGTCGGCCTGGAACCCGGCTCCTGGCTCGACGTCGACGACAGCCTGCTCGTCACCGGCACCGACTGGCTGTACGCCGTCGGCGACGTCAACCACCGCGCCCTCCTCACCCACCAGGGCAAGTACCAGGCCCGGATCGCCGGAGCCGCGATCGCCGCCCGCGCGGCCGGCACCCCCCTCTCTGGCGCCGCGCCCTGGGGACCGCACGCCGCCACCGCGGACCACGCCGCCGTCCCCCAGGTGGTCTTCAGCGACCCGGAGGCCGCCGCCGTCGGCCTGAGCCTCGCCGAGGCCGAACGCGCGGGACACCGCGTCCGCGCCGTCGACGTCGAGATGACCTCCGTCGCCGGCGCGAACCTCTACGCCCAGGGGTACCGGGGCCGCGCCCGGCTCGTCGTCGACCTCGACCGCGACGTCCTCCTCGGCGCCACCTTCGTAGGCCCGGCCGTCGGCGAACTCCTCCACGCCGCCACCATCGCCGTCACCGCCGAGGTCCCCGTCTCCCGCCTGTGGCACGCCGTCCCCTCGTACCCCACGCTCAGCGAGGTCTGGCTCCGCCTCCTGGAGGCCTACCGGGACGGCGCCGACCCGGCGTGAACCCCGAGGAGCGCGCCAACGCCTACGACGCCCCCTGCACCCGCTGCGGCACCCCCGTCCCGGCCGGGGCCGGGGTCCTCCGGCACGGGCGGCGCGGCTGGGACGTCTACCACCGCGAACACGCTCCCGCGCCCGGCCCGCCGCCGCCCGGCGACCACCCGGGGTGGCACCGTCGCCGCCTGCTGTCCTTGGACATCGGATCCACGGGGAACCGGCCGGAGCGGGACCGGATCACGGGGGCGGCGGTGCGGGGGAGCGACGGGACGGCGCGAGGGTGGGTACTGGATGTTGGATCCGACATCCAGGATCCGAATGCGGGATCCAACATCCAGGATCCGGATAGCAGATCCAGCCTCCAGGATCCGGATCGTGGATCCCGTGCGCCCCATCCGCATGCAGGATCCAGCATCCAGAGCGCCCCGCTCACCCTGCCCGCCCCGCCGGCCCAAGCCCTCGAAGAGCTCGCCGCCCTCCTCGCCGACCATCTGGCGAGCGGCGAACTCCTCGTCGTCTGGTACGCCCCGCACGTCCTGTCGACCCTCCACGCCGAACTGCTCCGCCACGACCTCACGCCCCTCGCCGACCGGCTCCCGGAGGGCGGGGGCGGCGTGGCCCCGCTCTGCGACCCACTGATCCTGGACCGGCACGTGGACCGCTTCCGGCCGGGTGGCCGTTCGCTGCCCGCCGTCGCCGAGTGGTACGGCGTGCCGCACGAGCGCCCGGGTGATCCGGCCTCGGACGCCGAGGCCGCGCTGGGGGTGGCGGTCGCGGTCGCGGCCTCGTATCCGGCGGTGGCGCGGCTGTCGCGGCCGATGCTCCACGCCGAGCAGACGATCTGGTACGCGGAGCAGATGGAGCGTCATCCCGACGCGCCCGCCTGGCCGTTCGATCCTGTGCAGCCTGTCACGGGCTGAAGGAAACAGGTGTGACCGACGGGGGAGCGGCCTACGCGCGCGGTACGAGCAGGGCCGCCGCGGCGCGGGCCGCCTCCAGGGCCGGGCGGGCGCCGGGGCCGGTGTCCTGCCCGAGGACGACCCTCGTGCTCAGACCGTCGAGCAGGGCGAGGAGTTCGGAGGCGCGGGCCGCCGCGTCGAGCGGGGCGAAGCGCCCGCGGGCCGCGCCCGCGGCGAGCAGGGACTCCAGGTCGCGCTGCCAGTCGGCGTCCAGTTCCCGCTGCGCTTCGCGAAGTTCGGGGTTGCCCGCGGTCCTGGCCCAGAGCTCGATCCAGAGCGTCCAGCGCGGATCGCGCGGGCCGCGCGGCAGATAGAGGCGGAGGAAGTCGTCGAGCTTCCGCTCGGCGGTGGTCCGGCGGTCGAGCAGGGCCCGGCGTTCCCCCGCGAGCGCGGCCTCGCTCCAGCGCAGCGCGGCGAGCAGCAGCCGGTCCTTGGAGCCGAAGTAGTACAGGATGTGACCGCCGCTGGTGCCGAGCCGTTCGGCCAGCGCGGACATGGTGAGGGAGGCGAGGCCGTCCTCGGCGATCGCCGCCATGGCCTCCTCCAGCATCCGCTCCTGGGTGACGTGTCCGTCGCGCCGCCGTGCCGCCCCTGCCACCGTCGCCGCACCCCGTTCCGTTCCCTCGCCCGGCCGCCCCGCGGCTGTCGGCCGCGCGTCCTCGTACCGCATCGACCTTAGCCGGATCTCCGCCGGGGTCTTGACGTGGCCGGAACCCGTCACCCATCTTGAATGTCGTTCAAGAACTTAGAACGTCATTCAAGATCCAGGCAGAGGAGCGTGATGTGCTCGACCACGAGACGGCGGCACCACCGACCACCACCCGGGACGAGGTCTTCCAGGTCGAGGCGCACGGCATCGACCCCATCCCCGACGGCGAGCGCCACGGCAGCGCCAAGGACGTCTTCTGGGTCTGGTTCGGCTCGAACCTCACCTTCACCTACGTGATCAACGGCGCCCTCGCCGTCGCCTTCGGCCTCTCCTTCTGGCAGGCCACCGCCGTCGTCGTGATCGGCGGCCTCTCCTTCCTCGCCATCGGAGCCGCGGGCCTCGGCGGCGTCCGCACCGGCACCGCCACCCTCGTCCTCTCCCGCGCCGCCTTCGGGCCCCGCGGCAACCGCCCCGCCGGCGCGCTCAACTGGGTCGTCAGCATCGGCTACACGGTCGTCAACACCGTCGTCGGCACCCTCGCCCTGGAGGCCTTCCTCGCCGCCCTCGGCTGGTCCGGCGGGGCCGCGCCCCGCGCCCTGGCGCTCGCCGTCACCCTCGCCCTGACCTTCGCGATCTCCTTCTGGGGCCACGCCACCGTCCAGTTCGCCGAGCGGTGGATGGCCTACGTCCTCGCCGTCGGCTTCGGCGTCATGGTCGTCCTCCTCGTGCCCGGCGCCGACACCTCCGCCGCCGCGAGCGGGCCCGGCGCCGCGGGCTGGAGCCTCGCGTTCGTGGTGATGCTGGCCGGCCCGTTCTCGTACCTCCCGATGCCCGCCGACTACACCCGCTACCTGCCCCGGACCACCAGCCTCCGGGCCGTCACCGTCAGCGGCGCCCTCGGCGGCTTCCTCTCCTCCGTCGCCCTCGGCATCGCGGGCGTCGCCGCCGCCACCCGCACGGACATGACCGACGCCGTCGCCGGCGCGGAGAGCCTGCTGCCCGGCTGGTTCCGGCCGGCCTTCCTCGCCCTCGTCCTCGGCGGCTCCGTCACCAACTCCGTCCTCACCCTGTACTCCTCCGGCCTCAACCTCCAGGTCCTCGGCATCCCCTGGAACCGCGCCCGCGCCCTCGCCGTCAGCGCCGCCGTGACGGCCGCCGGCTCCCTCGGCGCCCTGTTCCTCAGCGACTTCACCACCTCCCTCCTCTCCTTCCTCTCCCTCCTGATCATCGTCTTCGCCCCCTGGGGCGGCGTCTTCCTCGCCGACATGGTCCTGCGCCGCTGCCGGTACGACTCCGAGGCCCTGCACCGCACCGACCCCGGCGGCGCCTACTGGTACCGGTCCGGCTGGCACCCCGCCGGCGCCGCGGCCCTCCTCGCCGGGGGCCTCTTCTCCGCCCTCACCTGCGACTCCGCCCTCTGGACCGGCCCCCTCGTCGCGCCGCTCGGCGGCGCCGACCTCACGCTCCTCGGCGCCCCCGTCGCCGCGCTCGCGTACGTCCTCCTGGCCCGCCGCACCGCGGTACCGCACCGGGCCGCCTGACACGCCGCGCCATCCAGCCGCACCGGGCCGTCTGACACAGCGCGCGATCCGGCCGCACCAGCCCGTCTGACGCACCCCCGGCATCCGACCGCATCCGGCCGCCGACGCACCCTCGCCATCCGGCCGCACCCGGCTGTCTGGCACACCCCGCCATCCGGCCGCACCCGGCTGTCCGACCACGCCCGGACGTCCGACTCCCCCTGGCGGTCCGACGCTTCCCTGCCGCCCCGCCGAACCCGCCCCAAGCCCGTCCCGCGACCGCGACCGCCGCCACCCCACCTGTACGACAAGGAACACACCCCGCATGAACGGCACCACTCCCGCCCCCGCCGACCTGCTCCTCACCGGCGCCCGCGTGCACACCGTCGACCCCGCCCTGCCGGAGGCGGAGGCGATGGCCGTACGGGACGGCCGGATCGTCTGGCTCGGCGCCGACGCGGACGCCGCCGCCTGGACCGGCCCCGCCACCCGCGTCCTCGACGCCGGCGGACGGCTCGTCCTGCCCGGTTTCGTCGACGCCCACAACCACGTGCGCCTCGGCTCCGACGACGCCTGCGTGCAACTCGCCGGCGCCCGCACCCTCGGCGAGATCCACGCGCGCGTACGGGCCTGGCACGCCGCCCATCCCGACGCCCCCTGGATCGAGGCCGAGGCCTTCGACTACTCCGCGATCCCCGGCGGCCGCATGCCCACCGCCGCCGACCTCGACCCCGCCACCGGCACCACGCCCGCCCTCGTCCTCAGCTATGACGTCCACACCGCCTGGCTCAACACCGCCGCCCTGCGCGCCCTCGGTGTCGACCGCCACCACACCGACCTGCCCTTCGGCCGTGCCGTCACCGACCCCGCCACCGGCGAACCCACCGGCTTCGTCAAGGACTTCGCGGTCAAGGGCCTGTCCCGCGACGGCCACCGTGCCCTGCGCGCCCTCGGCGTCCCCTGGGCCTCGCCCGACCGCCAGTACGGCCGGCTCGCCCGCAGCCTCGACGACGCCATCCGCTTCGGCATCACCACCGTCGTCGAACCCCAGAACTCCCTCGACGACCTCGCCCTGTTCGCACGCGCGCGTGCCGAGGGACGACTCCGCTCCCGGATCGTCGCCGCCCTCTTCCACCCGCGCGGCACCACCGACGCCGACCTCGACGCCTTCGCGAGGGCAGCCGAGGAACACGCCGACGACCGCTTCCGCGTCGGCCCGTTGAAGCTCTACATCGACGACGTCGTCGAGCCCCGTACCGCCGCCCTCCTGGAGCCGTACGCGGGCTGCGCCCACCACCGGGGCGAGACCTTCTACCCGCCGGAGGAGTTCGCGGAGCTGCTCGCCCGCCTGGACGCCCGCGGCTTCCAGTGCTTCGTGCACGCCACCGGCGACCGCGGCATCCGCACCGTCCTCGACGCCGTGGCCCACGCGCGCGCGGCCAACGGCCCGCGCGACGCCCGCCACCAGGTCGTCCACGTCGAGTGCCTCGACCCGGCCGACACCCCGCGCTTCGCCGAACTCGGCGTCGTCGCCTGCATGCAGCCCCGGCACGCCGCCCCCGACATCGCGGGACCGGGCCAGGACTGGGCCGAGAACATCGGCCCCGACCGCTGGCACAAGGCCTGGCCGCTCCGCGACCTGCGCGACGCGGGCGCCGTCCTCGCCCTCTCCAGCGACTGGAACGTCGCCGAGATGGACCCCATGGTCGGCATCCACGCCGCCGTCACCCGCCGCCCGCTCGCCGGCGGCGAGCCCTGGACGGAGGGCCAGACCCTCACCGTCGCCGAGGCCGTCGAGGGCTACACGATGGGCTCGGCGTACGCGAACTTCCTGGAGCACGAGCGCGGCTCGCTCACCGTCGGCAAGCTCGCCGACTTCGTCGTCCTCTCCCGCGACATCCTGCGCATCGCCCCGGAGGAGATCCCCGGCACGGTCGCGGAGTGGGTGGTCGTGGGCGGCGAGGTGGTCGCGGAGCCAGCTGCGGCATGATCCCTCGGCCGGGGCACGGAGGCGGCCGCCGTTAGAGGGGGAGGACAGCCCCCCGGTCCCCAGGCCCGCCCCGAGGAGCCGGGGCAGGCCTGGAGTCCGGCCAGGGTCCGGACCGGATCACGGTCATGGATGAAGGTCACGGGTGTCGGAACCCGGATCGCGGCCCGGGGCCCCGGACCCGGATCCCGGATCCGGGATCCCGGATCCCGGATCCCGGATCCCGGTCTCCGGTCTCCGGTCTCCGGACTCCGGACTCCGGACTCCGGACTCCGGAGTTTGGATCGCGGCTCCTGGTTCCTGGATCCAGGAGCCGCATCAGCAACCCATCCCTCCGATCCGGGTCGCCCGCCCCATCAGAGACGGTCGAGGATCTTCCTCAGCTCCGCGATCTCCGCGGTCTGGGCCGTGACGACCTCGCCGGCCAGGACCTTCGCCTCCGTGTTGCCGCCGGCCTTCTGTTCGGTCTTCGCCATCTCCACCGCGCCTTCGTGGTGGGCGATCATCAGCTCCGCGAACTTGCGGTCGAAGTCCCTGCCCTGGACGGCGGCGAGGTCCTTCATGTCCTGCTCGGACATCATCCCGGCCATGCCGTGGTCCATCGCGGCGGTTTCGGGCTTGCCCCAGCCCCGCAGCCAGGCCTTCATCTTCTGGATCTCGGGATCCTGCGCCTTCTCGATGGCGGCGACGATCCTCTTCACGTCGGGGTCCTCGGCGCGTCCCTCGGCGAGCTCGGCCATCTTCAGGGCCTGCTCGTGGTGGGGGATCATCATCTGCGCGAACATCACGTCGGCCTCGTTGAAGGTCCCGGAGTTCCCGGGGGCGGACGGCGCGGCGGTGGCGGAGGTCGTGCCGCCGTGGTCCATGCCGCCCATGGTGTCGCCGTCGCCGCAGGCGGCGAGGAGCAGGGCGGTCGCGGCGACGGCGCCGGTCAGGCCGAGGACGCGGAGGGCGGCGGGCTTGCGGAAAGTACGCATGGTGATTCCTCGTGTGCTGTACGTACGGGTCAGAGGCTGTACCGGTGGCGTCCGAGCAGCGCGAAGCGGCCCGCGACGGGGTGGTACGGCCTAGATCCGCAGGACGGACAGCCGGGCGAGGTCGGGAGGGCGGCGGGGCGGGGCGTGCGGCGCGAGCGCCGGCGCGAGCCGTGCGAGGAGGAGGGTGAGCCAGTCGGGGCGGCGGCCGAGCGCGGCGCGGACGAGGCCGGCGATCAGCCAACCGGCCAGGACGGCCACGCAGAGCGTGGTCATGTCCATCCCCGAGCCGGGGGCGTGTCCGTCGGACGGCCGGGGCGTGCCGTGGCCGGCGGCGGGCGGACCGCCGTCGGCGCTGGCGGTGTGCGCCGGGGTCGTCGTGGCATGGCCGCGCGGAGGGCCTTCGGGGTGGCCCGTGGAATGCATCATGAACACCCCGAGCGCGAGCACGACGACGAGCAGAAGGTGCGCGAGGGCGCCTTCCGCTCGCTCGCCGCGGTACGGACGGGGTCGGGGCATGATCAGGTCCTCCTGGGGCCAGACCATACCGTGCCGGGGTATCAGTTCCGCGTCAGGTCGCCCCGTCGCCGGGGGGCGATCGCGTCGTCAGGACGGCAGCTCGCCGCTCATCGCCGCGGCCATCCGCAGGTGCGGGGCGGCCTCGTCCGGGCGGCCCTGGCGCTCCAGGGTGCGGCCGAGCATGAGCCGGGCGTAGTGCTCCACCGGGTCGCGGTCCAGGATGGCGCGGAGCTCGGCCTCGGCCGGCTTGAGCTGGGCGGAGTGGTAGTAGGCGCGGGCGAGCAGCAGCCGCTGGGCCGTCTGGTCCGGGTGCTCGGCGACGAGGCCGCGCAGGATGCGGACGGCGGTCTGGTACTCCTTCGCGTCGAAGAACAGCTGCGCGCGGCTCCAGCGGTCGGCGGCCGTTCCGAACTCGTAGTACGTGTCGCTCACTTGCTCTCCCTGTTCCGGGCTTCCGGATCTGCCACCCTGTGGGGTGGTCCGCCCTCGTCAACACCGAAGGCTGGTTGAACATTCCACTATTGGGATGCTCCCCGATGTCCCCCCACTCGAGAGGTGTCGATCCCCGATGAGCAATCTGGACCGCCAGGCGGAGCTCGCCGTCTGCGGTGGCCGCGGCTTCGTCGTCGCCGAGCCCGTCCGCGAACTCCTCAGTCCCCGGCACGTCCGCCTCGGCGAGTCGACGGAGGTGCGGCGCCTGCTGCCGAACCTCGGCCGCCGGATGGTCGGAGCCTGGGTCTTCGTCGACCACTACGGCCCCGACGACATCGCCGACGAGCCCGGCATGCAGGTGCCGCCCCACCCGCACATGGGTCTCCAGACCGTCAGCTGGCTGCACGAGGGCGAGGTCCTGCACCGCGACTCGACCGGCAGCCTCCAGACGATCCGCCCCCGCGAGCTCGGCCTGATGACCTCCGGCCGGGCGATCTCGCACTCCGAGGAGAGCCCCCGTACGCACGCCCGTCTCCTGCACGGCGCCCAGCTCTGGGTCGCCCTGCCGGACGCCCACCGGCACGTCGACCCGCACTTCCAGCACCACGCCGACCTGCCCAGGGTCACCGCGCCCGGCCTCACCGCCACGGTAGTCCTCGGCTCCCTCGACGGCGCGACCTCGCCGGGTACGACGTACACGCCCCTCGTCGGCGCCGACCTCGCCCTCGCCGCCGGCACCGAGACCGAGCTGCCGCTCGACCCGGACTTCGAGTACGCGGTCCTCGCCATGTCCGGCGAGGCGCACGTCGACGGCGTCCCCGTCCTCCCGGGCTCGATGCTCTACCTCGGCTGCGGCCGCACCCACCTCCCCCTCCGGGCCTCCTCCGACGCGGCTCTGATGCTCCTCGGCGGGGAGCCCTTCGAGGAGGAGATCGTCATGTGGTGGAACTTCGTCGGCCGCACCGACGACGAGATCCGCCAGGCCCGCGAGGACTGGATGGCCACCGACCGCTTCGGCGAGGTGAAGGGCTACGACGGCGACCGCCTGGACGCCCCGGAGGTCCCGGCGACCCACCTGAAGGCGCGAGGCAGGGTGCGCTGACCTGTTCTTTTCCTTGCCGAGTCGTTGCGGGGTCGGGGCACTCGGCACCTTCCCATAGCTGCTGCGGCGACTGTGGGAGGGAGTACCGCAGCCCTCCCGCAGTCGCGCGGCCGACGGGTGGGTTTCCGGAGTGTGCCCGCTCGTGTACGAGCGGGTCCGGTCAGCTGGACACTGACCCTTCACCGACCGCGCTGACGGCCCATCAGTTGTATGGGGCGGCCCCGGCATCGAACGACGCCGGAGTGGCCTCAGCCTGTCCTGCGTCGCTCCTTGACCGGCGAGGCGTCGTGGTAGACGCAGGTCCTGTGCGGGCCCGTGGACCTGACTGACTCGCTCACGCCCTGGCCCTCTCTCGGCGGCGAGATGAAGCAAGTACGCGAAATGCCGCAGCCCGCACCCGACCACAACCCCGCGTGCCACGGGCCCGAGACGCAGGCCCGCACCGCGAGGGTCATCCAGGCCCTCCTGGACGGAGATCCGGACCCCGGCCCCAGCTCCGACCGCCAACACGAGAACCGTCACGACCAGCGGACCGTAGGGTTCTCCTATGAGTACGGTGCGTGCCCGGGTGTGGCGTTTCACGATCGAGAAGGGCAAGGCCGGCGCGGAGGCTGTCCAGGCAGTCGAGATCGGCCAGGGGCCGCTCCATGTCTCCCTGGCCGCCATGGTCAACGCCAACGCCCTGGCCTGCGACCTTCGCAAAACGGTCGACCAACGCGTGCGTGACCACGAGATCCGCTTGCTGCTGAGCTACATCCTGGGTGACCAGGGCAAGGGGCCGCTCGGAGTCGAGTGCACCGCTCTCGACTCCAGTGCCCTCCACATCAAGCGCTTCGTGAGCGAGTGCACCGGACTCGGTGTGATGAGCGCCGCCAGCACGCTCCTGTTCGACTGGACCCATACGAGCGGCGGCCTCAGCAGCTTCGACGTGCTGCCGGGAAAACTCCAGGGGGTCTACGCGAAGACCGGCGTGCGGCCGGACCTCCTGTACGACTTGTCCGACGGGCCGGTCGCCGGAGAGGCGCGAGGACGGCGACGGGACAGCCCGCAGATGTTCCCGGCGGGGAAGGGCACCTCGGAGCAGAGAGAGCGTCTGGAGAAGCTCGCCCAGTGGTCCGTCGCCCACGGCGATCACGCCTACTTCATGAGCTGGGTCTGGCTCGGCCTGGGCGGGGTGTACGTCGACATCTTCCTGCCCGACGGCTCCGCGGCCTTGAAGAGCCTCACGACCGGCTGGATCGAGGTCCCCGGAGATTCGAAGCCGTGGCAGTTCCGCGTCCCGCCTCCCGACCGCCGACGCGCAGTGGACCCGGCCCCGGACGAAGACCCCATGGTGATGCTTCCCGGGCTCAGTGGCCAGGCAGCCACCAGGGAGGCGATCCGACAGACCGGCCCGGCGGCGGAAGAGGCGATGACCCGGGCCTTCGAGCGCGAGGAGAACCAGCTCGGCACGCTCGCCGGCGTGCCCGTTCGAGGACGATGGATCCGCGGTGACCTCCTGGGCGAGGCCCGGCACGAGGTCCTGCTCGGAGTCCTGGGCGAGCGCATCGAACTGGACCGCCGGGCCCAGCGCGAACGACTGGCCAGTCCCACAGGAGACCGGCTCGACACGTACCTCGACGGCCGCCTGCTCACCGCCGTGCGACCGATCGACGGCCCCCGGCCGGGATGGGACCGGATCAGCGCAGAGCTGCTGGAACTGACCTGAAGCCCTACCCGTGCCAGTCGTGCCAGTCGTGCCAGTCAGGACGTCCGCGCCGTCGCCGCCCTGCTGATCGCGGCCCGCGCAGCCGAAGGCGTCTACCTTTCCGCTGTCTCATGGTTGGTTGCGTGTCGTCGCCGGAATCCGGGGCGCAGCCTTCGCGTGGGCAGCGGCGCGAGAGGCAGGCGCGCGTGCTCTCACCCCCGGGTAACCTCCGTACGTGCCCGCGCCGCTACCTTCCTGGTGAGCAAGACGACGTGGATTTCAGAGTGCGAGGCCTTATGCAATCCGGCAGCGGGCAGCACCCCAGACTTCCTCGAACTCCTCGAAGGTGAGTTGTTCCGGCTCGTGGCCTTCCCACTCCGAGACGGGCAGCTCGGCGGTGATTCCGAACCTGCTGTCGTAGTCATCGAGGCGGCCCGCATCCCGGGCCCCCTGCCACTCGGCGAGGGAGGCAGCCGCGATCGGGATCAGCTCGGCCCTTCGAGTTCGACTTGCCGGATCACCCAGCCGTCGGCGTCGACCTCGAAGTAGAACCAGGTGTCTTCCTCGTCCCAGTAGCAGCGCATCCATGTCTTCATGAGCCGATGATGGCGGAGTCCGCCATGCCCTCCTCGGGGCGATGTCAGAGCTGTGTTGGAGGATCGCGCCATGCTGATTGCAACCGATGAGGCAGGGCGCGAGGTCAAGAGGCCGTCGAAGCCGACGATAGGCAGGATGCTGGCCGGCCTCCAGCGCGGTAACGCGCATCTGGTCCTGGAGCGGGTGGAGGAGGGCACGGAGGGCAGCTGGTATGTCCAGGTGCTGCTCCGCGAAGACAACACGTACCAACTCGAATTCCGGGACGGGGTGGCCGCCGAGCACTATCAGACGCGGACCGTTTCCCAGGAGAAGGTCCTGACCGCCATGCTGGGCTGGGCGGCCGGTGAGGTGGGCTGGAAAGACACCTTCATGTGGCACAACATCGGCTCACAGTTCGAGGCCGATAACGCCCAGCAGCAGGGCTGACACGACCTTGCGCCTGCGGCTGCACGACCTTCTCACCGACGGGCGTCAGCGTTTGCTCGTGGCAGGGAAAGGCGCCCCATGCGCCACCCGGAGCCCGCTGCCAGAAGGCGATGGCGGTGTCCTGGCGTTCGTCGGGGAAGACCTCGCCGTACGCCAGGCGGGCGTGGTCGGCGGCGGCGGAGTGGATGTGGCCGCAGCCGATCACCGGCTTGCGGCTGCGGCGCTCGCCGGTGGTGGTTCTTGGGCCCGGGCCGTCCGACCGGCCGTGCCCGCGCCGACTCGCCGAGGCGGCGCGTGCACGGCCGGCGGCCTGTGAGGGGGCCGTCCCGACCGCGTTGCGGACGCGCTGACCGAGCAGCCTGAGCGCGACGACGTGGTCCGCGTGGGTCTTCCTTTGCCGCCGCGTCAGGTGACAGTCCTGCCGCACAAGCCGTGCGGGCCGTCAGCCGGCCACGACGGTGTTCTGGGCGGCGCCGACGCGCCAGGTCCCGTCCTCCTTGACCAGGATGTAGAAGGGGCGGCCTTCGGGGCGGTCGGTGATTCGGGTGCCGTCCTGGCGGACGGGCTGCTGGCGGACGTTCACCGCGGCGACGTCGGGCCTCAGGAACAGCACGCGTTCGACGTCGTACACCGCGGTGGACTCGGTCATCGCACCGGGCAGCACCTTGCGGGTGAAGGCCGCGATCTCCTCGAAGCCCGACAACCGCTTGCCGTGGCCGGTGGTCCACACGGGGTCCTCGCGGCGGAAGACGCTCAGGAACCGGTCCACCAGCTCGTTCTGCTGGGCGTGCTCGACCTCGGCGACCAGGCGGCGAATCGCAGTCACCTCCGCCTCCGCGTCCGTACCGTCGGGGGCACCGAACACCTCGACCGGCCGGTACGAGCCCCACGCCAACTCGGCCACCGCTCCCGGCCCGCTGGGCTGCCACCCGAGAACGGCACGGGCGGCGGCGCCGCTGACGCTCTGGTCGAGGGCGAGCGCGTCGGCGAAGAGCGGACCGAAGACCTCGGCGGCCTGCTCCACCGTCACCACCTGCGGGGCGGCAAGCACTCCGGCGGCGCGGCCGGCTGCCCGGGCGAGGTCACGGACCGCGACGGCCGACTCGCCGACGCCGTGCCAGACGGTGCCGGCCTCGGCCCGCTCGACCGCGGCCACGAACAGCTCGGCCAAGTCGTCCACGTGCACGGTCGGCCAGCGCACGTCCTCATCGCCGTAGTACTCGGGCACCCCCTGCCGGCGGGCCCGGTCGACGAGGAGAGCGGGGATGCCGCCGCCGCGACCGTAGACGATGCCGGGCCGGACGACGACCGCGCGCACGCCCTCGGCGACCTCGGCCAGCACCCTCTCCTCGATCCTCGGCCGGTACCCCACGATGTCGATCGGGTCGGTCGGGGTCTCCTCGCCGACCTCCTGGGCCTCACCTGTGGCACCGAGCACCCAGACGCCGCTGGTGTAGACGAAGGGGCGGCCGGTGCCGCGCAGCGGAGTGGCGAGGGCGTCGACGACGGCGGTGTCGACGTCCACGTCACCGCTCGGGGGAGCCAGGTGGATCACCGCATCGATCTCCGGGGTCACCGCGCCGGCGAGCGAGGCCGGGTCGGCGGTGTCGCCGACCACCTGGGCGTGCCAGCCCCGGCCGGGCCTCGGCTCGGCACCCCGGATGAGTGCGACGACCCGGTGGCCGGCCGCGGCGAGGTGCTCGGAGACGGCGGAGCCGATGTAGCCGGTGGCACCGGTGAGCAGAACCTTCATGACGCTTCCCCTCTTGAGGAACGAGGCGTTTCGTCTCGTTCGGTGGCGTGGTGACGTGCTTCGAATCCGTGACGCGCGCCGGGTCTCGTGTCGGAGACCGGTCACGTGGCCGGCGACGCAACGGGTGGCTTTCTGGACGGTCGCGCCCGGGGTCGGGTGGGCGTGGACGTCGCGCGTGACCTCATGGACGGTGAGGTCCCCTGTCCGGGACTGGAGCGCCTCGGGCAGCGGCTCGGTGCCGTCGGGCCGAGCAGGCGGGCGCCGACGATCTCGCCGTGCCAGGCGGCGACGACCTCGACGAAGCCGGTGGAGACGGGCTCAGGGCCGGTGGACGGTCAGCGCGCCCTGGATCCCCCACCGATCGAGCACCGCGTAGGCGGGCTGCCATCGGTGTACGTACGCATGGTGAGCGGACCGCGGCAGGAGCTGTGTCAGCACGGCGGACACGGTCCGCTCGGAGACGCCGTCCAGGAGCCACGGCAGGAGACGTACCGCGTCGGCCGTGATCCGCTGGGTGTGGACGTGCCCGAAGTGTTCCCACTGCTCCCTGCTCAGGAAGGCCTGGACCAGCGGGAAGACGGCTTCCTCCTCGTGGAGTAGGTGGCCCTGCAGGCCGGTGATCAGCGAGCCCGCGAGCTCACCGAACAGGTCGGGCCCGACACCGGGACCGACCAGGGCCCCGTCGATCGCGTCGAGCACGGCGGCGAGCGCGGCGTGCTCGGCCTCGATCGCCTCCAGGCGCGTCAGGTCGAGGGGACGGCCGTCGAGGGCCTGACGCAGGGAGGGCAACAGGGCGCTGTCCTCGGCGGAGTGGTGAGTGTGGAAAGCCGTTCGGAACAGGCCCCAGCCCGCGGCGGTGCGCAGGACGCTCCGGGGATCCGGACGGGCGCGGGCGACGGCTCGGGCGAAGTGGCCCAGCTCCCTTCGTAAGGCGTTGTGCATCGCATACGTCACGGTCATGTCGAACCTGTCTCGCACGTCCGCAAGCCTTCCGTGAGATCCACATCTGGATCAACACGGGTTTCGTGGGGTGATCGATAACCCGACGGTTATCGCCGTACCGGGCAGGGGAGGAGCGACGCGTCAGAACCGTCGTGCGCCGAGTTCGCGGATCAGGCCGGCGAGAGCGCCGATCAGCTCGTTCTCCGCCTCGGTCCGCCAGACCAGAGCGAAGGACAGGTCCGCCAGGTCCGTGACCGGGAGCCAGCGGATGTTCGGCATGCCCCAGTGCCGAGTGACGTGGCGGGGAAAGCAGTGGAGGATCTCACCCATGCCGACCTGATTGATGAGATCCTCCGCGTTGGTCACGGAGCGAGGCCCGCGCTCGATCGGCCGGCCCTCGAAGGTCTGGAAGGGCAGATAACTGTCCTCCCAGTAATCCGGGAAGGCGGGTGCCATGGCGTGCTGGAAGTCGGCGAACATCTCCAGCCGTACCGATGCTCGCCCGGCGAGCTCGTGATCGGTGGTCACGGCGAGGACCCGCGGGTCCGTGCACAGGATCGGGCCGACGGTGAGGTCCGGTTCCTCCACGGGCAGCCAGGCGACGAGGACGTCCATGTCGTCGGCACGGAGCCGGCCGAACGGATCGACGTACTCCATCTGGCGAATCTCCAGCTCCCACTGCGGATACCGTGAGCGGAAGGCCCGCCAGTAGGGGTGCAGGTCGACGAGGTTGAACGGCATCATGCCGACGCGAAGCCTTCCGGTGACACCGCGGGCGGCCAACCGGGCACGCTCCAGAGACTCGTGGAGTCCCGCGTAGACCGGCTGCAGATCGTCGCGCAGCTGGCGTCCGACGGCGGTCAGGCGCACGGTGCGGCTGGTGCGCTCGAACAGCGCTGCGCCGATGCGCCGTTCCTGCTTCCTGATGGCCTGGCTGACCCGCGCCTGGGAGACCCGAAGCCGCTCGGCACTCCGACCGAAGTGCAACTCTTCGGCCAGGACCAGGAATATCTCGATGTCCCGCAGCTCCATCACGCCCCCGTGTCCTCCTCCGCCGACAGCTCAGAGGCCGTCGAGCCGGTGAAGTATATGTGGATCTCCTTCCGTTCCGGAGGAGTTGGACGGAGGGGGCGGTGGACGGACGACCTCGGAGAGGACGGGGTCCAGACGGCCGCCGGAGTCACCCGGCGGACCGGAGGGAGACGTCGGCGAGGTGGAGTCCGGCGCGGTGGCCGGCGGCGGCCCGTCGTAAAGGATCGCCGTGCCGTGCCGCTCTTCGAGCTCGTCGGCGGACCGCTCCACGCGGACGCGCCGGAGCCGTCGCCCTTGCCCGGTCGTCCGCTGCCGCGCCACCCTCGGACGCAGGAGGTCGACCCGGGCGGCCGGGGCGCTCGTAGCGTCGGGGCGTGCCGAGCCGCAGAGGCGGTGGGCGCGTCATCGATCGCTCCGAATGGACCCCTCTTCGTCCGACATCGACACGGCGCAGGCCCCCTCCGGGCAAGGACCTGGCCCGGGCGGCGTGGACACGCAGTCGGTTGTCGACGCGCACGCGGCCGGCTGACCCCCGTGGCACCGGTGTTCTGATCCCGCCCCTGCTCGGGGGACCGCTGGTCGCCGGGCACGGGGTGCGGAAGGCCAGCGGGCGGCCGGGCGGCCGGGGCTGAAAGGCGGCACCGAGGAGTTCCGCGCCGACGGGTTTCGCGGCGGAATGCTCACCGCACTGGCGGCTGGCGGCTGGCGGCTGGCGGCTGGCGGCGGTCGGCGGGCGGATCGGATGCGGTCTGCTGCTCGCCACCGGCCTCCTCACTCCGTTCGCCGCGACCGGTGCCATCGGGGCCATGACGGTCGCGCCCACCGTGAAGTGGCGCGACGGCCTCCGGGTGCAGAACGACGGATACGAGTAGCCGCTGGTCCTCGTCGGCACCGCCGCTGCCCTCGCCGCCACCGGCCCCGGGCCTGGTCCGCCGACGTGGCCCTCGCGCTTACGCCCCACCCCTGTGGTGGGCCGCCTTGGCGCTCGCCGCCGGACTCGGCAGCGGGTCCCTCACCGGGCTCGTCGTCACCCTGCCGGTGCGCGATCAGGAGCTGACCGGCCGGGAGCCGTGCGCCGGCGAAGAGGTCGTTCGGGGCTGAGCGGCCTGGGGCTCGCCGTCCGCTTCGGCCTCTCGGCCGCCCGGGCCGCCGTCCGCTTCGGTGTCTCGGCCGTCCGGTTCGCCCGGGACGGCCGGGACTGCCGAGACCCACGGTGACCATGGACACCGGCGACGGCACCGCGCTGGTCCGCGAGGGGGCCTCGTCGCCGTCGGACGACGCCCGCGCACCGTGGAACCCGCTTCGGGGCCTGGCGGCGGACGCCGCCTACCTCGCCTCCGTCCTGACGCAGGTCGAGGGTCCGGCCGCCCTCGTCGGCCACGTGCCCGGGCGCCGAGCCGACCGTCCGCCGGACCGCGTGGACCGGCGCCCTGCCCGCAACGGTCCCCGCGCGGGCTTCGGGGTTCCGGGGGACCGTCGTCGCGCGCGAGCCGCGGAGACCCCTGAGGGTGACCGGCGGAGCGGAACGCGGGAAGTTGTCCACAGGTCGCGGCGGGCGGCCCGGGGGAGCGGCGCGGGCGGCTAGGCTTTTCGGGTGGCCCTCATCGACGTTTCTTCCGACTCCTCCTCCTCGCCGAGCACCGACGGCTCCCCGGACGCCCTCGACGTCCTCCACCGGGTCTTCGGCTACAGTTCCTTCCGGGGCGAGCAGCAGGAGATCATCGAGCACGTCGTGGCGGGCGGCGACGCCCTCGTACTGATGCCGACCGGCGGCGGCAAGTCGCTGTGCTACCAGATCCCGGCGCTGGTGCGGCCCGGCACGGGCGTGGTGATCTCCCCGCTGATCGCGCTGATGCAGGACCAGGTGGACGCGCTGAACGCGCTGGGGGTCCGCGCCGGATTCCTCAATTCGACACAGGACCCGTACGAGCGGCAGACCGTCGAGCAGTCCTTCCTCGCCGGTGAGCTCGACCTCCTGTACCTCGCCCCCGAACGGCTCCGCACCGAGGGCGCGCAGCGGCTCCTCGACCGGGGCACGGTCTCCGTCTTCGCGATCGACGAGGCCCACTGCGTCTCCCAGTGGGGCCACGACTTCCGGCCCGACTACCTCGCGCTCTCCATGCTCCACGAGCGGTGGCCCAAGGTGCCGCGGATCGCGCTGACCGCGACGGCCACCGAGGCCACCCACGGCGAGATCGCCACCCGGCTCGGCCTGGACGAGGCCCGGCACTTCGTCGCCAGCTTCGACCGGCCCAACATCCAGTACCGGATCGCCGCCAAGAACAACCCGACCCGGCAGCTCCTCGACCTGATCCGCACCGAGCACGCGGGGGACGCCGGAGTCGTCTACTGCCTGTCGCGCTCCTCCGTGGAGAAGACCGCCGCCTTCCTCGCCGAGAACGGCGTCGACGCCATCCCGTACCACGCGGGCATGGACGCCGCGACGCGCGCCGCCAACCAGGCCCGCTTCCTCCGCGAGGACGGTGTCGTGGTCGTCGCGACCATCGCCTTCGGCATGGGCATCGACAAGCCCGACGTCCGCTTCGTCGCCCACCTCGACCTGCCCAAGTCCGTCGAGGGCTACTACCAGGAGACCGGCCGCGCGGGCCGCGACGGCGAGCCCGCCACCGCCTGGCTCGCGTACGGCCTCCAGGACGTCGTCCAGCAGCGCAAGATGATCGACGGCTCCGAGGGCGACGAGAACCACCGGCGCGCCCTCGCCGCCCATCTCGACGCCATGCTCGCCCTCTGCGAGACCGTCGAGTGCCGGCGCGTCCGGCTGCTCGCCTACTTCGGCCAGAAGTCCGAGCCCTGCGGCAACTGCGACACCTGTCTCACCCCCGCCGAGTCCTGGGACGGCACGGTCGCCGCGCAGAAACTCCTCTCCACGGTGTGGCGGCTGGCCCGCGAGCGGCGCCAGAAGTTCGGCGCCGGCCAGATCATCGACATCCTCCAGGGCAAGAAGACCGCCAAGGTCCTCCAGTTCGACCACGACACCCTCAGCGTCTTCGGCATCGGCGCCGACCTCGGCACCCCCGAGTGGCGGAGCGTGATCCGCCAGCTCCTCGCCCAGGGCCTGCTCGCCGTGGAGGGCGACTACGGCACCCTCGTCCTCACCGAGGCCAGCGGAGACGTCCTCGGCGGCCGGCGCCAGGTCCCGATGCGCAAGGAGGCCGCCAAGGCCGCCGCGCCCCGCAAGGAGAGCGGCGGCAAGTCCGGGAAGTCCCGCGTCCCGGTCGACCTGCCCGCGGCCGCCGTGCCCGTCTTCGAGGCCCTCCGGGCCTGGCGTGCGGCGACCGCGCGCGAGCAGGGCGTGCCCGCGTACGTCGTCTTCCACGACGCCACGCTGCGGGAGATCGCGACCAGCCTGCCGGGGAGCGTCGCCGAGCTCGGCACGGTCGGTGGCGTCGGCGAGGCCAAGCTCGCCAAGTACGGGGAGGGCGTCATGGAGGCCCTCGCCGAGTTCGCGGGAGCCGCGGGCGGCGGATCCGCCCCGGCGACCGAGGAGGAGGCGGCCCCGGTCGCCGAGGCGACCGAGGCGGCGGACCGGGGGGCGGCCCGTGCCGCCGGTATGCCGCGTACCCCCGGGCCGGCCGGGCGCGCCGACCGGTCCGCGCGGGCCGCCGGCCGTCCCGCCGCGGCGGCCGCTCCTCCGGAGGACGAGCCGCTCTTCTTCGGCGACGACGAGACCGAGCCGTCCTGGGACGACTGGGAGTGAGACGCCGCCCGTGGGCCCGGCCGGACCACCGTCCGGCCGGGCCCACGGCCGTGAGACGGCCGTCTCACGCCTCGGCGGCGGCCGAAGCCTCCTTGCCCGTACTCCGCTCCGCCCCCGACACCGGCTCCGCCCCCGACACCGGCTCCGCCCCCGACACCGGCTCCGCCGCCCGTGTCGGCCGGTCGAGCCGGGCGAGGCCCCGGATGGCCGGGACGCAGAGCATCGCGGCCAGCAGGACGAACGAGACCGCCGAGGAGAAGAGCAGCACCCGGTCCGCGCCGAAGGACTCCGCCGCCGGACCGGCCAGCGCACGGCCCAGCGGGATCACCATGATCGAGCCGGCGATGTCGTACGCGGAGACCCGGCTCAGCACGGCCAGCGGAATGTGGGACTGCACGCTGGTCGCCCACATCACGCCCCAGAACGCGAAGCCGCAGCCGGCCACCACGCCCGTCACCGCCGTCAGGGCGAAGTTCCAGCCGAGCGCCGGAGCCAGCGGGTTGAGCGCGAAGAAGAACATCGCGCAGACGCCCGCCACCAGGGGCCGGCGCGGCCGGACGCGCATGCCGAGCAGCCCGCCGATGATCGTGCCGAGACCGTCGGCCGAGGCGATCCAGCCGTAGCCGGTGGCGCCGTGCTGCTCCGTGAGCAGCGCCGCGCCCAGCGGCAGCGACGGCCCGAAGACGACCAGGCCGTACACCGCCCACAGCGAGATCACCGCCCACAGCCAGGTGCGCGACCGGAACTCGTGCCAGCCGGTGGCGAGCCGCCGCCACATCGGATCGTCGCTCTCGTCGACCGCGCTGCCCTCGACCGCGCTGCCCTCGCCCGTGGCGCCCTTCTCCGCGCCGCCCGTGGCCGCGCCGCCCGTGGCCGCGCCGCCCATGGCCGCCCCGCCCGGGGCCAGTCGGCGGAGCGGCAGCAGTCCGCCCGCGCTGACGGCGTACGCCACCGCGATCACCACGAACGAGCCGGCGAGGTCCCAGTACGCCACCAGGAAGCCGGCGAGGCCGGGGCCGATGAGCGTGGCCATCGACTCGGAGACGCGCAGCAGCGCGTTGGCCCGCTGGATGTCCTCGGCGACCCGGGGCACGATGCTCGCGAGCCCCGGCTGGAACATGGCGGTCGCCGCGCCGCTCACTCCCATCAGCGCCATGATCTGCCAGAGGCGCACCCCGCCTCCGGCGAAGAGCGCGGCCATGACGAGCATCGTCACCACCCGGACCGCGTCCGCGCCGACCATCATCACCTGCGGGGTGAACCGGTCGGCGAGCACACCGCCGAAGAGGATCAGCACCACGATCGGTGCCATCCACGCGGCGAGCGCGTATCCCACGCCGGTCGCCCCGAAGCCGGCGCCGAGGACCGAGGTGGTCACGGACACCATCAGCATGCCGTCGGCGAGCAGCGAGGCGCTCCGCGCGGTGAAGAACAGCCGGAAGAGGGGCGACCGCCAGGGGTTGGTCGGCGGCGCCGCCGTTCCCCGCGCGGCCACGGTGTCGTCAGCGGTCATGTGGCATCCCCCGGCTCCCGGCCGGTCCCTTCCCTGAGAATCCGCCGCGCCGCGGCGGTCTGCCGCGGCGGGCCCTCGACGAACACGTACCGGTGCGGGGCGAGGACCCCGGGCCGCCCCGGCAGGACGCACATCAGGGCGGCGTGCGCCCGCTCCGGCGTCCACTCGTCCTCCGGCCAGGCCCGCTCGTCCCCGCCGACGTACGCGGTGAGGCGGCGATCGGGCCCGTCGGGGGTTCCGGTCGCCTCCTCCACCACGACCTCGACCGGCCGCCCCCGCAGCGCCTCGGCCAGGGCTGCGGCGACGGCGGCGGGGGAGACCCAGCAGCCGTCCACCCGCGTCCACTCCGGCCCGCGCGCCACCGGACGGACCCCCGTCACCTCGGTGAGGGGCCCGGGCGTGTGCAGCGGTACGTCGGCCTCCGCGACGGCCTCCAGGAGCCGCACCAGACCCGTGACCAGTTCCTCGGCCGCCGCCCGGGGGAACAGCGCCGGGTCGGCCCAGGTCGCCAGGCGCAGGACCGGCTCCGTCTCGTACACGAAGGTCAGCAGCCGGGTCGGCAGCGACTGGCGTCCGCCCCAGGTGAGTTCGAGCTCGGGGGCGTCCCCGTCCGGCGCCGCCGCGCCGGCGAGGGTGCTCGGCAGGGCGCTGATGTCGTTGAAGACGGCGTCGCGGGTGAACCGGCTGCCCCGCTCCGTGGTGACCCGGCCGATCAGCTCCCACAGGTCGAGCGCGTCGAAGCGGCTGTGGCGGTACGCGTTCATCGCAGCCCCCCACGCCTTGGCGAGCAGCGCGTCGAAGGACGGCTCACGCACGTCGAGGGAGAGCAGGGCGTCCTGGGAGAGGGTGCTCACCGAGCGGGCGAGCTTCGGCTGGAAGCGGTTCGCGGTGGGCACGGCCGCCACGCACACCGGCTGTCCGGCCCGGTGGGCGGTGAGCAGGCACCAGGCGGTGAGCAGCACCGTGCCGGGCAGCGCACCGGTGCGCCGGGCGGCGGCGGCCAGCGCCCGGGCGCCGCGCGCCGAACGCAGGGTGAGCCCCGGGGTGTCGGTCTCCGCGCCCGTGGCGCCGTCCTCGGCGAACATCGCCTGCGGGCCGGTACGCAGGATCCGCTCCCAATGGGCGAGGGAGGCCGCCGACTTGCGCCGTCCGGCCGGGCTGTGTTCCTCGGCGGCGAGGTCGAGCGGGGTGAGCGCGGTGACCGGCGGCAACGGCTCGCCCGCCAGGAGCGCGAGCCAGTCGTCGCGGAGGACGCCGAGGGCGCTGCCGTCGGTGACGGCGTGGCTGGCGGCGAGGGCCACGCGCACGGGCCGTTCGGCGCGGGCGATGATCCGCAGCCGCAGCGGGAAGTCCAGGTCGAGCCGGAAACGCGTGTCACGGGCCGCTCGGGCGACCGCCTCGGCGTAGCCGTCGATGTCCTCCGGGAGCTCGTCGTGGTCGAGGACGGTGACCGTGAACTCCCCCTCACCGGCCACGACTTGCTCGGCGGGGACGGCGCCGCCGCCCGCCCCGTCCGGAAACCTGGTGCGCAGGGCCTCGTGGCGGACGGCGAGGTCTGCGAGGGCGCCGAGGACGCGGTCCATCCCGGTGCCGTCGGGAACCGGCCACACGTCGTGGATGTTGATGGACGCGGGTTCGTCCCTAAGGATGCAGCGGATCATGTTGGCCTGACCCATGGTGACCGGGCCCCGGCGCGCACCGCCGCCCGCGTAGGCCACGGTGACGGTGCGGGCAGCGGTGACGCCGCCGTCGGCGACGTCGGCGGGGGCGGGGGCGGTGGCGGGGGTGGTCGTCATGGTGCCACGGTCCCGGCGGTGGGGACGGGCGGGGCGGCCGGGGCGAGGGAGGGCCCGCCGGTCGGAGGGTGGTTCACGGAGGTGCCTTTCGCGTGCGCGGTGAGGGCGGGCCAGGCGTCGACGAGGAGGGCGAAGTCCGCCATGTCCGAGCGCGCTGCGGCGAGGAGTCGCGCGCGCCGCTCGGCGAAGCGGTCGGCGGCGGTCGCGTACCGGCCGCCGAGGGCGCGGTAGCGTCGGTCCAGGACGTCGAGCCGGGCCGCGTTGCCGCCCGGGTCGATCAGGGCGCTGTCCCGGGCGAGGGCGGCGACGACCGCGGGCCGCACCCGCCCGTGCCCGTCGAGGAGCGTGTCCCCGGCGGCCCTCAGGCCCGCGTACACCGCTTCGAGGTGGGCGGCGGCGAGCAGGTACTTGGCGAAGCGGAGCTGGTACGCGAGGAAGCCCTCGTCGGAACGGCGCTCACCGGTGTAGTAGTTGACGATGTGTCGGTTGTGCAGCACACCGGGCAGTCCGGCGGCGTGCACCAGGTGCAGGAGGAAGTAGTCGGTCCCGATGGTGTCGGTGGCGGGCGGCAGCGGGACCCGGCCGTACACCTCCCGGCCGAGGGCCACGTTGCACATGTCCACCCGGGTGGGGCCGACCACGGTCAGCGTGGTCAGGTCGCGGGTGAAGGGGGCGGTGCCGGCGCCCCGGAAGGCCTCCTCGACGAGGTGCCGTCGCCAGGGTTCCGGATGTGAGGACGACACGGCCAGCCCGACGACCTCGCGGTACGCCTCGGGGTCGAGGGCGCGGAGCTCGGCGAGGTCCACGGAGGGCTCGCCGATGAAGGACGCCCCGGCGAGGGCGACGGACCGGTCGGCGAGGCGGGGATCGAGCCTGCCGCGGGTGACCGAGCCGGCCACGTCCGCCGCCCTCCGGCCGAGTGCGGCGAGCTCGTGGTGGATCGGGAAGACCGTTTCCCCGTCAAGGAGTTGGTAGCGGCTGTCGGAGTCGCGGCGGTGTACGGAAGCGCAGCCGAGGGACTCGGCCAGGAGGAAGGCGCGGTTGGTGCAGGCGCCGTACGACACTCCGGCCGGGAGCATCAGGTCGAGCAGCCGGTCCGCGCGAGCGAGTCCCGCCGCCGCGATGACCTCCCGGAGGAAGGCGCGCTGCCGCTCCTCGCCGAGGTGGTGGACGACGACGCCGGGCGCCGGCGGCAGGGCGGCGACCGCCGCCCGGTGCTCGGCGAGGTCGGCGGGTGCCGAGGAGTCGAGGATCAGCAGGTGCACCTCGGCGGCGAACTCCCGGGCTCCGTAGGCCGCTTCCGCCGCGACCGCCGCGATCGTCGCCGCGCAGGCGCGGTTGGTGGGAAGGGTCAGGCAGACGCGGCGCACGAAGGCTCCCCGGTGGACGAAGGCTCCCCGGCGGACGCGGCGGACGCGGCGGCCGCAGTGGACGCGGCGGACGAGGCGGATGCGGCGCCGCGGTCGGGTGTCACGGCGGGGGCCTCCTCGTCGCCCGCGGGCCTGTCGCCGCCCTCGGACCTCTCGCCGCCCTCGGACTTCTCGTGCCAGGAGGTGAGTCCGAGCAACCGGGCCCCCAGCGGCGTGAGTTCGGCGGTCGGGTAGCGCTTGGACTCGTGGCGGACGGGGTCGCCGACGAGGGTGCGGTTCCAGCGTGGGGTGCGCAGGTGGCGCCAGGACTCGACGCGGGAGCGGCGCAGCTTCGCGTGCTCCTCCAGGGCGGGCATCATCGACAGGTACTGGACGGCGCGGACCCCGTCCGCGGAGATGTTGCGGGCGACGCCGTGGGCGAGCAGGCCGTTCCAGATCAGCAGGTCGCCGGGGTGCAGGTCAGGGCGGACCACCGGGTACTCGGAGCGGTCCACGTCGGGGCGGAGGGGGTCGCGGTCCGCGGGCTGGGCGAGCTTCCACTCCTCGAAGCGGCGGAAGAGCTCGGGGTCGCACTGGAAACCGCCGGTCTCGGGGGTGGTGTCGTTGAGCGCGATGATGCCCTGGACCCGCTGGGGCGGCACGCCGAGGGTGGTGTCGATGTCCCAGTGCAGTTCGATGTCGAAGCCGCGGTCGGTGGGTTCGATGAGGGCGCGGTCGCGGTTGCGGACGTTGGGCGGGTTGAGGTTGAGCCGGTCGAGGGTGACCCAGAGCTCCTCGCAGTCCCAGACGTCGACGAACGCGTCGTAGACGCGCTGGGACTGGCGGCTGTCCCAGAGCAGTTGGTGGTGGTAGGCCTCGACGAATCCGTAGATGTGCAGCTGCTGGTCCAGCTCGGAGCGGAACGGCCGGTCCTCGTACCAGCTGTCCGGCCGTTCGGGGTCGAGCCCCTGGAAGTCCCAGGTGAAGTCGAGGAGCCGGCGGGCCGCCTCGGCGGGGATCGCCTCGCGCACGATGACGTACCCGTACGTCTGCCAGTGCGCGAAGTCCGCCTCGGAGAGCACCCGCAGCGGTCGGGTCTTCGTCAGTTCCCGCAGGGTCGTCGCGGCGAGGTAGGACTCGCCGTCACCGCTGAAGTAGGGGCGTTCGGTGGCCGCGCGGTGCAGATACGGCGTGCGGGTGCGGCGCGGGGCGGAGGCGGCCGCAGCGGTCGGGTCGGTTGCGGACGCGGGCATCGTTGTCACAGGTCCCTCCAGGCGGGAGTCGGACGGCGTGCGGGCTGGGGGGTGCGGGGCACGGCGGCGGGAGTGGCGTGGCGGGGCGTGGACGTGGCGGGCCGGGGGAGGGGGACGGCGAGCCGGGGAGGTCGGAACGGGGGTGCGGAAGCCGGCGGCGGGGGACGAGTCGCGGGGGGACGCATCACGGGGGACGAGGGACAGAATTGGTGTAGACCAACGTCGATGTCAAGTGACTCGTCGGTATGCCCCGCGTGTCGGACGTCCTCGCGAAAGGCGCGTCTTCGAAGGTCAGTTGGACGAGGCGCATGATGATCTTTGGTCTAGACAACCTCCGGTCGGCTGGCCTACTGTCCCCTTGCGCAGAGCCGGCACCGACCCGACCGGTCGAGCCCGGCGCGACCGCTGCGCCCCGGTCGACGGCGACCGCGCGCAGGGCCCTGCCCGACGCTCCGCCGACACCCGTACCACCAGGGGGACGGGCGCTGCCGCCCCGGCCCCCACGCCCCTCGACCGACACCCCTTGACCGACCGTCCACGCCGAGAGGGAACGGTTCCATGAGCACACCCAGCGCCACGACCCCGCCTGTCACCGGACTCAAGAGCCCCGGCCCGGGCCTGATCACGCTGGACCCGGTGCACACCGCCCTGCTGGGCGCCCTCGACGCCCTCCTCGGCGGGCTCGCCGCCCGGCTCTCCGCACCCGAGGTCACCGGCCCCCCGCTGCTCGCCGCCGACGGCCTCGCCCGCCTCGACTACTTCCGCAACTTCCCCCATCTCGGCGTCCCCGCCGGGCGGTTCGCCCCCGACGCCCACGACCTTCTCGCCGCCGGACAGCCCCCCGGCGACCGGCCCCTGGAACCCACCGGTCACCTGCTGCCCTCCGCCACCTGCTACGGACTGCTGCTCTCCCTGGAGGGCGCCGACGTCGGCGAGGACGGCCTCCGCCTCTCCGCCGTCGGACGCTGCTTCCGCAACGAGACCCACTACGACGGCCTGCGCCGCCTCTGGGGCTTCCACATGCGCGAGGTCGTCTACCTCGGCACCAAGGAAGGCGCCGTCCACCACCTCGAAAGCGGCGGGGAGTTCATCCAGGAGACCGCCGCGCTCCTCGGCCTCGACCTCACCCGCGCCACCGCCGACGACCCCTTCTACGACAAGGGCGGCTCGCGGGCCCGCCTGATGGCGCTCGACCCCGTCAAGCACGAGTACAGCGCACCGGACGGCACCGCCATCGCGTCCGTCAACCGCCACCGCAACTTCTTCGGCGAGCGCCTCGACATCCGCGCCGGCAGCCACGGCCCCGCCTACAGCTCCTGCGTCGCCTTCGGTCTCGAACGCTGGACGCACGCCATGCTCCTGGCGCACGGAGGCCCCGAAGCGGCCCTCGAACGCGTCCGCGCCGCCACCGCCTGACGAGCCGTCACCGCACGAACACCCACACGGAGAACCGCACCATGGAACGCGTCACCGCCTGGATCCAGGACAAGAACCCGGGCCTCGAAGGCCCCCTCGACGTCCATGAGGACCTCATCGAGGCCCGGCTCATCGACTCCATGGACTTCCTGGAGTTCATCGACCTCCTGGAGGACATCTCCGGCACGTCGATCGACCTCCAGGAGGTCACCATCGACGACTTCCGCACCCTCGCCCGCGTCCAGGAACGCTTCCTCGCCCGCACCGCGTGACTCCCGGCGCGTTCGCGGTCGTGGCGACCACCCGGGAGGTCCTGGACGCCCCCGGCCTCGGGCCGCACCTCCTCGCCCCCTGGGAACGGCGCCGGCTGGCCGCGATCCGCGTCCCCGCCCGCGCGGACGACGTCCTGGCCGCCCGGCTCCTGCTCCGCCTCGGCGCGGCCCGCGCCACCGGGCGCCCGCCCGCCGAGGTCGGCCTCGCCCAGCGCTGCCCCGACTGCGGCCGGACCGGCCACGGCCGCCCGTACCTCCCCGCCCACCCCGGCCTGGGCGTGAGCGTCAGCCACGCCGACGGCCTGGTCGCGGCGGCCGTCGCGCCCGGCCAGGTCGGCGTCGACGTCGAACCGGCGGCCCGGCGCCCCGGCCCCCTCCGGGTCCTCCGCCGCGTCCTACCCGGACCCGACCTCCACGAGGCCCTGGCCGCCCCCGACCAGGGCCTCGCGCTCCTGCGCGCCTGGGTGCGCGCGGAGGCCCGCTTCAAGGCGGGCCGCCCACCCCCGGAGGACGTACACCTCCAGGAGTGGACGGACCACCGCCGCGCCGCCGTGGTCGCGGTCGCGACGACGGCGGTGTCCCCGACCGTCGAGCCGGTCGTCCTGGCGCCCGCGGCGCTCCTCGGAGGACCGGCACCGGCCGGCGCCCCGTGAGCGTGCGCCCCGGCGGGCGCCCGCTCCCCGGCGGTGGTCAGGCCCCGACGTACTGGGCCAGGTGCTCGCCCGTGAGCGTCGAGCGGGCGGCCACCAGGTCGGCCGGGGTGCCCTCGAAGACGATCCGACCGCCGTCGTGGCCGGCGCCCGGGCCCAGGTCCACGATCCAGTCGGCGTGCGCCATCACGGCTTGGTGGTGCTCGACGACGATCACCGACTTCCCGGAGTCGACCAGCCGGTCGAGCAGCCCCAGCAACTGCTCCACGTCGGCGAGGTGGAGACCGGTGGTCGGCTCGTCCAGCACGTACACCCCGCCCTTGTCGCCCATGTGCGTCGCCAGCTTCAGACGCTGCCGCTCGCCGCCCGAGAGCGTCGTCAGCGGCTGCCCCAGCGTGAGGTAGCCCAGGCCGACGTCCACCAGGCGCTCCAGGATCCGGTGCGCCGCGGGCGTACGGGCCTCGCCCGCGCCGAAGTACTCCTCCGCCTCCGTCACCGACATCGCGAGCACCTCGCTGATGTCCCGCCCGCCGAGTTCGTACTCCAGCACCGAGGCCATGAACCGGCGGCCCTCGCACTCCTCGCAGGTGGTGGCCACGCCCGCCATCATCGCCAGGTCGGTGTACGTGACCCCGGCGCCGTTGCACGTGGGGCAGGCGCCCTCCGAATTGGCGCTGAACAGCGCCGGCTTGACGCCGTTGGCCTTGGCGAAGGCCTTGCGGATCGGGTCGAGGAGGCCCGTGTACGTCGCCGGGTTGCTGCGCCGGGAACCGCGGATCGGCGTCTGGTCGACCGAGATCACCCCGGCGTCCGCCGGGATCGAACCGTGCACCAGCGAGCTCTTGCCGGAGCCGGCGACACCGGTGATCACGGCGAGCACGCCGAGCGGCAGGTCGACGTCCACCTTCCGCAGGTTGTTCGCGGTCGCGCCGCGGATCGCCAGGACCCCCGTCGGCTTGCGCACCGTGTCCTTCACCGAAGCCCGGTCGTCCAGGTGACGCCCCGTCACCGTGCCGCTGGCGCGCAGCCCTTCGAGCGACCCCTGGTAGGAGATCGTGCCGCCCCCGGTGCCGGCGCCGGGGCCCAGGTCCACGACGTGGTCGGCGATCGCGATCGTCTCCGGCTTGTGCTCCACGACCAGGACCGTGTTGCCCTTGTCCCGCAGCCGCAGCAGGAGTTCGTTCATCCGCTGGATGTCGTGCGGGTGCAGACCGGCCGTCGGCTCGTCGAAGACGTAGGTCACGTCGGTGAGCGAGGAGCCCAGGTGCCGGATCATCTTCACGCGCTGCGCCTCGCCGCCCGACAGGGTGCCGGCGGGCCGGTCCAGCGCCAGATAGCCGAGCCCGATCTCCACGAACGAGTCCAGGGTCCGCCGCAGCGACTCCAGCAGCGGCGCGACCGAAGGATCGTCCAACTCGCCCACCCACGCGGCGAGATCGCTGATCTGCATCGCGCAGGCGTCCGCGATGCTGATCCCCTTGATCTTCGAGGAGCGGGCGCCCTCGTTGAGCCGCGTGCCGTCGCACTCCGGACACACCTGGGTCGTGGTGGCCCGCTCCACGAACGCCCGGATGTGCGGCTGGAGCGACTCGACGTCCTTGGCCAGGAAGGACTTCTGCAGCTTGGGGATCAGGCCCTCGTACGTGACGTTGACGCCCTCGACCTTGACCCGGGTCGCCTCCTTGTACAGGAGGGTGTCCAGCTCCCGCGCGGTGTACTTCCGGATCGGCTTCGCCGGATCGAGGAGACCGGAGAGGCGGTACGTACGGCCGTACCAGCTGTCCGCCGTGTACCCGGGGATCGTGAGCGCGCCCTCGTCGAGCGACTTGGTGTCGTCGTACAGCTCCGTCAGGTCGATGTCCGAGACCCGGCCGCGGCCCTCGCAGCGCGGGCACATGCCGCCGGTGATCTGGAAGCTCGCCTTCTCCTTCACCGTCCGGCCGCCGCGCTGCACGGTCACCGCGCCCGCGCCGCTCACCGAGGGGACGTTGAAGGAGAACGCCCGCGAGGAGCCGATGTGCGGGGTGCCGAGCCGGCTGAAGAGGATGCGCAGCATCGCGTTGGCGTCGGTGGCGGTGCCCACGGTGGAGCGCGGGTCGGAGCCCATCCGCTGCTGGTCGACGATGATCGCCGTGGTCAGGCCGTCGAGCACGTCGACGTCCGGGCGCGCCAGCGTCGGCATGAACCCCTGGACGAAGGCGCTGTACGTCTCGTTGATCAGCCGCTGGGACTCGGCGGCGATCGTGTCGAAGACCAGCGAGCTCTTGCCGGAGCCGGAGACTCCGGTGAAGACCGTCAGCCGCCGCTTGGGGATCTCGACGCTGACGTCCTTCAGGTTGTTCTCGCGCGCGCCGAGCACACGGATCAGCTCGTGGCTGTCGGCGACGTGACCGTCGGCGGCGCGCGCGGGGGATCGGGTCGCGGCGCCGGTCCGCTTGGCCGTGCTCAAAGGTTTCTCCCTCGTCAGGGGTGGGCCGGTATGCGCCCCACCTTAGGCGCGCCGCGCGCTCCGGGCAGAGCGGATTCGAGGAGGCTCGGGTGGCTCCGGGGGTCCTTGGGGGTCACGGGGGCCTCGGGGGATTGGCGGCCGCAGGGGTTTCGGTGGTGGCAGGGGTCTCGGTGATGGCAGGGGCTTCGGTGGCGACAGGGCTCTCGGTGACGGCAGGGGGCGGGGAGCCGCCCGTCGACTTGATAGGCAAGTGTGCACTTGCCTATGGTGGCGGCATGGAGGAGGATCTGTTCAAGGCGCTGGCCGATCCGACGCGCCGGGTGATCCTCGACGAGCTGACCGAACGCAACGGGCAGTCGCTCTTCGAGATATGCGCCCGGCTGGCGACGCGGCACGGCCTCGCCCTCTCCCGGCAGGCGGTCAGCCAGCACCTCGCGGTGCTGGAGACCGCCGGCCTGGTCACGCCCCGTCGTGAGGGCCGATACAAGTTCCACGACCTCGACCCCCGCCCGCTGGAGCACATCGTCACGCGATGGCTCACCCCCGCACCCCCCGAGGACATCCCATGAGGATCAACATCACCAGCGTCTTCGTCGACGACCAGGAGAAGGCGCTCCGCTTCTACACCGACGTGCTCGGCTTCGCCCCCAAGCACGACGTGCCGCTCGGCGAGGACCGCTGGATCACCGTCGTCTCCCCCGAGGACCCCGAAGGCACCGAACTCCTCCTGGAGCCCTCAGGTCACCCCGCCGTCCCGCCCTACAAGGCGGCCCTCGTCGCCGACGGCATCCCCGCGACCTCCTTCGCCGTCGACGACGTCCACGCCGAACACACCCGCCTCACCGCCCTGGGCGTCCGCTTCACCCAGCCCCCCGTCGACATGGGCCCCGTCACCACCGCCGTCCTCGACGACACCTGCGGCAACCTGATCCAGATCGCCCAGTACAAGTAGGCACGGGCCCCCGCGGACGCGGAGGTGGACGAAAGGACGCGGACGGGTGAGGTGAGGGGGAGCGGTCGGTGCGCAGGGCGCCCTGTTCCGGCCGGGCCGTCACTCCGGCCGGGCCGTCACGCGCTCGGGTCGGGCCGTCAGGTGCTCGGGCCGGGCCGTCAGGTGCTCCGGCCGGGCCGTTACGCGCTCCGGCGTACCGCTCCGCCGGGGGGCGCAGCCTTCACGTGTTCCGGCGCGCCGCCCGGCCAGTGGCGGAGCGGCCCGTAAGTCAGGGAAAACGGGCGCGTCCCGCCCGGCGGAGAAAACGGGCGCGCTCGGTCCGCCGCCACCGGCAGGATGCCGACCATGTACGCCCTTCTGCGCGGGCTCGCCGCGAATCCGGCCCTGCCGTCCCGGCTACTGGATCGGCTCGTCGCGCTCGCCGACGACGAGCTCGCGGGCGTTCTGGCGGGCCGGGACGACCTCGGCCGGGCCCGGGCCCTCACCCTGGCGCGGCGGGTCGGGGAGGCCGCGGTGCCCCTCGTGCACGAGGGGTGGCTCGCCGCCGCCGACGTCGACCCGACGGAGTGGCCGGAGGCCGCTCTCGCGCTGCTGGAGCGGGGCACGGCGCCCGAGGCGTGGACGCGGACGTTCGCGGGCGACCCGGACCCGGCGCGCCGGGAGCGGCTGGCGGCCTGCCCGGGGCTCGCGGCCGATGTGATGGAACGGCTGGCGCGGGACCCGGACCCCGAGGTGGTCGCCGAGCTGGCCTCGTGGGCGCCCGCCGGCACGGCCGCCCGCCTCGCGGCCCACCCCCACCTCTCGGTACGCCGCGCGGTGGCCGGGAACGAGACGACCCCGCCCGCCGTCCTGGCGTCCCTCCTGGCCGGCGAAGGCCTGCCCCCGGCCCGCCGCTGTCGGGTCTGCGCCGTCGAGGGGACGGCGTCAGCGCCCGTCCTGCTGCCAGGTGAGCGCTGCGGGGGCGACCACGAGTCCGCCGTCGGCCACCTGCGCGAGGCCGTCCTGCGTCACCCCGCCACTCCGGCGCAGGTCGCCGCCCGCTTCGCCCACGACCCCGCCCCGATGCTGCGGTGGGCCGTCGCGGGACGGGCGGACCTGCCCCGGGAGGCCTGCGTACGGCTCGCCGCCGATCCGCTCCCCCTGGTGCGCGCCGCCCTCGCCGAGAACCCCGCGCTCGACGACGACCTGGTACGGAGCCTGGCGGCCGACCCCGACCCCGAGATGCGCCGGGCGGTGGCCCGGCACCCCCGCGTACCGCTCGACGTGCTCGTCCCCCTGGCCCGCTCCACCGCCCTCGGCGGCTCCCTCCTGCCGCGCATCGCCACCGCGTCGGCCGACGAGACCGAGGCCCTGGCCTCCTCCGGCGAGCCGGCCGCCCGCAGGCTCGTCGCCCTGCGGCGCGACCTGCCGGCGCCGGTGCGCGAACGGCTCGCCGACGACCCCGACGCGAAGGTGGCGGCCGCCGTCGCCCCGCACCCGGGGCTCTCCGCTGCGCGGCTGCGGGCCATGTTCGTACGGCACGGGCGCCAGGTGGCGACCGGCGTGGCGGCCAACCCGGACGCACCCGGGCCCCTGGTGGAGGAACTCGCCCGGCACGAACCGCCGGTCCGCAGGGCACTCCGCGAGATCGCCCGGCACCCCGCCGCCACGCCCCGGGCCCTCCTCGCCTGCCTGTCGGACGCCCGGGCGCGTCCCCTCGCCGCCCGCCACCCGGCGCTGCCGCCCACGGCCCTCGCCGCACTGCTCGCGGACGAGGACGAGGACGTACGCGAGGCGGCGGCCGCCAACCCGACCCTGCCGCCCGCCGAGATGGCGAAGCTCCTGCCGGACCCGTGAGCGGGGCACCGGGCGCGCGCGTCGGCCGTCGCCCGCCCCCCTGCGCGCCACCTGCCCCTGCTCGTCACCTGCCCCTGCTCGTCACCTGCCCCCTGCTTGCCACCCGCCCCTGTTCGTCACCCTCTGCTCGTCTCGTCCCACCCTCCGGCTCGTCACCCGCCCCCGCTCGCCGCCGCCCCCTCGCCCGCCCCCCGCTCGCCGCCGCCCCTCGCTCGCCGCCCCCCGCGCTCGTCGCAGGCCCCCCGCCCCTCGTCTGCCCCCCCGCCCGCCGTCCCCGCCGGCCGCGAGGTGCCCCCGGCCGGTGGATGGCGGCCCGCCCCCTTCACATCCCCGCCCCCTCACTCCTCACCCCCGCCCCCCGCGCCCCCGCCCCCCGCGCCCCACCCCCACGCACCCCCCACCCCCCTGCCCCCCTCATCCCCGCCGCCCCCTCCCGGCCGCACCCCTTCGTAGGCTGCCCCCATGAGAGAACTCTTCCTGACGGATCATCAGGCCTACCTGCGTTGGCTGGACCTCCCCGGGGACGGCCCCGTGCGGGTCTTTCTGCACGGGCTCGGGTGCACCGCCGCCTCCGACTTCGCCCACATCGCGACGCACCCCGCCCTGGGCGGCGGGCGGGCGCTCCTCGTCGACCTGCTGGGGCACGGACTGAGCGACCGGCCCGCGGACTTCGACTACCGGCCGGAGGGGCAGGCCGCGGCCGTGGCCGCGCTGCTCGACCATCTCGGCCTGCGCGGCGTCGAACTCGTCGGCCACTCCATGGGCGGCGCCGTCGCGATCCACCTGGCGGCGGCCCGGCCCGGGCGGATCGCCCGGCTGGTCGTGGCGGAGCCCAACCTGTACGGGGGCGGCGGCGCGTTCAGCGGGCCGATGGCGCGGCAGCCGGAGGAGGCCTTCGTCCGAAGCGGGTATCCGAAGCTGCTGGCCCTCGCCGAACGGGCCGACTACGCGGCGCGGTTGCGGCTCGCCGACGCGCGGGCCGTGCACCGGTGCGCGGTCGCGCTCGTCGAGGGCGGTGACCCGGAGGCCGGTGAGGTGCTGCGGGCGCTGAGGCTGCCCAGGGCGTTCCTCGTGGGGGAGCGGAGCCTGCCGGACCGGGCCGCCGAGCAGGCGGCGGAGATGGGTGTGCCCGTCCTGGAGGTGCCCGCGGCCGGACACAACCTGATGCTCGACAACCCGGACGGCTTCGCCGCCGCCCTCGCCCGCGCCCTCGCGCTGCCGGAGTGATTCCCGGCCAACCGGCCGACCCGGCCGGGCCCGGGGTCTTGCGCGGGCCACCCGCCCCTCTCTACGCTCGGGCGCCGATAGTTAGGAATCTTTCCTAACGAGCGATCGCCCTGGAGAGAAAGGGAGTTGTCATGCGCCGACGAAGCGCCATCCCGCTCGGACTCGCCGCTCTGCTGGCCCTGCCCCTCGCCGTCCTGCCCGAGCGGGAGGCCGAGGCCGCCGACGCCCTCGTCTCCGCGGGCAAGCCGGCGACGTCCTCGTCCGTGGAGGGCTCGGGCTTCGCCCCCGGGCTCGCCGTGGACGGCAACCGCGCCACCCGCTGGGCCAGCCTGGAGGGCGTCGATCCGCAGTGGATCCGGATCGACCTCGGGGCGAACCACACGCTCTCCAGGATCAAGCTCGACTGGGAGGCCGCCCACGCGACGACGTACCGCCTCCAGACCTCGGCCGACGGCTCGACCTGGACCGACGTCTACGCGACCACGAGCGGCGACGGCGCCGTCGACGACGTCACCGTCTCCGGCACCGGCCGGTACGTCCGCATGTACGGCACCGGCCGGGGCACCCCGTACGGCTACTCCCTCTACGAGTTCGAGGTCTACGGCTCCCCGGCCGGCGGCGGGGGCGGCACCGGCCCCGCCGTGCCCTTCGGCAGCCACCTCAAGCCCTACGCCGCCGGCATGCTCAAGCCCTCCGGCACCCAGTCCGGCATCGACCAGAAGGTCGTCGACTACTACAACCGCTGGAAGGCCGCCTTCGTCCGGCAGAACTGCGGCAACGGCTGGTACCAGGTCATCTCGCCCGACGCCGACCATCCCTACGTCGCCGAGGCCCAGGGCTACGGCATGGTCATCGCCGCCACCATGGCGGGCGCCGACCCCGACGCCAAGAAGATCTTCGACGGCCTCGTCAAGTGGAAGCTGGACCACCCCTCGTCCATCAACCCGGACCTGCTCGCCGCCGAACAGGACGTCAACTGTCGCAGCGTCAACGGGGGTGACGGCGCCACCGACGGCGACATGGACGTCGCCTACGGCCTGCTCCTCGCCGACAAGCAGTGGGGCAGCGCCGGCACGTACGACTACAAGGCGCTCGCCCTCAAGCACATCGCCGCCATCAAGAAGGACGAGCTGAACCCCACCACCAAGCTTCTCAAGCTCGGCGACTGGTCCAGCTCCGGCGACCAGTACTACTACATCTCCCGCACCTCCGACTGGATGGTCGACCACTTCCGCGCCTTCCGCGCCGCCACCGGCGACACCACCTGGGACGCGGCCCGCACCGCCCACCAGACGCAGATCGCCAACCTCCAGTCCGGCTACGCGCCGACCACCGGCCTCCTCCCCGACTTCGTCGTCGACACGAACACCAGCCCCAAGCCGGCCCCGGGCCAGGTCCTGGAGGACCCGAACGACGGCCAGTACTGGTGGAACGCCTGCCGCACCCCGTGGCGCATCGCCGACGACGCCGTCACCAGCGGCGACGCCAAGTCCCTCGCCGCCGCGCGGAAGCTGAACGGCTGGATCAAGAACAAGACGGGCGGGGACCCCAACAAGATCGCCATGGGCTACAAGCTCAACGGCACCCAGATCTCCGCGGGCAGCGAGGCCGCCTTCTTCGCCCCGTTCGCCGTCGCCGCGATGACCGACTCCGGCAGCCAGGCCTGGCTCGACGCCCTCTGGAACAAGATGGTCGCCACCCCGATCGACACCGGCAGCTACTTCTCCGCGAGCATCCAGCTCCAGGTGATGATCACGGTCTCCGGAAACCACTGGGTCCCGTAGCCGTACGGCCCCGCCCTACGGTCGGCCGGGGCCGACCAGGCCCTTCCGAGGATCGACGCGGACCCCCGCCTGCCAGGCGGCGGGTCCGCACCTCTCGCCGTTCGGGGGCGTCTCGCGCAGCGTGACCCGCGCCGAGAACGCGCGGATGACCCGGCCGGCCCCGGCGGGCGGCCCCCGCCAACTCGTCGTCGGCCGACCGACCCCTCACCGCACATCCCGCGGTGAGCCCCGGAACTCCCGGTCATGACCACCTGAACGAGTGAGCGCGGGGCGGGAACGCGCCCCTCCATACCCGATGCTGGCCCGGTACGCACCCCGATCCCCTCTCTCCCCGAGGAGCCGGCCGGCATGACCCACCCCAAGCCCCCGGGCGAACGCGCCGACGAGAAGGCCCTGTTGCTGGCCGCAGGCCTCGCCGACCTGGTCGTGGAGACGATCGGCACCGCCGCCGGTTCGCTCCGCTCCCTCCTCGGCCGCGCCGACTCCGCCGACATCGCCCAGGACGCCGCCGCCGACCTGCGAGCCCGGGGCCGGCTGGCCCTCGACCGCCTCGCCGCCGACCGCGACGGCCCCGGGTCCCTCCCGCACATGGAGCTCCTCGCCCGCGAGGCCGCCGCCCGCCGATCCGCCGCGAAAGCCTCCGCCACGAAGGAAACCCCTGCCACGGCGGAAGCCCCCGCTGCCGAGGAAGCCCCTTTCGCGGCGAAACCCCCGGCGGCGGCGCAAGCCCCCGCCACCGAACCGGGCCCTGTCGGAAAGCCGTACCCCGCCACCGAACCGGGCCCTGCCACCGAACCGGACTCCGCCACCGAGCCGGGCCCTGCGGCGGTGCCGGGCCCAGTCACCGAACCGGGCCCTGCCACCGAGCTGGGCTCTGCCACCGAGCCGGGCTGGATGACCCAGCCGCACTCCGTTCCCGGGCCGGATCCCGTTCCCGGGCCGGGTCCCGTTCCCGGGCGGGCCCCTGTCCCGGAGCCGGGTCGCGTCCCTGAGCCGGCCCCTTCCACCGAGTCGGACCGAGCCACCGAGCCGGACCCAGCCCCTGAGCCGGACCCTTCCACCGAGCCGGACCGAGCCCCTGAGCCGGACCCAGCCCCCGAGCCGGGTTGGGCGACCGAGCCGGATCCCGTTCCGGGGCCAGGCCTCGCCCCCGAGCCGTACCCCACCACCGAGCCGGACCGGGCCACCGAGCCGGACCCTGCCCCCGGGCCAGCCCCCGCCCCCGACGCCAACCCCGACACCCCGACGACCCGGTCCGAGGCGAACCCCGATGTCTGACGTCTGGGTGCCGGAGGAGTTCAAGGCGCGTACGGACGCGGTGCTCGCCGGTTTCCTCGACGACGAGGCCACCGAACTCCTCGCGGTCGACGACGCGCTCGACCCGCTCGCCGAGGCGCTGCGCGCCACCGCCCGCCACGGCAAGCGGCTCCGCGCCGCGTTCTGCTACTGGGGCTGGCGGGCCGCGGGGCAGCCCGACAGCGACGCCCTGATGCGGGCCGCCGCCGCCATGGAGCTGGTCCACGCCGCCGCTGTCGTCCACGACGACCTCATCGACGACAGCCCCCTGCGGCACGGCCACCCCACCGCCCATCACCTCTTCGCGGCCCTGCCCCATCTCGGCCGGAAGCCCCGCACGGCGGCCCGGGCGCTCGCCCTGCTGCTCGGCGACCACCTGATGGCCCTCGCCGGCCGCCTCTACGCGGAGTCCGGGCTGCCCGCCGCGTACCTCTCCCGGGGCCGGACCCTGTGGGCCGCCCTCGCGCGCGAACTCGTCGCCGGGGAAGCCCTGGAGATCCTCCACACCGGGGCCCCGCCGGACACCGGCACCTCCCTCAAGGTGGTCCGCTACAAGACCGCCAAGTACACCGTCGAACACCCCCTCCTCCTCGGCGGGCTCCTCGCCGGCGCCCCCGCCGCCCTCCGTGAGGGGTACTCCCGTTACGGGCTGCCGCTCGGCGAGGCGTTCCAGCTCCGCGACGACCTCCTCGGCCTCTTCGGAGACCCCGCCCGCACCGGCAAGGCACCCCTCGACGACCTCCGCGCCGGCCGGCCCACCGTCCTCCTCGCCGAGACGTGGAAAGCCGCGGATCCCGCGCAGCGCGCTTTGCTGCGCCGCACCCTCGACGGCGACGGGCGACCCGACGACGGCGAGCTGCGCCGGGTGCGCGACCTCATGGCCGAACTCGGCGCGCCCGCACGGGTCGAGCGCATGATCGCCGGCCGGGTCGAGGAGGCGGTCCGCACCCTCGACGAGCTCGACCTGCCGGCCGCCGCCCACCGCGCCCTCACGGACCTCGCCCACCGCGCGGCCGTCCGCCACCACTGACCTTCCCCACCGCCCCTGGAGCGCCCTCCGTGACCGGCACCCACGCCCCTTCCGCCGCCCCCGACCCGTCGACCGCCCCGTCCGCCGGCCCCGCCGCCCCGGCCGCCGGCCCCGGCGCGTACACCGACGCCTCCCTCGACGCCCTGCGCCAGAGCGGGGACGAGCTCGCCGACACCGTCGTCGCCACCCTCTTCGAACGCGGCGAGGTCGGCCTCTTCAACTCCCTCATGCGGTACGTCTCCGTCTCCGGCCAGGAGCTCCCCGCCGGCCTGCCGGACGTGGCCAGGGAGTACCTGGAGACGACGGCCGTCCCGCCGGCCTGGGTCGACTGGAACGAGATGGAGAAGGCCCGGCTCTTCTTCGCGGACAACAACGTCCACATCAACACCGCCCTCTCCTTCGCCTCCATGCCCGCCTGCTACGTCGTCCCGCCCGTCGCCCGGCTGCTCTCCGCCACCCACGGGCTGCACTACCCGAACAAGCGCATGGCGGAGACCGGCCAGTTCACGACGTACCTGATGCGGCCGGACGCCTTCGAGGCGGGCGGCCGGTTCGTGCCCGCAGCGCAGAAGGTGCGGCTGCTGCACGCCTCCATCCGCCACCACCTGATCCGCGCCGACCGCTGGGACACGGCCGCCGACGGGGTGCCGATCTGCCAGGAGGACATGATCGGCGGGCAGATGTTCTTCTCGATGCTCGTCCTGGACAGCCTCCACCGGCTCGGCGTCCACATGTCCACCGAGGGCGCCGAGGCGTACTACTACGCCTGGCGGGTGGTCGGCGCGATCCTCGGCGTCGACCAGACGGCCGTACCGAAGACCCTCGACGAGGCGCGCGCCTTCCTCGACCTCTACCTCCTCCGGCACATGGGCCCCTCGGAGGAGGGCGTGGTGCTGACCCGGCAGCTGATCGACCTGTACGAGGAGGTCGTACCGGGCACCCTCTTCGACCCGGTCGTCTCCGCCCTGATCCGCCACCTCGTCGGCGACACCGTCGGGGACTGGCTCGACGTGCCCCGCAGCCGCTGGGACACCGCGGTGAAGGCGCTGCCGCCGCTGCTCGGGGTCCTGGAGTCCGTGGAGGACGCGTCCCCGTTCGCCGCCTGGGCGCTCGACCGGCTCGGCCACCTGACCTCGGTCTTCGAGCTGTCCACGCTCACCCGGGGCCGGGTGATGCACTACGCCATCCCGGAGCACCTGAGGAAGGAGTACGGCGTCGACACGGGGGTCGCCCGCCACCACCGCTGGACGCCGCCGCCCTCCACCGTCTGACCCGCCGCACGGCCCTCTGCTCGCAGGGTGGCCCGTATGGGCCGAAAATGGACTCACCTGGTGAAGGTGAGGCGTGCATGGACGGCAGCAGGGGCATCGGGGACGGCGGGGAGGGAGTGTTCGGGGGCGGCCCGCCCCCAGGGCAGGGCCGGTTCAGCGTGGACGTACGGCCCGACCCGGGCCGGCAGACCGTCGTCGTGGCACCGCTCGGCGAACTCGACCACGACACGGTCGAGCCGCTCGGCACCGCCCTGGAGAAGCACGCCCACGCGGCCCGGATCATCGTGGACTGCGCCGGACTGGACTTCTGCGACTCCACCGGACTCAACCTGCTGCTCAAGGCCCGCGCCCGGGCCCTGGAGGCGGGCGCCCGGCTCGACCTGGCCGGACTGAGGCCGCCGGTGGACCGGATGTTCGAGATCACCGGTGCCCTGCGCGTCTTCCAGGTGTACGAGGACGTCCGCCAGGCCCTGGCCGACGACCCCTCGACCGACCCGTCCGGGCACCCTTCCACCTCCCCCTCACCGAACCACCCCGCCTCCCCTCCCGGAGACCGTCCCGCCGACCCTTCCGGGGACCGTCCCGCCGACCCCTCCGCGAACCGGCCTCCTGCCCCCTCGGGGGACGGGCCGGCCGACCCCGACGCGACCCCACCCGCCGCCCCAGCGGACCGGTCCGTCACCCCCGCGGACCGGCCCGTCACCCCCTCCACCGACCCCCCGCCTCCCGGCTCCTCCGCCGGCCCGTCCGTCGGCGGCGGCGCCGGTGAAGGATCCGGCGGCGGCTCCGGTGACGCCTCGGGCCCCGGACCGGGCGGTGGCCGCCCCGGGGACCCGGTCTGACGGGCGGCCGGTGATGGAGGACAGGGACGAGACCCGGGGCGACGGCCCACCCGTGGCGCAGACCCGCCGCCTGGTGCTGCACGGCAGCGTCGGCGCGGTCTCCCGCTGCCGTGACTTCACCGCGCGGGCGCTGGCGGACTGGGGCTGGATCCCCGCCGAGAGCGCCCTCACCCGGGAGCGGGTCGAGGACGTGCTGCTGCTGGTGTCCGAGGTGGTGACCAACGCCTGCCTGCACGGCGGCGGGCCGGAGGAGTTCGTGCTCCGGCACACGGACGGGCTGCTCCGGGTGGAGGTCGCCGACCGCAGCCCCGACCATCCGCGCCGGCTCGCCCCCCGCTCGCCGTCCCTGCCCGGCGGTCACGGGCTGATGGTCCTCGACCGGCTCGCGACCGCCTGGGGTTCCTCGGACCGGGGGCCCGGGACGGTGGGCAAGGTGGTGTGGCTGGAGATCAGCCGGCCGACTCGTCCGCCGTGGCGTCGTCCGTCAGCAGACCGTCCCTGAGCTCGCCGAGGATGCGGGCGAGCAGCCGGGACACATGCATCTGGGAGAGGCCGATCCGCTGGCCTATCTCGGCCTGCGTCAGCTCCTCGCCGAAGCGCAGGGAGAGGATCAGCCGGTCGCGGGGGCACAGCCGCTCCAGCAGCGGGCGCAGCGAGTGGAGGTCGTCGATCAGCTCGAAGGCGGATTCCTCGACGGCCGTGCGTCGTCCGGCCGTGCCCTGGGGGGCGCGGGACTCGTCGTCGCCGACGGGGGCGTCGAGCGAGTGGGCGCTGTAGCCGTTGGCGGCGAGTTCCCCCTCCGCCACCTCCTCCGGCGTGAGGTGAAGCCGCGCGGCGAGCTCGGCGCGGTCGGGCCGGTGCCCGTCGCGCTGTTCCAGGTCGTCGGAGGCCTTGGCCAGGTCGATCCGCAGCTCCTGGAGCCGGCGCGGCACCCGCACCGCCCAGCCGGTGTCCCGGAAGAAACGTTTCATCTCGCCGACGATCGTCGGCAGCGCGAAGGCGGAGAACTCGACGCCCCGGCCGGGGTCGAACCGGTCGATCGCCTTGATCAGGCCGATCGTCCCCACCTGCACGATGTCCTCCACCGGCTCCGGACGTCCCCGGAACCGACGGGCGCCGAACTTCACCAGGCTCAGGTTCAGCTCGATCAGGGTGTTGCGCACGTACGCGTGCTCGGGAGTGCCCTCCTCCAGCTCCCGGAGCCGTACGAACATCGCCGCGGAGAGGGTCCGCGCGTCGTCCGTGGAGGACGCCCGCGGATTCTCCGGCTCCGGAAGCCCCCCGAGGGCCCGCCGCCGCGTGGCGGCGGAAGTGGTCGCCTCCGCGCGAGCGGGCGACGGGGGCGGGGATGCGTCTACGGCTCGGCCCATGGCCATGAGGTGTTCCTCCTTGTAGAGAGGATTCCCACTCAGCAGGTTTTGACCCATATGTACCTATTTTTAAACGTTTGGGCGATTCCGGGCTCGGCCAGACGCAGGGCATGGAGACACAGGAGAGGAGCCGTGGAACCGGCACGGGACGGCCCTCCCGGCGGTACGTGCTCGACGGCGGACCCGGCACCGCCGGTACCTTCCGGCGGCTGGCGGCCCGGGCAGCGGTCGACTGGTACGGGCCGCTGTCGCCGTCGGCCAGGACGGCGGTCGCCGATGCGCAGCTCCTCGTCACCGAGCTCGTCGTCGACGCGGTACGGCGCGGGGGAGTCCCGTACGAGCTCCGCCTCGACCGCTCCCCCCACGGCATACGGCTCCAGGTGAGCGACACCTGCTCGGTCGCCCCGGGCCACGCGGGCCGACGCCGCCCGGGAGTCCCCTCCCGCACCACCCTCCACCTGGTCCGGCGGCTCGCCGCGGTCTGGGGTTGGGTGGCACATGACCACGGGCGGACCGTGTGGTGCGTAGTCCGCTTCCCCTGAGCATCCGGGGCCCCGGGAAACCGTCTGAAGCCGTCCCGGGCGGGTAGCCGCCCGGGGAACGAGCCCGCGTCCCCGCGCGGGACTCCGGACCGGAGGAGGTGTCCGCGATGGACGAGGCCCGGCTCTCCCCGCACGAGCAGCGCGTACTGGCCGAGATCGAGGCGGACCTGAACGCCGACGACCGACTCGCCCGCCGCATGGCCGGCCGCCGTCCGGCACCCGGCCTGCCCCGGCTACGGGGGCACGGTGGGAAAGGCGCCGCAGCGCTCGCGGCGGTGACCCTCACCCTGCTCGTCCTCGCCGTCGCGACCTCGGCCCCAGCCCTGATCTGGGCCTTCGCCGCCGCCTGGGTGGCGACCCTGGTTCTCCTCCTGCGCGCGGTGGCCCGCTGGACCCGGCGCCGCGCGGTCGGCGGACCCCGCGACCACTGACCCGGTCGTTCTGGCCGGGCGCTGCCCCTCCTGGGAACCCCTCAGGCGATGCCGGCGGGCGCCGCCCCCCGGCATCGCCGAGGCGTCTCGGGGGTGGGCGCCCCTCCCGCATCGAGAACGCCGCCGCGGGGCGGCTCCGCGGACCTCAGTCGTCCGCGGCCCCCCGTTCGGCTGTCGGCCGGGCGCCGACCACGCCGCGCACGACCCCCAGGGCGACCAGGTCTTCCGGGCGCAGGCGCAGGTCGTCGGCGGTGGCGTCGGCGTCCTCCGGCGCGCGCTTCAGGATGGCCGTGGCGAGCTCGGGGGCGATGACGGAGAAGTACGAGTCGGGGGTCGCCCAGGTGTTGCCGGGCGCCGCGAGCGCCAGCGCGCCGCCCGAGCCGCCCTCGCCGACCAGCAGCGCGGTGACCGGGACGACGGCCTCCGCGACCGCGCCGAAGAGTTCCGCGATCGCCGGGCCCGCGCCCGCGCGCTCCGCCTCGGCGTCGTTCGCGGCGCCCGGGGTGTCGATGAGGGTCAGCACCGGGATCCGGAGCCGGTCCGCGAGCCGCACCAGGCGGGCGGCGGTGCGGAACCCGGCGGGCCGGGTCGCCGTCCCGCACTGCGCCGCGTACGCGACCGTACGGCAGGCGGCCGAAGCCGCACCGGATCCCCGGATCGGTGCCGCCGACGCGGTCGCCGGAAAGCTCCGCCCGCTCGGTGAAGACGTCGGCGAGGTAGCGGTCGGCCCGGGGCCGCTCCGGGCGGCGGGCCCGCGCCACCGCGTCGCGCCCGCTCGCGGCCGGCTCCGTGGCGCCGAGCGCGTACGGCGGCGGGACCGGCCCCTCGGCCGGGCGGGTGAGCAGCGACAGCCAGCGTCCCAGCACGTCCCGCAGCTCCGCAGCGGGGACGACCGCGTCTACGTGGCCGTGGGCGAGCTGGGACTCGGCCGTGTACGCGGCGGGGTCGGCGTCCCGGGGCCGGACGCGGGAGCCGGCGAAGCCGACCTGCGCGCCCGGCAGCGCGAGGACCACGTCCGAACCGGCGCCGAGGGTGGCCCAGCCGCCGCCGGTCGTCGGATCGCGCAGGACCGCGAGCTGCGGGAGCCCCGCGGCCCGGGTGCGCGCCGATTCCCCGGCCAGCCGCTGGAGTTGTGCCAGCGCCCGCATGCCCTCCTGCATCCGGCTGCCGCCCGTCGCCAGGAGGACCGTCACGGGCAGCCGGTGGGCCCGGGCGTGCGCGTGCGCGGCGGCGACCCGGTCTCCGGTGCCCTCGCCGATCGAACCGCCCAGGTAGCCGAACTCGAAGGAGACCAGCACCGTCCGCGCCCCACCGACCGTGCCGGTGCCGCAGACCACGGACTCGTCCTCGCCGGACCGGGCGGCCGCGGCGGCCCGCGCCCGCCCGTACCCGGGCCAGTCGAGCGGCCCGTCACCGCCGGGCCCCGCGGCGGAGGGGAGTTCGGTGAAGTCGTCGGTGACGAGGGCCACTGCCTCGCGCGCGCTCACAGCTGCTGTCATCGGGGCCTCCCGCCCGTCGGGGGTACGCCGGGTCACGCCGCCGGGTGCCGTCACCGTACCGCCGGGTAGCCGGCCGGGAAGGCCCCGTCCTCTCGGTGCGGCGAAGATCACTCCGCCCGCTCCGCCGACTCTCTCGGACGGGCCCGCCACCGTACGGCCCGGGGGTCGGCGACCCGTCCGCCGATCCGGGAGCCCGCCGTCCGGCAGTCAGTCCGCCGTGCGGCGGCCCACCGTCAGGCAGTCCGCACGCTGTGCGGCAGCCAGCCGTCCGGCACTCCGCCCCGCTGTGCGGCAGTCCGCTGTGCGGAGCCCGCCAGTCCGGCGGTCAGTCCGCCTTCCCGCAGGCCCTTTGTGCGGCGGCCGGCCGTCCGGACCGCGCCGGACCACGCACCGCCCGGCCCGGCCCGGCCGCCGGCCGGCCACGGCCGCCACCCCAGCGGGATCCCGAGGAGGGGCCGCGGACATCGCACGCCACATCACCCAGGGAGGCGGCCGAGGCGGCCGCGCCGACCGTTCCGTACAGCCGTCGACGGAACGGCTCGCCGCGAGTAGCAGATGGCCGCCGAGCATCGTCAGCCGCACCGGGCTCTGGAGCGCGCCCATGACGGGCGCCACGGACGTACCGGCCGTCCGCGAGCGGACCGACGCCCGTGCGTGTCCGGAGGCCTCAGGCCATGATTCCGCTGCCGTGCGGCGCGTACAGGTCGAGCAGCCGCACCCGCGTCACCTGGAGCCGGTGCGCCAGGATCGACCCGACCCAGTAGTAGACCGCCGATCCGAAGTCCACGTCCGTGTGGCACATCGCCCGTACCGCCGTGGCGTCGAACTCGTACGCCCTGACGGGGGTCATCGCCTCCGCTCCCGACTGGCACAGGTACGGCGGGAACAGCCAGGACAGGCCCACCAGCTCGCCGTGGCGCAGCGTCTCGATCACCGGCGACCCCCGCCCCGGCACCTTGGCGTCCAGGCTCACCGCCCCGGTCTTCACGATCCAGAACCGTTCCGCGTGCGCCTGCTCCTCGAAGAGCCGGTCGCCCGACTCGAAGTAGACGTCCTCGGCGAAGGCCATCAGTCGCTCGCGGTGCTCCGCCGGCAGCGAACCGACCTTGGGTGCGGCACTCCTCATGACGGGCCCTCCTCGTCGCGCGCGTACACCCCCGAACCCAGTCTCCGCCCACCGGGCCCGGAGCGCAGGCGGCACGGGTGCGTACAGCCCGCCGGCCGCCACGGCGCCGGGGGAGTGCCGGGCCCGCGCGGCTCCGGCGTGCGACGGGGGCGCGCAGGGCGGAGCATGAGACCGAGGAGCAAACGGCCCAAGGGGGCGTGAGCCAGGAGGGTGACATGCCCGACCCGGAGATGCCCGACTCGGTGAGCGACTCGGTGAGGCCCGACCCGGTGAGGCCCTACCCCGGCCCGAAGGTCGACCCGCGGGCTCCCGTCGCGGGCGACGGTGACGCGCTCGTGGTCCTGCGCGGGGTGGACAAGCACTTCGGGGCGCTGCACGTCCTCCAGTCCATCGACCTCACCATCCGGCGCGGCGAGGTGGTCGTCGTGATCGGCCCCTCCGGCTCGGGGAAGTCCACCCTCTGCCGCGCGATCAACCGCCTGGAGACCATCGACAGCGGCGAGATCCGCGTCGACGGCAGACCGCTCCCGGCCGAGGGCAGGGAACTGGCCCGGCTCCGGGCCGACGTCGGCATGGTCTTCCAGTCCTTCAACCTCTTCGCCCACAAGACCGTCCTGGACAACGTCACCCTGGGACAGATCAAGGTCCGCAAGAAGGACCGGAAGGCCGCCGAGGAGAGGGCCCGCTCGCTCCTCGACCGCGTCGGCGTCGCCGAGCAGGCCGACAAGTACCCGGCGCAGCTCTCCGGCGGTCAGCAGCAGCGGGTCGCCATCGCCCGGGCCCTGGCGATGGACCCCAAGGTGATGCTCTTCGACGAGCCGACCTCCGCCCTCGACCCGGAGATGATCAACGAGGTCCTGGAGGTCATGCGGCAGCTCGCGCAGGACGGCATGACCATGGTCGTCGTCACCCACGAGATGGGCTTCGCCCGCTCCGCCGCCCACCGCGTCGTCTTCATGGCCGACGGGCGGATCGTCGAGGAGACCACCCCCGAGGAGTTCTTCGGCAACCCGCGCAGCGCCCGCGCCCGCGACTTCCTCTCCAAGATCCTCCACCACTGACACCACCGAGCCCCACGGAAACCGCGGACGCCACCGAGCCCCCGGAAACCACGGCAGCCGCCGACACCACTCACACCACACCACCGACACCACCCACACCAACGCCACCGACACCACCGAGCCCCCACGGGGTGATCGCATGAACCCGTTCAGGACCCCCCGGACCCTCGTCGCCTCCGCGACCGCCCTCGTCCTCGCCCTCGGCACCGCGTCCTTCGCCCAGGGAGCCGTGCCCGCCGACCACGACGACGACGACCGGATCACCATCGGCATCAAGTTCGACCAGCCCGGCATCGGCCTCAAGACCCCCGACGGCACCTACACCGGCTTCGACGTCGACGTGGCCACCTACATCGCGAGGCAACTGGGCCACGAGCCCGATCAGATCGTGTGGAAGGAGGCGAAGAGCGCCGACCGCGAGACCATGCTCCAGCGCGGCGACGTCGACTTCATCGCCGCCTCCTACTCGATCAACGACGAGCGCGCCGAGAAGGTCGACTTCGCCGGCCCCTACTTCCTCGCCCATCAGGACGTGCTGATCCGCGCCGACGACGACTCCGTGAAGCGGCCGTCCGACCTGAACGACAAGCGGCTCTGCTCCGTCACTGGCTCCACCTCCGCGCAGAACGTCAAGGACGACATCGCCCCCGACGCCCAGCTCCAGGAGTACGGCGGCTACTCCGAGTGCCTGACCGGCCTGGAGAACGGCGTCATCGACGCCCTCACCACCGACGACTCGATCCTCGCCGGATACGCCGCCCAGGAGGAGTTCAAGGGCAAGTTCAAGCTCGGCGGCTTCGAGCTGAGCGACGAGAACTACGGGATCGGCGTCCAGAAGGGCAGCGACCTCAAGGGGAAGATCAACACGGCCCTGGAGAAGATGGTCGACGACGGCTCCTGGGACGCCGCCGTGGAAAAGAACTTCGGCCCGGCGAACTACCAGAACGAACCGGCGCCGAAGATCGGCGTGATCGTCGAGTGAGCCGGCCGCCGTGTTCGACTTCCTCGAAGGCTACGACCTCCTGGGCGCCTTCTGGGTGACCGTCCAGCTGACCTTCTGGTCCGCCCTCGGCTCCCTCGTCTGGGGGACGCTGCTCGCCGCCATGCGCGTCGGCCCCGTCCCCCTCATGCGGGGCTTCGCCACCGCCTACGTCACCGTCGTCCGCAACATTCCCCTCACCGTCATCATCGTCTTCACCTCCCTCGGCCTCTTCCAGACCCTCGGGATCAGCCTCGGCGCCGACCGCTTCACCACCATCAACTTCCGGCTCGCCGTCCTCGGCCTGACCGCCTACACCAGCGCCTTCGTCTGCGAGGCGCTGCGCTCCGGCATCAACACCGTCCCCCTCGGACAGGTCGAGGCCGCCCGGGCGATCGGGCTCAGCTTCCCGCAGATCCTGCGGATCATCGTGCTCCCGCAGGCGTTCCGCTCCGTCGTCGGCCCGCTCACCAACGTCCTCATCGCCCTCACCAAGAACACCACCGTCGCCGCCGCGATCGGCGTCGCCGAAGCCGCCCTGCTCATGCGGGAGATGATCGAGAACGAGGCCCAGCTGATCCTCATCTCGGCGATCTTCGCCTTCGGCTTCCTCTGTCTCACCCTGCCCACCGGCCTCCTCCTCGGCCGGCTCGCCAAGAAAGTCGCGGTCAAACGGTGAGGGGCACCGGCAACGGCCGCGCGGCCAGGCACCGCACCGCCCGGGACGAAGCCGCCACCGTCCTCTACGACGTCCCGGGCCCCCGCGCCCGCCGCCGCAACCTCCTCTGGACGCTGCTCTTCCTCGCCGCCCTCGCCGCCGTCGTCCGGTGGGTGATCGTCGGACTCGACGCCAAGAACCAACTGGAGGCGGAGAAGTGGGAGCCGTTCTTCACCGACGGCCGCGTCTGGGAGACGTATCTGCTGCCCGCTCTGAAGAACACCGTCATCGCCGCGGCGCTCGCCATGGTCCTCGCGCTGCCGCTCGGCGCCCTCCTCGGCATCGCCCGCCTCTCCGACCACCGCGCCGTCCGCGCCGGCGCGGGCACCGTCGTCGAGTTCTTCCGCGCGATCCCCGTCCTCATCCTGATGCTCTTCGCCAACGCGGCCTACGCCGAGTTCACCGACATCAGCCCCGAGACCCGCCCCCTGTACGCGGTCGTCACCGGCCTGGTCCTCTACAACGCCTCCGTGCTCGCCGAGGTCGTCCGCGCCGGCATCCTCGCGCTTCCCGCCGGCCAGACCGACGCCGCCAAGGCCATCGGCATGCGCAAGGGCCAGACCATGGCGCACGTCCTCCTGCCGCAGTCCGTCACCGCCATGCTGCCCGCCCTCGTCAGCCAGCTCGTCGTCATCGTCAAGGACACCGCCCTCGGCGGCGCCATGCTCGGCTTCGCCGAACTCCTGGCCTCCGTCCGCCCCATGAGCGCCAACTACGGTGCCAACACCATCGCCTGCTTCACCGTCGTCGCCGTCCTCTTCGTCCTCCTCAACCTCGCCCTCACCACCGTCGCCTCCCGGCTCGAACGCCGCCTGCGCCGCGGCAAGCGCTCCACCGGCGCCGTCGTCACCGCCGATGCCGTCGACGACCTCGCCACCCCCGGAGAACCCCCCGGCCCCACAACGTGACGCCACCGTGGGCCACCGGCAACCCGGCCGTGCGACACTGCGCCGCACACGGCACCGGGGGAGGGGCACGGCGATGACGCACGGCAGGGCGACAGGCGGACGCGGATCCGCACGGGGGTGGGTCGCGGCCGGGACCGCCACGGTGATCGGCCTGACGGTGAGCGGCTGCTCGCCGGCGCTGCGGCCGCTCGTCGCCGTCTACGTCGACGAGCGCGGCACCCCGCGGGCCCTGCTGCGGTCCTGCGAGGACGACGGCACCATCCGGGGCCCCCTCCTGGACGTCACCCCCGACCGGCCGGAGGCCGGCACCGGACCGGACGCCCCGGAGGACCCGGAACCCTGGCAGGGCTGGCGCGCCCAGGGGACCCGCGCGGCCGAGGACATCGCGCTCTTCTCCCCGCCCGCCCGGTGGGACGTCGAGACCCGCGGCCCCCAGACCCTCCTCCCCGGCGTCACCTACGTGCTCTCGCTCGCCGACCCCGACGACGAGTACGCCTACGCCGGCGAGGTCTCCTTCACCGCCGCCGACCTCGCCGCCCTCCCCGCCGACCGGGTCCTCACCCTCGACGGCGAGACCACCAGGGACGCCTTCGAGGAGCGCGCCCGCGACGCCTGCTGACCACCCGCCGCGCCCCCGGCGCCACCCGCACCCGCATCCGTGACGAAGCCGCCAGGCAGCGGCATTCGGCCCGGACATGAGGGACACTGCTCCCGTGCGTGGACATCTACCGGACGAGAACCCGGGTTTCACAGGCCGCCGCACGGAACTGACGCGCCTCACCGCCGCGTTGGCGGAGCACCGCCTCGTCACCGTGACCGGCGTCGGCGGCGTCGGCAAGACCCGGCTCGCGCTGCGCGCCGCCCACCGCGTGCGGCACCGCCACTCCGACGGCGCCTGGTGGACCGACCTCGGCCAGCTCGACGGCGAACGCCTCCTCGTCGCCCTCGTCTCCGACTCCGTCGACCTCGCCGACCACACCCCGGGCACCGACACCGGCGCCCTGCGCCGCCGCCTCGCCGGGTCCCGCCTCCTCCTCGTCCTCGACTGCTGCGACCACCTCGCCGACGCCTGCGGCCGGCTCGTCGCCGAGCTCCTCGACGCCGCCCCCGGCCTCACCGTCCTCGCCACGTCCCGCCGCCCCCTCGGCGTCCCCGGCGAACACACCGTCCTCCTCGACCCGCTGCCGCCCGCCGGCGACGACGCCCTCGACCTCCTGCGCACCGCCACCGGAGAGGAACTCCCCGCCGGAACCGCCGCCGACATATGCGTCCGCCTCGAAGGCATCCCCCTCGCCCTGGAGCTCGCCGCCGCCCAGATCCGGCTCCAGGGCGCCGAAGCCGTCCGCGACCAGCTCGGCAGCCGCCTCACCGCGCGCCCCCAGGCCCGCTTCGACCTCCTCGCCGCCCCCGGACGCGTCTGGCCCGCCCGCCACCGAACCCTGCGCGCCGCCATCGGCTGGAGCCACGAACTCGCGAACCCCCTCGAACGGCTCCTCTGGGCCCGTCTCTCCGTCTTCCGCGGCCCCTTCGACCTCGCCACCGCCACCGCCGTCTGCACCGGCGGCCCCCTCACCCCCGACACCCTCCCCACCGCCCTCGCCGGCCTGGTCCGCGCCTCCGTCGTCCGCCCCGCCGACAGCGCCGGCCGCCACCGCCTCCTCGACACCATCCGCGAGTACGGCGCCGGCTGGCTGGACCGCCTCGGCGAGACCGGCACCGTCGCCGACCGGCACGCCGCGCACTTCGCCGCCCTCGCGGCCCAGGGCGGGGCCACCCGGCACGGCCCCCACCAGCTCCACTGGCACCACGCCGTCGACACCCACCACACCGACCTGCGCACCGCCCTCGACCACCTCCTGCGCACCGACCCCGACACCGCCCTCGACCTGATCGGCTCCGTCGCCTTCGCCTGGTCCTGCCGAGGCCGCCTCCGCGAGGCCCGCGCCGGACTCGAACGCGCCCTCCTCCTCAGCGAGGCCCGCGGCCGCACCCGCACCCGCGCCCTGTGGGCCCTCGGCGTCACCCTCGTCCTCCAGGGCGACCTCGGCCCCGCGCGGGACGCCAGTGAACGCTGCGCCCGCGAAGCCCGCCACACCGAGCACCCGGCGGAACGCCCCTGGGCGCCCCCGGAGCCGTACGGCCCCGGCGAGCTCACCCTCGACGCCGCCGCCCTCGCCGGCCTCCTCGCCCTCACCACCGGCCGCGCCCGCGCCGCCCTCGTCCTCGTGGACCACGTCCTCGCCTCGGCGCGCGACACCACGGCCGGCTCCGCCGCGACCCTCCGCTGCCGGCTCGTGCGCGTCTTCGCCCTCACCGGCCTCGGCCTCCTCGCCGAGGCCCGCGCCGACGCCCTCGCCCTGCGCGCCCTCTGCGACGCCCTCGACGAGCACTGGACCCGCACCGCCCTGGAGTACCAGCTCGCCCTCGCCGCCCTCCTCGAAGGCGACCCGGCAGCCGCCGCCGACCACGCCCGCGCCATGCTCGCCGGCACCCGCGCCCTCGGCGCCGGCCTCGGCGTCGCCCTCGGCCTCGACGTCCTCGCCACCGCCCACGCCGCCGCCGGCGACGGCGAACGCGCCGCCGACGTCTCCGGCACCGGCGAGGCCCACTGGCGTGCCACCGGCCAGCCCCGCCGCGGCCTTCCCGGCCTGCGCGCCCTCCACGCCCACCACACCGCCGGCGTCCGCGCCGCGCTCGGCGAACCCGCCTACGACGAGATCTTCCTCCGCGCCCTCACCGACCTCCCCCAGGCGGGCCTCGACCGCGCCCTCGGCACCGCCTGACCCGCCCACCGGCCACGTCCGGCCCCCTGGCGCGCCCCGGAACCGCGGCGGCTTCGCCGGGACTCCCCCCCCCCGGCGCGTCGAGGCGCTGCGCGCGCGGGCCCCTGACCGGGTCCTCGCCCCGCACCCCGTAGAGTCGGAAGCGTCGACCGCAACCCTTCCGACGAGGAGCCTTCCGTGACCGACCCGGCGCCCATCGCCCGCCAGCAGCAGATCGCCCGCGAGCTCCAGGTCCCCGAGTCCTTCGATCCGGCCGCCGAGATCGAGCGCCGGGTGGCCTTCCTCGCCGAGCGCCTCACCAGCACCGGACTGCGCTCCCTCGTCCTCGGCATCAGCGGCGGCGTGGACTCCACCACCGCCGGCCGGCTCTGCCAGCTCGCCGTGGAGCGCGCCCGCGCCGCCGGTCACGAGGCGACCTTCTATGCCATGCGCCTGCCGTACGGCGTCCAGGCCGACGAGAAGGACGCCCGGACCGCCCTCGACTTCATCCGCCCCGACCAGGTCCTCACCGTCGACGTCAAGGCGGCCAGCGACGCCGCCCTCGACGCCGCCCGCGCCGCCGGGGTCGCCTTCCGCGACGCCCACCACGAGGACTTCGTGCACGGCAACATCAAGGCCCGCCAGCGCATGATCGCCCAGTACGCGGTCGCCGGCGCCCACGAGGGCCTGGTCGTCGGCACCGACCACGCCGCCGAGGCCGTCTCCGGCTTCTTCACCAAGTTCGGCGACGGCGCCGCCGACCTCGTCCCGCTCACCGGCCTCACCAAGCGCCGGGTCCGCGCGGTCGCCGCCGCGCTCGGTGCCCCCGACTCCCTGGTCTGGAAGGTCCCCACCGCCGACCTGGAGACCCTGGACCCGGGCAAGCCCGACGAGGACGCCCTGGGCGTCACGTACGACGACATCGACGACTTCCTGGAGGGCAAGCCGGTCTCCGAGGACGCCTACGCGTCGATCGTCCGCCGCTACGAGCTCACCGAGCACAAGCGGCAGCTGCCGATCGGGCCCTGATCGCCGACGGCCGCGCGGGGCGGACACGCGAGCCGCCCCGCGCGGCGGGCGCCGGACAGACGGATCCTTGGAAGGGTGAGCCCCGTCCTCCGGGGCCCCGGAAGGGAGCACCATGTTCGGCGAGACGACGGCGTACAGCAGCTTCGCGGTGGACGACCTGGACGCCGCCCGCCGCTTCTACGGCGACCTGCTCGGCCTGCCCGTGGAGGAGAGCGGTACCGGGGAGATGCGGATGCTGTTCCTGACCCTGCCGAGCGGGGCCCGGGTCTTCGTCTACCCCAAGGAGAACCACGTCCCGGCCTCCTTCACCGTCCTCAACTTCGAGGTCGACGACATCGACCGGGCCGTCGACGACCTGGTCGCCCGGGGCGCCGCCTTCGAGCGCTACCCCGAGTTCGAGGCCGACGAGAAGGGCGTCGTCCGGGGCGCGGGCGACGGCGGCCCCGCCGGCATCGCCTGGTTCACCGACCCGGCCGGGAACGTCATCGCGGTGATGCAGGCCTCCTGACGCCCCGCCGTGCCGGTCCGTGATCCACTGGGTGCGTACGGAGCAGGCCCACCCGCAGGAGCACCGTTGACCACCTACCGTCAGCCCGGCGTCGTCGTCACCGACCACCAGTTCCCCGTCCCCCTCGACCACGCCCGCCCCGACGGCGAGCAGATCGAGGTGTACGGCCGTGAGCTCGTCGCCTCCGGGCTCGGCGAGCGGGAGCGCGAGCGGCTCCCCTGGCTCGTCTACCTGGAGGGCGGTCCCGGCTTCGGGGCCCGCCGCTTCATCGGCCGGCAGGCGTGGATCGGCCGGGCCGTGCGGGACTACCGGGTCCTGCTGCTCGACCAGCGCGGCACCGGCCGCTCCACCCCGGCCAACCGGCAGACCCTCCCGCTGCGCGGCGACGCCGCCGCGCAGGCCGACTACCTCGCGCACTTCCGCGCCGACTCGATCGTCCGGGACTGCGAGCTGATCCGCCGCCGCCTCACCGGCGGATCCCCCTGGACGGTCCTCGGCCAGAGCTTCGGCGGCTTCTGCGCCGTCCACTACCTCTCCACCGCCCCCGAGGGCCTGGAGCGGGTCCTGATCACCGGCGGCCTGCCGTCCCTCGACGCCACCGCCGACGAGGTCTACGCCGCCGCCTACCCTCGCGTCCGCCGCAAGAACGAGGCCCACTTCGCCCGCTACCCGCGCGACGCCGAACGCGTCCGCGCCGTCGCCGCCCACCTCATGGAACACGAGGTCACCCTGCCCGGCGGCGGCCTCCTCACCGTCGAGGCCTTCCAGTCCCTCGGCATCCTCCTCGGCTCCGGCGAGGGCACCCACCAGCTCCACCACCTCCTGGAGGGCGCCTTCGTGCCCACCCCCACCGGGCCCGCCCTCGCCGACGCCTTCCTGGAGCAGGTCCAGGCGCACCTCTCGTACGCCGGCCACCCGCTGTACGCCGTCCTCCACGAGGCCATCTACGCCCAGGGGCAGGGCCCCACGGACTGGGCCGCCGAGCGGGTCCGCGCCGACTTCCCCGAGTTCGACGCCGCCGGCGCCCTCGCCTCGGGCGCCCCCGTCCTCCTCACCGGCGAGACCGTCCACCCCTGGCACTTCACCACCGACCCGGCGCTGCGCCCGCTGCGCGAGACCGCCGAGCTGCTCGCCGCGCGGGACGACTGGACGCCGCTGTACGACCCCGAGCGGCTCGCCGCCAACCGGGTGCCGGTGGCCGCCGCCGTCTACCACGACGACATGTACGTGGACACCGTCCACTCCCTGGAGACCGCCCGGACGATCCGGGGGCTGCGCACCTGGGTGACCGACGAGTTCGAGCACGACGGCGTCCGCGCCGGCGGCCCGCGCGTCCTCGACCGCCTCCTCGCCCTCTCCCGCGACGAGCTCTGACGCCGTACCCGCGCGGACACGGGTACCGGCCCAGGTCCGGCGCGAAAGTCCAAGCGCCGGACCCGATCGCCCATGGTCCCGCCCGGCCACCGCCGCTACAACTCGGTGCATGAGCGCACACGTCACCGCCGAGATAGCCGGCCAGCCCGATTCCTGGCGCCGCGCCGCCGCCCTCGCGGGCCCGCTCGCCGACCGGCTGCCCCGGTCCGGCGAGCGCGTCGCCGTCGTCGGCTGCGGCACCTCGTACCTGATCGCCCGCGCCTACGCGGCCCTGCGGGAGTCCCTCGGCGCGGGCGAGACCGACGCCTTCCCCGCCTCCGAGCGGACCCCGCTCGGCCGGGGCTACGACCGGCTCGTGGCCCTCACCCGCTCCGGCACCACCACCGAGGTCGTCGACCTGCTCGGCGGCGCGGCGGGCCGGCTGCCCACCCTCGTCCTCACCGGCGTCCCGGACAGCCCCGCCGGCCGGCTCGCCGACCGGATCGTGGACCTCTCCTTCGCGGACGAACGCTCCGTCGTGCAGACCCGGTTCGCGACCACCGCCCTGCAACTCCTGCGCGCGGGGCTCGGCGTGGACCTCGGGCCCTCCCTCGCGGACGCCGAGCTCGCCCTCTACGAACCGCTGCCCCCGGCCTGGCAGCGGCGCGTCCAGTTCACCTTCCTCGGCACCGGCTGGACCGTCGGCCTCGCCGACGAGGCGGCGCTGAAGCTCCGCGAGGTCGCCCGCGTCTGGACGGAGTCGTACCCGGCGATGGAGTACCGCCACGGCCCGATCAGCATCAGCGACCGGACCAGCCTCGTCTGGTGCCTCGGGCCCGCGCCGGCCGGGCTGCGCGAGGAAGTCGAGTCCACCGGCGCCCTGTTCACCGCCGACGCCGTCGACCCGGTCGCCGCGCTGGTCCGCGCCCAGCGCCTCGCCGTCGCGCTCGCCGCCCGGCGCGGACTCAACCCCGACCGGCCCCGCCACGTCTCCCGCTCGGTGATCCTGGCCGGGGCCTTCCGCCCGACCGCGGCCGACGCGGTCCGCATCCTGCGCGCCTGATCGACCCCGGAGCCACCGACCAGGTCCCCCCGGTAGCCGGTCAGCCCATCGGCGCGGGCTTCAGGACGGCGAACTCCGCGCCGGAGGGGTCGGCGAACCAGGCGAGGCGGCCGACGTCGGGGATGTCGGCGGGCGGGAGCAGCACGCTCCCGCCCGCGACGGTCACCGCGTCCGCCGTCGCGTCGGCGTCCTCGACCGCGAAGTAGGGGACCCAGCGGGACCGTTCGCCGGAGTCCTGGAGTTCGGCGGCGCCGCCGAAGGAGGCGTCCTGCTGGTCGCCGTCGGCGGTGGAGATCACCCGGTACGTCATGCCGGGCGCCGCCATCTCCGCCCAGCGCCAGTCGAACAGCGAGCGGTAGAAGTCGAGCGCGGCCTCCGGGTCGGGCGTGTGGAGCTCCACCCACACCAGCGTGTGGGGGGACGAGGTGCGGTCCAGGCCCTTCACCGAGCCCGGCTGCCAGACGGCGAACTCGGCCCCCGCCGGGTCGGTGAGGGCGGCCATCCGCCCGGCGTCCATCACGTCCATGGCGCGGACGCGGACCCTGCCGCCCTCGGCGGCCGTCACCATCTGCGCCGTGTCCGCGTCCGAGGCCTGGAAGTACACCGTCCACGCGCTGCGGGCCCCCTCCTCGGTGAGCGGTCCGAGGGCGGCCACCGTGGCCCCGTCCCGCTGGAAGAAGCCGTATCCGCCGGCCTCGGGGCCAGCCGAGCGGTACTCCCAGCCGAACACGGCGGCGTAGAACTCCGCCGCGGCGGTGGTGTCCGGGCTGCCGAGGTCGATCCAGCAGGGGGAGCCGTGGGTGTACCGGGTGTCGAGCATGGGCGGGTGCCGTCCTTCCGTCGTCCTGCCTCCGGGCCGGTTTCCGGCCACCATGGCCGATCCTCAACCCCCCCACGGGAGCGACGCGACCGCTCCCGCCCCGGTTCATCCGACCGGCGCACCACCCGGGACGCCGGATTCGGACGCGGCCGGGCCGCCCGGCGCACCGTCCGGAGGCCCGGCCGTCCGGCACACTGCCCGGTGCCCGGTGCCCGGTGCCCGGTGCCCGGTGCCCGGTGCCCGGTGCCCGGCCGTCCGGCCGTCCGGTGCCCGGCCGTCCGGCCGTCCGGTGCCCGGCCGTCCGGCCGTCCGGTGCCCGGCCGTCCGGCCGTCCGGCCGTCCGGTGCCCGGCCGTCCGGCCGTCCGGCCGTCCGGCGGACTGTCCGGATGCTCGCGGTCCGGCACACCGCCCGGGTGCCCGGCCGCCCGGCGCGCCACCGGGTCCGAGCCTGACGTCCCCGCCGACCGGCGCACCACTCGGCCCTGGGGCCCGGATGGGACCCGGGCGACCGTCGCGCCACCCCGCCCCGGCCCGGACGCCCCCGCCGGCCGGCGCGCCACCCCGCCCCGGCCGTTGGACGCGGCCCGGGCGACCCGACGCCCCCGGTGCCACTCAGCGGACGCGTCCGTCCGCCTTCGCCGCCAGGTCGCCCATCAGCAGTTCCCCGTTGATCACCGTGCCGGCCCGGTAGCCGAGGCTCGCCGCGTTCACGACCTGCTCGGTGGGGCCGGTCACGTTCCCCGCCGCCCACACCCCCGGCACGCTCGTCCGGCCGGTCTCGTCCACCTTCACGAAGGAGCCGAAGGGGGTCTCGTACAGTTCCGCGCCGAGCTGCCGCAGTACCGCGTCGCGGGCGAGGAGCCGGGTCGCCGCCGCGAAGACGACCTCGCAGCCGACCGACCCGCCGTCGGCGAGGCGGACCCCGGTCAGCCGGTCGTCCGCCACGACGATCCCCTCGACCGCTCCCGGCACGGTCCGCACCCCCGCCGCGTCGAGCAGCCGGGCGTCCTGCTCCGTGAGCGCGGCGCCGTTCAGGAAGAGGGTGACGTCGGGGGACCAGTGGGAGACGACCAGCGCCTGGTGGGCGGGCATGGCCGGGTGGGCGATGACCCCGAAGGGCCGGTCGCGGACCTCCCAGCCGTGGCAGTACGGGCAGTGGAGCACGTCCCTGCCCCACCGCCCGGCCAGCCCCTCGATCTCCGGCAGCTCGTCGACGAGACCGGTCGCGACGACCAGGCGCCGGGCCGACAGCGCGGTGCCGTCGGCGAGCGTCAGGGAGAAGCCGTCACCGTCCGGGACCGCGGCCGTGACCTCTCCGGGCCGGACCTCGACCCCGTACGCGCGCAGTTCGTCGCGGCCGGCGGCCAGGAACTCCGCCGGGCTCATCCCGTCCCGGGACAGATAGCCCTGCATGTGCGCGCTGGGCGCGTTGCGCGGCTCGCCCGCGTCGACGACCAGGGTGCGGCGCCGCGACCGGCCGAGGACCAGCGCGGCGCTCAGCCCGGCCGCCCCGCCGCCGACCACCACGACCTCGTAGCTGTTGTCATCCAGGAGTGCGTTCATGCCGCGAGAGTGACGCCGAAACCGGAATGGCGGCAAGGAAACTTGCCGTTCCTGCAACACTGGACGCATGCCCGAAGACGACCGCATCGACGCCGTGCTCACCGAGGTCGGCCCCCGGCTGCGCCGGGTCCGCCGCGACCGGGGGGTGACGCTGGCCGAGCTCTCCGCCGCCACCGGCATCTCCGTGTCCACCCTCTCCCGTCTGGAGTCCGGGCAGCGCAAGCCCAGCCTCGAACTCCTCCTGCCGCTCGCCCGTGCCCACCAGGTGCCGCTCGACGAGCTGGTCGGCGCCCCGCCGGTCGGCGACCCGCGGGTGCGGGCCCGCCCCATCGTCCGGCACGGCCGCACCATGTACCCGCTCACCCGCCAGCCCGGCGGCCTCCAGGCGTACAAGGTGGTCCAGGAGAAGGCCTCGGAGCAGCCGGACCCGCGGGTCCACGAGGGGTACGAGTGGCTGTACGTGCTCTCCGGGCGGCTCCGGCTCGTGCTGGGGGAGCACGACGTGGTGCTGAACGCGGGCGAGGCCGCCGAGTTCGACACCCGGGTGCCGCACTGGTTCGGGCCGACCGCCGACGGGCCGGTGGAGTTCCTCAGCCTGTACGGACCCCAGGGCGAGCGGATGCACGTACGGGCGCGGCCGAAGAAGTCCGGCTGACGCCCGCTGCGGCCGGTGCGCGCCACGAAGTCCGGCCGAGTGGTTCCCCTCGGAGCAAGCGACCGCTTAGTATGCGACCGACCGCACGGTACGGACGGAGGCTCGACGGATGCAGGCATGGCGAGTGCACGAGAACGGCGAACCCGGCGCGGTGATGCGCCGCGAGGAGGTGGACGCCCCCGAGCCCGGCCCCGGCCAGGTCCTCCTCAAGGTCCGCGCCGCCAACGTCAACTTCCCCGACGCGCTGCTCTGCCGCGGCCACTACCAGGTCCGCCCGCCCCTGCCCTTCACCCCCGGCGTCGAGCTCTGCGGCGAGACCCCGGAAGGGCGCCGGGTCATCGCCACCGCCGCCCTCCCGCACGGCGGCTTCGCCGACCACGCCCTCGCCGACGCCGCCACCCTCCTTCCGGCCCCCGACGCCCTCGACGACGCCGAGGCCGCCGCCCTCCACATCGGCTACCAGACCGGCTGGTTCGGCCTCCACCGCCGCGCCGCCCTCCGGGCCGGCGAGACCCTCCTCGTGCACGCCGCGGCCGGCGGCGTCGGCAGCGCCGCCGTCCAGCTCGGCAAGGCCGCCGGCGCCACCGTCATCGGCGTGGTCGGCGGCCCCGACAAGGCCGCCGTCGCCCGCGCCCTCGGCTGCGACGTCGTCATCGACCGCCACGCCGAGGACGTCGTCGCCGCCGTCAAGGCCGCCACCGGCGGCCGCGGCGCCGACGTCATCTACGACCCCGTCGGCGGCGACGCCTACCTGCAGTCCGCCAAATGCGTCGCCTTCGAGGGCCGGATCGTCGTCGTCGGCTTCGCCAGCGGCACCATCCCCACCCCCGCCCTCAACCACGCCCTGGTGAAGAACTACTCGATCCTGGGCCTCCACTGGGGCCTCTACGCCCGCCTCGACCCGGCCGCCGTGCTCCAGTGCCACGACACCCTCACCGCCCTCGCCGCCAAGGGGACCGTCAAGCCGCTCGTCGCCGAACGCGTCCCCTTCGCCGGCGCCGCCGACGCCGTCCAGCGCGTCGCCGACGGCACCACCACCGGCCGCCTGGTCGTCCTCCCGGAAGGAGCCCGCGCATGACCGACGCCGCCGAACTCAAGGCGCGCACCCGGGCGTTGCTCGCCGAGCACCCGCCCGCCGAGACCGACCGGCTCGACTTCCTCCGCGCCCGCTTCGACGCCGGCCTCGCCTGGGTGCACTACCCCGTCGGCCTCGGCGGACTCGACGCCCCCCGCGCCCTCCAGGCCGTCGTCGACGCCGAACTCGCCGCCGCCGGGGCCCCCGACAACGACCCCCGCCGCATCGGCATCGGCCTCGGCATGGCCGCCCCCACCCTCCTCGCGTACGGATCCGACGAGATCAGGTCGCGCTTCCTCAAGCCCCTGTGGACCGGCGAGGAGGTCTGGTGCCAGCTCTTCAGCGAGCCCGGCGCCGGCTCCGACCTCGCCGCCCTCGGCACCCGCGCCGTCAGGGACGAGGCCACCGGCGACTGGATCGTCGACGGCCAGAAGGTGTGGACCTCCAGCGCCCACACCGCCCGCTGGGCCATCCTCATCGCCCGCACCGACCCCGACCTGCCCAAGCACCGCGGCATCACCTACTTCGTCTGCGACATGACCGACCCCGGCGTCGAGGTCAGGCCGCTGCGCCAGATCACCGGCGAGGCCGAGTTCAACGAGGTCTTCCTCACCGGCGTCCGCATCCCCGACGCCCACCGCCTCGGCGAACCCGGCGACGGCTGGCGGGTCGCCCAGACCACCCTCATGAACGAACGGGTCTCCATCGGCGGCTCCCGCATCCCCCGCGAGGGCGGCATGATCGGCAAGGCCGCCGGCGTCTGGCGCGACCGCCCCGAACTGCGCACCCACGCCCTCCACCGCCGCCTCCTCGACCTCTGGGTCGACGCCGAGGTCGCCCGCCTCACCGGCGAACGGCTGCGCCAGCAGCTCGTCGCCGGCCAGCCCGGCCCCGAGGGCAGCGCCATGAAGCTGGGCTTCGCCCGCCTCAACCAGGCCATCAGCGGCCTGGAGGTCGAACTCCTCGCCGACGAAGGACTGCTGTACGGGGACTGGACGATGGTCCGGCCCGATCACGTCGACTTCACCGGCCGCGACGCGGGCTACCGCTACCTGCGCTCCAAGGGCAACTCCATCGAGGGCGGGACGACCGAGGTGCTCCTCAACATCGTCGCCGAACGCGTCCTCGGCCTGCCGCCCGAGCCCCGCAACGACAAGGACGTCCCCTGGAAGGACCTCGCCCGATGACCCGACAGCCGGACCTGCTCTACTCCGACACCGAGGACGACCTGCGGGCCGCCGTCCGCTCCCTGCTCGCCGACCGGGCGGACACCCGAACCGTCCTCGGCCGCGTCGAGGAGCCGAGCCCGTACGTCCCGGGCCTCTGGGAGGCCCTCGCGAGCGGCATCGGCGCCGCGGGACTCCTCGTCCCGGAGAAGCTCGGCGGCCAGGGCGCGAGCCACCGCGAGGCGGCCGTCGTCCTGGAGGAGCTCGGCCGGGCCGTCACCCCGGCCCCGTACCTCACCGGTTCGGTGGTGGCGACCGAGACGCTGCTCGCCCTCGCCGCCGACGGCGGCCCGGCGGCCGACCTGCTCGCCGCGCTGGCGAGCGGCGAACGCGTCGCCGTCCTCGCGCTGCCGTTCTCCACCGCGCCGCGGCAGCGGACCGAACCCGCACACCGCGTCCCCGCCGTCGCCGACGCCCTCGCCGCCGACGTCCTCCTCGTCCCGCGCCCCGACGGCCTCTACGCCGTCGACGCCGCGGACGCCGTCCTCACCCCCCGGTCCTCGCTCGACCTGACCCGGCCGCTCGCCGCCGTCGACACCCACGACGCCGAGGGCGTCCGCCTCGCGGGCACCGAGGAGGGGCGCGCCGCCGTCGGCCGGGGGCTGCTCGCGGGCGCCGGTCTGCTCGCCTCCGAGCAGCTGGGCCTCGCCGAGTGGTGCCTGGAGGAGACCGTCCGCCACACCAAGGAGCGGTACCAGTTCAACCGGCCGATCGGCTCCTTCCAGGCGCTCAAGCACCGCATGGCCCACCTCTGGCTGGACCTCGTCGGTGCCCGGGCGGCGGCCCGCGCCGCCGCCGACGCCCTCGCCACCGGCGCGCCCGACGCCGAACTGACGGTGGCCGTCGCCCAGGCGTACTGCTCCGGCGTCGCCGTCCGCGCGGCAGAGGAGTGCGTCCAGCTGCACGGCGGCATCGGCATGACCTGGGAGCACCCGGCCCACCTGGCCCTCAAGCGCGCCAAGGCCGACCAGCTCGCCCTCGGCTCCGCCGGACACCACCAGGACGTCGTCGCCGCCCTGGCGGACCTCCCCGCCCCGGCCTGACCCGCCACCGCGCGGCCGGGGACCCACGGGCCCCCGGCCGCCGCGCCTCACCCACCGGCACCCGTCCCGCGGCGCGCGTAACAGAACAGGTGCTCCTCGGGCTCGCCGCCCTCCACCTCGGGCGTGAAGACCGACAGCTCGTGGTGGAGCACCTCCAGACCGCCCTCGTCCCGCAGCAGCCCCAGGTACGCCTCGGCCGAGAAGCTGGAGACCCGGGCGCGCCGCCCCATCCAGGTGATCTCCAGGCCCTCGACGTCCGCAGGGACCGTCGCCGACACCAGCAGTCCGCCCGGCACCAGCCACGAGGCCATCCGGCGCACCGCCAGGGCCTGGTCCTTCCGGTCCATCATCAGCAGCGGGAAGAAGGCGCACACGGCGTCGTAGCCTCCCTCCGGAGGGGTGTGGTCCCGCACGTCCACCCGCTCGAACCGCGCCCCGGGCACCTGCTCCCTGGCCACCTCGACCATCGTCCGGGAGACGTCGATCCCGGTCACCTCGTGCCCCGCGGCGGCGAGCAGCGCGGCGACCGGCCGTCCCGTACCGCTGCCGACGTCCAGCACGCGGGCCCCGGCCGGCAGCCGCCCGATCAGCCACTCGACCGCCGCGAGCTGCGCGGGCAGCCGCCCGAACGCCCGCTCGTAGTCGAGCCCCACCCCGTCGAACAGCTCCGCGGCCCCCAGGACGGCCTCCGCCCCGCCCGGACCCGCCGCCCCGTCCTCGTACCCGTCGCCCATGGTCTGCTCCCGTGTCGTCGATGTCCGGGGCGGCCTACCCCACCCGGCGCTCCGCCGCACCCATGCGGTTTAATTGCGAGCTGTTCGCAATAACAGTTGATCTTCAAAAGGGGTGTGGGCACGATGGCCGCCCGAACCGTCCGCCGCGCGACCGCCGCGACCGTCACCGGGGCCCTCGCCCTGGCCACCGCGGCCTGCACGAACCCCGGCACCGAGACCACCGGCCCCACCGGCCTCAAGGACTCCGCCGTCGTCGGCATCGCCTACGAGCCCGACACCCTCAGCCCCCTCCTCGGCTACGGCAAGGACGGCAACTCCAAGATCTTCGACGGCCTCCTCGCCTTCGACGCCGACATGAAGCTCAAGCCGGCCCTCGCCCGCGAGCTCCCGCACATCAGCGACGGCGGCCGCACCTACACCTACACCCTCCGCGACGACGTCACCTTCAGCGACGGCACCCCCTTCACCGCCAAGGACGTCGTCTTCACCTACCGGACGATCCTCGACCCGAAGACCAACAACCCCTCCCGCACCGAACTCGACGCCCTCGACAGCGTCGAGGCCGTCGGCGACGACACCGTGGTCTTCCACCTCAAGTACCCCTACGCGCCCTTCGCCGAGCGCACCGTCCACGCCATCGCCCCCGAACACGTCGCCGCGAAGCAGGACGTCAACACCGGCGCCTTCACCACCCACCCCATAGGCACCGGCCCCTACGTCCTCACCGGCTGGTCCAAGGGCGAGAAGCTCACCTTCAAGGCCAACCCCACGTACTGGAACGGCGCCCCCGCGGTGAAGAAGTTCACCATGGCGATCATCAAGGACGACGACGTCCGCGCCACCCGCCTCCGCGCCGGCGACCTCGACGGCGCCATCCTCCCGCCCAACCTCGCCGCCGGCTTCGCCGACGACAAGACCAAGCGGACCTACACCGCCAAGACCTACGACTACCGCACCGTCACCCTCCCCACCCACAACCCCGTCGCCGGCGACACCGCCGTCCGCCGCGCCCTCGACATCGCCGTCGACCGCCAGACCATGGTCGACAAGATCCTCGAAGGCGCCGGCAAGCCCGCCTACGGCCCCGTCCCCACCGCCAGCCCCTGGTTCGCCCAGGGCACCGAACGCCGCCACGACCTCGCCGGCGCCCAGAAGATCCTCGACGAGGCCGGCTGGAAGCCCGGCCCCGACGGCGTCCGCACCAAGAACGGCGTCCGCGCCTCCTTCCCGCTCTGGTACCTCTCCGGCGACAAGCTCCGCCAGGACCACGCCCTCGCCTACGCCTCCGACGCCCGCAAGGCCGGCATCGAGATCAAGACCCAGGCCGGCACCTGGGAGGTCATCGAACCCCGCATGAAGACCGACGCCGTCCTCGCCGGCGGCGGCTCCCCCGGCGACCCCGACTTCGACCAGTACCTCCTGCTCAAGTCCACCCTCGCCGGCGACGGCTTCAACAACATGGCCCGGTACGCCGACGACACCGTCGACCGCGCCCTCGAAGCCGGCCGCCGCACGAACGACCAGGCCGAGCGCAAGGCCGCGTACGACACCGTCCAGCGCCGACTCGTCGAGAACCCCGGCTACACCTTCCTCACCCACATCGACCACCTCTACGTCGTGAACGACGCCTGGGACGGCCTCGGCACCCAGGTCGAACCCCACGACCACGGCCTCGCCGCCGGCCCCTGGTGGAACGTCGAGACCTGGAAGCCCAAGAAGAACACCGGAGACACGAACAAGTGAGCCGCCGCCTCCCCTGGGGGGCCATGGCCCGGATGACGGGACGGCGCGCCCTCGCCGCCGTCCCCGTCCTCCTCGGCGTCACCCTCGCCGTCTTCGCGGTCGCCGAAGCCTCCCCCTTCGACCCCGTCAAGGCCTACGCGGGCACCGCGGGCCTCACCGCCTCACAGGACAACCTCGACCAGCTCCGCCACAACCTCGGCGTCGACCAGCCGCTCCTCACCCGCTGGTGGGAATGGCTCGGCTCCGCCGTCACCGGCGACCTCGGCGACTCCTCCGTCATGCGCCGCCCCGTCGCCGACGTCATCACCGAACGCCTCGGCTGGTCCGTCCTCCTCGCCGCCACCGCCTTCGCCGTCGCCATCGCCCTCGGCACCCTGCTCGGCGTCCTCGCCGGCCGCCGCCGCGGCGGCCTCCTCGACCGCACCGTCAGCGCCCTCGCCTACACCCTGGAAGCCGCCCCCGCCTTCTGGCTCGGCCTCCTCGCCATCTGGTTCTTCTCCCTCGAACTCGGCGTCCTCCCCGCCGGCGGCCTCACCGACACCGCCAGCGACACCGTCACCCCCGACCAGGTCGCCCGCCACCTCGTCCTCCCCGCCCTCGTCCTCGGCCTCACCCAGCTGCCCTGGTTCTTCCTCTACGTCCGCCAGGGCGTCGGCGACGCCCTCGACGAGGACCCCGTCCGCGGCGCCCGCGCCCGCGGCCTCGCCGAACGCACCGTCCTCACCGGCCACGCCCTGCGCTCCGGCATGCTCCCGATGCTCACCCTCATCGGCTCCCGCGTCCCCGAGATCATCACCGGAGCCCTCCTCGTGGAGACCGTCTTCAGCTGGCCCGGCATCGCCGCCGCCACCGTCCAGGCCGCCACCGCCGTCGACTTCCCGCTGCTCGCCGCACTCACCGTGCTCGCCACCGCGGCCGTCCTCCTCGGCAACCTCCTCTCCGACCTCCTCTACGGCCTCGCCGACCCGAGGGTGGGCTTCGATGGCTGACCCCCGCACCCACCGCCTGCGCCTCTGGACCTCCGCCACCGTCGTCGGCGCCGTCGCCCTCGCCGTCCTCCTCGTCCCCCCGCTCGTCCACCTCGACGAACAGGCCGTCGACCTCTCCCGGAAACTCCTCCCGCCCTCCTGGGACCACCCCTTCGGCACCGACGACGTCGGCCGCGACCTCCTCCTCCGCTGCGTCTACGGCCTGCGGATCTCCCTCCTCGTCGGCCTCGTCGCCGCCCTCGTCGCCACCGTCCTCGGCACCGCCGTCGGCGCGACCGCCGGCGCCCTCGGCGGCTGGACCGACCGCACCCTCATGCGGCTCGTCGACGCCTTCTCCTCCGTGCCGCACCTGCTCCTCGGCATCTTCGTCGTCGCCCTCTTCCGCCCCGGCGTCTGGCCCGTCATCGCCTCCGTCGCCGTCACCCACTGGCTCTCCACCGCCCGCATCGTCCGTTCCGAGGTCCTCTCCCTCCGGACCCGCCCCCACATCGAGGCCGCGATCTCCGGCGGCGCCTCCCGCCGCCGCGTCGCCACCCGCCACCTGCTCCCCGCCGTCCTCCCGCAGGCCGGCCTCGCCGCCGTCCTGATGGTCCCGCACGCCATGTGGCACGAGTCCGCCCTCTCCTTCCTCGGCCTCGGCCTCCCCAGCCACCAGGCCAGCCTCGGCAACCTCGTCCAGTCCGCCCGCTCCTCCCTCCTCGCCGGCGACTGGTGGCCCACCCTCTTCCCCGGCCTCTTCCTCATCGTCCCCACCCTCGCCATCGCCGGCCTCGCCGGCGTCTGGCGCGACCGCCTCAACCCCCGCCGCCGATCGGAGCTGATGCTGTGAACGCCCGCGTCGCGCGCGCCCTCGACGCCGTCACCGCCGAACGCGCCGAGGACGCCCTCCTCAGCGTCCGCGGCCTCACCGTCCGCTTCCGCCTGCGCGGCGGCCGCACGGTCGCCGCCGTCACCGACGCCGACTTCGACCTCGCACCGGGGGAGTGCCTCGCCCTCGTCGGCGAATCCGGCTGCGGCAAGTCCGTCCTCGCCTCCGCCCTCCTCGGCCTCCTCCCCGCCAACGCCGAGACCAGCGGTACGGCCCTCATCGCCGGCACCGACCTCCTCACCGCCGACGAGAAGACCCTCGCCCGCTCCGTACGCGGCCGACGCATCGGCCTCGTCCCGCAGAGCCCCGCCGCCCACCTCACCCCGGTCCGCACCGTCCGGGCGCACCTGGAGGAGACCGTCCGGGCCCTCACCGACACCCCGCGCCCCGGCCGCCGCAAAGCCGCCGAGGACGCCGCCGCGCGCGCCGCCTTCCCCGCCACCCACCTCGACTCCTACCCCCACGAGCTCTCCGGCGGCCTCGCGCAGCGCGCCGCCACCGCCCTCGCCCTCATCGGCGACGCCCCCCTCCTCCTCGCCGACGAACCCACCACCGGCCTCGACCGCGACCTCGTCGAACGCACCGCCGACGAGCTCCGCCGCCACGCCGACGACGGCCGCGGCCTCCTCCTCATCACCCACGACCTCACCGCCGCCGCCCGCATCGCCGACCGCGTCGCCGTCATGTACGCCGGCCGCATCGTCGAGCTTGCCCCCTCCCACCGCTTCTTCGGCACCACCGGCCCCGACCACCCCTACGCCCGCGGCCTCCTCGACGCCCTCCCCGACCGCGCCTTCACCCCCATCCCCGGCATGCCCCCGGAACTCTCCGACCTCCCCGAGGGCTGCGCCTTCGCCCCGCGCTGCCCGCGCGCCACCGACCTCTGCGCCACCGTCCCGGCCCTCCGCGCCGGGGTGGCCTGCCACCACCCGGAGCGCTCCCGTGCTTGAACTCGACTCCGTCACCGCCGGATACGAGCCCCGCAGGCCGGTCTTCCGCGACGCCTCCCTCACCATCGCCCCCGGCGAGTCCGTCGGCCTCCTCGGCCCCAGCGGCTGCGGCAAGTCCACCCTCGCCCGCGTGGCCGCCCTCCTCCACCGCCCCGACGCCGGCCGCCTCGTCCTCGACGGCACCGAGGTCACCGCCTGGCGCCACCGCGCCCCCCGCGAGCGGCGCACCGCCGTCGGCGTCGTCTTCCAGCAGCCCCGCACCGCCGCCGACCCCCGGCTCACCCTCGCCGACCTGATCGCCGAGCCCCTGCGCGCCACCGGGCGCAAGGCCGAGGCCACCGCCCGCGTCGCCGAGCTCGCCCCCGCCGTCGGCCTCACCCCCGAACTCCTCACCCGCCGCCCCCACGCCGTCAGCGACGGCCAGCTCCAGCGCGCCTGCCTCGCCCGCGCCCTCACCCTGCGCCCCCGATGGCTGGTCTGCGACGAGATGACCGCGATGCTCGACGCCTCCACCACGGCCGCCCTCGTCGCCGCCGTCGAGACCTACCGCGAGGAGACCGGCGCCGGCCTCCTCGCCGTCGGCCACGACCGCGTCCTCCTGAACCGCTGGTGCGACCGGACCGTCGAGTGGACGGACTGCCTGCCGCAGCCCGGCGCCGCATGATCCTTTCGCCTCTCACCCGGTTGGCCGCCCCGTCGTTCCGCCGGACGGATCGCCCATTCCGCCACACTGTCCGCCGAACGCCGCAATTCCGGTGCGGCAGAAGAAGGACGTGAGAGCGATGGCCGTTTCCGTTTCCGTCGTGGTGCTGCTCGTCGTACTGGCCGTGGTCTTCATGCGCAGCGGAGGCCTCAAGGTCACCCACGCCGTGGTCTGCGCCCTGCTCGGCTTCTTCCTGGCCGGCACGAGCATGGCCCCCACCATCCAGAACGGGGTGGCCGCCACGGCCGAGGTCGTCTCCAGCCTCCGTCCGTGATCACCGGCGAGCCCCCTCCGACCTGCGGGGTTGACACGGCTTCGTCCGATGCGTAATGTTCTTCGGGCTGTCCGACGTGAGCACCGACTCCGGTCGGCCCCGGACGGCCATTCCGCAAGAACCAACACCGAGCCTGACGACCGTCATCCGTCGTGTCGTACTGCTTTCCGTTCGTTTTTGCGAAATGAGGATCCGAAACCCTCGATTCGCATCGGGGGCGGGGAATCCGCTAAAGTCTCACTCGTCGGAACGGCCCGAAAGGCCGGAAAGGCAATCCCCTCCGACGGGGAATCGGACACCGAAAGGGTCTGATAGAGTCGGAAACGAAGGAAGCGCCCGGAGGGCCTGGAGACAGGAACGAAGGAAGCGTCCGCACCTTGAGAACTCAACAGCGTGCCAAAA
>NZ_JBIBJV010000010.1:0-199299 GCF_042958885.1 Streptomyces sp. NPDC007945
GCCGATGGTACTGCAGGGGGGACCCTGTGGGAGAGTAGGACGCCGCCGAACAATCATTGTGGGAAAGCCCCGCACCTTATGGTGCGGGGCTTTTCCGCGTTCACGGGCCGACCCGGTGGGCGGAGCCGGTCGTGGCGAGAGGTAAGGTCAGGGGTCAACGTCGGTACGGTTCCGAGCAGGAGGCCCCCCGGTGGAGGTCCAGGAGACCGAGGTCCAGACGGACCGGGTCCTCACCATCCCCAACATTCTCAGCATGGCACGGCTTCTCGGCGTGCCGCTGTTCCTGTGGCTCATCCTCCGACCGGAGTTCGGCGGGCCCAACAGCGATGTGTGGGCGCTGCTCGTGCTGATGCTCAGCGGCGTCAGCGACTACCTCGACGGCAAGCTCGCCCGGAAGTGGAACCAGATCAGCAGCCTCGGCCGGCTGCTGGACCCGGCCGCGGACCGGCTCTACATCCTGTCCACGCTCGTGGGACTCACCTGGCGCGAGATCCTGCCACTGTGGCTGACCGCCGTACTTTTGGCGCGGGAGCTCATGCTGCTCGTCATGGTGGGAATCCTGCGCCGGCACGGATACCCGCCGCCGCAGGTGAACTTCCTCGGGAAAGCTGCCACTTTCAACCTCATGTACGCCTTCCCGCTGCTGCTTCTCAGTGACGGAAACGGATGGCTGGCGTCACTCGCTGAAGTTTTCGGATGGGCTTTCGCTGTTTGGGGTACAACTCTGTATTGGTGGGCAGGGATCCTCTACGTGGTCCAAGTCCGCCGACTCGTGAAGGCGGATACCGCGGCCGATTGAGCCCGTCCGCCCCGTGCCGTGCAACGTCGCCGGCAGTAACGAGGGCGTCCGAGGCCCAGTGACCAGACTGGTTCGGCCGGCAGGACCGTCGTCTCTTCAAGGAGGACGCTTCCGACATGAAGGCCGTCGTGATGGCCGGTGGCGAAGGAACCCGCCTTCGCCCCATGACCTCGAGCATGCCCAAGCCCCTGCTGCCGGTGGTGAACCGGCCGATCATGGAGCACGTCCTGCGACTGCTCAAGCGGCACGGTCTCAACGAGACCGTCGTCACCGTGCAGTTTCTAGCGTCGCTCGTCAGGAACTACTTCGGGGACGGCGAGGAGCTCGGAATGGAGCTCACGTACGCCAACGAGGAGAAGCCGCTCGGCACAGCGGGCAGTGTGAAGAACGCGGAGGAGGCGTTGAAGGACGACGCCTTCCTCGTGATCTCGGGGGACGCCCTCACCGACTTCGACCTCAGCGACCTGATCCGTTTCCACAAGGAGAAGGGCGCCCTCGTCACCGTCTGCCTGACGCGCGTGCCGAATCCGCTGGAATTCGGCATCACGATCGTCGACGAGGAAGGGAAGGTCGAGCGCTTCCTGGAGAAGCCGACCTGGGGGCAGGTCTTCTCCGACACCGTGAACACGGGCATCTACGTGATGGAGCCCGAGGTCTTCGACTACGTCGAACCCGACGTCCCGGTCGACTGGTCCGGCGACGTCTTCCCCAAGCTCATGAAGGAAGGCAAGCCGATCTACGGCTATGTCGCCGAGGGCTACTGGGAGGACGTCGGCACCCACGAGAGCTACGTCAAGGCGCAGGCCGACGTGCTCGAGGGCAAGGTCCAGGTCGACATCGACGGCTTCGAGATCTCGCCCGGCGTGTGGGTCGCCGAAGGGGCGGAGGTGCACCCCGACGCGGTGCTGCGCGGGCCGCTGTACATCGGCGACTACGCCAAGGTCGAGGCCGGCGCCGAGATCCGCGAGCACAGCGTCGTCGGCTCCAACGTGGTCGTGAAGACCGGAGCCTTCCTGCACAAGGCCGTGGTCCACGACAACGTCTACATCGGGCAGCAGAGCAATCTCCGCGGCTGCGTGATCGGCAAGAACACCGACGTCATGCGCGCCGCCCGGATCGAGGACGGCGCCGTCATCGGCGACGAGTGCATGATCGGTGAGGAATCGATCGTGCAGGGCAACGTCCGGGTCTACCCCTTCAAGACCATCGAGGCCGGTGCCTTCGTCAACACCTCGGTGATCTGGGAGTCCCGCGGCCAGGCCCATCTCTTCGGCGCGCGCGGGGTCACCGGCATCCTGAACGTCGAGATCACCCCCGAACTGGCCGTGCGACTGGCCGGCGCGTACGCGACGACGTTGAAGAAGGGCTCCACCGTCACCACCGCGCGTGACCACTCACGTGGCGCGCGTGCCCTCAAGCGGGCCGTCATCTCCGCGCTCCAGGCCAGCGCCATCGACGTGCGGGACTTGGAGAACGTGCCGCTGCCGGTGGCCCGGCAGCAGACCGCGCGGGGCAGCGCCGGCGGGATCATGGTGCGTACCTCCCCAGGAGTGCCCGACTCCGTCGACATCATGTTCTTCGACGAGCGGGGCGCCGACCTGTCGCAGGCCGGGCAGCGGAAGCTGGACCGGGTCTACGCGCGGCAGGAGTACCGGCGGGCCTTCCCCGGCGAGATCGGCGACCTGTCCTTCCCGGCGAGCGTCTTCGACTCGTACACCGGCTCCCTGCTACGGAACGTCGACACCACCGGCATCGCGGAAGCGGGCCTCAAGGTGGTCGTGGACGCATCCAACGGAAGCGCCGGCCTCGTCCTGCCGAGCCTCCTGGGACGGCTCCAGGTCGATTCGCTGACCATCAACCCCGGGCTCGACGAGTCGCGGCCCACCGAGTCCGTGGAGCGGCGGCGGGCCGGGCTCGTGCGGCTCGGGGAGATCGTGGCCTCGGCGCGGGCGGCGTTCGGTGTGCGGTTCGACCCCGTGGGCGAGCGGCTGTCGCTCGTCGACGAGCGGGGGCGGATCATCGAGGACGACCGGGCGCTGCTGGTGATGCTCGACCTGGTGGCGGCCGAGCGGCGGTCGGGCCGGGTGGCGCTGCCGGTGACCACGACCCGTATCGCCGAGCAGGTGGCGGCGTACCACGGCACCCAGGTGGAGTGGACGACCACCTCGCCCGACGACCTGACGCGGGTCGGCCGGCAGGAGTCGACGATCTTCGGCGGGGACGGGCGCGGCGGGTTCATCGTGCCCGAGTTCAGCAGCGTCTTCGACGGGGCCGCGGCCTTCGTGCGGCTCATCGGGCTCGTGGCGCGGACGCAGCTCACGCTGAGCCAGATCGACGCCCGCATCCCCCGGGCGCACGTGATCAAGCGGGACCTCGCGACGCCGTGGGCCGTCAAGGGCCTGGTGATGCGGCGGGTGGTCGAGGCGGCCGGCGGCAGGGCGGTGGACACCACCGACGGCGTGCGGGTCGTGGAGGCCGACGGACGGTGGGTCATGGTGCTGCCGGACCCGGCCGAGGCCGTCACCCATCTGTGGGCGGAGGGGCCCGACGACACCTCCGCGCAGGCGCTGCTCGACGAGTGGTCGCGGGTGGTCGAGAGCGCGGGCCGCTGACCGGAAGGCGGAGAGAGGCCGGGCGGTGCCGTCGTGGCGCCGCCCGGCCCTTCGTGGGGGCCATTCGGCGGTAGGGCGCGCGACGTGCGACGATGTGCGGCATGTCGCAGCAGCCCCCCGTTCGGAGCACCGGTTCTCCGCCCCCGCGCCCGGACGCGTCGATGTCGCTGCTGAACAACGTCATCGACCACGCGCTGGACGACGGGTACGCGGAGGCGACCGCGCGGCGCAAGGCGGAGGGCGGCGCCCTGCCCAAGCCGCTGCGGGCCAAACTGGGGTTCGCGGCGGGGCTGGTGCTGGCCGCCGCCGTCGTGACGGTGGGCGCGGCCGAGGCCCGCGTCTCGGCTCCCGTCGTCGCCAAGGAACGGCAGGAGCTCATCGACCGGATCGAGGACGCCAACGCGACGGCCGACGGCCTGGAGCGTGACGTCGAGCGGATCCGCGTGGAGGTCGGCGACCGGCAGCGGGCCGCGCTGGAGGAGCACGGCGGCGACCAGGCGGAGCTGGTCGCCCTGCTCTCCGGTGCCACCGCCGTGGAAGGCCCCGGGGTGAAGCTCGTCGTCGACGACGCCAAGGGGTCGGACAGCGGGGGCGGCGGGCCGCGCGAGAGCGCCGGCTTCTCCGACACCGGGCGGGTGCGCGACCGTGACATGCAGCGGGTGGTCAACGGACTGTGGGAGTCCGGCGCGGAAGCCGTGTCGATCAACGGCCAGCGGCTGACGACGCTCTCCGCCATCCGGGCCGCCGGTGACGCCGTGCTCGTCGACAACCGGCCGCTCGTGCCGCCGTACACCGTCCTCGCGATCGGGGACGGGCAGCGGTTGAGCACGGCCTTCCAGGACAGCGCGGACGGACAGTACCTGCACGCGCTGGTGGAGAACTTCGGGATCCGCAGCAGCATCTCGGTCGAGGGCCGGCTGAGCCTGCCGGCCGCGCCGAGCCTGATCGTACGTACAGCAGAGCCGAGGGGGGCCGGGGCGGCGACGCCCAGCGGTCGGGCCACGGCCGACAAGGGGAAGGCAACATCGTGATCGCCGTACTGGGCCTGATCGTCGGAGTCGTGGCGGGACTGCTGGTCCGGCCCGAGATCCCGGCGGTCGTCGAGCCCTATCTCCCGATCGCCGTGGTCGCCGCCCTCGACGCGGTCTTCGGCGGCCTGCGGGCCATGCTCGACGGGATCTTCGTCGACAAGGTCTTCGTCGTCTCCTTCCTCTCCAACGTGGTCGTGGCCGCGCTGATCGTCTTCCTCGGCGACAAGCTCGGCGTCGGCGCGCAGCTCTCCACCGGTGTCGTGGTCGTCCTCGGCATCCGCATCTTCTCCAACGCGGCCGCGATCCGCCGCCATGTCTTCCGGGCGTGAGGCCGATGAGTGTGAACCCGAACGAGAAGCCGGAAGCGGGCGGCGAGAAGCCGGAGGCCCCCGGAACGCCGGGGAGGCCCGAGACGCCGGCCGTGCCCGCGGCACCGGCGAAGCCCCAGGCGGCGGCGAAGCCCGAGGCGTCCGAGAGACCGGTGCTGCCCGAGAAGCCGGTGGCGCCGCCCGCGGAGGGCGGTGAGAGCGCTCCCGGGGCCGCTGGGGGCGCCCAGGGCGGCGGAGCGGGTGCCGGGGCGCCGAGCGGCCGTCGGCGGCTCGCGGACGCCCTGTGGCCGCCGCGGGTGACGCGTGCCCAGCTGGTGGTGGCGCTGCTGCTCGCCTGTCTGGGCTTCGGCCTCGCCATCCAGGTCTCCTCGACCAGCGAGGGCAGCGCGCTGCGCGGGGCGCGGCAGGAGGACCTGGTACGGATCCTCGACGAGCTCGACGACCGTACGCAGCGCCTGGAGGACGAGAAAGCGCGGCTGGAGAAGCAGCGGTCGGAGCTGGAGTCCAGCTCCGACCAGGCCGAGGAGGCCCGCCGGCAGACGCAGGAGAAGGAGCGGCAGCTCGGGATCCTGGCCGGCACGGTGGCGGCCGAGGGGCCGGGCATCACGCTGACCGTGACCGACCCGGTCGGCGCGGTCGAGTCCGACATGCTGCTCGACGCGATCCAGGAGCTGCGGGCGGCCGGCGCGGAGGCGATCCAGGTCGACGGCGTGCGGGTGGTCGCCAACAGTTATTTCACCGGTGGCGGTGAAGACATGCGGATCGATGGAACGCCGGTGACCGCTCCGTACGTCTTCAAGGTCATCGGCAAGCCCGAGGATCTCGAGCCCGCGCTCAACATCCCCGGTGGAGTCGTCCAGACCCTCGAGAAGGAGCAGGCCACGGCCACGGTGGAGCGGTCGGCGAAGATCGTCGTCGACGCCTTGCGACCCGCGAAGCGGCCTGACTACGCTCGGTCGTCCTCTCCGTGAGAGCGGTGACGAGGGGTCCCGCGACATGGGCTGGAGCGTTGCGGGGGGTCGGCGCACCACAACGGTGGTGCGTGGTGGAAACTGTCCGGAGGATACGGACGTTGTGAAGGTGTCCGGGTCGGCAGGTGTGATGGATCTCGGTTCGTCCTGCCCCACGGGCGGGTCTGTTTCGGTCAAGGGGAATCGCCCGTGAAGTTGTTTGCGAAGTTGTTCGGCAAGAGCGCACGCGAGGACGGCGGCAACGCCAGGCACCGTGCGCCGCGCCACGCCCAGAGCGAGGAGCAGGGCGGCGAGCGTCCGCTCTTCCGTGACGAGGTGGGTGGTCAGGGCGCGTCGTCTGTTGACCCCGCCGGTGCCGCGCGCATAGGTTTCGGTGAACCATCAACCTCAGGTACGGGTGGAGGGTCGACCCCCGATCCGTACGCGACCCAGACCTCCGCGGGGCAGCCGCGGCAGGAGGACGCGTCCATGCCGGTGTGTACGAGGTGCGGTCACCGCAATACGGCGGACAGCCGGTTCTGCTCCCACTGCGGCACGCCGCTGCGGGGCGGGGTCGCCGCCGAGCGTCCCTCCGAGACGACGTCGACGATCTCGATCTCGGGTCTCGAGGCGTACGACGCGGAGACCACCGGCCAGATCGCGATGCCGGCGCTGTCCGCCGAGGCCCTCGCGGCCGTCGAGGCGCTGCCGCCGGGCTCCGCGCTCCTGGTGGTGCGCCGCGGTCCGAACTCGGGCAGCCGCTTCCTCCTGGACGGCGAGCTGACGACGGCCGGCCGGCACCCGCAGAGCGACATCTTCCTGGACGACTTCACGGTCTCCCGGCGGCACGTGGAGTTCCGCCGGCGCCAGGACGGCAGCTTCACCGTCGCCGACGTGGGCAGCCTCAACGGCACCTACCTCAACCGCGAGCCGATCGACACCGACGTGGTGCTGAACAACGGCGACGAGGTGCAGATCGGCAAGTACCGCCTGGTCTTCTACGCGAACCAGCGGGGCGTCTGACACGCCTGGCGGAGATCCTTCAGGAAAGGTCCATGGTGCGAACACCGACGGGCGGTGCCGGATCCGGCACCGCCACCGCGGGCGACCGGCTGGTGAGTATCGGCACCGTGCTGACCCAGCTGCGGGACGAGTTTCCCGAAGTGACGATCTCCAAGATCCGCTTCCTGGAGGCCGAGGGGCTCGTCGAGCCCCGTCGTACGGCCTCCGGGTACCGGAAGTTCAGCCCGGAGGACGTGGAGCGGCTCGCCGCCGTCCTGCGGATGCAGCGGGACCACTACCTTCCGCTGAAGGTCATCCGGGAGCACCTCGACGCCCTCGCCCGGGGCGAGCAGGTGAAGCTCCCGGCCCCCGGTCGGCGCCGTGACCTGCTGGACGGGCTGCTCGACGGGCCGGTGGCCGAGGAGGCCGACGAGCGGCCGACCGCGGCGCGCCTCGGCCGGGCCGAGCTGGTCGCCGCGGCCGGGGTCACCGACGCGGACTTGACGGAGTGGGAGTCGTACGGCCTGATCGCCGAGAGCGAGGGCGGCGGCTACGACCCGGAGAGCGTCACGGTCGCCAGGATCGTCGCCGACCTCGGCCGGTTCGGCCTGGAACCCCGGCACCTGCGGTCCGTGAAGGCCTCCGCGGACCGGGAGGCGGGGCTGATCGAGCAGGTCGTGGCGCCGCTGCGCCGGCACCGCAATCCGCAGACCCGGGCGCACGCCGAGGAGACGGCCGCCGATCTGGCGCAGCTCTCGGTGCGACTGCACGCCGCGCTGGTGCAGACGGCGCTCGGAATCCGCCTCCAGTGACGGCCTCGGAGCGCTTCGCGGCGGGGTGCGGAGGCCGCTGAGCGGGGGCCCGACTATCCAAACCGGTCGGCCACGTCCTAGGGTTGCTGTGTGAACGAGCTCGACGTTGTGGGTGTCCGGGTGGAAATGCCCTCCAACCAGCCGATCGTGCTCCTGCGCGAGGTGGGGGGCGATCGGTACCTGCCCATCTGGATCGGACCCGGCGAGGCGACCGCGATCGCCTTCGCCCAGCAGGGCATGGCCCCGCCGAGGCCGCTGACGCACGACCTGTTCAAGGACGTGCTGGAGGCCGTGGGGCAGGAGCTGACGCAGGTCCGCATCACCGATCTGCGGGACGGGGTCTTCTACGCCGAGCTGGTCTTCGCCAGCGGTGTGGAGGTGAGCGCGCGGCCGTCGGACGCGATAGCGCTGGCCCTGCGGACCGGTTCGCCGATCTTCGGCAGCGACGGCGTCCTCGACGACGCCGGCATCGCGATCCCCGACGAGCAGGAGGACGAGGTGGAGAAGTTCCGCGAGTTCCTCGACCAGATCTCTCCGGAGGACTTCGGAAGCCAGTGAGGGCCCCGCTCCCGGGCCCCGTGGGCGGCGCTCCCGACGGGGGCGCGCGCCGGGCGGACCGGGGCGGCCGGAAGGCTCCGTCGGCGCATTCGAGTAGCCTTTCCCCGGAGTGGGTCACGTGAAACCACTCTCTGGGTGATTATCACTCGGCGTGCCGAGTGTGGCGATCGTTGACGCACCCCTAGCGACTGCCTACCTTCGAGTGGGCAGGTCAAGGACGGAGGGTCGGCGTGATGAGCAGCGCGGACGGTACGGCAGGGAGCTCGCTCGGACGCACGTCCGGGGAGAGCACCGCGTATCCGCTTCACGGCAGTGTGGGCGACTTCGGTGGCTTCGGGACGGAGGCGGCGAGCGTCGGGGTGGCGGACGAGGCGATCGGATACCGCGGTCCCACGGCCTGCGCGGCCGCCGGCATCACCTACCGCCAGTTGGACTACTGGGCGCGTACCGGGCTCGTCGAGCCGAGCGTGCGGCCCGCGTACGGCTCCGGAACCCAGCGGCTCTACAGCTTCCGGGACGTCGTCGTCCTCAAGATCGTCAAGCGGTTCCTCGACACCGGCGTCGCGCTCCAGAACATCCGGGCCGCCGTGCAGCACCTGCGCGCCCGGGGGTTCCGCGACCTGGAGCGGATGACGCTGATGAGCGACGGCGCGACCGTCTACGAGTGCTCCTCGCCCGACGAGGTCGTCTCGCTGCTCCAGGGCGGCCAGGGCGTCTTCGGCATCGCGGTGGGCGTCGTGTGGCGGGACGTCGAGGCGGCGCTCTCGCAGTTGCACGGGGAGCGCGTCGACACCGGGGAAACCCTGGTGGGGCACAACCCGCAGGACGAGCTGGCGAGACGCCGGCGCGACCGGGCCGTCTGACGGCCTCGGGCGGTACGCAGGCGCGCGGACGCGGGTCGCTTCTCCGGACGGTCTCGGTTCCGACGGTCTCCTTTCCGGATGGTCTTCTTTCCGGACGGCCGCGCGCGGGACCCTTGCGCAGCGGCCTTTGTCAGTGGTGTGGGGGAGGATCGGTGGTGTGAGAGCCGCCCCCACGATCCTCCATCTCGACATGGACGCCTTCTTCGCCGCCGCCGAGCAGGCGTCGAAGCCGAGCCTGCGCGGCAAGCCGGTGGTCGTGGGCGGTCTCGGGCCGCGCGGAGTGGTCGCCACCGCCTCGTACGAGGCGCGGCGCTTCGGCGTGCACTCGGCGATGCCGATGGGGCAGGCGCGGCGGCTCGCGCCCCACGCCGCGTACCTCGTACCGCGCTTCGCCTTCTACCGGGCGATCAGCGGGCAGGTGATGGAGCTGCTCGGGCGGCTGTCGCCGCTGGTGGAGCCGCTCAGCCTCGACGAGGCCTTCGTGGACCTGGAGGCCGGCGGGCTCGCGGACGACAGCGCCAGCGCCCGGGCCGTGGGGGAGCGGCTGCGCGCCGAGATCCTGGCGACCACGGGGCTGACGGGCTCGGTGGGGCTCGCCGGCTCCAAGATGCTCGCGAAGATCGCCTCCGAGGAGGCCAAGCCGGACGGCCTGGTGCTGTTCGAGCCCGGGACCGAGCGGGCGCTGCTCGCACCGAGGTCCGTGCGCATCATCCCGGGGGTGGGCCCGGCGACCGGTGACCACCTGCGGCGGGCCGGGATCACCACGGTCGCCGACGTCGTGGAGGCCGGCGAGGACGAGCTCGTACGGATCCTGGGGCGGTCGCACGGCGCCTCGCTGTACCGGATGGCGCTGGGACACGACGGGCGGCCGGTGGTGGCCGAGCGGGACGCGAAGTCGGTCTCGGTGGAGGACACCTTCGACATCGACCTGCACGACCGGACGCGGATCCGCCTGGAGGTCGAGCGGCTCGCGGAGCGGTGCGTGGAGCGGCTGCGGCGCTCGGGGCACTCCGGGCGGACGATCGTCCTGAAGGTGCGGCGGTACGACTTCTCGACGCTGACGCGGTCCGAGACGCTGCGGGGGCCCACGGACGACCCGCTGGTGGTGCGGGAGGCGGCGGAGCGGCTCCTGGAGCTCGTGGACACCACGGGAGGGGTGCGGCTCCTGGGCGTGGGGGTCAGCGGGCTCGCGGACTACACGCAGGAGGACCTCTTCGCCCAGGCGGAGGCGGGCGCGGAAGCGGAGGCAGAGGCAGAAGTGGGCGCCCGGGCCGAAGCGGGGGGCGCGGAGGGTGAGGGCGGAGGACGCCCGGTGGCGTCGCCGACGGCCGCCGCGCCGCCCACCGCGACCGAGACCGCCACCCGGCGGTGGGCGCCGGGGAACGACGTGCGGCACGCGGTCCTCGGGGCGGGCTGGGTGCAGGGCAGCGGGCTCGGGCGGGTCACCGTCCGCTTCGAGGAGCCCGGGAGCACGGCTCCCGGGCGGGTGCGCACCTTCTCGGTGGACGACCCGGAACTGGAGCCGGCCGATCCGCTGCCGCTGGTCCCGGGAGGGGCGACGGGGGCGGAGCCCGCCGCGCGAGCGCACGCACCGGGAGCCGCTTCCTGATCCGGCTTGATCCGGCGCCTCCCGGCCTGTTCGGCCTGGTCCCGCCCGGAGCGGCCTGATCCCGGCCCGATCCCGCCCGGACGGCCTTCGGCCGGCGTGATCCGGCGATCCGGCCGGATCTCGTCCGATGCGGAGGACGCGATCTAGGCGGGGTCCTCCTGGCCCGCGATCCGGCCGAAGTCCGGGATCGCCTCCGAGGGGGGCGGGAGGGTCAGTTCGTAGTGGCGGTAGAGCTGGAGCTCCTGCTCGGGGGAGAGGTGGCGGCCCACGCCGAAGTCCGGGGCGTCCTTGATCAGGGAGCGCTCGAAGGGGATGTGGAGGCCGTCGTCGGTCAGCTCGCTCGGTTCCAGGGGGACGAACGCGTCCCTGCCGAACAGGCCGGTGCGGACCGCGGCCCACTCGGGGATGCCGGTCGCGTCGTCCAGGTACACCTCGTCCACGGTTCCGATCTTGTGTCCGTGACGGTCGAACGCCTTGCGGCCGATCAGGCTGCGCGGATCGATGTCGGTCTGCACGGTCCCTCCAACTGGTCGCAACTGCTCTACACCCCTACGAAAGTGCACATCTGGGATGTCGGCCACTTGAGCGAAGGGACCGACAACCGCGCTGGTAGGCTGGCTGTGGCTGTCGACACCGTGCGGGAGAGTCCATCGGAGAGGTTTCCGGTGGCGCCGAAGGAGCAAATCCTCCCCGGAATCTCTCAGGCACCCGGTACCGCGCGGGCGAGGTCACTCTGGAAAGCAGGGCGGGCGTCCGACGGCATCCGCTCTCACCGACGGTGAAAGCCGGCGTGCCCCCGGGCGTGCCGGTGAAGCTCTCAGGTTGAGATGACAGAGGGGGAGGCCGTCCGGGCACCCGCGCCGTGGTGCCCCTCGCAGGTCGTGACGACCAGGAGGCCCCCGCATCATGACCGCCAACCGCACCCCGCTCTCCGAGCTCGAGCAGGGCATCCCCTTCGAGCAGCGGCACATCGGACCCGACGCCGAGGCGCGGGCCAAGATGCTCGCCCAGGTCGGCTTCGGCTCGCTCGACGAGCTGACGGCCGCCGCGGTGCCGGACGTCATCAAGAACGCCGAGGCGCTGGCCCTTCCCGGCGCCCGCACCGAGGCCGAGGTCCTCGCCGAGCTGCGCGTCCTCGCCGGCCGCAACGAGGTGCTGGCCCCGATGATCGGCCTCGGCTACTACGGCACCTTCACCCCGCCGGTGATCCTCCGCAACGTCATGGAGAACCCGGCCTGGTACACGGCCTACACGCCCTACCAGCCGGAGATCTCGCAGGGCCGCCTGGAGGCGCTGCTCAACTTCCAGACGATGGTCGCCGACCTGACCGGTCTGCCGACCTCGGGCGCCTCCCTCCTCGACGAGGGCACCGCCGCCGCCGAGGCCATGGCGCTCGCGCGCCGTGTCGGCAAGGTCAAGAACGGCGTCTTCCTGGTCGACGCCGACGCCCTGCCGCAGACCATCGCCGTCATCGAGACCCGCGCCGAGCCGACCGGCGTCGAGGTCGTCGTCGCCGACCTGAGCCACGGCATCCCCGCCGAGATCGCCGAGCGCGGCGTCTTCGGCGTCCTCCTCCAGTACCCGGGCGCCTCCGGCGCGGTCCGCGCCATCAAGCCGCTGATCGACGCCGCCCACGAGCTCGGCGCGATCGTCACCGTCGCCGCCGACCTGCTCGCGCTCACCCTGCTCGAGTCGCCCGGCTCGCTCGGCGCGGACATCGCCGTCGGCACCACCCAGCGCTTCGGCGTCCCCATGGGCTTCGGCGGTCCGCACGCCGGCTACATGGCCGTCCAGGACAAGCACGCCCGCTCCCTTCCCGGCCGCCTCGTCGGTGTCTCCGTCGACGCCGACGGAAACAAGGCGTACCGCCTCGCTCTCCAGACCCGCGAGCAGCACATCCGCCGCGAGAAGGCCACCAGCAACATCTGCACCGCCCAGGTGCTCCTTGCCGTGATGGCCGGCATGTACGCCGTCTACCACGGTCCGGACGGTCTCAAGCAGATCGCTCAGCGCACCCACCGGTACGCCGCCATCCTCGCCGCCGGCCTCACCGCCGGGGGCGTCGAGCTCACCCAGGGCGCCTTCTTCGACACCGTCACCGCCCGCGTGCCGGGCCGCGCCGACGCCGTCGTCGCCGCCGCCCGCGCGGCCGGCGTCAACCTGTACCGCGTCGACGCCGACCACGTCTCCGTCTCCTGCGACGAGACCACCGGCCGCGAGCAGCTCGCCGCCGTCTGGGCCGCCTTCGGCGTGACCGCCGACATCGAGGCCCTCGACGCCACCACCGAGGACGCCCTCCCGGCCGCGCAGCTGCGCTCCGACGCGTACCTCACCCACCCGGTCTTCCACGCGCACCGCTCCGAGACCTCGATGCTGCGCTACCTGCGCCGCCTCGCGGACCGCGACTACGCGCTCGACCGCGGCATGATCCCGCTCGGCTCCTGCACCATGAAGCTGAACGCGACCACCGAGATGGAGCCGGTGACCTGGCCCGAGTTCGGCCAGATCCACCCCTTCGCGCCGATCGACCAGGCCCAGGGCTACGTCACGCTCATCACCGAGCTGGAGGAGCGCCTGGCCGAGGTCACCGGCTACGACAAGGTCTCCATCCAGCCGAACGCCGGTTCGCAGGGCGAGCTGGCCGGTCTCCTCGCGGTCCGCGCCTACCACCGCGCCAACGGCGACGAGCAGCGCACCGTCTGCCTCATCCCGTCCTCCGCGCACGGCACCAACGCCGCCTCCGCCGTGATGGCCGGCATGAAGGTCGTCGTCGTGAAGACCGCCGAGGACGGCGAGGTCGACGTCGAGGACCTGCGCGCCAAGATCGCGCAGCACCGCGACGAGCTCTCGGTGCTGATGATCACCTACCCGTCGACGCACGGCGTCTTCGAGGAGCACGTCGCCGACATCTGCGCCGAGGTCCACGAGGCCGGCGGCCAGGTGTACGTCGACGGCGCCAACCTCAACGCGCTGGTCGGCCTCGCCAAGCCGGGCCACTTCGGCGGCGACGTCTCGCACCTCAACCTGCACAAGACCTTCTGCATCCCGCACGGCGGCGGTGGCCCCGGCGTCGGCCCGGTCGGCGTCCGCGCCCACCTCGCCCCGTACCTGCCGAACCACCCGCTCCAGCCCACCGCGGGCCCGGAGACCGGCGTCGGCCCGATCTCGGCCGCTCCGTGGGGCTCGGCCGGCATCCTGCCGATCTCCTGGTCGTACGTCCGCCTGATGGGCGGCGAGGGCCTCAAGCGCGCCACCCAGGTCGCCGTCCTCGCGGCGAACTACATCGCCAAGCGCCTGGAGCCGCACTACCCGGTCCTCTACACCGGCCCGGCCGGGCTCGTCGCCCACGAGTGCATCGTCGACCTGCGCCCGCTGACCAAGGCGACCGGCGTCACCGTCGACGACATCGCCAAGCGCCTGATCGACTACGGCTTCCACGCCCCCACCATGTCCTTCCCGGTGGCCGGCACGCTGATGATCGAGCCGACCGAGTCCGAGGACCTGGCCGAGCTGGACCGTTTCTGCGACACGATGATCGCGATCCGCGCCGAGATCGAGAAGGTCGGCTCCGGCGAGTGGCCCGCCGAGGACAACCCGCTGCGCAACGCCCCGCACACCGCGGCCGCGCTCGGCGGCGAGTGGGCCCACGCCTACGACCGCGACGTGGCGGTCTTCCCGGCCGGCGTCTCGACCGCCGACAAGTACTGGCCGCCGGTCCGCCGCATCGACGGCGCCTTCGGCGACCGGAACCTGGTCTGCTCCTGCCCGCCGCTGGACGCGTACGACCACTGAGCGACGGCATGACAGAGGGCCGGTCCGGGGTCACCTCCGGGCCGGCCCTCGGCGCTCTCCGAGCTCCCGCTCAGGCCGCCGTCGTCACCCGGCCCGCCGTCAGCGGCCGGTGCGGAGCGATGATCTGCCCGTCCGGCAGCAGTTCGCCGGTGTCCTCGAAGAGCAGGACACCGTTGCACAGCAGGCTCCACCCCTGCTCCGGGTGGCACGCCACCGGAGCGGCGGCCTCACGGTCGGCGGAGTCGGCGGTGGGACAGGCAGGCTGGTGCTGGCACATGGATGGGTTCTTTCGCTGCGTCGTGGTGGATGTCCTGCGGCTCTGCGCGCTCATGGCCGCCCCCGTCGGTCGGTTCGGTTCCGGTCCCAGTCTTGCCGCACGGACGGTCTTCCGCAGGTATTTCGCGTCAGCTCGTCCGCTCCTGGGAAGACGCATCACCCGCAGGGGCGGTTCACGTCAACGACCCCGTCCTTTCGGGTGGTTCGGGGTGGCCCGACCGGGCTAGTCCGTCCGGGAGGGCTGTTCGGGTACGACGTTCGGGCAGCGATCGCGGACAGCTGTGCGCCCCGTGACCCGGGCGGGCGGGTCACGGGGCGCGGCAGCCGGGCTCCGTCAGGCGGACGCGGCGGAGCCGAGCAGCGGCGGCGGGGCGAGGCGGGTGCTGAGCACGGGCAGCAGGTCGGCCACCCGGTAGGGGCGGTTGGCGGCGATGCCGGGCGGCGCGGGGGCGAGCGGGAGCAGTACGTCGGCGGATTCCGCGCCCGGCTCGGTGCCGTCGGGGTCCGGTTCGGCGTGCAGCCAGAGCGTGAGCATGTACAGCTCCGGCACCGAGAGGAGCCGCGGCTCGTACGTGCCGGGCAGCGCTTCGGCCTGGACCAGCGCCCGTTCCGTGGCGGCGACGTACGGCCCCTCGAAGAAGTGCGAGAACGACCAGCCGTCCGGCGTGAGCATGGTGTCGGCGGCGGCCACCGCACGGTCCCCGCTGCGGATCAGGAACCGCCAGCCGACGAGCCGGGTGCCGGGCTCGTGCCCCGGGGCCCCGGAGATGCGCAGCACGTGGACGGGCAGCGGGAGTTCGGGGCTCAGCGGTCCCGCGGCGGCCCGCAGGGCCGGGGTGCGGGCCTCTCGGACGGCCGTGGGCGAGCCCAGTGCCGCGAGGACACTGCGCAGGGCGGGCGCGGGGGCCGGGGAGGATCGGAGCATCGTGTGGGTCGCCTCTCGCTCAGGAGACACGGGGATACGGATACGGGTGCGGGTTGCTGGTACCGGTCTCGGTACGGCTCTCGTGCGGTGCTGGTACGTACCGGTCTCGGTACGGGTACGGCCATGCGCGGCGGCGGGGCCGGGTACGACGGCGCTGTCGCGACGGGGGCGGAGCGGGGGGCCACGGGTCGTGGCCGTACGCCGGCGCTCTGCCTCGTCCGCGGAGTTTATACGACACGTGTTCAGAGATTGTTTCCGCTAGACCCCGCCGATATTCCTGACAAGGCGTCATCAGGTCGTATCCCGCGCGCGATGCGGCGGAATCGGAGCGGGGACAGGATCTCCGTCCTCACATTCCCCGGCGAGCCGGACGCCAGAATTCCGAAAGCCCCGACCCGGCCGCGCCGGGAGGCAATATGACATTGGTATATGTCCACGACCGGTCCGATGGCGGAGATCCCCGCGGGAGCCGGCAGGTTCGTACCAGACTATCCGTGGAGCGGCCGGAAACGCAGGCGTTGTCGATCAGTGGCGTGGGCATCATCGTCCGTACGCGCGGCCCCGCCCGGTGGCCGCCCACGCGGGAGGGAAGCCTCGATGGGGGAGAAGGTCGTGACGGACGGGTTCGGCCCGGCCGACCGGCAGCGCTACCGGCGCAAGCTCCAGCAGTGTCTGGCGGGGCTCGCCCGGCTCCTCGCGGAACAGCGCTTCGACCGACCGCGCAACCTCATGGGCGTCGAGATCGAACTCAATCTCGCGGGCTCCGACGGACTCCCGAGGATGCTGAACGACGCCGTCCTGGAAAAGATCGCCAGCACCGATTTCCAGACCGAACTCGGAATGTTCAACCTGGAAGTGAACATCGCCCCGCGCCGGCTCGGGGGCCACGTTTTCGACCGGCTCGCGGAAGAGCTGCGCACGGGCCTGGGATATGCCGACCGGCAGGCCGCCGAACTCGACGCCGGGGTCCTCATGATCGGGATACTGCCGACCCTCACCCAGCGCGACCTCGTCTTCGAGAACCTTTCCGGGGCCGACCGCTACGCCCTGCTCAACGACCAGATCCTGGTCGCCCGCGGGGAGGAGATCACCGTCGACATCCAGGGCGTCGAAAGGCTCCGGCACACCTCGGAGTCGATCATCGCGGAGGCCGCCTGCACCTCCGTGCAGCTCCACCTCCAGGTGACGCCGGCCCGCTTCGCCTCCGTCTGGAACGCGGCCCAGGCGGCGGCCGGAGTGCAGATAGCCCTCGGCGCCAACTCGCCCTTCGTCTTCGGGCGGGAGGTGTGGCGCGAGTCCCGCCCGCCGCTCTTCACGCAGGCGACCGACACCCGTCCGCCCGAACTCCAGTCCCAGGGCGTCCGGCCGCGCACCTGGTTCGGCGAGCGGTGGGTGGACTCGGTGTACGACCTCTTCGAGGAGAACGTCCGCTACTTCCCCTCGCTGCTGCCGCTGTGCGACGAGGAGGACCCCCTGCGCGTCCTCGACGACGGCGGGGTGCCGCAGCTCAAGGAGCTCGTCCTGCACAACGGCACGGTCTACCGCTGGAACCGGCCGGTGTACGGCTGGGTCGACGGCGTCCCGCACCTGCGGGTGGAGAACCGGGTCCTGCCCGCCGGCCCCACCGTCACCGACGTCATCGCCAACGCCGCCTTCTACTACGGGCTGGTCCGCTCGCTCGCCGACGAGCCGCGCCCGCTGTGGAAGCGGATGGACTTCGCGGACGCCGAGGCCAACTTCGACGCCGCCTGCCGCCACGGCATCGAGGCGGAGCTGCGCTGGCCCCGGCCGGGGCGGGCGGGCGGCGTCGCGAGCCGGCCGGCCGCGCGGCTCGTCCTCGACGAGCTGCTGCCGCTGGCCGCCGCCGGGCTGGACGCCTGGCACGTCGACCCGGCCGACCGCGACTTCTACCTGGGCGTCATCGAGCAGCGGTGCCGCCGCCGGGTCAACGGCGCGTCCTGGCAGGCCGCCACCTTCCACCAGGCACTGGAGGGCGGCCTCGACCGGGACGCGGCCCTGGCGGCCACCACCCGGCGCTACCGGGCGCTGATGCTGGAGGGCGAGCCGGTGCACACGTGGCCGGTGGGGGTGGCGGGAGCCTGAGCCCGCCCTGGATGGCGTTCCGGGCGGGGCGTCGCGCATGATCGTCGTACGGGGGCCGCGGTCCGGTCCCCGGGACGGTCGTGACGCGAACGGGAGACGGGTGTGGTGGCGGAACAACGGGTGGTGGACACCGGCCCGCCCGGAGGCGGTCTGTCGCGCCGGGTGCTGGGCTCCGAGACCCTCATCGTGCTGGCGCTCTCCCTCGGCGCGAGCGCGGTCTCCTCGCTGATCAGCTTCGTCGGCTCGCTGACCCGGCCCGGCGCGCTCAAGGAGCAGGCGGCCACCCTCAACGGCTCGTACGCCCCCGGGCGCCCCTGGCTCGACCTCAGCTGGCAGCTCTTCGGCATCGCCACGGCGCTCGTCCCGGTGGTGCTCGTCGCCCATCTGCTGACGCGTGAGGGCTCCGGACCGCGGGCCATCGGCTTCGACCGGACCCGGCCCTGGCCCGACCTGGGGCGCGGAGCGCTGGTGGCGGCCGGCATCGGCAGCGCGGGCCTCGCCTTCTACCTCGCGGCCCGGGCCTCCGGCTTCAACCTCACGGTGGTCCCCGAGTCGTTGCCGGACGTGTGGTGGAAGTACCCCGTCCTGATCCTCTCGGCGATCCAGAACTCCGTCCTGGAGGAGGTCATCGTCGTCGGCTATCTGCTGCGCCGGCTGGACCAGTTGGGCTGGACGCCGATGCGCGCCCTGGTGGCGAGTTCGGTGCTGCGCGGCTCGTACCACCTCTACCAGGGCATCGGAGGCTTCATCGGCAACATGGTGATGGGCGCCGTCTTCGTGCTGCTCTACCGCCGCTGGGGTCGGGTGGGGCCGCTGGTGGTCGCCCACGCGCTGCTCGACATCGTGGCCTTCGTCGGCTACGGGCTGCTGGCCGGGAAGGTGGACTGGCTGCCCACCGTGTGAGCGTGGGACGAGGCGGGGCCGGAGGGGCGTACGGAAGGATCGTGCGCCCCTCCGGCGTTCCGGGCGGAGACTGCCGGCGTTCCGGGCGGGTCAGGCGTGCAGTTCGCCCTCGATGACCGTCACGGCGTGTCCGGTCAGCAGGGTGCGGTCGCCGCGCAGTCGGGTGCGGACCAGGCCGGTGCGGGCGCCGCCCTGGAAACCGGTCAGCTCGTCGCGGCCGAGGCGGGCCGACCAGTACGGGGCGAGCGCGGTGTGGGCGCTGCCGGTGACCGGGTCCTCGTCGATGCCGACGGCGGGGAAGAAGCCGCGCGAGACGAAGTCGTAGCCGCCCTCGGGGTCGCCGGCGAGAGCGGTCGCGATCACCCCGCGCGTGGCGAGGGCCCGGAGCGCCGCGTGGTCGGGGGCGAGGCCGCGGACGGTGGCCTCGTCGCGCAGCTCGACGACGAGGTCGCCGATGTGGGCGGCGGTGTCGTGGACGGCGACGATCTCGGCGCCGAGCGCCTCCGCCAGGCCGTCCGGGACCGGGACCGGGGTGAGCGAGGAGGTGGGGAAGTCCATGGTGATGCCGCCGTCGGCCCCGGTGACGGCGCCGAGGACGCCCGAGCGGGTGGCGAAGCGGACCGGTCCGGTCGTGGCGCCGGTGGCGTGCAGGACGTGGGCGGTGGCGAGGGTGGCGTGGCCGCACATGTCGACCTCGGTGGTCGGGGTGAACCAGCGCAGCGCCCAGTCGGCCTCGCCGCCGGCGGGCAGCGGGTGGGCGAAGGCGGTCTCGGAGAGGTTGACCTCGGCGGCGACCTTCCGCAGCCAGTCGTCCTCCGGGAAGGCGGTGGCGGAGTCGAGGAGGAGGACTCCGGCGGGGTTGCCGGAGAAGGGGCGGTCGGTGAAGGCGTCGACGATTCGGATGCGCATGGCACGGACCGTACCCGCGGGTGGAGGCGGCGGGCGCAGGCCAATCGGGGATCCCTGGCCCGGTCCGCGACAGTCGGCGCCTTGCTCGACGAACAGTTCCGATATATCGTTGAAGCATCGCGACAGTTCGTCGATGAATCCCACGGAAGGAGCGTTGCGATGCGTACTCATGGACACGGTCACGGTCACGGACACGGCTGCGAGGGCGGCGCCGGGCGCGGTTTCGGCGGGCCCGGACCGGGGGGCGAGTTCGAGGGGCGGCGTGCCGCCTTCGGGCCCTTCGGCCCCGGTTTCGGCGGCGGTCCCGGCTTCGGCGGCGGCCCCTTCGGGCGCGGCCGCGGGGGCGGCCGGGGAAGGGCGCGCCGCGGTGACGTGCGCGCCTCGATCCTGGCGCTGCTCAACGACCGCCCGATGCACGGCTACGAGATGATCCAGGAGATCGGGGAGCGCAGCGGCGGGGCCTGGAAGCCCAGCCCCGGCTCGGTCTACCCGACCCTCCAGCTGCTGGAGGACGAGGGGCTGATCGTCAGCGCGAGCGAGGGCGGCAAGAAGCTCTTCTCGCTCACCGACTCCGGACGCGAGGAGGCCGAGGCCGGCGCCGAGGCGCCCTGGGAGGAGGTCGGTCGCGGTGTCGACCGGGAGGCGATGAACGAGGTCCGGCAGGCCGGCTTCGGGCTGATGGAGGCCTTCGGTCAGGTCTGGAGGACCGGCAGCGCCGAGCAGCGGAGGAAGGCCGTGGAGGTCATCAACGAGGCCCGGAAGAAGCTGTACCTCATCCTCGCCGACGAGCACTGAGCCGGTCGGTGCGGAGGGAGGGGGAGGGTCCCTCGCTGGTGTGCCGCCGAGGGGCCCTTCCGTGTGTGCGGGGTCGGGCGACCGGTCCGGCGAGCTTGCGCGGCGACTCGTTCAGGGCCGCCGTTGCCGAGTCCTTCAGCCTGCCGGCCATCAGGGAGACCGCCGCTCCGGTGAACTCGCCGTCGATGCGGACCGTCGTCCCCCCGTCCGCGTCCGCCAGTGAGTAGCGGGTTCCGACCGTCTCGCCCATCGGGCCCTTGCCGCGGATGGCGAGGATCCGGCCGTCGTCCAGCTCCTCGACCGTCCACAGCACCTCGGCCGGGAAGCCCATGAGCTTCGTTTTCTCGGTGAAGGTGGAGCCGGCGGTCAGCGTCTCGGGGCCGCCGTGCGGGAAGCCGGTGTGGGTGGCGTTCCACTCCCCGTACGAGCCGAGGTCGACGAGGCGTTCCCACCCCGTCCGGCCGGTGCCTCGATCCGTGCCTCCGCGGTGACTTCGGCCATGACGACCACCCCTTCACGCGTGCCCGCTGGGTTCTCGTGTCGCGGAACGTAGCCGGAGGAGCGTGAACATTCAATACTGATGAACCGTCAGTTCCGCGGTGGCCGGACCCGTACCGCCGACCCACCGGATCTCGGCCGCGTCGAAGCAGTCCGAGACCCGCGGACCGCCGTCCTCCTCGTGGCAGTGGAACGCGGCCCAGAACAGATCGCCCGGCAGCGCCTCCCGGGGTGCGTACACCCGGTACACGAACTGCCGGCCGTCACGCGCGGGGAGACCGACCATCCAGAACACATGGGAAGGACGCTCGACGGCGGCTCGTGGTTGCGGTCGGGGCGCGAGGCAAGGCGGCGCGCGCCGGTCGAGCAGGATCAGCCGGATCTCCTCCCCGAGGAGGAGGAGTCGCCCGGGTACGCACGACTCCGGTGGGACGCGGACATGGTTCTCCCGTGTGATGACCCGCGCGGGCGCGGCTGATGAGGTGGGAGGGTGCACCCTTCCGTCCCGTCCCGCCCCTTCGCGCCCCCGGCTTCCGTCGGCCCGCCGCCGCTCCTCGCCACCGTCCTCGGTGCCGCCCGCCGCCGGGCCCTGCGGGACGGCGACCGCCAGGTCGACACCGCCCATCTGCTGCACGCCCTCGTCGAGTCCGACCCCGCGACCCGCGCCGCCTTCGACGGCGAGGAGCGGGTCGCCCGGGTCCTCGGCTACCTCGTCCAGCGCTCGATCGGATACGGGCTCCGCTGGCAGCGCTCCGCCGAGGGCGACGCCGCCCCGCGTCCGCTGCCCGCCGTACGGGCCGGGGAGGATGCGCGCCGTCGCACCTCCCGCTGGTCGCCCGCGGCGGCGGCCGCCCTGGAGGAGGCCCTGCGGCGGGCCGCCGCGCGCGGCGAGCGGCAGCCGCACGGCCTCGACCTGCTGGCCGGGCTCGCCGCCGACCCCGCCAGCCGGGCCGGCGAGGTGCTGCGGCACGCCGGGATCGACCCTCCGGCGCTCGGCGCCCGCGCCGCGGCGCTCGCCCCGGTCGTCGCGCCGCGCGGGTCCGCGGCCGACGTGCTCGACGGCGAGGGGCCGGCCGCCGGGGAAGGGGTGGCGGAGCAGATCGCGGAGGGGTGAGTTCCGAGGCGGGGGCGGGTTTTCCCGGGGCGCCGTCTCAACAGGTGCGACAGGGGTTACGCGCCTGACCGGCTCCTGTCATCATGGCCCGATGCACGCGTCTCAGGGGAGAAGCGCCGGCCTGGGACTCGCCCTGGCCTCGGCCTTCGCATTCGGTGGTTCGGGAGTGGCGGCCAAGCCGCTGATCGAGGCGGGGCTCGATCCGCTCCACGTCGTCTGGCTCCGGGTGGCCGGCGCCGCGCTCGTCATGCTGCCCGTGGCCTGGCGCCACCGGGACCTGCTGCGCCGCAAGCCCGGCCTCCTGATCGGTTTCGGCCTCCTCGCCGTCGCCGGCGTCCAGGCCTTCTACTTCGCCTCGATCTCCCGGATCCCGGTCGGCGTCGCCCTCCTCGTCGAGTACCTCGCCCCCGCCCTCGTCCTCGGCTGGGTCCGCTTCGTCCAGCGGCGGCCGGTCACCCGCGCCGCCGCCCTCGGCGTGGTGCTCGCCGTCGGCGGTCTCGCCTGCGTCGTCCAGATCTGGTCCGGACTGAGCTTCGACCTCCTCGGACTGCTGCTCGCGCTCGCCGCCGCCTGCTGCCAGGTCGGCTACTTCGTCCTCTCCGACCAGGGCGCGGACGAGGCCGAACCCGCCGATCCGCTCGGGGTGATCGCGTACGGACTGCTCATCGGCGCGCTCGTGCTCACCGCGGTCGCCCGCCCTTGGGGCATGGACACCTCCGTCCTGACCGGCCGCGCCGACCTCGGCGGGAGCTCCGTGCCGGCCTGGACGCTGCTCGGCTGGATCGTCCTGATCGCCACCGTCCTCGCCTACGTCACCGGCGTCGTCTCCGTGCGCCGGCTCTCGCCGCAGGTCGCCGGGGTCGTCGCCTGCCTGGAGGCGGTCGTCGCGACCGTCCTCGCCTGGGTGCTGCTCGGCGAGCACCTGGCCGCCCCGCAGCTCGCCGGCGGCGCGCTCGTCCTCGTCGGCGCCTTCATCGCCCAGTCCACCGCCCCCAAGGCCTCGCCCGGCGGGCCGGTCGCGGGTTCCGACGGCGAGGGCCTCCCGGCGGGACACGAGGCGAGGTTGTCCGGGGAAAGGACCGCCCCGTAGGGTGACGGCCATGCACTCGACCGTACTTCCGCCGCCCGTCGCCTAGCGCGCGCGGCTCCTTCCTCCCGAAGACGACCGACCGGGCTCGGGGGGCGACCTCACGCCCCCGAGCGGGCCGGCGCTGCCCGCGCGCGGAGCAGGCGACCACCCTTCACCCCGGTCCGTCCGCACGGACGACCGTCTTCACGGAGAAACCGCGTGTCGAACCCCCAGTCCCTCCCTGCCGCGCACCCCGTCCCCGTCGGACGGAGCCTGGTCTACCTCGTCGTCGCCGGCGTCGCGTGGGGCACCGCCGGCGCCGCCGGCTCCCTCGTCTTCCGGAACAGCGACATGGGCCCCCTCGCGCTCTCCTTCTGGCGCTGCGCCGGCGGACTCCTGCTGCTCCTCGCCGTCCCGGCGCTGCGCCGGCTGCGGAAGCGGCGGCCGCGCCCGTCCGGACGCACCGGCGCGGCGGTCGCCGAGACGCGCCGGACGCGGCTGATCCGGATCGTCGCCACCGGCGTCGGGCTCGCGGTCTTCCAGACCGCGTACTTCGCCGCCGTCGAGTCCACCGGGCTCGCCGTCGGCACCGTCGTGACCCTCGGTGCCGGGCCCGTCCTCATCGCGGTCGGCGCGCGCGTCACCATGGGCGAGCGCCTCGGCCTCGGCGGCCTCGGGGCCGTCGTCGGCGCGCTCGCCGGGCTCGTCGTCCTCGTCCTCGGCGGCGGGGGAGCGGAGGTCCGGCCCGCCGGGGTCGGGTACGCGGTGCTCTCCGCCGCCGGATTCGCCGCCCTCACGCTGCTGACCCGGTGGCTCGGCCGGGATGGTGCCGGTGAGGCCGGCTCGCTCGCGAGCACCGCGTGGACCTTCGGGGTCTCCGCGCTCGTCGTGCTGCCCCTGGCGGTCGTCGAGGGGCTGCTCCCGCACACCGAGGACATCGTCCGGCTGCTGCTCCTGCTGCTGTACGTGGCGGCCATCCCGACCGCCCTCGCCTACGCGCTGTACTTCGCGGGCGCAGCGGTCGTCCGGGCCGCCACCGTCTCCGTGATCATGCTCCTGGAGCCGGTCAGCGCCGCGCTGCTCGCCGTCACCCTCCTCGACGAGGAGCTGACGGCCACCACCGTGCTCGGCACCGTGCTGCTGCTCGCGGCGGTCACCGGGCTCGCCCTCGCGGAGGCCAGGACGGCGGCGGAGCGGCGCAGGACCGTCGAGCCCGCGGCGGTGTAGCCGCCCCCGCCGACCGCGCGGGCCGACGCCTCAGCCGTCGGCCCGCGAGGCCAGCCGGCGGAGCTGATGGGCCCGTGCGGCGAGGTCGCCCGGCCCGGCCCGTTCCGCGAGCCGGGCCGCGACCCGGCGCTGCACCTCGGGCGCCTTGTTGCCCGCGTACTTGAACTTGGCGCGCACCTCCGCCACGTCCAGGACCAACCCCCGGATCCCGGCGAGCATCCGCCCGAAGGGGGCCTCGCCGGGCGCGACCGGCGCGGTGCCGCCGTCCGGCTGGAAGTGGCCGACCTGCCGGTTCAGCAGCTCCGCCTTCTCCGCCGGGTCGTCCACCACGCGGGCGACGCAGTGCAGCTGCACGGCGGCGTAGTACGAGGTCGGCGTCCCGTGCTCCGGCGGCGTGCCCTCGGGTGCGGTCCAGGTGCCGGGGACGTACACGTAGTCGTCGACGACGCTGAGCAGCACCCGGTGGTTCGCCTCCAGGGCGCCCCACAGCGGGTTGGGGCGGGCGAGGTGGGTGAGGACGCGGCCGTACGGGCCGGGCTCCGGCTCGTACCGGAAGTGCGCGGGCTGCACCAGGGGCGGTTCGCCGGGCAGGCCGTTGACGGCGATCTGGCCGAAGTCGTGGCGGGCGAGCCACTCCCGCCACTCGGTCTCGTCGGCGGCGGCGTCCCAGGGGTGGATGAGCATCGGGTGGTCCTCAGAGCGCGGTCAGGTAGGCGGGCAGGGCGATCGACGGGTCCAGGTCCGCCGACGGGACGGGGGTGCCGGTGCGGGGAGCGACCGGGACCACGCCCGCCCAGTGCGGCAGGTCCAGGTCCGCGGGGTCGTCGTGGGGGCCGCCGGTGCGGATCTTCGCCGAGACCTCCTCCAGGTCGAGCCGGATGACGGCGGTGGCGGCCAGTTCCCTGGCGTCGGCGGGCCGCGCGTCGGCGGCGCGGCCGGGGAGGACCTGGTCGACGAGCGCGTCGAGCGCCGCGCGCAGCTCCTCGGGGTCGGTGACCTGGTGGGCGGTGCCGTGGACGACGACCGAGCGGTAGTTGAGGGAGTGGTGGAAGGCGGAGCGGGCGAGGACCAGGCCGTCGACGTGGGTGACGGTCAGGCAGACGGGGAGACCGGGATCCGCGGTGGCGGTGGCGGCCTTGGCGGCGGCGGCCATGCGGAGCGGGCGGGAGCCGGTGGAGCCGTGGACGTACAGCCGCTCGCCTATCCGGCCGTAGAGGGTCGGGAGCACGACGGGGGCGCCGTCGCGGACGAAGCCGAGGTGGCAGACGTACCCCTCGTCGAGGATCGCGTGCACGACCGCCCGGTCGTAGGAGCCGCGCTTCCGGGAGCGGGTGGGCACGGTGCGGTCCGTGGGGGTGTAGCGGTCGTCGGTGGAGGTGTGGCCGTCGATGGCGCTCATGCTTCTGCTTCCCTTGCCCCTCTTATTGCACTAGTGCATAATGTCGTTTGTGCTAGGAGAATATCGGATCGAGGGTCGTCGCGCATCGGAGATCGCCGCCAGCGTGGAGCGGGGGGTCGGGACCGGGGCGCTGGAGCCGGGGCATGTGCTGCCCCCCATGCGGGAGTTGGCGGCCGCGCTGGGGGTGAACCCGAACACCGTCGCCGCCGCCTACCGGACCCTGCGGGAGCGCGGGGTCATCGAGACCGACGGGCGGCGCGGCAGCCGCGTGCGCCCCCGGCCGGCCACCACCGCGCGCAACTCGCTGCGCGTCGAGGCGCCGCCGGGCGTCCGGGACCTCAGCGGGGGCAACCCGGACCCGGCCCTGCTGCCGCCCCTCGGCGAGGCCTTCGCCGAGGCGGCCCGGCGGTACGCGGTACGGCCCGGCCTGTACGGCGAGGCGCCCCTCGACCCCGACTTCGCACGGCTCGCCCGGGCCGCGTTCGACGCGGACGGGGTGCCCGACGGGCCGGTCGGCGTCGCCTCCGGCTCGCTCGACGCGATCGAGCGGGTCCTCGCCGCGCACCTCAGGCCCGGGGACGCCGTCGCCGTCGAGGACCCCGGCTGGGGCAGCCTCCTCGATCTCGTCCCCGCCCTCGGGCTGCGTCCCGTCCCGGTCGCCGTCGACGACGACGGGCCGCTCACCGACCGGGTCGAGCAGGCGGTCACGCGCGACGGCGCCCGCGCGGTGATCGTCACCGACCGGGCGCAGAACCCCACCGGTGCCTGCCTCGGCGCGGAGCGGGCCGCCGAGCTGCGGCGGGTGCTCGCCGCGCACCCCGGGGTGCTGCTCGTCGAGGACGACCACGGCCACGGCATCGTCACCCGTCCGCTGCGGCCGCTCGCCGGCGTCACCGACCGCTGGGCGCTCGTCCGCTCGGTCGCCAAGGCGTACGGCCCGGACCTGCGCATCGCCGCCTTCACGGGCGACCCCGAGACCGTCGACCGGGTCCTCGGCCGGCAGCGTCTCGGCCCCGGCTGGGTCAGCCGCCTCCTCCAGCAGGCCGTCGTCCACCTGTGGACCACGGGCGCGGTCGACGCCGAGACCGTCGCCGACGCCTACGGGGAGCGGCGCGACGCCCTCGTCCGGGCGCTCGCCCGGCGGGGCGTCGAGGCGCACGGGCGCAGCGGGATGAACGTCTGGGTGCCCGTCGCCGACGAGACCGGCGCCGTCGCGCGGCTGCTCGCGGCCGGCTGGGCGGTCGCCCCCGGCGCCCGCTTCCGCATCGCCTCCGGACCCGCCGTCCGCCTCACCGTCTCCCCCCTCGCCCCCGACGACGTCGACCCCCTCGCCGACGCCGTCGCGGCGGCCGCGGGCCCGGCCCCGGCCCGCAGCTACGGCTGACGGCGGCCGTCCCGACGGGTCACGTCACCGTGGAGCTCGGCAGCCTCGGCTCCGCCGGGTTCCCCGCGGCGGCCGCGGCGGGGGCCGGCGGGGTGCTCGCGACCGGCTGGGACAGCGCGGGCGCGGGCGCCGTGCGGCGGGAGGCGCGGGTCTGGGTGAGGGCGGCGCCCAGGAGGACGACGGCGGCGCCGACGGGCGTGTTCCAGGCGAGGTGCTCGTCCAGGAAGGCGACGCCCGCCGCCGTGGCGATGACGGGGATGAAGTACGTGACCATCGAGGCCGTCGTCGGCCCGACCTCCGCGACCACGCCGTACTGGAGCAGCATCGCGTAGCCGGTGCCGAGGGCGCCGAGGGCGATCACCGCGAGGAGCGGCAGGAGTTCGACCGAGTCCGGGAGCGTGGTGAAGAAGGGGGTGACGAGCGCCAGTTGCAGGGTGGCCGTGCCGACCTGGGCGGTCGCCAGGGACAGGTGCGAGGCGCCCGTGCCGCTCAGGGTGCGGCGCACGTAGATCCAGCCGACCGCGTAGCTGAAGGAGGCGAGCAGGGCCAGCGCCGTGCCCGTGACGTCGAGGCCCGAGAAGCCCTGCCACGCGCCGAGCACCGTCAGGACGCCGACGAAGCCGATGCCGAGGCCCGCCGCCCGCACCCGGGTGGGCCGGTCCTCCGAGAGCGCCACCAGCGACAGGACCATGCCCCACAGCGGGGTCGTCGCGTTGCAGATCCCCGCCAGCGTCGACGGGATCGTCAGCTCCGCGTACGCGAAGAGCGAGAACGGCAGCGCGTTGAGCAGGAACGCCGCCACCGCCAGATGCCCCCAGGTCCGGGCGCCGCGCGGCAGCCGGTCCCGCTTCGCGACGAGGGCCAGGGCCAGCACCGCCGTACCGAACAGCAGCCGGCCGAAGGTCACCTGGAAGGGCGCGAAGCCGTCCGTGCCCACCTTGATGAAGAGGAAGCTGAAGCCCCAGATCAAGGCCAGCAGGCCGAAGCGGACGCGCCAGTCCAGGAGGGGCGAGGGGGAGCGGGTGGGGACGGCTTCTCGGGTCATGCACTCAGGGTGACGGCGGCGATCTCGTAGGACAAGCGAGATTGTGTCGACCCTTTCGCTTAGCATTGCTTACATGTTGAACCTGGAGCGCCTGCGCACCCTCGACGCCGTCGCCCGGCACGGCTCCGTCAGCGCCGCCGCCGACGGTCTGCACGTGACGACCTCCGCCGTCTCCCAGCAGCTGTCCAAGCTGGAGCGCGAGGTGGGCCAGCGGCTCCTCGCCAAGAACGGGCGCGGGGTCCGGCTCACCGACGCCGGTCTGCTGCTCGCCGAGCACGCCGCCCGGATCCTCTCCCACGTCCAGCTCGCCCAGGCCGACATCGAGGCCCGGCGCGGCCAGGTCGTCGGCGAGGTGCGGCTCGTCGGCTTCCCGACCGCCGCCCGCGGTCTCTTCCCCGCCGCCCTCGCCGCGCTGCGCGCCCGCCACCCCGACCTGCGGGTCCGCACCGCCGAGTTCGAGCCCGAGCAGGGGGTCCGGGCGGTGCTGCGCGGCGACGCCGACCTGGCGATCGTCCTGGACTGGAGCAACCGCCGGGCGCCGGTCCCCGGCGAGCTGGAGCGGGCCCATCTGCTCGACGACGCCGCGGACGTGGCCCTGCCGGCCGGCCACCGGCTCGCCGACCGGGAGGCGGTGGACCTGGCGGACTTCGCCGACGAGGAGTGGGTGTCGTGGCCGGAGGGCGAGTTCTGCCACGACTGGCTGATGTTCACCCTCCGCTCCCAGGGCATCGAGCCCCGCATCGCGCACTTCGCCGGCGAGCACCACACCCAGCTCGCGCTGGTCGCCGCAGGGCTCGGCGTCTGCGTCACGCCCCGGCTCGGCCGGCCGCATCCCGAAGGGGTCGTCTGCGTGCCCGTACGCCAGCAGGTGCGCCGGCACATCTACGCCACCTGGCGCACCGACGCCGGCCGCCGGCCCTCCTTGCGCGCGGTCGTCGAGGCGCTGCGGGAGGCGGGGCATCCGCACGCCGACTGACCCCGGCCTCGGAGCGGGGACCCCGAGCGGTGTCGGGGCGCCGCTCCCCGCGTCTACGGCGTCGCGAGCTTGCGGAAGTCCCAGGAGGCGACGGCGTCGGGGGTCAGCCGGAGCCAGGCGTGCCGGCCGTCGTGCGGCATGGCGTCGAGGCCGAAGTACTTCGCCGCGAAGAGGCGCTCCACCGGGTCGAGTTCCGGGCACCGTTCACCTGTGCGCGGGGCCTCGCCGACGAAGACCGCCGTCCCCGACAGCTCGGCCCCGCGCAGGTCGCCGTACTCCTCGCCGTCGTCGACCAGGACCGAGATCCTGGGGTCCGCGCTCAGCTCGGCCCAGCGGCGGCTGCGGGTCAGCGAGTACAGCCAGAGCGAGGTGCCGTCCCAGGCGTACCACAGCGCGCTGAGGTGGGGGCGGCCGTCGGCGGAGACGGTGGCGACCCGGCAGGTGCGCTGCTCGGCGAGGAAGGAGTCGAGATCCTCCGGGGACATCATGATCCTGCGGCCATGGCGCTGCGCGACGGTCATCGTCCGCACCCTTCTGGGTTTCTGATGAGACGTCAGAAATCATGGGTCCCTCTTGCGCACCCGTGCAAGAGGCGGGCGGACGCGAGGGGCAGCGATGGGACGCGGGGAAGAGCGCGACGAGCGGCTCGGCCCGGACGGGGCCGTCCTGCTCACCGTCGAATGCCGGCGAGGGGTCGTCGGCGTGGAGAGCGCCCTGCCGAAACTCGCCGCCGTCGCCCGGAGGTCGGGGGCCCTCGCCAACGTGGCCCGGCTGGTCGACGCCACCCACGGCGTCGGCGTCCAGGTGGTGCACGCCGTCGCCGAGCGGCGACCCGGCGGGCGCGGCTCCAACGGCAACGCCCGCCTCTTCCGGGCCGCGGCCCGGCTGCCCGTGCGGCAGAACCGCGGCTCCACGGCGGTACGGATCGCGGAACCGATCCAGGTGGCCGACGAGGACCTGGTGGTGCGGCGGCTGCACGGCCTCTCCCCGCTGGCCGGCACCGGCCTGGACGCGCTGCTGCGCAACCTCGGCTGCCGGACCCTCGTCGTGACCGGGGTCTCCGCCAACGTGGCCGTGCCCAACGCCGTCTTCGACGCGGTGAACCTCGGCTACACCGCCGTCGTGCCCCAGGAGGCCATCGCGGGGGTACCGGCCGACTGCACCCCCGCGATGATCCGCCACACCCTCTCGCTCGTCGCCACCCTCACCACCACCGACGCGCTGCTCACCGCGTGGCAGGCACCGAGGCGGCCCTCCGCCCGCCCGTGAGGGACGGGTGGCGGGGTGCCGGTCAGCCGAAGGAGATGTCCTCGCCCTTCACCTCGATCGGCTCCGGCGGCAGGGACGTCGTCGCCGGGCCCCCCTGCACGCTGCCGTCCGAGATGTCGAACCTGCTCTGATGGCACGGGCAGACGATGGCGCCGTCCTTCACCTCGCTCACCGCGCACCCCGCGTGCGTGCACTTCGACGAGAAGGCCTTGAACTCCCCGGCCTTCGGCTGGGTGATGACGACCCCCTTGCCGGCCAGGACCTTGCCACCGCCCACCGGGATGTCCCCGGTCTTGGCGAGCGGGCCCTCCGGAACGCCGTCCGCGCCGCCCGTGCCGGTGTCGCCCTCGGAGTCCGTGCCGCCTCCGCAGGCGGTCAGCGCCGCCGCCGCGAGCCCCGCCCCGCCGGCCGCGACCACGGTCCGCCGTGCCACTCCGCTCATGCCTGCCCCTCTCGATGCGCCGCTGGAGTCCTCCGGAAGCGACGGTAGACGGAGTTCCTGTGACGTGGGCCCTCTTCGGCGCAGAGTCCCCCCAACGGCCTTACAGTTCACATTAGAGTGTCCGAATCTGGACAACCATCAGGCGAAGTGTCAACGCGCCGAACGGAGGCGACGGGCATGCGGACGGGATCGGTCGGCGCCCACCACGTACGGGCCGTCGTCCTCGGCGCCGAGCGGCGCGGGGTGGACACCGGGCCGCTGCTCGCGCGCGCGGGTCTCTCCCCCGACCTCCTCTCCGTCCACTCGGCGGACCGGGTCCCCGCCGCGCGGTTCGGCCGCCTCGTCCGGCTGCTCTGGGCGCGCCTCGACGACGAGCTGCTCGGCTTCGGCGGTGCGCCCACCAAGGTCGGGTCCTTCGCGATGATGGGCCACCTCGTCGTCCACGGCAGCCGCGACCTGCGCGAGGCCCTGCACCGGGCGCGGACCTTCTACTCCCTCTTCCCCGGCGGACCGAGCTTCCGGCTCGTCGAACCGGCGCCGGCGGGGGAGCCCGGCGGCCCCGACGAGGCGCGGCTCGAATTCGACGTCTCCGGTTACGACGACCCCCTGCACTTCGGCGCCGAGGCCACCGTCCTCGTCGCCCACCGCTTCGCCGGCTGGCTGGTCCGCCGCCGGATCGGGCTGCGCCGGGTCGAGTTCGCCCACGCCGAGCCCCACCACTCCGCCGAGTACGCCCTGCTCTTCGGCGCCCCCTGCGTCTTCGGCGCCGGGCGCACCGCCGCCGTCCTCGACCGCGCCGACCTCGACGAGCCCGTGCTGCGCGACGCGGCGGCGCTCCGGGACTTCCTGCGCCGCGCCCCCGACGGCGTGCTGGTCTGCTCGGAGTGGGGCAGCACCGTCACCGGGCGGGTGCGCCATCTCATCGGGCGGGCCCTGCCGACCGGACCCGTGCCCACCCCCGAGGAGCTCGCCGAACGGCTCTCGGTCAGCCCGCAGACCCTCCGCCGCCGACTGGCCGCCGAGGGCACCACGTACCAGCGGCTGCGCGACCAGGTGCGACGCGATCACGCCTTCGCCGAGCTCGCCGCGGGGCGGGTCTCCATCGAGCGGCTCTCCCGGCGGCTCGGCTTCTCCGAACCCAGCGCCTTCCACCGGGCGTTCCGCCGCTGGACCGGCGAGACCCCGCGCGCCTACCAGCTCCGCGGGATCACCGCGCCGGGACCGGGGCCGGGGCCGGGGGCAGGGCCTGCGCCTCGACCCTTGTCGACGCGCGGTCAACAAGGCTGAGCGGTACGGTCACGGACCCCGCCCGCCGCCCGGCCTACCGTCCCGCCATGACCGAATGCGACCGGTCCGGGGCCGTACCGCGCCCCGGTCGACACGGCGGCCGAAGGGGTCGCCGATGAGGGCGGGGCGCGTCCTCGGCGCCGTCCTCGGGACCGGGACCCTGCTCTGTCTCCTCGCGGGCGTGGCCGTGACCGCCCTCGGCGTCCGGGTCGACGGGTCCAGCATGGACCCGACCCTGCGCCCGGGCGACCGGGTCCTCGTCTCGCCGGGCTCGGAGGGGCGGGTGGACCGCTTCGACGTGGTCCTGCTGCGCGGCGGCCGACAGGACTCCCTCATGGTGAAACGGGTGATCGGCCTGCCCGGCGACCGGGTGGCCATCGTGTCGACCGGCGCGGAACCCTTCCAGGTCCTCCTCCAGGAGGGCGGCACGGGACCCGTACGCCGCGTGGTCGCCGCCCAGTGGAACGACCGCGCCCACCGGGCCGGCGCCTGCTGCTCGCCGGAGGGCACCCGGTCGGCGCGCGCGGAGCTGCGGACCGTGCCCGAGGGCGGCTTCTTCTACCTGGGCGACAACCCGGACCTCTCGGACGACTCCCGGCAGTACGGCTGGGGCGCGATCGACCGGGTGGAGGGGAGGGTCGGGGTGCGGGCGTACCCCCTCACCACCGCGCCGGGACTCGGCAACCGGCCCGTCCTGGAGGAGTACGAGGGGCCCCCGCCGCCGTAGGAGCGGGAGCGGGAGCAGCGGCAGGGGAGCCGAGCCGGAGTCGGCCGTCGGGCCGGGACCGGCCGTCGGGTCGCGACCGGAGTCGGCGCGGCGGCGCGGGGTCAGGCGCGGGTGGTGCCCGCCGGGAGGCGTTCCGCGCCCGTGCTGAGGGCGACCCGGACCGTCGTGTCCGCGATGCGGCGGGCCGACTCCTCGGGGGAGGCGGCGGACTGCACCACGTGGCTCGCCGTCAGCCGGACCGCCGTGTCCACCGCCAGCTCGCGCGCGACCGGGTCGATCGAGGGCCAGGTCTCCGCCACGTACGTCCCCAGCGTCGTCGTCGCCAGGTCGAAGGCGGCGGCGGAGCGGGTCGTGAGATAGGGGAGGAGGCCGCCCTCGCCGGTGCTCGTCAGCATCGCCCGGATGAGCGGGTTGCGGCGGGCCAGCGTCAGCGTGAAGCCGACGGCCGCCTCCACGGCCGCGCGGAGGTCGCCCGGGTGGGCGTCCAGGCCCTGCTGGATGCCGACCAGGCAGCGTTCCAGCTCGCGCCGGAAGAGCGCCTCGCCGACCGCCTCCTTGGAGGCGAACTCGGAGTACAGCGTCTGCCGGCTGACGCCCACGTCGCCGGCGAGGTGGGCCATGCGCAGCTTGTCGAAGCCGTGCTCCGCGACGCGCTCGAAGGCGGCGTCGAGGAGCCGTTCGCGCAGGAGTGTCCGGACCGTCTCCCTGAAGCGTGCCATCGCGCCAGCCTAGAGCAGCGCCGGAACCCCTCAGAGCGGTGACAGAACTACTGAGTTTGTCCGCACTCTTGACACAACTTCTCGTAGTGTCCAATTCTCGAACGGGCAGCCGCAGAATGTATTCCGTCCGCGGCAACCGGCCCCGGACGCACGGCTGTCCGTCATCCCACCCCGCGCCCCCGGCGCGGACCCACGGTTGGAGAACCCTCATGCAGAACGAGCCCAGAGGCGTCACCCGCTGGCGGAGATCGGCCTTCCTCGCCGTCCCCGCCGGCGCGGCGGTCGCGGCCATGGCCACCGCCATGGTCCAGGGCGCCCTCGCGGCGAACCTCTCCCTGACCAGCGTGCCGTTCACCCTCAGCTCCAAGACGGTGGCGGCCCCGCAGGGCATCGGCGCGGTCATGCACACCATCGACGCCGGCGGCCCCAAGGGCGCCGCCCAGGTCGGCATCGCCAAGGCCGGCCTCGACGGGATCTGCGTCCACGCCACCCAGTCGGTCGCCCTCCCGGTGATCGGCAGCCTCGGCACCTGGTCGCTCAACATCTCCTCGCCCGCCGCCGCGACCCCGCTCACCAGCGACCAACTGGCCAACGGCGCCGGACTCCAGGCGAACAAGCTCGTCCTCGACGCCCAGGCGCTCAAGGCGGCCAAGGCCACCCTGAACGCCGGCGACGCCACCCCGAACGTCATCGGCGCCGCGGCCGACGGCGCCGGCATCAAGGCCACCGGCATCCAGGACGGCGCCGCGGGCCAGTTCGGCCTCGACGCCACCGGCGGCCGCACCGACATCAGCAACCTGAACGCCGACGCGAACGGTGCCACGATCGCCGGGGCCATCACGCTCCCCGACCTCGCGATCGCCATCAAGCACGGCGACACGGGCTGCTGACACCCCCTCCGCACCACATGAGCCCCACCGCACGACGGCACCACCGCACGACCCGGACCGGGACGGCGCGCCACCGCGGGGCGCGCCGCCCCGGACCGGCCCACCGCCCGCCCCTTCCGGACCGCTCCTGCGAGGCCCCCGTGACCAGCACCGATCCACCCGCCCCCGAGGCACCCGAGGCACCGCCCCTCCAGCCCTCGCCCGCCGAGGCCACCGGGCCCCGGCCCTCCGCCCCCGCCCGCGCCCGCCGGGGCTTCCGCCGCTGGCGCCGCACCCGCCCGTTCTGGGCCGCGCTGTGGATGACCCTCGGCGGCTTCGTCATCTTCTTCCTGCCGATGGCACCGCTCGGCCGGATCCTCCAGGTCGGCGTCGGCGGCATCGCCGGCATGGCGGGCGGCATCGTCATCATGGCGATGGCCCTGCTCGTCCTCACCCTGCCGAGCCAGCGCCACACCGCCGGAACGATCGCCGTCATCGCGGGCGTCGCCTCGTTCCCGCTCTCCAACCTCGGCGGCCTCTTCATCGGCATGGGCCTCTCCGTCCTGGGCGGTGCCATGGCCTTCGCCTGGCTGCCCGAGAAGCCCGCCAAGCGCCCCGGCCGCCTCGCGCGCCGACGCGACCGCGCCACCGACGGGACCCCCGTGTCCGTGGGGAGCGGCTCCGCATGAACCCCCTCCACGCAGCGCCCCGCACGACGGGCGGACCGCTCGCCCGACTCGGCGCCGAAGGCGTCCGCGCCGCCGCCGGATGGAACGCCCGGATGCTCGCCGAGGCCGCCGACGGCACCCGGCGCGGCACCCGCTGGGGCCGCGGCGCCCTCGCCCTCGTCCCCTCCTGCCTGGTGATCGGCGCGCTCGGCGCGGCCCTCGCGCAGGGCGCCCTCGCCGCCAACTTCAGCGTCACCGGTCAACCGTTCACCCTCACCTCCAACGGCGTCTCCGGAAGCGGCTTCGGCGCCATCGTCAACACCCCCTCCGTGGGCCGCCCGGACGGCACCACGACGACCGACACCGCGATGGCACGCGTCGGTTTCGCCAGCGCGGGACTCGCCGGACTGTGCGGGATCGTCCACCAGTCGATCGGCGGCGTGCCGTACTCGCTCCTGCTCACCGGCGGCCAGCCGGTGACCGCGACGCCGCCCGCGAGCTTCACCACCGACATCGACGCCTCCAACCTCTACATCCAGGCCACCGAGCTCCAGGCCTACGGCCCCACCACGCTCCAGAACGCGGTCCTCGGGCAGTCCGCCGACCAGGTCACCGTCGCCGGCAAACCGCTCACCGGCGCTCTCCCCGGCGGCTTCGGCCTCGGCTCGGCGGGCGGCGAGGGCGGCAGCTCCATCCGGCTGCACGGCCTCAACGCCACCGCCTACGACGCCGAGATGGCCGGAGCCCTGGTCCTGCCGAACCTGAAGCTCAGGATCGTCGCCGGAAAGGCCACCACGTGCTGAGCCGGACCCGGGCGGCGTACATGTGGTTCCGGGCCTTCCGGCGCACCCGCCCCTTCTGGGGCGCCGTGTGGATGGTCGCCGGCGGCTGGACCGTCCTCAAGTTCTCGCTCAGCTCCGTGCAGCTCATCGTCAGCACCGGCTTCGGCGGCGTCGCGGGCTACCTCGTCGGCGGCGGGATGATCCTCTGCGGACTCGTCCCGCTCGCCGCACCCCGCCAGCGGTACACCTTCGGTCTCATCGGCTGCGTCCTCGCCGTGGTCTCCCTCGTCGTCTCCAACCTCGGCGGCTTCCTCGTGGGCATGGCCCTCGGGGTCCTCGGCGGCTCGATGATGATCGGCTGGGGCGCCAAGCGCCCGCGCGGAGCGGTGCGGGCCGCCGCCGGAGCCGTACCCGAGGCGGTGGAGGGATGACGGCCCGGGCGGGCGTACGGGGGCGGCGCAAGGCGGTAGCCGTCGTCGCCGCGCTGCTGCTCGCCGTGGCCACCGCGCTCGTCTCCGGCCGGCCGAGCAACGCCGCCGGCCGCCCGCCCGCCGCCGTGGAACCCCTCGGCATACCCTTCCTGCCCAGCCCGTACCCGCTCCGGGTGAGCATCGACAGCATGGTCGCCGTCTCCCTGACCGTCGAGAAGAACGTCACCATCCGGCTGTCCGACGGCACCACCGTCGTGACGAACAAGTACACCTTCACCAAGCTGAAGATCCGCTCCCACATGAACGTCACCCAGCGGGCCGACGGCCACACCCTCGTCATCGACGTGCCGAACGAGGGCTCGCTCGGCGGCTACGACAGCGCCGGCAAACCCGAGACCACCACGATGTGGGGGAAGATCGACCGCGTCTGCGTCCGCGTGATCTTCCAGATCTGCGAGGTCCAGGGGCTGCTCGACTTCTTCGGCTCCCTCATCCCGCTCACGGCCGGAGCGGAGGAGTTCGAGGGCGACATCTACGCCATCCGGACCGTCGACGACCACGCCGCGCTCGACTCCACCGACAACCCCGTCCACCTCCCCGGAACGATCACGGTGACCACGCCATGAGCAGCTCCGCACCGCTCCGCCCCGAAGGGCGCACCCACTGGCGGCGCGCCCTCGCCGTCGCGGCCCCCGCGCTCCTCGCCGCCGGCGGGCTCGGCTCGGCGATGGCCACCGGGGCGCTCGCCGTGGGCCTGAGCGTCCAGGACCGGCCCGTCGACTTCACCACGAGCAGCCTGTACGGCACCCAGTACGGCGCCGCCGTCGTCGACCAGGCGGTCGTCCGCCCCGACGGCACGGCCGGCAGCGTGCGGGTGCTGCGGATGGGCTTCGCCGACGGAGTGCTCAACGGGCTCTGCCTCAGCCGGCGCCAGCAGATCGCGGGAGCCACGTACACCCTGCTGCTCACCCTCGGCGACGACGACCCCGGCTCCTGGGAGATCCGCACCCGCAACACCGTCCTCGACCTGAGGAACGCCACCGGCGAGCTCGACATGGACGGCATCGTCGACCTCAACGTCAACGGCGCCGACGTCCGCACCGTCAAGGACGCCTCCGGCGCGTACGTGCCGAACCCCCTCGGCGCCCCGCAGCACCGCTTCGGCATCCAGGCCCGCTACGCCAAGTTCGACCGGATCACCGGCACCGCCCAGGACTTCCAGATCCCCGGCCTGCTCACCACGCCCCGGCTCAAGCTCTCCGTGAAACCCGGGGCGGTGGCCTGCCCCGCCCCCGCCGCCCCCGTCGGGACCCCGGGCACGCCCTGACGGACGGCCCGGGCCCGCGCCGTCCCCGCCCGGACGTCGGCGTTTCCGAACCGGGGGCGCCGGGACGAGTGAGCCCCGGCCGAGGGGGCATGCGCAGACCGGGTGCGCACCCCACAAGGCCGTCGCCCGGCTTCCCCCCCTCCGGGCGGCGGCGCTCGGCCGTTCCACGGAAAGGGCGTACGCCATGAAGGCCGTCACATGGCAGGGCCGGCGGAAGGTGTCCGTCGAGACCGTGCCGGACCCGCGGATCCAGGAACCCACCGACGTGATCGTACGGATCACCACGAGCGGGCTCTGCGGCTCCGACCTGCACCTGTACGAAGTGCTCGGACCGTTCCTCGACCCCGGCGACGTACTCGGCCACGAGCCCATGGGGGTGGTCGAGGAGGTCGGGCCGGAGGTGCGCCGGCTCGCCCCGGGGGACCGGGTCGTGGTGCCGTTCAACGTCTCCTGCGGAACCTGTCCGATGTGCGAGCGCGGCCTGCACTCGCAGTGCGAGACGACCCAGGTGCGCGCCTACGGCTCCGGGGCCGCGCTGTTCGGCTACACCAAGCTGTACGGGCAGGTGCCGGGAGGCCAGGCGGAGTACCTCCGGGTCCCCTTCGGCGACACCCTGCCCATCCCCGTCCCCGAGGGGCCACCGGACGACCGCTTCGTCTACCTCTCCGACGTGCTGCCCACGGCGTGGCAGGCCGTCGAGTACGCGGACGTGCCGCCCGGCGGCACGGTCGCCGTCCTCGGCCTCGGACCCATCGGCGACATGGCCGTCCGCATCGCGGCGCTGCGCGGCGCAGGCCTCGTCATCGGCATCGACCCCGTGCCGGAACGACGCGCCCGCGCGGCGGCCCGCGGCGTGCACGTCCTCGACCCGACCGACTCCGACGCCGGACCGCTCGAACGGGTCCGCGACCTCACCGGCGGACGCGGTCCCGACGCGGTCGTCGACGCCGTCGGGATGGAGGCCCACGGCGCCCCGGTCGCCCGCGGCCTGCAGTCGGCCGTCGCCCTCCTGCCGGACGGCGTCGCCCGCGGGCTCATGCGCCGCTACGGCGTCGACCGGCTCTCCGCCCTGCACCTGGCCGTCGAACTCGTGCGCCGCGGCGGGACGGTGTCGCTCGCCGGGGTGTACGGGGGACAGGCGGACCCGATGCCGCTCCTCACGATGTTCGACAAGCAGCTGACGCTCCGCATGGGGCAGGCGAACGTGCTGCGCTGGGTCGACCAGCTGCTGCCGCTGCTGACCGACGACGACCCCCTGGGCGTCGACGACTTCGCCACCCACCGGCTGCCGCTCGCGCAGGCGCCGGACGCGTACGAGATGTTCCAGAAGAAGAACGACGGAGCCGTCAAGATCCTCTTCAAGCCCTGACGGACCCGACGCGCCCGCCGCCCGTGATCACCCTCGGTTACTATGCTCTCTTCATGCCGGAGACCGGCGCAGGGGCGCGGCACCCCCGACGCACGGCTCGGGGAGCGGGAAGACCGGCACGCCGGCCGGGACTCTCCCGACGCCCGTCGGCGCCGTCGACCGGTGGCTCCGCCTCCGCGCCCCGGAGCAGACGTCCGTGGCGCAAGGGGCTGAAGAGATGGGTGGCCTGGGAAAGTGTTGGAAGAGGTCGTAGCGACCCGCTATGTCACGCCCCTGCGTGAGGGCGGCTCGCTCCCGGGGATCGTCGAGGCCGACGATCTCGGCACGTACGTCATGAAGTTCACCGGCGCCGGGCAGGGGCGCAAGACCCTCGTCGCGGAGGTGATCTGCGGGCAGCTCGCCCGGCGGCTCGGGCTGCGCGTGCCCGAGCTGGTGACCCTCCAGCTCGACCCGGTCATCGGGCTCTCCGAGCCCGACCAGGAGGTGCAGGAGCTGCTCAAGGCGAGTGGCGGGCTCAACCTCGGGATGGACTTCCTGCCCGGCTCGCTGGGCTTCGACCCGCTGGCGTACGAGGTCGATCCGGCGGAGGCCGGGAAGGTCGTGTGGTTCGACGCGGTGATCAACAACGTCGACCGGTCCTGGCGCAATCCGAACATGCTGGTCTGGCACGGCGACCTCTGGCTCATCGACCACGGCGCCACCATGATCTGGCACCACAACTGGCCGGGCGCCGCCGCCTCGGCCGCCAAGCCGTACGACGCCTCCGACCACGCCCTCGCCCCCTTCGGCCCCGACGTGGCCGCGGCCGCCGCCGAACTGGCGCCGCTCGTCACCCGGGAACTGCTCGACGAGGTGGCCGCCGACGTGCCGGACGCGTGGCTGGTCGACGAGCCCGGTTTCGACTCCACCGACGCCCTGCGCGCCGCGTACGTCGAGGCGCTGCTGCCGCGCGCCGCCACCATCCACGAGCGGATCACCCTCGGCCCCCGCACCGACCGCCGCCCGCAGCAGCCGCCCGGCTGGCTCGCCGAGCGCCTCGCCCCCCGCCCCGCCGAGAAGGACGCCACCACGTGACCGACCGCGATGTCTTCGAGTACGCGCTGCTGCGCGTGGTGCCGCGCGTCGAGCGCGGCGAGTGCTTCAACGCGGGCGTGGTCGTCTACTGCCGCGCCCGGTCCTTCGTCGCCGCCCGCACCCACCTGGACGAGGCCAAGCTGACCGCGCTCGACCCGGCGGCGGACGTCACCGGTGTCCGCGCCGCCCTGCGGGCCGTCGAGGGCGTCTGCCTCGGCGGCGACGCGGCCGGGCAGGCCGCCGGGGACGACGCGGGCCGGCGCTTCCGGTGGCTGATCGCGCCGCGTTCCACGGTGGTCCAGCCGGGCCCGGTGCACACCGGCCTCACCGGGGACCCCGAAGCCGAGGTGGAACGCCTGCTCGATGTCCTGGTCCGTTAGGGCCTGTCCCAGGGGACGCCGTCCCTCCGCCGGGTGACGGCGGAGTGACGGGGTGCACCCGGTGGGCCGTTGACACCGGGTGCCAGGGCTTCTAGCGTCTCGTCCAGCGGTCGTACTAAGCGGTCGCTCATGTCCCGGGGAAGAGCCCGGGAACCCCCTGAGGGCGAGGAGAAGCAACCATGTCCACCACCGAGCAGCGCGTAGCCGTCGTCACCGGTGCCGCACGGGGCATCGGCGCCGCCACCGCGATCCGCCTGGCGGCCGAGGGCCGCGCCGTCGCCGTCCTCGACCTCGACGAGGCGGCCTGCAAGGACACCGTCGAGAAGATCACCGCCGCCGGCGGCCGCGCCCTCGCGGTCGGCTGCGACGTCTCCGACGGCGCCCAGGTGGAGGCCGCGGTCGCCCGTGTCGCCGCCGAGCTCGGCGCGCCCACGATCCTCGTCAACAACGCCGGCGTGCTCCGCGACAACCTGCTGTTCAAGATGTCCGAGGCCGACTGGGACCTCGTCATGAACGTCCACCTCAAGGGCGCGTTCCTGATGGCGAAGGCCTGTCAGAAGCACATGGTGGACGCGGGCTTCGGCCGCATCGTCTCCCTCTCCTCCTCCTCGGCGCTCGGCAACCGCGGCCAGGCCAACTACGCGGCCGTCAAGGCCGGCCTCCAGGGCTTCACCAAGACCCTCGCCAAGGAACTCGGCAAGTTCGGCATCACCGCCAACGCGGTCGCCCCCGGCTTCATCGTCACCGAGATGACCGCCCAGACCGCCGAGCGCGTCGGCATGGGCTTCGAGGACTTCCAGGCCGCCGCCGCCTCCATGATCCCGGTCCAGCGCGTCGGCCGCCCCGAGGACGTCGCCAACGCCATCGCCTTCTTCGCGGGCGACGACGCCGGCTTCGTCTCCGGCCAGGTCATGTACGTGGCCGGCGGCCCGCTCAACTGACCCGGCGACGAGAGAGGAGGAGAGCGGGATGACCGCACAGCAGCTGCCGGAGCTCTCCGGCAAGGTCGCGCTCGTCACCGGCGCCAGCCGGGGCATCGGCTTCGGCATCGCCGAGGCGCTCGTCGCCCGGGGCGACCGGGTCGTCATCACGGGACGCGGCGAGGAGGCCCTCAAGGAGGCCGTCGAGCGCCTCGGGGCCGAGCGGGCCGTCGGTGTCGCGGGCAAGGCCCACGACACCGCCCACCAGGCCGCCGCCGTCGAGGCCGCGATGGACGCATTCGGGCGGATCGACCACCTGGTGAACAACGCCGGCACGAACCCGGTCTTCGGCCCCATCGCCGATCTGGACCTGGACGTGGCCCGCAAGGTCTTCGAGACGAATGTGGTCTCGGCGCTCGGATTCGCGCAGCGGACCTGGCACGCGTGGCAGAAGGAGAACGGCGGCACCATCGTGAACATCGCCTCCGTCGCCGGAATCTCCGCCTCGCCCTTCATCGGCGCCTATGGCGTCAGCAAGGCCGCGATGATCAACCTGACCCAGCAGCTGGCGCACGAATTCGCGCCGGTGGTCCGGGTGAACGCCATCGCCCCGGCCGTGGTGAAGACGAAATTCGCCCAGGCGCTGTACGAGGGCCGTGAGGCCGAGGCCGCCGCCGCGTACCCGATGGGCCGGCTCGGCGTGCCCGAGGACATCGGCGGCGCGACCGCCTTCCTGACCTCGGACCAGTCCGGATGGATCACCGGTCAGACCCTGGTCGTCGACGGCGGCATTTTCCTGAACGCCGGAGTCGGGTGACCGATTACCGGACACTTTCCGGAATTTCCTGTCCGGATTGGCCCCGGTTGCGACTCGATCGTCTCAAGTGCCCCGCCGGTCTCGCCCATTGACCTGGCGGGGTACTGCGGTATCGTCGGCCGACCCCAGGCTGAACGAGGAGCGTGCACGTGTTCAACCGGACGAGTCTGCAGGCCGCTGCAGCCCTTGCGTCCATATCCCTGGTATCCGGATGCGGTGTTTTCTCGGATACCGAGTCCGCCGGGGAGCAGAGGATCACCATCGGGACGACGAGTTCCCCCACGACGCTCGATCCCGCGGCTTCCTGGGACAATTCCTGGGAGATCTTCCGGAACGTCTACCAGACCCTGGTGAGCTTCCCCACGGGATCCAATGTGCCGAAGCCCGACGCGGCCGAATGCAAATTCACCGACGCGTCCAGCCGGGTCTTCGAGTGCACGCTCTTCGAGGGTCTCAAGTTCTCCAACGGCCACAAGCTCGACGCCGAGGCCGTGCGCCACTCCATCGAGCGCATCCGCACCATCGACGCCGAGGGCGGCCCCAACGGCATGCTCGGCTCCCTCGCCTCCGTCGAGACCGTCGGCGAGCGCACCGTCGTCTTCAAGCTGAACAAGGCCGACGCGACCTTCCCCTTCGTCCTCGCCACCCCCGCGATGTCGATCGTGGACCCGGCGGAGTACCCGGCCGACAAGCTGCGCCCGAAGGACGGCAAGATCGCCGGCTCCGGCCCGTACGTCCTCGACGCCTACGAGGTGGGCAAGCGCGCCGAGCTGACCCGCAACCCGAGCTACAAGGGCTTCGCCGACCCCAAGAACGGCGGCGTGACCATCAAGTACTTCGACGAGTCGGAGGCGATGGTCAAGGCCCTGCGCGACGAGGAGATCGACGCCACCTACCGCGGTCTGACCGCGGAGGAGGTGACCTCCCTGGAGTCGGACAGCGAGGAGAACAAGGGTCTCCAGCTCGTCGAGTCCACCGGCGCCGACATCCGCTACCTGGTCTTCAACACCCAGGACGAGTCGGTGGCAAACCCGGCCGTCCGCCGCGCCATCGCCCAGCTCGTCGACCGCGACCAGCTGGTCAGCAAGGTCTACCGCGGCACCGCCGAGCCGCTGTACTCGATGGTGCCCAAGGGCATCGCCGCCCACACCACCAAGTACTTCGACACCTACGGCCACCCGGACAAGAAGAAGGCCGCGAAGATTCTGCAGAAGGCCGGGATCACCGAGAAGGTCGAGCTGAACTTCTGGTACACGACCGACCGGTACGGCTCCGCCACGGCCGCCGAGTTCACCGAGCTGAAGCGCCAGCTGGAGGAGTCCGGCCTCTTCGAGGTCACCATCCAGGGCAAGCCGTGGACCGAGTACCAGGCCGCCTACCAGAAGGGCGAGTACGCCGTCTTCGGGCGCGGTTGGTTCCCCGACTTCCCGGACCCCGACAACTTCATCGCCCCCTTCCTGGGCAAGAAGAACGTGCTCGGCACCCCCTACCTGAGCCCGCGCATCACCGACGAGCTGCTGCCCAAGTCCCGCCGCGAGAGCGACCGGGGGGCCGTCACCGACGAGTTCGAGGAGGCCCAGGCGATCATGGTCGAGGACGTCCGGCTGCTTCCGCTGTGGCAGGGCAAGCTGTACATCGCCGCCCGCGAGGACATCGGCGGCGGCGAGCGCGCCCTCGACCCGCAGACGGTCATGCAGCTGTGGGAGCTGCACCGCCGCGCCAGCTGGTAGCAGGCCGCCGGGGAGGGGCCGCCGGGGCCCGCTGTCAGTGGGCCCCGGTAGGTTCCGTATCCGGAAGTGCCGAACCACCGGAGGTTGTGGACCGTGACCGACATCAACATGCTGCCCGAGTCCTGGCAGGGCGTCCTCGGCGAGGAGCTGGACAAGCCGTACTTCGCCCAGCTCACCGAGTTCGTCGAGCAGGAGCGGGCCGCCGGGCCGGTCTACCCGCCGAAGGACGAGGTCTTCGCGGCGCTCGCCGCCACCCCCTACGACAAGGTGAAGGTCCTGATCCTCGGTCAGGACCCGTACCACGGCGAGGGTCAGGGCCACGGCCTGTGCTTCTCCGTCCGCCCCGGCGTGAAGACCCCGCCGTCGCTGCGGAACATCTACAAGGAGATGCACGCCGAGCTCGGCCACCCGATCCCGGACAACGGCTATCTGATGCCGTGGGCCGAGCAGGGCGTCCTGCTGCTCAACGCGGTCCTCACCGTCCGCGCCGGCGAGGCGAACTCGCACAAGAACAAGGGCTGGGAGAAGTTCACCGACGCCGTCATCAGGGCCGTCGCCTCCCGCCCCGACCCGGCCGTCTTCGTCCTGTGGGGCAACTACGCCCAGAAGAAGCTGCCGCTCATCGACGAGGAGCGGCACATCGTGGTGAAGGGTGCCCACCCCTCGCCGCTGTCCGCGAAGAAGTTCTTCGGCTCCCGGCCGTTCACCCAGATCGACGCGGCCGTCGCCGCCCAGGGCCACGAGCCGATCGACTGGCGCATCCCGGACCTCGGCTGAGCCTCGGCGTGATCGGGGCCGTCGCCGGTTAGCGTCGGATCTCCACGCAGGGTGAGCGCCGGGAGGCCGCGGTGACCGAGCAGCAGCGGACGTCGGACGAGGGGGTCCTGACCAGGATCGGCCAGGCCAGGATGCTCCTCCACGGCGGCGACCGGGAGGAGGCCCGCAACCGCCTCGGCGAGCTGTGGCAGCAGCTCGACCCCGACGGGGACCCGCTCCACCGCTGCACCCTCGCCCACTACCTGGCCGACACCCAGGACGACCCCGACACCGAGCTCGCCTGGGACCTGCGCGCCCTCAGCGCCGCCGAGGGCCTGGAGGACGGACGCCTCGCCGCGCACGACTCGGCGGCCGCCCTCCGCGCCCTCTACCCCAAGCTCCACCTCGACCTCGCCGCCGACTACGCCAAGCTGCGCAGGCCGGACGCCGCCCGGGCCCACCTGGAGCGGGCCCGCGCCGCCTCCGACGCCCTCGACGACGACCGGTACGGCCGGGAGGTCAGGGCCGCCATCGAGCGCCTCGACCGGCGGCTCCGCGAAGCCTGAGGCGGCCCCGGACGCCCGGCTCAGCGCCCGTACGCCTCCCGGCAGAGGTCGCCCCGGACACCCGCGGGGTCCAGGCCGCCGTAGCGCTCGCCGAGCTCGCAGACGTCCTTCCCGGTGACCGGCGGCGCCTTCCGCAGCCGCTCCGCCAGCCGCTCCAGCTCCCGGGCCTCCGGCGCGGCGGGCGGCGACACCCGCGCCACGCGCCCGGCGGGCGGCCGGGCGACTGCGGGGGAGGCGGAGGGCGAGGGGGCCGCGGGGGACGGGGTGCGGGACGGCGCCGCGTGACCGGTGGCGCGGCGGGTCTCGCCCCGCGGCGGGGCGGCCGCGCTCCGGGCCGGCGCGGGGAGCGCCGCTTCGAGGGCCTCCCTGGCCGGGCCCTGCAGGACGATCTGCGGCTCCGCCCCCTGGGGAGGGCGCACGGGGTCGGTGGCGGGCGCGGGAGACGGCGCGGGCGCCGGGGGCGGCCCGTCGACGGCGACGCACCCGGTCAGGGCGGCGGCGACGGCGGCACCGGCCAGCAGCCGCGCGGGGATTCGGGTTCCTTGCACCCGCGTCACTCTGCTGGTCCGGCGCCGATCTTCGAACCCCTACCGGCGGGGAATGCCCCGCACGGGTGAGCGGCCGGTCACCCTCCTTGACCGGTCGGTCAGTCGCCGGTGGCGCCGTCGATGCGTTCGCGGATGAGGTCCGCGTGGCCGTTGTGCCGCGCGTACTCCTCGATCATGTGGAGGTAGATCCAGCGCAGGTTGAACAGCTCCCCGCTGCGGTGGACACCGGCACCGAGGTCGTCCAGGGAACGCTCGGCCGCGAGCGCGCGGGCGTGGGCGATCTCCTCCTGCCAGGTGGCGTACGCCTCCGCGTAGCCGTCCTCGGCGGTGACGTGGAGGTCCCGGTCGAAGTCCTCCTCGGTGGCGTAGAGCCACGGGGCCTCCTCGCCGGCGAGGACCCGGCGGAACCAGCCGCGTTCGACCTCGGCCATGTGCCGGACGAGGCCGAGGAGGCTGAGGTCGGAGGGCGGGGCGGAAGCGGTGCGCACCTGCTCGTCGGTAAGGCCGGCGCACTTCTTCGCCAGGGTCGCGCGGTGGTAGTCGAGCCACTGCTCCAGGGCCTGGCGCTCGTCCGCGGTGGTGGACGGATCGACGCGCTCGGGTGCTGCCATGTGATCGGTGGTCATGCGGACATCGTGGCGGACGCCCGCCGCGGCGCGCCAGGCATTTGAGTGCGACGGGCGTCCCGGGGCGACGGGCGGTTCCGTGCGCCCGGTGTTCCGGTGCGCTCGGCCTTCCCTTGTGCCCGGCGTTCCGGTGCGCCCGGTGTTTCAGTGCGACGGATCGCCGAGCATCCCGCGCAGCAACTCGTCGAAGCCGGTCCGCAGTTCCTCGCGGCTGGGCACGGCCGCGTGGAAGGAGCCGGCCGCGCAGGAGAACATCACCCCCTCGCACCAGGCGATCAGCGAGAGGGCGTGCCGCTCCGGGGAGGACGAGCCGGCGCCGCGCATCATCGCGATCACCGGGCCGTGGAAGGCGGCGCCGGCGCGGTCGAAGAAGCCGCGCAGCTCGGGGCGGCGGGTCGCCTCCAGGGCCAGCTCGTAGCGGGAGACGAGCAGCGAGCGGTGGTCGGTCAGATAGCGGTGCAGGGCGAGCGCGAGGGCGTCGGCCAGCAGCTCGGGGCTCGCGCCGGCCGACGGCAGCTCGTCGGGGGCGAGGACCCGCGCCTCGCGCTCGGCCTGGCGGCGGACGGCCGTCTCCAGGAGCGCCTGGCGGGTGCGCGCGTGGTTGGAGGTGGAGCCCTGCGGCAGCCCGGCCCGCTCGTCCACCGCGCGGTGGGTGAGCCCGCGCATCCCGCGCTCCACCAGCAGGTCGAGGGCCGCGTCGCCGATCCGCTCGGCGCGGGTCGGGGCGGGTTCCGGGGCCGGGGCGGGGAGGTGCGCGGTCATGGGGACCAACCTAGGCCAGGGGACCTCCCCTCCGCCCTCCGCCTTCCCGCCCGACTACGTCTGTAGTACGGTCGGGACGTCCGGTCACTACAGCTGTAGTCGACGGCTCCGCGGTCCGTGGCGCGGCCGTCGCACCGAGGAGCAGTCATGACACAGCACCGTGCCGTCGTCCTGGGAGCGGGCATCGGCGGCCTCACCGCCGCCGTCGGACTCCACCGGCGCGGCTGGGACGTCACCGTCCTCGAACGCGCCGCCGGCCTCGCCCCCGTCGGCGCCGGCATCGCCCTCGCCCCGAACGCCCTGCGCGCCCTCGACACCCTCGGCCTCGGCGACCGCGTCCGCGACCTCGCCGCCTGGCAGGGCGACGGCGGCATGCGCACCCCCGACGGCCGCTGGCTCGTCCGCACCGACGCCCGGGCCGCGGCCGAGCGCTTCGGCGACCCCCTCGTCCTCCTCCACCGCGCCACCCTCGTCGAGATCCTCGCCTCCGCCCTCCCGGCCGAGACGGTCCGCACCGGCACGACCGCCGCCCTCGCCCACCCCGGCGACCCCCGCACCCCCGCCCGCGTCACCACCCCCGACGGCGACCTGGAGGCCGAACTCGTCGTCGCCGCCGACGGCATCCGCTCCGCGGCCCGCGCGTTCCTCTTCCCCGGCCACCCCGGGCCGCGCTACTCCGGATGCACCACCTGGCGGATCGTCACCCCCGCCCCCGCCCGCCCCTTCGCCCCGCACGAGACCTGGGGACCCGGCCGCCTCTGGGGCACCCAGCCCCTCGAGGACGGTCGGATCTACGCCTACGCCATGGCCGCCGCACCCGTCGGAGCCCAAGCCCCCGACGGCGAGCTCGCCGAACTCCGCCGGCTCTTCGGCGACTGGCACCACCCCGTGCCGGAGATCCTCGCCGCGACCGACCCGGAGGGGGTGCTGCGCCACGACGTCCACCACCTCACCGACCCGCTGCCCGCCTTCCACCAGGGCCGTACCGCACTGCTCGGCGACGCGGCGCACGCGATGATGCCCAGCCTCGGGCAGGGCGGGAACCAGGCCGTCGAGGACGCCGTCGTGCTCGCCCACCACGCCCGCGTCCCCGCCGCGTTCGACCCGGGCCCGGCCCTCGCCGCGTACACCGCCGACCGGCTGCCCCGCACCACCGCCCTGGTCCGCAAGGCGGCCCGCACCGGCGCCCTCACCCTCGTGTCCGCCCGCCCGGCCGTCGTCCTGCGCGACACGCTCGTGCGGACCGTCTCCCGCTTCGGCCCCGGATTCGTCCTGCGCGGCTTCGACGGCATCGCCGACTGGCGGCCCCCGGTCGCGGAGCCCTCCCGCGTAAGCTGACCGGCGCGAACGGCCCCCGCCCCACGGGCCGTCGGACCACCCCAGAGGGAGAGAACCCGTGAAGATCGGCTGCATCGGACTCGGCGACATCGCGCAGAAGGCGTACCTGCCCGTCCTCGCCACCCTCCCCGGCGCCGAACTCCACCTCCAGACGCGCACCCCCGCCACCCTGGACCGGGTCGCCGACACCTTCCACGTCCCAGCCGCCCGCCGCCACCGGGACCTCGACGGGCTGCTCGCCGCCGGACTCGACGCGGCCTTCGTGCACGCCTCCACCGCCGCCCACGCCGAGATCGCCGGCCGCCTCCTCGACGCCGGCGTCCCCACCTACGTCGACAAGCCGCTCGCCTACGAGTACGCCGACTCCGAGCGGATCGTCGAACTGGCGGAGAAGCGCGGCGTCTCCCTCGCCGTCGGCTTCAACCGCCGCCTCGCCCCCGGCTACGCCCAGTGCCTCGACCACCCGCGCGAGCTGATCCTGATGCAGAAGAACCGCATCGGACTCCCCGAGGACCCGCGCACCTTCGTCCTCGACGACTTCATCCACGTCGTCGACACCCTCCGCTTCCTCCTCCCCGGCGAGGCCGACCACATCGACGTCCGGGCCCGCGTCCGCGACGGCCTCATGCACCACGTGGTGCTCCAGCTCTCCGGCGACGGCTTCACCGCCATCGGCGTCATGAACCGGATGAACGGCTCCACCGAGGAGGTCCTGGAGGTCTCCGGCCAGGACACCAAGCGCCAGGTCCTCAACCTCGCCGAGATCGTCGACCACAAGGGCCAGCCCAGCGTCCGCCGGCGCGGCGACTGGGTCCCGGTGGCCCGCCAGCGGGGCATCGAGCAGGCCGTCCACGCCTTCCTCGACGCCGTCCGCGACGGCACCGTCCTCAGCGCCCGCGACGCGCTGCTCACCCACGCCCTGTGCGAGCGCGTCGTCCGGGACGCCCTGGAGCAGGCCTCCTGAGCCCACCCGAGCCCGCCGCCGCGCACACCGCGCCGACCACCAGGCAGGCGCCGTACAAGGGCCAGTCGCCCCAGCGGACGTACCCCGTCGCCGTCCCCGACAGCGGCAGTTCGCGGACGACGGCCGTGCTCGCGTCCGTGCCGACGGGCGGTCCCACGCGCCGGCCGTCGGGACCGTAGGCGGCGCTGACGCCGGTCAGCGTCGCGTGCACCACCGGGCGGCCCGTCTCGGCCGCCCGCAGCGCCGCGAGCGAGGCGTGCTGCGCGGGCGCCCAGCCGCCCTGGAAGGTACTCGTCGAGGACTGGACGACGATCACGTCCGCCCCGTCCCGGGCCAGCCGCCGGCCCATGTCGGGAAACGCGGACTCGAAGCAGACCAGCGGCCCGACCGCCGGCCGCCCCGCGCCTGGCAGCGGCATCACCACCGGCGCCGTGCCCCGCCGCCGGTCCTCCTCGGCCGCCTTCCCCACCGAGGTCGCCCAGCCGAGCAGCTCCCGGGCAGGCACGTACTCGCCGAACGGCACGAGCCGCATCTTGTCGTACCGGTCACCCGTCGGCCCCTCGGGCGCGAAGAGCAACGCGCTCTTGTGGATGCCGGGGCGGTCCGCCCGGCGCGCGTCCACGTTCACCAGGAGCGGCGCGTCGACCGTCCGGGCGAGCGCCGTCAGCCGGGCGGTCAGCGCCGGATCGCCGGCCGGGTCCCGGCCCACCCCGCTCTCGCCCCACACCACCAGGTCGAGCCGCTGCCCGGCGAGACCCCGCGTCAGCTCCGCCGCCCGGGCGAGACGCCGCTCGGCGCCGTCCGGCCCGCCGTGGACCCCCGGCTGCACCATCGCCACCCGCACCACGCCCGACGGACGCGGCGCCGCGACGCCCCACGCCGCCGTCCCCGCCACCAGGGCGCATGCGGCGAGCCCCGCCACCCCCACGGACCGCAGTCCCGGCGCGGCGGCGACCACGAGCACCACCGCCGTGTTCACCGCCACCACCAGCAGGCTCACCAGCCACACCCCGCCCACCGAAGCGAGCCGCAGCGCCGCCGGCACCTCCCACTGGCTGGCGCCGAGCAGCCCCCACGGGCCGCCCAGCCCCTCCCACGACCGGACCAGCTCGATCAGCAGCCACCCCGACGGCACCGCGCACAGCGCCACCGCGGCCCGTCCCGGAGCCGGTTCCCCGCCGAGCAGCGCCCGTACGAGCACGCCCCACGGAGCCCAGAGCAGCCCGAGCAGCACCGCCATCACCAGCAGGAACACATGGACGCTCGGCAACAGCCAGTGGTGCACGGCGAGCAGGAAGCCGACGCCCCCGCACCACCCGTCCAGAGCCGCCCGGCGCGCCCCGGAGCCGTGCGGACCAGGAGCAGCCACGGCACCAGGCAGACGTACGCCCACCACCACAGGCCGGGCGCGGGGAAGGCGAGGGCAGGCAGCGCGCCGCAGGCGACGGCGAGCAGGGACCGCACCGGCCCCGCGCGCCCCAGGGGGTTCCGCATGGTGTGCCTCCCGACCGTCGCCTCCAGTCTCCGCCCGGCAAGATCCGAGGGAAACCGGCTAGGGGAGCCGGCGCCAGCGCTCCTCCACGACGACCGAGCGCAGCCGCCAGCCGTCGGCGGTGCGGCGGGCCGCGAAGGCGTACCGGCCGCCGCAGACGAAGTCGTCGCCGGAGGCCGTCCGCATGGGGTTGACGTAGTCGGCGCGGACCTCGGCGGCGTCGCCGGTCTCGGCGAAGCCGCCGGGCCGGTGCACGGTCACCCGGCGGTTGACGATCAGGTGCTGGCGCACCGGGAAGCGGGTCATCGTCGCCGCCAGCCAGTCGGCGACCTCGGCGGCGGGCCCCTCGATGCCGCCGGAGCCGGAGTAGTCGGCGCGCCCGTCCGGGGTGAAGAGGGCGCGGTAGCCGGGCCAGTCGGCGTCGTCCACGGCCGCCGCGTACCCGGTGACCAGGTCGTCGACGGCGAGCCGGTCCATCACGTCCGCGAGGTCCACGCGCTGCGTCATCGCCTCAGTGTCGGGCAGCGGGCGCACGGCGCCAAGAGGCGTGCGCCCCCGGTCTCCGGCCGCGGTCATACTGGCCGGATGCGCATCGACGTCGACCCCGCCCTGACCGACCCCACCGCCGTCTACCGGCTGCTGACCGCGACGGTCGTGCCCCGGCCGATCGCCTGGGTCTCCACGCGTTCCGCCGACGGCACGGACAACCTCGCCCCGCACTCCTTCTTCACCATCGCCTCGGTGAACCCGCCGGTCGTGCAGTTCACCTCCGTCGGCCGGAAGGACTCGCTGCGCAATGTCGAGGAGACCGGCGAGTTCGTGGTGAACCTCGCCCCCGAGGGGCTCTTCGAGCAGATCAACGCCACCGCGACGGACTTCCCGCGCGGCACGAGCGAGTTCGACGCCTGCGGAGTGGAACGCGAGCCGGGCCGCCGGGTGAAGGCGCCCCGGGTGGCCGCGTCACCGGTGGCCCTGGAGTGCGAGCTGCACAGCACGCTGCGGATCGGGGACTCGACCGTGGTCTTCGGCAGGGTCGTGCACGTCGCCGTCGACGAGGCGTTCCTGGACGACGGCCACCCGGAGATCACCCGGATGCGCCCGCTGACCCGGCTCGGGAAGAACGAGTGGGGCACCCTCGGCGGCGTCCGGGAGATCGCCCGGATCCCCTACCAGGGCTGAGGAGAACGCGTCGGGGGCGGGCCCCGCGTCCCGCGGAACCCGCCCCCGACGGGGTTCTCCGACCCCGGGGGTCAGTGGCCGGACTCGCCCGCGTGGGGGCTCAGGACGTCCGTGCCGACCAGGACGAACAGCAGGACGCCCAGGGCGATGCGGTAGTACACGAACGGCATGAAGGACTTCGTGGTGATGAACTTCATGAACCAGGCGATCACCGCGTAGCCGACGCCGAAGGCCACGATCGTCGCGAAGATCGTCGGACCCCAGGAGACGTGCCCGCCCTCGGTCGCGTCCTTCAGCTCGAAGACGCCCGAGGCGAGCACCGCGGGGATCGCCAGCAGGAACGAGTAGCGGGCGGCGGACTCGCGGGTGTAGCCCATCAGCAGACCGCCGGAGATCGTCGCGCCCGAGCGGGAGACGCCCGGGATCAGCGCCATCGCCTGGCAGAAGCCGTAGATCAGGCCGTCGCGGACGCCGAGGTCCTTGAGCGTCTTGCGTTCCCTGACCACCCGGTGGCGGCCGCCGATCTCGTCACGGGCGGCGATCCGGTCGGCGATGCCGAGGACGACGCCCATCACGATGAGCGTGGTGGCGATGAGCCGCAGATCACGGAAGGGCCCCTCGATGTGGTCCTTGAGCGTGACGCCGAGGACGCCGATCGGGATGGAGCCGACGATCACCAGCCAGCCCATCTGGGCGTCGTGGTCGGACCGCATCGACCTGTCCGTCAGCGAGCGGAACCACGCCGAGACGATCCTGCCGATGTCCTTGCGGAAGTAGATCAGGACGGCGGTCTCCGTGCCGATCTGCGTGATCGCCGTGAAGGCCGCGCCCGGGTCCTCCCAGCCGGCGAAGGCAGCGGTGAGCCGGAGGTGCGCGCTGGAGGAGATGGGAAGGAACTCCGTCAGCCCCTGGACGAGTCCGAGGATGAACGATTCGAACCAACTCATGGGGCTTGGGCCGTCCCGTATGTACGTGTGCGGTCAGAAGGTCGAGCGCAGCGTACCGCCCCGAGGTGACGTGTTCGTGATCAGGTGGCGTCGGCCGTCGCGGGCACGGCGGGCCGGCGCAGGGCGTGCCGCTTCCGCCAGGCGACCGCCGCCGCCGCGAGTCCCGAGACGACGATGAACCCGGCCGAGAACAGGAACGCCGGCGAACCGGGCTCGTCCGCCCGCGCGCCGGCCACCACGTACGCCGCCGTGTTCGGCACCGTGCCGACGGCCGTCGCCAGCAGGAACGGCACGTACCCCATCCGCGAGACCGCCGCGCAGTAGTTGGCCGCGGCGAACGGCACGCCCGGGAAGAGCCGGATCGCCAGCATCGACCGGAAGCCGTGCCGGCTCAGCTGCCCGTCCGCCGCCCGCAGCCAGCGCCCCTTGAGCAGCGGCCGCAGCGCGTCCTGGCCGAGGACCCGGCCCAGCGTGAACGAGATCCCGGCGCCCAGCACCGTCCCCGCCACCGCCGCCGTCAGTCCGTACGCGGTCCCGAAGAGCGCACCCGCCGCCAGGTTCAGCACCGGGCGCGGCACGAACGCCGCCGTGCACAGCCCGTACGCCGCCCCGAACAGCAGCACCGCGCCCGCACCGCCCGTCCGCGGCCACCCCGCGGCCAGCAGGCGCTGCGGCTCGAACAGCACCACCAGGGTGCCCGCGGCCAGCAGGACCAGCGCGAGCAGCGCGAGGCGCGACCGGGGCGCGAGCAGGGCCCGGGAGCAGCGGACGGCGAACGGGGCCATCGGCCGGGGCGCGGGAGCGAGCATCCGGGGAGAGTAACGGAGACCTCCGTATGATCGCCGTAATGTGCGCCATGTCCGACCCCGGCCGGCCGCTCCCCGGCGGACCGGGGCAGCCCCCGTACCCCGTGCCCGGGCCGCTCCCCGACGAGGCCTCCGGGTCGCTGCCGCGCGTCGGCCCCGCGCCGGTCCCCGGCGAGGCCCCCGGGCCGCTCCCGCGCGTCGGCCCCGCGCCGGTCCCCGGCGACGTCCCCGACAGCGGGCTCGCCGACACCGTCCTGACCCGGCTCACCACCCTCTACCCCGCCGCAGGGAACCCGTTCCGGGCGCAGGAGATGGTCGCGTACATGAAGGGCGTGGCGCCCTTCCTCGGCATCCGGTCGCCGGAGCGCCGCGCCCTCTCCCGGGCCGTCCTCGACGGCACCCCCCGCCCCGCCGAGGACGACTGCGCGGCCGTCGCCCTGCGCTGCTTCGCCCTCCCCGAGCGGGAGTACCACTACTTCGCCGTCGACTACCTCCGCCGCCACGTGAAGCGGTGCTCGTCCGGCTTCCTGCCCGTCGCCCGGCGGCTCGTGACCACGGTCTCCTGGTGGGACACCGTCGACCACCTCGCCGCCCACGTCGTCGGCGGGCTCGTCGCCGCCGACCCGGCGCTCGGCTCCGAGATGGACCGGTGGATCGACGACGCGGACCCGTGGATCGCCCGCGCCGCCCTCCTCCACCAGCTGCGCTTCAAGGAGGCCACGGACGCCGACCGGCTCTTCGCGTACTGCCTGCGGCGCGCCGCCGACACCGACTTCTTCCTGCGCAAGGCGATCGGCTGGAGCCTGCGCGAGTACGCCCGAACCGCCCCCGGCGAGGTGCGCGCCTTCGTCGACGGCCACCGCCCGCTCCTCTCCCCGCTCTCCGTCCGCGAGGCCCTCAAGCACCTGTGACCCCCCTGCCGGGAGAGCCGTCGGGCGGCTGCGCCAGACTCGGGCCATGAGCGACAAGGACACGACCGGGGGCGGCACGACGGACGGCGGGACCGCACTGGTCCTCGGAGCGGGCGGGCTGGTCGGCGCCGCCTGGGAGATCGGGATCCTGCACGGCCTCGCCGAGGCGGGCGAGGACCTCTCCGACGTCGACCTGGTCGTCGGCAGCTCCGCCGGGGCCGTCGTCGGCGCCCTCCTCACCGCCGGCACCACCCCCCTCGCCGAGCTGTACGCACGGCAGCTCGACGGCACCGACACCGAACCGGCGGTCCGCTTCGGCGCCGCGACCCTCCTCCGCTACACCCTCGCCGTCCTCACCTCCCGCACCCCGGAGGCGTACGGCCGCAAGCTCGGCCGGCTCGCCCTGCGGGCCCGCACCGTCGACGAGGCCGCCCGGCGGGCCGTCGTCGCGAAGCGGCTCGGCGGGGCCACCGACTGGCCCGGCGCCGGCCGGCTGCGGATCACCGCCGTCGACGCCGAGAGCGGCGCCCTCGGCGTGTTCGACGGCGGCCCGGACGGAGTCGGGCTCGTCGACGCGGTGACCGCCAGCTGCGCCATCCCGGGGGCGTGGCCGCCCGCGAGCCTCACCGGGCGGCGCTGGATCGACGGCGGCGTCCACTCCACCGCCAACGCCCACCTGGCCTCCGGCCGGCGACGCGTGATCGTCGTCGCGCCCAGCGCCATGGGCAGCAGGGCCGTGCACTCCCCGGCCCGCCAGGCCGCCGACCTCACCGCCGCGGGCAGCCGCGTCGTCGTGATCACCCCGGACGCGGACGCCAAGGCCGTGATCGGAGCCCGGGCGCTCGACCCCGCCCAGCGGGGCGCCGCCGCCCGCGCGGGTCGTGCCCAGGCCGCCGCGCACGCGAAGGCGGTCGCCGCCCTCCGAGCGCGGTGACGGGAAGGCGCGGGCATGATCCGCGCGGGAGGACAATGAAGGGGTGAACGAGCAGATTCCCGTCCTGCGCGAGGTCGATTTCGGCACCGCCCGCCTCATGCCCGACGTGGACCGGGAGCGGGCCTGGCTCCTCACGGTCGACGGGGCGCCGCAGTCGTACGTCGACCTCGACGAGCCCGGCCACCTGGAGTTCGAGTACGCCCGGCGGCTCGGGCACGTCGTCGACGGCGCCGCGGCCGAGGGGGCGCCGCTGGACGTGCTCCACCTCGGGGGCGGGGCGCTCTCGCTGCCCAGGTACGTCGCCGCCACCCGGCCCGGCTCGCGCCAGGACGTCGTCGAGGCCGACGGCGGGCTCGTCGCCCTGGTCGCCGAGCACCTGCCGCTGCCGAACGGCTCCGGCGTCACCGTGCACACCGCCGACGCGCGCGCCTGGCTGGAGGCGGCGCCCACCGCCTCCGCCGACCTCGTCGTCGGCGACGTCTTCGGCGGGTCGCGCGTCCCCGCGCACCTGACCTCGCTCGCCTACGCGCGCGAGGTCGGGCGGGTGCTGCGCCCGGGCGGGATCTACGCGGCCAACCTCGCCGACGGGGCGCCGTTCGACTTCCTCCGGGGCCAGCTCGCCACCTTCGCGGCCGTCTTCCCGGAACGGGCCCTGATCGCCGAGCCGGCGGTGCTGCGCGGCCGGCGGTTCGGGAACGCGGTCCTGGTCGCCTCCGACGCGGCCCTCGACGTGGCGGGGCTCACCCGCCGTTCGGCCGCGGACGCCTTCCCCGCGCGCGTGGAGCACGGGGAGGCGCTGGCGCGGTTCACCGGGAGCGCGGTGCCGGTCGGCGACGCGGAGGCCGTCGGGTCACCCGCGCCGCCCGAGGGCGCCTTCGGCATCGGCTGACCCGGGCTGCGCGGGGAGGGCGTCGAGCGTCGTGCCGCCGTCCGCCCCGGCGGTGCCGGCCGGGTGCGGGCGCCGCGTCAGGTTGCGCACGTCGGGGACGAGCAGGACGAGCGCGGTGACCACGGTCATCAGGGCCGCCGCGCCCCACAGCGAGGCCGTCCGGCCGAAGGCCGACTCGGCGGGCCCCGCGAGGGCGGTCGTCAGGGGCAGCAGCGCCGTGGAGCCGAACCAGTCGTAGGCGGACACCCGGGAGAGCTTCTCCTCCGGGATCTCCTGGTGCATCGTCGTCATCCACGAGACGCCGAAGATCTCCATCGCCACCCCGCTGGCGAACATCACCAGCGTCAGCCCGATCGCGGGCAGCGGGACGGCGAGCGCCGCAGAGGGCAGCGCGATCGGGAAGACGCCGAGGGTGCCGACGAGGAGCATCCGGCGGGGTTTCCAGCGGGTCATCAGGACGGCGCCGGCGACCGTGCCCACGCCGTACCCCGCGAGCGCGACGCCCCAGGGGGTCGCGCCGCCGAGCTCGTCCCGGGCGACCAGCGGCCCGTACACCGACTCGACCGCGCCGATGAGCCCGACGACGACGGAGAACTGGGCGACGATCGACCACAGCCACGGCCGGCCGACGAACTCCTGCCAGCCCTCGCGCAGATCGGCGAGGAGTCCGCCGCCGGGCTTGCGCTCCGGTATCCCGCCGACGTCGAGGAAGGCCCGCAGGGCGCCGGCCACGGCGAAGGCGGCGGCGTCGACGGCGAGGACCCAGCCGGGGCCGACGAAGGCGACGAGCGCGCCGCCGAGCGCGGCGCCGCCGATGCCCGCGCCGTGCATCGCCATCCGGTAGAAGGCGAAGGCCCGGCTCGCCTGCTCGCCCGAGACGCTGGACATGAGCATGCCCTCGGCGGCCGGGTTGAAGAAGGCCTGACCGGTGCCGCAGAGCCCGGTGAGCACCATCATCTGCCAGATCTCGGCGGTGCCGGAGAGGACCAGGGCGGCGAAGACCGCCTGGGAGGCGAAGTTCAGCGCGTTCGCCGCGACCATCACGCGGTGGCGGGGGATGCGGTCGGCCACCGCTCCGCCGATGAGCAGGAAGAACACGAGGGGCAGGAAGCGCGCCATCGCGACGAGGCCCACGTCGCCCGCGTCGCCGCCGGACTCGAAGACGGCCCAGGTGGTGGCGATCAGGGCGCCGTGCGCACCGAGGCTCGTCACGATGGTGGCGGCGGTGAGCAGCACGTAGTTGCGCCCGGCCCACGCGGGGCGGCGGGTGGAGCGGGGGGAGGCGGAGCGTTTCGTCACTGGGGGACTATCCCCGCCGCCTCCCCGAACTGCCAAACCGGTGACCGGATGCCGCCCCGGACCGCCGGACCGGTGACCGGTCGTCCCGCCGGAGGCTCAGGAGCTCTTCGTGAGGCGGACCGTGGAGAGGATCTTCCGCATCGTCGCGTCCGGGAGCTCGTCCTTCACGCCGTCCGCCGCGTAGAGCACGAAGGTCGAGAGGTCGTGCTTGGCGTTGAGGAAGGTGAAGGCCATCGACTTGCCGTCGGTCTCGCACTTGTTGCGCTTCTTCACGCCGGGGGCGGTGGCCGTGGCCATGCTCCCCTGGAGACCGGACTCCGTGGTGTACGGGACGGGCGTGCTGATCTTGATGCTGCTCTCCGGCATGTGCTGGGCGAACGCGGCCCACACCCACATGCCGGCCTGCCCGCGCGCGGCGGAGGCGGTGTCCTTGGCGCCCTGGGCGCCCTTGGTGCCGGCGCCCGCCAGTCCCGAGTACTCGGGGCTGCCGTTCTTGTCGGAGTCGACGGCGCACCACTTGCTCTTGAAGTCGGCGGGCCCGGACATGACGACGAGCGGGCTGCCGTCGCCCTTCTTGGCGTCCTCGAAGCCGACGCTCATCGTGGGCTTGCCGACCTCCCACTCCGGCGGCACGTCGAAGAGGGTGCCGTAGGAGGGGTTGTGGACGACCTTCCAGCCGGGGATCGTCGGCTGGAACTCCTCACCGGCGCCGCGCGGGTTGTCGAGCTCGGAGGTCGGCGCCCCCGAGGGCTCGTCCGAGGCGGTCGCGGGGGAGGAGGGGGCCGAGGAGGAGACGGCCGGCTTGTCGGCGACGACCTTCTCGCCGTCGTCCTCGCCGAGGACGAGGAAGGCGGTCGCGCCGCCCGCGACGATCACCGCCGTCGCGGCGACGATCGCGACGAGCGTGGTCCGCTTCCGGCCGTCGCCGCCCGGGCCCTGCGGCGGGACCGGGCCGGGCACCTGGTACTGCGGCACGGTCGGCTGCTGGTACGGGTTGGGCTGCGCGTATCCCTGCTGCGGGTACTGCGGGTAGCCGCCCTGCTGCGGGAACGCCGGCTGCGTCGGCTGCTGGTAAGGGTTCGGCTGCTGGTACCCCGGCTGCTGGTACGGGTTCTGGTTCTGGTCCTGCGGGTTCTGCTCGCCCCCGGGCGGCTGCTGTCCTGGCCACATGGGCCGTAACGATAGAGGGGCGGCGCCGGACCGGCCATGCCCGGGCCCGCCCCGGACGCCCGGGCTCCGCTCCGCGCAGGCATGGCCAAGACATCTACTCGCGGGTAACATCACGGCCCATGAGCGCAGACCAGAAGTCCGTCGGCGAGATGCTCGCCGCCACGGTCCCCATGGCCGGAACCCTCAACCTGGAGTTCCTGGAGGCCACCGCCGAGCGCGCCGTCGTGCGCCTGCCCGACCAGCCCGCGTACCACAACCACGTGGGCGGCCCGCACGCCGGCGCGATGTTCACCCTCGCCGAGTCCGCCAGCGGCGCCATCGTCCTCGCCGCCTTCGGCGACCAGCTCGGCCGCGCCGTGCCGCTCGCCGTCAACGCGGAGATCGCGTACAAGAAGCTCGCGATGGGCGTCGTCACGGCGACCGCGACCCTCGGCCGTCCGATCGCCGACGTCGTCGCCGAACTCGACGCCGGGGAGCGCCCCGAGTTCCCGGTCCGCATCGACATCACCCGTGAGGACGGCGCCGTCACCGGCGAGATGACCGTCCTGTGGACGCTGAGGCCCCACGCCCCCGCCAAGTGAGCCACCCGGCCGGGACCGTCCCCCGCCCCCGCACCTTCGGGTGCGGGGGCGTTCGCGTTCCGGCACGCCCCCTGACCGGCGCCCCGCGCTCCCGGCGCCCACGCCCCCCCGGGACGCTCAGGGGGCCGGTCGGCCGCGGACCCGGGGCCCCGGCCGACCGCGGGGCCCGACCACGCCGACCGGGTAGGCTGCCCCGGCGTGCCCGACGCGGGGCGCGCCACCGCAGCGGCCCGCGACCGGGGCCGAGCCGGCTCAACGGGAGGAACCCGCGTTGCACGTCCAGGAGTGGCTGGAGACGATCCCGGCCGTCGCCGTCTACGCGCTGGTGGGGGTGGTGATCGGACTGGAGAGCCTGGGCATCCCGCTCCCCGGCGAGATCGTCCTCGTCAGCTCGGCCCTGCTCGCCTCGCAGCACGGCGACATCGATCCGTGGGTGCTGGGCGGCTGTGCCACCGCCGGCGCGATCATCGGCGACTCGATCGGGTACGCCATCGGCCGGAGGGGCGGCCGTCCGCTGCTCGCCTGGCTCGGCGGCAAGTTCCCCGGACACTTCGGCGAGGCGAACATCGCGCTCGCCGAGCGCTCCTTCCAGAAGTGGGGCATGTGGGCGGTCTTCTTCGGCCGGTTCATCGCCCTGCTGCGGATCTTCGCCGGCCCGCTGGCGGGCGTCCTCAAGATGCCGTACTGGAAGTTCCTCATCGCCAACGTCTTCGGCGGCATCCTCTGGGCGGGCGGCACGACCGCCGTCATCTACTCCGTCGGCATCGTCGCCGAGGCGTGGCTGAAGCGCTTCTCCTGGCTGGGTCTGGTGCTCGCCGTCCTCGTCGGCGTCACCTCGATGCTCGTCATCAGGAACCGCGCCAGGAAGGCCGCCGCCGAAGCCCGGGCGGAGGCGACGCCGGCCGCACCGGAGGCCCCGAGGGAGCCGGTCGCGGCGGAGTGAGCGCGCGACGCGTCCGTACGTGACGGAGGGCGGCACCCGGGGGCGTCCCGGGCGCCGCCCTCCGTCGTCACCCGTGGCGCCGCCCTCCGTCGTCACCCGCGGAAGCGGGGGACGGGCGCGGTCAGTCCCGGTACGCCTCGGCGTGCGTCTTCGCCAGGTGGAGGTACATCTCGGCGTTCAGCCGGATGCCGGCCCGCTCCTCCTCGGTCAGCGCCCGGCGGACCTTCGCGGGGACGCCGGCCACGAGCGATCCGGGCGGGACCTCCATGCCCTGCGGCACCAGCGCCTGTGCCGCGACCAGCGAACCCGCGCCGATCCGCGCGCCGTTGAGCACCGTCGCGCCCATGCCGACCAGGACGTCGTCCTCGATGACGCAGCCGTGGACGGTGGCGTTGTGCCCGATCGTGACGCGGTCGCCGATCGTGACGGGGAAGCCGGGGTCGACGTGGACGGTGCAGTTGTCCTGGACGTTGGAGTCCTCGCCGACGGTGATGGGGCCGCAGTCGGCGCGCAGCACCGCGTGGTACCAGATGCCGGCGCGCGCCCCGAGCGTCACCTCGCCGAGTACGACCGAGGTGGGGGCCGTGAAGGCGGTCGGGTCGACGTCCGGCTCCTTGCCGCCGACGGCCTTGATCAACGCCTCTGCCATGGGGTCTCACTCCTGGGGTCCGTACGGCCCGTGCGGCCGTGGTGGTGTCGCGCCGGTGTTCTGCCCGCACCCTATGCCGGGCCCATGACGGACATCACAGGGGAGGGCGCCGACCCGTCCGGACGCCGCCGACTACGGTGTCGGGGTGCCCAGAAACGGAAACACGTTCTCATCCCTGGCCGCGTGGCGGCGCCGGATCGTCGCCCACGCCCTCCAGGGCGGTCTGCGCTGGGCGCAGCAGGCGGGCGCGGTGACGGCGGAGCACCCGGGGCGGCTGCGGTTCCGGCGGCTCGGCGCGGGCACCCGGCTCGCCTTCCCGCAGGGCACGGTCTTCGGCGAGCGGTGGATCGAGATCGGCGAGTGCTGCATCATCGCCGAGCAGGTGACTCTGACCGCCGGGATGCTGCCGGGGCTCGACCTCGGCACGGAGACGGTGCTGACCCTCGGCGACGGAGTGGTCCTCGGCCGCGGCAGCCACGTCATCGCCGACACGACGATCACCATCGGCTCGGACACCTACTGCGGCCCGTACGTCTACATCACCTCGACGAACCACAGCTACGACGACCCGCACGAGCCGATCGGCCGCCAGTGGCCCCGCTCCGAACCCGTCTCGATCGGCCCCGGCTGCTGGCTGGGCACCGGCGCGGTGATCCTGCCGGGGGCGCGGATCGGCCGGAACGTCGTGGTCGCGGCCGGCGCGGTGGTGCGCGGCGAGGTGCCCGACCACGCGGTGGTCGCGGGCGCCCCGGCCAGGGTCGTACGCCGCTGGGACCCGGAGCTCGGCTGGCAGCCGCCGCTGCGCACGCCGACCCCGCGGCCGATCCCGGAGGACGTCACCTCCGAGCAGCTGGCGGCGCTGGCGGCGTGGGAGGTCGAGCAGGAGCAGGCCGAGGCGCCGTCGGCCTGAGGCCCGCGGGCCGGCCACCCCGGGCCCGCGGTGCCTTCGGCCCGGGGCCGGAGGGTCAGCCGCCCGCGATGAGGACCGTGCCGACGAGCGCGAGTCCCGCTCCCGCCGCCTGGACGGCGCGCAGCCGTTCGCGGAGCACGCCGAAGGCGGCGAGCGCGGTCACCACCGGGTACAGGCTGGCGAGGACGGCGGCCACCAGGACCGGGCCGCGCTGCGCGGCGAGCGCGTACGTGCCGTTGGCGGCGACGTCGGCGAGGCCCACGAAGGCGAGCGCCGGCAGCGCGCCGCGGATCACCCCGAAGCCCTCCTCGGGCAGCGCCCGGCCGCCGCGCCGCACGGAGAGGTACAGCGCGCCGCCGCCGACGGCGACGTTCGTGACGCGCTGCACGAAGAGCGCGAGGAAGAGGCCGGTGACCGTGGTCGAGGCCTCGGCGATGAGCGCCATGACGGCGCCGAAGCCGAAGGCGGCGAAGAGGGTGAGGAGGACGGCCTGCCGCCGGACGGGGGCGCCGCGCAGCTCCGGGCCGCCGGCGAGGACGATGCCCACGATCGCGGCGACGATGCCGCCGACCTGGAAGAGGCCGGGCCGGTCGCCGAGGACGAGGCCCACCGTGACGGGGACGACCACACCGAGCGAACCGAGCGGCGAGACGACGCCCATCGGTCCGAGCGCGAGCGCCTTGTAGAAGGCCAGCATCGCGGCGGGACCGACGACGCCGGCGGCGACGGCGTACCAGAGGTCGGGCCCCGCCTCGGTCCAGGCGCCGGTCGCGAGGACGACCGCGCCGAGGACGAGGACCGCGAGGACCTGCGAGACCACGACGACGGTGAGGGCGGGGACGCGCCGGGTGAGCAGTCCGCCCCCGAAGTCGGCGAGCCCCCAGAGGAAGGCGGTGGCCAGGGCGAACACGGCGGTCATGGGGTTCCTCGCAGGCGGGTACGGGGCGGGGCCGGGGCAGTACAGTGCAGTGCACGCTCGGGTGCGCTTCACCGTAGTGCAATCAACTGAACTCTGTCATCCAGGATATTGGACGGAATGTGTCGGACCTCGACCAGCTGACCCAGTCGCTCGCCCGTAACCTCAAGCGCTGGCGCAACGAACGGGGCTTCACCCTGGACGCGCTCGCCGCCCGGGCCGGCGTCAGCCGCGGCATGATCATCCAGATCGAGCAGGCCAGGACAAACCCGAGCGTCGGCACCACCGTGAAGCTGGCCGACGCCCTCGGCGTCTCCCTCACCACCCTCCTCGACCACGAGCAGGGCACACACGTGCGGCTCGTCCCGCCGGAGCAGGCCGTCCGCATGTGGTCCACCCCGGCCGGCAGCCACACCACCCTGCTCGTCGGCACCGAGGCCAGAGGACCCCTGGAACTCTGGTCCTGGTCCCTCGTGCCCGGCGAGGGCAGCTCCTCCGACCCGCACCCGCACGGCACCACCGAGCTGCTGCATGTCACCGCGGGCGTGCTCACCCTCGTCGTCGACGGCGTCGAGCACGCCGTCCCCGCCGGCACCTCCGCCGTCTTCGAGGCCTCGGCCCCGCACACGTACCGCAACGACGGCGACGAGACCGTCGAGCTGACGATGGCCGTCTCGGTGCCGCCCGCCCGCTGAGACGCCCGGCGGAGTGACGCCCCGGCGGGCCGCTCGCCGGGCTCAGCCGAGGCGCGGGATCTCGATCGCCGGGCAGCGGTCCATCACCATGTCCAGGCCCGCCTCCGTCGTGCGGGCGTACGCGGCCTCGTCCACGACGCCGAGCTGGAACCAGACCGCCTTCGCACCGATCTCGCGCGCCTCGTCGGCGACCGCGCCGGCCAGGGAGCTGTTGACGAAGACGTCCACGACGTCGACGGGGAAGGGGATCTCGGCGAGGGAGGCGTAGCCCCGCTCCCCGTGGACCGTCTCCGCCTTCGGGTGGACCGGCACGATCCGCTTGCCGTGACGCTGGAGCAGGGCCGCCACCCCGTACGCGGCGCGCTCCCGGTTCGCGGAGAGCCCCACGATCGCCCAGGTGTCGCCCGTGCCCGTCAGGATCCGGCGGACGGTCTCCTCCTCGGAGTGCTCCGCAGCCTCGGTGGTCGTGGTGTCGACGCTCATCCCTGATGCCTTCCTTCGTTCCGTACGGGCCTTTCTCCCGGTACGAACCCGCCGTGCCCCCGGATCCTTCCCGCCCCGCCCCGGGGGGCGCCGGCCGCGACCCGGGCGCCACGTAGGCTGGCGGGATGCAGGAGCAGTACCGCACGCCGGCCCGCGAGGGCGTCCACGAGACCGAGATCAACCGCTCGCGCTTCCTCTGCTCGCTCGCGCCGGTCGCCGACGAGCAGGAGGCCCAGGAGTTCGTCGCCCGGATCCGCCGCGAGCACCCGACGGCCACCCACAACTGCTTCGCCTACGTGATCGGCGCCGACGCCTCCGTACAGAAGGCCAGTGACGACGGCGAACCGGGCGGCACCGCGGGCGTCCCCATGCTCCAGATGCTGCTGCGCCGCGACATGCGGTACGTCGCCGCCGTCGTCACCCGCTACTACGGCGGGGTGAAGCTCGGCGCGGGCGGCCTCATCCGCGCCTACGGCGGCGTCGTCGGCGAGGCGCTCGACGCCCTCGGCACCCTCACCCGGCGGCGCTACCGGCTCGCCACCGTCACCGTCGACCACCAGCGGGCCGGAAAGCTGGAGAACGACCTCCGCTCCACCGGCCGCGCCGTGCGCGAGGTGCGCTACGCCGAGGCCGTCACCCTGGAGATCGGACTCCCCGACGCCGACGTGCCCGCCTTCCGGGCCTGGCTCGCCGACGCGACCGCGGGCACCGCCACCGTGGAACTCGGCGGCGAGGCGTACGGCGACGCCTGAGCCCGCTTCCCGCCGCCGACTCCCCGGTGTGGCCCCGGCCACCGCCCCGGCCGGGTTAGCGTGGTGGGCGGACGACAGAGGATCGGCACCAGGGGCGAGGAGCGGTACGCGCATGCGGGGTGGGACGACGACGTGAGGTTCCTGCACACCTCGGACTGGCACCTCGGCCGGTCCTTCCACCGCGTCGGCCTGCTCGACGCCCAGGCCGCCTTCCTCGACCACCTCGTCGCCACCGTCCGCGACCGCGAGGTGGACGCCGTGCTCGTCGCCGGGGACGTCTACGACCGGGCCGTGCCGCCGCTGCCCGCCGTCGAGCTGTTCGACCGGGCCCTGCACCGCCTCGCCGAGGCCGGGGTGCCCACGGTCATGATCTCCGGGAACCACGACTCGGCCCGGCGCCTCGGCGTCGGCGCCGGACTCCTCGGCCGCGCCGGCATCCACCTGCGGACCGACCCGGCCGGCATCGGCACCCCGGTCGTCCTCGCCGACGCCCACGGCGAGGTCGCCCTGTACGGCCTGCCGTACCTGGAGCCCGCGCTCGTCCGGGAGCAGCTCGGCGCGGCGCGGTCCGGGCACGAGGCGGTACTGGCCGCCGCCATGGACCGGGTCCGCGCGGACCTCGCCGGCCGCCCCGAGGGCACCCGCTCCGTCGTCCTCGCGCACGCCTTCGTCGCGGGCGGCGCGCCCAGCGACAGCGAGCGCGACATCACCGTCGGCGGCGTCGCGGCCGTCCCCGCCGCCGTCTTCGACGGCGTCGACTACGTCGCCCTCGGCCACCTCCACGGCTCCCAGACGCTCACCCCACGGGTGCGCTACTCCGGTTCGCCGCTCGCCTACTCCTTCTCCGAGGCCGACCACCGCAAGACCATGTGGCTGGTCGACCTGGACGCCGAGGGCGCGATCGCCGCCGCCGAGCGCGTCGACTGCCCGGTGCCCCGCTCCCTCGCCCGCCTCCGGGGCCGGCTCGACGAGCTGCTCGACGACCCCGCGCACGAGCGGCACCGGGACGCGTGGGTCGAGGTCACCCTCACCGACGCCGTCCGGCCCCACGACCCGATGGCACGGCTCGCCGCGCGCTTCCCCCACACGCTCAGCCTCGTCTTCGACCCCGAACGGGCCGACGCCGACTCCCTCGCCTCCTACGCCCAGCGGCTCCGCGGCCGCAGCGATCAGCAGATCGCCGAGGACTTCGTGAGCCACGTCCGGGCCGGCGGCGGCCTCGACCCGGCCGAACGGTCCGTGCTGCACGGGGCCTTCGACGACGTCCGCGTCGAGGCCGCCACCACCGAACGGGAGGCCGGCCGATGAGGCTCCACCGGCTGGAGATCACCGCCTTCGGCCCCTTCGGGACCACCCAGACCGTCGACTTCGACACCCTGTCCGCCGCCGGGCTCTTCCTCCTCCACGGACCCACCGGCGCGGGCAAGACCTCCGTCCTCGACGCGGTCTGCTTCGCCCTGTACGGGAGCGTGCCCGGCGCCCGCCAGACCTCCGGCTCCACCCTCCGCAGCGACCACGCGCCCGTGGACACCCTCACCGAGGTGCTGCTCGACCTCACCGTCGGCGGCCGCCGCCTGGAGATCCGGCGCAGCCCCGCGCAGCCCCGCCCCAAGAAGCGCGGCGGCGGCTTCACCACGGAGAAGGCGCAGAGCACCCTGCGCGAGTACGACCCCGCCACGCGCGCGTGGACCGGGCTCTCCCGATCCCACCAGGAGATCGGCGAGGAGATCACCCAGCTCCTCGGCATGAGCCGCGACCAGTTCTGCCAGGTCGCGCTCCTCCCGCAGGGCGACTTCGCCCGCTTCCTGCGCGCCGACGCGGAGGCCCGCGGCAAGCTGCTCGGCCGCCTCTTCGACACCCGTCGCTTCGCCGCCGTCGAGGAACGCCTCGCCGAGCTCCGCCGCGCCGCCGCCCACCGCGTCGAGGAGGGCGACGCCCGCCTCCTCGCCCTCGCCCACCGCATGGCGCAGGCCGCCGAAGGCCTGCCGGCCACGCGGACCCCGGTGGACGGCAAGCCGGGCGAACCGGGCCTCGCCGACGCCGTCCTCGGCTGGGGCGCCGTCGCCCGCACCGAGGCCCGCGAGGCCGCCGACATCGCCGGGGTACGCCTCGCCGCCGCGGAACGCGCCGAGGAACTCGCCCGCGCCGCCGCCGCGGAGGCCCGGGACCTCGCCGCCCGGCAGGCCCGGCACGCCGAGGCGGTGCGCCGCCGGGAGGCGCTCGCCGCCCGCGTCCCGGAGCGCGACCGGGACCGGCGCGCCCTCGACCTCGCCCTCAAGGCCGAGCGGGTCGCCCCCGCGCTCGCCCTGCGCCACGCGGCCGCCCGCGAGCACGCCGCGGCGCTCGACGACCGCGACGCGGCCCGCGCCGAGCTGCCGCCCGAGCTCGCCGAGTCCGGGGCCGAACACCTCTCCACCCTGGAGAACCGGCTCCGCGAGCAGCTCGGTGGGCTCGCCGCCGCCCGCCGCGCCGAGGCCCGCGCCGCCGAACTCGCCGCGGAGCGCGCCCTCCTCGACCGGGAGGCCCGTGCCGACGAGGAGGCCCTCCAAGAGGCGGCCGGCTGGCTCGCCGACTGGGAGCCCCGGCGCGCCGCGCTCCAGCAGGCCGTCGACGCCGCGCAGGAGGCCGCCGCCCGCGCCGAGCAGCTCGCCGGCCGGCTCGAACCCCTCCGCCTCCGGCTCGCCGCGGCCCGCCGCCGCGACGCCCTCGCCGAGGACCTGGCCCGGGCCGAGGAGCGGTACGCGACCGCCCGCGAGGTCCGCAACACGGCCCACGAGACCTGGCTCGACCTCAAGTCACGGAGGCTGCGCGGCATCGCCGCCGAACTCGCCGCCACCCTCACCGACGGCGACCCCTGCCAGGTGTGCGGCTCCACCAGCCACCCGGCGCCGACCGCCCCCACGGCCGACCACGTCGACCGGGCCGCCGAGGAGGCCGCTTACGCCCGCTACACCGAGGCCGACGAGCGCGGCCGGGCCGCCGAGCGCACGCTCGCCGGCACCCGCGAGGCTCTCGCCGCGGCCCGCGACGAGGTGCGCTCCCTGGGCGCCTCCGGGCCCTCGGACGGTCAGCCCACCGTCGCCGAACTCGCCGAGGAGGCGGCGGAACTGGCCGCGCGGCACGCCGACGCGCACGCCCTCGCCGGCCGCACCCACGCGGCGCGCGAGGCGCTCGCCCGGGCCGAGCGCGAGCACGAGGAGCGGGTCACCGCCCAGCGGGACGCGGAGCGGCGCGTCGCCGCCCGCACCTCCCACCGCGAAGGCCTCGAACGGCAGCGGGCCGAACTCGCCGAGGAACTGGCGCGCGGCCGCGGCACCTTCGCCACCGTGGCCGAGCACGCCGGGCTCCTGGAGCGCCGCATCGCCCTCCTGGTCGGCGCGGCCGGGGCCGTACGCGCCGAGGAGCTGGCCGCCGACCGCCTGAAGAAGGCGGACGCCCAACTCGCCGACGCCGCCTACCGGGCCGGCTTCCCCACCCCCGCCGAGGCCTCCGCCGCCCTCCTCGACGAGCACGGCCGCCGCGCCTGCCAGCACCGGCTCGACGTCTGGCAGGCCGAGGCCGCCACCGTCGCCGACCGGCTCGCCGAACCCGGCGTCGCCGAGGCCGCCGCCCTGCCGCCCGCCGACCCGGCCGGGGCCGAGGCCGCCCACGCCGCCGCCGAGCGTGCCCTGCGGGCCGCGGGCGCCGCGCTGACGGCGGCCCGCGAGCGCGTCACCGGACTCGCCGCCCTGGCCCGGCAGGCGGAGGCCGAGGCGCGCCGCCTCGGCCCGCTGCGCGCCGAGCACGACCGGGTGGCCCGGCTCGCCGGCCTCACCGCCGGCACCTCCGCCGAGAACGAGCGCCGGATGCGCCTGGAGTCGTACGTCCTCGCCGCCCGGCTCGAACAGGTCGCCGCGGCCGCCTCCGCCCGCCTCCAGCGGATGTCCTCGGGCCGCTACACCCTCGTCCACTCCGACGCGCGCGCGGGTGCCCGCCGCAGCGGCCTCGGGCTGCACGTCGTCGACGCCTGGACCGGCAACGAACGGGACACCGCCACCCTCTCGGGCGGCGAGACCTTCTTCGCCTCGCTCGCCCTCGCGCTCGGCCTCGCCGACGTCGTCACCGACGAGGCGGGCGGCGTCCGGCTCGACACCCTCTTCATCGACGAGGGCTTCGGCAGTCTCGACGACCAGACCCTCGACGAGGTCCTCGACGTCCTGGACTCGCTGCGCGAGCGGGACCGGAGCGTGGGCATCGTCAGCCACGTCGCCGACCTGCGCCGGCGGATCCCGGCCCAGCTGGAGGTCGCCAAGGACCGCCACGGCTCCTCCGTGCGCCTGCGCGCCGGCGGGGACGGGCTCAGCGACTGACGGACCGCCGGGGCAGCGGCGAGGAGTAGACGACGCTGGTCGTCACCGAACCGAGCGTGCCGATCTTCCCGGAGATCTCCTCCAGGTGGCGCATCGACCGGGCGGCGACCTTGATCACGAAGCAGTCGTCGCCGGTGACGTGGTGCGCCTCCAGGACCTCGGGGGTGACGGCGACCAGGTCGTGGAAGGGCTTGTAGTTGCCGGTGGGGTAGCGGAGCCGTACGAAGGCGAGGATCGGGAGCCCGAGCCGTTCGTGGTCCACCACGGCGGTGTAGCCGGTGATCACCCCGGCGTCCTCCATGCGCCGCACCCGCTCGGTCACCGCCGAGGGCGACATCGAGACGGCGCGGGCGAGGTCGGCGTAGCTGGCCCGGCCCTGCGCCTGGAGGGCGTCGAGGATCCGCCAGTCGGTGGCGTCCGGCGCGTAGTCGTTCAGGGGACCGTTCATGGCACCAGAGCCAACAGGGGATTCCCCGGCGGATCAAGCCGCCCGCCGGGGAAACCGCCCGGAGGTCCGGTCAGAGCCGGGAGATCTCGTCCACCAGGTCGTCCAGGCCCAGCGGCCCCAGGCTGAGCGCGGCCATGTGCCAGGCCTTCGCGTCGAAGGCGTCGCCGTGCGCCTCGCGGGCCCGCTCGCGGCCCAGCAGCCACGCCCGCTCGCCCAGCTTGTAGCCGATCGCCTGCCCCGGCATCGACAGGTAACGGGTCAGCTCGCTCTCCACGAAGGCCGGCGGCCGGCTGCTGTGCCGCTGGAAGAACTCCTGCGCCAGCTCCGGGGTCCACCGCTCGCCCGGGTGGAACGGCGAGTCCGCCGGGATCTCCAGCTCCAGGTGCATGCCGATGTCCACGATCACCCGGCAGGCCCGCATCATCTGCGCGTCCAGGTAGCCGAGCCGGCGCTCCGCGTCCGGCAGGAAGCCGAGCTCGTCCATCAGCCGCTCCGCGTACAGCGCCCAGCCCTCCGCGTTGGCGCTGACCATGCCGATGGTCGCCTGGTAGCGGGAGAGGCTGTCGGCGACGTGCGCCCACTGCGCGATCTGGAGGTGGTGGCCGGGGACGCCCTCGTGGTACCAGGTCGACACCAGGTCGTAGACCGGGAAGCGGGTCTGACCGTCGACCGGCAGCCAGGTCCGGCCGGGGCGCGAGAAGTCCTCGGACGGGCCGGTGTAGTACGGGGCGGCGGCGCCGCCCGCCGGGGCGATGTGGGACTCCACCTTCCGCACCCGCTCGGCGAGTTCGAAGTGGGTGCCGTCGAGCGCGTCGATCGCCTCGTCCATGAGCCGCTGGAGCCACGCGCGGACCTCCTCGACGCCCTCGATGTGGGTGCCGTGCTCGTCGAGGTGGGCGAGCGCCTCCCACGGGTCGGAGCCGGGCAGGATCCGGTCGGCCTCGGCCACCATCTCGGCGCGCAGCCGGTGGTACTCGGACCAGCCGTACGCGTAGGCCTGGTCGAGGTCCAGATCGGTGCCGTTGAAGTAGCGGCTCCAGCGCCGGTAGCGCTCGCGGCCCACCGTGTCGGGAGCATCGGCGACGGCGGGGGCGTACACGTCGCGCATCCAGTCCCGCAGCGCGGCGAGGGCGGCGCTCGCCTCCGCGGCGGCCTCGGCGAGCTCGGTGCGCAGCTCCGCCGGCAGCGCCTCCGGGCGCTCGGCGGCGTACTGCTCGAACCAGCCCGGCCCGCCGTCCCGGCCCGCCCAGTCGGCGAGCTGCTCCACGAAGGTGGCGGTGGCCCGCGGCCCGCCGTACAGCTTGCGCTCCAGGCCGAGGGCGAGCGAGGCCCGGTAGCCCTCCAGGGCGGCCGGGACGGCCCGCAGCCGCCGCGCGACGGCCGCCCAGTCGTCCTCGGTCTCGGTGGGCATCACGGTGAAGGCGATGCGGACGCTGTGCACCGGCGAGCGCATGTTGCTGACCGCGCACAGGCCCTCGTCGGCGTCGTGCACGGCCAGTTCGGCGGTGAGCCGCTCCCGGAGCAGGCGCGCGCAGCGCCGCTCGGCGTCGCTGTCCGCGCCCGGGGTCCGCTCGGCCTCGTCGAGCAGGGCGAGGGTCCGGCGGGCGAGCGCGGCCACGGCCTCCTGGCCTTCGGGCGAGAAGTCGGGGAGGCGGCCGGCGCACTCCCGGACGCCCAGGTGGGTGCCGGTGATCGGGTCGAGGGCGATGAGGTCGTCGACGAAGGCGTCGGCGACCTGACGGGGAAGCTGGCTGCGGGAACTCTCTGGCATGTGACTCATCCTGATGCCTGCGGCCTGCTCCCGTCACCCTCGTCCGGACTCACACGGCTGACAAGGACGCCCCCGCCCCGGGCGGCAACAGGGGCCCGCACTCCCACTGCTGGAAGATCAGCCGGGTCTCGACCCGCGCCACCTCGCGCTGCGAGGTGAACTCGTCGAGCACGAGTCGTTGCAGGTCGGCGGGGTCGGCGACGGCCACGTGCACGAGGTAGTCGTCGGGTCCCGTCAGGTGGAAGAGCGCCCGGGACTCGGGCAGGGCCCGGATCCGGTCGACGAACGGACCGATCAGTTCCCGCCGGTGGGGCCGGACCTGGACGAGCAGCAGCGCCTCCAGACCACGGCCGAGTTTGGCCGGATCCAGTCGGAGCTGGTGGCCCAGGATCACCCCCGTGCGGCGGAGCCGGGCCACCCGGTCCAGGCAGGTCGAGGGCGCGACGCCGACCTCGGCGGCGAGCTCGCGGTAGGTGCTCCGGGCGTCGTTCTGCAGAAGGCGGAGAATGTGCAGATCGACCGGGTCCAGTACGACAGATTCGGCCATCTGCCGAACGTAGCACGGAGATCTGCCGCTACTTCCCGGTATCCGTTCACAGTGCGGCCCATGGACGCCATGCATCACGCGCCTTCGGCCACCCCGAAGGCGCTCGCCACCGAAGCCGTGCACGCCGGCCGGGAAGACCTCGCCGCGCTCGGACTGCACGCCCCGCCGCTCGACCTGTCCACCACCTACCCCTCGGCCGACGCCCGCGGGGAGGCCGCCCGCATCGACGAGTTCGCCGCGACCGGCGCCCGGCCCGACGGCCCGCCCGTCTACGCCCGGCTCGACAACCCGACCACGGCCCGTTTCGAGGACGCGCTCGCCCGCCTGGAGGGCACCGAGGCCGCCGTCGCCTTCGCCAGCGGCATGGCCGCGCTGACCGCGGTCCTCCTGGCCCGCGCGAGCCAGGGCCTGCGGCACGTCGTGGCGGTCCGCCCGCTCTACGGCTGCAGCGACCACCTCCTGGACGCCGGCCTGCTCGGCACCGAGGTCACCTGGACCGACCCGGCGGGCGTCGCCGACGCGATCCGCCCCGACACCGGCCTCGTGATGGTGGAGTCCCCGGCCAACCCGACGCTCGCCGAGGTCGACATCCGCGCCGTCGCCCACTCCTGCGGCTCGGTGCCGCTGCTGGTCGACAACACCTTCGCCACCCCGGTCCTCCAGCGCCCGGCCGGCCTCGGCGCGCGGATCGTGCTGCACAGCGCCACCAAGTACCTCGGCGGCCACGGCGACGTCATGGGCGGCGTCGTCGCCTGCGACGAGGAGTTCGCCCGCGAGCTGCGCCGGGTCCGCTTCGCCACCGGCGGGGTCCTCCACCCCTTCGCCGGCTACCTGCTGCTCCGCGGGCTCTCCACCCTCCCGGTCCGGGTGCGCGCCGCCTCGGCGACCGCAGCCGAGCTGGTCCGCCGCCTGGCCACCGACCCGCGGATCGCCCGCGTCCACTATCCGGCGATCGGCGGGGCGATGATCTCCTTCGAGGTGTACGGCGACCCGCACGAGGTGATCGCCGGCGTCCGGCTCATCACCCCGGCGGTCAGCCTCGGCAGCGTCGACACCCTGATCCAGCACCCGGCGTCCATCAGCCACCGCATCGTCCACGAGGGCGACCGCAGGGCGGCCGGCGTCAGCGACCGGCTGCTGCGGATGTCGGTGGGCCTGGAGGACGTCGAGGACCTGTGGCGCGACCTCACCGAAGCGCTCAGCGCTCGCTCCGACGCGCCGGCGGCCGGGACGGCTCGCTCCGTCGCGGTGCCGGGTCCAGCCGGGCGGTGATCACCAGGGTGCCCTCCTCGATCTGGTAGTCGAGGGGCAGACCGAGCGCCCGCATCGCCGCGACCATGCCGGTGTTGGAGGCCTGGGTCACGGCGTAGACGCTCTCGCATCCGGCCTCCCCGGCCATCGCCACCAGCCGGCCGAGGAGTTCGGAGCCGATCCCGCGGCGCTGCCAGTCGTCCTCGACGAGCAGCGCCACCTCGGTCTCGTCGCCGTCCCACAGCAGGTGGCCGAGGGCGACGAGCCGTCCGGAGGCGGTCTGCACCGCGAGGGTGCGGCCGAAGCGGGGGCTCAGCAGGTGGTCGAGGTACCGGTCCGCGTCGCCGACGGGACCGTGGTAGCGCAGGCCCAGGGTGCGCGCCGAGCAGCGCTCGTGCAGGGCGCGGGCGGCCGGCAGGTCGCGCTGGTCGGCGCGGCGGACGGTGATCTCGTTGCCCTCGGGGAGGGTGAACACGTCCTGGCTGCGGGGCACGCGGGGGCCGAGCCGCGCGTCGAGTTCGACGAGGGCGCGGGCCCGGGCGAACTCGGTGGGGGTGAAGGGGAGGTGGGGCCGCTCGATGAGCAGCGTGCCCCCGCCGGGGTCGCGCAGCTTCATCACGGTCTCCTCCAGGACGCCCTCGGCGGGGGTCTCCTCGCCGGTGGGCCGCCCGGTGAGGGAGACCGCCGGGATCGAGTGCAGGGTGCACCGGCCGAGGAGCCGGCGCAGGGCGAGGGGGAGTTCGGCGGCGTCCAGCGCGGTGCGGGTGGCGAGGCCCAGGACGCGGGTGGGGGTGTCCACGAGGTCGTGCGCGTCGGCCCGTTCGGTCCAGGTGTCGCGTCCGCCGGCGGCGGCGGTCTCGCGGGCGAGGTCGGCGGCGGAGAGGCCGGCCGGGGCGCGCAGCAGGAACTCGTCGACCGTGCCCCGGGTCAGCGGGTGCGTCTGGAGGGTCAGGATGTCGACGCCGAGCCGTGCCAGCACGGTGCACAACGCGGCCAGGCTGCCGGGGGTGTCGTCGACGGTGGTCCTCAGCCGCCACAGCGCGGTCCCGCTGGACCCGGGAGCCCCGTCCGGGGCCCCGCCCTCGGCGGGCGGGGGAGTGGGCGTGGGGAGGGGAACGGGGGCGGGTGCCGGTGCGGGTGGGGCATGGCTGTGCCTCCGTGCCCACCACGTGTGGAAGCCCGCGGTGGCGACCAGCGCGATCGCGGAGAAGACCAGCAGGTAGGGGCCTTCGGGTCCCTTGACGATGGTCTTGGCGATCGTGTCGGCCACCACCACGGCGGTGAACAGGGCCGCGAGCTCGATCAGGTCGTGCCGCCAGTGGTGCGGGCGGCGGGTGCTCTTCGAGGACGTCACGTCGGTCATGACTTCACTGTGACCGAGTGGTGTTGCGTGATCACGAACGCTTTGTGACTGGCGGGTTAAGTGGCGATCTGGCGCATTTCTGACCGATTCGGTCCACTTCTGTCACGCCGTGATCGCTCTCCTGACGGAGCCCTTTCCCGCCGGAGTCCGCCCGCACCGGAGTCCGCCCGCACCGGAGTCCTCTCCCGATGGATCCTCTTCCCCACGGCCTCCTCGCCCGGGAGGCTACTGCCCCACCAGCCCTGGCCGCAGCACCTTCGTGAACAGGACCGCGTCGTCGTCCGCGCGCAGCCGCACCGTCAGCTCCCCGCTCCCGCCGTCGATGTCCACCTCGCCGAAGTACTGCGGACTCTCCATCGGCGACACGTTCGCCCGCTCGGGCGCCCGCACGAAGACCCGCTCCGGGCCGAAGGTGCCGTCGAGCCGGTTGGCCGGGAAGCCGCCCGCGGCCAGCGGGCCCGACACGAACTCCCAGAAGGGCGCGAAGTCCTGGAAGGCGGCCCGCTCCGGCGCGTAGTGCTGTGCCGAGGTGTAGTGGACGTCCGCGGTCAGCCACACGGTGCCGGTGATCCGCCGGTGCTTGACGAAGCGCAGCAGCTCGGCGATCTGGAGCTCCCGTCCGAGCGGCGCCCCGGGGTCGCCCTGCGCGATCGCCTCGAATGCGGTCGCCCCGTCCGGGACGACGAGCCCGATCGGCATGTCGGCGGCGAGCACCTTCCACACCGCCCGGGAGGCCGCCAGCTCCCGCTTCAGCCACGCGAGCTGCTCCGCCCCGAGGATGCCGGTGGTGTCGTCGGCCTGCCGGCCGGGCGAGTTGGCGTTGCGGTACGAGCGCATGTCGAGCACGAAGACGTCGAGCAGGGGCCCGTACCGCACCACCCGGTGCAGCCGGCCGCCGCTCCCGGTGCCGGCGCCGGGCCGCAGCGTGGAGACCGGGTAGTACTCGGAGAACGCGCGGGACGCCCGCGCGGCGAGCACGTCCACGTCCTTCTCGGTGTAGCGCGGGTCGTCGAGGATCTGCCCCGGGTACCAGTTGTTCCGCACCTCGTGGTCGTCCCACTGCGCGACCGTCGGCACCTGCGCGTTGAAGGCCCGGACGTTCCGGTCGAGCAGGTTGTAGCGGAAGGTGCCGCGGTACTCGTCGAGCGTCTCGGCGACCTTCGCCTTCTCCGGCGTCATCAGATTGCGCCACACCCGCCCGTCGGGGAGCGTCACCGACGGCTGCAGCGGACCGTCGGCGTAGACGGCGTCGCCGCTGCACAGGAAGAAGTCGGGGTCGAGGCGGCGCATCGCCTCGAAGGCGCGGAAGCCGCCGATGTCCGGGTTGATGCCCCACCCCTGTCCGGCGATGTCGCCGGACCAGAGGAACCGCACGCCGTCCCGCCGCCGCTCCGGGGCCGTCCGGAAGGTGCCGGTGACCGCCCGGCTCGTCCGCCGCGGGTCGTGCGGGTCGGCGAGGACGACCCGGTAGTGGATCTGCTCGCCGGCCGGCAGGCCGTGGAGGGGCGTCGTCCCCGTGAAGTCGGTGCCCGGACCGAGCAGGGGGCCGACGTGCCGGCGGACCCGTCGGAACGACTCCGTCGCGGAGGTCTCGACGATCATCCGGGCCGGCCGGTCCGACCGCACCCACACCAGCCCCGAACGGGCGGTGACGTCGCCGGTCTGGACGCCCCACCGCGCCTCCGGGCGCCCGGAGAGGGCGAAGGCCGGCACCGCGAACCCGGCCCCGCCCAGGGCGAGTCCGGCGGAGACCGCGAGGGAGCCCCGCAGCACACCGCGGCGCGCGGGCGCGGACGGGAGAGCCGCCTCGGGCGCGGACGGGGACGTGGAGGTGGACGAAAGGGCGGCGGGATCGACGCCGGGCGGGTGCGGGGTCATACGGAGCCTCCGAGGGCACGTCGGGGCGACAGGACGTCACGAAGGGCGGACGTCGAGGCCGGTCTCCGGTGCGCGGGCGCGCACCGGCCCCCTGCCTAGCCGCCGGGAGCGGCGCCCGCGCGAACCCCGCGTGAACAGCTCGCCCCGGCGCCCGCTCACCGGCCGCCGAGCGCCTCCGCCGCCCGCCGCATCCCCTCCGCGATCACCGCCGGCGCGAGATGCGCGTAACCGATCACGAGCCGCACCGCCCCGTCCGCCGGCCGCGCCGTCCCGTACTCCTCCAGCGGACGCAGCACCACTCCGGCGGCCGCCGCCCGTGCCACGAACCGCTCCGGGGGCCCGTACCGGGCCGGCAGACACGCGATGACGTGCAGTCCCGCCGCGATGCCGGTCACCGACGTCCCGGGGAAGTGCCGCGCGAGCGCGGCGAGCAGCGCGTCCCGCCGTTCGCGGTACGCCCGTTGGCAGCGGCGCAGCTGCCGGTCGTACCCGCCGCTCGTCACCAGGTGCGCCAGCGCCGCCTGGTCGAGCGCCGGGTGCCCGAGGTCCATGGTCCGCTTCCGTTCGACGACCTCGTCGACGAGCGCCTCCGGCAGCACCATCCAGCCGAGCCGCAGCCCCGGCGCGAGCGACTTGCTCACCGAGCCCGTGTAGACGACCCGTTCGGGATCGAGGCCCTGGAGCGCGCCGACCGGCGCCCGGTCGTAGCGGAAGTCGCCGTCGTAGTCGTCCTCCAGGACGTGGCCGTCCACCGCCCGCGCCCAGTCGAGGAGCATTCCGCGCCGCTCCGCCGACCACGCGATCCCCGACGGGAACTGGTGCGCCGGAGTCACCACCACGGCCCGCACGTCCGCCGCGGCGAGCGGCCCCGGGCGCAGCCCCTCCCCGTCGAGCGGCAGCCAGGCCGTGTCCAGGCCCGTGGCGGCGAAGAGCCTGCCGTGCTCCGGGCTGCCGGGGTCCTCCACGCCCACGGCGCGGTGCCCGCGCGCCCGCAGGACCGTGCCGAGGAGCGTGGTCGCCTGCGCCACCCCGGAGCACACCACCAGCCGGTCGGGGTCGGCGACCACGCCCCGCCGCCGGGCGAGCAGCGCCGCGAGGGCGGCGCGCAGCACGGGCAGCCCGCGCGGGTCGGGGTAGCCGAGCGCGCTGTGCGGCAGCTCGGCGAGGACCGCCCGCTGCGCCGCGGCCCAGGCCGCGCGCGGGAAGAGCGACAGGTCGGGGGTGCCCGGCCGGAAGTCGGCGCACACCCCGGACGCGGGCACCGGGGCGCCGTCCGGCGGCGCGGCCACCGCCCGCCCCGTACGCACCGTGCCGCCGACCCAGGTGCCCGAACCCCGGCCGCTGCGCAGGTAGCCCTCGGCCGTGAGCTGCTCGTACGCCTCCGTCACCAGCCCCCGGGACACCCCCAGGTCGGCGGCGAGCGCCCGACTCGACGGCAGCCGGGTTCCGGACGCGAGCCGCCCCGAGCGCACCGCCTCGCGCAGCGCCTCCTGGAGGGCCCGGCCCCGCCGCCGCGCGGGCGCCCCGGAGGCGGGAAGCAGCAACTCCCAGGCGGGCTGCGCCCCGCCGTCGCGGACGCGCGTTCCCGCCGCGGCGGCCCCGGTCCCGGCCGGACCGTCTTCCGGCGGGGTCACGGCCGGAGTGGCCCCGGAAGGCGTCACGGCCGCAGCCGCCCCCGATGGCCTCGCGGCCGGACCGTTTTGCGGTGGCGTCGCGGCCGGAGTGGCCCCGGTAGGCGTCACGGCCGGACCCTTCCGCGCTCGCGTATCGGCCGAAGCGGTTCCGGAACGCGTCACGGCCGCAGCCACCCCCGATGGCGTCGCGGCCGAAGTGGTCCCCGATGGCGTCATGGAAGTGGACCTTAACCGGGACCGCACGGCTCCCTAGCGTCAGGAGCATGAACGCGAACGCCTTGCGCGGGGTCCTCCTCGTGACCCTCGCCTATGCCCTCGTCGGAGCCTCCTTCACCGCCAACGGCCTGCTCGGCGACTACCCCTACGCGGGCGGGCAGGCGCTGCGCTACGGCGCCGCCTGTCTCCTCCTCCTGCCGCTCCTCGGCCGCGGCGGACTCGCTCCGCTGCGGCTCCTCGACGCCCGCCGGTGGGTGCGGATCGCGGCCCTGGCCGCCGTCGGCATGGTCGGCTTCAACCTCGCGGTCCTCGCGGCCGAGCGCACCGCCGAACCCGCCGTCCCCGGGGTCGTCGTCGGCTGCGCGCCGATCGTGGTCGCCGTGCTCGTGCCGCTCCTCGAAGGACGGCGGCCCGCGCCGCCCGTGCTGTACGGGGCGCTGCTCGTCGCCGCCGGTGCCTTCACCGTGCAGGGGTGGGGGCGCACCGACCCGGCCGGGCTCGGCTGGTCGCTGGCGGCCCTCGCGGGCGAGGTCGGCTTCACCGTGCTCGCGGTACCGGTGCTGCGCCCGCTCGGGCCCCGGCTGCTCACGGTCGCCGTCTGCGGGGTCGGCGCGGTGGAGGCCGCCCTGCTCGGGCTCGCCGTGGACGGGGCCGGCTTCGTGCGGATGCCGACCGGGGTGGAGGCGGGGGCGCTGCTGTGGCAGGCGGCCCTGGCCACCGTCGTCGGCTTCGTCCTCTTCTACATGGGGGTCCAGCGCATCGGCATGGAGCGCGCCACGCTCTACACCGGCGCCATCCCGGTGGCGGCCGCGCTGAGCGCGGCCGCGGTCGGCCAGGCCGGGCTCGGGCTGCCGCAGGCGGCCGGCGGTCTGCTGGTCGGCGCCGGGGCCGCGCTCGGCACCGGACTGCTCACCCGGCGGAAGGTGCCGGCCGGCTCAGCCGGCGGCGCTGCCGTCGAGGACGACGCGCGCCACGAGCGCGGGATCGTCGTTCATGGGCACGTGACCGCAGCCGGGCAGCCGCACGAGGCGCGCGCCGGGCAGGTTCCGCTTGGCCCGGACGCCCTGGCGGGGCGGGAGGAGCCGGTCCCGGCTGCCCCAGGCGACGGTGACCGGCAGCGCGGGGAGGTCGTCGCGGAAGAGGACGGTGCGGCCGGCGGCGAGGGTCTCGTGGAAGCCGGTGGCCTCGCGCAGCGCCATCGTCTCGGCGACGGCCGCGTCGGGTGAACGGCGCCCGGGCCGGGCGTAGATGGTGCTGGTGAGCAGGGTCCGGCCGGCCGGGGTCCGGGAGAGCCGGCCGATGAGGGGGACGGGCATCGCCCGGGCCGACGCGCGCATCGCGCGCAGGGTGGTGAAGGCGTACCTGCGCTCGGCCTCGGACCAGAATCCGGCGGGGGAGAGGGCGGTGACCGAGCGGACCGCCTTCTCGCGGCCCAACTGGAGGGCGAGCAGTCCGCCGAGCGAGTTCCCGGCCACGTGCGGGCGCTCGGCGCCGACGGCCGCGCAGAAGGCCGTGAGCACCGGCGTCACGGTCGACAGGTCGTAGGCGCAGCCGGGCGGGAGCCCGTCGGAGGCGCCGAAGCCGGGCAGGTCGACGGCGATGACGTCGCGCTCGGCGGCCAGCACGTCGAGGACGGGTTCCCAGGCCTGCCAGTGGTGTCCGATGCCGTGGAGCAGGAGCAGCGGTTCGCCCGCTCCGCGGCGCTCGTACGTCAGGGTCGTGGTGCGCGGTCCCCGCGGGGTCTCGAACTCGAACGTGATCCGTGCAGGCATGCCGGCTCCCTCGCACATCCTCTTAGACGTCCTGTCAGCAAGGATTACCGGTCGGTAGCCGCGAGTTCAAGAGCCGTGCACCACCCCCTTCGGGCCTCGTCCGCCGATCCGGCGTACGGGGCCCTCGTGCTGCGCGCGGCTCACCAAGGTGCGAACGTCCTGTGAACGATCAAGGCCAGAGGGTCATATTTCCGGACGTTCGGCGGAGGATTGGTCTTGACCAAGGTGGTGGCTCGCCTTATCGTCGCAGAGTTAGTGCAGGAACCTTTAATAAACAAGGGCGCGGAAACGCCGCGGGACACGGCGAATTCGGAGGACAGGGTGGGGACCACGCAGCTGGAATCGGTTCAGGAACCGAAGTACCAGCACCTCAAGACGGTGATCGGCGAAGCTCTCGACTCCGACTTCGCGGTCGGCGAGATCCTGCCCAACGAGCGCGAGCTCGCGGCCCGCTTCGGCGTCGCCAGGGCCACGCTCCGCCAGGCCCTGGAGCAGCTGGAGCTGGAAGGACGCCTCCAGCGCCGGCGCGGAGTCGGCACCACGGTCGCGCCCCCGCGCGTGGGGGTCGACGTCTCGACCACTCAGCAGGCCTGGCCCGGTGTCGGCGACGACGCCTGGCAGGCCCAGGACTCCGTCCTCGGCACGGCGCCCGCCGCCGTCGCCCGGCTCCTGGAGACCCCGGCCGGCGAGTCCGTGCACGTGGTGCGCCGGGTGCGCCTCGGCCAGGGGCAGCCGGTCGCCGCCGAGCTGCTGTACGTACCGGCCGCCTCGGTCGCCGGACTCACCGCCGACGCCGACGGCTCCGCGAGCGCCCCGGCCGTGCTGCGCGAGCTCCAGCACCTCGCCCTGGACGGCCAGGACCGCTCCGTGGAGCTGGGGTCCGCGCGCGCCGAGGACGCCAAGGAGCTCGACCGGCTCCCGGGCTCGCCGGTCCTCGTCGTGACGACCCGCTACCTCTCCGGAGGTCGTACCGCCGCCGTCTCCGTCGCCACCTACCGGGCCGACACCTGCCGCCTCACCTTCGGCGACACCACCGACCTGGCGATGGCCTCCTGACTCCCGCACCGCCGCCGCCGGCGGTACGACGAGGACCCGGCCTCCCCGAGGCCGGGTCCTCGTCGTGAGGGGACCTCGTCGCGCGGGTCCTCACGCGGGCGGGCCGTTCAGCGGCGGGCCGTCACTCCGCCCTCGACCGCGAACAGCTGCTCCTCGACGTGGTCGAGGGCGAGGCGCAGGGCCCCCGTACCGACGGCGGCCTCGCCGAGCAGGGAGAGGACGACCCGCGGGGGGCGCAGGCAGAAACGCGCCAACTCCTCGCGGAGCGGCGGGAGCACCCCGTCCAGGCCGGCCGCCCAGCCGCCGACCACGACCAGTTCCGGGTCGAGCGCCAGGACGAGCGCGCCGACGTCGTGCACCAGGCGCTGGGTGAACCGCTCCACGGCGGCCTGTGCCCGGGCGTCGCCCCGCCGGGCCAGCGCGAAGACCTCCGCCACCGCCTGCTCGTCCAGCGGGTGCAGCGGCTCGTCCGTCGTCGACAGCAGGTGCTCCGGGGTCACGCCCCGCCCCAGCAGGTGCAGCGCGCCGATCTCGCCGGCCGCGCCGCCGTAACCGCGGTGCAGCCGACCGCCGATCATCGAGCCCGCCCCGGGGCTCAGTCCGGCGAGGACGAAGACGATGTCGTCGGAGTCGGTCGCGGCGCCCTTCCAATGCTCGGCGACGGCCGCCGCGTTGGCGTCGTTCTCCACGATCACCGGGCAGCGGAAGGAGCGGCGCAGCCGCTCGCCGAGGGCCAGGCCCGTCCAGCCGGGGAGCGCGGTGCCGAGCCGCACCGTCCCGTCGGCCTCCACGATGCCGGGGGTGCCGACGCCGACCGCACGCAGACTGGACCGGGGCACCCCGGCCCGGCGCAGCACGTCGGCGACGACCGCGCGCACCTTGTCGAGCCGCTCGTCCGCGGCCGCGGTCTCCGACACCTCACGGGCGCCGGCGCCGATGATCCGGCCGTCCAGGCCGGAGAGGAGCGCGGCCACGCGGTGCGGACCGATCTCGACGCCGAGCAGATGGCCGGCCTCGGCGCGGAAGCGGAACCTGCGGGCCGGGCGGCCCTGACGGCGGGCCTCGCCCTCCTCGGGCGCCACCTCGACGACCAGACCGCCTTCGATGAGGCCCTCGACGACGCCTTCGACGGTCGGCCGCGACAGGCCGGTGATGCGGGTCAGGTCCGTCAGCGTGCGGGCGTCGGAGCCCCGCAGCGCATGGAGCACCACGGCGGAATTGATCCGCCGCAGCAGAGACGGATCCCCGCCGGTCAGCCGCCCCACCGTGTGTCCTCCCAGCTCGTGCCCGTCTCAGCCGGATGGTACTCAATGGTTCCGGAAGCGGCGACAGTCGCCCCCGGCCCGTGTCCGCGACGTGTCCGCCCCGAGATCCGCGCCGGGCCCCGTCCCGGCACCCGGAGGCGGCTGACGCGGCGCCAACTGTCGGTGGGGGGCGGTTTACTGGGGTCATGACCACGACGCGGTTCCTGTCGGAGCTCGACTTACTGCGATCGCGCGCGTTCCCCGCGTCGCCGGAGCGTTCCGGCGACCTCGACAGCGGGCCCGGCTACCACGTCGCCGCGCTGGCCACCAGCGAGGACTTCTGGGAGACAGGTCCCGACCGCCGCGAGACGGTCGAGGAGCAGTACGAAGCGGAGCGCGACGGAGTGACCGCCGTGCTCACGGCCCGCTGGGGCGAGCCCGACCGGATGAGCCTGTGGTCGCTGCACGCCCGGAGCACGGAGGGGGAGGAGCTGCCCGGGCCCTGGGGGGACCTCTGCGCCCACGTTCCCGACCTGGTGCTGTGGCGGGTCGGTGCCCGCTGGATAGGGCTGGGGGTCTCGCAGTGGGACAAGGAGCTGCCGTTCCAGCTCCTCGCCGTCGTCACCGAGGTGGATCCGCCGTAGCGGTGGCCGGCGGGAGACCCGCGGCCTCCCGGAGGCGGGCGTACTCCTCGGCCATGGTCCGCGCCGTCCAGTGCGCGTTGAGCCCGCTGGGGTTGGGCAGCGCCCAGATCCGGGTGGTGCCGATGGTCCGCTCCTGCGGGCCGATCGCCGCCTTCGGTTCGGCGAAGGCCGTGCGGTAGGCGGTGACGCCGACGACCGCGAGCCAGCGGGGCTTCAGCCGCAGGACCTTCGCGGTGAGGATCCGGCCGCCCTCGACGTACTCCTCGCGGCTCAGCTCGTCGGCGCGCGCGGTCGGCCGGGCCGCGACGTTGGTGATGCCGAGCCCGTACGCGAGCAGTTCGTCCTGCTCGTCGGGGCGCAGCAGGCGCGGGGTGAAGCCCGACAGGTGCAGCACCGGCCAGAAGCGGTTGCCGGGGCGGGCGAAGTGGTGACCGGTCGCCGCGGTCATCAGGCCCGGGTTGATGCCGCAGAAGAGCACGGCGAGGCCGCCCTCGGCCACGTCGGGGACGACGCGGTCGCGGGCGGCCTCCAGTTCCTCGCGGGTGAACCGGCGGGGCGGGGTCAGAGGATCGCCCCGGGGGTGTACGCGGCGGCCTCCGGGTGCTGCTTGACGAGCTCCTCGATCCGGGAGACGACGGTGGCGACCTGGTCGGCGGCGGCGCCGGTGAAGGAGAGCTTGTCCGCCATCAGCTCGTCGAGCCGCGCGCGGTCCAGCGGGATGCGCTCGTCCGCGGCGAGCTTGTCGAGCAGCTCGTTGCGCTCGACGCCCTGCTCGCGCATGGCGAGGGCCGAGGCCACCGCGTTCTCCTTGATCGCCTCGTGGGCGAGCTCGCGGCCCACGCCGGCGCGGACCGAGGCCATGAGGACCTTGGTGGTGGCGAGGAAGGGGAGGTAGCGGTCGAGCTCGCGGGCGACGACGGCCGGGAAGGCGCCGAACTCGTCGAGCACGGTGAGGAAGGTCTCCAGGAGGCCGTCCAGCGCGAAGAAGGCGTCCGGCAGGGCCACGCGGCGGACCACGGAGCAGGACACGTCGCCCTCGTTCCACTGGTCGCCGGCGAGCTCGCCGGTCATCGACGCGTAGCCGCGCAGGATGACCATGAGGCCGTTGACGCGCTCGCAGGAACGGGTGTTCATCTTGTGCGGCATCGCGGAGGAGCCGACCTGGCCGGGCTTGAAGCCCTCGGTGACCAGCTCGTGGCCGGCCATCAGGCGGACGGTCTTGGCGAGGGACGACGGGGCGGCGGCCAGCTGCACCAGGGCGGTGACCACGTCGTAGTCGAGCGAGCGCGGGTAGACCTGGCCGACCGAGGTGAAGGCGTGCGCGAAGCCGAGGTGACCGGCGATCCGCTGCTCCAGCTCGGCGAGCTTGCCGGCGTCGCCACCGAGCAGGTCGAGCATGTCCTGGGCGGTGCCGACGGGGCCCTTGATGCCGCGCAGCGGGTAGCGGCCGAGGAGCTCCTCCAGGCGGGCGTACGCCACCAGCAGCTCGTCCGCGCCGGTCGCGAAGCGCTTCCCGAGGGTGGTGGCCTGCGCGGCGACGTTGTGCGAGCGACCGGCCATGACCAGCTCGCCGTACTCGGCGGCCAGCTTGCCGAGGCGGGCGAGGACGGCGACCGCGCGGTCCCGCATCAGCTCCAGGGAGAGGCGGATCTGGAGCTGCTCGACGTTCTCCGTGAGGTCGCGGGAGGTCATGCCCTTGTGCACGTGCTCGTGGCCGGCGAGGGCGTTGAACTCCTCGATGCGGGCCTTCACGTCGTGCCGGGTGACCTTCTCGCGCTCGGCGATGGAGCCGAGGTCGACCTGGTCGAGGACGCGCTCGTAGTCGGCGATCGCCGCGTCCGGAACCTCGATCCCGAGGTCCTTCTGGGCGCGCAGCACGGCGAGCCACAGCCGGCGCTCCAGCTTCACCTTCTGCTCGGGGGACCAGAGGACGGCGAGCTCCGCGGAGGCGTAGCGGCCGGCCAGGACGTTGGGGATACGGGGCTTCACAGTCGCAGCAGTCACGTGTCCAGAGTTTACTGGTGATTTCTGCAGGCCAGCGCCGTGGTCCGGGCTGGAGCTTGCTACGAGACCCAGGTCACGCCGCCGGCCGTCCCCGCCCGGGTCAGACCTCGGACCGGGTCTCGTACGGCAGCAGCTCCGGCCGCTTCGGCGGGCGGCCGTCGCCGGACGACCTTCCGGTGAGCCGGCGGCCGATCCACGGGCCCAGGTGCTCCCGCGCGAACCGGGCGTCCGCGACGCGCCGGGTCACCCAGCCGGGCCGCACAGCGGCGGGCAGCGGCTCCCGCCAGTCGTGGCCGGGGTCGAGCCCGAGCGTCTGCCACACCGCCTCGGCCACCCGCCGGTGTCCCTCGGCGGTGAGGTGCAGCCGGTCCACGTCCCACACCTGGGGGTCGGCCAGGACGGGCGCCCCGTACAGGTCGACGACGAGGGCGCCGTGCCGGGCGGCCAGCCCGTCGATGTGGTCGAAGAGCTCCTCCATGCGGGGGCGGAAGCGGTCGAGCACCGGGCCGTTCCGGCCGGGGCTGCGCATCAGGACGAGCTGCCCGCAGGCCGGTGTGAGGCGTTCCACGGCCTCGGTGAGGAGGCCCTTCACGCGGCCCATGTCGACCTTGGGCCGGAGGGTGTCGTTGAGTCCGCCGACGAGGGTGACGACATCGGCCTCCATCCGTGCGGCCAAGGGGACTTGCTCCTCGACGATCTGGCCGATGAGCTTGCCGCGCACGGCGAGGTTGGCGTAGCGGAAGCCGGGCGCCCGGGCTGCGAGCCGGCCCGCGAGGACGTCCGCCCACCCGCGGTAGGAACCGTCGGGCCTCAGGTCCGACATACCCTCGGTGAAGCTGTCCCCGACAGCGACGAGACTGTTGTACGTGGCATTGATCTCCATGGCGGAGCCGATCATACCGCGCGGTATGCGTGGCCGCCGAGGGGAACCCGGGAGGGGAAACCCGATGAGCGACGCGCTCCTGACCACCCTGGCCGAGGCGCTGGCCGGGCTGGTGACCGCGGTCGAGACCAGCGACGAGGACGTCCTCGACCCCGACACCGCCGTGAAGTGGCTGGAGGACACCGGACACGTCCTCGGCGGCCTCGGCGCCGCCGACCGGCACACCCTCGACCGGCTCTTCCGCGAGGCCGCCCTCCGCCAGCCGCCCGGGCCCTGGCGCGCACACCTCCTCCAGGTCTCCGAGAGCTTCGGACTCGACGGGGACCCCCACCTCGCGACCGTCGACGCGGTCGCCGACCACGCCCTCCGGTACGCGCACACCGTCCGCGGCGCCGACCCGGCGACACCCGTCCCCACCTGCCCCGGCTGGACGCTCGGCGACCTCACGCGCCACCTCGGCACGATCCACGGCTGGGCCGAACACCTGGTGACCGCCCGCCCCGCCACCCGGGTCCGCCCCGGGGACCTCGCCCTCGACCCGCCGACCGACCCGGCCGCGTACCCCGGCTGGTTCGCCGCCCGCGCCGAGGGCTTCGCCGCCGCCGCCCGCGCGGCCGACCCCGCGGCACCGGTCTGGTCGCCGGGAGCGGAGCCGTACGTCCGCCACTACCCGCGCCACGTCCTCGCCGAGACGGTCGTCCACCTCGCCGACGCCGAGATCGCGCTCACCGGCACGACCCGGCCGCTCGCCCCCGGCCCGGCCGCGGAGGCCCTCGACCACCACCTCGCCACCGCGCCCCACATCCCCTGGATCGCCGAGCCGCTCGCCCACCTCGACCGCGACGGCGCCGTGCTGCGCCTGGTCGCGCGCGACAGCGGCGCCGCCTGGACGCTGGTCCTCGGCGGCGGCGGCTTCGCCTGGAGCCGGGGCGGCGGCGGCACCGGACCGACCGCGACCGTCACGGCGGACACGGGCGACCTGCTCCTTCTGATGCACCGGCGGTACGACGCCGACGACCCCCGCTTCACCCTGGCCGGCGACCGCGGCCTCCTCGACGACTGGCTCGCCGCCGGCGCGCTCTGACCGGCGCCGTACGACGCGAAGGGCCCCGGGAACCGAGTTCCCGGGGCCCTTCGCGCGCGGCGGTGCCGCTGCCGGCGTCACGGAGCCAGAGGGCGCCCCACCAGCTCGCGGAGGACGTCCTCCATCGTGACGAGGCCGGCCAGCTTGCCGTCCTCGCCGAGCACGCCGGCCAGGTGCGTCCGGCTGCGGCGCATCGCCGTCAGCACGTCGTCCAGCGGCGTCGCCGCCCGCACCCGGGCGATCGGGCGCAGCGCCGACACCGGGAACGGCAGGTCGCGCGGGGTGACGTCCAGGGCGTCCTTCACGTGGAGGTAGCCCAGGATCCGCCGGTCGGAGTCCACGACGGGGAAGCGGGAGAAGCCGGACTCCGCCGACAGCGCCTCCAGCTCCTCCGGGGTGGTGCCCACCCGCGCGTACCGCACCTTCTCCACCGGCATGACCACGTCCCGGACCGGGCGGCGGCCCAGCTCCAGGGCGTCGTGCAGCCGTTCCGTCGCACGGTCGTCGAGCAGCCCGGCGTCGCTCGCGTCGGTGACCATCCGGGCCAGCTCGTCGTCCGAGAAGGTCGCCGACACCTCGTCCTTCGTCTCCACCCGCAACAGCTTGAGCAGGGCGTTCGCGAAGGCGTTGATCGCGAAGATCACCGGCCGCAGGGCGCGGGCCAGGGTGACCAGCGGCGGACCGAGGAGCAGCGCCGTCTTCGCGGGCTCGGCGAGCGCGATGTTCTTCGGGACCATCTCGCCGAGCAGCATGTGCAGATAGGTGGCCACGGTCAGCGCGATCACGAAGGAGATCGGGTGGACCAGGCCGTGCGGCACGCCGACGGCGTCGAAGACGGGCTCCAGGAGGTGCGCGATGGCAGGCTCGGCCACGATGCCGAGCACCAGGGTGCACAGCGTGATGCCGAGCTGCGCCGCCGCGAGCAGCGCGGAGACGTGCTCCAGGCCCCAGACGACGCTGCGGGCGCGCCGGTCGCCGGACTCGGCGAGCGGCTCGATCTGGCTGCGCCGGACCGAGATCAGGGCGAACTCGGCGCCGACGAAGAAGGCGTTCACGACCAGCGTGAGCAGGCCGATCAGCAGCTGGATCGCGGTCATCGGTGGTCCTCCCCGGTCCGGTCCTCGTCCTCGGGGAGCGGCGCGTGCAGCAGGACGCGCGCGGCCCGCCGCCCGGAGGCGTCGACCACGTCGAGCCGCCAGCCGCCGATCTCCACCGCGTCGCCCACGGCCGGGATCCGGCCCAGGCCGGTGGCGAGGACGCCGGCAAGGGTCTCGTACGGCCCGTCCGGCACCCTCAGGCCGATGCGCTCCAGCTGGTCGGTGCGGGCGGCTCCGTCGGCCGACCACAGCAGGCGGCCGTCCTCGTCCGCTCCGGCGCGCGCCAGGTCGGGGGTCTCGTGCGGGTCGTGCTCGTCGCGCACCTCGCCGACGACCTCCTCGACGATGTCCTCCAGGGTCGCGACACCGGCCGTGCCGCCGTACTCGTCGATGACGACGGCCATCGTCTGCTTGCCGGAGAGCCGGTCGAGCAGCTTGTCCACGGTCAGCGTCTCGGGCACGAGCAGCGGCTCGCGTGCGATGTCCCCGACGCGGCGCAGCCGCCGCTCGTCCGCCGGTATGGCCAGGACGTCCTTGATGTGGGCGATGCCCACGACGGTGTCCAGATTGCCCCGGTAGACGGGGAAGCGGGAGAGGCCGGTGGCGCGGGTGGCGTTGGCGACGTCCTCGGCGGTGGCCTGGACCTCCAGGGCGGTCACCTGGACGCGCGGGGTCATCACGTTCTCGGCCGTCAGCTCGGCGAGGTTGAGGGTGCGGACGAACAGCTCGGCGGTGTCCGCCTCCAGCGCGCCCTCCCGCGCCGAGTGGCGGGCGAGCGCCACCAGTTCCTGCGGGGAGCGGGCGGAGGCCAGCTCCTCAGCCGGCTCCATGCCGAGGCGGCGCAGGATCCGGTTGGCGGTGTTGTTGAGGTGGCCGATCAGCGGTTTGAACGCGGCGGTGAAGACGCGCTGCGGCGTCGCGACGACCTTGGCGACCGCGAGGGGCGAGGAGATCGCCCAGTTCTTGGGGACCAGCTCGCCGACCACCATGAGGACGACGGTGGACAGGGCCGTGCCGATGACCAGGGCGATCGAGGAGGCCACCGACTCGGAGAGGCCGAGCGCCTCGACGGGACCCTTGATCAGCGCGGCGATCGAGGGCTCGGAGAGCATGCCGACGACGAGGTTGGTGACGGTGATGCCGAGCTGGGCGCCGGAGAGCTGGAAGGTGAGCGACCTGACGGCCTTGAGGGCGCCGGCGGCGCCGCGCTCGCCGCGCTCCACGGCGGCTTCGAGCTCGCCCCGTTCGACGGTGGTCAGCGAGAACTCCGCCGCCACGAACGCGCCGCACGCGATCGAGAGCAGCAGGGCCACCAGGAGCAGAAGCACTTCGGTCATCGGTTCACCTCCGTCCCATGATCAGTCAGCGGGGTACGGAGTGCGCGATGTCGGCCGCGTCGATGTCGACCGCGTCGATGTCGGCTACTGGGAGGCTCGCCCATGGGCGGACGTTCACACCTTTCGGTCGTCTCGGACGGTCTCTGGCCGTCCGAGGGAGATCTCATGGTAAAGGATCGGCAAAACGGTCGGCGGATCGCCCGGTGAGCGGTGCGTCACCCCGCGAGGGGCTTCACCCAGCGGCGCCACTGGTCCTGCCGCTCGTACCCCGCCGCGCCCCACGCATGACGCGCCCGCTCGTTCCCCTCCAGGACCATCGCGTCGGCCCGTCGCCCGCCGAGGGCGGCGAATCGTTCCTCCGCCGCCGCGAGCAGCGCCTTGGAGATCCCGCGCCTGCGGTACGAGGGGAGCACCGCCAACCGGTAGAGGGACGCCCGCCAGCCGTCCCAGCCGGCGATCACGGAGCCGGCGATCCGGTCGCCGTCCACGGCGAGGATCAGCGCCTCGGGGTCGCGGGCGAGGAGCCGCTTCACCCCGTCGAGGTCGTCGGAGATGGAGGTGCCCTCGGCGGACTCCCGCCAGAAGGCGAGGACGGCCTCGGCGTCGGAGGGCACGGCGGCACGGAGCGCTATCTCGATCATGGCTCGATCCCATCACGCGGGTACGGAGCCCAGCCAGCACGTTCCGCACCGTGGACGCGGCCCCGTCACCCCGTGACGAAGCAGAACTCGTTGCCCTCCGGGTCCCGCATGACCTGGAAGGAACCCTGCTCGTCGGTGACGGGACCGCCCACCCGGACCGCGCCGAGCGGCTCCACCTCGTCGGCCGCCGCCTCCGGATCGTCCACCTCCACGTCGAGGTGGAGCCGGTTCTTCACGGCCTTGCCCTCGGGCACCCGCTGGAAGGCGACCCGGACGAAACCGGGCGGCTCCACGTACGACCAGTCGGGACTCCGGTCGACCGGCTCCCCGCCGAGCAGCCCCGCCCAGAACCGGACCAGCGCGGCCGGATCACCGCAGTCGAAGACGAGCTCCTGTACCTGTGCGCGCATCCCCTCACCCTAGGGGAGGGGACACGCGCGGGGCGGGGGACGCGCACCGGGAGGACGGGACGCGCCCCGCGGAGGGAACGGCCCCGCGGAGGGTACGTGTCCCGGAACGGCACGCGTCCGGGGATACGCGCCTCGGGACGGCACGTGTCCGGCGGGAACCCCCCCGAGGTGGGCAGCCTCCCCGGGGGATACGTGCCCCGGAACGGCCACCTCCCCGGAAGGGCCCCCTCTTCGGGGATACGTGCCCCGGGGTGCGCGCCCTCCGGCGCGGCGCGCACCCGTCAGGCGCCGGACGTGCGGCGGAACGCCTCCGCGTCCCACGTGCCGCCGAGGGCCGGGGCGAGCCAGTCGACCGCCCCCGCGCGGAAGGCCGCCGGGGCGAGCGCGCCCGAGCCCTCCGGCACCGCGCCGAGCAGCGGCGCGCCGGCCGCCTCCGGCAGGTCGGCGAGGTTGCACCGCGCGGCGAGGTCCGGCTCCGCCGGCCAGCTGCCGACGACGACACCGAGCTGCTCGATCCCGCGCGCCCGCAGCGCCTCGGCCGTCAGCGCGGTCGAGTTCAACGTGCCGAGCCCGGCCGGTGCCACCACGAGGACCGGCGCGCCGAGCAGGCGTGCCACGTCGGCGAGCGTGCCGCCGTCCTCGTCGAAGCGGACGAGCAGTCCGCCGGCGCCCTCGACGAGCACCAGGTCGTGCTCGGCGGCGAGCGCCCGGGCCGCCTCCGCGGCCCGCTCGGGGCCGACCGGGGCCATCCCCGCCCGCCGTGCGGCCGTGCCCGGGGCCAGCGGCTCCGGGTAGCGGGCCAGCTCGGCGGAGGTCTTCGCGCCCGAGAGCCGTACGGCCTCGTCCGCGTCGCCCCGCTCGCCGGGCGCGAGCCCGGTCTGCGCCGGCTTCAGAACCGCCACCGACCGACCCGCGGCGACCGCCGCGGCGGCGACGGCCGCCGTGACGACCGTCTTGCCGATCTCCGTCCCCGTCCCGCTGACGACGACGATGCCCATGTCGTTCCTCTCTCCTGCCTCAGCCCGCGGCCGCGGCGGCGCGGACCGCCGCGCAGATCCGGGCCAGGTCGGCGTCCTCGGTCACGTACGGCGGCATCGTGTAGACGAGGTCCCGGAAGGGGCGCAGCCACACGCCCTCCCGGACCGCCGCCCGCGTGGCCGCCGCCATGTCGATCTCGTGGTCGAGCTGGACGACGCCGATCGCGCCGAGCACCCGCACGTCGCGGACGCCCGGGATCGACTCGGCGCCGGCGAGGCCCTCGCGGAGCCCGCCCTCGATCCGCTTGACCTCCAGCGCCCAGTCCCGGGACAGGAGCAGGTCGATGGAGGCGCAGGCGATCGCCGCGGCCAGCGGGTTGCCCATGAACGTCGGCCCGTGCGCGAGCACCGGCACCTCGCCCTGGGAGATGCCGTCGGCCACCGCGCTCGTGCACAGCGTCGCCGCCAACGAGAGGTAACCGCCCGTCAGCGCCTTGCCCAGGCACATCACATCGGGGGAGACCCCGGCCTGGTCGGCGGCGAACAGCGTCCCGGTGCGGCCGAAGCCGGTCGCGATCTCGTCGAAGACGAGGAGCACGCCGTGCGCGTCACAGGCCTCCCGCAGCACCCGCAGGTACCCGGGGTGGTGGAAGCGCATGCCGCCCGCGCCCTGCACCACCGGCTCCACGATCACCGCGGCCAGCTCGTCGGCGTGCCGCGCGACGGTGGCGCGGAGGAGCTCCGCGTACGACTCCTCGTACGCGGCCGGCGGCTCGTCCACGAAGAGCTGCTGCTGGAGCACGCCGGACCACAGCTGGTGCATCCCGCCCTCGGGATCGCACACCGACATCGGCTGCCAGGTGTCGCCGTGGTAGCCGCCGCGCCAGGTGAGCAGCCGCCGCTTGCCGGGGCGGCCGAGCGAACGCCAGTACTGCAGGCACATCTTGGCGGCGACCTCGACCGCCACGGAGCCGGAGTCGCTGAGGAAGACGTGCCGCAGCGGCTCCGGCGTGATCTCGACGAGCCGGGCCGCGAGCCGTACCGCGGGCTCGTGGGTGAGCCCGCCGAACATCACGTGGCTCATCCGGTCGAGCTGCCCGCGCGCCGCCTCGTTGAGCACCGGGTGGTTGTAGCCGTGCACGGCCGACCACCAGGAGGACATGCCGTCGATCAGCTCGGCGTGTCCCTCGGCCGGTTCGGCGAGCCGCAGCCGCACCCCGGACGCGGACGCGACCACCAGCGGCTCCGCACGGCCCGGCATGGGGCTGTACGGATGCCACACGTGCGCCCGGTCCAGGGCGAGGAGTTCGTCGTTGCGCATCGTCGTCCGTTACGCGTTCGGGGCGAGGTCCGTGCCGGCGCCGCGGCGGCGCACCGCCACCAGGTCGGTGCGGGCCTCCGAAGCCCCGGCCGGCACCTCCGCGGGGGCGTCGGCCGGAGCCGCCGCGTGGCCGCCGCAGGGGCCGCAGCCCCCGGCCGTCTCCCCGTGGCCGCCGCACCCGGCCGCCGCCTCCGTACCGCAGCCGCCGGCCGCCCGGTCGTGCGAACCGCAGCCGCCGCCGGCCGCCGCGAGCGCGTCGGCGCGGTGGGCCGGGAGCGTGGTGGTGCCCGCGCCCTCCACCTCGAAGCCGGCGTCGGCGATCATGTCGAGGTCGGCCTTGCCGGCCTGGCCCTCGCTGGTCAGGTAGTCGCCGAGGAAGATCGAGTTGGCGATGTTCAGGGCCAGCGGCTGCATCGACCGCAGGTGCACCTCGCGGCCGCCCGCGATCCGGACCTCCACGTCCGGGCAGACGAAGCGGACCATGGCGAGGATGCGCAGACAGCGCTGCGGGCTGAGGTTCCACTCCTTCGCCAGCGGCGTGCCCTCGAAGGGGATCAGGAAGTTCACCGGCACCGAGTCCGAGTCGAGCTCGCGCAGCGCGAACACCACGTCGACCAGGTCCTCGTCGGTCTCGCCCATGCCCGCGATCAGGCCCGAGCAGGCCGAGAGGCCCGCCGCGTGCGCCTTCTGCACGGTGTCCACCCGGTCCGCGTAGGTGTGGGTGGTGGTGATCTCGCCGTACGTGCCCTCGGAGGTGTTGAGGTTGTGGTTGTACGCGTCCGCGCCGGCCGACTTCAGCCGCTCGGCCTGGCCGTCGGAGAGCAGACCCAGGCAGGCGCACACCTCGACGCCCTCGTTCTGCTCCTTGATCGCCTCGATGGTCCTGCCGACCCGCTCGACGTCCCGGTCCGTCGGGCCGCGGCCGCTCGCCACCAGGCAGACGCGCTTGGCGCCGCCGGCGATGCCGGCCGCCGCCGCCTCGGACGCCTCGTCGGGCTTCAGCCAGGTGTACTTGAGGATGTCGGCCTTGGAGCCGAGCCGCTGAGAACAGTACGAGCAGTCCTCGGGGCACAGCCCGGACTTCAGGTTGACGAGGTAGTTCAGCTTCACCCGCCGCCCGAACCACCGACGGCGTACCTTCCCGGCCGCCGCCACCACATCGAGCAGCTCGTCGTCGGAGGTCGCCAGCACGGCGAGCGCTTCTTCACGGGTCGGCGTCTCGCGCCGCAGCCCCTTCTCCACCAGCGTGTTCAGCAGGTCCATAAGGGCTGATCCTTGCCTACGGCACACCCCCGGGCCAAGGAGGATCTGAACAAACGGGCGTGATCGAGGTGTGTGTATGACCACATCCCGACCTTGGCCTCCTGCCGTTAGGGTCTGTGCGCTGCCTACAAAAGGCGTCGATCCCTGGCGCCGTGAGGGCGTGGGCCCGAGGCGCCCGCGCCCGGTGCCGACCGAAGGAGCGCCGCATGCCCCAGGCCCAGCCGACCCCGCCCGCGCGCCGCGCCGCCTTCGACTGGACCGGGGTGGAGGCCCGCCGCCGGGCCGAGGCCGGCCTGGTCAGGACCCTGCGCCCGCGCCCGGCCGACTCGGACCTCCTCGACCTGGCGGGCAACGACTACCTCGGTCTGACCCGGCACCCCGAGGTGACCGGCGCGGCCGCCGAGGCCGCCCGCCGCTGGGGCGCCGGCGCGACCGGTTCACGGCTCGTCACCGGCACGACCCGGTTGCACACCACGCTCGAAGAGGAACTCGCCGCCTTCTGCGGCTTCGAGGCCGCCCTGGTCTTCTCCTCCGGCTACACCGCCAACCTCGCCGCGCTCACCGCGCTCGGCGGCCCCGGCGCGCTGATCGTCTCGGACGCCGCCAACCACGCCTCGATCGTGGACGGCTGCCGGCTCGCCCGCGCCGAGGCCGAGGTCGTCCCGCACGCCGACCCCGACGCCGTGCGCAAGACACTGGACGCGCACGAGGGGCGGCGGGCGCTCGTCGTCAGCGACTCGGTCTTCTCCGTCGACGGCGACCGCGCCCCGCTGGAGGAGCTCGCCGCCGCCTGCCGCGCGCACGGCGCGGGTCTCGTCGTCGACGACGCGCACGGCTTCGGCGTCCTCGGCGCGGGCGGCCGGGGCGCGCCGCACGGCGCCGGCCTCGCGGGCGACGAGGACGTGGTGGCCACCCTCACCCTCTCCAAGTCGCTGGGCAGCCAGGGCGGCGCGGTCCTCGGCCCGGCCCGGGTGATCGAGCACCTGGTCAACGCGGCGCGCACCTTCATCTTCGACACCGGTCTGGCCCCGGCCGCCACCGGCGCGGCGCTCGCGAGCCTGCGGCTGATCGCCGCGGAGCCGGGGCTCGCCGAGCGGGTCCGGGCGGTCGCCGGGACGCTCCACCGGAGGCTCACCGAGGCCGGGTTCGTCTCGGCCCGACCGGACGCGGCCGTGGTCTCGGTCCACGCGCCGGGCCCCGAGGAGGCCCTGCGCTGGGCGGCCGACTGCCGCGAACAGGGTTTGTCCGTGGGGTGCTTCCGGCCCCCGTCGGTGCCGGACGGCATCTCGCGGCTGCGGCTGACGGCCCGCGCGGACCTCACGGACGCGGAGGTCGAGCGCGCGGTCGCCACGATCGTGCGGACCGCGCCGGCCGGGACCCGCTGAGCACCGGACGCACGGCGATCCCCCTCTACCACCCACGCGCCGTCGACAGGGCGGGAGTTCACCGCATCGGGCGACAGAACGGGGCATATCTCGGGAGAACGACCCACCCGGGTACCCGATCGGTGGCAGGCTGACGCGGAGCGCGAGCCGGGGCGACGTCCCCGGCGGGAAAGGGACGACGTCGCCATGGCTGATCAGCAGGAAGCATCCGTCACTCTGCCCAGCGAACCGGCAGCGGTCGCCACGGCGCGGAGGTTCGTGGCGGAGGTGCTCGGCCGCTGGGGTCTGGAGGACGGCGGCGACGCGGCGGACTCGATCCGGCTGATGGTCTCGGAACTGGCCACCAACGCCGTGCTGCACACCTTCGGGCAGTCGCCCACCTTCACCGTCGAACTCCGCCTCGACCGCGAGGAGGTGCTGCGGATCGGCGTCACCGACAGCCATCCGCGCTTCCCGCGCCGGCTCCCGGCCGCCGTCCAGCAGGACAACGGCCGCGGCATGGCGATCATCCGGGTCCTCGCGGCGGAGTCCGGAGGACGCCTCTCGGTGACGGCGACCGCCGAGGGCGGCAAGACGGTGTGGATCACCCTGCCCTGGGCCGCGGCGGCCGTCCCGGCCTGCTGAACCGGCGCGTCGGGAATGCCCGGCTCGGTCCGCGCACGTGGGTCGGGAGCCGCCGGGTTCCTGGAGGGACCGGCGGCGGTCCGGCTGGGCGATGGAGGTATCCACGAGAGCCTGATTCGAGGGTCATCGCCGCGTTCTGGGGAGACGGCCCGTGGACGTGGGCCGGTGGGAAGAAGGAGCGCCCGCGGTGAAAGGTGCGGCGGCGCCACCGCACCTGGGGACACCACCGCGGGCGCCGGGGGGTCAGCGCACGCGGCCGTAGGAGACCTTGGAGGACCAGATCCGGTCGAGCTTCACCCAGGAGCCGGTCTTGGGGGAGTGCCAGATCTTGCCGCTGCCGGCGTAGATCCCCACGTGGTAGACCCTGCCGCCGGAGTGGAAGAAGACCAGGTCCCCCTTCTGCCGGCTGCCGGCGGAGATGTGCCGGGTCTTGTTGTACTGCTGCTGCGCGGTGCGGGGCAGCGACTTCCCCGCCTTCTTGTACGCGTAGAGCGTCAGCCCGGAGCAGTCGAAGCGGGAGGGGCCCGCCGAGCCGTACCGGTAGGGCGCGCCCTTCTTGGACGCCGCCACGTTCAGGGCCTTCGTCGCGTGGGAGGTGGCCGCCTGGGCCTCGGGTGCGGCTCCCGGTGCGAGGAGCGTGCCGCCGAAGGCGGCGAGGGTGAGAGCCGAGACGGCTCCGGCCCGGGACAGCAGGGACGGGACATGCATCTGCGCAGTCATGCGCAACCCTTCGTCAGCCGCCTGTGAAGGATGACCTGTCGGGTTCGGGCAGGCGAAGATGCCCGGCCGCGGCTGCGGCTTCACCCCAAGGGACGGTCGCGCCGGGGATACGGCGCGATCGACCCGTACTGCTCGGGTCCTCCACTCCTGCCGGTCCAATCCTGTCGACCAGACGTCCGGGACGGCGGCAGGACTCGGCGTCCGCCCGGGCCGCCCCGCCTGGATGGCGGGGGCTTGTCGTCGACGAGGATCTTGACCCACAGTCAGGTCGAAAACCGAGCGGAAACGACGTTTTGTGAGGCTCCTCACGACTGATCCATACGGGTGGACAAGTAGGTTTCGTGATCGTCGTAGGTTTGACCGACGAGCCCCGTACCAGCATCGAAATGTCCGATTCCGCCAGATGTGTACACCTGTTGTGCAACTCGCACACTTCATCTGTCGATCGCGCGACTACGCCGGACGGGGGAGCGATCCTGCGTGCCGTGTCGGCCGTACGGGGCTCGACACGACACGTCGGAATGTCAACTCGCGCGGGGATCGGGCAGTGTGACGCGGGCGGCCCGCCGCTCGCCGTCCAACACCCGCAGCGCACACGCCAATGTCGTGGCGTGGACCTCGCTCTCGCCCCGCGCGTGCATGAGGGTCAGGGCCTCGCGCAGCGCCTCCGCCCGTCCGACCAGCGCCTGCGCCGCCCGCAGCGCCCCGTAGGTGTGCGAGCCCCGGGAGGGGTTGATCCTTCCCAGGAGGTCGACGACTTCGAGGTAGGCGTCGATCAACTGCCCTTCGGCGCGGGTCAGGGCGGGCAGCGGCGGAAGCTCCGGCACCATCGCGACCTCACCGCGCCGTGGACGTGCCGGAGCCGGCCCGGCGCGTCCCGATGACGGCGTCGACCAGGCCGTACGCGAGCGCCGCCGAGGCGTCCAGGACGGTCAGGCGCTCGGTGTCGGCGGCGACCTCCGCCGCCTCCCGGCCGGTGTACGCGGAGAGCAGCTCAGTCATCACGCCGCGCAGCCGCAGCAGTTCGCGCGCCTGGAGGTCCAGGTCGGAGAGCTGTCCGGTGAACGGCTCGTCGAGGACCGGCTGGCGCAGGGTCACCCGGGCCCCGGGCAGCATCATGCGCTTGCCGGGCGCGCCCGCCGCGAGCAGGACCGCCGCCGTGGAGCCGGCCTGGCCGAGGCAGGTGGTCTCCACGTCGCTCGCCAGGCTGCGCATGGTGTCGTGGATCGCGGTCATCGCGGTGATCGAGCCGCCGGGGGAGTTGAGGTAGAGCGCGATGTCCCGCCCCGGATCCGCGTGGTCCAGGTGGAGGAGCTGGGCGATCACGTCGGTGGCGGCGACGTCGTCGACGGCCGTGCCCAGGAAGACGATCCGGTTCTCCAGGAGCTTGGCGTACGGATCGAGGGTCCGGGTGCCGTACGGGGTCCGCTCCGAGAACTCCGGCAGAACGTGACGTGCCTCCATCGGGGGCTCCTCCTTCTGTCAAAAATGTACAGGACGTACAGACCGTAAGATGGGGAGCATGACCTACGAGATCCCGGTGACGCAAGCGCGGGCGGAGCTCGCCGACCTCATCAACCGCGTCGTGTACGGCGCTGAGCGCGTGGTCGTGACCCGGCACGGAAAGCCGCTCGTGGCCCTGGTCTCCGCCGCTGACCTGGAGCGACTCGAAAAACTGGAGGCCGAGGCGCGGGACGTCGCCGAGGAGCCGGTGCTCCGCTCCGTCTCCGGGACGGGGCTCGCCGGCGGGCTCGGTTCCGCCACCGGTGAACAGCGCCGCTTCGGCATCGCCGCCCACCATGGCGATCCGGGCACCGGCTGACGCGTCCCGGCGCGCCGCCGCTCGCCACGGCGATCCGACGATCCGACGATCATGGAATCGCAAAGCAGGAGTTAACGCGCCGGAAAAACTTCCGCCCTAACGTGCAATGTCCGGCCGTCCACCGCATCTCCGCCGTTCAACAGCGTGTTGACGGTCGGTAGGGTCCGCAGCTGTCCGGGTGCGGCCCGGTGGACGACTGTGAGGTGGAAGAGTGCAGCTGAGCCCGCACGAGCAGGAACGCCTGCTCATTCACGTGGCCGCCGACGTGGCGGAGAGGCGCCGTGCGCGCGGGGTGCGGCTCAACCACCCCGAGGCCGTCGCCCTCATCACCGCCCACATCCTGGAAGGCGCCAGGGACGGTCGCACCGTCGCCGAGCTCATGGCCTCCGGGCGCAAGGTGCTCTCCCGCGCGGACGTCATGGACGGCATCCCCGAGATGATCCACGACGTCCAGGTCGAGGCCACCTTCCCCGACGGCACCAAGCTCGTCACCGTCCACGACCCGATCGTCTGACGGGGGCCGCCGCCGATGATCCCCGGAGAGATCCTCCACGGGGACGGGCCCGTGTCCCTCAACGAGGGCCGCACCGTCACCCGCCTCACCGTCCTCAACGCCGCCGACCGGCCCGTCCAGGTCGGCTCCCACTACCACTTCGCCGAGGTCAACCCCGGTCTCGACTTCGACCGGGCCGCCGCGCGGGGGCTGCGCCTGCACATCGCCGCAGGCACCGCCGTGCGCTTCGAGCCCGGCATCCCCGTCGAGGTCGAGCTCGTGCCGATCGCCGGCCGCCGGATCGTCCCGGGCCTGCGCGGCGAGACGGCCGGCCCCCTGGACGTGACGACCCCGGAAGGCCCCTCGGGCGCCGCGGTCCCGAACGGAGACACCCGTGCCTGAGCTCCACCGTGCCGTCTACGCCGACCTGTTCGGCCCCACCACCGGCGACCGCGTCCGGCTCGCCGACACCGACCTCCTCGTCGAGATCGAAGAGGACCGCTGCGGCGGGCCCGGCCGGGCCGGCGAGGAGGCCGTCTTCGGCGGCGGCAAGGTCATCCGCGAGTCCATGGGCCAGGCCCGCACCACCCGCGCCGAGGGCGCCCCCGACACCGTGATCACCGGCGCGGTCGTCATCGACCACTGGGGGATCGTCAAGGCCGACATCGGCATCCGCGACGGCCGGATCACCGCCCTCGGCAAGGCCGGCAACCCCGACACCATGGACGGCGTCCACCCCGCCCTCGTCATCGGCCCGGAGACCGAGGTGATCGTCGGCAACGGCCGGATCGTCACGGCCGGCGGCGTCGACACCCACGTCCACTTCATCTCCCCGACCGTCGTCGAGCAGGCCCTCGCCACCGGCATCACCACCCTCGTCGGCGGCGGCACCGGCCCCGCCGAGGGCACCAAGGCCACCACGGTCACCCCCGGTCCCTGGCACACGGCCCGGATGTTCGAGGCCCTCGACACCTTTCCCGTCAACATCGGCCTCCTCGGCAAGGGCAACACCACGTCCCGCGAGGCGATGCACTCCCAGCTGCGCGGCGGCGCCCTCGGCTTCAAGATCCACGAGGACTGGGGGGCCACTCCCGCGGTCATCGACGCCTGCCTCGGCGTCTGCGAGGAGACCGGCGTCCAGCTGGCCATCCACACCGACACCCTCAACGAGGCCGGCTTCGTGGGCGACACCCTCGCCGCCATCGCGGGCCGGACCATCCACGCGTACCACACCGAGGGCGCGGGCGGCGGGCACGCGCCGGACATCATCACCGTGGTCTCCGAGCCCCACGTGCTGCCCAGTTCGACCAACCCGACCCGGCCGCACACCGTCAACACCGTCGAGGAACACCTCGACATGCTGATGGTCTGCCACCACCTCAACCCGGCCGTCCCCGAGGACCTCGCCTTCGCCGAGTCCCGGATCCGGCCCTCCACCATCGCCGCCGAGGACGTCCTCCACGACCTCGGCGCGATCTCGATCATCTCCTCCGACTCCCAGGCCATGGGCCGCGTCGGCGAGGTGATCCTGCGGACCTGGCAGACCGCCCACGTCATGAAGAAGCGGCGCGGCGCCCTCCCCGGCGACGGCCGCGCCGACAACCACCGGGCGCGCCGCTACGTCGCCAAGTACACGATCAACCCGGCCGTCGCCCAGGGCATGGACCACCTCATCGGCTCCGTCGAACCCGGCAAGCTGGCCGACCTCGTCCTGTGGGAGCCCGCCTTCTTCGGCGTGAAGCCGCTCGTCGTCCTCAAGGGCGGCCAGATCGCGTACGCGCAGATGGGCGACGCCAACGCCTCCATCCCCACGCCCCAACCCGTGCTGCCCCGGCCGATGTTCGGCGCGCTCGGGCGGGCGGCCGCCGCCGGCTCCGTCAACTTCACCGCGGAGGCCGCGATCGAGGACGACCTGCCCCAGCGGCTCGGCCTCGCCAAGGAGTTCACCCCGATCCGCTCCACCCGCCGCGTCACCAAGGCGGACATGCGGGAGAACGACGCCCTGCCCCGCGTCGAGGTCGACGCCGACACCTTCACCGTCACCATCGACGGCGAAGCGGTCGAACCCGCCCCCGCCACGGAACTTCCGATGGCCCAGCGCTACTTCCTCTTCTGATGACGCGCTCGGCCCTCCTCGTGCTCGCCGACGGCCGCTTCCCCGCCGGCGGGCACGCCCACTCGGGCGGCGCGGAGGCCGCCGTCAAGGCCGGCCGCGTCCACGACGCCGCGAGCCTGGAGGCCTTCTGCCGCGGGCGGCTGCGCACCGCCGGTCTCACCGCGGCCGGCCTCGCCGCCGGCGCGGCCCTCGGCCTCGACCCGCACGAGCTCGACGCCGCCGCCGACGCCCGCACCCCCTCGCCCGCGCTCCGCGCCGCCGCCCGCCGGCTCGGCCGGCAGCTGATGCGGGCCGCCCGGGCCACCTGGCCGGGACCCGGACTCGACGCGCTCGCCGCCGCGTTCCCGCGCGGCGCGCACCAGCCCGTCGTCCTCGGCGTCACCGCGCGGGCCGCGGGCCTCGGCCCGGAGGACGCCGCGCACTGCGCCGCGTACGAGGCGGTCGGCGGGCCGGCCACCGCGACCGTACGGCTCCTGGGCCTCGACCCGTACCAGGCGACGGCCGTCCTCGCCCGGCTCGCCGCCGAGATGGACGAGGTCGCGGCCAGGGCGACCGCCGCCGCTCACGAAGGCGTCGACGCGCTGCCCGCGGCCTCCGCGCCGCTCCTCGACATCACCGCCGAACAGCACGCGGCCTGGCCCGTGCGCCTCTTCGCCTCGTAACACGGGAGTACGCCCATGCACCTCGACCACGGCCACACCCACCACGGCGCCGTCTCCGCCGACGCCCACCGGCCCGACGGCACCCGGCGCGCCCTGCGCGTCGGCCTCGGCGGCCCGGTCGGCTCCGGCAAGACCGCCACCGTCGCCGCGCTCTGCCGCGAATTGCGCGACACCCTCTCGCTCGCCGTCGTCACCAACGACATCTACACCCGCGAGGACGCCGAGTTCCTGCTCCGCGAGGCCGTGCTGCCGCCCGAGCGGATCCGGGCCGTCGAGACCGGCGCCTGCCCGCACACCGCCATCCGCGACGACATCTCCGCCAACCTGGAGGCGGTCGAGGAGCTGGAGGACGCGGTCGGCCCGCTCGACCTGATCCTCGTCGAGTCCGGCGGCGACAACCTCACCGCGACCTTCTCCCGCGGCCTGGTCGACGCGCAGGTCTTCGTCATCGACGTCGCCGGCGGCGACGACATCCCCCGCAAGGGCGGCCCCGGCGTCACCACCGCCGACCTCCTCGTCGTCAACAAGACCGACCTCGCCCCGTACGTGGGCTCCGACCTCGGCCGGATGGCCCGCGACGCGGCCGAGCAGCGCGGCGGACTCCCCGTCGTCTTCACCTCGCTGCGGTCCGAGGAGGGCGTCGGGCCGGTCGCCGCCTGGGTGCGCGAGCGGCTCGGCGCCTGGACGGCCGCCCCGGCGCCCACCGCATGAGCCTGCGCGCCACCGCCCGGATCGCCGCCGGGGCCGACGGCTCCCTGCCGGTCCTGGAGAGCGACGGTCCGCTCGCCGTGCGCCGCACCCGTGCCGCCGTCCCCGGCTGGGCGCGGGTGACGGTGGTCGGCGCGATGAGCGCCCCGCTCGGCGGCGACCGGCTCGCCATCGAGACCGAGGTGCGGGACGGGGCACGGCTGCGGGTCGACTCGGCCGCCGCCACGCTGGCCCTGCCGGGTCGCGACGCCGGTCCGGCGGCGTACGACCTCCGGCTCCGGGTCGGCGCGGACGCCTCCCTGCGCTGGCTCCCCGAACAGCTCGTCAGCGCCCACGGCTCCCACCTGCGGGTGCGCACCGCCGTCGAGCTCGCCCCCACCGCCCGCCTGGTGCTGCGCGAGGAGCAGGTCCTCGGCCGGCACGGCGAACCGCCCGGCACCCTGGTCTCCCGGCTCACCGTCCGCCGCGCCGGCCGACCCCTGCTCGACCAGGAGCTCGCGTACGGCCCCGGCGCCCCCGGCGGCTGGGACGGCGGCGCCGTCCTCGCCGGTCACCGCGCCACCGGCCAGCTCCTCGTGGTCGAACCGTCCTACGGGGAGGAGCCGCCGGCCGCGCGTCCGCTCGGCGAGCACGCGGTGCTCACCCCGCTCGCCGGGCCGGCGGCGCTCGTCACGGCCGTCGCCCCCGACGCGCTCGTCCTGCGCCGGATCCTGGACGCCGCCCTGGCCGAACTCGCCCCCGAATGAGACGGATCGGGGTGTACCGCTCAGCGGACACCCCGATCCGGTTATGGGTTCGGCAAAGAAACTGGTGTTCGGACTGTCGTCGCGCGCCCGTTGACGAAAGGATCACTCGAACAGACGACCACCGACAGGGGGAGGACCTTTGAGACGACGTACGGCAGTGCTCGGCTCCGCCGGCACGCTCATCGCCGCCACGCTCGTCGCGGGCGCGCTCGCGGCACCGGCGGCCAATGCCGACAGCGGCGAGCGCCACGGCCGCGACGCCGAGGCCCGCGGAGTCGCGCTCGCCGCGGACCGGGCCGCCCGCGCCGGGATCGACTGGCAGGACTGCCCCGAGGACTGGGGCCTGGAGAAGCCGATCCAGTGCGGCTGGGTCACCGTCCCCGTCGACTACGCCCGCCCCGACGGCAAGAAGATCAAGCTCGCCGTCGACCGGATCGGCGCCACCGGCACCCCCGCCGAACGCCAGGGCGCGCTGCTCTACAACCCCGGCGGCCCCGGCGGCTCCGGCCTGCGCTTCCCGCGCCGCGTCACCACGAACCACAAGGTCTGGACGAACGTCGCCAAGGCCTACGACTTCGTCGGCTTCGACCCGCGCGGCGTCGGCAAGTCCGCCCCCATCTCCTGCGTCGACCCGACCGAGTTCGTCAAGGGCCCCAAGCTCGACCCGGTCCCCGACAGCGAGGCCGACAAGCGGGCGCAGCGCAAGCTCGCCGCCGAGTACGCCGCGGGCTGCGCCGAGAAGAGCGGCGACATGCTCCCGTACATGACGACGCCCAACACCGCCCGCGACCTCGACGTCATCCGCGCCGCCCTCGGCGAGAAGAAGCTCAACTTCGTCGGCGTCTCCTACGGCACCTACCTCGGCGCCGTCTACGGCACCCTCTTCCCGACCCACGTCCGCCGCATGGTCCTGGACAGCGTCGTGAACCCCTCGACCCGGTCGATCTGGTACGAGGCCAACCTCGGCCAGGACATCGCCTTCGAGGGCCGGCTCGCCGACTGGATGACCTGGGTCGCCCAGAACGACGCCACCTACCACCTCGGCTCCACCCTGGCGGAGGTCCGGCAGCAGTGGGACACCCTGCGCGCCGCCGCCAAGAAGGAGCCGCTCGGCGGCAAGGTCGGCCCGGCCGAGCTGATCGGCTTCTTCCAGAACGCCCCGTACTACGACTCCATGTGGGCCCCCGTCGCCGAGGCGTGGAGCGCGTACGCCGCCGGTGACCCGCAGCCGCTGATCGACAACGCCGCCGCGGACCTCACCGACACCGCCGGCAACATCGCCTCGGAGAACGGCAACGCCGTCTACACCGCGGTCGAGTGCGCCGACGCCCCCTGGCCCACCAGCTGGAAGAAGTGGGACCGGGACAACTCCCGCCTCCACGAGCAGTACCCGTTCATGACCTGGGCCAACGCCTGGATGAACCTGCCCTGCGCCACGTGGAAGGCCCCGAGCCAGAAGCCCGTGCAGGTGAAGACCGGCAAGGGCCTGCCGCCGGTGCTCATCGCCCAGGCCGAGCGCGACGCCGCCACCCCCTACGAGGGCGCCGTCGAACTCCACAAGCGGTTCAAGGGCTCGCGCCTGATCACCGAGAAGGACGCCGGGTCGCACGGCATCACCAGCCTCGTCAACCCGTGCCTCAACTCCAAGGTCGACGCCTACCTGCTCGCCGGGAAGCTCGACGCCACGGACCAGACGTGCGCCCCGCACGCCGCCCCGCGGCCGTAGCAGCGGACTGACCCGAGGAGGGGCCGTCGCCACCCGGCGGCGGCCCCTCCGCCGTGCTCAGGACCCGGCGGCCTTCACCACGGCCGCGTACTCGTCCACGTACTCCTGCCCCGACAGCCGCATGATCGCGTACATGATCTCGTCCGTGACCGCCCGGACCACCGCCCGCTCGTCCGCCGAGTCCGCGAAGCGCGAGAAGTCCAGCGGCTCCCCGAAGCGGATCGTCACCCGCCGGATCCGCGGCACCACGCGCCCCGGCGGCTGGATCTCGAAGGTGCCGACCATCGCGCACGGCACCACCGGCACCCCGGCCGTCAGCACCATCACCGCCACTCCCACCTTGCCCTTGTACAGCCGCCCGTCGTGCGAGCGGGTGCCCTCCGGGTAGATCCCGAGGAGCTCGCCCTCCGCCAGCACCCCGAGCCCCTCGCGGATCGCCGCCTGCCCCGCCTCCTTGCCCGAGCGGTCCACCGGGATCTGCCCGGCCGCCCGGAAGAACGCCGCCGTCAGCCGCCCCCTGAGCCCGGGCCCGGTGAAGTACTCCTGCTTCGCCAGGAAGGTGATGCGCCGGTCGAGCACCGCCGGCATCAGGAAGTGGTCCGAGAAGGAGAGGTGGTTGCCCGCGACGATCGCCGCACCCTCCTCGGGGACGTGCTCGATCCCCTCCACCCTCGGCCGGAACAGCAGCTTGAGCAGCGGCCCGAGCAGTACGTACTTCAGCAGCCGGTAGAACACCGGGAACCCCCGTTCGTCGTCCGTCCCGCCCGTTGTAACCCCCCGCCCGCCCGTGGTCCACTGGTCGGAGTGGCCCGACTCACCCGGGAGGCCGAAAATGCCCGGCACGCCCGCACCCCGGGGACCCCGCCGCCTGCTCGCCGCGCTGCTCTGCGCGACGGCCGCGGCCGGTCTGTACGGCTGCTCGGACTCCGGCCCCCGGGACCCGGACCGGACCGGCACCGCCCCGAGCGCCGTCTCCCCGCTCACCGGCCTGCCCGCCCGCACCGGCCCGGTCCTCGCCGTGAAGATCGACAACGTGGCCGCGGCCCGCCCCCACACCGGCCTCGGCGCCGCCGACCTCGTCTACGTCGAACAGGTCGAGGGCGGTGCCACCCGCCTGCTCGCCGTCTACTCCTCCCGCCTCCCGGACAGCATCGGTCCCGTCCGCAGCGCCCGCGAGTCCGACATCTCCCTGCTGCGCCCCTTCGGCCACCCCGCGCTCGCCTACTCCGGCGCCCAGCGCGCCCTGAACCCGCTCCTGGAAGCCGCCCCGCTCGACCTCGTCCAGCAGTCGAGCGCCCCCGGAGCCTTCCGCCGCTCCCCGGATCGGCCCGCCCCGCACAACCTGTACCTGCGCCCCGAGCGCGCCCTGGCCGCCGCCCCGGACGCCTCCGACGTCCGGCCCGTCGGGTTCCGCTTCGGCGCCGCGCCCGCCGGCGGCACCGCCACCACCACCACCGAGACCGTCCGCTTCCCGGCCGCCCGCTACGCCTTCACCTGGTCCGCCGCCGACCGCGGCTGGCGCGTCGCCATGGACGGCCGCCCCGCCGCCACCACCGACGGCGGCCCGCTCACCCCCGCCACCGTCGTCGTCCAGCGGGTCACCGTCCGCCCCTCCGCGTTCCGCGACGTCAACGGCGCCGTCTCCCCGTACACCGAGACCACCGGCACCGGCACGGCGACCGTGCTCCGCGACGGCCGGGCCCACGAGGCCCGCTGGTCCCGCCCCGACCCGGCCGGCGGCACCGCCTTCACCACCCCCGACGGCCGCCCCCTCGCCTTCGCGCCCGGACAGCTCTGGATCGTCCTCGCCCCGCGCTGACCGGGGGACGAAACGCTGCGCGCCCGCCGAGCGGCACGACGCGGAACGGCACAGACGAGAACGGCCCGGGCCGTCAGCGCGGCGCGGGGCCCGCCCCGCCCGCCCGGGGCCCGCGCGGCGCCGCCATCGACTCGGCGCCGTCCGCCGCCGCCATCCCGATCGTCGCCACCACCAGTACGATCCAGCCGAACCAGAGCCAGCCGCTGCTCCCGAGCGCCACCGTGTACGCGCTGATCAGCACCAGCGCGGCACAGGTGACGATCGTCATCGCCTTCGTGGAACCGGACATCTGCCCGCCCTCCTCGCGACCGGGGCCAGGGAAGCCTCCCTGCCATGGTGACTCCCCACGAGCGGCGGGCGCTACTCCCGTGCGGGCACGGGGGCGGTTCAGCGTCCGCGGGCCTGCAGCGAGGCCAGGTACGCGTTGTACTCCGCCAGCTCCTTGTCGCCGTCCCGGTCCGCCTGCCGGTCCTTGCGGACCGCCTGCCGCTGCTCGGAGTGGTACCACTGGTAGACCAGGGCGATCAGCACCAGCACCGAGGGGATCTCGCTGAACGCCCAGGCGATGCCGCCCGCGGCGTTCTGGTCGGCGAGCGCGTCGATGCCGAGCGAGGCCGGCGGGTTCTCGTACGCCTTCACCATCGGCTGGGACGCCATCATCATGGCGATGCCGAAGAAGGCGTGGAACGGCATGCCGGCGAAGAGCTCCAGCATCCGCATCACGTAGCCGGGCCGGTGCGGCCCCGGGTCCACGCCCATGATCGGCCAGAAGAAGACCACGCCCACGGCGAGGAAGTGGACCATCATCGCGATGTGCCCCGGCTTCGACGCCATCAGCGTGTCGAAGAGCGGGGTGAAGTAGAGGCCGTAGAGGCTGGCGATGAAGATGCCGATGGTGAAGACCGGATGCGTGATGATCTTCATGTACCGGCTGTGCAGCAGCTTGAGGAGCACCTCGCGCGGGCCGAGCGCCCCCCGCCCGGCCACCGGCAGCGCCCGCAGCGCCAGCGTCACCGGCGCGCCGAGCAGCAGCAGGATCGGCGAGACCATGGAGATCACCATGTGCTGCACCATGTGCACGCTGAACATGACCATGCCGTAGTCGTTCAGCTTGGTGCACATCACCAGGGCGACGGTCAGCACGCCGACGGTGAAGAGCACCGTCCGGGAGACCGGCCAGGCGTCCCCGCGCCCGCGCAGCCGGGCGACTCCCCAGCCGTACAGGCCGAGCGCCACCAGGCACCCGACGAGGAAGAACAGGTCGGGAGAGAACTCCAGGCCCCGCCCCAGCGTGAACGGCGGCAGATCCGTGGTCATGCCGTGCCCGCTGTGATCCATCGCTTACTCCTGGAGCCCATTGCGCGCCGAGCCCGTTTCGCGCTTGTCGTCCGCACCAGACTAGAACCGCCCCCGGTCGCGCTCGCGACCGGGGGCGGCTGTCGGGCGCACGGGGCCCGAGGCGGTGCTCAGAGCACGCACTCGGCCTCGTCGTAGCGGTCCTCGGGGACCGTCTTCAGGGTCTCCACGGCCTGCGCGAGCGGCACCATGACGATGTCGGTGCCGCGCAGCGAGGTCAGCATGCCGAACTCGCCGCGGTGCGCCGCCTCGACGGCGTGCCAGCCGAAGCGGGTGGCGAGGACGCGGTCGTACGCCGTGGGGGTGCCGCCGCGCTGGACGTGGCCGAGGATGACCGGGCGGGCCTCCTTGCCGAGCCGGCGCTCCAGCTCGACGGAGAGCTGGTTGGCGACGCCGGTGAACCGCTCGTGGCCGTAGATGTCGGTGCCGGCCGTCTTGAAGTCCATGGACGAGCCCTCGCGCGGCTTGGCCCCCTCGGCGACGACGACGATCGCGAAGCGCTTGCCGTCCTCGAAGCGGGCGCCGACCCGGGAGGTCAGTTCGTCGATGTCGAAGGGGCGCTCCGGGACGACGACGGCGTGGGCGCCGGCGGCCATGCCCGAGTGCAGGGCTATCCAGCCGGTGTGCCGGCCCATGACCTCGACGACGAGGACGCGCTGGTGGGACTCGGCGGTGGTCTTGAGCCGGTCGAGGGCCTCGGTGGCCACGGTGACGGCGGTGTCGAAGCCGAAGGTGACGTCGGTCGAGGCGATGTCGTTGTCGATCGTCTTGGGGACGCCGACGATGGGGAGGCCCGCCTCGGAGAGGAGGTGGGCGGCCTTGAGGGTGCCCTCGCCGCCGATCGGGATGATCGCGTCGAGGCCGAGGTCGGCGACGTGGCCCCTGGCCCGCTCGACGCCGTCGACGAGGTGCGCGGGCTGGACCCGGGAGGAGCCGAGGATGGTGCCGCCGCGGGCGAGGATGCCGCCCACCGCGTCGAGGTCGAGCTTCCGGTAGTCGCACTCCAGGAGGCCCTTCCAGCCGTCGAGGAAGCCGATGACCTCGTCCCCGTGGTCGACCACGGCCCGGTGCACGACGGACCGGATGACGGCATTCAGACCGGGGCAGTCTCCGCCGGAGGTGAGCACACCAATGCGCATAGCCCAAAAACCTTTGCAACGTGGGCCGACTCCCGGACCACGTCGTCCGGCTGGATCCCCGCCACCCTATCGTTGCCGGATGGCGGGGCCGAACCGGATGTCCGCAGATTGGACACCGTATTCACTTACGAATCCCCTGTGCGCGGACCCGCTCAGACGTGCGCCGCGGCGGGCCTCCTGGCGGAGGGTCAGGCGGGCTGCGTGGCGGCCGAGATGCGCTCGGCGCGCAGCGCCTCGTACCAGCGGTCGTCGGTCGGCGGCAGCGCGTTCACGTCGAGGGCCAGCTTCAGGAGCAGGTCCGCGATCTGCGGGTTGCGGGCCATCACGGGACCGTGCATGTAGGTGCCGAAGACGGTGTCGTTGTACGCGCCCTCGGTGCCGTCCCCGGTGCCGTTGCCCCGGCCGATGACGGTCCGCGCGAAGGGGCGGGCCGTCGGGCCGAGGTGGGTGATGCCCTGGTGGTTCTCGAAGCCGGTCAGCTGGGGGAGGCCCAGCTGCGGGTCGATGTCGGCGAGCACGTCGCCGACGCAGCGGGCGCCCTCGCCGCGGACCGTGGTCACGTCGAGCAGGCCGAGGCCCGGCTCGCGCTCCCCGAGGTCGTTGACGAACTCGTGGCCCAGGATCTGGTAGCCGGCGCAGACCGAGAAGATGATCGCGCCGTTGGAGGCCGCCCGGGGGAGGCCGCCGTCCCGGCGCAGCCGCTCGGCCGCGAGCCGCTGCGGCCGGTCCTCGCCGCCGCCGATCAGGTAGATGTCGCCGGAGGTGGGGATGGGCTGGTCGCTGCGGACGTCGACGCGCTCGACGGCCAGGCCGCGCTGGCGGGCGCGGCGCTCGACGACGAGGACGTTGCCCTGGTCGCCGTAGGTGCTGAGCAGGTCCGGGTAGACCCAGACCACACGCAGGCTGCTGTCACTCATGCTGCAACTCCTTCTGCGAGTCGGGGCGGGTCAGTTGCCCACGCGGCGGCGGACGTCCTGGAACGCGGTGTAGTTCGCGATCAGCTCGATCTGCCCGGGCGGGGCCATGGCGACGGCCTCGTCGAGGGTCTCGCAGACGCGGAAGTCGACGCCCGCGACCTCCAGGCGGACCGCCAGGTCGAGCCGCCGGTCACCGATCACCATGATCGGGTGGCCGGCGAGCCGCCCGTAGTCGACGTCCCACAGCCAGGAGGTGTCGGTGCCGTCGGCGCCGCGCGCGTTGACCGAGAGGATCACCGGCGTCGGCGGCCGGTCGATCAGCGAGAAGGTCTCCAGCCAGCCGGCCGGGTTCTTCGCGAGCAGCAGCCGCAGCTGACGCTCCTGGAAGGTGACCACGTCGTAGCGGCCGGCCACGGCCTGCACCTGGTACATGCGCTCCAGGGCGACCTGCGGCGGCACGCCGAAGACGGCGGCGACGGCGGCCGAGGTGGCGGCGTTCGCCTTGTTGGCGCGGCCGGGCAGCTGGAGCCGGATCGGCCAGGCCGAGCCGTGCGGGTCGAGCACGTGGTCGCCGCTGAGCGCCCAGCTCGGGGCGGGGCGGCGGAAGCCGCACTCGCCGCAGAACCAGTCGTCGCCCGGACGCTGGAGGACACCGCCGCAGGAGGGGCACGACCAGGCGTCGTCCTTCCACTCCTGGCCGACCGCGACCCACACCACGTTGGGGGAGGAGGAGGCGGCCCACACGATCAGCGGGTCGTCGGCGTTGGCGATGACGACGGCCTTGGAGCCGTTGAGGCCCTCGCGCCACTTCTCGGCGAGCATCCGCGTCTCGGCGGCGCGGTCGAGCTGGTCGCGGGAGAGGTTGAGCAGCGCGATCGCCTTGGGGGTGGTGTCGCGGGCGACGCCGGCGAGGTACTTCTCGTCGACTTCGATCACGCCGTACCGGGCGTCACTGCCGCCGGCGAGGGCGGAGGTGATGCCGGCGGGCATGTTGGCGCCCAGCGCGTTGGAGACCACCGGGCCGGCGGCCCGCAGGGCCTCGGCGATCAGCCGGGTCGTGGTGGTCTTGCCGTTGGTGGCGGACACGAGGACGACGTCCAGGTGCTGCGCGAGCCGTCCCAGCAGGTCGGGGTCGAGCTTGAGCGCCACCCGGCCGCCGATCACCGATCCGCTGCCGCGGCCGGCCGCCCGCGACACCGCGGCGGCCGCCCGGCCCGCGGTCACGGCCAGCTTGGCGCGGGGCGTCAGCGGCTCTGGATTACCGGGGTGTCCTGACATCGTCCTTGATCCTCCTTGCGTCGGTCGGGGCTCAGCCTATCGAGAACCGGCCAGGAGCCCGAACCGCGGCACCGTGCCGACCGTATGAAACGGCGAGGTCACGGCGGACCGTACCCTTACCGCCATGCGAAACCGCCCCATCCCCGGCAGCTCCGGAGCCGTCCGGACGATGACCCTGCTCGGCGACCCGGTGCTCCACGCGCCCTGCGCCCCCGTCACCGAGTTCGGCCCCGGACTCGACCGGCTGGTGGAGTCCATGTTCGCCACGATGTACGCGGCGCACGGCGTCGGCCTCGCCGCGAACCAGGTGGGCGTGGGGCTGCGGGTCTTCGTCTACGACTGCCCGGACGACGAGGAGGTGCGCCACCTGGGGCACGTGGTGAACCCGCGCCTGGTCGAGGCGGACGGCGACGTGTACCGGGGCCCCGAGGGGTGCCTCTCGCTGCCGGGCCTGGAGGCGCCGGTGGCCCGCTTCGACCGCGCGGTGGTCGAGGGCGTCCGCACGGACGGCACCCCGGTCCGGATCGAGGGCACCGGCTTCTTCGCCCGCTGCCTCCAGCACGAGACGGACCACCTGGAGGGCCGCGTCTACGCGGAGCACGTCACGGGGTGGCGGAGATCACGCCTCCTGCGCGCCATCCGCCAACAGCCCTGGGGCGGGGGCGCGTCAGCCCTGGAGGCGTAGCGCGCGCTTCACCGGTACGGCTCCGAGGGGGAGCGCCCGGACGCGGCGGCCCCCGCGGCCCGGGGCCCGTGGCCCCCACGGGGTCGCTCCCGTCCCGGCCCCCGGCCGGCGGTGGCCGCGGGGAAGGGGGCACCGCTCGGAAGCCGGAGCGCCCGGGTGGCGCCCCGGGCCTGGGCGGGTGCGGTCAGAAGCCGGGGCCGTCCGGGCGGTCGTCGGCCTCGGCGAGGCGGCCCCAGAGGAGGTCCGCCAGGGCGCGGACGAGTTCGGCGCGGGAGCAGGGGCGTTCGCCCAGCCACCAGTCGCCGGCTGCGTGCATCATGCCGACGATGCCGTGGCCCCAGATCCGGGCCTGCGCCTCGGCGGCCGGGCCGAGGTCGACGCGCTCGGCGATGACCTGGCCCAGCTCCTCGCCCATGCGGCGGAGCAGCGGCGCGGAGTGGCGGCCGACGTCGAAGCCCTGCTCGGCCTGGTGGGACTCGTCGGCCGGGTGCATGAGGAAGCGGTAGACCTGCGGCATCGCCTCGATGGAGGCGAGGTAGGTGTCGAGGGTGGACTCGACCCGGCGGCGCCGGTCGGCGGGCGCGTCGAGCGCGGCCCGCAGGGAGGCGAGGAGGGCGTCGGTGTGGCGGGTGGCGAGGGCCCGGTAGAGGCCGCCCTTGTCGCCGAAGTGGCGGTAGAGGATCGGCTTGGTGATGCCCGCCTCGGCCGCGATCGCGTTCATGGATGCCTTGGGGCCGTCGCGGAGCACCACCCGGTCCGCCGCCTCCAGCAGTTCGCGCCGCCGCTGCTCGGCGCTCTTCTGCTGGTCGGTGGTCCGGTGTGCGATGTCCATAAGCGTCTCCCCGCCCGTGCGATGACCTGAGGCTGTCGCAACGTAACACCCGACCGGCATGCTGTGCCGAACCGCCCGATCGGGCCGTGCGGGGAAGGATCCGCAGGTTGACAGCTGTACCCGACGGTAACAGACTGGGTGTTACCGCAAGTAACGTACTGCTGGGAGGGAACATGGCCGACTTCACGTTCGAGCTCAACGACGACCAGAGGGAAGTCCGTGACTGGCTCCACGGCTTCGCCGCGGACGTCATGCGGCCGGCCGCCGCCGAGTGGGACGAGCGTGAGGAGACCCCCTGGCCGATCATCCAGGAGGCGGCCAAGCTCGGAATCTACTCCCTCGACTTCTACGCCCAGCAGTTCTTCGACCCGACCGGCCTCGGCATCCCGATGACCATGGAGGAGCTCTTCTGGGGCGACGCCGGCATCGCCCTCTCCATCGTCGGCACCGGCCTCGCCGCCGTCGGCGTCCTCGCCAACGGCACCGAGGAGCAGATCGGCACCTGGGTGCCGCAGATGTACGGCGACGCGAACGAGGTCAAGGTCGCCGCCTTCTGTTCCTCCGAGCCCGACGCCGGCTCCGACGTCGCCTCCATGCGCACCCGGGCCGTCTACGACGAGGCCAAGGACGAGTGGGTGCTCAACGGCACCAAGACCTGGGCGACCAACGGCGGCATCGCCAACGTCCACGTCGTCGTCGCCGTCGTCGACCCCGAACTCGGCTCCAAGGGCCACGCCTCCTTCATCGTGCCGCCGCACACCCCCGGCCTCTCCCAGGGCCAGAAGTTCCAGAAGCACGGCATCCGCGCCTCGCACACCGCCGAGGTCGTCCTGGAGGACGTCCGCGTCCCCGGCTCCTGCCTGCTCGGCGGCAAGGAGAAGCTCGACGAGCGGCTCGCCCGCGCCCGCGAGAAGGCCCGGTCCGGTGGCGAGCGGGTCAAGAACGCCGCCATGGCCACCTTCGAGGCCTCCCGCCCGGCGGTCGGCGCCATGGCCGTCGGCACCGCCCGCGCCGCGTACGAGGTCGCCCTCGACTACGCGAAGACCCGCGTGCAGTTCGGCCGCCCCATCATCGAGAACCAGGGCGTCGCCTTCCAGCTCGCCGACATGGCCACCCAGATCGACGCGGCCCGCCTGCTCGTCTGGCGCGCCTCCTGGATGGCCACCGCCGGCAAGCCGTTCACGAACGCCGAGGGCTCCATGTCCAAGCTGTACGCCAGCGAGGTGGCCAAGTCCGTCACCGCCCAGGCCATCCAGATCCTCGGCGGCAACGGCTACACCCGCGAGTACCCGGTGGAGCGCATGCACCGCGACGCCGCCATCTACACCATCTTCGAAGGGACCAGCGAGATCCAGCGCATGGTCATCAGCCGCGCCGTCGGCAGGTAGTCCTCAGCCGAACCAGACGACCAGGCGGACGTTCTCGTCACCGTGGACGGCCGCCAGGTCGCGCATCAGCGCCCAGACCGGGCCCCAGCGGTCGCCGTCCGGCGGGGCGAACATCCGCGCCGTGTACACCACCGGCCGGTACACCGCCCCGTCCAGCGCGACCTCGCCGCCGGGCGGCCACTCGTACGGCCACAGGTCCTCGCCGAACAGCTCCTCCGCCGCGTCCAGGACGGCGAGCGGCGTCCGGGCGACGTGGTCCAGGACCAGCTCGCCGTCCGGCCCCGGCACCCACACCCCGACGTGGTTGCCGTCGGCGCGGTCGTTCAGCGGCGCGTCCCAGTCGACCGCCGCCACCTCGGCCCAGGTGGCGTGGGAATGGCTGTGGTTGATCTCGTCGTCCGGGATGTCCGCGGAGGCGTCCGGCGGGAGGCCCCGCGCGTCCCACAACGGCCGGTCGACCTGGAGCCCGCCGCCGTACCCGAAGAGGACCTCCCTCGTCTCCCGGTCGCGCACCAGCGCGGCGTCCGGCAGCCACTCCCGGATCTCCCAGCGGCCCCCGGCCCCGCGCACCTCTATCGCGCCCTCGATGTCCGCCCCCATGAACCGGATGCTAAACGGCGGGCTCGGACGATCGCGCGGAATTAACGGGTCCGCAAGGGGGCCTCCACCCTGCCTCCGTAGCGTCGCCCCGTCCGAGAACGCTACCGAGGAGTACCGTGAGCGCCTCCGCTCTGACCGCCCTGGCCGCCGCACTCAGCGTCGTGGCCGCGGCCCCCGCCGCCCCCCAGCCCGTCACCGTCACCGCCCGCGTCGAGACGCCCGTCGTGTACGACGACGAGGCCGGCGGCAACGCCGACGCGGACGACCCCGCCGTCTGGGTCGACCCCACCCGGCCCGGCCGCAGCCTCGTCATCGGCACCCTCAAGGAGGGCGGCCTCGACGTGTACGGGCTCGACGGCCGCCGCCTCCAGCACATCGCCGCCCCGCCCGCCCCCGGCGAGGACGCCGCCCCCGGACGGTTCAACAACGTCGACCTGGTCTACGGCTTCGAGCTCGACGGCCGCCCGACCGACCTGGCCGTCGTCAGCGACCGCGGCCGCGACCGGATCCGCGCCTACGCCATCGACCCGGCCGCCCTCGCCGCCGGCCGCGCCCCGCTGCGGGACGTCACCGCCGCCGACGTGACCCCCGTCTTCGCCGCGAGCGAGGCCGAGGTCGACGAGCAGACCACCTCCTACGGCCTCTCCGCCTACCGCGACGGGGACGACGCCTACGTCGTCGTCTCCCAGCGCGAGCGCAGCCGGCTGCGCCTGCTCGAACTGGAGGACCGCGGCGGCCGGGTCGGCTACCGCACCGAGGACACCCTCGACCTGCCCCGGACCTTCACCCTCCCGAACGGCACCTCCTGGCGGCCCTGCGCCGATCCCGGCGAGCTGCCGCAGGTCGAGGGCATGGCCGTCGACCAGGAGGAGCACGTCCTCTACGCCGCGCAGGAGGCCGTCGGCCTCTGGCGCGTCGAGATCGACGACGAGGAGTTCGAGCGCCCCGAACTCCTCGACCGCGTCCGCCAGTACGGCACCCCGTGGACGTACGACGAGGCCGAGGAGGAGTGCGTCCTCGACACCGCGAACGACCCCGGCTTCGGCGGCGAGCACCTGAGCGCCGACGCGGAGGGCGTCACCGTCTACCACGGCGACAACGGCACCGGCTACGTCCTCGCCTCCAGCCAGGGCGACGACACCTTCGCCGTCTACGCGCGCGAGGGCGCCCACCCGTACCTCGGCTCCTTCTCCGTCACCGACGGGACCGCCACCGACGGGGTGCAGCACTCCGACGGCGCCACCGTGGTGAACGTGCCGCTCGGCTCCGCCTTCCCCAAGGGCCTGCTCGTCACCCACGACGGCGAGGCCACCCCGGCGGACGGCGACCGCGAGGGCACCAACTTCAAGTTCACCCGCTGGGACGACGTCGCCGGGGCCTTCCCGGAGCCGCTGACCGTCGACACCGACTCCTTCGACCCCCGCGACGCCGACTGACCGGCCGGTCGCACCGCGCGGAACCCACCGCTCCCCGGGTTCCGGAGCGCCACCCCGCGTCCACCTCCGACCGTCAGGCCGAGGTGGACGCGGTTCCTCACCGCCCCCGGCTCCGCGAACGGAAGCTACCCTTCGGTCACTTGGTGCGGGACAATCCCCTCGGCGCCGCGACCAAGGGGGAACACCACATGGCCACCGAAGCACCCGTCCTCACCGGACTGCCCGTCCTCGGCTCGATGTTCGACCTCAGGAACGACTCGCTCGGCACCTTCATGCGCGCCCGGCGCGAACACGGCGACGTCGTCCGCATCACCGCAGGCCCGCCCGGCGCCCGGGCCGAGGTCTACGCCGTCTTCTCCGCCGAGGGCGCCCAGCAGGTCCTCGCCGGCGAGTCCGCCAACTTCCGCAAGGACAACGCCTTCTACCAGGAGCTCCGCGAGTCCTTCGGCAACGGCCTGCTCACCAGCCAGGACGAGGACTACCTGCGCCAGCGCCGGCTCGTCCAGCCGCTCTTCACCAAGCGCCGCGTCGACGGATACGCCGACGCCATCGCCGCCGAGGTCGCCACCCTCACCGCCGAGTGGGAGACCTCCGGCGCCACCACCGTCGACGTCCTCCACGAGTCCACCCGGCTCGCCCTGCGCGCCGTCGCCCGCATCCTCTTCGGCACCGACGTCGACTCCGCCGTCGAGGTCGTCGAGCGCTGCTTCCCCGGCGTCGGCTCCTACGTGCTCAGCCGCGGCTACGCCCCCGTCAAGGTCCCCCGCGACTGGCCCACCCCCGGCAACCGCCGCGCCGCCGCCCTGCACCGGGCGCTCTACCAGGAGTGCGACCGGATCATCGCGGAGCGCAAGGCCGCCGACCGGGCCGAGGAGGACGGCGACGACCTGCTGTCCCTGCTCGTCCGCGCCGAGTCCGCCGAGGACGGCGCCTTCGACGCCACCGAACTCCGCGAACAGGTCCTCGTCTTCCTGCTCGCCGGCCACGAGACGACCGCCACCTCCCTCGGCTTCGCCCTCCACCTCCTCGCCCGCCACCCGGAGGCCCAGCGGCGCGCCCACGAGGAGGTCGACCGGGTCCTCGGCGACCGCGCCCCCGGCGCGGCCGACCTCGACCGCCTCCCGTACGTCACCCGGGTCCTGAAGGAGGCCATGCGGCTCTTCCCCGCCGCGCCCGTCATCGGCCGCCGGGCCGTCGCCGCCACCACCATCGGCGGCGTCGCCGTCCCGGCCGGCGCCGACGTCGTCGTCGCCCCCTGGGTCACCCACCGGCACCCCGCCTACTGGGAGGACGCCGAGCGCTTCGACCCGGACCGCTTCACCCCCGAGGCGGAGGCCGCCCGCCCCCGCTACGCCTGGTTCCCCTTCGGCGGCGGTCCCCGGGCCTGCATCGGCCAGCACTTCTCGATGCTGGAGTCGGTGATCGCGCTGGCGGCGATCCTCCGGCGCCACGGCTTCGAGGCCGTGGACACCGAGGTGCCGGTCGCCCCCGCGATCACCCTCCAGGCCGCCGGACCGGCCCGCTGCCGGCTCGTCCCCCGGACCGCGTGAGCCCCGCGGGTCAGTCGGCGGACCTCCGGCCGTGGAGGTGGAGCGCGCGCAGCGCCGCCTCCAGGGCGAAGCGGCGCTCGGGGTCCAGGAGCCGGTCGCCGAAGTGGGTGTCGAGGTTCCGCAGCCGGTAGCGGACCGTCTGGGCGTGCACCCCGAGCAGCTCGCCGACCTGCTCGGCCGGGGCCCTGGTGGAGACGTGCACCCGCAGCGTCTCGACGAGGCGCTCGCGGCGAGTGCCCGACAGACCGTCCAGCGGCGCCAGTTCACGCTGCGCCAGCTGGGCCGTCAGCGCCGGGTCGGAGAGCAGCCACAGCGTCGTCAGATGGTCCTCGCACGCCACGACGGGCGCGTCCGCGATGACGCCGTCGTCGACGAGCTGCAGGACCCGCCTCGCCCAGCGCAGCGAGTGGGCGGCCTGCGCCGGCGGCACGGTCAGCCCGAGGACGGCCGGGGTGCCGGCCAGGGCCGCGTCGAGCATCTCCCGGCGCTCGGCGGTCAGCGGCCCCGGCACCAGCAGGTGCGGGTGCGGCAGACTCAGGTCGGCGAGGACGTCCCGGTCGAGCCGGTCGGGCACCACCCCGGCGGCCGGCGGCCGCAGGACGACCAGGGTGCACTCGGCGGGGAGCTGCCAGGACGCCTCCCGGCACAGCTCGGCGACCGCGGCCCGGGGCAGCGGCGGCCCGGCGACGACGAGATGCAGCAGCTTCCTGCGCAGCGCCGCCACGTCGGAGACCGCCCGGGTCCTGACGGAGACGTAGCCCTCGCGGGAGAGGGACTCTAGCTCGTCCACGTACGCGAAGAGGGCGTCCGCGAAGGCGAGGATCAGGGTGGGCGACAGGTTGTAGGTGCGCCCGATGCTCTTGGCGCGCCGCAGGGCGACGCGGGCGCCGAGGCGGTAGGCGCCCAGTAACGAGTCCAGGGCGCGCCCTTCGTACGCCTCCACCCGGCCGAACTGGCGGAGCAGCTCGTCGCGGAGGGTGGAGTCGGTCTCCGGGGTGTCGACCCGGTCCACGAAGGCGGCCAGGGCCTGCTCGACGCCCTGGCGGATGGCGTCGCAGTGGGGGCCGTTGAAGAGGTGCGTGTACACGGGGTAGGCACGCTCGATCTCGAACCCGATCTCCTTGACGAGACCCGGGATCTCCGGTCGCATCAGGGCGGCGAACTCCCGCGGCAGCGGATCGAGCGGCTCACCGAGCTCCGGTGACTGTGCGATGGAGGGCATGGACCGATCCCTTGCTCTGCTACGTGACCGGTGGGGGAGCGGCGCTGCGGCGCCCGGCCGGGTTGGCGGACGCCGCAGGAGCCATCAGGTACGTACCGATGTGGATTCGCCGAAAAGCTAGGACACCTCGTATGTGCTGTACACAACTTGAGCAAGAGTCATGTACGCGAGGCGGTCGTACGGGGCCGAGTCGGCCGGTAATGACTCCTGGGTGGCCGTTAGTTGACGGCCGAGTGCCAGTTGCGGGAGAAGATCTTGCCGGCGTCGGGGGCGAGGACGCCCGGGGCGAACAGACCGGTGAGGTGGGTTCGGGTGTCGTTCAGGAGGAGCTTGTTCTTCCCGGCGGCGGCCGGCAGCCCGGTCTTGAGGTTGACCGCCGCGTCGATGATCCCGAACCAGCCGAGGCCGCAGCCGCTGGCGCCGGGCACGGCGAAGCTGTTGTCGTACTGGGTGGCGCCAAGGAGGTCGAGACGGCTCATCTCGCCTTCCTCGTTGGCGGTGCCGTCGCCGTCGAACCGCTGGACGCCGAACCCGGGTGCCGTGAGGTTCTTGGGGCGCAGCAGGATGGGGTCGGACTTGGAGCCGATGTAGCAGTTGTCGCCGAGGAACGGGTTCTGCAGGCGGATGCGGACCGGGATGGTCACGATCGGCTGGTCGGTGACCACGCCGGCGATCTGGTCGAACTGGGAGGGCGTGCCGACCGACTCCATGGTGGCGGTGATCTTGTTGAGGTTCGCGTCCGACAGCTTCCGGCAGATGTCCGTGATGAACGGGATGTCGCTCGGGCACATCAGCCCCATGAGGCCGCCGGGGACGGTGGCGGAGTCGGCGATGAGCGCGCCTCCGGCCGGGGCGACGACGGAGTTGGTGCCGTCGGCGTTCTGCACGACGCCGATCTGGAGGTTGGTCTTCCCGGTGGGCACCGTGGTGTTGCCGAGCTTGATGGAGCCGCTGAGGGAGTACGACACGACGCACTGCGGCGAGGTGTCGAGTCCGTCCGTGGAGACCATCGCGGTGGCGTCGACGGGACACCGGGTGGACGGCGCCCAGCCGCCGTTGAGCACCGGGGCGGCGGCCGTCGCCGTGCCCATGGAGGCGAAGGCGCCGAGCGCGGTGAGCGCGGAGACGGTGGCGAGCTTGGTGCGGGCGGTGACGAGGGGCATCGCGGGGCCTTTCGGTCGGGGGTGGTGCCCGGGGCTCAGCGCTCGGGCTTGGGGATGACGAGGGGCTGGCGGTCCTCGGTGCACTGGTCCGGAGGCGGCGTCTCGATGCCCACGGAGCAGGTCTGGCCCTGGATCTGCTTGACGTGGTTGTCCGGCCCCGAGATGGCGGCGGTCAGCAGCCGGTCGAGGTCCTCACCGCCCGCGCCGCAGTCCTTGAAGGGCGGGATGGTGACGGTGCCGGTGAGGGGGCCGCCGCCGGTGAGGACGTAGCCCTCGGCGTCGGTCCCGTTGATGAGCTGCCCCTTGCCCACGAGGACGAGGTGGTCTCCGGGGTACGTGGCGGGGTCGGGCTCCGGCGAGGTCAGCGGCTTCTCGGTGCGGCAGTCGGGTCCGACGTCCAGCGGGGTGCCGTTGACCCGGACGTCCAGGACGCGCAGGACCAGGGGGGCCCTGACGTACGTCTCGGCGATGTTGTCGGGGAAGATCAGGAGGACGTCCGAGTCGATGCTCATGGGCCCGGTCTGCTCCAGGACCAGGGTCGCCGTGGTCGGGGTGAAGCCGAAGGTCAGGAAGGTGGCCCGGAAGGGCGGGGTCTGTGCCCGTCCCTGGTAGGAGAGCCTGGCCGTCGACTTGGTGATCAGGTGGGCCCCGTCCTCACGGGGATCGAACTGCGGCTGGCCCTGTTCGATCAGGGCGCACGACACCGGGATGACGTTGGCGCCGTTCAGCTTCCGCACGTTCGAGTAGCCGGTGATGTACGCGGACAGCGACATCGTCGTCGGCTTCTCGGTGACGCAGGGCGGCGCGTCCGGCCGGGGCGCCGGCGTGCCCGGTGGCTCCTCCTCGGCCGTCGCGAGTCCCCTGCCGTCCGGCGGCGGCTCCGCTCCGGGGGGCGTCGGGAGGTCCGGCGTCGCGCGGGTGGCTCCCGGCGCGGTCGGCGGGGCCGGCCGGTCCGTGGGGAGCGACGGGGACGGCGAGGAGGGCGCCGTGGTCGAGGGCGGCGGGGCCGACGGCGTACCGGTCGAGGCGCCGGCACCGACCGGGACCCGGGCGAGCACCGTGCGGCCCTCCGCGTCCGGGGCGGGGACGCACGCCACGGCCAGCGACGGGGGAGCGGTGGCCGCCCCGTCGGCCGCGCTCGGCGCGAGGTCCACGGCGAGCGCCCCGGCGGTGAGGACCAGCTCGCCCGCGGTGCCCGTGGTCAGGGACGGTACGTCGCCGGTCGTGGTGAGGACGAGGGGCCCCTCGGCGGGCACGGCGACGGGCTGCCCCGTGCCGCTCCAGGTGGCCTCCGTGCGCTGCTCGTCCTGCGCCGCGCCGACCGCGAGGCGCCTCTCGGCCCGTACGGTGGCGGCCCGGGGCGTGGTGAGGTCGGCGACGGCCGAGGCCGGGAGCTCGACGGTCGTGGCGACGTCGGCGGGCCGGATCTCCTCGCCCACGGAGGCCCGTTCGGGGAAGGCGGCCGTGATCCGCACCGTCGCCGGCTGGGGCCCCGAGGGCAGGGTGCAGACGTATGGCAGCGCGGCGTCGACCCGCACCGTGCCGACGGCGACGGCGGCCGCGGGGAGCAGCGGGGCGAGCGCCACGAACGCGGCGATCGTCGCCCCGCGCACGCGCGCGCGGGAGAGGCGTGGGGTGGGCCGGGGGCCTGGCATCTGGTGCTCCGCTCGGAGGGGACTCAACGGGTGGTGCCGACGCTCGCCGGGCCGGTGGTGGTGCCGGTCGTCGCGACCCGGCAGCTTCCCTCGAGGCCCGGCCGGGATCCGGCGGCGCGACCGCCGAGGCTCAGGACGACGTCCCGGCCGTTCACCGCGGTGAAGCCGCCGGACGGGGCCACCGTCCGGGCCGCGGAGGGCGCCGCCGTGGCCGGCGGGGCGGCGGGGCCGCGCGCGAGCGGGGCCGTCGCGGTCGCGGCGGGTCTTCCGGGAGGCTTCTGCACGGTGCGGGTCTCCTCGGGCGCGGGGCGCGGACAGGCCCGCGTCCGCCCGGCCGGGGGCCGGCCGGACGGACGCGGAGCCCTGGTGCCTTACGGGTTGGAGCCGACGATCGTCGGGATCGCCGTGCCCACCTTGAAGAGGTACGTGCCCTTGAAGGTCGGCTTGGCGCCGAGCGGGACCGCCGAGCCGCAGCCGGCCGACTCGACGACGGTGAGCTCGCCGGCGAGGCTGTTGACGGCGAGCGCGCCCGTCGAGTTGGTGTACGAGGCGGACGCCTTGCCCGTGACGCGGAAGACACAGGCTCCGACGGTCACCTTGGCGTTGACGTTGCCGACGTACCCCTTGGTGACGCCCGCGGTGTAGTCCTGCGCGACGATCGTCCACGGGGTGGTCGGGACCGTGGTCACCGGGCCCAGGACGCTGGTGCAGGGCGCGCCGGAGGCGCCGAAGGCGATGGAGTTGATCTTGCCGACGGTGGCCGGGTTGCCGGTGGTGCTCGCGCCGGTGCCCGCGCCGTTCGACTTCGTACACGTCATCGCGATGCCGTTGACGCTGAGGACGATGTTCCCGCTGTTGACGGCGGTGATGTTGGCCGGGTTGGGGCTGACGGTCCAGACCGTCGAGGCCGCCGCGGTGGCGGGGCTGAGGGTGAGGGCGAACGCGGCCGACGCGGCTCCCGCGACCACGGCGATGTTTCTGATCGGCTTCTTCATGACTCTGGGACTCTCCTTGGGGATTGACCGGCAGAGGGTGCTTCGTGGGGGTGCTGCGGTGGAAGCGGAGAGGCCGACGGCCCGACGCTTTCCCTGCCGCGAAACGAGACGTTACTTGCGGGAAACTTAGCCGAACAATGGCATGAACCATGATTCTTTGAACTTGTTGTATTGCCTGTCAAGAGGGTGAGCGGTGGCGGGAATCCGCTTGGTTCCGGAGTGCGCAATGTCGACAATTCTGATCGATCATGCAAGGTCGGACGGGCTTCCCCGGTCCCCGTACCGCACATTTCTCCAGCCGGTGACAAGTCGCCGTCCCGAATTGTCTCGCGCCTGATAAAAAGCCCCGGTCGGGTGCCTGTTCCGCGAAAACTCCGGATCCGGTATTGCCCCGCGAGGTTACTCGGCCGTAGCGTTCCCGGGAGCCGACGCCCAGTCGCAGGTCGGCGCCCTCATCTGTCGCCCAGGAGACAAGTTCGGGAGACCGCCTTGTCTCCGCGGTGACAAACGCGGAAGCGGATCAATGAGTTTGCGCCACAGCTATTGTCCGGGTGATCCGGAACGGCCTACCGTGCGCCCGCGGCGCACGCGTCACGCACGCCTGCTGGAGGTGGTATGGGAATCGAAGTAGCCGTCGAGGGGCTGACCATGTCCTTCGGCAAGCAGAACATCTGGCAGGACGTTTCGCTGACGTTGCCGGCCGGAGAGGTGAGCGTCATGCTCGGCCCCTCCGGAACCGGGAAGACGGTCTTCCTGAAATCGCTCATCGGACTGCTCAAACCCCAGCGGGGCCGCGTCCTCATCAACGGCGTCGACATGGTCGGCGGCCGGGAGCGGGACATCTACGAGACCCGGAAGCTCTTCGGCCTCATGTTCCAGGACGGCGCCCTGTTCGGCTCCATGACGCTCTTCGACAACATCGCCTTCCCGCTGCGCGAGCACACCCGCAAGCGGGAGTCCGAGATCCGGCGCGTCGTCATGGAACGCATCGAACTCGTCGGCCTGCTCGGCGCCGAGGGCAAGCTGCCGGGCGAGATCAGCGGCGGCATGCGCAAGCGGGCCGGCCTGGCCCGCGCACTCGTCCTCGACCCGCAGATCGTGCTCTGCGACGAACCCGACTCCGGCCTGGACCCGGTGCGCACCGCGTACCTCTCCCAGCTGCTGATCGACCTCAACGCGCGGATCGACGCGACGATGCTGATCGTCACCCACAACCTGGACATCGCCGCCACCGTCCCCGACAACATGGGGATGTTCTTCCGGCGGAACCTCGTCACCTTCGGACCGCGCGAAGTCCTCCTCACCAGCGACGAACCGGTCGTGACCCAGTTCCTCGCCGGCCGCCGCGAGGGCCCCATCGGCATGTCCGAGGAGAAGGACGCCGCCGCCCTCGCCGCCGAGGCCGGCAGCGCCGCGGGCCGCCCCGACGTCCCCCGCGTCATCGTCCCGCAACTGGAGCCCTCACCGGGACTGCCGCCGCGCGCCGCCGTGGTACGCCGCCGGGAGCGGGTCCTCGGCATGCTGGACACCCTGCCGCCCGCCGCCCGCGCCGCCATCGAGGACACCTACGCGCGGCAGGCCGCCACGCGGACCGTGCCGATGCCGACCCCCGGGAGCGGCGCGTGATCGGCGGGGCGCTGCGGCAGACCGGCCGCCTCTTCGCGCTCGCCGCCGAGGTGAGCCGGGCCGTCTTCCGCAGGCCCTTCCAGTTCCGGGAGTTCATCGAGCAGTTCTGGTTCGTCGCCGGCGTCACCATCCTGCCGGCCGCGCTCGTCTCCATCCCGTTCGGCGCCGTGATCGCCCTCCAGGTCGGCTCGCTCACCCAGCAGCTCGGCGCCCAGTCCTTCACCGGCGGGGCCTCCGTCCTCGCCGTCATCCAGCAGGCCAGCCCGCTCATCGTCGCCCTCCTCATCGCCGGCGCGGCGGGCTCCGCGATCTGCGCCGACCTGGGCTCCCGGAAGATCCGCGAGGAGCTCGACGCGATGGAGGTCATGGGCGTCTCGCCGGTCCAGCGGCTCGTCGTCCCGCGCGTCCTCGCCACCATGGCCGTCGCCGTCCTCCTCAACGGCATGGTCTCCGTGGTCGGCACCCTCGGCGGCTACTTCTTCAACATCGTCCTCCAGGGCGGCACCCCCGGCGCGTACCTCGCCAGCTTCTCCGCCCTCGCCCAGCTGCCCGACCTCTACATCAGCGAACTCAAGGCGCTGGTCTTCGGGTTCATCGCGGGCATCGTGGCCTCCTACCGGGGACTCAACCCGCGCGGCGGACCCAAGGGCGTCGGCGACGCCGTCAACCAGGCCGTCGTCATCACCTTCCTGCTCCTGTTCTTCGTCAACATGGTGCTGACGGGCATCTACCTCCAGATCGTCCCGCCGAAGGGAGGCTGACGGTGGCCTCGCCTCTCGGCTGGCTCGACCGCTCGGGCGACCAGCTCCTCTTCTACGTCAAGGCCCTGCTCTGGGTCCCCCGCACCCTGCGCCGCTACCTCAGGGAGGTGCAGCGGCTGCTCGCCGAGGTCGCCTTCGGCTCCGGCGGCCTCGGGGTCGTCGGCGGCACCATCGGCGTGATGGTCGCCATGACCCTCTTCACCGGCACGGTCGTCGGACTCCAGGGCCACGCGGCCCTCGAACAGATCGGCACCGCCGCGTTCACCGGCTTCGTCTCCGCGTACTTCAACACCCGCGAGATCGCGCCGCTCGTCGCCGGTCTCGCCCTCTCCGCGACCGTGGGAGCGGGCTTCACCGCCCAGCTCGGCGCCATGCGCATCAACGAGGAGGTCGACGCCCTCGAAGGCATGGGCGTCCGCTCCATGCCCTACCTGGTCACCACCCGCATCATCGCGGGCGTCGTCGCCATCGTCCCGCTCTACGCGGTCGGCCTGGTCTCCTCCTACCTGGCCTCCCGGACCGTCACGGTCCTCTTCAACGGCCAGTCCCAGGGCACGTACGACCACTACTTCAACCTGTTCCTCTCGCCGACCGACGTCCTGCTCTCCATGCTCAAGGTGCTGATCTTCAGCGTGATGGTGATCCTCGCCCACTGCTACCACGGCTTCCGCGCCTCCGGCGGCCCCGCCGGCGTCGGCATCGCCGTCGGCCGCTCCGTCCGCAACGCCATCGTGCTGATCAGCGTCACCGACTTCTTCCTGTCGCTGGCCCTCTGGGGCGCGACCACGACCGTGAAGGTGGCGGGGTGACATGAACGCTCCACGAGGCCAGACCCTGCGCCGCCGCTCCGCCGGTGTCGTCTTCCTGCTGGTCCCCGCGCTGCTCGCGTGGCTGGCGGTCGCCGTCTACGACAAGAGGTTCACCGCCTCCGACCCGGTCACCGTCGAGACCGGCAGCGTCGGCAACGAGATGCACCTCGGCGCCGAGGTGAAGCTCCGCGGCGTCGTCGTCGGCGAGGTCCGGGCCATCGACACCACCGACACCGGCGCCCGCCTCACCCTCGCCATGAAGCCCGGAGCCCTCGACCACGTCCCCTCCGACGTCCGCGCGCAGATGCTGCCGACCACCCTCTTCGGCGAGCGGTTCGTCGCCCTCGTCCCGCCCGCGAACCCCTCGCCGCGGCCGCTCGGCCCCGGCGGCGTCATCCCCGAGGACCGCTCCGGCAACGCCATCGAACTCCAGCAGGTCCTCGACGACCTGATGCCCCTGCTCACCGCCGTCCAGCCGCAGAAGCTCTCCGCCACCCTGTCGGCCGTCTCCCAGGCCCTCGAAGGCCGCGGCGAGAAGCTCGGCGACACCCTCGCCCGGCTCGACGCCCACCTGAAGAGGTTCAACCCCCAGCTGCCCGCCCTCACCCGGGACCTCAAGGAACTCGTGAAGGTCAGCCACCTCTACGCGGACGCCGCCCCGGACATCCTCACCGCGCTCACCGACTTCACCACCACCAGCGGCACCCTCGCCGAGCAGGAGGCCGCCCTCGCCGGCACCTTCGGCGCCACCACCCGCACCGCCCAGGACCTCACCGCCTTCCTGCGGAAGAACAAGGACACCGTCATCCGGCTCAGCGCCACCAGCCGGCCCACCCTGGAGCTGCTCTCCGAGTACTCCTCGTCCTTCCCCTGCACCCTGGGCACCCTCGCCCGGTTCGTCCCCGCCATGGACAAGGCGCTCGGCAAGGGCACCGACCGGCCGGGACTGCACGTCGAGGTCACCGCCGTCCCCTCCAGGGGCGCCTACGTCCCCGGCCGCGACACCCCCCGGTACGGCTCCGGCGGCGGCCCCCGCTGCCACCCGGTGCCCTACCTCGGCGTCCCCGTCGCGCCCGCCGCCCGCGCCTCGGCGGCGGCCGACCAGGACCTGGGCCCCGCCAACTCCCCGCAGGAGAACGACCTCGTCACCGAACTCCTCGCCCCCGCCGCCGGCAAGCACCCCGGCGAACTGCCGGAGTGGAGCAGCCTGCTCGCCGGCCCGGCCTTCCGCGGAACGGAGGTGACCCTGCGATGAAGGCGAAGGAAGCGGCGTACTCACGCCGCCGCGGCCTCACCGGCACGGTCCTCAAGTCCCTGGCGTTCGTCCTCGTCACGGCGGTGGCCACCACCGTCCTCGGCTTCAGCATCGCCGACACCGGCGTCGGCTCCGCCACCCACGCCTACAAGGCGCTCTTCACCGACGTCACCGGCCTCGTCGCCGGCGACTCGGTGCGCGTCGCGGGCGTGAAGGTCGGCGAGGTCACCGACGTCCGCGTCGTCGACCGGCGCCTCGCCCAGGTCACCTTCGAGGTCCGCGAGGACCGCCCGCTGCCCCGCTCCGCGACCGCCGGCATCAAGTACCTCGACATGGTCGGCCAGCGGTACGTCTCCCTCGGCCGCGGCAGCGGCGAGCTCACCGGCACCCTCGGCGACGGCGAGACCATCCCGCTCGACCGCACCACCCCCGCCCTCGACCTCACCCTCCTCTTCAACGGCTTCAAACCGCTCTTCGAAGGCCTCTCGCCCGCCGACGTCAACGACCTCGCCGGCTCCCTCGTCCAGGTCCTCCAGGGCGAGAGCGGCACCGTCGACAGCCTGCTGCGCCACATCGGCTCCCTCACCACCACGGTGGCCGCCAAGGACAAGGTCGTCGGCGAGGTCGTCACCCACCTCAACACCGTCCTCACCACCCTCAACGACCGCGAGGCCGGCTTCGAGGACCTCGTCGTCACCCTCCAGAAACTCGTCACCGGCTTCAACACCGACCGCAAGCCCCTCGGCGAGGCCGTCCGGGCCATGGGCGACCTCACCGCCACGACCGCCGGACTCCTCCACGACGGGCGCGCCCCGCTCAAGAAGGACATCCGCGAACTCGGCAGGCTCTCCACCACCCTCGGCGACCACACCCCGAGCATCGAGCGGTTCCTGGAGCGCACCCCCGGCAAACTGACGGCCCTGGCCCGCCTCTCCTCCTACGGTTCCTGGTTCAACCTCTACCTCTGCGAGGCGCGCGTGAGCGGCGTCACCACCTCCGACGGCTCCAAGCCGCCCACCGGCATCGCCGTCACCGAACCGAGGTGCCGCGGATGAGCCTCTTCGGCCGGATCAGACCGATGAAGGAACGCAACCCCGTCGGGGTCGCCGTCGTCGGACTCGTCCTCCTCGGCCTCCTCGCCACCCTCGCCTACAACGTCGACCGGCTGCCGCTCGTCGGCGACGACACCACCTACAGCGCCGACTTCTCCGAGGCCGCCGGGCTCGACGCCGGGGACGAGGTCCGCGTCGCCGGCGTGAAGGTCGGCGAGGTCACCGGCGTCGCCCTCGACGGCCCCAAGGTCAAGGTGACCTTCGAGGTCGGCGACGCCTGGGTCGGCGACCGGTCCACCGCCGCCATCGCCATCAAGACCCTCCTCGGCGAGAAGTACCTCGCCCTCGACCCGCTCGGCTCCGCCCCCCAGGACCCCGGGACCCGCATCCCGCTCTCCCGCACCACGTCCCCGTACGACGTCACCCAGGCCTTCCAGGACCTCAGCGGCACCATCGACGACGTCGACACCGGCAAGCTCGCCGAGAGCTTCCGCACCATCTCCGACACCTTCAAGGACTCCCCGCCGCACGTGCGCAGCGCCGCCGACGGCCTCTCCCGGCTCTCCCTGACCGTCTCCAAGCGGGACACCGAACTCGCCCGCCTCCTGGAGAACAGCGCCACCTTCACCCGGACCCTCAAGGACAAGAAGTCCAGCTTCGAGGTGCTCCTGGAGGACGGCGGCTCCCTCCTCGGCGAGCTCCAGAAGCGCCGCGACGCCGTCCGCGCCCTCCTCAAGGGCAGCCGCGCCCTCGGCACCGAACTGAGCGGCCTCGTCGGCGACAACGACAAACAGCTCGGCCCCACCCTGAAGGCCCTCGGCCGCGTCACCGACGTCCTGGAGAAGAACAGCGGACAGCTCGACAAGACGCTCGCGCTCGTCGGCCCGTACTACCGGCTCGTCGGCAACACCCTCGGCAACGGCCGCTGGTTCGACAGCTACCTCTGCGGAGTGGTCCCCCGGAACTACCTGCCCGAGGGCTCGCAGCCCACGACCGGATGCATGCCGCCGAAGCAGCAGGCCACGGCGAAGGGGAACGGCACACGATGAGCAGCACCAGGAAACCCCTCGTCACCGGGCTCGCCCTCGCGGTCCTCGCCGCCTGCGGCCTCGCCACCGTCCGCGCCCTCGACGAGGACGGCATCCGCGTCACCGCCTGGTTCGACCGCGCGATCGGCGTCTACGCCGGCTCCGACCTGCGCGTCCTCGGCGTCCGCGTCGGCGAGGTCGAGTCCGTCGAACCCCAGGGCACCCGGGTCCGCGTCGCCCTCCGCCTCGACGAAGGCGTCCGCGTCCCCGCCGACGCCCGCGCCCTCGTCGTCGCCCCCAGCATCGTCGCCGACCGGTACGTCCAGCTCAGCCCCGCCTACAGCGGCGGCCCCGCCCTCGGCGACGGCGCCGAACTCCCCGCCTCCCGCAACCGCACCCCGATCGAGATCGACCAGCTGTACGCCTCCATCACCGACCTCGGCGAGGCGCTGGGCCCCGAGGGCGCCAACGCCGCCGGAGCCCTCACCGAACTGCTCGACACCGGGGCGAAGAACCTCAAGGGCAACGGCGCCGCCATCGGCACCTCCATCGACCGCTTCGGGAAGGCCGCCAAGACCCTCGACGGCAGCAGCGAGGACCTCTTCGCGAGCCTCGGCCGGCTCCAGACCTTCACCACCATGCTCAAGGAGAAGGACACCGAGGTCCGCACCGCCCAGGAACGCCTCGACGAGGTCGTCGGCTACTTCGCCGAGAACAAGGACGACCTCGCCGGCGCCCTGAAGGAACTCGGCAGGGCCCTCGCCCAGGTGAAGACCTTCATCAAGGACAACCGCGGCGAACTCAAGAAGAACGTCGACCGGCTCGTCCCCCTCACCCGGACCCTCGTCGACCAGCGCGCCTCCCTCGCCGAGGCCCTCGACGTCGCCCCGCTCGCCGCCGGCAACCTCGTCAACGCCTACGACCCGGCCACCCGCACCATCGACGGCCGCGCCAACCTCAACGAGATCAGCATGGGCGGACCGCCGCTCCCGCTGCCGGTCGCCGGAGGCTCCGCGACCGGCCCCACGCCCACCACCCCCGCAGAGGAGGACCGGTGAGACGCCCCCGTCTGCCCTCGGCCAGGGCCGCCGGCGCCGGAGCCGCCGGCGCCGTCGCGCTCGGCCTCGGCCTGGCCCTCGCCGTCGGCGCGCTCCCCACCCCGTCCGTACGCTTCGACGGCATCCAGGACCTGCCGCTGCCCGGCGGCGCCGACCTCGGCGACCACCCCTACACGGTCACCGCCGAGATCGCCGACGTCCTCAGCCTGGTGCCGCAGTCCGCGGTCAAGGTCAACGACGTGGCCGTCGGCCGCGTCACCGCCATCGAACTCGACCCGGGCACCTGGACCGCCCGCGTCACCCTGAAGATCAACGGAGACGTCCGGCTGCCCGCCGACTCCGGCGCCCGCGTCGAGCAGTCCAGCCTCCTCGGCGAGAAGTACGTCCAGCTCGTCGCCCCGGCCGCGGCCGCGCCGCGCGGCGGGGTGCGGCCGGCCGCCGCCCGCCGGGAGACCGGCGCCCGGCTCACCGACGGCAGCGTCATCCCGCTCGCCCGCACCAGCCGCAACACCGAGGTCGAGGAGGTGTTCGGCGCCCTCTCCCTCCTGCTCAACGGCGGTGGGATCAACCAGCTCAAGACCATCACCCGCGAACTGAACGCGGCGCTCGGCGGACGCGAACCCCAGGTCAGGTCGATGCTGCGGCGTGTCGACACCCTGGTCACCACCCTCGACGCGCACCGCGGCGACATCACCCGCGCCCTCGACGGCCTCAACCGGCTCTCCACCACCCTCGCCGGCCGCAAGAAGGACGTGGGCACGGTCCTCACCGACCTCTCGCCCGGACTGAAGACCCTGGAGAACCAGCGGGGTTCCCTCCTCACCATGCTCCGCGCCCTGGACACCCTCTCCGGAGTCGCCGTCTCCACCGTCGAGGCGAGTAAGAAGGACATGATCGCCGACCTCAAGGCCCTCGCCCCCACCCTGACCGCCCTCGCCGACGCGGGCGCCGACCTCCCGGACTCGCTCCAGGTTTTGCTCACGTACCCCTTCACCGACGAGGTCATGAAGGGCGTCAAGGGCGACTACCTCAACACCTACCTCCACCTCGCCGCCGCCCCCGGCACCGAGGTGATCCCGCCCCTCGTGCCGAAGGCCGACCCGACGCCCACCCCGAGCCCCACCCCCACCCCGACCGACCCGCTGCCCCTGCCGGCCCTCACGCCGAACCAGGCGAACGAACCGAAGGACGGAGGCGCACGCCGGTGATCACCCGTGCCGTACGGCTGAAGAACCTCGCCTTCCTCGTCATCGCCGTCACCGTCCTCGCCTTCGTCGGCGTCCGCTACGCCGACCTCGGCCACTTCGCCGGAGTCGCCGACCACTACACCGTCCGGGTCCACCTCGCCCGCACCGGCGGCCTGTTCACCCACTCCGACGTCACCTACCGGGGCGTCTCCGTGGGCCGCGTCGGCGCCCTCGACCTCACCGCCGACGGCGTCGTCGCCGAGCTCCGCATCAAGAAGTCGGCGCCCAGGATCCCCGCCGACGCGCAGGCCGTCGTCGCCGGGCTCTCCGCCGTCGGCGAGCAGTACATCGACCTGCGTCCCGAGAGCGACGGCGGCCCCTTCCTCGCCGACGGCGCCCGCATCGAACAGTCCGACACCCAGGTGCCCGCCCCCGTCACCGACGTCCTCGGCAGCATGAACGCGCTCACCCGCTCCGTCCCCCTGGACTCGCTGCGCACGGTCGTCGACGAACTCGGCAAGGCCTTCGAGGGCCACGGCGACGACCTCCAGGTCCTCCTCGACAGCGGAAGCGCCTTCGTCGAGGCCGCCGACCGCTCCCTCCCGGCCACCACCCGCCTCATCCGGGACGGCGAGGTCGTCCTGCGCACCCAGGCCGACGAGAGCCGCGCCATTCGGGACTTCGCCACCGGGGCCCGCGAACTCGCCGCCACCCTCAAGGGCTCCGACGCCGACCTGCGCCGGCTCCTCACCGTCACCCCCGACGCGGCGGGCCAGGTCAGCGGCCTCCTCGACGACCTCGACCCGAGTCTGAGCGTCGTCCTCGCCAACCTCCTCACCACCTCCGAACTCGCCCTCACCCGGCAGCGCGGCATCGAGGAACTCCTCGTGAAGTACCCGGCCGCCGTCTCCGCCGGCGCCACCGTCATCGACGACGGCCGCCTGAACATCGGCCTGGCCGTCACCTTCTTCAAGCCGCTGCCCTGCACCTCCGGCTACGGCGGTACGCGCTACCGCAACGGTCTGGACCTCGGCACCGCGCCGGCCCTCAACACCGGCGCCGCCTGCACCAGTCCCGCCGCCTCCGGGACCAACGTCCGCGGCTCCGCCCACGCGCCCAAGGGCGACGCCGCCCCCGCCCCGGCGCGGGTCCCCGGCTCGCTCCTCCGGCTCCCCGACCGGGCCGTGGGCGAACGGCCGCTGCCCGGCGCCCTGGCCCTGCCGGGCCAGACCGGCGGCCCGACCGACCTGGCCGGACTCCTCGGCGTGCCCGGGAGCGCCCGATGAGGCGGGGCCGACTGCTCGCCGCAGGCGCGCTCACCCTCGCCGCGGGCTTCTGCGCCACCGGCGCCTGGACCTACACCGAGGCCCGCACCGACCAGGAGCTCGCCTACGGCCGCGAACGGGACGCCGCGCTCGCCGAGGGCCGGCAGCGCCTGACCGTCCTCCACACCCTCGACGCCACCACCCGCGAGCGCGCCGCCGCGGGCATCGAGGCCTGGCGCGACGCCTCCACCGGCCCCCTCCGCGGCGAACTGGCCCGCACCGAGCCCACGGTGGGGCCCTCGGCCCGCGCCACCGTCACCGAGGCCGCCCTCACCGCACTCGACACCCGGGCGGGCACGGCGAAGCTCATCGCGACCGTACGGGTCGACGTCACGCCCCGGTCCGGCGCGGCCACCAGCGACCGCAAGCGCCTGGAGGCCGTCCTGACCCGCACCGGCGCGTCCACCTGGCGGGTGTCGGCGCTCAGCGCCGTCCCCGTCGCCGGAACCGAGGAGGCCACCCCCGAATGACCGCGACACGGACGGCCCCGGAGACGGAGCCCGCCGCCACCGAGGAAGCCGCGCCCGAGCCCCGCGCCTCCCGGTGGCGCACGGCCGCCCTGGCCACCGCGCTGACCGTGCTCCTCCTCGGCGGCGGCGCCTTCTTCCACGGCGCCCACCAGCTCCGTACCACCCCCTCGGCCAGGAACCAGGCCCTCACCGACGCCGCCGCCACCACCCGCGTCGGCGGCGACGTCGGCGAGGGGCTCGCCCGGATCTTCTCCTACACGCCGACCAGTTCGGACGCCGCCGAACGCAGCGCGGCGACGGTCCTCGCCGGCCGCGCCGCCCGCCAGTACACCGAGCTCTTCGCCCAGGTCCGCGAGAGCCTCGTCGAGCAGCGCATCACCCTCTCCACCCAGGCCGTCCGCACCGGCGTGATCGAACTCGACGGGGACGGCGCCCGCCTCCTCGTCTTCCTCGACCAGGTCTCCCGGCGGGACAAGGGCGCCGCCACCACCGCGGCCGCCCAGCTCACCGTCACCGCCCGGTTCCAGGACGACCGCTGGGTCATCACCGACATCAGGACCCGCTGACGATGAGCGGGAGACGGGAGCACCCCATGACACGCGCCGTCCGCACCCGGGCCGGCGCCCGGCCGGCCCTGGCCGCGGCCCTCGTCCTGACCCTGGTCGCGGGCGGCTTCGCGGCCTGGACCGGCCAGGCCTGGTACGCCGCCGCCCACGACGACTCCGCCGCGTACGCCGCCGAACGCGACCGGGCGCTCGCCGCGGGGGAGCAGGCCGTGCAGAACCTCAACACGCTCGACCACCGGCGGACGGACCGCGGGCTCGACCTCTGGGAGTCGTCCACGACGGGCGAACTCCACCGACAACTCGTCGACGGGCGCGCGGAGTTCGAAGGACAGGTGAAGGCGGCGAAGACGGTGACGACGGCCCGGGTGCTCGCCGGGGCCGTCACGGAGCTCGACGACCGCGCCGGACGCGCCCGGCTGCTCGTGGCCCTGCGCGTCACCGTCACCACGCCGGACCGCAAGAGCACCGACAAGGACAGCCGCATGCTCGGCGAACTCACCCGCACCGACGGGCAGTGGAAGCTCAGCGGACTGGGGCAGGCCCCCGTCGGCGGCACCGCGACCGGCTGACCGGGACAGGGCCCGGGCCGCACCGCGAGAGCCGCCAGCACCCGAAAGGAACCGCACCATGCCGACGCCCCGCCACCACCTCAACCGCGAGCGCCGTCGCCAGGCCCGCGCCGACCAGCCGGGCACCGACCCCCGGGGCCCCGTGGGCCTCCTGACCGAGCCCGCACCGGCGACGCGACGGCGAACGGCGGCGAAGCCCGTACAAGAACAACAGAACGAGAAGACGGACGCGAAGACGAGCCGGAAGACGCGCGGGCAGGTCGGGGAGAAGCGCAAGGGGAGGAGCGAGGCGGCGGCGGGTACGCGGCACCGCGCCCCCCTCCTCGTCCTCTGCGCCCTGACGCTCCTGCTCGGCGGCTTCGCGGGCTGGGCGCACAGCAGGGCCGGCGAGCTGCGCGACGACCCGGCCCGGGCCAACACGGCCCTCACCGACCCGGCGCGGACCAGCGAGATCAAGGGCCGGACGGCCGAGGCCGTCGCCGCCCTCTTCTCCTACGACCACACCGACGCGGCCGCCTTCGACCGGGCCGCGAAGACCTTCCTCACCGGCAAGGCCGTCGAGCAGCACCGCACCCTCTTCGCCGGGGTGCTCGCGCAGGCCGCCGAGCAGAAGTCGGTCATCACCACGACCGTCACCGACAGCGCGGTCGAGCGGATCGACGGCGACCGCGCCCGCGTCCTCGTCTACGCCGACCAGAGCAGCGTCAGCACGGCCGGGACGCCGAAGAAGAAGGCCCAGGACCAAGGCGTCTACGCGGGCGCCATGTTCGCCGTGGACGTCGTGCTGCGCGACGGGAGCTGGCTGGTCGAGGGTATCGACACCTTCGGCCGCTGAGCGGTCCGGGCGGCTCAGTCCTCCCGGGTCGCGACGAGCACGGTCGCGTACCGCTCCTCGCAGACCTCGAACCGGGGCGTCAGTCCGTGCGCGGTGACGGCCTCGGCCGCCGCCCCGGTCTGCCGCTCGCTCGTCTCGACGAAGAGCCGCCCGCCCGGCGCCAGCCACTCCGGCGCCCCGGCGGCCACCCGCCGCAGCACGTCCAGTCCGTCGGCGCCGCCGTCGAGCGCCACGAGCGGCTCGTGCTCCCGCGCCTCGGGCGGCAGCAGCGCGACCTCCTCGGTCGGCACGTACGGCACGTTGGCCACCAGGATCTCCACCCGGCCGCGCAGCTCGTCCGGCAGCGGTGCGAAGAGGTCGCCCTCGTGGACCCGGCCGCCGCGCGGCTCGACGTTCCGGCGGGCGCAGCGGACGGCGGCGGGCTCGATGTCCGCGGCGTGCACCCGGGCGTCGGGGACGGCGGAGAGCAGTACCGCGCCGGCGGCGCCGGAGCCGCAGCACAGGTCGACGCAGAGGGCGCCGGGCGCGGCGAGCGCGACGGCCCGCTCGACGAGGAACTCGGTGCGCCGCCGGGGCACGAAGACGCCGGGGTCGACGGCGATCCGCAGCCCGCCGAACTCGGCCCAGCCGACGACGTGTTCCAGGGGGAGCCCGGCGGCGCGCCGTTCGACGAGCAGGTCGAGTTCGGCGGTGTCACGGGCGGCGGAGAAGAGGAGTTCCGCCTCGTCCTCCGCGAAGACGCACCCCGCGGCGCGGAGCCGGGCGACAGTGGTGGAGCGGAGGGGGACGGTGGGGTCGAGCGACATGAGAGACCTTCCGGGAAGCCGTGTGGAGGCTCCCGCGGCCGCTACGACCGAGCTGGTGGTACGGCCGCCGAGGGGGAGCTTCCATCCTGCGTGGTGCGGATCGAACCCACCTCCTCCGGTTGCCGTGTGCAGAGCCCGATGATCATACCCCAGGGGTGCGGGGGGGGGGGGGGGCGCCCCGCCCCCCCCCCCCGGGGGGGGGGGGGCCCCCCCCCCCCGCCCCCCCCCGGGGGGGGGGGGGGGGGGGGGCCCCCCCCCCCCCCCCACCCCTGGGGGCGGGCTCAGACGAGGAGCGCCTCGATGGCCGCCACGACCTCGGGGGCCTCCGGCTCGGTGCGGGGCCGGAAGCGGGTCACGGTGCCGTCGGCGGAGATGAGGAACTTCTCGAAGTTCCACTGCACGTCACCGGCCTCGCCCTCGGCGTCGGCGACCTGCGTCAGCTCGGTGAACAGCGGGTGCCGGCCGTCCCCGTTGACCTCGGTCTTCTCCAGCAGGGGGAAGGTCACGCCGTACGTCGTCGAGCAGAAGGACTGGATCTCCTCTGCCGACCCCGGCTCCTGCCCGAGGAACTGGTTGCAGGGCACGCCGACGACGGTCAGGCCGCGCTCGCCGTACGTCTTCTGCAGCCGCTCCAGGCCTTCGTACTGCGGGGTGAGACCGCACTTGGACGCGACGTTCACGACCAGCACGGCCTTGTCACGGTAGTCGGCAAGGGAGACCGGCTCGCCGGCCAGGTTCTTCAGCGGGATGTCGTACAGACTCATGGGGGAGCTCCTCGTCGAGACTAGGGTGTGATGACAACATGAGTGAAGAACCGCTGGCAATCGCGGTCGATTCCGCCGCCGGCGCGTCGCCGCGCACGGTCCGCTGCCGCCTCTGCGGCCGCCCGCTGACCGGCGCCGACTCCCGCCGCACCGGCCTCGGCCCCACCTGCGACGCCAAGCTCCATCCCCCGGCCCCCGACATCCGCACCCGCCGCCACGAGGTCGACCAGGACACGCTGCCGGGCCTGGACCCCTAGTCGGTGCCGGCGACCAGCTCCGAGTAGGCGGACCACCGCTCCTCCTCCGCGAGCGCCAGCAGCGCGACCTTGCGGGCGAGCAGCGGATCGGGGTGGCCGGCGAGCCGGGCGTGGGCGTGCTCGACGAGCCAGGCCTGGAGCTCGGGCAGGAGGACGCCGTCCAGGTCCACGTACCAGGGCAGGACGGACGAGTCGTCGTTGAGCAGGTCTTCGATCCGGTGCGCCACCCAGTCGGCGAGGTGCCGGTCCGCCGTCCCGCCCCGGGGCGCGGCCGCCCAGACGTCGTGCACGGGCGCGAGCGACTGGTGGATCTCCACGCACAGCTCCCACACCGCCCCCACCCCGTACGGGGGCTCGGGGTCGGCGAGCGTCTCCCGCCACCACACGTCGAGGAAACCGGTGATCGCCCCGGCCTGCTCGGCGGGCCATTCCTGCCACCGCACCCGGCCGAGGCCGGCGGGTGCGTATCCCATGCCGGAGAACCTGCCGTCCGCGAGGTAGCGGAGGAACTCGGGCAGGACCCGGCGCAGCACCGCCGGGTGGTCGCCGAAGTGCCCGGGCTCCTTGTGGAAGAACTGGCGTGCCAGGTCGTCGCCCAGCGGCGCCCGGGGCATCGCGAGGAGCGCCAGCTCCTCCGCCCCGTAGCAGTGGAGGCACCCCTCGGCGGGAGCCGTCAGGCCGCCGAAGACGGCGTCGACGCGGCGGAGGGCGGCGGTCAGCGGGGGAGAGGCCACGGTGTGGTCCTGACGGGACTCCGTCCGGGCCCGGCCCGGCGAAGATCGCGACGATACCAGTGCGGAAAAGCGATGGGCAGGGATTTCACGGGACGTCAGGGTGGGTCGCGATGAGACCGAGACCCGAGCATCCGGAGCCCTGACCATGTCCACCCTGCGCGTCACCGCCGAAGTCCTCACCGTCCACCCCCACCCCGACGCCGACGCCCTGGAACTGGCCCAGGTGGGCCTCTACCGCGCCGTCGTCGCCAAGGGCGCCTACCGGACCGGCGACACCGCCGTCTACATCCCCGAGCAGGCCGTCCTGCCCGCCGCGCTCGTCGAGGAGCTGGGGCTGACCGGGCGGCTCGCCGGCAAGGCCTCGGACCGGGTGAAGGCGGTGCGCCTGCGCGGGGAGCTGTCACAGGGAATCGTCTGCCGGCCTGCCGCGCTCGCCGGGGTCGACCTGGACCGGGCCGCCGCCGACGGCACCGACTTCGCGGAGACGCTCGGGATCACCAAGTGGGTGCCGCCCGTCCCGCCGACCATGAGCGGGGACGTGGAGGCGGTGCCCGACCTGCTGCCGTGGGTGGACATCGAGAACCTGCACCGCTACCCCGGCATCTTCGAGCCCGGCGAGCCGGTCGTCCTCACCGAGAAGATCCACGGCACGGCCTGCCTGCTGACGCACGTCGCGGAGGAGGGCCGGACGCACGTGTCCTCCAAGGGCTTCGGCGCCAAGGGACTCGCCCTCCGGGAGGACCCGCGCAACCTGTACTGGCGGGCCGTCCACGCGTACGGCCTGCCCGCCGTCGCCGAGCGGCTCGCCGCCCGCCTCGGGGCGACCCGGGTCGGCCTCTTCGGGGAGGTGTACGGCTCCGGCGTCCAGGACCTGGCCTACGGCGCCGACGCCCGCCGCGAGGCGATCGGCTACGCGCTGTTCGACGTCTCCGCCGAGATCGACGGCCGGGTCCGCTGGCTCGACCCGGCCGAGGTGCTGGAGCCGGGCGAGGTGCCCCTCGTACCGCGCCTGTACGAGGGCCCCTACGACCTGGACACCGTCCTCGCCCACGCGAGCGGCTCCGAGACCGTCTCCGGGCGCGCCGCCCACCTCCGGGAGGGCGTCGTCGTCCGGCCCGCCGTCGAGCGGTACAGCCCCGTCACGGGCGGCCGGGCCGTCGCCAAGGCGGTCAGCCCGGCCTACCTGACCCGCAAGGGCGGCACCGAGTACGAGTGACCCCGGCCGGCCGGGGCCGGGGAAGCCCGGCACCGGCCGTCAGCCCAGGGAGCGGAACAGGCCCTCCTGGACCACCGAGACGAGCATCCGGCCCTCCCGGTCGTAGATCCGGCCCCGGGCCAGTCCCCGGCCGCCGGTCGCGACCGGGGACTCCTGCTCGTACAGGAACCACTCGTCGGCCCGGAACGGGCGGTGGAACCACATCGCGTGGTCCAGCGACGCCATGTCGAAGCCGCGCGGGCCCCAGAGCGGTTCGACCGGGATGCGTACGGCATCGAGCAAGGTCATGTCGGAGGCGTACGTCACCGCGCAGGTGTGCACCAGCGGGTCGTCGCCCAGCGGGCCGACCGCCCGCATCCACACCGCGCTGCGCGGATCCGCACCCTTGACCTCGTCCTTCGTCCAGCGCAGCCGGTCGACGTACCGGATGTCGAACGGCATGCGCCGCGCCATCCGCTCCATCGACTCCGGCAGCCCGCCGAGGTGGTCGCGGACCTCGTCCGCGAGCCTCGGCAGGCTCTCCGGGTCCACCAGGTGCCGGGGCGGCAGCTGGTGCTCGAAGCCCGCCTCCTCCGGCAGGTGGAAGGAGGCCGTCAGATTGAAGATCGTCCGCCCCTCCTGGACCGCCGTGACCCGCCGGGTGGTGAACGACCGGCCGTCCCTGACCCGCTCCACCTGGTACACGATCGGCACGCCCGGGCGGCCCGGCCGCAGGAAGTAGGCGTGCAGCGAATGCACCGGCCGGTCCGCGTCCACGGTCCGCCCGGCCGCCACCAGGGCCTGCCCGGCGACCTGCCCGCCGAAGACCCGCTGCAGCGACTCCTGCGGGCTGCGGCCGCGGAAGATGTTCACCTCGATCCGCTCCAGGTCGAGCAGGTCCACCAGCCTCTCGGCGGGATTCGTCACCACTGCGCTCCTCTACAGCTGTCCTACCGACGTGACGCGGACGACCGCCCGGCCCTCCTCGTCGGAGGCCGCCAGGTCCACTTCCGCGCTGATGCCCCAGTCATGGTCGCCCTTGGGGTCGGCGAAGGTCTGCCGGACCCGCCACAGGCCGTGCGCCGCGTCCTCCTCGATGGCGAGCAGCCGCGGGCCGCGCGCGTCCGGGCCGGTGCCCAGGTCGTCGTACTCGTCCCAGTACGCGTCCATCGCGTCGCCCCAGGCGTCCGCGTCCCAGCCGGAGTCGGCGTCCATCTCGCCCAGCTCGCCGACCTTGTCGAGCGCCGCCAGCTCCACCCGCCGGAACATCGCGTTGCGCACCAGGACGCGGAAGGCGCGGGCGTTCGCCGTGACCGGCTTGACCTGGTCCGCCTTCTCCTGCGCCTCCTCGGCGGTCTGGACCTCCGGGTTGGCGAGCTGCTCCCACTCGTCGAGCAGCGAGGAGTCCACCTGGCGCACCATCTCGCCCAGCCAGGCGATCAGGTCCTCCAGGTCCTCCGTCTTCAGGTCGTCCGGGATGGTGTGGTCGAGCGCCTTGTACGCGCTCGCCAGGTAGCGCAGCACGATGCCCTCGGTCCGGGCGAGCTCGTAGTGGGAGGTGAACTCCGTGAAGGTCATGGCCCGTTCGTACATGTCACGGATGACCGACTTCGGGGACACCGGGTGGTCGCCGACCCACGGGTGGGACGTGCGGTAGACGTTGTACGCGTGCCAGAGCAGCTCCTCCAGCGGCTTCGGGTACGAGATGTCCTGGAGCCGCTCCATCCGCTCCTCGTACTCGACGCCGTCCGCCTTCATCTGCCCGACGGCCTCGCCGCGCGCCTTGTTCTGCATGGCGGCGAGGATCTGGCGCGGGTCGTCCAGCGTCGACTCGACGACCGAGACCATGTCGAGCGCGTACGAGGGGGACTCCTGGTCGAGCAGGTCGAAGGCGGCGAGCGCGAAGGTCGACAGCGGCTGGTTCAGCGCGAAGTCCTGCTGGAGGTCGACCGTGAGCCGGATGTGGCGGCCCTCCGCGTCCGGGGTGTCCAGCTGCTCCACCACACCGCCGTCGAGCAGCGAGCGGTAGATCGCGATGGCCCGGCGGATGTGCCGCAGCTGGTTGCGGCGCGGCTCGTGGTTGTCCTCCAGGAGCTTCCGCATCGCCTCGAAGGCGTTCCCCGGGCGGGCGATCACCGAGAGCAGCATGGTGTGGGTGACCTTGAAGCGGGAGGTCAGCGGCTCCGGCTCGGCGGCGATCAGCTTCTCGAAGGTGGTGTCGCTCCAGGCGACGAAGCCCTCGGGGGCCTTCTTGCGGACCACCTTGCGGCGCTTCTTCGGGTCGTCGCCGGCCTTGGCGAGGGCCTTCTCGTTCTCGATGACGTGCTCGGGGGCCTGCGCCACCACGAAACCGGCGGTGTCGAAGCCGGCCCGCCCGGCCCGGCCCGCGATCTGGTGGAACTCCCGGGCCCGCAGGGTCCGCACCCGGTTGCCGTCGTACTTGGTGAGGGCGGTGAAGAGCACCGTGCGGATCGGCACGTTCACGCCGACGCCGAGGGTGTCCGTCCCGCAGATCACCTTCAGCAGACCGGCCTGCGCCAGCTTCTCCACGAGCCGCCGGTACTTCGGCAGCATGCCCGCGTGGTGCACGCCGATGCCGTGGCGGACGTACCGGGAGAGGTTCTGGCCGAACTTGGTGGTGAAGCGGAAGTTGCCGATCAGCTCGGCGATCCTGTCCTTCTCCTCGCGCGTGCACATGTTGATGCTCATCAGCGACTGCGCCCGCTCGACGGCCTGCGCCTGCGTGAAGTGCACGATGTAGACGGGCGCCTGCTTGGTCTCCAGGAGCTCGGTCAGCGTGTCGGTGATGGGCGTGAGCCGGTACTCGTACGAGAGCGGCACCGGCCGGGTCGCCGAGCGGACCACCGAGGTGGGCCGACCCGTGCGCCGGGTCAGGTCCTTCTCGAACATCGACACGTCGCCGAGCGTCGCCGACATCAGGACGAACTGCGCCTGCGGAAGTTCCAGCAGCGGGATCTGCCAGGCCCAGCCCCGGTCCGCCTCGGCGTAGAAGTGGAACTCGTCCATCACGACCTGGCCGATGTCGGCGTCCTTGCCGTCGCGCAACGCGATCGACGCCAGCACCTCGGCGGTGCAGCAGATGACGGGGGCGTCCGCGTTCACGGACGCGTCGCCGGTCAGCATGCCGACGTTCTCGGTGCCGAAGATCTTGCACAGGTCGAAGAACTTCTCCGACACCAGCGCCTTGATCGGCGCCGTGTAGAAGGTGACCTGGTCGTTGGCGAGCGCGGTGAAGTGCGCGCCCGCCGCCACCAGCGACTTCCCGGACCCCGTGGGGGTCGACAGGATGACGTTCGCCCCCGACACCACCTCGATCAGCGCCTCCTCCTGCGCCGGGTAGAGCGAGATGCCGCGCTCCTCGGCCCAGGCGGAGAAGGCCTCGAAGAGGGCATCGGGGTCGGCGGTCGGCGGCATCTGATCGATAAGGGTCACCCTCCCATCTTGCCTGCATTCCGCTCGGATGAGGGAACCGGCTGCCGGACGTGAAGATCACGCCCGATAGGCTGATCCGTCGACCGGTCGTCAACTCGGCGCCGGCAGGGGAGAAACGGGGCGACACCGACCATGATGGGACCGGCGCACTCGCTGTCCGGAGCGGCGGCCTGGCTGGGCGTCGGCGCCGCCGCGGCCGCCTTCGACCACCCGATGCCCTGGCCGGTGCTGCTCGTCGGCGCGCTGCTGTGCGCGGGCGCGGCCCTCGCCCCCGACCTGGACCACAAGTCCGCGACCATCTCGCGCGCCTTCGGCCCCGTCTCCCGGGGCCTGTGCGAGATCGTCGACAAGCTGTCGTACGCCGTCTACAAGGCGACCCGCAGCCCCCAGGACCCGCGCCGCTCCGGCGGCCACCGCACCCTGACCCACACCTGGCTGTGGGCGGTCCTCATCGGCGGCGGCTGCTCGGTCGCGGCCGTCACCGGCGGCCGCTGGGCGGTCCTCACGATCCTCTTCGTCCACCTCGTGCTCGCGGTCGAGGGCCTGCTGTGGCGGGCCGCCCGGATGTCCAGCGACATCCTGGTGTGGCTGCTCGGCGCGACCAGCGCGTGGATCCTCGCGGGCGTCCTCGACCAGCCCGGCAACGGCTCCGACTGGCTCTTCACCGGCGCCGGGCAGGAGTACCTGTGGCTGGGCCTGCCGATCGTCCTGGGCGCCCTCGTCCACGACATCGGCGACGCCCTCACCGTCTCCGGCTGCCCGATCCTCTGGCCGATCCCCATCGGCCGCAAGCGCTGGTACCCCCTCGGCCCCCCGAAGGGCATGCGCTTCCGCGCCGGCAGCTGGGTCGAGCTGAAGGTCCTCATGCCGGCCTTCATGCTCCTCGGCGGCGTAGGCGGCGCCTCGGCGCTCGGCTTCCTCTAGGGCGGCCGCGGGGGATAGCACGGTGTTATGGACGAACGGGAGTACCCCGGGGTCCGACGCGTGACGACGCTGGTTCCACCCACCCCCCCACAGGCGGCGCGTCCGTGCGCCGTCGGAGACGAGGAACCTTGCGCACGCACCGCATATGGGCGTCCGCCGCTGCCGCGGCGCTCTCCGTGCTCGCCCTCTTCGCGCCCTCCGCCACCGCGGCGGAGCCGGCCCCCGCCCGCGCCGGCGCCGCGGCCGTCCAGCCGATCATCGGCGGCGGTTACGCGCAGAGCGGTCCCTGGGCGGCCCGGCTCTTCTCCAACGGCCGCGAGACCTGTTCCGCGACGATCATCGCCCCCACCTGGATCCTCACCGCCAAGCACTGCGTCACCGGCGGCGGACTGTCCTTCCGGATCGGCAGTCTCGACCAGCACAGCGGCGGGACCGTCGCCAACGGCGTCCAGACCTACACCCACAGCTCCGACCTCGCCCTGGTCCGCCTGGACCGCTCGGTGACGGCGACCTACGCCCGGCTCGGCCAGCCCGGTTCCGTCAGCGTCGGACAGACCGTCCAGGTCTACGGCTGGGGCGCCACCTCCCAGTGCGGCTCCGAGGCCACCTGCCAGTCCCGCTACCTGAAGGTCGCCAACGTGACGGTGACCGGGGGCTGCCGCGACGCCTACAACGGCTCGGCCATCTGCGCCCGCCGCGGCGACGGCATCACCGCCGGCGGCGACTCCGGCGGCCCGATGATGGCGAACGGCGTCCAGGTCGGGGTCGCCTCCACCAGCGACCGCCAGACCACGACCGCCTACACCAACGTCACGGCCTACCGGTCCTGGATCCAGTCGATCGCGGGCGTCTGACCCCACCCCGGCCGGGCCGCCCTCCGACGGCCCGGCCGGCACCGTGTCCCGGCGGGCCGGCCGGCCCCGTGCCCCGGCGGTCGGCCGGTCAGCCGTGCCAGGACCGCCACAGCGCCGCGTACGCGCCGTCCGCCGCCACCAGGTCGTCGTGATGGCCCAGCTCGCTGATCCGGCCGTCCTCGACCACCGCGATCAGGTCGGCGTCGTGCGCGGTGTGCAGGCGGTGGGCGATCGCCACCACCGTCCGCCCCTCCAGGACCTGCCCCAGCGACCGCTCCAGATGACGGGCCGCGCGCGGGTCGAGCAACGAGGTCGCCTCGTCCAGGACCAGCGTGTGCGGATCGGCCAGCACCAGCCGGGCCAGCGCGATCTGCTGGGCCTGCGCCGGGGTCAGCGCCCGGCCGCCCGAACCGACCTCCGTGTCCAGGCCCGCGTCGAGCGCCCGGGCCCAGCCCTCCGCGTCCACCGCCGCGAGGGCCGACCACAGCTCCGGGTCCCCGGCCTCCGGGCGGGCGAGCAGCAGGTTGTCGCGGAGCGTGCCCACGAAGACGTGGTGCTCCTGATTGACCAGCGCCACGTGCTCGCGGACCCGCTCGGCCGGCATCCGGGCCAGCTCGGCCCCGCCGAGCGTCACCTCGCCCGCCCGCGGGCCGTAGATCCCCGCGAGGAGCCGGCCCAGCGTCGACTTGCCCGCCCCCGACGGCCCGACCAGCGCGAGCCGCGTCCCCGGTGCCACCGCCAGGGACACCCCGTGCAGCACGTCCACGCCCTCCCGGTACCCGAAGCGCACGTCGGCCGCCTCGACCGACCGCCCCTCGGGCCGCACCGACGCGTCCCCGGGCTCCGGCTCGATGTCCCGCACGCCCACGAGCCGGGCCAGTGACACCTGCGCCACCTGGAGCTCGTCGTACCAGCGCAGCACGACCCCGATCGGGTCCACCAGCATCTGGGCGAGGAGGGCGCCGGTGGTCAGCTGCCCGACGTCCATCCAGCCCCGGAAGACGCAGAAGCCACCGATGGCGAGGACCCCGCACAGCACCAGCGTGTGCGTCACGTTGACCACCGGGAAGAGCACCGCCCGCAGGTGGAGCGTGTACCGCTCCCATCGGGTCCACTCGCGCACCCGCCGGTCCGAGAGCGCCACCCGGCGCGCCCCGAGCCGGTGCGCCTCGACCGTGCGGCCCGCGTCGACCGTCTCAGCCAGCGCGGCCGCCACCGCCGCGTACCCCGCCGCCTCCGAACGGTAGGCCGACGGCGCCCGCTTGAAGTACCAGCGGCAGCCGGCGATCAGCAGCGGCGCGGCGATCACCACGGCCAGCGCGAGCGGCGGCGCGGTGAACGCGAGCCCGCCGATCAGCAGCCCCGCCCACACCACGCCGACGACGAGCTGCGGCACGGCCTCGCGCATGGCGTTGGCCAGCCGGTCCACGTCGGTGGTGATCCGGGAGAGCAGGTCGCCGGTGCCCGCCCGCTCCAGGACGCCCGGCGGCAGCCCGACCGCGCGGACCAGGAAGTCCTCCCGGAGGTCGGCGAGCATCTCCTCGCCGAGCATCGCGCCGCGCAGCCGGACCAGGCGCACGAAGAACGCCTGCACGGCGAGCGCGACGGCGAAGAGGGCGACCGCCGAACCCAGATGGAGCTCCCGCGCGCCTTCGGCGAGCCGGTCCACCACCTGGCCGAGCAGGTACGGCCCCACCATGGAGGCGATCACGGCCACCGTGTTCACGCCGACGAGCACCGCGAACGCCGTGCGGTGCCGGCGCAGCAGCTCGCGGACGTAGGCCCGCACGGTCGCGCCGGCGGCGACGGGCAGGGTGGTGGCGGTCGTCGGGGCCGCCGGGTCGTACGCGGGCGGCGCCAGGCCGATCATGCCGTCTCCCCTTCTCGTGCTTCGTGTCCCGCCGCGGTCGTCGCGGCGAGTGCGGAATCCGCCCCGCCGGCAGATCCGTCGGCCGTCCCGGCGGCCGTCCCGGCGCCGGTCCCGTCGTCCGTCTCCCGGGTGACGACCGCCCGGTAGCGCGGCTCGCGGGCGAGCAGCTCGCGGTGGGTGCCGTGGGCGACGGCCCGGCCCTCGTGGACCAGGACCACCCGGTCCGCCAGGTCCAGGAGCAGCGGCGAGGAGGCCAGCACCACGGTGGTGCGGCCCGCCCGCAGTGTGCGCACGCCGTCCGCCACCCGCGCCTCGGTGTGCGAGTCGACCGCCGAGGTCGGTTCGTCGAGGACCAGCACCTGCGGGTCGGTCACCAGCGAGCGGGCCAGCGCGAGACGCTGCCGCTGGCCGCCGGAGAGCGAGCGGCCCCGCTCGGTGATCCGGGTCCGCATCGGATCGCCTTCGGTGTCCACCGACGCCTGCGCCAGCGCGTCGAGGACGTCCCCGCACCGCGCCGCGGCGAGCGCCTCCTCCGGCCGGACCGCGCCGGACGACGGCACGTCGAGCAGCTCCTGGAGGGTGCCGGACAGCAGGACCGGCTCCTTGTCCTGGACCAGGACGGCCGTCCGGGCCGCGTCCAGCGACAGTTCGTCGAGCGGCACCCCGCCGAGACGGACGGAGACGTGGTCGTCGTCCGGTTCGGCCGGATGCCCGCCGAACCGCTCCGCGAGCCGGCCGGCCGCGTCCGGGTCCCCGCACACCACGGCGGTGAACTGCCCGGCGGGCGCGATGACCCCGCTCACCGGGTCGTACAGGTCGCCGGCCGCCCGCCGGTCCCGGGAGTCCCCGGCCGGTCCGCTCGTCCGGGTCAGGGCGAGCACCCGGGCGGCGCGCTTCGCGGAGGGCCGCGAGAAGGCGTACGCCATCGCGATCTCCTCCACGTTCCGCAACGGATGATGGGTGAGCGCCACCGCGCCGTAGACGGTGACCAGCGCCCCGACCGTGATCCGCCCGTCGAGCGCGAGCCCCGCCCCGTACGCCACCACGGCGATCAGCAGCAGCCCGGGGAGGAGCACCTGGACGGCGGCGATCAGCGCCCACATCCGGGCACTGCGCACGGCCGCCCGGCGGACCTCCTGCGAGGCGGCCCGGTAGCGGCCGAGGAACAGCTCCTCGCCGCCGATGCCGCGCAGCACGCGCAGTCCGGCGACCGTGTCGGAGGCGAGTTCGGTGGCCTTGCCGGCCTTCTCCCGCTGCTCGTCCGCCCGCCGGGTGGCGCGCGGCAGCAGCGGCAGCGCCGCCAGGGCGAGCGCGGGGACGCCCACCGCGACGACGACGCCGAGCGCCGGCTCGTACACGATCAGGCCGACGCAGACGGCGAGGAGGGTGAGGACGGCGGCGGCGAACCGGGAGAACGCCTCCACGAACCAGCCGATCTTCTCGACGTCGGCCGTGGAGACGGAGACGACCTCTCCGGCCGCGACCCGCCGTGTCAGCAGCGACCCGAGCTCGGCGGTCCTGCGGGCGAGGAGCTGCTGGACCCGCGCGGCGGCGGTGATCCAGTTGGTGACGGCCGTGCGGTGCAGCATGGTGTCGCCCACGGCGATCCCGGCACCGAGCGCCGCCACCGTCCCGCAACCGGCCGCCAGCCGCCCGCCGTCGCCGTCGACGACGCCCTGGACGGCGATGCCGACGCCGACCGGCAGGCCGGCGATCGACAGCTGGAGCAGCAGCCCCCAGAGCAGCGACCTCACCTGCCCGCCGAGCTGCATGCGCCCCAGCCAGAGCAGGAAGCGGGTGCCCGAACGGACGTCGGGCACCCCCGGGTCGGCATAGGGAAGGTCTTGGATCTGCATGGCGTCCCACGGTCTCCGGGGGTGGCTGGGGGCGGGCCGCCGGTGCGCGGCGCCGCCGGGGAAACCGTTCCAGCCTGGCCCCCTCCGCCGGAGAGGGGCAATCGATTTTCGTGCCGGCGGCTCAGGCGGGCCGGGGCGAGTCCATCCCCGGGCGGGCCCGGCGCCACTCGCCGCGGGTGAAGTCGGGGATCTGCTGCGGAGCGCCGTTCGCCCGGATGGAGGCGTGGCTCAGCGGCACCGGGGCCGTCCACGTCGCCGCGTCGTACACGTCGAAGTCGGGCACCAGCCCCAGCCGCATGCACTGCGTCAGCCGGAAGACCATGATGTAGTCCATGCCGCCGTGCCCGCCCGGCGGGTTGGCGTGCTCCTTCCACAGCCAGTGGTCGAACTCGTCGGCGTAGGCGGAGAAGTCGGCCCACCGGTCGTCCGTGTGGTCCGGCTCGATGTAGATCCGGGCCGGGTAGTCCTCGAAGACGCCCTTCGTGCCGCCCAGGCTGTTGATCCTGCTGTACGGGTGCGGGGTGGACACGTCGTGTTCGAGCCGGATGACCCGGCCCTTGGCGGTCTGCACCATGCTGATGGTCCGGTCGGCCCCGATGTACGACTCCTTCCAGCTCGGGTCGCCGGCCGGCATGTGGGCGGCGCGGTACTCGGCCAGCCCGAGGGCCGGGGTGCCGAAGCTGCTGATGCTGACCACGCGGTCGCCCCGGTTGACGTCCATGTAGTTGGCGACCGGCCCGAAGCCGTGGTTGGGGTAGAGGTCGCCGCGCAGCCGGGTGTGCCACCGCCGCCGCCAGGGCCCCTCGTAGTAAGTCGGCGAGAACATCAGGCCCCGCAGGTCGTGGTTGTACGCCCCCGCGCCGTGCAGCAGCTGCCCGAACTTCCCGGCGTGCGCCATCCGCAGGACCCGCAGCTCGTTCCGTCCGTAGCAGCAGTTCTCCAGCTGCATGCAGTGGCGCCGCGTCCGCTCGGAGAGGTCGACCAGCTCCCACAGCTCCTGGAGCTCCATGGCGACGGGACACTCGACGCCGACGTGCTTGCCGTTCAGCATCGCCGCCCGGGCCATCGGGAAGTGCAGCTCCCAGGGCGTGGCCACGTACACGAGGTCGAGGTCGGTGCGGGCGCACAGCTTCTCGTAGTCGTTCTCGCCGTGGGTGTAGACGGCGGGCGCGGGCTGCCCGGCGGCGGTGACCTTGGCGGCGGCCCGTTCGGCCTTGGCGCGCACCGGGTCGCAGAGGGCGACGACCCGGACGCCCGGCACGACGAGGAAGTTGTCGATCATGCTGCTGCCGCGGTTGCCGAGGCCGATGATCCCGACCCGGACGGTGGAGCGGCCCTCGAAGGGCACGCCGGCCATGGTGGCGCCCTGGCGCCTCGGTGCCGCGGTGGCCCCGCCCTCGGCGGCGGGGGCGGTCGTGGCCGGTGCGGCCGCGTGGGCGGTGCCGGCGGCGAGGGAGCCGAGGCCGAGGCCCGCGGCACCTGCGGCTCCCGCGGTGGTCCTGAGCACCGATCGGCGGCTGGGGTCGTGGGGCGACTGCGCGTTCATGGAACCTCCAGGGGCTGTCCGGGCGGCTGGTTCATGAATCCCGCTCAGGACCCTGGCCCCTGTGACCCCTGACGCGCAAGGACGCCGGTTTGGACTCCCGCGGCGGGTCGTTGGACTTTGTTGTTCCGGATCGGCCGCCGCCGCGCGGCACCGCGGGAGCGGGAACCGGACCCGGTGAAGGCCCCTCACCCGTGGGGCGAGGGGCCTCGGTTCCGCCGACGGTCGCGTGCGACGGCCCGGCTCCGCGGCCGGCCCCGACGGCCGCCGGCCCCGACGGCCGCCGGGCTCGCCACGGCCGGGGGCGCCTCAGGGCCGGGTGGCCTCTTCCAGGGCGAGGAGCGCCGAGCGGTAACGGCGGCCGGTGGCGCGGTCCATGCCGATCTCGCACATGCGGTTGGCCGAGAGGTGGGCGTCGAAGGGGCGGGCGGTGACCTCGGCGGCCTCCCGGGCCGTCGCCGAGGCGGTGAGCTCAGGATGGAGCATGCCCCGGTCGCCGGCGAAGGCGCAGCAGCCCGCGTCGACCGGCACGACGACCTCCTCGGCGCAGAACCCGGCGAGCTCGGTGAGCCGGTCGGCGTCCCCGAGGTGCAGCATCGAGCAGGTGGGATGGACGACCGCGGAGGCCACCGTCCGGCGGGCCTCCAGGCGGGGGAGGAGTTCCTCGGCGGCCCACACCAGGGAGTCCACCACGGTCAGTTCGGCGTGCAGCGCGCGGTTGTCCTCGGTGAGGTACGGGACGACCTCGTGGGCGATCCCGAGGGTGCAGGAGGAGGCGTCCACCACCAGCGGCAGCCGGCCCCCGGCGGTCCAGCCCCAGGCGGCCTCGACGATCCGGTTGGCCATCACCTCGTTGCCCCGCGCGTACCCCTTGGAGTGCCAGATCGTGGCACAGCAGGTGCCGGCCACGTCGTCCGGGATCCACACGGGCTTCCCGGCCCGGGCCGACACGGCGACGACGGCCTCGGGGAGGGAGGGGCCGGGCGTGCCGTCCGGCCGGCCGAAGATGCGGTTGACGCAGGCCGGGTAGTAGACGGCGACGGCCGCCGGACGGTGGGTGCGGGGCAGCCGCCGGGGCGCCGCGCCGGGGACCTCCGGCAGCCACTCCGGTACGAGGTCGGGCCGGACGGCCTTGCGGGCGAGGCCGGTCACCCGCTCCAGGAGGCCGTCCCCGACCCGGTCGGCGGCGCCCACCGCGAGCCGCGCGGAGGCCTCGACGGCCCGGAAGTGCCGCGCGGCGAGGGCGGCGATCCGCTCCTCGCGCGGGGAGTGCCGCTCGTGCCGGAACTCCCTCATCAGCGCGCCGGTGTCGATGCCGACGGGGCAGGCCAGCTTGCAGGTGGAGTCGCCGGCGCAGGTGTCGACGGCGTCGTGGCCGTACGCCTCCAGGAGCCGGTGCTCCACGGGGGAGCCGTCGGCCTGGCGCAGCATCTCCCGGCGCAGCACGATCCGCTGGCGCGGAGTGGTCGTCAGGTCGCTGCTGGGGCAGGTCGGTTCGCAGAAGCCGCATTCGATGCAGGGGTCGACGAGGCGCTCCACGGACGGGATGGTCTTCAGGCCCCGCAGATGCGCCTGCGGGTCGTGGTCGAGCACGATCCGGGGGGCGAGGACCCCGTCGGGGTCGACGAGCTCCTTGGTGCGCCACATCAGCTCGGTCGCCTTCGGGCCCCACTCCAGCTCCAGGAAGGGGGCGATGTTGCGGCCGGTGGCGTGCTCGGCCTTCAGCGAGCCGTCGAACCGCTCGACGGTGAGCTTGCAGAAGTCGGCCATGAAGGAGGCGTACCGCTCGACGTCCGCGGGGTCGGCGGCGTCGAAGGCGAGCAGGAAGTGGAGGTTGCCGTGGGCGGCGTGCCCGGCGACGGCGGCGTCGAAGCCGTGCCGGGCCTGCAGGTCCAGCAGTTCGGCGCAGGCCTCGGCGAGCCGCGCCGGGGGCACCGCGAAGTCCTCGGTGATCAGGGTCGTGCCCGGGGGGCGGGAGCCGCCGACGGCCGTCACGAACGCCTTCCGGGCCTTCCAGTAGCCGCCGATGGTGCCCGCGTCGCGGCTGAAGGCGTTGGGGACGGAGGCCACCGGGGCGACGAGGTCGAGCCCGGCCATGACCTCGCCCGCCGCTTCCTCGTACGCGGTGAGCGCCGCCTCGTCCGGGGCGCGGAACTCCACGAGCAGCGCCGTGGTGTCCTGCGGCAGCTCCGCCCAGTCGGCGGGGACGCCGGGCACGCTCACCGAGGCCCGCAGGGTGTTGCCGTCCATGAGCTCGACGGCGAGCGCCCCGGCCTCGTTGAAGCGCGGCACGGCCGCGGCGGCGGCGGGCAGGGAGGGGAAGAGGAGCAGCGCGGTGGAGACGAGCCGGTCGAGCGGCAGGGTGTCGAAGACGACCTCGGAGAGGAAGCCGAGGGTGCCCTCCGAGCCGACCATCAGGCCGCGCAGGATCTCCACCGGTGTGGCCCCGTCCAGGAAGGCGTCGAGGCGGTACCCGTTGGTGTTCTTGATCTGGTGCTTGGCGCGGATCCGGGCCGTCAGCTCCGCGTCGGCCTCGATCTCGGCCTTCAGCGCGAGGAGTCCCGCGCAGAGCCGGGGTTCGGCCCGGGCCAGTTCCTCGTCGGCGGCCGGGTCGGCCGTGTCGACGATCGTGCCGCTCGGCAGCACGAAGGTGAGGGAGGAGACCGTCCGGTAGGAGTTCCGGGCGGTGCCGGCGGTCATCCCGGAGGCGTTGTTGGCGACGACCCCGCCGATCGTGCAGGCGACCGCGCTGGCCGGGTCGGGGCCGAGCACCCTGCCGTACGGCGCGAGGGCCGCGTTGGCGCGCACGACGGTGGTGCCGGGGCGGATCCGGGCGCGGGCGCCGCCGTCCAGGACCTCCACGCCGACCCAGTGCCGGCGGACGTCCACGAGGATGTCCTCGCCCTGCGCCTGCCCGTTGAGACTCGTCCCGGCGGCGCGGAAGACCACCTCGCGGCCCTTGCCGTGCGCGTAGGACAGCACGGCCGAGATGTCGTCGACGTCCTCGGCGACCACGACCACCTGCGGCAGGAACCGGTAGGGGCTGGCGTCGGACGCGTACCGCACCAGATCGGAGACGCCGGAGAGGATCTTCTCGGGTCCGACGAGCGCCGCCAGCTCCTCCCGCAGCCGCCGCGGCGTGCCCCGGGCCTGGAGGTCCGGGACCCGGTCGGGAGCCGGGGTCCGCTTCCGGCCCGGGCGGAGGGCCCGCGGCTTCGGTTCCAGCAGCGGCATGGCACGGCTCCCCTCGGCGCGGGCGCCGGCGGCGTCAGCAGCCGCTCTCCGGGAGGGGCCCGGTCAGGGCGGTCAGCAGATCTCCGAGCACCTCGCGCTGTGCGACGGTCAATGGAGCCAGGATGTCCTCTGCGGCGGCCCGGCGCGCGCTGCGCAGCTCCCGCAGCGTGGCGCGCCCCTGGTCGGTGAGCTCGATCCGGATCACCCGGCGGTTGCTCGGATCGGGCACCCGGCGCACCCGCCCGGCCGCCTCCAGGCCGTCGACGAGGGTGGTCACGGCGCGGGGGACGACTTCGAGGCGGGCGGCGAGGTCCGCCATCCGGGGCGGGGCGTCCCCGAAGTGGGCGACCGTGCGCAGCAGCCGGGACTGGGCCGGGGTGATGCCCACCGGCTCCAGGTGGCGCTTGTGGATGCGGTGCAGCCGGCGGGTGAGCCGCAGCAGCTGCTCGGCGAGGAGCCCGTCGGGGTCGGGGGCGGGGTCGGGGGCGGACGGGGAGGGGCTGGTCATGCGGGAACATTATCAGGACCAAGCTCATTGTGAACATAGGTAAGAGTGGGCTACAGTCCTCCGTGCACACTTGTACGCGCGTGCACATCCCTGTACGCGCCCCATCGAAGGAGCTCATGCGCCCCCACGACGAGTCCACCTGGACACCACCGCCGCGCGATCCCGCGCGCCCGAAGGAGCCCGCCCAGCTGCGGCGCATCCTCGGTCTCTTCCGTCCCTACCGCGCCCGCCTCGCGCTCGTCGGCCTCCTGGTCGCCGCCGCCTCGCTGGTCTCGGTCGCCTCCCCCTTCCTCCTGAAGGAGATCCTCGACACCGCGATCCCCCAGGGGCGCACCGGGCTGCTCAGCCTGCTCGCCCTCGGCATGATCGTCACCGCCGTGCTCACCGGCGTCTTCGGCGTGCTCCAGACCCTGATCTCCACCACGGTGGGCCAGCGGGTCATGCACGACCTGCGCACCGCCGTCTACGGCCGGCTGCAGCGGATGTCGCTGGCCTTCTTCACCCGGACCAGGACCGGCGAGGTCCAGTCCCGGATCGCCAACGACATCGGCGGCATGCAGGCCACCGTGACCTCCACGGCCACCTCCCTGGTCTCCAACCTCACCGCCGTCGTCGCCACCGTCGTCGCCATGCTCGCGCTCGACTGGCGGCTCACCCTCTTCTCCCTGCTCCTGCTCCCCGTCTTCGTCTGGATCAGCCGGCGGGTCGGCGCCGAGCGGAAGCGGATCACCACCCAGCGCCAGAAGCAGATGGCCGCCATGGCCGCGACCGTCACCGAGTCGCTCTCCGTCAGCGGCATCCTGCTCGGCCGCACCATGGGCCGCGCCGACTCGCTGACCGAGTCCTTCTCCCGGGAGTCCGAGCGCCTCGTCGACCTCGAAGTGCGCTCCTCCATGGCCGGACGCTGGCGGATGTCCGTCATCGGCATCGTCATGGCCGCCATGCCCGCCCTGCTGTACTGGGCGGCCGGCTTCGCCGTGCGGACCGGCGGCGCGATATCCCTCGGCACCCTGGTCGCCTTCGTCTCGCTCCAGCAGGGACTCTTCCGGCCCACCGTGAGCCTGCTCTCCACCGGCGTCCAGATCCAGACCTCGCTCGCGCTCTTCCAGCGCATCTTCGAGTACCTCGACCTCCCGGTCGACATCACCGAACCCGAGGAGCCCGTCCGCCCCGACGCCGTCCGGGGCGAGATCGGCTTCGAGGGGGTCCGCTTCGACTACGACCCCGAGGGCGCGGGCCGGCCCACCCTGGACGGCATCGACCTCACCGTGCCGGCCGGGGGCAGCCTCGCCGTCGTCGGCCCCACGGGTTCCGGTAAGTCCACTCTCAGCCACCTCGTGCCCCGGCTCTACGACGTCACCGAGGGCCGGGTCACGCTGGACGGCGTCGACGTCCGCCGGCTCGGCTTCGACACCCTCGCCGAGGCGATCGGAGTCGTCTCCCAGGAGACGTACCTCTTCCACGCCTCCGTCGCCGACAACCTCCGGTTCGCCAAGCCCGACGCCACCGACGAGGAGCTCGAGGCCGCGGCCCGCGCCGCCCAGATCCACGACCACATCGCGTCGCTGCCCGCCGGGTACGACACCCTGGTCGGTGAGCGCGGTCACCGCTTCTCCGGCGGCGAGAAGCAGCGCCTGGCCATCGCCCGCACGATCCTGCGCGATCCGCCGGTGCTCATCCTCGACGAGGCGACCAGCGCCCTCGACACGCGTACCGAGCACGCGGTCCAGCAGGCCATCGACGCCCTCTCCGCGGGCCGCACCACGATCACCATCGCCCACCGCCTCTCCACCGTCCGCGACGCGGACCGGATCGTCGTCCTCGACGCGGGCCGGATCACGGAGAGCGGCACCCACGAGGAGCTGATGGCGAAGGGCGGCGCGTACGCCGCCCTCGTCCGCCGCGACGAACAGGCGAACGCACGAGCGGTTGTTCCCGCGAACGTGTGATCGTTCCCAAATTCACCGCCCAACTCCCGTACGGCGTCGGAAGATTACGGTGCGCAAGCGACGGGCTGCAGACCGCGACTGCGCTGTCCCACGAAACACCTGTACGAGGAGAAGCATCACCATGAACGTCATCACCGATCTGCTCGCCGGCGTCCTCCACTTCCTGGGCTGGCTCGTCTGACGCACGCAGTTCCCGGCGCCGCCGGTTCCCCGTCCCAGGGAACCGGCGGCGCCGCCGTGTGCGCGGGTTCCCCGGAATCCCCGCGCCCCCGGGTTACGGTGCGCGCATGCCGTACCGGCCGTCCTCCCCGTACGCACCCCGCCGCCGCCCCCGGCTCACCCGCCGCGGCCGACGGGCCGTCCTCGCCGGGGCCCTGCTGGCGCTCGCCGTCGCCACCGCCGTCCCCCTCCTGCTCCTCCTCCCGCGCGACGAGCCCACCACGCCGCCCGTCCCGCCCGCGCCGCCCACGCTGCTCGTCCCCGAGGGCTGGCGCTCGACCCAGGTGTACGAGGCCGTCGACCGCGCCCTCGCCCTGCCCGACGGCACGGCCCGCAAGGCCGCCACCGCCCCCGGGGCGGCCCTCGGACTCCCGCGCGAGGCGGCCGGAAACCCCGAGGGCTACCTCTTCCCGGCCACGTACCCGCTCCCCGAGGGCACCACCGCCGAGAGCCTGCTCCGCTACATGGTCGCCACCGCGGGCCGCCGCCTCGGCACCCCGGCCACCGCCGAGGCCGCCCGGGCCCAGAACCTCACCGCCCACCAGGCGCTGATCGTCGCGAGCATCGTCCAGGCCGAGGCGGACACCCCCGAGGACATGGCCAGGGTCGCCCGCGTCATCCACAACCGCCTCGCCCGCGACATGCCCCTGCAGATGGACTCGACCCTCCATTACGCCCTGGGCCGCAGCACGGTCGACACCACCGTCGAGGACACGCGCGACACCAGCCCCTACAACACCTACGCCCACAAGGGCCTGCCGCCCGCCCCCATCGGCAATCCCGGCGAGCAGGCCATGGCCGCGGCACTGCGCCCGCCGGCCGGCGACTGGCTCTACTTCGTCACCGTCGCTCCCGGCGACACCCGCTTCACCGCCGACTACGCGACCCACCAGGAGAACGTCGCCGCGTTCAACGAGCGACGACGGGAGCAGGACGGCGACTGACCGGGTTCCGAATCGCCTCGATGTCGTCGGAGTTCGCCTGAGCTGCCGGGGTACGCACCCGAGCGCGCGCGACGGCTCGCTCACACCGTGACGGTCTCCCGCGCGCGCTCCGACCCGCGTGCCAACAGCCGGCGGACCTCGGCCACCGCGGCACGCCCCGCCCGGTTGGCGCCGATCGTCGAGGCGGAGGGGCCGTAGCCCACGAGGTGGACGCGCTCGTCGAGGACGGCACGGGTCCCCTCCAGCCGGATGCCACCACCCGGATCCCGCAGCCGCAGCGGCGCCAGGTGGTCGATGGCCGGCCGGAAGCCGGTCGCCCACAGGATCACGTCCGCGTCGACCGTACGGCCGTCCGGCCAGACCGCCCCGGTCGGCGTGATCCGCTCGAACATGGGCTGCCGGTCGAGCACGCCGCTCGCCAGGCCGGCCCGGACGGCGTCGTTGAGCGGCAGCCCGGTCACCGACACCACGCTCCGCGGCGGCAGGCCCCGCCGGACCCGCTCCTCGACGAGGGCCACGGCCGCCCGCCCCTCGGCCTCACCGAACGACCCCTCCCGGAAGACCGGCTCGCTCCGCGTCACCCAGGTCGTCCCGGCGGCGTGCTCCGCGATCTCCAGGAGGTGCTGCGTCGCCGAGGCCCCGCCCCCCACCACGATCACCCGCTGCCCGGCGAAGGCCTCGGGGCCCGGGTACCGCGCGGTGTGCAGCTGGCGCCCGAGGAAGGACTCCTGACCGGGATACCGGGGCCAGAAGGGCCGGTCCCACGTCCCGGTCGCGTTGATCAGCGCCCGGGTCGCGTACACCCCCTCCGAACTCTCCACCCGCAGCAGCCCGCCGGCGCCCTCCCGGACGGCGGTCACGTCGACCGGCCGGTGCACCCGCAGCCCGAACCGCTGCTCGTACGCCTCGAAATACCCCGCGATCACCTCGGACGAGGGCCGGGCGGCGTCGGCACCGACCAGCTCCATCCCCGGCAGCGCGTGCATCCCGTGCACCTTCCCGTACGTCAGGGACGGCCACCGGAACTGCCACGCCCCGCCCGCGCGCGGCGCGTGGTCCAGCACCACGAAGTCACGCTCCGGCTCCAGCCCCACCCGCCGCAGATGGAACGCGGCGGACAGCCCCGCCTGACCGGCCCCGACCACCACCACGTCCACCGAAAAATCGTTCACGTTTCTACCAACTCCGCCCACCCCCGGGATCTTCCCCGCCTCCGGCGCCCCGGACGCCGACACCCGCCCCGTGGCCGCGCGCCACCGCCGCCCGGACGGCAGGATGGCCCCATGTCCCACTCCTTCACCACTCGCGTCCTCAGCCTCACCACCGGCTCCAAGGAGAAGGTCACCGACCTGACCCGCGCCTGCGAGGACTTCCTGACGGAGGCGGCCACCGGCCGCGACGGCCTCCTCAACCTCTTCGTCCCCCACGCCACCGCCGGCCTCGCCGTCCTGGAGACCGGCGCGGGTAGCGACAGCGACCTCCTCGCCACCCTCCACCACCTGCTCCCCGCCGACGACCGCTGGCAGCACCGCCACGGCAGCCCCGGCCACGGCCGCGACCACGTCCTCCCCGCCTTCCTCCCTCCCCACGCCACCCTCCCCGTCGTCGCGGGCAGCCTCGCCCTCGGCACCTGGCAGTCGGTCTGCCTGGTCGACACCAACAAGGACAACCCCAACCGCCAGGTGCGGTTGAGCTTCCTGGGCTGACCGAGCCGATCGAGATCGTTCACCCGCGCTGCCCGTCCTCCTCGCCGGCACCGACCCCCTGCTGCACCTCCAGAACGAGACAGAGCCCGCCGACGGCCCCGGCGCGACCCGCTGCCGCAGCCACCCGCACGAGCTGGCCCTCGCCGGCATCCCCACGATGTGCTCGGGCTGCCGGGCCCGACGCGACTGGCTGCTCATCAACCACGGCCGCTGGGTCTGCTGCCGGTGCGGTGACCATCAGCCGCGCCGACTTCGACGCTCTGATCGGCACCTCGGACGTCATGAACTACCCCAGTCGGTGGCGCTCCTCGGCGTTTTACCTCTCGCTCGTCTACTTCAGGTAGACGCCCGCGAAGGCGCCGTCGAAGCCGAGCGCGGTGAGGGCATGCTCGACGCACCGGAGTCCATAGGCGTGCGTGCGCGTTCGCGTGCAGGCATGCCTGCCGGGTAACGCGTGGTCAGGACTGCGGCGAGCGATGCCGCAGCGACCGAGAGCAGGATGGTGAGAGCGCCGCCGACCAGGAGCGGGTCGTAGGGGGCGTGGTCCTTGTCGGTGATGCTCGGCAGGATCGGGCGTGCGGCGATGACGAGCAGGCTTCCGGCGAGCCAGTCGGCGGTGCGGGGCAGCGCTCCGCGCCACCCCGAGTGCGCCGGGATCGGCGGCACCAGCCGCACCCGCTCCCGCTCGGCCGCAGTGCGCAGACGCCGTCGTCCTGGCCGCGCCCGTGCTCCTGGCGGTGACAGCGGTACAGAGCAGGGGTTCCGCCGGCCTTTCTGCGATGCCCGCGCAACGGGCTTACGGAGCGCTGCTCGCGGGTGGAGGCGTGAGGGACGGTTCGATGGTCGACCGGACGTAGATCCGCGTGGTGCCGGGTGTGAACTCGTGGGCGAAGAGGTCGACGCAGCGCTGGAGGTATTTGCCCTCCGGGGACGCCAGGTCGTCCGGGCACAGGCTGGCCTTCCGGAGGCCCTGGACGAGCGTCTCGGGTTCGGGCAGTCCGAGGTGATCAAAGGCGGCGGCGGGCCGGTAGCCCTTCTCCTCGGGGTGCACGTTCCCGATCATCTCGGTGCCGCTCCGGATGAGTCTGCCTGTGTACCGCTCCGCGTCCTGGCTCGGCAGGACGAAGGAGAGCAGGCCGGTGTCGTAACGCCGGCCGGTCTTGTAGCCCGACCGCCGGTCCGAGGCTCCCTCCGGAATGCGGATGCCGAGCTGGTCGCTCATCCAGGCGGGCGTGGCCCCTTCTTCCCAGCAACACGTCATTTCCTGGTCCGTCAGATCTGACGACACGTCATCGGCGACCCAGGACACCACGCCGATCGCGGTGGCGACGCAGCCGAGGAAAACCGCAACGACGACGACTGCGACCGGCACACGACGGCGGCGCACGGGCCGGGTGTCGGCAGCGGTCCGGGGGGAGGTTTCCATCCGTGATCCTCTATCGCGCTTCCTGTTGCTCACGACCCGGATCCGTCCGGTCGCCCTCGCGGCCCGGCTGGTCCGGCTGCGGCAGAGAGCCCTGGTTCGGCGCGGGTCCGCCCAGATCGTAGTGTTTGACGGAGCTGCTGCCCGCCATGTCGAACTCCTGGGCAATGCCTGTGGTGTGGAGGCGGGCCATCTGACCGTCCGGAATGCTCATTTCGCTGCCCCACGGGAGATCGATGGTCACGCCTTTGCTCTCGTCCCAGTTGTAGCGGTCCCAGGCGTTGGCCTGGTAGTCGAGACCGACCTTGGGCTGCCCGTTCTCGTCCGGTGTGACGGTGACCACCCCGGTCACGTTCGACCGGGTGGACCCGACTGCGTAGAACCAGTTGTTGTTGACGTCCGGTGTGAAGGAGAAGTCCCGGTTTGCGGTCTCCACCGGTATCGAGACGGGTTGTCCGCCATTGCGCCGGAACTCCGCGAGGGCGTCGTCGCGCCAAGCCGCCTGATGTTCCCTGATGCTGTCCTCGATGTGCGCGTTGAAGCCGGGCACGTCCGACATCATTTTGTCGACGGGCAGATCCATGTCCGTCCCGCTGTTCCCGAGGTAGTGCGCCATGTGCCGCGCGGCGTCGTTGTCGCCCTTCCAGTCGGCGGCCTCGGCGATCATGTTCATCTTCTCCCGGGTCCTGCGCTCCTCGACTCCCGGATCTTCGACACCGTGGGGCCCGGAGCCCCGGTCGGGGGCGGCCTTCTTGATGGTCGGAGCGAGCAGTCCCGCCGCGAGAAGGCCGTCCCTGTGCCCGGTCCACAACTCCGCACGAGCCTGGGGGCTCAGTGATGTCCACAGCCGCCGCAGCTCGGCCCGCTGCGCCGTGTCCGCATCGCCCCCGAGGGAGGCGAGCTTGGTGGCGCGGGGGAGTTGGTCCTCGTCGAGCGACGTGTACGTTGCGTGCCCCGCGTTGTGCGGGTCGCCGCCGTGGCTTCGCTTCAGCGCCCGGGTCACGGCGGCGTCGATCTCGGCCGCGTGCGCCACCAGACCCGTGAGGGTATCGGCGTACCACTGCATCAGATCCTTGGTCCGCTGGGACGTGCCCTCCACACCGCAGAAGGCCTCCACGACCTTCACTGTCCCGTTGGGACCATCCGACACCAACAGCCCCGGATCAGGGCCCGCCGACCGGTCAGGATCACCCTTGCGGGCTTCCGCGGAAAGCTCGCGAGCCCGCTTCTGCACGTGCTTCAGCTCCGCGTGCCCGTCCCGGAGGACCGACGCGATGCTCTGCGCCTCCATCTGGAGATCCGCGAGCTCCTTGACCGACTTGCGGACGAACTCCTTGGTGACGGTCGCATTCAGCCCAGCCCAGTCGGCCCCGTCGGACAACTGCAGGAGACCGCTGTAGACCTCGGTCGTCAACCTTTTCAGACCGGCCGCCGTCGAGGACCAGTCCTCGGCCGCCGAGCTCAGCTTGTCCAGGTCGGCTTCCATCAGATCCGTGTACGAGAACGCCCCCATGCTGTCCCGCTCCCCCTGATCACTTCACGTACTTCTGCAACTCCGACACCGGCACCGCAGAGCCGTCCCGCCCTCTGAGCGTGGCGGCGATCTCCACGTCGTCGTTGGCGTGCGACTTCTTCGAGTAGTCCAGGTGGTTGGAGATGTGCGCGAACATCTGTAGAACTGTCTTCACCTGCGAAGTCCAGACTTCGAGCGTGGTGTACAACTCGCCACCCGCGCTGAAGTTGTGACCCTGCAACTCCGCCGCAGCCCGCGCAGTGGTCCCCGCGCCGGCCTTGTCGGCACCGGCACCCGCCACGTCAGCACGCTTCCGCAGCTCGCCGTGGATCCGGAAGGCCTCGTTACCGACCGCCCCCAGCTCGTCCCGGTGCACCACGAGGTCGGAATCGGCACCGGATGCCGGAACACCGGGCTGGGCCCCAGCCGTGTTGAGGCTCATCTGCGCCGACTGCCTGTCTCGCGCGTCGGACTTGAGCGCCGCCCACTCGTCGTCGAACGTCATGGGTCCCCCACCCCTGATCGAAGCCAACGGTCCACCCTAGCAGCGGGGTTGGAGTCGCGCTCCGGGACCAGGGCCTGATGGGTCCGGGCCCCTCGCGGCGGGGTGGCCGGTGCCGCTGCCGTGGGAGGTGAATGCCCGTCCTCGGCCCGACCCTCTGTGCCGCACGGTCGGCGCGGTGATCTCCCGCCGCCTTAAGAAGTTGTCCTGGGCGGCGGCGGCGGTGGTGACCGCGCGCCGAAGCGACACGAACCTCCAGGTCCCCCGTCCCGAGATACCCGATACCGCGCATGTCCCGGGTAAGCCCTCCTCCAGCACGACCGTGTCCGGGTCGAGTCTGAGATCGCCCGGGGGGCCGCCGCCGCGCCGCATCGCCGGAGCGTAGGGACCGCCGGCCGGGTCGCCTTCGCCGCCTCCGGTCGGAGACCCGCGCGCACGGCCGGCGCCGGCGCACGGGGACGGTGCCCGGGGACGTGGCGCAGGCCCGCATGGAGCGGTTCCTCGCCTCGTCACCGCCGTGGACGTACCGCTTGCGGGGGACGGTCCTGCCGTTCGTGTCCGGGGTCGGGAAGCCGGCGGTCGGCCGTGTGCCGGTGCCCGGCGCGGTGGGGGACGGTTCAGCGCCTGTCACGCCGGGTCAGCCGAGGCGCCACCGCTGGTTGCCGCCGCCGTGGCAGTCCCACAGCTGGACCTTCGCGCCGGGGGTGGTGGCGGCAGCGGCCACGTCCAGGCACAGGCCCGAGCCGGCGTTGGTGAGACTGCCGTCGGCGTTGAGGTTCCACTGCTGCCGGGTGCCGCCGTTGCAGTCCCAGATCGCGACCGCGGAGCCCGCCGTGGTGCCCGTGCCGTCGAGGCACTTCGTGCCGCCGTAGACGGTGAGCTGCTTGGACGCTGTCCTGGTCCAGGTCTGGTTGCTGCCGCCGTGGCAGTCCCAGATCTGTGTCTGCGTACCGTTGGCGGTCGAGAAGCCGGGCACGTCGAGGCACTTGCCCGCACCGGTGGCCTGGACCGGACCCGTGGTGGCCTGGCCGGATCCGTCGAGTCCGAAGAAGGCGATGGCCCGGGCCGCCATGCCGGCCCCGGGCAGCGAGTGCCCGGTGCCCTGGATGCCGATCGCCTCGACCGGTGCCTGCGCCCCGGCGGAGCCGTAGCGGGTGCGGGTCCAGTTGGGCTGCGGGGAGTCGGTGAGGACCGGGGTCTGGCTCACCCCGAGGACGTTGGTCCACTGCTTGATCGACTCACCGAGGTTCGGGTAGCGCAGTGTGTCGTCCTCGGTGCCGTGCCACAGCTGCATCCGCGGCCGGGGGCCGGTGTACCCGGGGTAGGCGCCCCGGACGAGGTCGCCCCACTCCTGCGGGGTCTTGGTGATCCTGCCGTTGGCGCATTCGGTGTTCCAGCCCGAGCCGTTGGTGGTGGCGAAGCAGCCGAACGGCACGCCGGCGAATGCCGCACCGGCCTTGAACAGGTCGGGGTAGTCGCCGAGCAGGACATTGGTCGTCATCGCGCCGGACGAGGCGCCGGTGACGTAGACGCGGCCCGGGTCGGCGTTCATGTTCCGCAGCGTGTACCGGACCATCGAGGCGATGCTCGTGGGGTCGCTGCCCCCGTCGTGCTTGAGCGCCTGGGGCGAGGAGACGTCGAAGCACTGGCCGCTGACGTTCGCGTCCGGGTAGACGACGATGAAGCCGTGCTGGTCGGCCAGGCGGGCGAACTCCGTGTTGGCGTGGAACGTGGGTGCCGTGCCGGTGCAGTAGTGCACCGCCACCACCACCGCCGGACGTGCCGGAGCGCTGTCGGGCCTGTAGACGTACATCCGCAGGTTGCCGGGGTTGCTGCCGAAGTCGGTCACCTCGGTCAGTGACGCGGCCGACGCGGTGGTGGCCGTGGCGCCGGTCAGTACGAGCGCCGCGATCAGTGGCGAGATCGCCATCAGCAGGGCCACCAGTACATCCGTGACGCTTCTTTTCGTGGACTTCCGGGACATGACGGTGCCCTTTCTGGAATCCGGTGCAGCTGGGGACGACCCGGTGGTGAAGCGCTTCGACGCTTCCATCGACCCGGACGTGCTGTCAATGCCCCGCGCTCCGACTCGGGCTGCTCCGGCCGAAGTTGAACGCCCGGACGGCTGGGCGGGCTCGGTCGCGCCGCGTCTGTGGATGAGGCCGTCCGCACGACCGCCGCGCCGTCTTCCGTCGAGGACACGGCGCCGCCCCACGTGCGCCGCTTGACCAGGTCGTTCGAGTGCGGGACGGCCATGCCGGGCGCGTACCCGAACGTGCTGTCGGCCGGTCCCGCGACCCCACTCCGCTGGGCGGCGGCCGGGGCCGGGCGATGGGCGAGAACCGTCCTTCCAGAAGTCATGGGGTGAACGGGAGGTTCTCCCGCGGAACACCGCCCGGATATCGGCCGAAGGGTGCCCGGACCCCGGCGACCTCGCGTATTCGATATACCGAACAGGCCGAATGGGTCGACACGGCCGACGCTGAATGTCAACGGCGCCCCCGGAAAGTAGCCCTCTTATTTTTCGGTTCAGATTTTTGTTATCCGGGCGGGGTGCAAAACGCCGGAGGAGTTCGACTCGTCGGAATCATTGACGGAGCCTCAGCGCGTATCTATCTTCTGCACGAAGTTCCGTGCGCCGTTCGCCATTCCGAACGTGCAGGTCCCGTCGCAGCGGTCGACCGCGCGGATCGGGGATCTCCTGTCACCGCACCCCAGAAGGGGCCCGTTCCGGGCCGGGGCGCTCGAAACCACTTACTCAAGGATGTGAGAGGCCACCATGCGCAGACGCCGAATCCGCCGCGGACACCGGTTCCTGGCGCTCCCCGCCGTACTCGCGGCTCTGGTCTCGCTGGCGGCGATGCTCGTCGCCGGACCGGCCCACGCGGCCACCAGCGGGGCCTTGCGGGGTGTCGGTTCCGGCCGGTGTCTCGATGTGCCCGGCGCCGGCCAGGCCGACGGCACGAACCTGCAGATCTGGGACTGCCACGGCGGGACCAACCAGCGGTGGACGCTGACGGACGACGATCGGCTGACCGTGTACGGCGGCAAGTGCCTGGACGTTCCGGGCCACGCCACCACGGCCGGGACCCGGCCGGTGATATGGAGCTGTAACGGCGGTACGAACCAGCGGTGGCGGGTCGGCGCCGACGGCACGATCGTCGCCGTGGAATCCGGCTTGTGCCTGGACGTGTCGAGCGGCGGTGCGGCCAACGGCACCGCGGTGCAGCTGTGGAACTGCCACGGCGGCGACAACCAGAAGTGGACCGGCCCGTCCGGGCCGGGCGGCACGTGTGCGCTTCCGTCGACGTACCGGTGGACCTCGACCGGCCCGCTGGCCCGTCCGGCGAACGGGTGGAGCGCGCTGAAGGACTTCACGACCGTGCCCTACAACGGCCGGAACCTGGTCTACGCGACCACGTCCGACGGTTCGTCGTGGGGCACGATGGCGTTCCGTCCCTTCACCGACTGGTCGGACATGGCGACGGCCACCCAGAGCGGGATGAACCAGGGCCTGGCGGTGGCGCCCAAGCTGTTCTACTTCGCGCCCAGGAACATCTGGGTCCTGGCCTCGAACGGGTGGGGCACCGCCTGGCCCTTCACCTACCGCACGTCCAGCGACCCCACCGACCCCAACGGCTGGTCCGCCCCGCAACCGCTGTTCACCGGCAGCCTCCCCGAGTCCGGCCCCATCGACCCGACCCTGATCGGCGACGACCGGAACATGCACCTGTTCTTCGCGGACGACAACGGCAAGATCTACCGGTCGACCCTGCCGATCGGGAACTTCCCGGGCAGCTTCGGTTCGTCGTACACGACGGTCATGAGCGACACCGCGAAGAACCTGTTCGAGGCGCCGGAGGTCTACAAGGTCCAGGGACAGAACCAGTACCTCATGATCGTCGAGGCCCGGGGGGCGAACGAGGACCGCTACTTCCGTTCGTTCACCGCCTCCGACCTGACCGGTCCGTGGACCCTCCAGGCCGGCAGTGAGAGCAGCCCCTTCGCGGGCAAGGCCAACAGCGGTGCCACCTGGACCGACGACATCAGCCACGGGGACCTGATCCGCGTCAACGCCGACCAGACCATGACCATCGACCCCTGCGACCTGCGGTTCCTCTACCAGGGCTACGACCCCGCCACCCCCCAGGACACCCCCTACCAGCGACTGCCCTACCGACCGGGCCTGCTCACCCTGCAGCGCTGACCCTCGCGGGCACCGGGCACCACAGCCCATGACCACGCCGATCCGGCCCGCACGGCAGCCCACGCCGTGCGGGCCAGGAAGGAAGAACCCCCATGGTTCCCCTGCACCGACGGTTACCGCGCCTCCTCGCGGCCACCGTGCTGACGTTCGCCGCCTGCGTCACCGCCACCGTCACCGCCTCCGTCGGCACGACCGCCGAGGCCGCGCCGGGCAGCCCCGCGCTCACCCCGCCGATGGGCTGGAACAGCTGGAACAGCTTCGGATGCGGGATCACCGAGACACAGGTCCGCCAGGCCGCCGACACGATGGTGTCCTCGGGCATGAAGGACGCCGGATACCAGTACGTGGTGGTCGACGACTGCTGGTTCGACCCGCAGCGTGACGCGGCCGGCAACCTGCGGGCCAATCCGGCCACGTTCCCCAGCGGCATGAAGGCGCTCGGTGACTACATCCACGGCAAGGGCCTGAAGTTCGGCATCTACCAGGCGCCCAACGAGAAGACGTGCGCCCAGGGCGTGGGCACCTACCCCGGCTCCACGGGCAGCAAGGGCCACGAGGCCCAGGACGCCCGCACGTTCGCCTCCTGGGGCGTGGACTACCTCAAGTACGACTGGTGCTCCGGCAGCGGCACCCTCAGCGAGCAGATCGCACGCTTCACCCTCATGCGTGACGCCCTGCGCGCCACCGGCCGCCCGATCGTCTACAGCATCAACCCCAACAGCTTCCACGCCCCCACCGGCGACACGTACGACTGGGGTGGGGTCGCCGACCTGTGGCGGACGACCGAGGACCTGCTCGACATCTGGCAGAACACCAACACCAACAGCTACCCGATGGGCGTCGGCAACGTCCTCGACGTCACCGCCCCCTTGGCCGCGCAGTCGGGCCCGGGGCACTGGAACGACCCGGACATGCTGGTCGTCGGCCGCCCCGGCCTGTCCCTGACCGAGTCCCGCTCCCACTTCGCCCTGTGGGCCCTCATGAGTGCCCCGCTCATGGCCGGCAACGACATCCGCACCATGTCCGCCGACGTGAGCGCCATCCTGCGCAACCCGCGCCTGATAGCGGTCGACCAGGACCCGCTGGGCGCGGGCGGACGCCGAGTCCGCGACGACGGCGACACCGAGGTGTTCGCCAAGCCCCTGGCCGACGGCTCGGTCGCGGTCGGCCTGTTCAACCGGGGCGGCACCACCGCGACCGTCAGCACCACGGCCGCGCAGATCGGCCTCGCCGGGCAGTCGTTCACCCTCACCGAGCTGTGGACCGGCGCCACGTCGAGCACCTCCGGGCAGATCTCGGTCGGCGTGCCCGCGCACGGTGTCGCCGTGTTCAAGGTGACCGGCGGCAGCCCCCTGGCCTCCACCACCGCACGCCTGCGCGGCGCCGGGTCCGGCCGCTGCCTGGACGTGGACCGCGCCGCCACCGCGGCCGGGACCAAGGCACTGATCTGGGACTGCCACACCGCCGCCAACCAGCTGTGGACCACCTGGGCCGGCGGCGAGATCCGCGTCTACGGCGACAAGTGCCTGGACGCCTCCGGCCAGGGCACCACCAACGGCACGCCGGTCGTCATCTGGCCCTGCAACGGCCAGGACAACCAGAAGTGGACCAGGCAGGCCGACGGGTCGATCCGCAACGTGCACGCCGGTCTGTGCCTCGACGCGAACGGCGCCGGCACCGCCAACGGGACCCCCGTCGTCCTGTGGACCTGCAACGGCCAGAACAACCAGAAGTGGACCACGCTTCCGTAACGCGAGAGAGGAAAGCACATGAGCAAGTCCTGGATGCGCCCGTTGATCACGCTGGTCGCCGCCGCCCTCGGGGTGACCGGGGTGACGGCGGCGGGGGCGACCCCGGCCGCCGCGGCCTCCGCCGCCTCCGACACGCCCCTACGGGTCATGCCGTTGGGCGACTCGATCACCTGGGGCGTGGGAAGCAGCACGGGCAACGGCTACCGGGGCCCGCTGGGGGACAGGCTCGCGGCGGACGGCCATCCGCTGGACTTCGTGGGTACGGGGCGGGCCGGTTCGATGTCCGACCCCGACAACGAAGGCCACTCCGGATACCTGATCGAGCAGATCGCCGCGCTCGCCGACGCCTCGCTGACCCGCTACCGGCCCAACGTCGTGACGCTGCACATCGGCACCAACGACCTGAACCGATCCCACCAGGTCTCCACGGCCACCGCCCGGCTGAAGTCCCTGGTCGGCCAGGTCACCGCCGCCGCCCCCGACGCCACCGTCCTCGTCGCCTCCCTGGTCGTGTCCACCAGCGGATCCGAGGAGCAGTACCGCGCCGCCTACAACCGGGCCATTCCCGGAATCGTGAGCGAGGCACAGGCCGCGGGCAAGCGCGTCGCCCACGTCGACATGAGCGGCCTGACCACGGCCGACCTGGCCGACGCCCTGCACCCGAACGACGCGGGCTACCGGAAGATGGCCGACGCCTTCCACCGCGGCGTCCGGGCCGCGGACGGCGCCGGGTGGCTGAGGAACCCCGCCCCCGCCCCCGCTCACGTACGGTCCGGCATCACCGGCAAGTGCCTGGACGTCAGCGGCGCCGGCACCGCCGACGGGACCGCCGTCCAGACCTGGAGCTGCGCCGGCGGCGCCAACCAGCACTGGTCCGCCTACACCGACGGCACCCTGCGCTCCCTGGGCAAGTGCCTCGACGCCGCCGGCTGGGGCACCGCCAACGGCACCAAGGTGCAGCTCTGGGCCTGCCACGGCGGCGCCAACCAGGTCTGGCAGCCCTACAACGGCGCTTACCGCAACCCCGCCTCCGGCCGTTGCCTCGACGTCCCCGCTTCCTCCACCGCGGACGGCACACAGCTCCAGCTGTGGGACTGCCACAGCGGTGCCAACCAGAAGTGGACCGCTCTGACCGCCGGATGACCGCCGCTCCCGGGGTCCGAACCCTGTCCGGGCTCGGATCCCGGGAGGGTTCAGGCCGGGTACGGCAGGTCGGTCTCGAAGGTGCCGGCCGGCCGGGCGTGCAACGTCGCGTCCGGGCCGCCGATCCGCACCTGCCACGGGCGCGGGCTGTCGGTGGTCACATGGAGGCGGTCGTCCTGGCGGCGCAGGTGGAAGCGGGCGGTCTCGCCGGGGCCTTCGGTGCCGGGGATCACGAGGGTGCGCTCGGAGCCGTCGGCGAAGGCGTGCACCCGTAGTTCGACGCCGTCCGCCCAGGCGGAGACCGGGCGCTGGTCGTCCGCGGCGAGCGGGATGACGGAGTCGGGGCGGGCGAGCAGCGGCAGAGTGCGGAAGCCGTGCCGCTCGCGCACCCATCGGGGGCCGGTGACCCGGACGCCGGTCAGGACGTTGGTCCACGTCCCCTCGGGCACGTAGTAGTCGACCGTGCCGTCGTCGGTGAAGACCGGGGCGACGAGGAGGTCGTCGCCGAGCATGTACTGCCGGTCGAGCGTGGCCGCGGCCGGGTCCTCGGGGAACTCCAGCACCATCGCGCGCATCACCGGGACGCCGGTGGCGTGCGCCTGCTGCGCGGCGCGCTGGAGGTACGGTGCGAGGCGGTGCTTGAGCAGGGTGAACTCGCGGGTGACGTCGACGGCCTCCTCACCGTAGTCCCACGGCACGCGGTAGGACTTGCTGCCGTGCAGGCGGCTGTGCGAGGAGAGCAGCCCGAACTGCACCCAGCGTTTGAAGACGGTGGGGGTCGGGGTGCCCTCGAATCCGCCGATGTCGTGGCTCCAGAAGCCGAAACCGGACAGGCCGAGGGAGAGTCCGCCGCGCAGCGACTCGGCCATGGCGTTGAAGTGGGACTCGCAGTCACCGCCCCAGTGCACCGGGTACTGCTGGCCGCCGGCGGTGGCGGACCGGGCGAACACCAGCGCCTCGCCCTCGCCGCGCACCTCGCGCAGCAGCTCGAAGACGGCCTCGTTGTAGAGGTGGGTGTAGTAGTTGTGCATCCGCTCGGGGTCGGAGCCGTCGTGCCAGACCACGTCGGTGGGGACGCGCTCGCCGAAGTCGGTCTTGAAGCAGTCGACGCCCGTGTCGAGGAGGGTGCGGAGCTTGGCGGTGTACCAGTCGCGGGCGGCGGGGTTGGTGAAGTCGACCAGGGCCATGCCGGGCTGCCACAGATCCCCCTGCCACACGCTGCCGTCCGGGCGCCGCACCAGGTGGCCCAAGCGCATGCCCTCCTCGAACAGAGCCGACTTCTGCGCGATGTAGGGGTTGATCCAGGCGGAGATCCGCAGCCCCTGCTCCTTGAGGCGGCCGAGCATGCCGGCCGGGTCGGGGAAGGTCTCGGGGTCCCAGTCGAAGTCGCACCACTGGTAGCCGCGCATCCAGAAGCAGTCGAAGTGGAACACGCTGAGCGGGATGCCGCGTTCGGCCATGCCGCCCACGAAGCGGTTGACGGTGGCCTCGTCGTAGTCGGTGGTGAAGGAGGTGGTCAGCCACAGGCCGAGGGCCCAGGCCGGCGGCAGCGCGGGCCGGCCGGAGAGGGCGGTGTAACGCTCCAGGACCTGCTTCGGGGTCGGGCCGTGGACGACGAAGAACTCCAGCGATTGGTCCTCGACGCTGAACTGGACCTGGCCGACCGCCTCGGAGCCGACCTCGTAACTCACCTTGCCGGGATGGTTGACGAAGACCCCGTAGCCGCGGTTGGTCAGATGGAAGGGGACGTTCTTGTACGCCTGCTCGCTGCTGGTGCCGCCGTCCGCCTGCCAGATGTCCACGGACTGGCCGTTCTTGACGAACGGGGTGAAACGCTCACCGAGCCCGTACACCAGCTCGCCCACGCCCAGGGCGAGTTGGCCCAGCATGTGGTGACGGCCGTCGGCGTCGGTGACGAAGCCGATGCCGCGCTCGCCCACGGAGGTCAGCACCCGGCCCCCGGCCGAGAACTCCAGGCGCCACGGCCCGGAGGTGTCCACCCGCAGCGACAGCTCACCCGCACCGAGCTCGACCACCGCGCCGTCCCGGCGCACCTTGCCCGCGTCCGGTTGCGCGCCGGGCAGTACGAACTCCGGCCCGCGGCGCACCGAGCCGGCGTGGTGGGTGGCACGCACCCCGATCACGCCCTCGGCCGGCGACCAGCACTCGACCGTCAGCAGAGCGCTGTTGAGCGTGTCGCCGCGGCCGCGCACGTGCTTCACCGGCGCGTACAGGGTTACCCGGTGCTCGTCGGCCCGGACGTCAGCGACCTCGGTGGCGTAGCGCGCGGTCACTCCGGGACGCATCAGCCAGTAGCCGTCGGTGAACTTCATCGGGTGGTTTCCTCCGTCCGCGCACGGTGCGCGGTGATCAGGCCCCGATACCAGGGGCGGCGGTCCTTGGGCAGGTGCTCCTGGTGGGCGGGGAGGGCGAGGGGCGTACGGTCCTCGGTCTCGCGTCCGGCGAGGTGTGGATCGTCGCCCGCGAACGCCACCACCACGTCCGCCTGTGAGGCGACCCCGTGCACCGCGTCCTCGCCGCTCTCGACGACGGCCTCGAAGATCTCCCCGTTCCCGTCGGCAACCTTCAGGCCGTCGGCGGCGACAGAGAGGGGGCGACCCGTACCGATGTGCCGAAGGAGGTGGCCGTTCCCGTGCGGTTCCCGTCGGAACGTCTCCTGGACGAACCAGCCTCCGAACTGGTCGGCCGAGGCTCGGACACGGCCGTCCTCGGCGACGGAGAGATGGCGGCCGTCGGGGTGCGCCGGCGGCGTGCGGCGCCGCAGGAGCGTGCCGCTGTACCGGTCGGGCTCGCACTCGCCGGCGAGCGGGCCGACCGCGGTGCGGAACGCGGCGACGCCGAGCCGTTCCACGGCGGGCGCGAACGGGTGCGGGAAGCCGTTCCTCCCGTCGAGGGCGAGCCGCGACAGGAGGTCGTCGACGCGCTTCGTCGTGGGCGGCCGCCGACCGCGGAAGGGCGGCGGTGGGTGCGAGGTGCGAGCGGACACGTGGGATCCCCTTGAGATCGGGCGGCCAATGCTCTTGAAGCGCTTCGATGCTCATCAGGTCACCGGGCACGTGTCAAGAGAGCGGCATCCACGCATGACACAGGGTGGAAAGGGAGCGGCTGGAGTCGCCGCCCGGCCCCGAAGGAATCTTGGAAGCGACTCTTGTGCGCCCCTGGGTGTTCACTTAACCTCACTGCAACATCGAAGCGCTTCGACTGCGCATCGCGTCGCAACGGTCGGATGTCCGCTTTCAGCTCAGCCAGTTCCCGTCACGACACCGCAGCCGACGGCCCACCGCCGGGTGTCCAGGTGCGCCACGAAGGGTTGACGCAATGACGCCGAATGCCGCCTCCTCCGGACTGAGCCGGAGAAGCTTCCTCGCCTCCACGGCGGTCGCCACAGCAGCAGTGGCCGGGGGAATGCCGCTCCTCACCGCCTGCGGCGATTCGGAGAGCGGCGGGTCGCGAGAGGGCGCCACGTCGGGCAAGGCCGCGGACAAGCTGCTCCCGGCCTACGTCGCCAGCACGGTCGCCAAGCCGGACATTCCGTCGAAGAACGGCTCGTCAGCGGGCTACACCAGCAAGGTCGACCTCGCGACCCTCGCCTCCTCGGTCCCGACGAGGCTCGGCACCGGCGCTCCCGTCGAGGTCATGGCCCCGCTCTGGGGCACCCCGCCGAAGCCCGACTGCGCGTACTACACGGCGCTCGACGCCGCGGCGGGCACCAGGATCACCTGGCAGAACCAGGACGGCAACACCTACGGTGAGAAGCTCGGCGCCGTGCTCGCCTCCAGCTCCATACCCGACGTGGTGGTCGTGCCGAGCTGGGAGCTGGTCGGCAAGATCTCGACCGCGGTCACCGCGAAGTTCATGGACCTCGGCCCCTACCTGGCGGGCGACAAGGTCAAGAAGTACCCGAACCTGGCCGCGATCCCGTCCGACTCCTGGCGCATGAGCATCTTCGGTGGCGCGCTGCGCGGCATCCCGATGCCCGCTGCCGCCGTGCCCAACATCGTGCCCTTCTACCGCAAGGACGTCTTCGACGAGAAGGGCTACACCGTTCCCGCGTCGGCCGACGAGTTCCTCGGCTGGGCCAAGGAGGCCACCAGCGCCAAGGCCAAGGTGTGGGCCTGCGGTGACATGAGATGGACGGCCGCGGGCGTCTTCGGTGTCCGCCCTGCCGGGTCGCTCGGCTGGAACATCGGGGACGACGGCAGGCTGACGTACCGCATCGAGCACCCCGAGTACCTCGAACACCTGGAGTGGGTCCGCAAGCTGTTCGCCGCGGGCGTCGTCCATCCCGACGACAAGGCGAACACGGGGAACCCGAGCCAGCGGTTCGCCTCCGGGCAGATCCTCGTCTACAACGACGACATGTCCTCCTGGTACGGCAAGACCGCCGAACAGGCCCGTTCCAACCCGGACTTCGAGATATCCGGCATGGACTACTTCGGCGCCGACGGCGGCAGCCCGACGCTGTACGGCGGCCAGCCCGCCGGCATCTGGTCGATGATCCGCAAGGGCGCCTCGAAGGAGACGGTCGAGAACGCGCTGGCCGCCGCCAATTTCGCGGCGGCCCCCTACGGCACCAAGGAGAGGATGTTCGTCGACTACGGCGTCGAGGGCACCCACTACACGGTCGAGAACGGCGCCCCGGTCAAGAACGATCGGGGCGTCCAGGAGGTGAACAACGCCTGGGTGCTGCTCGCGGCCCCGGCCCCCTACACCGCCCACCCCGACCTCCCCGACATCACCCGCATGCAGGTCGAGTGGCAGCAGCGGCAGGGCGCCTTCGTCAAGAGGACGTCCACCTACGGCATGAACATCGTCGAGCCGACCCGATACGCCACCCTCTCCAGCCAGTTCGAGCAGCTGGAGATCGACTTCGTACGCGGCAACAAGAAGCTCTCCGACATCCAGCAGGCCATCTCCACCTGGAAGTCCTCCGGCGGCGACAAATTGCGCGACTGGTACAAGGAGCTCCTCGACAAGAACGGCAGCGGCAACTGATGTCCCTCACGGCCGGGAGCAGGCCCGACGGGGCGCGTCCCGCCGCGGCCGTCGAAGAGCCGAGTGCCGCGGTCGCCGCGGCCACCGTGAAGCAGAGCGTGCCGCCGAGGCCCGCCAAGGCCGCCAAGGCCGGCAAGGTCCCCTTCCGGGTCCGGTGGCGCCGCGACCGCGCGCTCATCCTGATGACGTCGCCCGTCATCGCCCTGCTCCTGCTCTTCAACTACGTCCCGCTGCTGGGCAACGTCGTCGCCTTCCAGGAGTACGACCCGTACGTCTCCGGCAACGGCATCACGGCGATCCTCCACAGCCCGTGGGTGGGCCTGGACCAGTTCTCACGGATGCTCGACGACCCGCTGTTCTGGAGCGCCACGAAGAACACCCTCGTCCTGTTCGTGCTCCAACTGGTGCTGTTCTTCCCCGTCCCCATCGTCCTCGCCCTGGTCATCAACAGCGTGATCCGGCCCCGGGTACGGGCCGTGGCACAAGCGATCATGTACCTGCCGCACTTCTTCTCGTGGGTCCTCGTCGTCACCGTCTTCCAGCAGATCCTCGGCGGCGCGGGCATCATCGCGCAGACCCTGGAGAAGCACGGGTGGAGCGGCTTCGACCTGATGACCGACGCGGACCTCTTCAAGTACCTGGTCACCGCGCAGGCCGTGTGGAAGGACGCCGGCTGGGGGATCATCGTCTTCCTCGCGGCACTGTCCGCCGTCAGCACCGACCTGTACGAGGCCGCCGCCATGGACGGCGCGGGGCGCTGGCGACGCATGTGGCACATCACGCTGCCCGCGCTGCGCCCGGTGATCGCCCTGCTCCTCGTCCTCAGGGTGGGCGACGCGCTGAGCGTCGGGTTCGAGCAGTTCCTGCTCCAGCGGTACGCGGTCGGCGCGGGTGTCAGCGAGGTCCTCGACACCTACGTGTGGAACATGGGCATCCAGAACGGCGACTTCAGCTACGCGGCCGCCGTCGGCCTGGCCAAGGGACTCATCGGAGTCTGTCTCGTCCTGGGCGCGAACAAGTTCGCGCACCTGCTGGGCGAGCAGGGGGTGTACAAGAAGTGAGCCTCGACACGCAGCTCATCCGCAGCCTCAGGGCTCCCGCCCGCCCCGTGTGGGAGGAGCCGCCGAGCAAGGCGGGACTCACCGCCAAGGGCGGCTTCCTCGTGCTCTGCTGCCTGGGGGTCCTCGGTCCGCTGTGGATCGTGATCGTCACCAGCCTCTCCCCGAAGCCCGTGATCGACGAGGTCGGCGGCCTCGTCGTGATCCCCCAGGGCATCACCTTCGTCAACTACACGGAACTGCTCAGCGGAGGCCAGGTCAGCCGGGCGATCATGGTCTCGGTCGGTGTCACGCTCGTCGGCACCCTGTTCTCGATGGCGGTGTCGGTGCTGGCGGCCTACGGCCTGTCACGGCCGGGGAGTCTGGGCCACCGGTTCCTCCTGATGGCCATCATGGCGACCATGTTCTTCGGGGCCGGCCTCATTCCCACGTACCTCCTGGTGCAGTCGCTGGGCCTCACCGACACCTATCTGTCGCTGATCCTGCCGAGTGCGGTCAGCGTCTTCAACATCCTCGTCCTGCGGGCCTTCTTCATGGGGATCTCCCCCGAACTCACCGAGTCCGCCCGCATCGACGGCGCCAGTGAGACGCGCATCCTGCTGACCATCGTCATGCCGCTGTCGCGCGCGGTGCTCGCCGTCATCTCGCTGTTCTACGCGGTCGGGTACTGGAGCGCCTGGTTCAACGCCTCCATCTACCTCAGCGACCAGCAGATGATGCCGCTGCAGAACGTGCTCATCCAGCTGGTCCAGAAGAACACCGAGGCGCCGACCGGCCTCCAGCAGGCGGTCCGAACCGGCCAACTCTCCTCCCTGGGCCTCCAGATGGCCGTCATGGTCCTCGCGCTGATCCCGGTCGCCGTGGCCTCCCCGTTCGTCCAGCGGCACTTCAAGAAGGGCATGCTCACGGGGGCCGTCAAGGGCTGACGCCCTCCGGCCGCGCCCGCGCGCGGAGCCGCACGTCGACGCGCCCCGCGCCCCCGATCCAGGCTCGATCTCCCCCCTTCCGTCTCAGGACCGAGGTATGTCATGGGCTCGTTCCCCCTCAGCAGGCGCTCCGTTCTCGCCGGTTCCGCGGCCGCCGCCGCGGCCGTCTCCCTGCCCGCGGTCGCGGGGCAGGCGCACGCCGCCGCCCCCTCTCCCGCCGCCGGGAGCGGCTACCGATGGCGCGGCGCCGTCATGGGCGGCACCGGGTTCATCAGCGGGGTGTTGTTCCACCCGGCGGTACGAGGGCTCGCCTACGCCAGGACCGACATCGGGGGCGCCTACCGCTGGGACGACCGCACCGACCGCTGGATCCCGCTGACCGACCACCTCGGCTGGGACGACTGGAACCTCCTCGGCGTCGAGGCCATGGCCGTCGACCCGACCCACCGGAACCGGCTGTACCTGGCCCTCGGCACGTACACGCAGCCCTGGGCCGGCAACGGGGCGGTGCTGCGGTCCGAGGACCGGGGCGCCACCTGGCAGCGCACGGACCTCGCCGTGAAGCTCGGAGCCAACGAGGACGGGCGCGGATGCGGCGAACGGCTTCTGGTCGACCCGCGCAACTGCGACACGCTGTGGCTCGGCACCCGGCACGACGGGCTGCTCACGTCCACGGACCGAGGCGCCACGTGGCAGCCCGCCGCCTTCCCGGCCACCCCCAGCGCCACCGGCCAGGGCATCACCCTCCTGGTCGCCGCGGGCCGTACCGTCTACGCCGGCTGGGGCGACTCCGACGGCACCGCCGACCGCCCCAACCTGTACCGCACCTCCGACGGAAAGACCTGGGAGCCCGTCCCCGGGCAGCCGGCCGGCACCGCCGCCAGGGTGCCGATCCGTGCCGCGTACGACCGTCTCACCCGCGACCTGTACGTGACGTACGCCGACGCCCCCGGGCCCAACGGCCAGTCCGACGGCAGTGTGCACAAGCTGCGGACGACGAACGGCAAGTGGACCGAGGTCACCCCCGTGCAGCCCGGCGGGGTGACGGGCGACGGGGGGACCGACGCCTTCGGCTACGGCGGCGTCGCCGTCGACGCCCGCCGGCCGGGGACGCTCGTCGTGTCCACCAACAACCGGTGGGCCGAGATCGACACCGTCTTCCGGTCCACCGACGGCGGCCGCACCTGGACGTCCCTGAAGGACGAGGCCGTCCTCGACGTCTCCGAGACCCCCTACCTCAAGTGGGGTGCCGACAAGCCCAAGTTCGGCTGGTGGATCCAGGCCCTCGGCCTCGACCCTTTCGACTCCCGGCACGTCGTCTACGGCACCGGCGCGACCCTGTACGGCACGCGCGACCTCAAGTGCTGGGCGCCGCAGATCCGCGGCCTGGAGGAGACCGCGATCCTCCACCTGATCTCACCGCCGGTCGGAGAGGCGCACCTGATCAGCGGCAACGGCGACATCGGCGTGATGTACCACGAGTCGCTCACGGCATCCCCCTCACGCGGCATGGCGTCGAACCCCGTGTTCGGTTCGACGACGGGACTCGCCCAGGCCGCGGCCCGACCCTCGTACGTCGTGCGCACCGGCTGGAGCGGGAGCGCCAACGGCGCCTGGTCGAACGACGGTGGGCAGACCTGGTCGCCCTTCGCGTCACAGCCGGCCGCCGCCAAGGACGCGCCCGGCCCGATCGTCACCAACGCCGACGGCAGTGTGCTCCTGTGGTCCCTCGGCTCCCCGAACGGCACCGCCGCCCCGGCGTACCGCTCGACGGACAACGGCGCCACCTGGTCCGAGGCCACCTCCGTCCCCAAGGGCGCCGTCCTGGTCGCCGACCCCGTGGACCCGAGCCTCTTCTACGCCTACGACACGACCGCCGGCACGGTCCACGCCAGCACCGACAGCGGCCTGACCTTCACCGCCACCGCGACCGGCCTGCCCTCGGGCGACGCGCAGTTCCAGCTGACCGCGGCACCGGGGCGCTCCGGTGATCTGTGGCTCAGCGCGAAGGAGGCCGGGCTGTACCGCTCCACCGACGGTGGTGCCACCTTCACCAAGGTCGGCAGCTGCCGGGCCTCGCACACCCTGGGCTTCGGCAAGGCCGCCCCGGGCGCCACCTACCCGGCGATCTACCTGGTCGGCGCGACCGAGGGCCCCAACGCCGTGCACCGCTCCGACGACGAGGCGAGGAGCTGGGTGCGGATCAACGACGACCGGCACCAATGGGGTTGGACGGGCCGGGTCGTCACCGGCGATCCGCGCGTGTACGGCCGGGTCTACCTCGGCACCAACGGGCGCGGCGTGCAGTACGGGGAGCCCGTCTGATGCCCGGCCTGAGCGACGCGACCCGCGGCCGCCTCCTCTTCGGCGGCGACTACAACCCGGAGCAGTGGCCCGAGGAGACCTGGCACGAGGACGTCCGGCTGATGAAGGCGGCCGGGGTCAACTCGGTCACGCTCGGCGTCTTCTCCTGGTCGGCACTGGAACCGCGGCCCGGTGCGCGGGAGTTCGCCTGGCTGGACACGCTGATGGACCTGATGCACGAGCACGGCATCGGCGTCGTCCTCGCCACCCCGACCGCCTCGCCTCCGCCCTGGATGGGCCGGCTGCACCCGGACACCCTGCCCGTCACCGAGGACGGCCGCACCGAGTGGTGGGGCGGCCGACAGCACTTCTCGCACTCCAGCGCCACCTACCGGCGCTACGCCGCCGCCATCACCGAGGACCTCGCCGCCCGCTACGCCGGTCACCCCGCGCTGACGATGTGGCACATCAACAACGAGTACTGCACCTTCGACTACGGCGACGAGGCCGCGACGGCGTTCCGTCGCTGGCTGCGCGCGAGGTACGGCACCCTCGGCGCCCTCAACGAGGCCTGGGGCACCGCCTTCTGGAGCCAGGGTTACGACACCTGGGACGGCGTCCTGCCGCCCCGCCTCGCCCACTACATGCGCAACCCCACCCAGGTGCTGGACTTCAGGCGCTTCACCTCCGACATGCTCCTGGAGTGCTACGTCGCCGAGCGGGACATCGTCCGCCGCCACACCCCGGACATCCCGGTCACCAGCAACTTCATGCCGCTGTGGATGGGGCAGGACGCCTGGCGCTGGGCCGAGGAGGAGGACGTGGTCTCCGTCGACATCTACCCGGATCCGCGCGACCCGCTGGGCGCCCAGAGCGGCGCCCTCGTCCAGGACATGACCCGCTCCCAGGCGCGCGGGCCGTGGATGCTCATGGAGCAGGCCGCCGGACCCGTCAACTGGCGGGGCGTGAACCACCCCAAGCCCCGGGGCCTCAACCGGCTCTGGTCCCTCCAGGCCGTGGCCCGGGGTGCCGACGCCGTCTGCTACTTCCAGTGGCGGCAGTCCCGGCAGGGCGCGGAGAAGTTCCACTCCGGCATGGTCAGCCATGCCGGGGAGGAGGGCCGGACGTACCAGGAGGTCAAGCGGCTCGGCGCGGAGCTGGAGCGGATCGCCGCCGAGACGGCGGGCCGGACCGTCACCGCGGACATCGCGATCCTGCACGACTGGCACGCCTGGTGGGCCGGCGCCCAGGACGGCCGCCTGTCCGGCCAGGTGGACTACCCGGACGTCCTGCGCGCCTGGCACCGGGCCCTCTGGCAGGCGCACCTCACCACCGACTTCGCCCACCCCGAGCACGACCTGACGCCGTACTCGGTGGTCGTCGTGCCGCAGCTCTACGCCCTCACCGACGCGGCGATCGACCGGCTCCTCGCCCATGTCCGCCGGGGCGGCACCCTCGTCTGCGGCTTCCAGACCGGAGTCGCCGACGAGGACGACCGGGTCCGCGCCGGCGGCATGGACCACCGGCTGCGCGAGCTGTTCGGCATCCGCACCCTGCACGAGTGGTGGCCGCTGGACGTGGGGGAGACCGTCACCTGCGGGGGCTTCACGGCGTCCCTGTGGTCGGAGGAGCTGGAGGCCGACGGCTCCGCCGACGAGACCGTGCCGTACGAGGGCGGTGAACTCGACGGACTGCCCGCCGTCCTGCGCAAGGGCCGGGCCTGGTACGTCTCCACGCTCCCGGAGCCGGCGGCGTTGCGCGACCTGCTGGCCCGGATCGCCTCCGCCGCGGGGGTCCGGCCGGTGCTCGACGGCCTCCCTGAGCAGGTCGAGGCCGTCCGCCGGGGCGAAGCGCTGTTCGTGCTCAACCACGGCCGTGAGCCGGTGACCGTCGAGGTGCCCGGCACGCACCACGATCTCCTCACCGGGAAGGTCGTCGGCGATCGGGTCACCCTCGGCCGCTACGGCGTGGCCGTGCTCCGGCCGTGACCGCTCTCGGCCCGGAGCCGGGCACGAGACGGGGGCGGCGACCTTCACGGTCGAACCGCCCCCGTACTCTCCCCGGTCCACGCGTCAGGGCGCCGATCCGGTACTCGCCCGCACCGTCAATTCGGGTGCGATCAGCGAGACGTCGTCGGTGGCGTGACCGTCGATCTTGGCGATCAGGCGCTCCACCGCCTGCCGGCCCATCTCCTGCGCGGGGATGGAGACCGACGTCAGCCGCACCGAGGCCTGGACGGCCACGAGCTCCGGGCAGATCGCGACCACCGACACGTCTTCGGGGACGGCGCGGCCCTGCCGGCGCAGCAGGGCGAGCAGGGGTTCGACCGCCTGCTCGTTCTGCACGACGAACCCGGAGGTGCCCGGGCGCTCGTCGAAGACGCGGGTGAGGACGGCGTCTATCGCGTCGTAGCCGCCACCGCACGGCCGGTGCAACATCCTGACGTCCAACTCTCGCGCCCGGGCGCGGAGTCCGTCGAGGGTGCGCTCGGCGAAGCCGGTGTGGCGTTCGTAGACCGCGGGGGCCTCGCCGATGACGGCGATGTCACGATGGCCGAGCGCCGCGAGATGCTCGACGCACAACGCGCCGGTCGCCCTGAAGTCGAGGTCGACGCAGGTCAGTCCCGAGGGGTCGGCGGGCAGGCCGATCAGCACGGACGGCTGGTCGGTGCCGCGCAGCAACGGCAGCCGCTCGTCGTCGAGTTCGACATCCATGAGGATCATCGCGTCGGCGAGCCCGCTGCCGGTGACGCGACGGACGGCTTCGGGCCCCTCCTCGCCGGTCAGCAGCAGGACGTCGTACCCGTGCGTCCTGGCCGTGGTGGCGACCGCGATGGCGATCTCCATCATCACCGGCACGTACACGTCGGTGCGCAGGGGAACCATCAGCGCGATGATGTTCGACCTGCTGCTGGCCAGCGCCCGCGCGCCCGCGTTCGGGTGGTATCCCAGCTCGCGGATGCTCTGCTCGACCTGCAGCCGGGTGGCCGCGGAGATGGGCCGCTTGCCGCTGAGGACATAGCTCACCGTGCTCGCCGACACTCCGGCGTGCCGGGCGACCTCGGCGAGGGTTACCATCCAGCTCTCCCAGCCCTATGAAGCGCTTCGATCATGCGGGCGTATCGCTCCCGCGCGAAATGTACGGCGACCCTATCCCTGGCATGATGCGTTGTCCATCCCTCGTTGAAGCGCTTCGATGGTCACGGGGTAGGGGCCTCCGTTCGGCCGTCGAGGGGCTCGTAGTCGAACCAGTCGAAGTGGGCGGTGCCTTCCGTGGCGTACATGCCGATGACCCGGCCCGTGAAACCGCCGGCGACCTCGGTCGACAGGTAGCGGCCGTCGAGGGCGGCGAGTTCCGCGATCGTGCCGTCGGGCTGCTCGACGCCGAGGGAGACGACGTCGGGCCCCGTGCACGGTCCGTGCGGGGCCGGCGGTTCCGTGATCGTGACGGCCAGGACCACCGGTCCGGCGGGCACGGACCGCGTGGCCACGACGGTGCGCAGGGAGCCGGCGCGCGCGACGGCCCGTACCTCCGTGCCGGACACCTCGATCGCGTAGTGGTGCCGCTCGTCGAGCCGGACGGCGAGGCCGCCGCACCCCTCCGCGGCGTCGACCAGCGTGCGCGCCCGGCACGCGAGGTGCTGCTGGCGCCGACCGGTGAACACCACGTCGGGCTCGTCCAGGGAGCCTCCCCGCGCGCGGAGGGTCAGCCAGCCGGGGCGCTCCTCGGTGGTGCAGTGCTCCGCCGGCCGGTCGCGGAGGGAGATCCAGGGCGGTCGCAGTGCGGCGAGGTCGAAATCGTCCCGCCGCTCCTCGGCGGGGCCGGGGGAGAGCGGCCATGGGAGCTCGGGCAGGTCCAGGGCCACCTCGCCGACGACCGGCCATGCGTCCACCCAGGTCACGGGGGCCAGGAAGGTCTCCCGGCCGAGCACGTGCCAGCCCGGTGTGCCGCCGCCGGGCCGGACGCCGAGCAGCACCATCCACCAGGAGCCGTCAGGGCCCTGCACCAGGTCGGCGTGTCCGGTGTTCTGGACGGGGTGGTCGGTGCCGCGGTGGGTGAGGATCGGGTTGGCCGGGCACGGCTCGAACGGGCCGGCGGGCGTACGCCCGCGCGCGATCGAGACGCCGTGGCCGCGCTCCGTGCCGCCCTCGGCGATGAGGAGGTACCAGTAGTCGCCGATCCGGTAGAGGTGCGGCGCCTCCGGGGCCTTGGCGCCGGGCCCGCCGGACCAGAGCCGGTGCGGTGTCCCGTACGTCCGCCCGGTGGACGGGTCGAGACGGACCTGCGAGACCCCGGCGACCGTGCACCAGCAGGTGCCGTCCTCCTCCCACACCAGGTCGGGATCGATTCCGGGGACGCCCGGCGCCCAGATGGGGTCCGACCACGGTCCGGCGGGGTCGGTGGCCGTGACGATCAGATTGCCGCCGCCCTCGCTGCAGTTGGTGACGACCAGCCAGAAGCGGCCGTCGTGGTGGCGCAGGGCGGGGGCGTAGATCCCGCCGGAGGACGGCATGGAGGGGGGCAGGCGCAGTTGGTCAGGGCGGTCCAGGGCGTTGCCGATCTGCGTCCAGTGCACCAGGTCGCGGCTGTGGAAGAGGGGCACGCCGGGGAAGTACTCGAAGCTGGAGCAGGCCAGGTAGTAGTCGTCGCCCACGCGGCAGACGCTGGGGTCGGGGTGGAAGCCGGGGATCACGGGATTGCCGGGGCGTGGGTCCGGCCGGCGCGGTGGTGGCATCCGAGGGGTCCTCTCGTCGGTTCGTGTCGTCGATTCGTGAGGGAGCCGGGCGTGGTCGGGAGGTTCAGGCGGTGCCGGGGGTCCGCGGGGGCGATGCGGAGCAGGACGGCGGACGACGGCGCGGTGGGCTGCGCAACGTCACTTCACCGCGGAGCACGGGGACGCCGTCCGGCGACCGGTACGTCACCTCCGCGGCCAGCCCGGTCTCCGGGTCGTGGAGACGCACGGTCAGCGCGTGCCGGACCCCCGGTTCGCGGTCCCGCGGGCCGGGCGGCGGCGGTCGGTTGTCGAAGCGCTTCGCTCCCGGTCGTAAGGTAACGGAAAGGTTTCTTGAGAGACAAGGACTCCTCACGGGCGAAGCGATTCGACGACGCCGCACTTCACCGTCGTCGTCCGCTGTGAACGTGGGCCGTTCCCGGGTGGCTCAGAGCCCGCGGCCGTGTCGGAACCGCGCCGGGGTGGTTCCGCACGCGTCGGTGAAGACCCGGTAGAAGCGGCTGACCGAGCCGAAGCCGGCGGCCGCGGCCACCTGGCTCGCGGGAAGGTCGGTGGTCACCAGCAACCGGCGTGCCTCAGCGAGCCGGTACAGCCTCACGTAGTCGCCGATCGTGGTCCGCACGACCTTGCGGAACTGGGTCATGGCGTAGGTCGGATGGACCTGCGCCGCCGCGGCGACGTCCGCGACGGTGATCGGCTCGCGGAAGTGACGGGCGATGTACCGCGCCATGGACACCGCCTGGCGCAGGGCCGGATCGTCACCGGCGTGCCGACGCGCCGGATCGCCGACCGCAGCAAGCGCCAGGCGTCGGACGCGCGCTTGTATCTCCAGCATCGCGATGCGGTGCAGTTCCTCGTCGCCCGCGGCCAGGTCCGCGGCCCACTGGGTGAACTTCGCCGGATCGCTCGCGTCGGCACGGTCCGCGGGAGAGACCATCGGCACGCCCGAGAGCACACGGGCGAGGAGCCGCTGGGGCAGCCCCCAGGCGAGAAGCCGATCGAAGGGCACGTGCAGCCAGTGGACACGCGTCGCCCGGCTCGCCACCAACTGGTGGGGGATCGCGGCCCAGAACACGGCGAGGCCGCCCACCCCGACTTCGAGGAGTTCGCCGCCGTAGAGATAGAGCAACGAACCCCCGCCGACCACGAAGTTGATCTCCAGGTCGTCGTGCCGGTGCGCTGCCGCCATCAGGGTCGGGCGTCCGGACCAGCCGCGCAGAGAGGAGGGTTCGTCGACCAGGGCACCCTGAGGATCCAAGAAGTTCTCGCTTCGAAACGGTGCAGACATCGCGTGTACGCGGACCCTACCGTCATGGAGCGGTGCCGAAGCCCGCACCGTCGTGCGACCGGCACCGGCTCGGACCCACTCCTACGCTCTGATGGAGATTTCGCGTGTTCTCACTCGGCATCGTCGGAGCCGGCCAGTTCGCCGGCTCGTTCGCCACACTCTGGCGGCTTCACCCGAACGTCGGTGACATCGAGGTCACCGACCTGCTCCCCGAGCGCGCCGAGCGGCTCGTCGCCGAGCACGACCTCGCCGGCACGCTCCCCTCGTTCGAGGCCATGCTCGACTCCGATCTCGACGCCATCGCGCTCTTCACCCAGCGCTGGACCCACGGCCCCCTCGCCGTCCGGGCGTTGCGCGCGGGCAAGGACGTCTACAGCGCGGTCCCCATGGGCGTGACCGAGGCGGAGATCGCGGACATCATCGCGGCGGTCGAGGAGACCGGCCGGATCTACATGATGGGCGAGACGAGCCACTACCACCCGGCGACCGTCTACGCGCGCGCCCGGATCGCCGCGGGAGACTTCGGCCGGATCTTCTACGCGGAAGGCGACTACGTCCACGACATGGACTGGGGCTTCTACGACGCGTACAAGTACAGCGGCGGTGCGGACTGGAAGTCCACCGCCAGCTACCCGCCGCTGCTCTACCCCACGCACTCGATCGGCGGAGTCCTCGGCGCCTGGCGGACGCACGCCGTGAGCGTCTCGGCGATCGGCGTCCCGGACGAGCGCGGCGACGGCGTGTTCGACCGCGAGATCAGCCGGTTCGACAACGACTTCTCCAACGCGACCGCCCTGTTCGAAGTCGCGGGTGGCGGCAGCTTCCGCACGAACGAGTTCCGTCGGGTCGGATACATCGGCAAGGAGTCACGCTTCCGGTACTTCGGTACGGAAGCGGTCCTCGAACAACTCGGCTCGATCAGCCTGTGGCAGGACAAGAAGGGAGAGCGCGACGTCAGCGCGCACCTGCACCCCGCACCCACCCTCGCGCCGGACGACCCGGCGCTCTCCCACGTCGCCCCGGAACTGCGCGGCGCCTTCGCCTCCGGCACCGCGCCCGTCCACGACCGCTCCCGGCTCCCGCGTGAGTTCGCGCACGCGCCCAACGGTCACGAGGGCAGTCACCACTTCCTCGCCGACGACTTCGCCACCGCGGTCACGACACGGACGCCTCCGCCGCTGCACGCGTGGACCGCCGCCCGCTACACCCTCCCCGGCATCATCGCCCACCAATCCGCCCTCCGGGCCGGCGTGCGCCTCCCCATTCCCGACCACGGCGACGGACCCCGCGCCACGTCGTAGCCGCTCGACCACGGGGCGGTCGAGGCCGGGCCGGTCCGGGTCTACCGGGGCGTGCCGCCGCGCGGGGCGGGACCGGCGCCGCGGATGCCGCGCGGTGACGCCCCGAGTTCGCGGCGGCAGGCCTTGTTGAACGCCTGGAGGTCGGGGATGCCGACCGAGGCGGCGACGGCGGGGATGGAGAGCGTGGTGGCCCGCAGGAAGTGGCGTGCGCGCTCCATCCGGCGGGCCCGGATGTAGCCGACGACGGTTTCCCCGGTGGCGGCGCGGAAGAGCCGGGTCAGGTGGTTGTGGGAGACGCCGGCCGCCTTCGCGATCTCCGGGACCGTCAGGGACTCCGCCAGCCGCGCCTCGATCAGGGCCGTCGCGGCCGCCACCGCCGGGTGGACGGCGCGGTCGTTCCGCTCCCGCGGCGGAGTGAGCCGGGCGATCCGCCACAGGGCGGCCCACACCTCGGCGGTGGCCCGGGCCGGGGTGTGCGGCCAGGCGGTCAGCGCCTGCCGCAACTGTGCGGTGAGCGGGTCGAGTTCGAGTCCGGTGTGCTGGATGACGGGGACGCTCCGGGGTGTTCCCGCCGGGCCCAGGCGGAGGTGGACGTAGAGGTGTTCCGAGCGGCCCCGGTAGCGGTAGCGCACTTCGGTTCCCGGCGGTACGAGGCTGACCCGCCCGGGGCGGATCGCGTGTTCGGTGCCGTCGACCGTCAAGTCGGCGTCGTAGCCGTACAGATGGAGCTGCCACAGGTCCGGCAGCGAGAACACGTCCACCTGGCCGGCCGGGCCGTGCACGCCGATGCCGACGGCGGCGAGGGCGGGAGGGTGGTCGAGAGGGGCGAGGACCGTCTGCATGGGCAGGTGTTCTACCACGGCGGACGCGGCCGGCCGGCGGAGGCGGTCGTCGGCGTGCGTGGTGGAGGGCAGGGTGAGAATCGACCAGTGGAGGGTGAACGCGGCCCACGCGGTGCGGGGTGCCCGGCCCTAGCGTGGCCCGTCATGGAGAACAGGCGAGAACTGCTGGACTCGGTGCAGATGGCGCGCTTCGTGGCCCGTGGGTCACTGCGGCTGGACGCGGTGGTCCCGACGGAGATGAACGCCGAGGGCCTGACGGTACTGGCGGGCGGCGTGCCGCCGGTGCCGTACGGGACACCGCTGTCCGATGCGTACGCGAAGGGCTCGTTCGTCCGCAGGCTGCTGGAACTGCCGCGGGTGGCAGGGGCCCTGTGCAGCCTGGTCGGCCCGGAGCCGTGGGTGGACCACCACTTCGTGCACACCCGCGAGCCGCACGGAGGTGACGCGCAGGCGCTGCACGGGGACGCCATCATCGACGTCCGGCCGGACGCGTTCGACGTCCAGTTGATGTACTACCCGCAGGCCGTGACACTGGAGATGGGCGGGACGCTCAGCGTGCCGGGCAGCCATCTGCGGCGGATCAACGAATCGGACACCGGCCGCTACCAGAACCTCCGCGGTCAGGACAGGCTGGTCTGCCCGGCCGGCACGGTGGTGCTTCTGCACCACGGCATCTGGCACGGGGGCCGGCGCAACGACAGCGACACCCCCCGCTACATGTTCAAGATCCGCTTCAATCCCCGGGTGCGTCAACGACGTCTGTGGAACACCTCGGACCTGGACGACCCGCAGGTGAACGCGGAGCTGGACGCGATGTTCCCGTGGTACGAGGGAGCGACCGGCCGACTGGAGCGCTACAACCGCATCCTGCTGTGGCGGGAGCTGACCGGCGACGACGGCTTCGACCTCGACCGCTGGGTGACCAGGGTCTCCAACCGCCCGAAGGGGGCGGGGAAATGACGATCGAGGCGATCCCGCCCGCGTCGGCGGACAGCGAGGACGCCGCACCCCCGGTGCTGCGGCAGCAGGTGCTCGTGCTGTACCTGGCGAGCTCGGCGCTAGACTCCCAGGTCGTCGGCTGGTCGCGCTACGACGGCACCGGCCGCACCTCGCCCACCACGGGCGACAGCGACGAGCCGCCGTACGAGTCGGGGGTGGCCGCGCTGCGGGACGGCTGGCGGCTGTTCCAGGCCGCTCAGCTGATCCCGCCGTACCCGGGTCACGAGTACGACGTCTCCTTCCTCAAGCACGAGTTCTTCTTCGAACGGGTCGTCGACGCGCGGGCATGGACCGGGTCCTGACGTCGAACCGCTTCCCTCGACACGGGAGGTCGATCCGGTGGGTCCGCGGGACACGAGGGAGTTGATGGAGAAGTAGTTTCCCTGCGCTACCGGATCCGGCGCCCGCGCGGCCGGCACCGCCGGGAAGCCCACCGCGGACGGGGGCGGCCTCGGTGGAACACGTACCTGGACTTCATGGAGGCCGACAACGTCGAACCCGGCACCTACAGCCGGCACGACCTGCCGGGTGACCCGGTCGCCGACGCCGGCGACTCCGCGCGCAACGCCAGGATCCCGCTGGGCGGCGACGGTGACACCGGCCATGTCATCGTCGACCTCGCGTCAGGTGCGGTCGAGCTTCCTCGGACGGTCCGCGAGCGGTCGCGCCGACGGGGGTTCTTCCCGGTCGTGCGGAGCGAGCGGCTCCACGTCCCGCCCGCCCGCAGGCCGGAACGCGTCCTTCCCGCCCCGCGCCCCGCGCACCGGCCACCACATGCCCCGGCCCAGCAGCGCCGCGGCGGCCGGGACCAGCAGGAGCGACAGGACGAAGGCGGAGAGGAGGATGCCCAGGGCCGTGGCGAAGCCCAGCTGGCGGGTGGAGGCGTCCGCGTTCACCGCGAGGCTGCCGAAGGAGGCCGCGAGGACCACGCCCGCCGTGGCGATGGCCGGCGCCGTGTGCCGCACCGCGCGGGCCACGGCCGCGCGGACCGGGCCGCCGTCGGCCATCTCCTCCCGCAGCCGGTCGCTGATGAGGATGTTGTAGTCGGTGCCCAGCGCCACGACGAACAGGAACAGCACCAGCGGCAGGACGAAGTTGACCCCGGGCTCACCGCCGAGGTGCTGGAAGACCAGGGCGGAGGCGCCGAGCGTCGCCGCGAAGCAGAGTCCGACCGACAGCATCAGCACCACCGGGGCCGCCAGGCTGCGCAGCAGCACCACCAGGATCAGCGCGATCAGCGCCGCCGCCACCGGGAACACCGTCCGGAGGTCCCGGTCGACGGCCGTCGCCACGTCGGCGAACACGGCCGCGGTGCCGCCCACGTGCGCGCTCGTCCCGGTCGGCGAGGCCTCCCGCACGGCCTGGCGCACCGGTCCCGCCACGAGATCACGGGCCTCCTGCGACGAGGAGTCCACCGTCAGATACGTGTCCAACCGGGCGGCGGTGCGGTCGGCGCCGAGCACGGGGGCGGCCACCTCGCCCACCCCGGGCACCCGGGTCAGGGACCGGCGCACCGCCTCCAGACCGGCGGGGTCGAGCGTCCGGCCGTCGTCCGCCGTGACGTACACCGTCGTCGGGTCCGACACCCCCGCGGGCAGGGCGCCCGCGATCTCCTTCGCCGTCGCGGCGGCCGGCGTGTCCTGCGGGGTGCCACCGGTGCCGAAGTCCATGCGGACGCCCGCCACGCCGACCGCGAGAGAGCCGAGGAGGGCGACCGACGCCACGAGTACCAGCAGCGGACGCCGCGCCACCAGCTCGCCGGTACGGGCGGCCGTGCCGGACCGCTCGGCCTTCGACAGGTTCCGCGAGGGCCAGAACATCTTCCGGCCGGTCACCGCCAGCAGCGCCGGCATCAGGGTCAGGCTCGCCACCAGCATCACGAGCACCGACACCGCCACCGAGGGCCCGAGCACCCGGAACTGTCCGAACGACGCCACGCCCAGCGTCGCGAACGCCGCCACGATCGTCAGCGCCGCCGAGGTCACCGCCGTGCCCACGCGTCCGGCCACGTCCGCGGCCACCACCCGGTGGTGTTCCTCCGGCCGCCGCCGCAGCTCCTCACGGAAGCGGAACAGCAGGAAGAGGAAGTAGTCCACGCCGATGCCGATCAGCACCGTGCCGATCATGCCCGGGGTGCCCGGGTCCAGCTCGAAACCGGTCAGGAGGGCCGCTCCCACGACCGTGCCGATGGCGGCGCCGCCCACCACGGACACCGCGAACAAGGGGATGAACGCCGCCAGGACGCTGCGGAACACCGCCACGTTGATCAGCACGATCAGTCCGACCATCACGAGGCCGACCACCGTCTGCGTGGTCTCCTCCGCGTCGGCCCGGTCCACCACGTCGGCCAGGCCCCCGGTGAACCCCGTGCGCAGTCCGGCCTCGGCGAACTCCCGCTGGGCCAGGTCGTGGAAGCCCCGGTACACGGAGTGCATGCCCGGGTCGGTGGAGTTGCCCCGCAGCCGGACGCCGAGCAGCGCGAACGACCCGTCGGGGGCGGTCGTCACCAGGGCCACGCGCGGAACCTGCGAGTAGTCCTCGGAGATCCCCCGTATCTGCTCCTCCGTCCACGGCATCTCCACGCGGGTGGCGCTCAGCCCACGCGCCACGTCCTCCACCCGCCTCCTGTCCGCGGCCTCCAGCGGCTTGCCGTCACGGCGCGCCACCAGCACCGTCACCGCGTCGGTGTCGGGCTCCGCGCCGAACTCCTCCCGGGCGACCCGCAGCGCCGCGGCCGCGTCGTACTCGGCCGGCAGGAAGCCGGCGCTGTCGGTGTGCGTCACCCGGAAGACCAGCGCTTGGCCCATGAGCGTCAGGAAGATTCCGAGCACTCCCCACACGGCGATGACCCGCCATGGTCTGCGGGTCGAGAAACCGGTCAGGGCACGGATCACGGGAGTCCTCCAAGAGGGGTACGGGCGAGGGGAGCCGCGGCGACCGCGCGGGTCCGCCGGGCTCCCCGTGCCGGCTCGTTTCCGGCACCCGTCCAGCACATCAGCGGCCCGCGGCCCCCACCTCGGAGCCGGGGAGGAGAAACCGCCTGGGAGCACGGGCCCGCCCGGCCCGGCCCCTGGGAGCCTGCTCCTGGTCCCGCCTCCCTCCCGGTCCCGACGCCCTCCGCCCCGTACACCGGCACCATGGGACACTCGGCGGACGAACCGCAGGTCACAGCCGCTGCGGCGACTCCGGGAGAGCGTGGATGGGCAGGGGGTCTGAGATGGGACGGCGCGCGGACGGAACGCGCCCCGGTGACCGGGCGGACGGAACGCGCCCCCGGCGGGACGGGGACCGGGGGGACGCGCCGGGCGCCGGGCTGCCGGACGAGACGACCGGGGCCCTTCCCGGTGGTGGGGCCGGGGCGGGGAGCCGGCGTGGAAGGCCGGCGCTGTGGAGCCAGCACGACGGGCTCGTCGCCGTCGGCGCCGCGGCCCTCGACCTCGTGGGCTTCACCGTCACCAGCCAGATGGACCGGGGCCACGTGCCGGTGACCGGCTGTCTGCTCGTGGTCGCCGCCGCCCTGTTCCTGCTGGCGCGCCGCCGCGCGCCCCTGTGCGTCCTCGCGTGCGTCCTCGCCGGGAACCTGGCGCTCAGTTGGTCCAACACCGTGGGTCAGCACTACGGGGCGGCCACCGTCGTGGCCCTCTACGCCGCCGTACGCCACCACAGGGCCGCGGTCGGCACGGCGGCCGTCGTCGGCTGCGTCGCGGTGCTCCAGTTCCCGCGCCCGGGACTGCCCGAGCCCTCCCTGATGGAGCTCGTCCCCAACGCGGCGTCCGCGCTGCTCGTGGCCGGCGCCGCCGTCGTGGTCGGGCGCTGGCAGCGCAGGGCCGAGACCCAGCGGCAGCTGCTCGCCGAGCGCGCCGTCTCCGAGGAGCGGCGCCGCATCGCCCGGGAACTGCACGACATCGTCGCCCACCACCTGACGACGATGCAGCTGCTGGCCGGAGGCGCCCGGGCCAACCTCGACCGGTCCCCGGAGACGGCCCGGGAGGCGCTCGTCACCCTGGAGGGCTCCGGCCGCACCGCCCTGCGCGAGATGCGCCACCTCCTCGACGTGCTCCGCGCCGGAGACGAGAACGACGAGGGCGAGACGACCGCACCGCAGCCCGGCATCGGAGACCTCGACCGCATCGTCGGGGACAGCCGCCGCGCGGGCCTCCCCACCACCCTCACCACCGACGGCGACCCGCGCTCGCTCCCGCCCGGTGTCGAGCTCACCGTCTTCCGCGTCGTCCAGGAGGCCCTCACCAACGCCCGCAGGCACGCGGGCGACGGCGCGCACGTCGACGTGCGGCTCGCCTTCGCCGCCCACGAGGTGCGGGTCACCGTCGTCGACGACGGCCCGCGCCCCGGCCGTCCCCCCGTACGCGGCTCGGGCCACGGGCTCATGGGGATGCGGGAACGCGTCGCCCTCCACGGCGGCACCCTGCGGGTCGGGCCCGAGGGCGAGGGGTTCGCCGTCCGGGCCAGGCTCCCGCTCCCCACCGACCGTCAGGAGGCGTACGCGTGAGCGCGACCGTGAGAGTACTCATCGCCGACGACCAGCCGCTCGTCCGCCGCGGCCTCGCCCTGATGCTCGCCCCCGAACCCGGTTTCCAGGTCGTGGCCGAGGCCGCCGACGGCGCCGAGGCGGTCCGTCTGGCCCACGAGCACCGGCCCGACGTGGTCGTCATGGACATCCGCATGCCGGTCCTGGACGGCATCGCGGCCACCGAGCGGCTCACCGCCGAACTCCCCGACTGCCGGGTCCTGGCCCTGAGCACCTTCGACATGGACGACCACGTGGTGGGCGCCCTGAGGGCCGGCGCCTGCGGCTTCCTGCCCAAGGACATCTCGCCCGAGGACCTCGTCGCCGCCCTGCGCGTGGTCCGCGACGGCGAGGCGATCCTCGCCCCGAGGCTCCTGACCCGGCTCATCTCCCGGCACGTCACCGCCCCGGACCGCCGGACGGCGCCCCCCGAACCCACCGGCGCCGAAGGGCTCACGCCCCGGGAACGGGAGGTGTGGCGCCTGATCGCCCGCGGCGCGGACAACACCGAGATAGCCGACCGGCTCGGCCTGAGCGCCTCCACCGTCAAGAACCACATCACCGCCCTCTTCGCCAAGCTGCGGGTCCGCGACCGCGCCCAAGCGGTCATCGCCGCCTACGAGACGGGCCTCGTGACGGCAGGGCGGGAGACCTGAGCCACCGGACCGGGACGGAGGCCGCCGCGCGACTCGCGCCCGGCCGGATCGGGGTTGGCCATGCCACCGACCCCGGCCGCCCCGGGACGGCGCCGCGTCGCCCGCGCCGCCGTGGCCGCCGTCCTGGCGATCCCGGGCGCCCACCGCTGGAGGCCGCGGCCCCCTGAGACGCGTTCCGCCGTTCGGTTAGGGTGGCCTATGTCGGCAGAGACGGAACGGGCAGAGGCGGACCGCAGGTGAGAGTCGGAGAGCGGGATCGTGGCCGTCATCGGCCCACCGGGGCCGACCACCCCGGCCACAGCCTGACCGCCGACCACCCCCGGCACGGGGTCCCCGCCGGCCGCGCCCGATACGGCGTTCCCGTCGCTCGCGTCCGGTACGACGTCCCCGTCGCTCGCGACCGCTACGGCGTCCCCGTCGGCCGCGCCCGGTGCGGCGTCCCCGTCGGTTGTCCCCGGCGGAGCAGTACCGGCGTCGGCGCCCGGTGCGGCGTCCCCGCCGGCCGTCCGTCGTGCAGCGTCGCCGACGCGTACGCCCCGCACAGCCTCCCTTCCGGCCGCCTCCGGTACGCCCCTTCCTCCGGCCGCCCCCGACACACCCCCACGGCCCACCGCCCCGGACCCACCACGGCGCGACGCCTCGCTCCCGCGAGGGCGGGACGGGTCGGAGGGGGCACCAGGACCGCGGGTCTCCGGCCACCGACGCACGGAACGAGGCGGCATGGATAAGGTCGCGCTCACCGCCGGCGCCCTGTACGTGATCGTGCTGCTGCGCGCCGGAGGGACGTTCGCCGTCGGCTGGCTCGCCGGCGCGGGCGCCCGGCGCAGCCGGTTCGCCGGGCGGATGTCCTCGGCCAGGTTCCAGCGCGTGGAGCGGGCGATCCAGCGGTGGGGCGCGCCCGTGGTGGCCGTCTCCTTCCTGACCGTCGGTTTCCAGACCGCGGCCAACTTCCTCGCGGGCAGCATGCGCATGCCGCTGCCGCGCTACCTCCCCGCCCTGTTCCTCGGCGGAGCCGCCTGGGCGGTGCTTTACGCGACCGTCGGGCTCGGGGCGCTCGAAATGCTGGGCAGGGTGTTCGCCGGGAGTACGACGCTCGGCGTCGCCGTGGTCGCCGCTCTGATCCTCGGCGTCGTCGGCGCCGTCGCGTACCGCAGGTCGAAGTCCGCGCGGCCCGTCGGCGACGCCGAGACCGACGGCCCGGCCGCCCACGAGGCCTGAACACTGCCCGCTCGCGCCTTACCCCATTCCCCTTCCGTCCCGCGCCTCCCCGCCTTCCCCCTTCCCCCGCCGCCCCGTCCCGGTGAAATCGCCTGCGGGCGATGATCATGGGATGCGAGAGTCTCGTCATGCGCAGCGACGAGGCCGACGTGCAGGGTTCCGTCATCGACCTGGTCCGGGAACGCTGGGGGGTAACGCCGGGCGGTGAGTTCCCTGAGCGGTTCACCGAGCCGGGGTGGAGCTACGAGGCGACGGTCGAGCGCCCGTGCCCCGACTGCGCCGGCGAACTGCACGCCCTGCGCCGGCCGTACGAGTCCCAGGGCCGGACCTACCGGTACACGGCGCTCGTCTGCCCCGCCTGCCCCGCCGCCTTCACCCTCGCGGACCTGGGCGCGAAGCGCTACGACGAACTGACGGGCACCGGGCGGAAGCCCGCGCCACGGCGTACCGCCCGCCGGGAGGGTGAGCCGGCGCCCACCGTGCTCGTACGGCTCCGGGTGCCGGCGCAGCAGCGTCCGGAACCCGGCCCGGGCTGGCCGGAGGACCTGCCGGAGCCCGACGCCACCGAGCCGCGCGCCCTGCTGTGGTGCAAGGTCGCGGATCCCGGTTGGCGCCCCTCGGAGGCGGCGCTCACCGCGGCCGAGGACGTGCGGGTGATCCTTCCCGACGGCCCGGCGTACGCGCCCCTGCGGGCATGGCTGGCGGAGCGGGGCGTCCCGTACCGCGTGAGCCGCTACTGGGAGGAGACCGGCCGGGTCGGCACCGTCTCCGACACCGGAGGCCGTACGGACCTGGTCGCCGTCGCCACCGAGGGCGCCGCCCCCGCCGCAGGCCCGTGGGCGGCGGCGGCCAGGGACGCCTTCGCCGCCCAGTGGGACGCCCTGGAGGACCTCCCGGACGTCGACGGTGACGCCCGGGCCGTAGCCGGGGCCGGGGAAGCGGCTGGGGCCGGAGCTGGGGCCGGAGCTGGAGCGGGGGTCGAAACCGGGGCCGGGGCCCGGGAGGGGGCCGTGGCCGTGGCCGGGCCCGAAGAGAGTGGAGCAGCCGGAACGTACGTCCCCGTCGCCGACCTCGTGCCGGCCGACTGGGCCCGCCTGCTGCCCCACCCCACCTTCAACCCCATGCAGGCCGCCGCCGTCCCCGCCGTCCTGGAGGACACCGGACACCTGGTCGTCGTCGCCCCGACCGGCGCGGGCAAGACCCCGGTGGGGATGGTCGCCGCGCTGGAGGCGCACGCCCGGGGCCGCAAGGCCGCCTGGCTCGTGCCGCAGCGCTCCCTCACCGACGAGCTCGACCGCGAACTGCGGCTGTGGCGGAGCCACGGGCTGCGGGTGGTGCGGCTGACCGGCGAGTCCGCCGTGGACACGGAGCTGATCCGCTCGGCCGACGTGTGGGTGGCCACCACCGAGAAGTTCGAGGCGATCTGCCGCACCGGTTCGCTGCGGGACGCGCTCGCGGAGGTCGGCTGCCTCGTCGTCGACGAGATCCACCTCCTCGGCGACCCGAAGCGCGGAGCCGTCCTGGAGGCGCTCCTCACCCGCGTGAGGGAGGACGGCACCGCCACCCGCATCGTCGGCCTCTCGGCGACCGTCGCCAACGCCGACGAGGTCGCCCGCTGGCTCGGCGCCCGCCTGGTCCGCACGGCCTGGCGGCCCACCCGCCTCACCTGGCAGCTGCCCCTCCTGCCCCCGGTCGACGCGAACGACCGGGCGGCGCGGGCCGCCGTCCGCACGGCCGCCGCCGTGCGCATCGCCCGGCAGGTCACCGAGGACGGCGGCAGCGTCCTCGTGTTCTGCGGCAGCAAGCGCGCCGTGCGGATCACGGCACTCGCCCTCGCCGCCGACCGCGGCGTGCCCACCAGGGGCGTGGACGCCGACGACGCCGAGGCCGTGGAGCGGCTCTGCACGAAGGCCGGGGTACGCCTCCACTACCGGGACTGGCCCTACAAGCACGAGGCCGAACGGGCCTTCCGCGCCCGCGAGGCGGAGGTCCTGGTCGCCACCTCCACCGTCGCGGCCGGCGTGAACCTCCCCGCCCGCGCGGTCGTCGTCCGCGACACCACCCTCGGCCTCGACCGCGTCGAGGTGTCAATGGTCCAGCAGATGTTCGGCCGCGCCGGGCGCATCGGCGCCGGGGAACGCGAGGGCTGGGCCTTCCTCCTCACCGATCCCGTGGAACGGCCGCACTGGCAGGCCCGGTTGGTCGCCGGGTACGCCGTACGGTCCCGCCTGGACGAGCACCTGGCCGACCACCTCCTCGCCGAAGCCGTCCAGGAACGGGTGTCGACCGTCGAGGAGGCGGAACACTGGTGGGCCGGGACCTTCGCCGCGCACCAGGGACACGACAGCGTCGAACCCCTGCACCACGCCGCGCTGTTCCTCACCGCCGCCGGCTGCCTGCGCCCCACCGAGGAGGCGGGCCATCTGGAACCCAGCGCGCTCGGGCGACTGACCAGCCGCTTCATGGTCGACGCCGACACCGCCCACGACCTGGCGGCGGCCCTGCGCCGGGCACCGGTCCCCGACGGCCCGCTCGCCGCCGAGCGGCTGCTCACGGCCCTCCTCTGCGCCCACCTCCCGGCCCTCGTCCAGGCGCCGTTCACCGAACGCGCCAAGGCCACCCTGCGCAAGGCCCTGCGCGAGACCGAACGCGAGGACATCCCTCCCGCCGGCCTATCCGACGACCCGTGGGGGCTGGGCCCGGTGGGGGAGGACCCGGCCGGCGACGACGACGAGTCCGGAGAGCGCGCGCGCAGGACCGAACCGGGCGACCACGCCCGCGCCGTCCTGCTGCTCGCCGCCACCCGCCCCCACCTGTTCCGCGACCGACGCCCCTACGTCCTCGGCATCCCCGTGGACTCCATGACCGGCATCCTGGACGAGGCCGAGCGCTATCTGGCCTGGCTCGGCGCACAAGGCCCCCTCGGCACCGTCCACCCGTGGGCGGGCGTCGTCGCCGCCGACCTCGCACCCCGCATCCGCTGGCGCGCCCTGGGCCCCGGCCGGGGCGCCGGACGGCTCCTGTGGATGTGCGAGCGCATGGCCACCGCCCCGCTCGCCTTCGACCTCGTCCCCCGCATGTGGAACGCCGCCCGGGCCCGGGGCATCGACGCCCCCGACTGGCCCGGCACCACCCCGCCCTCCGACTGCGCCCTGCCCTCGGAGGCGTACCGGTCCCTGCTCGCCGAACGCGCCACCGGCACCCGTCTCACCGTCGACGACGACACCGTCCGCGTGTCGGCCCCGCCGGGCGCGGTGATCCGCCTGTGGAACGGCGCCACGACCTCCCTCCACCATGCCGACGCGGAAAGGACCACCTTCCCCCTCCCGCCCGCCGACCCGTCCGACCCCTCGGCGGGACGCCGCGGCGCGGCCGTCTTCACCCGCGGCGACCGGCTCGCGGCGGGCTGGCTCGACGCGTACGCGGCCGTGCGCCCGTGACGTCCCCCGCCCTGCCCGCCGCCCCCGAAGCGGACCCGGATCGTCAGGAAGCCCGGCCCCCGGGCCCCGGGGCCGCTACCGTGGGGGGATGCCACGGGAAATCCGCATCGAGATCAGCGACGACGCGTACGAGGCGCTTCAGCGGGCCGCCGCCGAGCGGCACCTGGCGGCCGAGGACTACGCCGGCGACGTCCTCCACGCCGACCTCACCCGCACCCGCTTCATCGAGGGCGCCCGCTCCTTCGTCCACGAGCACGGTGACGCCTTCGCCGCCCGGTACGGAGTCCGCCCCAGCGGCGCCGCCTGACCGGAGGAGCGGCCCGTGACCGTCCACGTCGACCTGGCCTGGCTCCTCGGCATCGCGCAGAAGATGATCCCCAGCGATCCCGAGATCACCGACTGGGGCTCGCTCGAAGCCGCCCGCGCCCGCCATGCCTTCCACGTCATGGGCACCCCCGTCTACGACCTGCCGCACCACCGCGCCGCTGCCCTCCTCCACCAGCTCGTCCGGGTCCCCGCCCTGGAGCACTCCAACGAGCTCTTCGCCGTCGCCGTGGCCGCCGCCTACCTCCACGCCTCCGGCCACCCCGTCGACGTCACCAGCGAGGACGCCTTCGACCTCGTGGACCGCGTCCTGACCGGCGAGGCCGACGCCCGCGAAGTCGCCGCCACCCTGAAGGCCTGGGCCGCACCGGACTCCTGAGCCCCTGCGGATCGAGAACCGCCCGCCCCCGGGAGGGCCACGACGACAAGAAGCACCCTCCGGGTCCGACACGGCGTCGCAGCCGCCACGGAATTCCGCAGGGGCCGTCGCCCGGCTCGCGCGCGTGACGTCGACGAGAGCCCGAGGACCGAGGACCGAGGACCGAGGACCGAGGACCGCGCGGTGAACCGCGTCGGCGCCGGCCATGACTCCCCGGTCCTCGCCGGGGCGTACCCGTTCCTGCCGCGCAGCGCCGAAGGCGGCGACCTGCTCCTCAGGCGAGTGGTCCGCGGCGACGGGAGCGATACCGATCCGCTCGCTCCAGTCCAGCGCCACCTCCCGCACCACACCCGGTACCTCGCCCTGCTGACAGGGCAGCGTCGTCGTCCTCGTCGCCCCACTGGTCGGCGTCGCCCCGACTCCACGACCGCCCCACCGACGACACCCCCTTCGCCCCGCCCCGCCCGCCGTCGCCGTCGGCGCGGACTCCGATCGGTTCGCCCGCGGGCAGCGCCGACGACCGGGCCGTGTCAGGCCGGGCAGGGAGGAGAGAGCCGAGGGCGCCCGCAGCGGTGACCACACGACACCAGCACCGCCCCACTGGAGTTGCCCGTGCCGCCGCCCGGACCGTCCAGCGCACGGCACCCAGGAGCTCCCCGTGCGGTGGCCCATGCAAATGGCGAACGTCCCTGAGCCCCGCGTGAACGCGTCAGCTACGCCTGCCAGAGCGGCAACCTCTTGACCGGCCCCGCCGCCGAGAAGCAGCTCCCCGTCGTCGCCTCCGTCGCAGGAGGCAGCCGCCGCGCCACGAGCCGGACGACGTCGCCACCCTCGTCACCACGTGCGGTCGCGACCCTGTGGCGACGCTCGCCACCGAGCGGGGGTTGACATGCGTTTTCCCGATACGTAATGTCCTCCGGGTTGTCCGACGTGAGCACCGACTCCGGTCGGCCCCGGACAGCCGCTCCGCAAGATCCGCACCACCTGCCTGTCGGCCGCGATCCGTCGCGCCGTCGTGCTTTTCGTGCGCGTCAAACGGAATGTGGATTCGAAACCCTCGATTCGCATCGGGGGCGGGGAATCCGCTAAAGTCTCACTCGTCGGAACGGCCCGAAAGGCCGGAAAGACAATCCCCTCCGACGGGGAATCGGACGCCGAAAGGGTCTGATAGAGTCGGAAACGAAGGAAGCGCCCGGAGGGCCTGGAAACAGGAACGAAGGAAGCGTCCGCACCTTGAGAACTCAACAGCGTGCCAAAA
>NZ_JBIBJV010000011.1:0-156550 GCF_042958885.1 Streptomyces sp. NPDC007945
CCGGTCGCCAACCCCCATACTCGACACCCCCCCCACCCACTATTTAAACAGGGCGCCCCCCCCCCCCGGGGGCCGCGGGGGGGCGCCCCCCCCCCCCCCCTGGGGGGGGGGCCCGGGGCCGGGGGGACCGCGGCCCCACCACGGAGCCGCGGCACGGCGGGGCCTTCCCGGCGCGTCAGCGGGTCGCGTGCGTCAGGCGGGTCGCCAGGGCGTGGAGGCGGTCGCGGAGACCGGCCGGCCCGTGGACCGTGAAGTCGAGGCCGACCACGGCGAGCCGCACGGCCAGCCAGTCGACGGATTCGGTCACGTTGGCCCGCAGCCGGCAGGACTCCGGCCCCGTCGCGACCGGCACGAGGTGTGCCGGCAGCACCGCCACCACCCGCTCCAGCGGCGCCGCGAACTCCACGTCGAGTTCCACCTCCCGCTCCCCCTCCCCGTACGCCCGCGCCATCGACCGCACCAGGTACGCCCCCGCGTCCCCCTCCGGCAGCTCCCGCGGAGCGAACCGCGCCCCGGTCGCGAGCGGATCCGACACCCGGTCGACCCGGAAGGTCCGCCAGTCCTCGCGCCCCAGGTCGTACGCCACGAGGTACCACCGGCTGCCCGTCGACACCAGGCGGTACGGCTCGACCAGCCGCTTCGACTCCTCGCCGGCCCGCGCCCGGTACCCGAACCGCAGCCGCTCGTGCCCGGTGACCGCGCCGGCGAGCGCCGTCAGCGTGGACGGCGCGACCGTCGCCCCGTCCCCCCGGGTCAGCGGCAGCGTCGCCGCCTGGAGCGTCGAGACCCGGTGCCGCAGCCGCGCCGGCAGCACCTGCTCCAGCTTCGCCAGGGCCCGTACCGACGCCTCCTCGACGCCCTCGACGGCGTGCCCCGCCCCGGCCCGGAGACCGACGGCGATGGCGACGGCCTCCTCGTCGTCGAGGAGCAGCGGCGGCATCGCCGCGCCCGCGACGAGCCGGTAGCCGCCCACCGCCCCCTTCGTCGCCTCCACGGGATAGCCGAGCTCCCGCAGCCGGTCGATGTCGCGGCGGATCGTGCGCGCGGAGACCGCGAGCCGTTCGGCGAGCTCGCTGCCGGGCCACTCGCGCGGGGTCTGGAGGAGGGAGAGCAGGGTGAGGAGTCGTGCCGGGGTGTCCGTCATGCCCACCAGCATGGGCCAGAAATAGGACGCAACCTGACCTACATCACTCCTATGGTTCTTCCATGAGCGCACACGAGACCGACGCCGCCACGGGGGCGGACAGCACCACCACGGGGGACAGCAGACGCTGGATCGCCCTGGCCATCGTCATGACGGCCGCCTTCATGGACCTGGTCGACGCCACGATCGTGAACATCGCGATCCCCAGCATCGAGCACGACCTCGGGGCCACCTTCGGCGCGATCCAGTGGATCACCGCCGGCTACGCGCTGGCCTTCGCCGCCGGCCTGATCACCGGCGGCCGCCTCGGCGACATCTACGGCCGCAAGCGGCTCTTCCTCCTCGGCACGGCGGGCTTCACGCTCGCCTCCGCCCTGTGCGGCTTCGCCGCTAACCCGGAGATGCTGGTCGCCTCCCGCCTCCTCCAGGGCGCGGCGGCTGCGATGATGGTGCCGCAGGTGCTGTCGATCGTCCACGTCACCTTCCCCGCGCACGAACGCGGCAAGGTCTTCGGCCTGTTCGGCGCGATCGTCGGCCTCGGCGCGGTCTCCGGCCCGCTGCTCGGCGCGCTGCTCACCGAGTGGAACATCGCGGGCCTGGAGTGGCGCCCGATCTTCCTGATCAACCTGCCGGTCGGCGTCGCCGCCCTGATCCTCGGCCGGAAGTACATCATCGAGTCGAAGGCGCCGAAGGCGCTCCGCCTCGACCTGGTCGGCGTCGTGCTCGTCACGGCCGCGCTGCTCCTGCTGATCTACCCGCTGACCCGGGGTCGCGAGCTGGACTGGCCGCTGTGGGGCCACCTGATGATGGCGGCCAGCCCGCTGGTCTTCGGCGCCCTCGTCGTCTACGAGCGGTACAAGACGCGCAAGGACGGTTCCCCGCTGGTCGAGCTCTCGCTGTTCCGTGTGAAGTCGTTCGCCGCGGGCATCGCCGTCCAGCTCACGTTCGGCGTCGTGCTCGGCGTCTTCTTCCTGGTGTGGACGCTCTACATGCAGATCGGCCTCGGCTGGAGCGCCCTCAAGGCGGGTCTGACCGGAGTGCCGTTCTCGATCGCGGTCTCGATGGCGGCCGGCCTGTCGGTCCAGCTCCTCGTGCCGCGCTTCGGCCGCAAGGTGCTCCAGGCGGGCGCGCTGACGATGGTCGCGGGCATCCTGCTCTACTTCTTCCTCGCGGGCCGGTACGAGGCGGGGATCTCGCCCTGGCAGATGATCCCGGCGCTGGTGGTGATGGGCCTCGGCATGGGCCTGATCGTGGCGCCGCTGACGGACGCGGTGCTGTCGGAGGTCCCGAAGGAGCACGCGGGTTCGGCGTCCGGCCTGATCAACACGACGGGCCAGATGGGCAACGCGATCGGTCTCGGCCTGGTCTCCGTGGTCTTCTTCGGCGTGATCGACGACCGGGGTCCGGCCAAGGTCCCGGCGGACGTCACGGACGCCTTCGTCGACGCCTTCCGCAACTCCCTGGGCTGGGTCGCGGTGGTCCTCGCCGGCATCTTCCTGGTGATGTTCGCCCTGCCGGCCCGCCCGAAGCAGCACCTGGAGGGCGGCGACGCGGACGTCGCGGACGGCGCCGAGCCGGACGGCCTCGTGGAGAAGGTCCCGGCGCTCGCCTCCTGAGCCCTCCGCCGCACCCCGAAGGGCCCCGGTCTCGTCCCCCGAGACCGGGGCCTTCGCCGCACCGGGGGTCGGCGGCCCCGGGGGTCAGCGGCTTCCGGGGGTCCGCGGCTTCAGGGGGTCAGCGGACCCCGGGGGTCAGCGGACCCGGGAGCGGGCCTCCATCGCTCCGCGGGCCGCGGCCTCCGACTCGTACACCTCGCACATGTGCCGCCCGTCCGGGGTGGCCGTGTGCTCGACCTCCCAGAGGCTCAGCTCGCTGCCGTCCAGCAGCAGGAACTGGTGCTCGTAGAGGGTGAAGCCGGCGTCCCGGCCGCCCTCCACCGGGCAGTGGCGGCCGAAGACCTGGGTGATGTGGTGGGCGAAGGCGATCCGCAGCCGGCGGGCGGTCCGCTCGCCGGGCCGGTCGCCGTTCTCCGCCCGCCGCAGGACGCGGCGGGCGTGGTCCGCCGAGTTGTCCGGCACGTACATCCGGGGCTGGGCCGGTATGGGGTGGGCGAGGAGCGCGCCCAGCGCCGCCAGGTCGTCGTCCTCGTCGAGCGGACGCCCGTCGGACCGCTCCACCGTCCACTCCGGCAGCGGACCCGACGGCAGTCGGGACGCGGCGAGCCGGGCCTCGGCCTCCTCCGCGTACAGCTCGTGCTGTTCGGTGCCGTCCCGCCCCGCGTTGTGCGCGAGCTCCCACAGGACGAGGGCGCTGCCGTCGGCGAGCAGGTACGTGTGGCGGTAGGTGCTGCGGTTCAGGGTGGAGCTGTGGTGCGAGGAGTGCAGCGCGGTGGAGTGGGCGAGCGCCGACTCCAGGCGCTCCACCGTCGCGTCGGGCAGGTCGAAGGAGTTGAGCGCCCGGCCGAGGAGCCGCTCGACGTGCGTCTCGGTCGTCTCGTACGGATCGAGGTGATCCCGCGGATCGTTCAAGAGGGTCTCCAGGCCGTCGCCGCATGTCACTTGATGCTTGCTTAACGTAGCCCCTGGGTCCGACAACGGGGTCGGGGTTACGGAAAACGAGGGGCGTCCGACGGAAGTTCCCGCGCCGACGAGCCTCCCAACTACCCTTTCTTCACCGGGAATACGGCTGCCTACGCCCCGCCGTACAGCTCCCGGTACGACGGGAAGTCACCGCCCGGCCCCCGCCGGCCGCCCGGCGCCGCCAGGACCGCCCGGACGATCGCCCGGGTCACCACGTCGGCCCCCGCCGCCAGGATCTCGTTCAGGGCCAGCGGGCCCGGCGCGGCGGGCAGTTCACGGGCGCCCGTGGCCAGCGCGAAGACGGTGTCGCCGTCGTTCATCAGATGCACCGGCCGGATCGCCCGGGCGATCCCGTCGTGCGCCGTCCCCGCCGCCTTCTGCGCCTGCGCGCGGGTCAGGGCCGCGTCCGTCGCGACCACCGCCAGGGTGGTGTTCATCGGCGGCGCGACGGAGGCCGCACGGGCCTCCGCGAGCCGCCGGACCGCCGCCGCGTGCACCTCCGCCGACGGGGGCACCGGCAGCCCGCCGCCCCCGAAGAGACGGCCGTACAGGATCCCCGTCTCCGGGTCGAACGCCGAACCCACCGCGTTCACCACCACCAGGGCGCCGACCGTGATCCCCGATCCCAGCCGGACGCTCGCCGTGCCGACGCCGCCGCGCACCCCGCCGACCACCGCACCCGTGCCCGCGCCCACCGCCCCCGTCGCCACGCGCGCGTGGTCCCCGGAAGCGGCCGCGGCCGCCACCGCCGCCCGCCCCGTGGCCGCGTCCGGGCGGGCCGCGAAGTCGCCGCCCCGGCCCAGGTCGAAGACGCACGCCGCCGGCACCACCGGCACCACGTGCGCCGGATCCGGCCCCACCCGCACCCCCCGCCCCCGCTCCTCCAGCCACGCCATCACCCCGGCCGCGGCCTCCAGGCCGTACGCGCTGCCGCCGGTCAGCATGATCGCGTCGATCCGCTGCACCAGGTTCCTGGGGTCCAGGGCGTCCGTCTCCCGGGTGCCGGGCCCCCCGCCCCGCACGTCCACGGCGGCCACCGCCCCGCCCTCCGGCGCGAGCACCACCGTCGTCCCGGACAGCGCCCGCGCCCCCGCCACCCGCGCGTGCCCCACCCGCACGCCGGGCACGTCGGTGATTCCGTCGGACGGGAGCGGGTCGGCTGTCATGTCCCCTTCCTACCTCAGGAGCGGCGGGCCGGCCCGGTCACCGGGTTCCGTGCGGTGAGCGTCACGCCCACCACGACCGCCCCCGCCGCCACGAGACCCGCCGCGAGCACCGCCCAGCGGCCCGCGAACGAGCACAGCAGGATCGCCAGCGACGCCCCCGGCAGCACCGCCTGCTGCGCCAGGCCCACCTTGAAGTACCGGGCGTGCAGCAGCCACACCGACAGCAGGAAGACCGCCGACGGGATCGTCACCGACGCCGACGCCGCCAGCGTGCTGATGTGCGCCTTCCCCACGGCCTGCTCCACCGCGATCTCCAGCCCCGCCCCGATCGCCGCCGCCGACATGAAGATCACGTAGTGGCCGTACCCCCACAGGAACCCCTGCCGGCTGTCCGTCAGCCGGTCGTGCGCCGGCACCACGAAGTAGACCCACCACGCGGCGAAGACGATCAACAGCCCGCCCGCCGCGATCGGCAGCAGCTCGTTCAGCGCGTCGTTCTCCACCACCCCCGACTTCACCGCCACCGTCGCCGCCGCCACCGACTCGCCCAGCACGATGATCGTGAACAGCCCGTACCGCTCCGCGATGTGGTGCGGATGCCAGGTGCTCGGCGCGTCCTTCTCCGCGTACACCGGCACCGCGAGCTCCGCCAGCGCCATCACCAGGAACACCCACGGCCGCGCCCCCTCCGGCACGAACAGCAGCGCCAGCCAGCCGATCTGCACGGCGAGCACCCCGCCCGCGTACCGCCGGCACATCGTCCGCTCCCGCGCCGACGAGGCGTGCCGCGCGGCCCGCAGCCACTGCGTCGCGAGCGCCACCCGCATCACCAGGTAGCCCAGGTACACCACGAGGAAGTCGTGTTCCTCGAAGGCCCGGGAGACGCCGGCGGCGAGGATCAGCACCCCCGCGATCTGCACCAGCGTGACGACCCGGTACAGGACGTCGTCGTTGTCGTAGGCCGACGCGAACCAGGAGAAGTTCATCCACGCCCACCAGATGGCGAAGAAGACCATCGCGTAACTCGCCACGCCCTCACCCGCGTGCCCCTCGGCGACCGCGTGCACGAGCGACGCGCCCGCCTGGGCGACGGCGACCACGAAACACAGGTCGAAGAAGAGCTCCAGAGGCGTCGCCGTCCGGTGCGCCTCCTCGCGGGAGCGTGCGGTGAGCGGCAGAAAAGGTTGTGTCATGAGCTCAGCACAGCACAGCGGGGCCCTGGTCCCCGACCTTCCCGGCCCCGTGGAAGGCCGCGGCCTCCCGGTCGGCCGGGCCCGCCGCCGAAGGAGTGGCGGGCCCCCGGGCCCGCGCGCGGCCCGACGTCCCGCCTCCCGGGCCCGGCGACACGGTCACCCGTACGCCGGACATAGCGGGCTCAAAGGGTATATACGTCCTACCGTGGCCCCGTGACCGAGCCACCCCAGACCGCCGAGCCCGCCGCCTCCGAGCCGGAGGCGCCCGCTCCGGTCCCGGACGGCCCCACGCACCGGACCCCCGCCGCCGTCCGCCGCCGCGCGCTGCTCGCCGGCACCGCCGTCTCCGCCCTCCTGGTCCTCGCGATCGTCTTCGGCAGCCGGCTCCTCCGCGACTTCGACTCGGCCCTCCTGCCCTACGCCGTCGCCACCGTCTTCCTCGCCTTCGGCGTCGCCCACCGCTACACCGTCTGGATCTCCGCCCCCGGCGCCCGGCGCCTCTTCCGCCAGGGCTGGCGGTCCTTCTTCTCCGCCGCCAACTTCCGCAAGGCACCCACCGCCCTGCCGAGGATGATCGCCACCTACCTCGGCCTCCAGAAGTTCCTCGGCGCCCGCTCGCACGCCCGCTGGGCCGCCCACCAGCTCCTCTTCTGGGGCTGCGTCCTCGCCGCGCTCATCACCTTCCCCCTCACCTGGGGCTGGTTCACCTTCACGTCCGGAACCGGCGACGGCCCCGGCTACGAGATGCGGATCTGGGGCTTCAAGGTCCTCGGCTTCGACTCGCTGAACGTCTTCGGCTGGCTCATGTTCCACGGCCTCGACATCGCCGCCGTCCTCGTCATCGCCGGCGCCTCGTACTTCCTCTGGCGCCGCATGAAGGACCGCGGCGCGATCACCGGCCAGCGCTTCGCCTACGACCTGGTCCCGCTGATCGCCCTCGTCGTCATCTCGGTCACCGGCCTGCTGCTCACCTTCTCCTCGATCTTCCTGCACGGCGGCGGCTACGAGTTCCTGGCGATCCTCCACATGGTCTCGGTCGTCCTCACCCTCGTCTACATCCCCTTCGGGAAGTTCTTCCACATCGTCCAGCGGCCCGCCGCCGTCGGCATGCAGCTCTTCAAGTACACCTCCCGCCGCGAGGACGGCGCCGCCGAGGAACTCCGGACCTGCCGCCGCTGCCACGAGCCCCTCGACACCCCCGCCTACGTCGACAACCTGCGCGGCACCATGCGGGACCTGAAGCTCGACTTCGACGAATGGGCCGAGTACTGCCCCCGCTGCAAACGCGTCCTCCGCGGCAGCGCCTACCTCAGCCACGTCAAGAAGGGCTTCCACTGAGTGACCGCGACCGACCGTTCCCGCGCGCTGCCGCTCGACCCCTCCGTCGCCCCGCCGGGGACGCGGAACTTCCGGGACGCCGGGGGGATCCCCGCCGACCGGTGGCACGCCGACCAGAACGGGGAGACGCTCGTCCCCACCCACTGCTGCTTCTGCGGGGTGCAGTGCGGCATGTACCTGCGGGTCGACCGCGGCGGCAAGGTGTTCGGGGTGGAGCCCCGCAACCACGACATCAACCGGATGCGGCTCTGCCCCAAGGGCATCAACGCCTACCAGCAGGTCAACCACCCCGACCGGCTGACCTCGCCGCTGATGCGGCGCAACCGCGACGAGGAGTTCCGGCCGGTCGGCTGGGAGGAGGCGCTCGACCACACCGTCGCCGAGATCCGCCGCATCCAGGGCGAGTACGGCAACGACGCCTTCGGGCTGCTCGGCGGGGCCAGTCTCTTCTCCGAGAAGACCTACCTCGTCGGGAAGTTCGCCCGGGTCGCGCTGAAGACCAGGCACGTCGACTACAACGGACGCCTCTGCATGGTCTCCGCCGCCGGCGCCAACAAGCTCGCCTTCGGCATCGACCGGGCCGGGAACCCCTTCTCCGACATCCTCCTCACCGACTGCCTCCTCATCGCCGGCTCCAACGTCGGCGAATGCTTCCCGGTGATGACCCAGTACCTGTGGGGGGCCCGGGACCGCGGGGCCTCCCTCATCGTGGTCGACCCCCGGGAGACGGCCGTCGCCCGCACCGCCGACGTCCACGTCGCCCTCAAGCCCGGCACCGACTCCGCGTTCTTCAACGCGGTGCTGCACGTGATCGTCGCCGAGGGACTCACCGACGAGGCCTACCTCGCCGCCCACACCACCGGCTGGGACGAGGTCAGGAAGACCGTCGCCGCCTACCCGCCGTCGCGCTCCGCCCCGATCTGCGGCGTCCCCGAGGAGCAGATCGTCCAGGTCGCCCGCATGTTCGCCGGCGCGGGCAAGGCCATGGCCTGGCACGCCCGGGGCGTCGAGCACCACTCGCAGGGCGTCGAGAACTGCCTCACCCTCATCAACCTCTGCGTCGCCACCGGGAACATCGGGAAGCCCGGCGCCGGCTACGGCACCATCACCGGCCAGGGCAACGGCCAGGGCGGCCGCGAGCACGGCCAGAAGTCCGACCTCCTCCCCGGCGGCCGCTCCATCTCCGATCCCGAGCACCGACGGCAGATCTGCGCGATCTGGGGCATCGAGGAGTCCGAACTCCCGCCCGCCGGCACCTCCATGATGGAGATGGTCTGGCAGATGCAGCGCGCAGAGATCCGCGGCCTCATCGGCATCTGCAACAACCCCTTCGTCTCCCTCCCGAACTACGCCACGGTCAAGGAGGGGTACGACACCCTCCAGTTCCACGCCCAGTTCGACTTCTTCCTCTCCGAGACCGCCGCCAACGCCCACGTCGTCTTCCCCGTCACCGTCTGGGCCGAGGACGAGGGCGTCATGGCCAACGCCGAGGCCCGCGTCGTCAAGCACAACAAGGCGCAGGAACCCCCGGCCGGGGTCCGCACCGACACCTGGGTCATGTGCGAGCTCGCCAAGCGGCTCGGCGCCGGCGACAAGTTCGCCTTCCCCGACTCCCGGTCCGTCTTCGAGGAGCTGCGGATCGCGTCCGCCGGCACCGTCAACGACTACTACGGCATCACCTACGAGCGGCTGGAGGAGACCGGCGGCATCGCCTGGCCCTGCCCGACCACCGAGCACCCCGGCACCCCCCGCCTCTTCGAGGACGGACGCACCTACCACCCCGACGGCAGGATCCACCTGCAGGCCGTCGAGTGGCACCCGCCGATGGACCCGTACAGCGAGGAGTACCCGCTCTCCCTCACCACCGGCCGCACCGTCGCGCACTTCCTGTCCGGCAACCAGACCCGCCGGCTCGGCGCCCTCGTCGAACAGACCCCCCGCCCCTGGGTCGAGGTCCACCCCGCGCACGGCTTCCGCAACGGCGACCCGGTCCGCGTCGTCACCCGGCGCGGCAGCGAGGTCTTCCCCGCCCTGGTCACCGAGGCCATCCGCCCCGACACCGTCTTCGTGCCCTATCACTGGCCCGTCCCCACCGCCGCGAACGCCCTCACCGTCGACGCCCTCGACCCCCGCTCGAAGATCCCCGAGTACAAGGTCTGCGCCGCCCGCATCGAGGCCGCCGAACGCGTCGACGAGGTCCCCGCGCCCCCGACCGCCCCCGGGCGGCCCGCCTACCCCGAGACGCAGGTCTCCCGCACCGACCCCCTGCCCCCCACGGCCCCGCAGGGCCGCGGCACCGCGGAGAGGAGCTGACCGCACATGATGGGCCGCACGATCTTCATCGACCCGGGCCGCTGCATCGGCTGCCAGGCCTGCGTCTCCGCCTGCCGCGAATGCGACTCGCACCGCGGCAAGTCGATGATCCACCTCGACTACCCCGACGAAGGCCACTCCGTCGCCTCCCTTCCCACCGTCTGCATGCACTGCGAGGACCCCGTCGCCCCCTGCGCCGAGGTCTGCCCCGCCGACGCGATCCTGGTGACCGCCGACGGCGTGGTGCAGCAGGCCGACACCACCCGCTGCATCGGCTGCGCCAACTGCGTCAACGCCTGCCCCTTCGGTGTCCCGAAGATCGACCTCCAGGCGAAGCTGCAGATGAAGTGCAACCTCTGCTACGACCGCACCGCCTACGGCCTCGCCCCCATGTGCGCCACCGTCTGCCCCACCGGCGCCCTCTTCTACGGCACCCTCGACGAGCTGCGCGCCGAGCGCCCCGGCGTCCAGGTCGCCGACTCCTTCACCTTCGGCGGCACCACCGTCACCACCGGGGTGGCGATGGTCGTCCCCGCCGACAAGGTCCAGTGGCCCGTCCCCGGCGGGCTCCCGGTCGTCCGGATCAACGGAAAGGACGTCGGATGAGCGTCACCGACCCGCAGCCGCCCGCGCCGGACGCCGGAGCCGACGCGGCGCAGGAGGCGCTCCGCGACCGGATCGCCGCCGACTCCCTCACCACCCGCCGGGACTACCTGCGGATCGTCGCCACCGTCTCCGGCGGTCTCGCGGTCGGCGGCGTCGCGGTCGCCTCCGGCATCCTGCACCGGCACGGCGACGCCGACGGCACCCCCGAGGTGAAGAAGGTCGCCGACGCGATCCCGCCCGGGGAGTCCCTCGCCTTCCGCTACCCGGGCGACGAGGACCGGGCGATCGCCGTCCGCATGGAGGACGGCACCCTCGCCGGCTACTCCGCCGTCTGCACCCACCTGGCCTGCGCCGTCCTGTGGCGCAAGGACCGGGGCAGCGAGGGCGAGCTGTACTGCCCCTGCCACGAGGGGGTCTTCGACGCCCGTACCGGAGAGGTGACGGCCGGACCGCCGCCGCGCGGCCTGCCGAAGGTGATCCTCGTCGAGCAGGCCGACGGCTCCGTCTGGGCCATCGGCACCGCCCGCTCCGGGGAGAGCCTGCGGGAGGGGTACTGCCGCCAGCGCGGCGCGGGTACCCCGCCCTGCGCCGCCCTCCGGGCCGGCGCGCCCGCCGACCGCTCCGGCGCCGAGAGGAGCGAGCGCGCATGACACCCGAGAGCCCGCTCCCGGAGCGCCCCCCGTACCGCCCGGGCAGCGCGGAGCCCCGGCTCAACCGTCCGGTGCGCGAGCGCTATCCGCAGATCCGGCCCACGAGCGGCTACGGCGACCCGCGGATCCGGCACACGGGGCCGGGCCCGGGTGCGGGCACGGAGCAGGAACCGGAGCGCTCCTCGAAGCTGTCGGCGCGGCTGGCACTGGCGCTCACGGTGGTGATCGGCCAGCTCTGGGGGCTGACGATCGTGGTGGACGAGTGGATGTCCGGCGACACCGGCACCGCCTGGTGGGGCGCGGGCTTCCTCGTCCTGTCGTTCCTGGTGGTCCTCGGGCTGTGGGCGCTGGACCCGAAGGACCGCTGATCGGGCGGGTCCGGGGCGGGGGAGCGGGCGTACTCTGAAGACATGAGCACCGCCCCCGCCCACGGACCGCGAGACGCGAAGCCGAACGGCATTCGGTCGAATTCCCAGAACCCCCCGAAGCCGGTGATCGTCTTCGACGATCCGCTCGACGTCCAGTCCGCGGACGACACGGACCGCGGGTGGGGCGAGCGGCCTCCTTCCGGCGGCGGAGCCGCCGACCTCGCGCGCTTCCTGGACGAGAAGCCGCCGCACCACCTCTGACGCCGGGGCGTCCCTCCGGTCAGGAGGTGGAGTGCGTCCCCTTGTCGCTGCCGGGGCCGCGCTGCGCGACCAGGTGGTCGCGGATCTCCTTGAGCACCTCCAGCTCGCTGACCTCCAGGACCTCGTCGACACCCTCCTTCGCCTTGTCGTGCGCGGCACGCCGGGCGAGGATCTTGGCCATCGGCAGGACCATCAGGAAGTAGACGACGGCGGCGGTGATGATGAAGCTGAGGATCGCGCTCAGCACCAGGCCCCACTGGAGCTGGATGCCCTGCATCTCGCCGTCGACGACCCGGCAGGGATCCTTGAGGCAGCTCGCGTAGCTCTCCAGGTCCTTCGTGCCGAAGGCGCCCACGATCGGGTTGATGATGCCCTTGACCACCGAGTTCACGATGTTGGTGAACGCGGCACCGATGACGACCGCCACCGCGAGGTCGATCACGTTCCCGCGCATCAGGAAGGCTTTGAAGCCCGCCATCACGCTTTCCTTCTTCTCGGCCACCAAGGTGCCTTTCCAGGAGTGTGCTGCTGTGTGCGGAGCCATTAGGCCGCGAACGGCGGGAGGCCGTCCAATCCGTACACACGGGACGGTGACTTGACAGGGTGTCCGTGCGAATCAGCACAGTGTCACCGCCAGTTGGGACGTGACACCGGCACCTGCCAGCGCCGTCGCGGTCGCCCGGGGCACGGCGAGGACGATCAGCGCCCCGCCGTCCGGGCGGGTCGCGCCCGGGCGCGGGACCTCGGCCACCCGGGCGGCCCGCGCCACCACCCGTACCGCGCCGTCGCCGTTCCCCAGCGGGGAGTTGACGGTGGGCGCGGCGATGACGTCCACGCGGTCGCCGGCGCGCAGGAGCCGTACGGCCTCGGCGTCGGCGATCCGCACCGGCGCGGACACGAGCCGGGCCGGTGGGGGCGCGGGAGCGGGCGCGCGGGCCGCGGGCGCGGAGACGGTCCGGGCCCCGGGGGCGTACCCGCCGGGTGGTTCGGGCCGGGCGGTGGCGGCGGTCAGCGCGAGGGCCGCGGCCGTGAGCAGGAGGAGGGCGCCGGGCGTGCGGCGCAGCCGGGGCCGTAGCCGCCCGCCGCGGACCCGCAGCGGCGGGAAGTCCGGCACGTCACAGGGCCCGGGGACGGGCCCGGCGGCGCCCGCGCCCGGAGCGCCCGCCGCCGGGTGCGCCCGCGGGAGCCCGTGGGTCCGCGTCAGCGTGTGGGTCTGCGTATCGGAATGCGTGTGGGTCTGCGTATGGGTCCGCGTGTGGGTCCGCGCCCGCGGGTGCGTATGCGTCGTCGTGGTCATGCGGCCACTGTGGCGCCCGTCCCGCGATCCCGCTCCGGCCTGTGGACGACCTGCCGTCTGTGGACAACTCGCCCACCCCTGCGGGGGAAAGCGCCGGGGGTACACCGGGGGTACGCCACGGCCCCGGTCCCCTGTCGGGGGCCGGGGCCGGGACGGTGTTCGGGTGCGGGACGGGCCTCAGGCGGCCGGCGTCGAGCTGGACGACGTCGAGGTGCTCGTCGACGAGGCCGGCTTGGCGTCCGAGGACGACGACGAGGAGGTGGACGCCGTGGAGGACGTCGGGCTCTTCGTGGCCGGGGAGCTGCTGGACGAGGCACCGCGGCTGTCGTTCCGGTAGAAGCCGGAGCCCTTGAAGACGATGCCGACGGCGGAGAACACCTTCTTGAGGCGGCCGTGGCAGGCGGGGCACTCGGTCAGCGCGTCGTCCGTGAACTTCTGGACCGCCTCAAGGCCCTCGCCGCACTCGGTGCACTGGTACTGGTAGGTCGGCACTAGTCTTCCTCCTGGCACTCACACTCATCGAGTGCTAACGACGATCCATAGTGACGTATTCCGTCGGTTCAGTCCACCGCCACCGGCACGCGGTGACCGATGCCACGTGTCGCGGCCCGTGCCGCGACCCGGCTCGCCTCGCGCGGCGCGAGCCGCGAACGCAGGGCGAGCAGGGTGACGAAGGCGAGCGCGGTGCCCGCGGCGGGGACGAGGAATCCCGCGCCGGAGCCGTGGGCGTCGGCGAGGCGGCCGGCGACCGTGACGGCCAGCGCCTGGCCGAGGGCGACGGCGCCGGTGAGCCAGGTGAAGGCCTCGGTCCTGGAGGAGGCCGGGATCAGGGTCTCGACGATGGTGTAGCCGGTGATCAGGGCCGGGGCGATGCACAGGCCGACGACGAGGCCGAGGGCACCGAGCAGCAGCACCGAGTGCGTGGTCCACAGCAGGGACGCGGCGACGGTGAGGCCCGCGTAGCCGAGGATCAGGCGGCGGCGGGGGCCGGTCTTCCAGGCGACGGCGCCCATGGCGATGCCGGCGAGCATGTTTCCGGCGGCGAAGACGCCGTAGAGGAGGCCGTTGGCGCCCGGGTTGCCGATCTCCTCGCTGAAGGCGGTGAGCGAGACCTGCATGCCGCCGAAGACGGCGCCGATGCCGAGGAAGGCGACGATCAGGACGCGGACGCCCGGGACGGAGAGCGCGGAGCGGTGCGGCTCGGCGTCCTCCCGGCCCGCGGCGGCGAGTGCGCCGAAGGCCGGCTGGGTGGCGCGCTGGGCGGCGAAGAAGAGGCCGCCGACGAGGGTGAGCGCGGCTTCGGTGATCAGGCCGGCGGCCGGGTGGACACCGGTGCACAGGGCGGTGGCGAGGACCGGGCCGACGACGAAGGTGAACTCGTCGGTGACGGATTCGAAGGCCGCGGCGGTCGGCATCAGCGGCGTGCCGTCGAGCTTGGCGGCCCAGCGGGCCCGGACCATGGGCCCGACCTGCGGGACGGAGGCGCCGGCGGGCACGGCGGCGAGGAACAGCGCCCACAGCGGGGCGCCGGCCAGGGCGAGCGCGACGAGCAGCGAGACGGCCGCGGAGTGGACGATGACGCCGGGGACGAGGACGGCCCGCTGGCCGAACCGGTCGGCGAGCTTGCCGCTCTGCGGCGCGAAGAGCGCCATGGAGACACCGGTGACGGCGGCGACGGCGCCGGCGCTGCCGTAGGAACCGGTGGTGTGCTGGACGAGCAGGACGATGCCGATGGTCAGCATCGCGAACGGCTGCCGGGCGGCGAAGCCGGGGATCAGGAAGGAGAGCGCACCGGGGGTGCGCAGCAGCTGCCCGTAGCCGGGCCGCTTCTCGGAGACGACCGTGGACGCCACGGTCCTGGCCTTTCTGCCGCCTGGTAGCGCGCCGGGGCACGGTGGTGCCGGTCTCGCCGAGAGCTGTCCTCATGCGCGGAACTGCGGTAGATACCGGGAGGGCCCCACTGCGGGAGGGGGCGCCGGCCGCCATACGGTCGCGCCAGCTCTGCGTCAGGCAGAGTTGGTTCGATCAAGTGTGCCTTCATGGTACAGGGAGGAGCGCTCTTCCGCCTGTGATTCCGCTGGGGAGAACACTCCCGACCCCGACACCATGCCCGTGATCAGGGCTCCGTCCGCTTGTCCCGGCCCGTCGTGGAGGCGGGCCGGTGGAAGCGGGTCGCGGTCGTGGCGACCGTCTGGCGCCCGTCACCGGTGCCGAGCCAGCCGGCGAGCTTGCCGCCCTGGCCGACCGCGCGCAGGCGCCGCTCGGTGGCGTCGCGGACCGGGTCGGTGGCGACGACGAGCAGTTCGTCCCCCGTGCGCAGCACGGTCGCCGGGCCCGGCACGAAGCTGGCGTCGTCCCGCACCACGAGGGTGACGGCGGCGCCGGCCGGGAGGCGCAGCTCGGCGACCTCGACGCCGTGCATCCGGGAGCCGGGCGGGATGGCGACGGAGAGCAGGTGACCGCGGAGCCGCTCCAGCGGCGCCGACTCGACGCCGAGGTCGGCGGCGCCGGTGGAGTCGCCGAGCTTCAGCGCCTTGGCCAGGTAGGGGAGCGTCGGGCCCTGGACGAGGGTGTAGACGACGACCAGGACGAAGACGATGTTGAAGATCCGTTCGCTGCCCTCGATCTGCCCCACCATCGGGATGGTGGCGAGGATGATGGGGACGGCTCCGCGCAGGCCGGCCCAGGACATGAGGGCCTGCTCCTGCCAGGGGATGCGGAAGGGCAGCAGGCTGACCAGGACCTCCATGGGCCGGGCGACCATGGTGAGGACGAGGCCGATGACGACGGCCGGCCAGAAGTCGTTGACGAGCTCGTGCGGGGTGACGAGCAGGCCGAGCAGGACGAACATGCCGATCTGGGCGATCCAGCCGAGTCCCTCGGCGAAGCCGCGGTTGGCGGGGGCGTGCGGCAGCTTGGCGTTGCCGAGGACCATCGAGGCCAGGTAGACGGCGAGGAAGCCGGAGCCGTGGGCGAGCGCGCCGGCCGCGTAGGCGGTGACGGCGATGGCCATGACGGCGATCGGGTAGAGGCCGGACGCGGGCAGGGCGACGTGCCGGAGCCCGTACGCCCCGACGAAGCCGACGGCGAGGCCGATGGCGGCGCCGATGGCGAGCTCCAGGGCGATCTCGCCGACGAGGACGTACCAGTGGTCGACGGGTCCCGCCGTGGAGAAGGCGACGACGAGGATGACGACGGGGGCGTCGTTGAAGCCGGACTCGGCCTCCAGGACGCCGGTGACCCGGGCGGGCAGCGGCACCTTGCGCAGGACGGAGAAGACGGCGGCGGCGTCGGTGGAGGAGACGACGGCGCCGATGATCAGCGCCTGGCGCCAGTCCAGGCCGACGAGGTAGTGGGCGCCGGCGGCGGTGATGCCGACGGAGACGGCGACGCCGAGGGTGGAGAGGACGACGGCGGCCGGCAGGGCCGGCCTGATCTCCTTCCACTTCGTGCCGAGACCGCCCTCGGCGAGGATGACGACGAGCGCCGCGTAGCCGATGACCTGGGTCAGCTCGGCGTTGTCGAAGGCGACGTTGCCGATGCCGTCCTGCCCGATGGCGACGCCGATGCCGAGGTACAGCAGGAGGCTGGGGAGTCCGCTCCGGGACGAGATCCGCACGGCGGCGACCGCGATCAGCAGCACCAGCGAGCTGATCAGCAGGAGTTCGTTGAGCTCGTGGACAGTCAGTGCGCCGTTCCTTCCCCTCGTCGCGCCGGATCGTTCCTCCAGCGGGCGGTACTTCGTTACCTTACCTAATCTTTAACGTTTCCTTGACGCCTTCTTCGCGGCCGGCGCTTCCCCGATGCGGTCATGAGTGCGGTTCCTCCCTGACACCGAGTCCAGGCCGCCCGGGCGCTGCGCCTAAGGTTGCTCCCGTACTCCAGGACCACCCTGCCCCTCGAAGGACAGCGATGCCCTCCAACACGACCGCGCCCCCCGCCAAGAAGAAAGGCAGGCGCGCCCGCCTGATCGTCCTGCTCCTGGTCCTTGCGCTGGTCGGGGCCGTCGCCTTCGGCGGCTGGTGGGGGGTCGGCACCGTCCGTGCCTCGTTCCCGCAGACGACCGGCGAGGTCAGGATCGACTCCCTCTCCGGCGACGTCGAGGTCAAACGGGACGCCCTCGGCATCCCGCAGATCTACGCGGACAACGAGACCGACCTCTTCCGCGCGCAGGGCTACGTCCAGGCGCAGGACCGCTTCTACGAGATGGACGTCCGCCGGCACCTCACCGCCGGCCGCCTCTCCGAGATGTTCGGCGAGGGCCAGGTCGAGACCGACGCCTTCCTGCGCACCCTCGGCTGGCGCCGGGTCGCGCAGCAGGAGTACGACAAGGTCCTGGCCCCGGAGACGAAGAAGTACCTCCAGGCCTACGCGGAGGGCGTCAACGCCTATCTGAAGGACCGTGAGCCGCAGGACGTCTCCGTCGAGTACGCGGCCCTCTCCTTCGACAACGACTACACCATCGAGCCGTGGACCCCGGTCGACTCGGTCGCCTGGCTCAAGGCCATGGCCTGGGACCTGCGCGGCAACATGCAGGACGAGATCGACCGCTCGCTGCTCACCAGCCGGCTGACCCCGGCCCAGATCAAGCAGCTGTACCCGGAGTACCCGTACGAGCTCCACCAGCCGATCGTGGACCGCGGCGCGGTCGACCCGGTGACGAAGAAGTTCGACCCGAAGGCCGGCAAGGACGAGGAGTCCGAGGACGGCACGGGGACGGGCACCGGCGGCGCGAGCCCCCAGCTCGCCGCCCTCTCCGGCCTCTCCGAGGTCCTCGACTCCGTCCCGGCCCTGCTCGGCCCGAACGGCAACGGCATCGGCTCCAACTCCTGGGTCGTCTCCGGCGAGCTCACCACCTCCGGCAAGCCGCTGCTCGCCAACGACCCGCACCTCGCGCCGATGCTGCCGTCCCTCTGGTACCAGATGGGGCTGCACTGCCGCTCGGTCTCCGCGACCTGCCGCTACGACGTCGCCGGCTACACCTTCTCCGGCATGCCCGGCGTGATCATCGGCCACAACGACACCATCGCCTGGGGCCTCACCAACCTCGGCGCCGACGTCACCGACCTCTACCTGGAGAAGGTCAGCCCCGAGGGCTACCTCGTCGACGGCAAGGTCAAGCCGTTCGACACCCGCGAGGAGGTCATCAAGGTCGCCGGCGGCCGCGACCGGCCCATCACCATCCGCTCCACCGAGCACGGCCCGCTCGTCTCCGACCGCTCCTCCGAGCTGGAGAAGGTCGGCCAGAAGGCCCCCGTCGGCAACTCCGCCCCCGACCGCGCCGAGGGCTACGGCGTCTCCCTGCAGTGGACCGCCCTCCAGCCCGGCAAGTCCATGGACGCGATCTTCGCGATCAACCGGGCCAAGGACTTCAAGCAGTTCCGGGCCGCCGCGAAGAACTTCGAGGTCCCCTCGCAGAACCTCGTCTACGCCGACACCAAGGGCCACATCGGCTACCAGTCCCCGGGCAAGATCCCGCGCCGCGCCCTCGGCGACGGCACCCTGCCCGCCCCCGGCTGGGACTCCCGCTACCGCTGGAAGGGCTACATCCCCTTCGAGCAGCTGCCCTACGAGTACGACCCGGCGCGCGGCTACATCGTCACCGCCAACCAGGCCGTGATCTCCCCGGAGCAGTACCCCGACCTGCTCACCAAGGACTGGGGCTACGGCTCCCGCAGCCAGCGGATCAACGACCTCATCGAGTCGAAGACCAAGGACGGCGGCAAGATCTCGCCGGACGACATGCGGACCATGCAGACCGACAACCGCAGCGAGATCGCCACCCTGCTCAACCCGCTGCTGCTGAAGATCGACATCTCCGACCCGCACGTCCGCGAGGCGCAGAAGCTCCTGGAGGGCTGGGACTACACCCAGGAGCCCGACTCGGCCGCCGCCGCCTACTTCAACGCGGTCTGGCGCAACGTCCTCAAGCTCTCCTTCGGCGACAAGCTGCCCAAGGAGGTGCGCGCCGAGGGCGACTGCGTCAACGTGCGCCCGGTCGACGCCACCGGCCCGGTCGACGAGCAGAACAAGCTGGTCCGCGAATGCGGCGAGCGCGACCCCGACTCGGCGCAGCCGGACGGCGGCGACCGCTGGTACGAGGTCGTCCGCCCGCTCCTCAAGCAGGAGAAGAGCGCGTGGTGGACCACCCCCGCCACCCGCACCGACCCGGCCACCGAGACCCGCGACCAGCTGCTCGCCCGCGCTATGAAGGACGCCCGCTGGGAGCTGACCGCCAAGCTCGGCAAGGACGTCTCCACCTGGAGCTGGGGCCGGCTGCACCAGCTGACCCTGAAGAACCAGACCCTCGGCACCGCCGGGCCCGGCCCGGTCCGGCAGCTTCTCAACCGCGGCCCGTGGAACCTCGGCGGCGGCGAGGCGGCCGTCGACGCCACCGGCTGGAACGCCGCCGGCGGCTACGAGGTCATCTGGGTGCCGTCGATGCGGATGGTCGTCAACGTCGGCGACTGGGACAGGTCCCGGTGGATCAACCTGACCGGCGCCTCCGGCCACGCCTTCCACGACAACTACACCGACCAGACGGACGCCTGGGCCGACGGCGAGCTGTACGACTGGGCCTACGGCAAGGCGGCGGTCGACGCGGCGGCGAAGGACACGCTCACGCTGAAGCCGTGATCAGGAACGGCCGAAACGGGTCGCGCCCTCCGGGGTGACCACCGCGTGCACGGGGTGGTCGTGCGGTTCCTCCGGGACCCGCGCGACCACCTCGTCCGCGTAGAGGAGCACCACCAGGGCCGGGTCCTTCCCGGCCCGCGCCAGCCGGGCGAGGACCCGGTCGTACGAGCCGCCGCCGCGGCCGAGGCGCATCCCGCGCGCGTCCACCGCGAGCCCCGGCAGCAGCACCGCGTCCGCCGTGCACACGGCGTCCGGGCCGAGCCGCGGACCGGTCGGTTCGAGGAGACCGCGGCCGGCCTTCGCGAGCGCGCCCGGCCCCTCGTACACCGCCCAGTCCAGGTCGTTGTCGGGCAGCAGGACCGGCAGCAGGACCCGCACCCCGCGCGCGTGCAGCGCGTCGAGGAGGGCGCGGGTGCCGGGCTCGCGGCCGACGGAGACGTACGCGGCGACGGTGGCGGCTCCCGCCAGCTCCGGCAGATCGACGCCGTGCCCGGCCAGCGCCCGGGCGGCCCGCGCGAGGGCCTCGGGGGAGAGGGCGGCGCGCGCGTCGAGCAGCCGTCGGCGCAAGAGGGCTTTTTCGGACACGTCCGGATTTTCCTTCCGCATAGCAGATCCTCATAAATCGCTCTTCACAGTATTTATGGGGGGAAAGTTAATCGGAGCCCCATCTTTCCCTCATTCATCAGCGGATAAGGTTCCCGTATGAATCAGCAGTCCCCCCGGCCCGGCCGGATCAGCAAGGCCGTCGTTCCGGCCGCCGGGCTCGGCACCCGTTTCCTGCCGGCGACCAAGGCGACGCCGAAGGAGATGCTTCCGGTCGTCGACAAGCCGGCCATCCAGTATGTCGTCGAGGAGGCCGTCGCCGCCGGGCTCTCCGACGTGCTCATGATCACCGGTCGCAACAAGCGTCCGCTGGAGGACCACTTCGACCGGAACTACGAGCTGGAGGAGGCGCTGATCCGCAAGGGCGACGACGAGCGCCTCTCCAAGGTCCAGGAGTCCAGCGACCTCGCCACCATGCACTACGTGCGCCAGGGCGCCCCCCGGGGCCTCGGCCACGCGGTGCTGTGCGCGGAGCCGCACGTCGGCGACCAGCCCTTCGCCGTCCTCCTCGGCGACGACCTGATCGACCCGCGCGACCCGCTGCTCGCGCGCATGGTCGACGTCCAGGAGCGTCACGGCGGCAGCGTCGTCGCGCTGATGGAGGTCGAGCCCTCTCAGATCCATCTGTACGGTTGCGCGGCGGTCGAGGAGACCGTCGACGGCGACGTGGTGCGCGTGACGGACCTGGTGGAGAAGCCGGACCCGGCCGAGGCGCCCAGCAACTACGCGATCATCGGCCGCTACGTCCTCGACCCGGCGATCTTCGGCACGCTGCGGGAGACGGAGCCCGGCCGAGGTGACGAGATCCAGCTCACCGACGCCCTCCAGAAGCTGGCGGGCGACGAGAAGCTGGGCGGACCGGTGCACGGCGTCGTCTTCAAGGGCCGCCGCTACGACACCGGTGACCGCGGTGACTATCTGCGTGCCATTGTCAGACTCGCGTGCGAACGTGAGGATCTGGGACCGGACTTCCGGGACTGGCTCCGGAGATACGTCAACGAGGAGATGTAGGACCTTGAGCAGCGACACGGCACCGTCCCAGGACGCGCGGGACCACGGCCACGGCCATGACGGCGGCCACGACCACGCGGCGGCCGGCGACCCCTGCGCGGGAGCGGCCCGGGACCTGTGGTCGGTCGACGAGCACCTGGCCGACATCCTGGCGACGGTCCGCCCCCTCGACCCGATCGAGCTCCAGCTGCTCGACGCCCAGGGGTGCGTCCTGGTCGAGGACGTGACGGTGCCGGTCGCCCTGCCGCCGTTCGACAACAGCTCCATGGACGGGTACGCGGTCCGGGTCGCCGACGTCGCGGGCGCGACCGAGGAGTACCCGGCGGTCCTCACCGTCATCGGCGACGTCGCCGCGGGCGCGGACGGCCTGCCGGAGGTCGGTCCCGGGCAGGCCGCCCGGATCATGACCGGCGCCCCGCTGCCGCCCGGCGCCGAGGCCGTCGTGCCCGTCGAGTGGACCGACGGCGGCACGGGGGAGGGCGCGGCGACCGGCATGCGGGCCGCGAGCGGCGCCCCCGAGGGCGCCGCCGGCGAGGTGCGGGTGCACCGCGCGGCGGAGGCCGGCGCCCATGTCCGGCGGGCCGGCAGCGACGTGCGGGCCGGGGAGCTGGCCCTCGCCGCCGGCACGGTCCTCGGGCCGCCGCAGCTCGGCCTGCTCGCCGCGATCGGCCGGGGCACGGTCACCGTCCGCCCCCGCCCGCGCGTGGTGGTCCTCTCCACCGGCAGCGAGCTGGTCCAGCCCGGCGAGGAGCTGGGCCCCGGCCGGATCCACGACTCCAACAGCTTCGCGCTCGCCGCCGCCGCCCGCGACGCCGGCGCGCTCGCCTACCGGGTCGGCGCGGTCGCCGACGAGGCCGAGTCGCTCCGCGCCGCCATCGAGGACCAGCTCATCCGGGCCGACCTGGTCGTCACCACCGGCGGCGTCAGCGTCGGCGCCTACGACGTGGTGAAGGAGGCGCTGACCGCCGACGGCCGGGTCGACTTCCGCAGGCTCGCCATGCAGCCGGGCAAGCCGCAGGGCTTCGGCACCGTCGGCGACGAGCAGATCCCGCTCCTGGCCCTGCCGGGCAACCCGGTCTCCTCGTACGTCTCCTTCGAGCTCTTCGTCCGGCCCGCCATCCGCGCCCTGATGGGCCTGGAGGACCTGCACCGCCCGGTCGTCCGCGCCACCCTGAAGGCGGACGCGCCGCTCGCCTCGCCGTCCGGCCGCCGCCAGTACCTCCGGGGGACGTACGACGCCGAGTCCGGCACCGTCACCCCCGTGGGCGGTGCCGGCTCGCACCTGATCGCCGCCCTCGCCCACGCGGACTGCCTGCTCGTCGTCCCGGAGGACCGTGAGACGGCCGCCCCCGGCGACGAGCTGGACGTGGTCCTCCTCGGCTGAGGGGGGCGGCGCGGGGGTACGGTGTGTCGTCCCACACAGCGACCGGGAGTGTCACGGCGATGAGCACGCAGCAAGGCCTCACCCACATCGACGAGGCGGGCGCCGCCCGCATGGTCGACGTATCGGCGAAGGACGTCACGTCCCGCACGGCGCGGGCCAGCGGGCGGGTGCTCGTCTCGCCGCGCGTGATCGAGCTGCTGCGCGGCGAGGGCGTGCCGAAGGGCGACGCGCTGGCCACCGCCCGGATCGCCGGGATCATGGGCGCCAAGCGGACCCCCGACCTCATCCCGCTCTGCCACCCCCTGGCCGTCTCCGGCGTGACCCTCGACCTCACCGTCGCGGACGACGCCGTGGAGATCCACGCGACGGTGCGGACCACCGACCGCACGGGCGTCGAGATGGAGGCGCTGACGGCCGTGTCGGTGGCCGCGCTGACCGTCGTGGACATGGTGAAGGCCGTGGACAAGGGCGCGGTCATCTCCGACATCAGGGTCGAGGAGAAGACCGGCGGCAAGTCCGGGCACTGGACCCGGGACGACGCATGACGCGCGGCGGCCGGGTGGCGGGCGTCCACGAGGCCCACGGCGGCTCCCCGACCGCCCCGTACGCGGCGCTCGTCGTCACCGCCTCCAACCGCGCCTCCGCCGGGGTCTACGAGGACAAGGGCGGGCCGCTGATCGCCGAGGGCCTGCGCGCCCTGGGCTTCACCGTCGACGGGCCGCAGGTCGTCCCGGACGGGGCGCCCGTCGAGGCCGCCCTCCGCGCCGGCGTGCGGGCCGGGTACGACGTGATCCTCACGACCGGCGGCACCGGCATCTCGCCGACCGACGAGACGCCCGAGGTCACCGCGCGGGTCCTGGAGCGGCACATCCCGGGGATCCCCGAGGCGATCCGGGCGTACGGCCGGGAGAAGGTGCCGACGGCGGCGCTCTCCCGCGGGCTCGCCGGCGTCGCGGGCTCGACCCTGATCGTCAACCTGCCGGGGTCGACCGGCGGGGTGCGGGACGGGCTCGCCGTCCTGGAGCCGCTGCTGCGGCACGCCGTCGACCAGATCCGCGGCGGTGACCACCCGAGACCGGCGGAAGCGGACCCGGCGTCATGATCACGGCCTGGCCGGCCGTCCTCGTCGACGGAGACGTGGTGCTCCGCCCGATAAGGATGCGCGACCAGCGGGAGTGGCGGGAGGTGAACCGCCGCAACCGCGAGTGGCTGCGCCCCTGGGAGGCGACGGTGCCGCCGCCCGCGCCCGGCATGCCTCCCGCGCGGCGTCCCACGTACCGTCAGATGGTGCGCCACCTCCGGTCGGAGGCGAACGCGGGGCGGATGCTGCCCTTCGTCATCGAGTACCGGGGCCGGATGGCCGGGCAGTTGACGGTCGCGGGGATCACCTGGGGCTCGATGTGCTCCGGGCACGTGGGCTACTGGGTGGACAGCGAGATCGCCGGGCGCGGGGTGATGCCGACGGCGGTCGCGCTCGCGACCGACCACTGCTTCCGCATGGTCGGACTGCACCGGATAGAGGTCTGCATCCGGCCGGAGAACGGCCCTTCGCGGCGCGTGGTGGAGAAACTCGGTTTCCGCGAGGAGGGGTTGCGGCCGCGCTACCTCCACATCGACGGCGCCTGGCGGGACCACCTGGTCTTCGCGCTGACGGCGGAGGAGATCCCGGAGGGGCTGCTGGCCCGCTGGCACCGCACGCGGCGCCGGGACGCCCTCTAGCGTTCACACGAACAGTTATTCATATAAGTGTTCGAATTTCGGCGGTATATGAACAGCGATCGATCTGAACAGTCATAAAAAAGTTCAGTGATATCAGCCAGATCGTGCGACACACCGGGCCAATTGGCCGATGCCCCGTCGCGAACCCCTCTACCGTGTGAGACGTGAGCAGCAGCGGCCTCATCTACGCAGTCATCGTCGGGGCCTGGGCCGCCTACCTGGTGCCGATGTGGCTCCGCAGGCAGGACGAGCTGAACGAGGCCCGTCCGACGGAACGCTTCAGCACCGCCATCCGGCTCCTCTCCGGACGGGCGGGCATGGAGCGCCGGTACGCCAAGGAGCTCCGCGAGCGGGACCGTACGGCCCTGGAGGCGGCGACCGACGTGGACCCGGACGCGGCGACCGAGCACCTGAGCTCGGTCGACGTCCGGGCCTTCGCCGCGCCTCCGGCCAGGACCGAGGCGCGCCTCGAACTCCCCGAGCCCGCCCCGCAGCCCGAGGCCGCGCCCGCCCCGGCGGCCCGCGCCGCCGCCGAGCGCGCCCGCCGCGGCAAGGCCCTGGCGCGCCGCCGGCGCACCACCATCGTGCTGTTCTCCGCCTTCACCCTCGGGGCCGTCGTCGCCGCCGTCGGCGGCGTCGCCTTCCTCTGGGCGCCCGGCGTCCCCGCCGTGCTCCTCAGCGCCTACATCGTCCATCTGCGCGGACAGGAGCGCCGCCGCTTCGTGTACGTGATGGACCGGCGCCGCGCCGAGGCCGCTGCCGCCCGGCTCCGCGAGAGCCGCCGGGCCGCCGCGCCCGAGCCCGAGCCGTCGCCGGCGCCGCCGGTCTCCCCGCAGGAGGCCGACCGGCGCGCCCTCGTCGAGCAGACCGACCACGCCGAGTGGGTGGACCAGCAGCGCGAGCGCGGCCCGGCCCGCGGCGACAGCTGGGACCCGGTGCCGGTGCCGCTGCCGACGTACGTCACCGCGCCGGTCGCCCCGCGCGCCTCCAACGGCGTGGACGTCACCGACCCGGAGACCTGGAGCGCCGCCCGCTCCTCCACGGCCGCCGAGCAGCCCCCGGCCGCCTCCCCGCCGCCGCGCCGCCGCCAGTCCCCGCCGCGCCGCGGTCGCGACCACGGCCGCACCCCGCTCTTCGACCAGTACGCCGACCGCCCGGACGACGAGCGCCCCCGCGCCGCCAACGAATGACGGAGGTCTCGTACGGGGCCTCATCTGACCTGCGGCGTAAGCGATTTTTCTTCTCGGCGACCGGGATGCTAATGTTTCACACGTCGCAGGGGCCTGTGGCGCAGTCCGGTAGCGCACCTCGTTCGCATCGAGGGGGTCAGGGGTTCGAATCCCCTCAGGTCCACCAGCGAGAAACGAAGATCCCGTCCGATCGAAAGATCGGGCGGGATCTTCGTCGTTCGGCCCGTGACGCGGTCGTGGAGCGGGAGAGGCGGCGGGCCCGGCCGTCGATCGCCGGGCCCGCCGCGGAGCCGTCCCGAGGTGTCGGGGAAGTGCGGGGGTTCAGACCAGCGGCTTCACGAAGCAGAGGCTGCTCTCGTGGTGGCGGTAGTGGCCGAACTTGGCCGGGCTGGGGGCGTAGCCGCTGGAGGTGTAGAGGGCGATGGCCTCGGGCTGCTCGGTGCCGGTCTCCAGGACCATGCGGGTGCGGCCGGCGGCGCGGGCGTCGTCCTCCAGGAGGGCGAGGATGCGGCGGGCCAGGCCCAGGCCCCGGGCCTCGGGTATGACGTACATGCGCTTCAGCTCGGCGTCGCCGTCCGCGTACCCCTCCTCGTTCTCCTCGTGGCCGCGCCAGGCGCCGCTGGCGACCGGGCGGCCCTCGGGGTCGTACGCGAGGAGGTAGAGGCCCCGGGGCGGGGCGAACATCGAGGCGTCGAGCGGTGTGGCGTCGCCCTCGTCGTCGCCGTAGCGGACGGCGTACTCGGCCAGTACCTCGTCCTGCAGTTTCACGGAATCGGGGTGGTCGTAGGGGATGGGCTCGATGCGCATGGCGTCGATCGTACGTGTATGCGAGGAGCGGGTGTCGGTATTCTCCCGGGATGTTCACTGTCACCAGCGCGAACGTCAACGGTCTCCGCGCCGCCGCCAAGAAGGGCTTCGTCGAGTGGCTGGCGGAGACCTCCGCCGACGCCGTCCTGCTCCAGGAGGTGCGCGCCGAGGAGGCGCAGCTGCCCGAGGAGGTGCGGCGTCCCGAGGGATGGTTCACCTTCCACGCCCCCGCCGCCGCCAAGGGCCGTGCCGGCGTCTCCCTCTATCTGCGGCGCGAGCCCGACGCCGTCCGCGTCGGCTTCGGGTCGTCCGAGTTCGACGGCTCCGGCCGCTACATCGAGGCGGACCTGCCCGGTGTCACCGTCGCCAGCCTCTACCTGCCCTCCGGCGAGGCCGAGACGGAGAAGCAGGACGAGAAGTACCGCTTCATGGGCGAGTTCCTGCCCTACCTCAAGGAGCTGCGGGTCCGCGCCGCCGCCGACGGCCGCGAGGTCGTGGTCTGCGGCGACTGGAACATCGCCCACCGCGAGGCTGACCTCAAGAACTGGCGGGCCAACCGCAAGAGCGCCGGCTTCCTGCCCGAGGAGCGGGCGTGGCTCTCCCGGGTCCTGGAGGAGACCGACGGCGGGTACGTGGACGTGGTGCGGGCCCTCCACCCCGAGCAGGAGGGGCCGTACTCCTGGTGGTCCTACCGGGGCCGCGCCTTCGACAACGACACGGGCTGGCGGATCGACTACCAGATGGCCACGCCGGGCCTGGCGGCGAAGGCCGTGAAGGCGTTCGTGGAACGGGCCGCGACCCACGCGGAGCGGTGGAGCGACCACGCGCCCGTCACGGCGGTGTACGAGCTGTAGGGCCCGGTAGCGGAAAGCCCCGCCCGGCTGTCCTGCTCGCCGTCGCCGGACGGGGCCGCATGGGGGCGCTAGGCGCGGTTCACGCTTTCTGGCGCCACCAGCCATTCACGGCCCCCGCCCTCGGGGCGTAAGAACGCCGTGGGGCGCTTCCGGCGCTCGCTCGGGAGCTGGGCGGGGTCTTCGTAGTCCGGAAGCACGTCCCGCAGCACGCCGACCCGTCCCGCGCGGTCTTCCACACGCTGCCCGATGTCCGCCGAGGTGACCATCAGTGCCCCTCGGGGTGGCGCCGCATGAAGATGTTGCAGTCGCTGACCGTCGACCAATCGCCCACGACGCGAGCACGGCCCCGCACGGCGGCCAGCTCAGCGCAACCCGCGCACCCGTCGGCGGGGTCGGGCTCCCGCTCCAGGTCCAGCGGCAGTTCGATCGGCGAGGTGCTGTAGCGCGTGGGATCACTCATGGCGTGATCGTCCCGTCGGTCATCGGGACGGGGGAACCTCGTACGTTTCCCACTTGGGGACGTCCCGTGGCGTGTAGAACGTCCCTCGGGAAGTCCGGGAGCCGAGGGGACGCACGCATGCAGAACGAGCGACTTCGAGTCGTCATGGAAGCCGGCGGTTGGACGCACGCCGCTCTGGCCGACGTCACGGGCGTCGACCCCAAGTCCGTGGAACGGTGGGTCAACCTCGGGCGCACCCCGCGCCGGGCAACTGCACTGGCGGCAGCGAAAGCGCTCGGGGAAGACGTGCATGCCCTATGGCCGGCACTCCGGCAGGCGCGTGCCGCACGTGCTGTCAGCCCCGAACTCGTCGCCTTGTACGGACAACGGGCGGATCTTCCCGTGTCGGTCTTCGTCGATCTCCTCTCCCAGGCGCGGCAGCGGATCGACGTGCTGGTGTACGCGGCCGTCTTCCTGCACGAGGCGTACCCCCGCCTCAACGACCTCCTGCGCGAGCGGGCCGGTGACGGATGCGCGGTCCGCATCGCGGTGGGAGACGCCGACGACCTCAACGTCCAGCAGCGCGGACGGGAAGAGAAGTTCGGCCACGGCATCGAATCCCGCTGCCGGCTCGCGCTCCTGCACTACCGACCCCTCGCGGACGTACCGGGCATCGAGCTGCGCACTCACGGAACGACCCTTTACAACAGCCTGTACCGCGCCGACGATCAGATGCTGGTCAACGCACACGTGTGGGGCGTCAACGCCTACGGCGCACCCGTGTGGCACCTCCGGCGCCACGGCGACGGGGGCATGTTCGACACCTACGCGGGCAGCTTCGACGCCGTATGGGAAACGGCCCGCCCCGTGGAAGGCTGAGCGCCGTGGCCCGAACCGAGTACTACGACGATCCGAACGCCCCCCGGCCGAACAGCCTGGTCGTGGCAGCCTCCGCCGTCGTCACCGACGGGGACGGCCGCGTACTCCTCCAGCGGCGCCGGGACAACGACTTGTGGGCGCTCCCGGGCGGAGCCATGGACATGGACGACTCCCTGCCCGGTACGGCCGTGCGCGAGGTCAAGGAGGAGACCGGTCTGGACGTCGAGATCACGGGCCTCGTCGGCACGTACACCGACCCCCGCCATGTCATCGCGTACAGCGACGGAGAGGTGCGCCGGCAGTTCAACGTCTGCTTCACCGCCCGGGTTGTCGGCGGCGCCCTGGCCATCTCCGACGAGAGCACGGAGCTCCGCTTCGTGGCGCCCGAAGAGCTCGACTCGCTTCCCATGCACCACACGCAGCGGCTGCGCATCCGGCACTTCCTGGAGCACCGCGCCGCCCCGTATTTGGGCTAGGGCCACGAACCGTCCGACAGGAGGAAGCCTCACCGGAGGGCGCACCGCCACCCCGTTCCGACCTGCCGTTTCAGCCTTCAGGCACTGCCGTCAGGTCCCCGGGGTGTGCAGGCGGCGGTCGAGGGCGAGGGAGAGTTCGGCGTCCACGACCGCCTTGGCCAGGGGGCGGAGGCGCTGCACGTCGGCGTCCTTCACGTGGGGGCCGAGGGCTTCGGTGAAGAGCTCGGCGAGCGCCTCGGCGTGTTCGCGGACGCGCGCGCCGGCCCTCAGGACCTCGGCGAGGGGGACGCCCTCGCGGACCAGGGCCGCGGAGACGTCGAGCAGGCGGCGGCTGATGTGGACGATCTCCTCGCCGTCGGTCGCCAGGTAGCCGAGGTCCAGGGCGGCCGCGAGGTTCTCCGGGGTGACCTCGCCGTCGAAGTGGTCGGCGAGCTCCTCGGGGGTGAGGCGGACCGGTTCCTCCTCGGTGGGGGAGCCGAGTTCGAGGACCTCGCCGACGTCCCGGCCGGATTCGAAGGCCGTGGTGAGGTCGGCGATGCCGGTGAGGGTGTGGCCGCGTTCGAGCAGGGCGGCGATGGTGCGCAGGCGGGCCAGGTGGCGTTCGTCGTACCAGGCGATGCGGCCCTCGCGGCGCGGCGGCGGGATCAGGCCGCGCTCGCGGTAGAAGCGGAGCGTGCGGACGGTGATGCCGGCGGCCTCGGCCAGTTCCGTCATCCGGTACTCGTGGGGCGGTTTCCCTGATCGTTCTGCCACACCGGCCAGCCTATGTTGTACCGCCGGTAACTTTCCCTCGCCGGACCCCTACCGCTCGGTATGGAGCTGCTCTACAGTCCGACTGTGCCAGTGATTGCTGGCGGAATCTTGGCCGGGCGCACGGGAGGCGGCATGGCGAAGCACGAGCACGTTCGGGTGGCGGTGATCGGATCGGGGTTCGGTGGACTCGGGGCCGCCGTCCGGCTGCGCCGCGAGGGGATCACCGACTTCGTCGTCCTGGAGCGGGCCGACTCCGTGGGCGGCACCTGGCGCGACAACAGCTACCCCGGGTGCGCCTGCGACGTGCCCTCCCACCTCTACTCGTTCTCCTTCGCGCCCAACCCCGACTGGCCCAGGACCTTCTCCGGCCAGCGGCACATCCGGGCCTACCTGGAGCACGTCACCGACACCTTCGGGCTCCGGCCGCACCTGCGCCTGAACCACGAGGTCATGAAGATGGCCTGGAACGAGGACGAACTCCGCTGGGACATCGAGACCGGCCGCGGCAGCTTCTCCGCCGACGTCGTCGTCTCCGCCACCGGCCCGCTCTCCGACCCGAAGATCCCGGACATCCCGGGGCTCGACGGCTTCACCGGCAAGGTCTTCCACTCGGCCCGCTGGGACCACGACTACGACCTCCGGGGCAAGCGGGTCGCCATGGTCGGCACCGGCGCCTCCGCCATCCAGATCGTGCCCTCGATCCAGCCCGAGGTCGCCCGGCTCACCCTCTTCCAGCGCACGCCCCCGTGGGTCATGCCCCGCGTGGACCGCGCCATCAGCGGCCCCGAGCGCTGGCTGCACCGCAAGCTGCCCGCCACCGCCGCCCTGCGCCGCGGCATCCTGTGGGGCATCCGCGAACTCCAGGTCGGCGCCTTCACCAAGCACCCCGGCGAGCTGGGCCTGGTCGAGAAGCTCGCCAAGGCGAACATCGCCCGGGCGGTCAAGGACCCGGCGCTGCGGGCCAAGCTCACGCCCTCGTACCGCATCGGCTGCAAGCGGATCCTGCTCTCCAACGCCTACTACCCGGCCCTCGCCCGGCCCAACGTCGACGTCGTCGCCGGCGGCCTGAAGGAGGTCCGCGGCAATGTCGTCGTCGGCTCCGACGGCACCGAGACCGAGGTCGACGCGATCATCTTCGGCACCGGCTTCCACGTCACCGACATGCCGATCGCCCCGCGCGTCATCGGCGCCGACGGCCGCTCGCTCGCCGAGGTCTGGAAGGGCGGCATGGAGGCGCTGCGCGGCGCCACCGCCGCCGGCTTCCCCAACTGGATGACGATCATCGGGCCCAACACCGGCCTCGGGAACTCCTCCATGATCCTCATGATCGAGTCCCAGCTGAACTACATGGCCGACTACCTCCGCCAGCTGGACGTGCTCGGCGGCCGGGCCGCCCTCGCCGTCCGCCCCTCCGCCGTCAACGCCTGGAACCGCAAGGTCCAGAACCGCATGGAGCGGACGGTCTGGAAGGCCGGCGGCTGCGACAGCTGGTACCTCGACGCCAACGGCCGCAACACCACCCTCTGGCCGGGCACCACCGGCGAGTTCCGCCGCGAGACCCGGCAGGTCGACCTCTCCGAGTACGAGGTCCTCCGTGCCCCGAAGCCCCTGAAGGCCGTCGGATCGCCGAAGGCCGCCGATGCCGCCGCCCGCGCCGCCCGGAAGGAGGAGGCCGCCTCGTGAACGCCCGTACGCTGACCGTCCGTTCCGCCGACGGCGCCGAGCTGCACGCCGAGGTGCACGGCCCCGAGGGCGCGCCCGCCGTCGTCCTCGCCCACGGCTGGACCTGCTCCACCCTCTTCTGGGCCGAGCAGATCCGGGACCTCGCCGTCGACCACCGGGTCGTCGCCTACGACCAGCGCGGCCACGGCCGTTCGCCGGTCCCCGGCGACGGCGGGTACTCGACCACCGCGCTCGCCGACGACCTGGAGGCGGTGCTCGCCGCCACCCTCGGGCCCGGTGAGCGGGCCGTGCTCGCCGGCCACTCCATGGGCGGCATGACGATCATGGCCGCGGCCGGCCGGCCCGGCTTCGTCCAGCACGCCGCCGCCGTCCTGCTCTGCTCCACGGGACCGTCCCGGCTCACCGCGGAGGCCACCGTCGTGCCGTTCGGGCCCGGCGCCCTGCGGACCCGGCTCACCGGCGCCGTCCTCGGCTCCAAGGCGCCGCTCGGGCCCGTCAACGGCCTCTCGAAGCGGATCCTCAAGTACGCCACCATGGGCCCCGGTTCGGCACCCGCGCGGGTCGACGCCTGCGCCCGGATCGTGCACGCCTGCCCGCGCCCGGCCCGCCACGGCTGGTCGCAGGTGCTCGCCCACCTCGACCTGGAGACGGCCCTGCGCGACCTGCGGGTCCCGACCGCCGTCCTCGTCGGCACCGCCGACCGGCTCACCCCGCCCGCGCACTCCCGGGCCATGGCCGAGGCGCTCCCGCACTGCACCGGACTCACCGAACTGGCCGGCATGGGCCACATGACGCCGGTCGAGGCCCCGGAGGCCGTCACCGCGCAGATCCGCGAACTGACGCTCACCTATCTCGGAGCGCGTCCGACCAGCAAGGAGGCAGGGGTATGAGCAGGGTCAGCCTGGAAGGGCAGGTCGCGGTCGTCACCGGCGGCGCGCGCGGTGTGGGCGAGCTGCTCGCCCGCAAGCTCTCCGCTCGCGGTGCGAGGATCGCCCTCGTCGGTCTGGAGCCCGAGCTCCTCAAGGAGGTCGCCGGGCGGCTGCACACCGAGGCCGACTGGTGGGAGGCGGACGTCACCGACCACGAGGCGATGGCCCGGGTCGCCGCCGAGGTGAAGGAGCGCTTCGGGAAGGTCGACATCGTCGTCGCCAACGCCGGCGTCGCGGCCGGCGGCCCGTTCGTCGACTCCGACCCGGTCGCCTGGCGGCGGGTCATCGAGGTCAACCTCATCGGCGGGGCGGTCACCGGCCGCGCCTTCCTGCCGGTCCTCATGGAGTCCCGGGGGTACTTCCTCCAGATCGCCTCGCTCGCCGCCATCACCCCGGCCCCGATGATGACCGCCTATTGCGCCTCCAAGTCGGGCGTCGAGGCCTTCGCGCACAGCCTGCGCGCCGAGGTCGCCTACAAGGGCGTCAAGGTGGGCGTCGGCTACCTCTCCTGGACCGACACCGACATGGTGCGCGGCGCCGACCAGGACGACGTGATGAAGGAGCTGCGGCAGCGGCTGCCGTGGCCGTCGAACCGCACGTACCCGCTCGGCCCGGCCGTCGACCGGATCGTCGAGGGCATCGAGCGCCGTTCGGCGCACGTGTACGCGCAGTGGTGGCTGCGCGGGATGCAGTCCGTCCGCGGCTACCTGCCCGGCCTCATCGCCACCGTCGGCAAGCGGGAGGTGGCCCGCTTCGGACCCCGCCTCGGCACGGTCTCCAAGGGCCTGGTCGGCGCCGGTGGCGCGGCCGACGAGCAGGCCCGCGGCGGGAAGGTTTGAGGCCCTTGCCTACGGACCGTAACTGATCGAAATGCGTGGGATGTCCGCTCATGCGAGGCTGGTCGAGGCCCCGGGGCACACCGCCCCGACCCCCTCACACCCCTACTAGGAGTGAACCTACATGGGCATCAAGGACCAGTTCCAGGACAAGGCGCAGGAGCTCCAGGACCGCGCGAAGAAGGCCATGGGCAACCCCAAGGACGAGGCCTCCGAGCGCGCCCGGCAGGAGCGCGAGGGCACGCCGGACGCCAAGGAGCGCGCCCAGCGGGAGCTGCGCGAGCGCACCGGCCGCGACGAGGCCTGACGCCCGTCCTGTGACGGAAGGCGCACCCGGGACGCCGGGTGCGCCTTCCGCGCGTGCGTCCGGGACCGGTCGACAGGTGGCCGGAACTGCTCAACTCACGGGCGTTCGCGCGTGGATCTTCGTACGCTCCCCTCATGTCCGTCGTACTCGAACGTCTCCGTTCCGACCACGCGCCCGCCCTGCTCGCCTTCGAGCAGGAGAACCGGGCCTACTTCGCCGCCACCGTGCCCGACCGGGGGGACGCGTACTTCGCCGACTTCGCCGCCCGCCACCAGGCCCTCCTCGACGAGCAGGAGGAGGGGACCATCCGCTTCCACGTCCTGGTGGAGGAGGGCGGCCGGATCGTCGGCCGGGTCAACCTCATCGACGTCGCCGACGGCGCCGCCGAACTCGGCTACCGGATCGCGGAGTCGGCCACCGGCCGGGGCCTCGCCACCCGGGGCGTGCGCGAGGTGTGCCGGCTCGCCGTGGAGGAGTACGGGCTGCGCCGGCTGTACGCGAGGGCGTCGCCGGAGCACGCCGCGTCCCGGGCGGTGCTCGCCCGGGTCGGTTTCGGCGCGGTCGGCAGGGAGACGCTGAAGACCGGGGAGTCCGCGATCGCCTACGAGCTGGACCTCGGCGGCAGCTTCGGGCGGGAGCGGTCCGGCACGGACTCGTAGCCGGGCGGGCTCGCGGCGGGCTCCTCCTCCAGCAGGGCGAGGGCCCGGAGGACGGCGTCGTCGAGCTGGGCGTGCCGGCCCTCGGCCCAGTCGAGCGGGGTGCGCAGGACGGCCAGGTCGGGTTCGACGCCGTGGTTCTCCACGGACCAGCCCCATGAGGTGAACCAGGCCGCGTTCATGGGGACGGTGATCCAGGTGCCGTCGCCGAGCTTGTGGCGGCCGGTCATGCCGACGACCCCGCCCCAGGTGCGCTGGCCGACGACGGGGCCGAGGCCGAGGAGCTTGAAGGCGGCGGTGATCATGTCGCCGTCGGAGGAGGTGGCCTCGTCGGCGAGGGCCACGACGGGGCCGCGCGGGGCGTTGGAGGCGTAGCTGACGGGCTGGGCGTTGCGGGTGAGGTCCCAGCCGATGATCTTCCGGGTGAGGGTCTCGACGACGAGCTCGCTGATGTGGCCGCCGGCGTTGCCCCGGACGTCGACGATGAGGGCGGGCCGGGAGACCTCCATCCGCAGGTCGCGGTTGAACTGGGCCCAGCCGGAGCCGCCCATGTCGGGGATGTGGAGGTAGCCGCAGCGGCCGCCGCTCAGCTCGCGGACGACGGCCCGGCGCTTGGCGACCCAGTCCTGGTAGCGCAGCGGGCGTTCGTCGACCAGCGGGACGACGGCGACGCGGCGGGAGCGGCCCTCGCCGCCGGCGGGGGTGAAGGTGAGCTCGACGGTGGTGCCGCCGGTGCCGGCGAGCAGCGGGTAGGGGCCGCGGACGGGGTCCACGGGCCGGCCGTCGACGTGGGTGAGGGCGGCGCCCTCGCGGATGCCGGTGCCGGCGAGCGGGGAGCGGGCCTTGGAGTCGGAGGACTCGCCGGGCAGGATCCGCTTGACGACCCAGTCGCCGTCGCGGCAGACGAAGTTGGCGCCCAGGAGGCCCTGGGGGCGGTGGTAGTGCGGCGGTCCCTCGTTGCGGCGGGCCGGGGTGACGTAGGCGTGGGAGGTGCCGAGTTCGCCCATGACCTCGCGCAGCAGATCGGCGAACTCGTCGGGGGAGGCGACCCGATCGAGCAGCGGCCGGTACTGGTCGAGGACGGCCGGCCAGTCGACGCCGCCCATGCCGGGCTCCCAGAAGTAGGCGCGGACGATCCGCCCTGCCTCGTCGTAGGCCTGGCGCCACTCGGCGCCGGGGTCGACCTGGTGGAGGATGCGGCGCAGGTCCAGGTAGACGGTGGAGTCGCCGTCGCCGGGCTCGGTGGCGGGGACGGCCCGCAGCTCGCCCTCGTCGAAGACGACGAGCCGGCTGCCGTCGCCGCTGACGGCGAACCAGTCGAGGTCGCGGGCGAGTTCGGTGCGGCGCGCCTTGGTGACGGAGAAGTGCTCCAGGGTGGGGCGCCCGGAGGTGTCGGCGGGGTTGGCGAAGGTCTCGCCGAGGGCGCCGGAGATGGGCCAGCGCAGCCAGACGAGGCCGCCGCCGGTGACGGGGGCGAGGGCCGAGTACTTGGAGGCGGCGACGGGGAAGGGGGTCACCCGGTCGGCCAGCCCCTCGGTCTCCACGGTGACGGTGCCGTCGCCGCTGTCGGCGCCGTCGTCGGCCGGGTCGAGCCCGCCGGCCGCCGGGCGGCCGTCGGGCAGCAGCGCGAAGGGGGACGGGGTCGCGGAGGAGAGCGGCACGAGGTAGGGGCGGCAGCCGAGCGGGAAGGACAGGTCGCCGGTGTGGACGTCGTACACCGGGTCGAAGCCGCGCCAGGAGAGGAAGGCGAGGTAGCGGCCGTCGCTGGTGAAGACCGGGTTCTCGTCCTCGAAGCGGCCGTTGGTGACGTCGATGACCGTGCGGGGGCCGGGGCCCGAGATGCGGACCAGCTTGATGGAGCGCAGGGAGCGGCCGATGCCGGGGTGGGACCAGGTGAGCCAGGCGCCGTCGGGGGAGAAGGCGAGGTCGCGGACGGGGCCGTTGACGGAGCGGATGAGCTCGGTGACCTCGCCGTTGGAGTCCTCCGTGGCGTCGATGAGGAGGAGGCGGCCGTCGTTGGAGGCGATGGCGAGCCGCTCGCCGTCGGGGTCGGCGACGAGTTCCTCGACGCGGCCGAGTTCCCCGGCGGCGAGCCGGCGGGGCGGCCGGTCGCCGCTGGCCCGGGGGAGGTAGGCGATCTCGACGGCGTCCTCGCCCTCGGCGTCGGTGACGTAGGCGATCTGGCCGCCGCTGCCGAGCATCTCGGGGAGCCGGACGCGGACGCCGGGGGTGTCGGTGATGGCCCGCGCGGGCCCGTCCCGGTGCGTGAGCCAGTACAGGCTGCCGCGCACCCCGACCGCGCTGGCCCGGCCGGTCTCGTCGACGGAGAGCGCGTCGACGTGCTGGGCCGCGGGGACCTGGTAGGGGCGGCGGCCGGCCCGCTGCCCGCCGAGCCGCACCTCCAGGCGGCGCGGTTCGGCGCCGGCGCTCAGGTCGTCGGCGATCCACAGCTGTCCGGCGCACTGGTAGACGATCCGGTGGCCGTCGGAGGAGGCGTGCCGGGCGTAGAAGTCGGCGTGGTCGGTGTGGCGGCGCAGGTCGGTGCCGTCGGGGCGGCAGGAGTACAGGTTGCCGATGCCCTCGTGGTCGGAGAGGAAGGCGATCCGGTATCCGGTCTCGCCGGGCGGGGCGGCGACGAACATCGGGTCGGCGAGGTGGCCGCGGAGGTCCGGCAGGAGGCGTTCGCCGTGGAGCCAGAGGCGCCCGGTGGCGCCGCCCCGGTACCGCTTCCAGGCGGCCGGCTCGTGCGGCGGGGTGCCGGTGAGCAGGAGGGTGCGGCGCTCGCCGTCGACGTCCCGGACGGCGATGTCCGAGACCGGGCCCCAGGGCATCCTGCCGCCGGGCGAGCCGTCGGTGGCGACGGTGTAGGCCCAGGAGAAGTACGAGAAGGGCTGGCCGTGCGAGGAGACGGCGAGGATGTCGGAGCGGCCGTCCTTGTCCGGCGGCGACCAGCCGCAGACCCGGGTGTCGGAGGAGCCCCAGTGGGTCAGCTGGCGGGCGTGGCCGCCGTCGACCGGCACGAGGTGGATCTCGGGATCGAGACTGCGCCAGTTCGTGTAGGCGATGTGGCGGCCGTCGGGCGAGAAGCGGGGGTGCCCGGCCCGGGTGCGGTCGACCGTGAGCCGCCAGGCGCGGCCGGGGCTCTGTCCGTCGGGGACGAGCGGGGCGACCCAGAGGTCGTCCTCGGCCGTGAAGCACAGCAGGTCGTCGTGGAGGTGCGGGAAGCGGAGGTAGGCCACGTCGTCACTCACCCGTTCATGCTTTCCGCGCGGAGGGGGCGCGGCAACTCGTACGGGCGTACGGAGGGCGGTGTGGCCCAGGCCACGTACGAAACGGTTTCGTTTCGCTGAGGGCCGGGGTACCTTCGTAGGGAGCGCAGAGTACGAAACCGTTTCGTTCGCTCTGCTCGTCCCCGCAGACCGGAGGTCCGGACATGGCCCGCAGCAGACTCACTCCCGAACGGGAGTCCGAGCTGTACGCGGCCGTGCTCGACCTCCTCCGCGAGGTCGGCTACGACGCCCTCACCATGGACGCCGTCGCCGCCCGCACCCACTCCAGCAAGGCCACCCTCTACCGCCAGTGGGGGAGCAAGCCGGAGCTGGTCGCCACGGCCCTGCGCCACAACAAGCCGTCCGGTTTCGACGAGATCGACACCGGATCCCTGCGCGGCGACTTCCAGGCGCTCCTGGAGCTCGCCGACGACTGCCAGATGGAGAAGGACACCGCGCTGATGCGGGGTCTGGCCCATGCCGTCCACACCCACCCGGACCTGCACCAGGCGCTGCGCGAACTGCTCATCGAACCCGAGCTGAACGGTTTCGCCGAGTTCCTCCGCCGCGCGGTCCGCAGGGGCGAGGTCCCGCCGGACAACCCGGCCCTGGACTTCGTCCCGCACATGCTCATCGGAGCGCTCGTCGCCCGCCCGCTGATCGACGACCAGCCGGTCGACCACGCCTTCCTCACCCGCTACGTCGACGCCGTCGTGCTCCCCGCCCTCGGCGTCTGACCCGGCACCACCCGTAAGTCCCCGCTCCACCTGACTGCGCACCGCTCACGCCGTCGGGCCGGCTCCCCATGCCCTGTCCCGCCCCACAATGGGAGTACGCACCCGTGGCCACCTTCCTGTACAAGCTGGGCCGCACCGCCTTCCGGCGCCGGCGGCTCGTCGCCCTCCTCTGGGTGGCGCTGCTCGCGCTCGCCGGAGTCGGCGCCGCCACCGCGCCCGCCGCGACCTCCAGCTCCTTCTCCATACCCGGCACCGAGGCCCAGCGCGCCTTCGACCTGCTCGAAGAGCGGTTCCCCGGCGCGGGCGCCGACGGCGCCACCGCCCGGGTCGTCTTCAAGGCCCCCGACGGCGGCAGGATGACCGACGCGGCCCCCAAGGCCGTCGTCGAGGAGACCGTCGCCGCGCTCAAGTCCGGCTCGGACCAGATCGTCTCCGTCACCGACCCGTACACGGCCCAGGCCGTCTCCCGGGACGGCTCCACCGCCTACGTCTCCGTCGCCTACAAGGTGAACGCGATGGAGCTCACCGACGAGACCCGCGAGGCCCTCAAGCAGGCCGGGCTCGCCGCCCAGGGCAAGGGCCTGACCGTCGAGCTCGGCGGCGACGCCCTCCAGACCATGCCCGAGACCGGCACCGGCGAGATCGTCGGCGTCGTCATCGCCGGCATCGTCCTCGTCATCACCTTCGGCTCGCTCGTCGCGGCCGGACTGCCGCTGCTCACCGCCATCATCGGCGTCGGCATCGGCGTCTCCACGATCACCGCGCTCGCGAGCGTCCTGGACCTCGGCTCCACGACCTCCACGCTCGCGATGATGATCGGCCTCGCCGTCGGCATCGACTACGCCCTCTTCATCGTCTCCCGCTACCGCTCCGAGCTGGCCGACGGGCGCGACAAGGAGGAGGCCGCGGGCCGCGCCACCGGCACCGCCGGATCGGCCGTCGTCTTCGCCGGACTCACCGTCGTCATCGCCCTCGTCGGCCTCGCCGTCGTCAACATCCCGATGCTGACGAAGATGGGCTTCGCCGCCGCCGGCACCGTCGTGATCGCCGTCCTGATCGCCCTCACCCTCATCCCGGCGCTGCTCGGCTTCGCCGGCGACAAGGTCGTGGGCCGCAAGCAGCGCAAGGGCGGCGCCGACGCGGAGAAGGCCGCCAAGCCGAACGGCGGCACCCGCTGGGCCCGCTTCGTCATCCGCCGCCCGCTCTTCGTGCTCCTCGCCGGGGTCATCGGCCTCGGCGCCGTCGCGATCCCGGCCGCCTCCCTGGAGATGGGCCTGCCCGACGACGGCGTGAAGCCGGTCTCGGCGACCGAGCGCCGCGCCTACGACCTGCTCTCCGACGGCTTCGGCCCCGGCTTCAACGGCCCGCTGCTCGTCGTCGTCGACGGCGACCGGGCCACCGCCGACCGGACCGTCACCACCATCAAGGGCCTCGACGGCATCGCCGCCGTCACCCCGGCCACCCCCAACAAGGCGGGCGACGCCGCCATGATCACGGTCATCCCGAAGGACCGCCCGTCCTCCGGCGCCACCGAGACCCTCGTCCACGACATCCGCGACGCCACCGGCGACGAGGTCCTCGTCACCGGCGCCACCGCGATGAACATCGACTTCTCGCAGAAGATGAACGACGCCCTGGTGCCCTACCTGGCACTCGTCGTCGGCCTCGCCTTCCTCCTGCTGACCGTGGTCTTCCGCTCGATCCTCGTGCCGCTCAAGGCCGCCCTGGGCTTCCTGCTCTCGGTGGTCGCCGCCCTCGGAGCCGTCGTCGCGGTCTTCCAGTGGGGCTGGCTGGGCAGCCTGTTCGGCGTCGAGCAGACCGGCCCGATCATGTCGATGATGCCGATCTTCATGGTGGGCGTCGTGTTCGGCCTCGCGATGGACTACGAGGTCTTCCTCGTCACCCGCATGCGGGAGGCGTACGTCCACGGCGAGCGGCCCGGCGAGGCGATCGTGACCGGCTTCCGGCACAGCGCCCGGGTGGTCACCGCCGCCGCGGTGATCATGATCGCGGTCTTCTCCGGCTTCATCGGGATGACCGACCAGATGATCAAGATGATCGGCTTCGGCCTCGCCGTCGCCGTCCTCTTCGACGCCTTCGTGGTCCGCATGGCGATCGTCCCGGCCGTCCTCGCGCTCCTCGGCCACAAGGCCTGGTGGCTGCCGAAGTGGCTGGACCGGGCACTGCCCAACGTGGACGTGGAGGGCGAGGCACTGGCCGCCCACGACACCGACGGCGGGACCGACGGACCCCGGAGGACGGACCTCGTGAAGGCCTGACCGACCCGAGAACCCCGGGGCCGCCCCTGAGCGGGGGGTGCGCCCCGGACCGCGCCGGGACCTGTGGGGACGGGGAGCCGACGCGGCCGTACGCCGTCAGCGTGTCGTGAGCGACGACGCGCCGGCGGCGTACGTGTGCTCCAGGAACCGCGTGAGCGCGGTGCTGTCGAACTGGACGACGGCGACCTCGTCGCGGCCGTGGAACTCGACGACCGTCTGCACCCGCCCGCACGGCCACACCGCGATGTCCCCGCGGTGCGCGGGCTGCCGCAGCCCGTCCTCCAGGAGGGCGCGGGGAAAGGACCACTCGACGCCGCCGGGCAGCACGAAGCGGACGGTGGCGGGGGAGAAGCCGGGGTCGTAGCGCAGAGCGACCGGCACGGCCCGGGAGACCGGTCCGTCGTCGCTGATCAGGCGGCCTCGGGCGTGGTCCTCGACGGCGCGCATGGGGTGGCTCCTCAGGTCGTGGCCCAGTCTGTTTTATTCCTTGATGTCACATTCTTCCCCGGTCATCGGATGATCACTCGTGACGTGTCCGGCCTCACATCCCTCGTCTTGTCATCCGGGCGCTCTTGCAAGTCTTTTGCAGCTGCGCTCATCATTCGCTACGTGCATGTACCTGACGGATTCATCAACGCCCCCGTGTCGGCGGCCGCCGGCGTCGCCGCCGCGGCCGCCGTCGCCGTGAGCCTGCGCGGAGCGCGCAAGGAACTCGACGAGAAGGCGGCCCCGCTCGCGGGCCTCGTCGCGGCCTTCGTCTTCGCCGTCCAGATGCTCAACTTCCCCGTCGCGGCCGGAACCAGCGGCCACCTCCTCGGCGGGGCGCTCGCGGCGATCCTCGTCGGGCCGTGGACCGGCGTCCTGTGCATCGCCGTCGTCCTGCTCATGCAGGGCGTCCTCTTCGCCGACGGCGGCCTCACCGCGCTCGGCGTCAACATCACCGTCATGGGCGTGGTGACCGTCGTCACCGCCCACTTCCTCTTCCGCGGCCTGCGGCTCGTGCTGCCCCGCACCCGGGGCGGCGTGACCGCCGCGACCTTCGTCGCCGCGCTCGTCTCCGTACCGGCCTCGGCCGCCGCCTTCACCCTGATCTACGCGATCGGCGGCACCACCGACGTGCCGATCGCCAAGGTCCTCACCGCGATGCTCGGCGTCCACGTCCTCATCGGCATCGGCGAGGCCGTCATCACCGCCCTCACCGTCGGCGCCGTCCTCGCCGTCCGCCCCGACCTCGTCCACGGCGCCCGCGGCCTCACGGCACCGCTGAAGCTCCGCGTCGGCGGCGAGCTGGTCGACGCGGCCCCCGCCCCGGCCGAGCCCCCCGCCGCGCGGAGCCCGAGGAAGCTCTGGATCGGCGGGGTCGTCACCGCCCTCGTCCTCGCCGGCGTCGTCTCCTTCTACGCCTCCGCCAGCCCCGACGGCCTGGAGAAGGTCGCCGCCGACCAGGGCATCGACGCCAAGGCCGAGGAGTACGAGCACGCCACCGCCGACTCCCCGCTCGCCGACTACGGCGTCGCGGGCGTCGACTCCGCACGCCTCTCCGGCGGCCTCGCCGGCGTCATCGGCGTCGGCCTCACCCTCGCCGTCGGCACCGGCGCCTTCTGGGCCGCCCGCCGCCGCCGGGCCGCCGACACCGGCGCCCGGGTCTGAGGTGGGAGCGGGCCACGCGCACCAGCTGTACCGGCGGGGGGACTCGCCGGTCCACGGCCTGCCCGCGCACACCAAACTCGTCGCCGTCCTCGGCTTCGTCCTGGTCGTCGTCACGACGCCCCGCGAGGCCGTCTGGGCCTTCGCCTGCTACGCCGGCCTGCTCGCCGTGGTCGCCGCGGCCGCCCGCGTCCCGGCCGGCTTCCTGCTCCGCCGCCTCGCGATCGAGATCCCCTTCGTCACCTTCGCCGTCCTCATGCCCTTCGTGGTCCCCGGCGACCGGACCACCGTCCTCGGCGTCTCCCTGAGCGTCCCCGGCCTCTGGGGCGCCTGGAACATCCTCGCCAAGGGCACCCTCGGCGTCGCCGCCTCCGTGCTCCTCGCCGCCACCACCGAGCTGCGCTCCCTCGTCCTCGGCCTCCAGCGGCTCGGACTGCCGTCCCTGCTCGTCCAGATCGCCTCGTTCATGATCCGGTACGGGGACGTCGTCACCGACGAGATGCGCCGGATGTCCATCGCCCGCCGCTCCCGAGGCTTCGAGGCGTCCGGCGTACGCCACTGGGGAGTCCTGGCGAAGAGCGCCGGCGCCCTCTTCATCCGCTCCTACGAGCGCGGCGAACGCGTCCACCTCGCCATGGTCAGCCGCGGCTACACCGGCACCATGCCGGTCCTCGACGCCACCGCGACCACCCGGGCCCAGTGGGCGCGGGCCCTGGCGCTGCCGCTCGCCGCCCTCCCGATCCGCCTCCTCGCCCTCCTGGGATGACCACCGTGCCCGTGCCCCCCTCTCCCCCCTCCCTCGACGTGCGCGGCCTCGCCTACGCCTACCCCGACGGCCACCAGGCCCTCTTCGGCGTGGACCTCACCCTCGCGCGCGGCGAGCGGGTCGCCCTCCTCGGCCCCAACGGCGCCGGCAAGACCACCCTCGTCCTCCACCTCAACGGCATCCTCGCCGCCGGCGCGGGCAGCGTGACCGTCGCCGGGCTGCCCGTCGGCAAGAAGCACATGGCGGAGATCCGCCGGAAGGTCGGCATCGTCTTCCAGGACCCCGACGACCAGCTGTTCATGCCGACCGTCCGCGAGGACGTGGCCTTCGGCCCCGCCGCGGCCGGGCTGCGCGGCGCCGAGCTCGACGCGGTGGTGGAGCGGGCCCTGACCCGGGTCGGCATGGCCGCGTACGCGGACCGGCCCCCGCACCACCTCTCCTTCGGACAGCGGCGCCGGGTCGCCGTCGCGACCGTCCTCGCCACCGAGCCGGAGATCCTCGTCCTCGACGAGCCGTCCTCCAACCTCGACCCCGCCTCCCGCCGCGAACTCGCCGACGTGCTGCGCTCCCTGGACGTCACCGTCCTCATGGTCACCCACGACCTGCCGTACGCCCTGGAGCTCTGCCCGCGCTCGCTGATCCTCAGCGAGGGCGTGATCGCGGCGGACGGTCCGACCCGGGAGATCCTCGCCGACGACGCGCTCATGGCCCGCCACCGCCTCGAACTCCCCTTCGGTTTCGTTCCGGGGTCCGTGGCCTGAGACCATGGGACCCGTTCGTACGAAAGGATGAGTGGGTCAGGTGGACGTCCAGGGCACGGTGGCACCGGGCTGGGAACCGGTCAGGGACGCGTTCCTGCGCAACTTCGAGCAGCGCGGCGAGCAGGGCGCGGCGGTCGCCGTGCACCACGACGGCGCCCCGGTCGTCGACCTGTGGGCCGGCACGAAGGACGCCGACGGCACGGAACCCTGGGCGCGGGACACCGCCCAGATCGTCCGCTCCGCGACCAAGGGCGTCGCCGCCGCCGTCCCGCTCCTCCTCCACCAGCGCGGCCGCATCGACCTGGACGCCCCGGTGGCCACGTACTGGCCCGAGTTCAAGGCCGCCGGCAAGGACCGCGTGACGGTACGGCAGCTCCTCGCCCACCAGGCGGGCGTCCCCGTCCTCGACCGGCCCCTCACCCTCGCCGAGGCCACCGACCTGGAGGCGTCCACCGCCGCGGTCGCCGCCCAGGCCCCCGCCTGGGACCCCGGCACCGACCACGGCTACCACGCGCACACCTTCAGCTGGCTGCTCTCCGGCCTCGTCCACCGCGTCACCGGCCGCACCATCGGCCGCTGGGTCGCGGAGGAGCTCGCGGCCCCGCTCGGCCTGGACCTGTGGATAGGTCTCCCGGCCGCCGAGGAGCACCGCGTCGGCCGCCTGGCGCCGGTCGCCGCCCCGGAGGAGGCCGGCGCCCTCCGCCTGCGCCCCAAGCGCTCGGTCACCGAGGCCTGGGAGGACCCGGCCTCGCTCACCCGCCGCGCCTTCGAGGTCATCACCCCGAAGCCCGACGAGAACGACCCCGCCTACCGGGCCGCCGAACTCCCCGGCTCGGCCGGCGTCGCCACCGCCCGCGCCCTCTCCCGCTACTACGCCGCCACCCTCGGCCCCCTCGGCGACGGCACCCCCCGCCTCTTCGCCCCCGCCACCCTCGCCCTGGCCCGCACCGAGGAGTCGGCGGGCACGGACCGGGTCCTGCTGGTCGGCACCCGCTTCGGCCTCGGCCACATGCTCCACGGCCCGGCCTCCCCCCTCCTCGGCCCCACCTCCTTCGGCCACCCCGGCCGCGGCGGCTCCCTCGCCTTCGCCGACCCCGAGTCCGGCACCGCCTTCGCCTACGTCACCAACGGCATGCGCAGGACCGTCACCTCGGACCCGCGCGCCCAGGCCCTGGTGCGGGCGGTGCGGACCTCCCTCGACGGCCGGACGGGCTGAGCCCGCGGCTCAGCCGTCCGCGCCCCAGCGCCAGAGGAGCTCCCCGCCCTCGGGGACGGCGGCCCAGCGGGCGGCGGCGGCGTCCAGACGCGGCCCCGTCCTCGCCAGGGCCTCCGCGTCCAGGAGCGGCCGGCCGACACCCCGGCCCTCCGTGGGCAGCCCGCGCCACACCCGGTAGGCCCAGTTCACGCGGAGCTCGGCGGCCAGCACGGCGTCGCCGCCCCGGCGCAGCACCTTCATCCCCGACCGGCGGTGCCGGCCCGGGACGACGAGCTCGAAGCCCTCGAACGTGGCGCCGCGCGCCGTCGCCCCCCAGAAGCCGTCCTCGATGCCGAGGGCGGTCTCCACGACGGCGTGGACCAGGTCGTGCGGCACGGTCGGCCCGACGGGTGCGGCGGGCAGCCTGACGTCCGGGCCCTTGCGGGCGCGGACCAGGATCTCGTGCTGGTTGTCCGGCAGCTTCCGGAAGGAGATCTCCATCCGGGTGACGGTAGGGCCGCGACCGGCCGCCGCCCACCGATTTCCCGCCCGCACCCGCCTACTCCTCCGGCTCCTCGTCCCCTCCGGCCCCCTCCTCCCAGCGCAGGAGGTCGCCCGGCTGGCAGGAGAGGGCCGCGCACAGGGAGGCGAGGGTGGTGAAGCGCACGGCCTTGGCCCGGCCGTTCTTGAGGACCGCCAGGTTGGCGGGGGTGATCCCGACCCGCTCCGCGAGCTCGCCCACCGACATCTTCCGGCGGGCCAGCATCACGTCGATGTCGACGACGATCGGCATCAGATCACCTCGTCGAGCTCGGCGCGCAGCGCCGTCGCCTCGACGTCGCGGTCGACGGCCTGGGCCAGCAGCATCCGCAGCACCAGCACGATGAGCGCGACCCCCAGGACCGCCAGGGAGACCCCGCAGATCAGCAGGACGATCCCGGGGGCGACCGCCTCGCCCGGCGCCAGCAGGACCGCGAGGGAGAAGACCAGCAGCGCGGCGGCCACGAGCGCGCCGATCACGATGTGCACGTACCGGAAGGCGGCATGGGAGAAGACGGTCCCGCGCCGCACCATCGTCACCAGCCGCCACACGCACACGAGGGTGACCTGGACCGTGACGACGCCGAGGAAGAAGACCACCAGGAGCGGCGTCCGCAGGTGCACCAGGTCTCCCTCCGCCCCGTCGAGATCGGCGGCGAGCAGCGGGATCATCACCGCCTGCACGAACACCGACCCGGCCGCCAGTCCCACCAGCACGGCCCGCAGCGCCAGCACCGTCAGTCTTCCCATGACCCCTCCTCCAATCGACTTACGATGGGAATCTATCGAAAAACGATAGGGAGGGGTAGTCGGGGCCGGCGATCGGTGCTGAGATCGGAGCATGGATCTCACGAAGCGGTTCGAAGGGCGGACGGCGCTGATCACGGGCGCGGGCAGCGGCATCGGCGCGGCGACCGCCCGAAGGCTGGCGGCGGAGGGCGCGCGGGTCCTGGTCACCGACGTCGACGAGGAGTCGGCGCGGACGGTGGCGGCGGACCTCCCGAACGCGACGGCCCACCGCCTCGACATCACCGACCGGCGGTCGGTCGACGAGGTGATCGGCGGCCTCCCCGCCCTTCACGTCCTCGTCAACAACGCCTTCGTCCCCTTCGTCGACGACCCCGACGAGAACTGGCGCCGCCAGCTCGACGGCACCCTCCTCGGCGCCGTCCACTGCTCCCGCGCCGCCCTCCCCCACCTGGCCGCGACGGGCGGCGCCGTCGTCACCATCGGCTCGGTCAACGCGGAGGCCGACTTCGGCGACCACGCCTACAGCGCCGCGAAGGCCGCCCTCGGCTCCTTCACCCGCACCCTGGCCGGCGAAGCGGCCCCCCGCGGCGTCCGCGTCAACCAGATCAACCCCGGCACCGTCGCCACCCCCTCCTGGGCGGGCCGCGAACAGGCCCTCGCCGCCCTGGGCGCCCGCGCCTACCCCCTCGGCCGCGTCGGCACCCCCGACGACATCGCCGCCGCCGTCGCCTTCCTCGCCTCCCCCGACGCCGCCTGGATCACCGGCACCACCCTCCGCGTCGACGGCGGCCTGATGGCGGTCAACCGCCACTTCCGGGAGATCCTGGACGGCGGCTGACGCCGACTCGGGCGCGGGTCGGCGCCAGGCCGATCAGGCCCCGCCGCCGGAGACGAGGGTGAAGGAGAGCAGCTGGTCGCGGATGTGGTGGGCCGGCGCGTTCCACGTGGCGTGCTTGACCCCCGCGACCAGCACCGAACCCGCGACCGGCGGCGTCACGCCGTGCGCTCGCGCACGTCCACGACGGTCGCGCCCGCGTGGGCGATCAGTTCCTTCGGGGGCAGCGCGAAGACCGAGTGCGGGGTGCCGGCCGCCGCCCACACCAGGGCGTGGGCGAGCAGCGCCTCGTCGGCGAGCACGCGGGTCCGGGTGCGGTGCCCGAAGGGCGGTACGCCGCCGATCGCGTACCCGGTCGTCTCCCGCACCAGCCGGGCGTCCGCCCGGGTGACCTCTTCGGCGCCCAGCGCCTTCCGCACCCGCTCGACGTCCACCCGCGAGGCCCCGTCCATCAGGACGAGCACCGGCACCCCGTCGGCGGCGAAGATCAGCGACTTCACGATCTCGGAGACCGCGCAGCCGATGGCGTCGGCGGCCTGCTGCGCGGTCCGCGTCTCGTCGGGGAAGCGGCGGACCTCGACGTCGAGGCCCAACTCGGCGAGGGCGGCGGCGAACCGGGGATGGGCGGCGGAGGTGGCATCGGTCGTCATGCCCCGCACCGTAGCGGTACGTGTACGGGGCACGCGACCGGCTTTCCGCCTGACGGTCAGCCCGCCTTGAGCACGGCCGCCACGACCGGCCCGGCCGCGTCGCCGCCGTGCCCGCCGGCCTCGACGACGGCCGCGGCGGCGAGGTCGCCGGAGTAGCCGGTGAACCAGCTGTTGGAGGTGGACTGCGTCCCGACCTCCGCCGAACCGGTCTTCGCGCCCTTGGGCGAAGACACTCCCCGCATCGCCTCCCGGGCCGTGCCCTCCGGGGCTGTGGCCGCCGCGTTCATCATCTTCCGCAGCCCGCGGGCGACCTCGCCCGGAAGCCGCTCGGCGGTGGCGAACTTCTGACCGTCCTCCCCGTCCTCCGCTACGAGGTACGGCTGGCGGAAGCCGCCGTCCTTCACGGTCGCGGAGATCGACGCCATGTTGAGCGCGTTCATGGTGATGGCGCCCTGGCCGATGTACGAGGCGGCGGTCTCGGTGCCGCTGGACTCGGGCACGTTCCCGTCCTCCGTCTGCACGCCGACCGACCACACCTCGCCGATACCGAACCACTTGCGGGCGGTGTCGCCGAGCGCGGTGTTGTGGACGCCCTTGTCCTTCAGCGGGTTGATCGCCTTGATGAAGGCGGTGTTGCAGGACATGGCGAACGCGTTCGTCAGGTCGCCCTCGGTGGAGAAGTCCTTCAGGTTGTGGAACGGGTACCCGTCCCACGTCACGGTGGGCGGGCACTCCACCCGCGAGTCCGGCCCCGCCACCCCGTACCGCATCATCATCGCCGCCGTCACGATCTTCATCGTGGAGCCGGGGGCCTGCTTCCCCTGGAACGCCGTGTTGAAGCCGCTGGCCGGGTTGTTGGCGACCGCCCGTATCGCGCCCGACGACGGCTCGACCGCCGCCACCGCCGCGTTCGGGAACTCCTTGACCGCCTTCTCCGCCGCCGCCTGCACGCCCGCGTCGATCGTGGTGCGCAGCTCGCCGGGCTTCCCGGCGGACAGGACGAGGAGGGTGCTGCTCGGCGTGCCGTTCGCGCTCTCGATCCAGGTCTCGACGCCCGCCTCGCCGCCGGCCTTGCCGCCGTACCGCTGCCGCAGCGCGTCCAGGGCGGGCACGAGCGACGGGTACTTCTCCGGCGGCAGCGCGACGCCCTTGTGGTCGACGGCCTTCACCGGCGGGGTCTTCGCGGTGCCGGTGCGCAGCGTGGCGCCGGCGGCCAGCTTCGGGTGCAGCACGGTGGGCGTCCACTTCACCAGCGGGCGGCCGGTGGACTCGCCGCGGACGACGCTGAGCTTCGACTCGTACGTCCACGGCTTCGACACCCCGTCGTACGTGACGGTCGCCTTCACCGTGAACGGCACGACCGCCCCCGTCGGCGTCCCCGCCGTGATGGTCGTCTCCGAGACGCCGGCCCCCTCCCGGTACGCGGCGATCGCCGGGGCCGCCGTCACCGGGTCGTTCGTCAGCCCGCCCGCCCGCTCGGCCTCGCCGGCCGCCCACGCGGCGAGGAAGTCCCCCGCGGTGGCGGTCACCTCCTCCGCCGTCACCGGCCCGGTCTTCGGCGCCGACCGCGTACCGACGTCCTGCGAGCCGCCCGTGATCCCGTTCCAGAGGTTGTACCCCCCGTACGCCACCCCGCTCGCGACGACGACGAACACGCCCCCGACGATCCCGACCTTCGCTCCACTTCGCATGACTGGGTTCCCCTCCCCGTGTGGACCGTCGAGTCAAGCAGCCGCCACTGACACCTGTCGAGCGGGATCGAGCCACACCTGTCACGTCCATCGCAAACGGAATTCTCCCCTGCGAAGGATCTGTGAAGGTGTCCGGACCCTGGTCTCAGGCGTGGCGCCTTTCGTCCTTCTCCCTAGGATGCCGTCGAGCGTTGCTTCCGCATCGAAGGTTTCGAGGCGACCGCGCGGAGCGAGGACGGGCCCAAGAGGAGGAGTCACCATGGCGTGGGACGAATGGAACCAGCTCAAGGCTGAGGCCGCCGGAGCCTCCTCGACCCGGATGCAGTTGAACCGGGTGCCGGACGAGCCGGACGGCAAGTCGCTGTCCACCAATGGCCAGGGCGACCTCAAGGTCGTCAACGAGCACCTCGCCAAGATCGGCGATCACGCCTTCGGGCTCTACAACCGGCTGTGGCGCGAGGGCCGGGTGGCGGAGACCACCACCGACTCCGCCGCCTCCGACCTCTCGGGCCAGGGCTTCGAGCTGGGCGGCGCGCTCAGCCACGTCTCCATCAAGTGGGCGTCCGCGCTGGCGGACCTCATGGACGCCTGCGCGCACATCTCGAACCACATGGACTACACGAAGAACGCCCACGCCGGCGATGAGATCTTCATCGAGCGGCGCATGAGCGGCATCGCCACGCTCGACTCCGGCTTCGACGAGCGGGCCTCCGCGCCCGGCGAGCCGAACGACGTGTACGGCGAGAAGGACGACAAGGGTGAGAAGAAGGACGGCAAGTGATGGACTTCGACACCCTGCTGCACGCCAAGTTCGGCACGCTCGACGCGGCGCTGACCGACTGGAACACGCTCGTCACCAACCTGGAGAAGCTGGAGAAGGACGCGAGCGAGGGTTTGAAGGGCGCCGCAGCCAAGGCCGACTGGCAGGGCGTGAACTCCCAGGTCGGACGGAAGTTCATCGACAAGACCGCCGGCGAGTTCGGCGACGCGCACACCCAGGCCACCTCCGTCCGCAACATCCTCCGCGACACCCTCGGCGAGCTGAAGAAGTTCAAGGGAGACCTGGAGCAGGCCATCGAGTCGGCGCGGCAGCAGGAGGTGTCCGTCGTCCCCCAGGGGAAGAGCTTCATGGCCAAGGCCATGGACGGCGACGCCGGCAAGGACGTCCAGCAGAGCACCGTGGACGGCGTCCGGGACCGGATCGACGGCATCATCAAGAGCGCCGCCGAGAGCGACAGCTCCGCCGCCAAGGTCCTCCGCGCCCTCGTCGACCAGGCGGAGAAGGGCTTCGGCGACGCCGAGTACGGCGACCGGGACCAGGCCGCCACCGCCATGAAGACGGCGGAGGACCTCGCGGCGCTGGCGAAGAAGGACCCGGGCACGATGTCGGAGGCCGAGTTCGACCGGCTGCTCGCGGGCCTCACCAAGTACCACGGCGACGATCTCTTCGCCTCCACCTTCGCCCACGGGCTCGGCGCCCAGGGCACCCTCGACTTCTGGGCCCAGCTGAACGACCCGAACAGCCGCGACCACGCCGCTGACGGCAAGCGCCTCGACCAGTACAAGGACCTCCAGAAGCACCTGGGCCTGACGCTCGCCAACGCCACGCAGAGCGCGAGCCCGGACATGGCGCGCTGGAAGTTCGACATGCTCCAGGCCGTGGAGAAGCCGATGGGCCCCGGTAACGGCCTCTCCGGCTACGTCGTGATGAGCAACCTCATGCGCTGGGGCGACTACGAGGACGACTTCCTCGACAGCTACGGCCGCAACATGCTCGCCAAGGAACAGGAGGGGGTACGGGACGGCCGCCGCCCCGAGCAGATCTGGGGCTACAACGGCGGCGGCATCTGGCCCCACCTGAACACCACCGGCACCGACTTCGGCTTCGACCCGATGACCGGCTACATGAAGGCCCTCTCCAACAGCCCGGACGCCGCGACCGCGTTCTTCAACTCGGAGTTCATCGGCAAGGACACCGAGAACAACCCCTTCAAGCGTGACACCGACGGCGACGGCAACAAGGGCCACATCGGCCTGACCAACTTCCAGTACCTCTTCGAGGAGCGGGAGTGGATGCGGGAGGAGGACTCGGAGGGCGAGGACAGCATCTCCGGAAAGAACTACCTCGCCGCCGCCCTGGAAGCCGCCACGACGGGCCACCCGGCCGGCGAACTCCCCACCCCGGCGACCGCCGCCCACACCGAGGAACAGGCCAAGCTGTACGGCGACATCGTCAAGTCCGTCTCCGAGGTCCCCTCCCGCCTCACCGACAACGGCTTCATGTCGGACAGCCTGGGCCAGATCTCGGCGGAGTACATGGCGGACATCCACCGGGGCCTGCGCGCGGGCGACGCCGGAGAGGACAGGCTGTACCCGATCGCGGGAGCGGCCGCACCCCTCAACGAGCAGGACCTCACCCGCTTCCTGTACACCGTGGGACAGAACCCCGAGGGGTACGCGGCCGTCAGCGTCGGCCAGCACGCGTACACCGCCGGGATGCTGGAGTACCACTTCGCCCACCCCGACGCCTTCGTGGACGAGAAGGGGAACACCCCCGCGCAGAACCTGGAGAAGGCCACCGGAGCCATCGCGCACAACGCCGGCGAGATCCAGGGCATGCTGGGTGCCGGCCGCGCGTACGCCGCCGAACTGGACGCGGGCAACAAGGACGCCGAGTTCAACGACGCCATCACGAAGGCGGGCGAACTCGGCGAGTCCCTCGTCGGCATCGGTGTCGGCGCCGCCACGGCCTCGGCCGTCGGCCCGGGCGCGGTCATCGCCGGCGGCGCGGCGGAGACGGTCGCGGGCGAGATCATCGGAAGCCTCACCGAGGGGCTGATGAAGGACAGCTCGGGCGAGGTCATCTACCGCAACGGCGAGGAGATCAACGCGACCCGCGAATCGACCTTCGCCCTCGTGGAGAAGGCCGCCCAGGAGTCGGAGAAGAAGACCGGCGTGTCCTACCCGAGCGTGGTGTCCTCGATCGCGGGACAGACCGAAGCGGGCTTCACCTCCGCCCACACCAACATCCGTGACTACTGCGAGGGTGTGGGTGTCCCGAACGCGCTGGAGAAGGACAAGTGAGCATGACGTCGAGGAAGCGTGGCACCATCGCGCTCGCGGTGTGCCTGGTGTTGGTCGCCGCCTGGGTGGCGACCAGCTACGCCACCAATACCCCGCCTTTCAAGAAGCCGAAGGGGACGATCGAGGCGGCCGATCTCTGTCCCTCGTTCGGGGAGTCGCAGGAGGCGGCGGACATCCTGAACCGGCTGCTGCCGTACGCGGTCTCCTACCGGATCCCCCGCGAGCGGGGCACTCCCCGCGGCCCGAGCCCCACCGACGCGAACCACCTGTCGAGCTGCACCGTCAGCGGTGACGGCCGGCAGCTGCTTCTGGTGCGCACGGAGATGGGCGCCTGGGGCAGCGAGCGGAGTTGGCGGGAGGAGGTGCTCGGCAACACCGACGGGCGGCGGCCGGTGGCCTTCGACGCCGGGCGCTGGGCCTTCACGACGACACCGGAGATCCTGCGGGTCGGAGCGGTCTATTCCGCCTGTATCCCCTACGGGAACTCCGGGCTGAGCACCTTCGTCCAGCTCCGCGACCCCGCCCCCGCCGACCGCCTCGACGACCTCCGCCGCCTCGCCGAGATCGCGGCCGAGGCGGCCCACAAGGCGGCCCGCTGCACCCTCCCCGCCGACGCCCCGCGTCAGTAGGAGACGAAGGAGGGAGGGCCCGACCGCCGGTCGGACCCTCCCTCCTTCGTCTCCGTCGCTAGATCCAGGTGTCCAGCCACATCCGCGACCGCCACTCGTCCATCGGGATCGGCGTCGCCGTGTAGATCGGCCAGAAGTAGATGAAGTTCCAGACGATCAGGAGGACCAGGCAGCCCGCCACCACGGCGCCGATGGTGCGGCGTCTCTCCGTGGAGCCCTTCGGGCCGATGATGGCGCCGATCATCATGGCGACCGCCAGGCACAGGAAGGGGACGAGGAGCACGGCGTAGAAGTAGAAGATCGTGCGCTCCTGGTAGCGGAGCCACGGGAGCCAGCCGGCGGCGAAGGCGCAGAGGATCGCGCCGGCGCGCCAGTCGCGGCGGAACAGCCAGCGCCACAGGACGTACAGGAGGGCGGCGCAGCCGGCCCACCACAGGAGCGGGGTGCCGAGGGCGAGGATCTCCTGGGCGCACTTCTCCTTCGCGGAGGCCGGGCAGCCGCCGGTGCCGGGGGCGGGGGACTCGTAGAAGTAGGAGACCGGGCGGCCCGCGACCAGCCAGGACCAGGGGTTGGACTCGTACGTGTGGGGCGAGGTCAGCTCGACGTGGAACTTCCACACCGCGGACTCGTAGTGCCACAAGCTGCGCCACCACTGCGGCAGCCAGCTCCAGAAGCCGGGGTCCACCGCGTCCTGCTCGGCGGCCCAGTTCCTGAAGTACCCCTTGTCGGAGACGAGCCAGCCCGACCAGGTGGCCAGGTAGGCGGCGAACGCCACCGGCACCGTGGAGACGAACGCGGGCAGCACGTCCCTCTTCAGGACGGCCGCGTACGGGCGGACCGCGCCCGCCGTCCGCCGGGCGCCGACGTCCCACAGGACCGTCATCAGGCCGAACGCGGCCAGGAAGACCAGACCGTTCCACTTCGTCGCGCCCGCCAGGCCCAGCATCACACCGGCCGTGAGCCGCCACGGGCGCCAGCCCAGGCGGAGGGTCTCGGCGATCTCCGCGTCGGGGCGGAGGACCCCGTCCGCGTCCTCGGGGAGCGCGGCGGCGAGCCGTTTCCGCGCCCGGTCCCGGTCGACGACCAGGCAGCAGAAGGCCGCGAGGACGAAGAACATCAGCACCTGGTCGAGGAGCGCGGTGCGGCTCATCACGAAGTGCAGGCCGTCGACGGCGAGCAGCAGTCCGGCGAGGCAGCCGAGGAAGGTGGAGCGGAAGAGGCGGCGGCCGATCCGGCACACCATCAGGACGGAGAGCGTCCCGAGCAGCGCCACCATGAACCGCCAGCCGAACGGCTCGAAGCCGAAGAGCTGCTCGCCCACGCCGATGACCCACTTGCCCATCGGCGGGTGGACCACGTACCCCGGGTCGGTGGGGATCAGGACCGAGCCGGGATCCTTCAGGATCGTCTTGTCGATGTCCTTGGGCCACGCCCCCTCGTACCCCTGGTTGATCAGGGCCCACGAGTCCTTGGCGTAGTACGTCTCGTCGAATATCACCGCGTGCGGCTTGCCCAGGTTCCAGAACCGGAGCACGCCCGCGACGGCCGCGACGAGCAGCGGGCCGCCCCACGCGGAGAGCCGCCACAGCCGGTCGGCGGCCGCGGGGCCGAGCCCCAGGAGCGACGTCACCCGCGGCGAGGGCCGGGTGTACGGCGGGTCGAGCCGGTCCCGGGTGCCGATGGCGAGCGAACCGGCGGCGGGCGGGCGGTAGCCGAAGCGCCGCAGCCGCAGCTGCCACGACGAGGGCTCGGCCACGGTCGGCGCCACGGAGTGCTGGCCCTCCAGGGCCTCGGGTGCGGTACGGGTCACCGCGCCATCGTAGGGACTGCGCCTGTGCGCGTCGCCCGTCCCGGCGGTCGCGGCGCCGTCACGGGTGGGACTTCCGGGACGAGAGCGGCGTGACTCCTGGGAGGATGGACGCGTGACAGGAACGCTGGTACTCGCAGGGACCCCCATCGGTGACGTCGGCGACGCGCCGCCGCGGCTCGTCGCCGAGCTGGAAGGGGCGGACATCGTCGCGGCCGAGGACACCCGCCGGCTGCGCGGCCTGACCCGGGCGCTCGGCGTGCACACCACGGGGCGGGTGGTGTCGTACTTCGAGGGGAACGAGTCGGCGCGCACGCCCGAGCTGGTCGAGGCCCTGCGGGGCGGCGCGCGGGTGCTGCTCGTGACCGACGCGGGCATGCCGTCGGTCTCCGACCCCGGCTACCGCCTCGTCGCCGCCGCCGTCGAGGCGGACATCAAGGTGACCGCCGTGCCCGGCCCGTCCGCCGTGCTCACCGCCCTCGCCCTCTCCGGCCTCCCGGTCGACCGGTTCTGCTTCGAGGGCTTCCTGCCGAGGAAGGCCGGCGAGCGGCTCGGCCGGCTCAGGGAGGTCGCGGCGGAGCGGCGCACCCTCGTCTACTTCGAGGCCCCCCACCGGCTCGACGACACCCTCGACGCGATGGCCGAGGCCTTCGGCACCGACCGGCGCGCCGCCGTCTGCCGCGAGCTGACCAAGACGTACGAAGAGGTGAAACGCGGCCCGCTGGGCGAGCTGGCGGCCTGGGCGAGGGAAGGGGTGCGCGGCGAGATCACCGTCGTCGTCGAGGGCGCCCCGGAGACCGGACCCGAGGAACTGGACGCGGCCGAGCTGGTGCGCAGGGTGCGGGTGCGCGAGGAGGCGGGCGAGCGGCGCAAGGAGGCGATCGCGGCGGTCGCCGCGGAGGCGGGGCTGCCCAAGCGGGAGGTCTTCGACGCGGTCGTCGCGGCGAAGAACGCGTCCTGACGATTCCAGGAAAGGCCCTGGAAACGGTAAAGGGCTAATCTTTGAGGTAAAGCCGAATCCGGCGCCGGGAGACTTCCGAGGGCGCTTTGGCAAGGGAACGCCCAAAACCGTTCCACGTTTTCTTCCGCGCTGATGCGCCCCGGCCCGAAAAGGCGTCCACTGGACCAGTGGAGAGGAGCTGGCATGAGCGAGTCCACCGGCACCGGAACGCCCGTCGTCCATGAGGCCTACGCCTTCGCCTGCATGAGGTGCGGGTACGGCTGGGAGCAGTCCTACGAGATAGAGCACCACACGGACGCGCACGGTCAGGCGTTCGTCGTGTACAAGGCGGACGGGGAGCGGGTTCCCTCGCCGCTCTCGAACCCGACCTGCATGAACTGCGGCGGCCACGTCGTGCGGATCATGCGCGCCGGCCAGGTGTCGAGCGTGCTCGACCTGATCGCGTCGATGGAGCACCACGGGCGCGGGGGCGGCGCCAAGGAGACCCGGCCCGTCTCGCCGGCCGGGCCCGTGGGCCAGGAGCTGACCGAGGGCGACGAGACGCCACCGGTCCCGCACCACTGGCACCTCTCCGACCTGCTCCATCCCTTCCGCTCCCGCCGCTGAGAGCCACCGGCGCCGGGAGCCCCGGTGCTGAGAGCCCTCAGTGCCGACGGCCCTCGGTGCCGAGCCCTCGCTCCCGACGCCGAGAGACCCGGCACCGGTAGCCCCCGCCCCCGGCGCCGAAAGCCCCCCGCTTCCGGCGTCGGGACCGCGGAACCGCCGCGCGGACCCGCTCCCGGCCCTCGTACGATCGGGGCCATGAGTGCCAAGGACGCCCCGCCGCCGCTGCCCGAACCCCTCCTGGTGGAGGTCGCCGACTCGCACACCCACCTCGACATGCAGTCCGGCACCGTCGAGGAGGCGCTGACCAAGGCCGCGGCCGTCGGCGTCACGACGGTCGTGCAGGTCGGCTGCGACGTGAAGGGCTCCCAGTGGGCCGCGGAGACCGCGGAGCGGCACGCCAACGTGCACGCGGCCGTCGCCCTGCACCCGAACGAGGCCCCCCGGATCGTCCTGGGCGACCCCGACGGATGGTCGCGGCAGGGGGCGCGGGAGGCCGGCGGCGACGCGGCGCTCGACGACGCGCTCGCCGAGATCGACCGGCTCGCGGCCCTCCCGCACGTCCTCGGCGTCGGCGAGACCGGCCTCGACTTCTTCCGCACGGGCCCCGAGGGCATGGCCGCGCAGGAGCGTTCCTTCCGCGCCCACATCGAGATCGCCAAGCGGCACGGCAAGACCCTCGTCATCCACGACCGCGAGGCCCACGCCGACGTGCTGCGCGTCCTCGACGAGGAGGGCGCCCCCGAGCGGACCGTCTTCCACTGCTACTCCGGCGACGCCGCGATGGCCGAGATCTGCGCGGCCAAGGGCTACTACATGTCCTTCGCCGGCAACATGACCTTCAAGAACGCCCAGCCGCTGCGCGACGCCCTCGCCGTCGCCCCGCTGGACCTCGTCCTCGTCGAGACCGACGCCCCCTTCCTCACCCCGGCGCCCTTCCGGGGCCGCCCCAACGCCCCGTACCTGATCCCGGTCACCGTCCGGGCGATGGCCGCGGTCCGCGGGATCGACGAGAACGCGATGGCGGAGGCGCTCGCCGTGAACACCGCCCGCGCCTTCGACTACTGACGACCACCGCAGGCCTCCGGGCCGCCGGGGACGAGCTCCGGTGCGTCACCCCGCATAACGGTTACGTGTCGTAGTCGGGTCGCTTTGGAGAGTGACGGCCGCCGGGGCTAGGGTCCCGGGCTCGTGAGCACTTCCCAGGGCAGTCACCGCGCCGGACGGCGGGGCGCGACGGCCACGCTGCCCCTCCACGAGCAGCCCACCCAGGCCGCCCCCCTCGTCGTGCAACCCTTCGTGGGACCCGCGGTGGAACCCCTTCCCGGCACCGCCCCCGCTTCCGTCCCCGCTCCGGTCCCCGCTCCCGTCCCCGCGCCGGGCAGGGCCGCCCGGCGCGGGGCCCGGCGCCGCAAGGCCGCCCGCCCGGCCGGCGACGGACTGCGCAGGCTGCTGCCGCAGGCCCTCGTCGTCGCCTTCCTGGCCGGCGGCACCAGCGCCTTCGTCGCCGACGACAAGGCGATCCGGCTCTCCGTCGACGGCGTCCCCCGCACCCTGCACACCTTCTCCGACGACGTGCGGGAGCTCCTCGCCGACGAGGGCCTGGAGATCGGCGAGCACGACCTCGTCGCCCCCGCCCCCGGCGAGCCGCTGGCCAGCGGCGACGAGGTCGTCCTGCGGTACGGCCGGCCGGTCTCCCTCACCCTCGACGGGTACCGCCGCCAGGTGTGGACCACCGCCGACACCGTCGAGGGCGCCCTGCGCCAGCTCGGCGTCCGGGCCGAGGGCGCCTATCTGTCGGTCTCCCGCTCCGCCGCGATCTCCCGCACCGGACTCGCGCTCGATGTCCGCACCGAACGCGCCGTCACCTTCCTCGCCGACGGACGCGAGCGGACCGTCCGCACCAACGCGGCCACCGTCGCCGAGGCCCTCGACGAGGCCGGCATCACCCTCGGCGGCGAGGACACCACCTCCGTCCCCCGGGACGCCTTCCCCCGCGACGGGCAGACCGTCACCGTGCTGCGGATCACCGGCGCCACCCAGACCCGCGAGGAGGCCGTCCCGTACGCCGTCGAGCGCGTCCGCGACCCGGAACTCTTCGCCGGCACCGAGGTCGTCGAACGCCAGGGGGTGCCGGGCCTGCGCCGGATCACGTACCACCTGCGCTCCGTCAACGGCGTGCAGCAGCGGCCCCGCCGCACCGGCGAGGAACTCGTCCGCGCACCCGTCTCCCGCAAGGTCCGCGTCGGCACCCGCGCCCTCCCCACCTCCGTGGCCGGCGCCGACGGCCTGAACTGGGGCGCCCTCGCGGCCTGCGAGTCCGGCGGCCGGCCGAACGCGGTCGACCCCTCGGGGACGTACGGGGGGCTCTACCAGTTCGACCCCGGTACGTGGCGCTCCCTCGGCGGCACCGGCGTCGCCCAGAACGCCCCCGCGGCCGAACAGACCTTCCGGGCCAAGAAGCTGTACGTCCAGCGCGGCGCCGGCCCCTGGCCGCACTGCGGGCGCAGGCTTTTCGGGTGACCGTGCCGCGCCGCACAGGGCCTACGCTGTACCGGTGAGCACCACCACCGGCCCCGACGGCCCCGACGCCCTCCTCGGCCCCGCCGACATCCGTGAGCTGGCCGCCGCCCTCGGCGTGCGCCCCACGAAGCAGAAGGGCCAGAACTTCGTCATCGACGCCAACACCGTCCGGCGCATCGTCCGCACCGCGGGCGTGCGCCCCGACGACGTGGTCGTCGAGGTGGGGCCCGGACTCGGCTCCCTCACCCTGGCCCTCCTGGAGGCCGCCGACCGGGTCACCGCCGTCGAGATCGACGACGTCCTCGCCGCCGCGCTGCCGGCCACGATCGCCGCGCGCATGCCGGAGCGGAAGGACCGCTTCGCGCTGGTCCACTCCGACGCCATGCTCGTCCGCGAGCTGCCGGGACCGGCGCCGACCGCGCTCGTCGCCAACCTCCCGTACAACGTGGCCGTGCCCGTCCTGCTCCACATGCTCGACCGCTTCCCGACCATCGAGCGGACCCTCGTCATGGTCCAGGCCGAGGTCGCCGACCGGCTCGCCGCCGGCCCCGGCAGCAAGGTGTACGGGGTCCCCTCCGTCAAGGCGAACTGGTACGCCGAGGTCAAGCGCGCCGGCGCCATCGGCCGCAACGTCTTCTGGCCCGCGCCGAACGTCGACTCCGGTCTCGTCTCCCTGGTCCGCCGCACGGAGCCGGTCGCGACCACCGCGACCAAGGAAGAGGTCTTCGCGGTCGTCGACGGGGCCTTCGCGCAGCGCCGCAAGACGCTGCGGGCCGCGCTCGCCGGCTGGGCGGGCTCGCCCGCCGCGGCCGAGGAGGCGCTGGTGAAGGCCGGCATCTCGCCGCAGGCGCGCGGCGAGGCGCTGACCGTGGAGGAGTTCGCCCGGATCGCGGAGAACAAGCCCGGACCCACGTCGGAGAACGAGCCGGGAGACGAGCCGGAGGCACGGGCGTGACCGGCACGGCGGGCGTGACCGTACGGGTCCCCGGCAAGGTCAACGCGCAGCTCGCGGTGGGCGCCGCCCGCCCCGACGGCTTCCACGACCTCGCCACCGTCTTCCTCGCCGTGTCGCTGTACGACGAGGTCACGGCCACCCCCGCCGACCGGCTGACGGTCACCTGCGAGGGCCCCGACGCGGACAAGGTCCCGCTGGACGCCACCAACCTCGCGGCCCGCGCCGCCACGCTCCTCGCCGCCCGGCACGGCCTCTCCCCGGACGTCCACCTCCACATCGCCAAGGCGATCCCGGTGGCCGGCGGCATGGCCGGCGGCAGCGCGGACGGCGCCGGCGCCCTCCTCGCCTGCGACGCGCTGTGGGGCCTCGACACCCCGCGTGACGTGCTCCTCGACCTCTGCGCCGAACTCGGCTCCGACGTGCCCTTCAGCCTCGTCGGCGGCGCGGCGCTCGGCGTCGGCCGCGGCGAGCGGCTGACCGAGCTGCCGGTCGCCGGGCCCTTCCACTGGGTCTTCGCGGTCGCCGACGGCGGCCTGTCGACGCCGACGGTGTTCGGCGAGTTCGACCGCCTCACGGAGGGCGTCGACGTCCCGGCCCCGGCCGCCTCCCCGGCGCTCCTCGACGCCCTGCGCACCGGCGACACGGCCGCGCTGGCCGGAGCACTCGCCAACGACCTCCAGGCCCCCGCCCTCTCGCTGCGCCCCTCGCTCGCCGCGACCCTGGCGGCAGGCACCGAGGCGGGCGCCCTCGCGGCCCTGGTCTCCGGCTCCGGCCCGACGACGGCCTTCCTGGTGAAGGACGCGGAGTCGGCGGACCAGGTGGCGCGGGCCCTCCGCGCCTCCGGCACCTGCCGCGCCACCCACACCGCCACCTCCCCGGCCGCGGGAGCGACGCTCCTCTAGGTCGCGCCGCCCGGTCCGCGCCCCGGCCCCGTACTCAGCGGCCGGATGAGTATCCGCGCCCTGTCGGCCCGGAGGCAGGGCGCGGGACGCTGCCCGCATGAGAATCAGCGCGCGGGAGCTCGCCGAGGGCACGCCGGCGAGCCGGGACCGGTACGTGGACCTGCTCAGGGTCGTCTCGCTCGGAGTCGTCGTCCTCGGCCACTGGCTGATGGCGGCCGTGACCCAGGACGGCGTCGGCAACCTGCTGGCGGTCGTGCCGGAGCTCCAGGCGGCGACCTGGGCGCTCCAGGTGATGCCGGTGTTCTTCTTCGTGGGCGGCTTCGCGCACGCCCTCGCCCACCGCTCCCGCCCCCGGTACGCGGACTTCCTGCGGGCCCGGCTCCGCCGGCTGCTGCGGCCGACCATGGTGTTCGTCGCCGTCTGGGGCGCGGCGGCGCTCGTCCTCCAGGCGGCGGGGGCCGACGGGGGTCTGACCGGCGTCGCGCTGCGCCTGGTGACGCAGCCGCTGTGGTTCATCGGCATCTACCTGGCGATGGTCGCCTTCACGCCGCCGCTGCTGCGGGCGCACGAGAGGTACGGCTGGGGCGCCTTCGCGGGGCTCGCGGCCGCCGCCGTCCTCGTCGACGTGCTGCGCTTCGCCGCCGGCGTCCCGTACGTCGAGTTCCTGAACTTCGCGTTCGTCTGGCTGGCCGTGCACCAGCTCGGCTTCCTGCGCGCCGACGGGGCGATCCGCCGCCCGGCGCTCCTCGCGGCGGCGGGGCTGGCGGGCGCGGGCCTGCTCGTGGCCCTCGGCCCGTATCCGCTGTCCATGGTGGGGATGCCCGGCGAGAAGGTGTCGAACATGGCACCGCCGACGCTGGCCCTGCTCTGCCACGGCCTGTGGCTGATCGGCGCGGTGGAGCTGCTGCGCGGCCCGGGGGAGCGGTTCGCGGCCGGGGCCCGGGTCTGGCGGGCGGTGGTCGCGGCGAACGGCATCGCGATGACGGCCTTCCTGTGGCACCTGACGGCGATGCTCGGCGTGTACGGCGGGATGCTCGCGCTCGGCGTGCGGCTCCCGGCGCCGGCGACCGCCGCCTGGTGGGCGCAGCTGCCGCCCCGGATCCTCGCGGCGGCCCTGCTGACCGGCCTCCTCGTCGCGGTCTTCCGCCGCTTCGAGGCCCCCGCCCCCGTCCCCCGCACCGGTGGTTCCGGCCCGCTCGCCGCACTCGGCATCGCCCTCGCCCTCCTCGGCGTCCTGGGCCTGTCGATGACGGGCTTCGGCGGCCTCCTGGAAGGCCACACCGCCACCCTGATCGCCGTCAGGGTGACCGCCCCGGCGGCGGTCGCGATGGCGCTGGTGGGCTGGCTCCTCGTCGACCGGCCGGGCCGCTTCCGGTCCTGAGCCGGTCGGCCGGGCCGCCGGCGGGGCGCGGCGACGTACCCTGGTACGTCGATCGATCACCCCGCACTGGAGTCAACGTGGCCGTCAACCTGGTCAATGTCGAGAACGTCAGCAAGGTGTACGGCACCCGTGCCCTGCTCGACGGGGTCTCGCTCGGCGTCTCCGAAGGGGACCGGATCGGGGTCGTGGGGCGCAACGGCGACGGCAAGACGACCCTCATCCGGATGCTGGCGCGCCTGGAGGAGGCCGACACCGGCCGCGTCACGCACAGCGGCGGGCTGCGGCTCGGGGTGCTGACCCAGCACGACTCGCTCGACCCGAAGGCCACCATCCGGCACGAGGTCATCGGCGACATGGCCGACCACGAGTGGGCCGGCAGCGCCAAGATCCGGGACGTGCTCACCGGCCTGTTCGGCGGCCTCGGCCTGCCCGGCTTCGAGCACGGCCTCGACACCGTCATCGGTCCGCTCTCCGGCGGCGAGCGGCGCCGCATCGCGCTGGCCAAGCTGCTCATCGACGAGCAGGACCTCCTCGTCCTCGACGAGCCGACGAACCACCTGGACGTCGAGGGCATCGCCTGGCTCGCCGGCCACCTCCAGGCCCGCCGCTCGGCGCTCGTCTGCGTCACCCACGACCGCTGGTTCCTCGACCAGGTCTGCACCCGCATGTGGGACGTGCAGCGCGGTGCCGTGTACGAGTACGAGGGCGGCTACTCCGACTACGTGTTCGCCCGGGCCGAGCGGGAGCGGATCGCCGCCACCGAGGAGGTCAAGCGGCAGAACCTGGTCCGCAAGGAGCTGGCCTGGCTGCGGCGCGGCGCCCCGGCCCGCACCTCCAAGCCCCGTTTCCGCATCGAGGCGGCGAACGCGCTCATCGCGGACGTGCCCGAGCCCCGGGACTCCACCGAGCTCATGAAGTTCGCCAACGCCCGGCTCGGCAGGACCGTCTTCGACCTGGAGGACGTGACCGTCACCGCCGGTCCGAAGACCCTCCTCCAGCACCTGACCTGGCAGCTGGGCCCCGGCGACCGCGTCGGTCTCGTCGGCGTCAACGGCGCGGGCAAGACCTCACTCCTGCGGGCGCTCGCGGACGCGGCCGTCTCCCAGGGCGAGAAGCAGCCGCCGGCCGGCCGGATCGTCGTCGGCAAGACCGTGCGCCTCGCCTACCTCTCCCAGGACGTCACCGAGCTCCCCGCCCAGCTGCGCGTCCTGGAGGCCGTGCAGCAGATCCGCGACCGGGTCGACCTCGGCAAGGGCCGGGAGATGACGGCCGGGCAGCTGTGCGAGCAGTTCGGCTTCGGCAAGGAGAAGCAGTGGACGCCCGTCGGCGACCTGTCCGGCGGTGAGCGCCGCCGGCTCCAGCTGCTCCGCCTGCTGATGGACGAGCCGAACGTCCTCTTCCTCGACGAGCCCACCAACGACCTCGACATCGAGACCCTGACCCAGCTGGAGGACCTCCTCGACGGCTGGCCGGGCTCGATGGTCGTCATCTCCCACGACCGCTTCTTCCTGGAGCGCACCACGGACCGCACCTTCGCCCTGCTCGGCGACCGGGCCCTGCGGATGCTGCCGCGCGGCATCGAGGAGTACCTGGAGCGGCGCCGCCGGATGATCGAGGAGGCCGCCCCGGCGCCCGCCGCCGCGGCCGCCCCGCAGCAGAAGGCCGGCGTCTCCGCGGCCGACGCGCGGGCCGCCAAGAAGGAGCTCCAGAAGGTCGAGCGGCAGCTCGACAAGATCTCCGAGCGGGAGTCGAAGCTGCACGCGCAGATCGCCGAGAACGCGACCGATTTCGAGAAGGTCGCGAAGCTCGACGCCGAGTTGCGAGAACTTTCGGGAGAACGTGAAGAGTTGGAGCTGCGCTGGCTCGAACTGGCCGAGGACGCATAACGAGGGCATCACGGACCGGTCCTCCCTTGGGCACAAGGGATGGACCGGTCGCTTTTGCGCCACCTGGTGAGTGGTAGAAAGAAAACCCGCTCACAGCAAGGGGGAAGCGCTGATGACCCAGCCGCCCAGCAACCAGCCGCCGGGGGGCTTCGGAGCTCCCCAGGATCCGAACCAGGGCGGCATGCCGCCCGTCCCGCCGGCCCAGCCGCCGCAGATGCCGCCGGTCCCGCCGCAGGCGCCCGGCCAGCCGCCGCAGGCCCAGCCCGGCTACGGCTACCCGCAGCAGCAGCAGCAGCAGCAGCACCAGCAGCCCGTCCCGCCGCCGTACGGCTATCCGCAGCAGGCCGCGCAGCCGGGTCCGTACGGCCAGCCGCAGCAGCCGGGCCCGTACGGGCAGCAGCCCGGCCCCTACGGCGGCTACCCGGGCCAGACCCAGCCGATGTACCCGGGCGCGCCCGCGCCGGGCGGCGGTTCCGGCGGGGGCCCGTTCAAGGGCCGCACGGGGCTCGTCGCGATCGTCGCGGCCGCCGTCGTGCTCGTCGCCGGTGTCACCACCTGGGCCGTCGTCGGCGGCGGTGACGACGACCAGCCGACCGTCGCGCAGACGCCGTCGAGCAGCTCCAGCGCCACCACCGGCCCGAAGCCGACCGAGTCGGTCGACCAGGGCGACGGCTCCGGCGACGGCGACAAGGGCGGCGAGGACGACCTCAACGCGGCCCGCCAGGAGGGCGAGGCGAAGGTCAACTTCCTCACCACCAACGACGTCGACCTGCCCCGCAACGGCTCCGAGGTCTTCGGCCCGTGGATCGTCGGCGACACCGTCGTCAAGGCGATGTACAAGGGCGTCTCCGGCTACTCCCTGACCGACGGCGCCAAGAAGTGGTCCGTCGACGTGCCCTTCAAGCTGTGCGCCGCCCCGGCCCAGCCCGGCGCCAACGGCCTCATGGTCTTCGGGTACGAGGAGAGCGCCAAGGACGGCGCCAAGTGCTCGATGCTGCAGCAGATCGACCTCAAGACCGGCAAGGCGGGCTGGAAGAAGGCCGTCCCGAAGCCGCAGGGCCTCTTCGCCTTCTCCGACAACACCCTCGCCATCGGCGGCAACACGGTCACCGCGGCCGGCAGCAGCAGCGCCTACGGCTTCTCGCTCACCGACGGCCGCCAGGTCTTCACCGGCCCGACCGGCGACTGCAAGCCGTACGCCTACGCCGGCGACGCCACCAAGCTGATCGCCGCCGCGCAGTGCCGCACCTCGGACGTGAACAAGGAGCAGCACACGATCAGCGAGGTCGACCCCAACACGGGCAAGGCCAAGTGGACCTACCGGCTGGCCGCCACCTGGGAGGTCGACAAGGTCTACTCGGTGAACCCGCTCGTCGTCTCCGCCTTCCAGCGCGAGCAGAAGAAGTGGTCCGTCGTCGCGCTCAAGCCCGACGGCAAGGTGCGCTCCGAGATCCAGGGCGGCAAGGACAAGTTCGCCCCGCGCTGCGGGGGCGGCTTCGTCATCTTCGGCCGCAACCTCCAGGGCTGCACCGGTGTCGCCGCCGGCGGCGACACCTTCTACATGGCGACCGACACCGCGTACGGCACCTCCAACGAGATCGTCGCCTTCGACCTGAACACGGGCAAGCCGAAGTGGCGCTCGAAGGCCCCCGACGAGCAGCAGATGTCGCCGCTGCGCATGGAGGGCGGCGAGGTCCTCGCCTACGTCGCGCCCAAGTACGACAAGGGCGGCGCGGTCGCGACGATCGCCCCGGCCGGCGGCGCGCCGAAGATCCTCCTCAAGCACCCCGTCTCGGTCACGCAGATCGAGAGCGGCTTCTTCAGCGCGGGCTACGCCTACGGGAACGGCACCTTCGTGATCGCGGCGGGCCGGGTCTCGGCGTCCAACGACGCCGAGGAGAAGGAGACCAAGACGATGATGGGCTTCAGCAAGTGAGGTACGCGGACCGATGACCCAGCCACCCCCTCCGCCGCCGAACCAGCCCCCCGGCCCGCCGCCGGGCGGCTTCGGCGCCCCGCAGGACCCCGGTCAGGGCCAGGGCCAGGGCGGCTTCGGCGCGCCGACGCCCCCGCCCCCACCGGCCGGCGACCCCGGCTACGGCTACCCGCAGGCCCCGCAGGGGCAGCCCGGCTACGGCTACCCGCAGCAGGCCCCGCAGTACCAGCAGCCGGTTCCGCCGCCGTACGGCCATCCGAACCAGCCCCCGCAGCCGTACGGCTACCCGACCGCGCCGCAGCAGCAGGTGCCGGCGGTCGCGCCGGGCGGCCGCCGGAAGCTGTCCGCGCAGGCGCAGATCATCGTCGCGGCGGCCGTGGCCGTCGCCCTGATCGTCGGCGGCGGCATCTGGTATGCCAAGTCCGGCTCGGACCCGTCCCCGGACGCCAAGCCCGCGGGCGGCACCAGCCAGTCCCCGAACGGCGGCGGTGACGGCGGCGCCTCCGGCGACGGCGGCGCGGGCAACGGCCTGGGCGGCAACGGCAAGGAGAAGCCGGGCGACAAGACCGGCGCCCGCCTCGCCTTCCGGATCGACGTCCCGAAGGTGCCCGACACCACGCCCGTCGACGGCTCCTGGCTGACCGACAAGACGTTCGTGAAGACGGGCGTCGACTCGGTCGTCGGCTACGACATCGACAAGGGCACGGTCTCCTGGACGATCCCGCTGCCCGGCCAGGTCTGCGGCGCGTCCCGGCACAAGACCGAGGACAACAAGGTGCCGATCCTCTTCGAGGAGAAGAAGCGCGTCGCACCCCGCTACTACCAGAGCTGCAACCAGATCGGCATGCTCGACCTGAACAGCGGCAAGCTCCTCTGGTCCGCCTCGGTCAGCGGCGGCGGCGACGAGAAGGCCCGCTTCAGCGAGGTGACGCTCGGCGGCGGCACCGTGGCGGCCGGCGGCACCGACGGCGGCGCCGCCTTCGACGCGGCCACCGGCAAGGTGCTCTGGAAGCCCCAGTCCAACGACCAGGGCTGCTACGACATGGGGTACGGCGGCGGCGCCGGCCTCGTCGCGGTCCGCAAGTGCGGCAAGTACGGCGCCCAGACCGTCTCCGTCCAGAACCTGGACCCGAAGTCGGGCAAGCCGCTCTCCGAGTTCAAGATGCCGCAGGGCGTGGACTACACGTCGGTCGTCTCGACCAAGCCGCTGGTGGTCGCGGCCAACGTCGGCGACGCCGCAGACGACGGCAGCAGCGTCTCCGACTTCTTCTCCATCGACGAGAAGACCGGCAAGCTGCGGACCAAGATCACGGCCAACCCGGACCGCTACGCGGCCGAGTGCGGCGCCACCTCGGTGGAGGAGTGCTCGCAGGCCCTGGTCGGCGACGACCGGCTCTACCTGCCGACGGAGGAGCACGAGGGCTCCACCGGCGAGTACGGCGACGAGACCAACGAGATCGTCGCCTTCAGCCTCGCCGACGGCAAGATGGCGCCCGAGAAGGCCGACGCGGGCGACGGCTACGTGCTGATGCCGCTGCGCATGGACGGCGGCGACCTCATCGCGTACAAGGTGCCCCCGCACGACAAGGGCGGGCAGATCGTCTCCGTCCACGCCGGCACCATGAAGTCGACGCTGCTCCTGGAGAACCCCTCGGACAAGGCGAACCGGTCCATCGAGTCCAGCTTCTCGATCACCGGCGCCGAGCTCCTCTACGGCGACGGCCGGTTCTTCATCTCCGGCACCTACGCCAACAAGCCGAGGGAGTCCGGCTCCGCCCTCGACAAGAAGTACCTCGCGGTCTCGTTCAGCACCAAGGGCTGACGCCCCCCGACCGACGCGAAGGGCCTCCCCGGGACACCGGGGAGGCCCTTCGCGCGTTCCTTCCCCCTTTCGGGCGGCGGAGGTTGACGGACCGTGGGGAGGGGGAGCGTGTAGCTTGCCGGGATCAGGGCTGCCGGGGGACGGCACGCCCGGGGGAGGGGGACGACGGGATGGGCGTTCGGCTCGTGGTCGTGGACGACCACCGCCTGCACGCGGAGGCGCTCGCCTCGGCGCTGAAGCTGCGCGGGCACCGGGTGCTCGCGGCGGCCGCGCCGGCCGCCGGGGCGGCGGAGGTCGTGGTCGGCCGGGCCCCCGAGGTCTGCCTCTTCGGCACGGCGGCGCCGGCCGCCGCCGGGGCCTTCGAGCCGGTCGCGCGGATCAAGCGGGAGCGGCCGCAGGTGGCCGTCGTCGTCCTCGGCCCGGTGCCGTCGCCGCGCGGGATCGCCGCCGCCTTCGCCGCCGGGGCGTCCGGGTACGTCCGCCACGACGAGCGGATCGAGGGCGTCGAGCGGGCGCTGCTGAAGGCGCGCGCGGGGGAGGCGGCGGTGGCGCCGCAGCTGCTGGCCGGGGCCTTCGCGGAGCTGCTGAACCCGGCGGCGCAGCCGGACGACGAGGCGCAGCGGCTGCTGGCCCTGCTGACCCACCGCGAGGTGGAGGTCCTGGTGCGGGTCGCGGAGGGCGAGGACACCCGGCTGATCGCGGCGGGGATGGGGATCGCGCCGAGCACGGCGCGGACGCACGTGCAGCGGGTGCTGATGAAGCTGGGCGTCGGGTCGCGGCTGGAGGCCGCGGCGCTGGCGGCCAGGACCGGTCTTCTGGACCGGGCGGTGCCGCGACAGCGCACGGCGCACTGAGTCCCCCCGGAGGGGTCCCGGGGCCGCACCCTTGACCTCGATGTTCGATTGTGATTCTTTGTGCGTGGTTCTGTTTGTTCGCGCCCGGAGGGCACCCTGTGAAGAAGACCGTCACCACGCTCGCCGACGGGCGCGAGCTCATCTACTACGACCATCGCGACGACCGCGCCCGCACCGCCGTCGACCCGCGCCCCCTCGCCCCCGTCTCCTCCCGCTCGGAGATCCGGTACGACGAGCTGACCGGCGAGCACGTCGCCGTCGCCTCCCACCGGCAGACCCGCACCTACCTCCCGCCGGCCGACGCCTGCCCGCTCTGCCCGGCCAGGGACGGACACGAGAGCGAGATCCCCGAGGAGAGCTACGAGGTCGCGGTCTTCGAGAACCGCTTCCCCGCCCTCTCCGGCGGCGTCGGCCGGTGCGAGGTCGTCTGCTTCACCGACGACCACACCGCCTCCTTCGCCGACCTCACCGAGGAGCGGGCCCGCCTCGTCCTCGACGCCTGGACCGACCGCACCGCCGCCCTCTCCGCCCTCCCCGGCGTCCAGCAGGTCTACTGCTTCGAGAACCGAGGCCGGGAGATCGGCGTCACCCTGCCCCACGCCCACGGCCAGATCTACGCCTTCCCGTACGTCACCCCCCGCACCGCCCTGATGCGCCGCCGCATCGACGAGCACCGCCGGGAGACCGGCCGGAACCTCTTCGACGACCTCGTCGCCCGCGAGCGCGCCGACGCCGAGCGCGTCGTCCTGGAGACCGACCACTGGATCGCCTTCGTGCCGTACGCCGCCAAGTGGCCGTACGAGGTCCACCTCCACCCGCGGCGGCGCGTCCCCGACCTGCTCGGCCTCGACGAGGCCGCCCGGTCGGAGTTCGCACAGGTCCATCTGGAACTCTTGAGGCGCTTCGACCGGATCTTCGGCCCGGCGGAGCCGCCCACGCCCTACATCGCCGCCTGGCACCAGGCGCCGTTCACGGACGAGCGGCGGGAGGACTTCGGGCTGCACCTGGAGCTGTTCACGGTCCGGCGCGCCTCCGGCAAGCTGAAGTTCCTCGCGGGCACCGAGTCCGGCATGGGCGCGTTCATGAACGACATCCGGCCGGAGGACGCGGCCCGGCGCATCCGAGAGGTGGCAAGCGCATGACGACGACCAAGAGGTACCTGGTCACGGGCGGAGCGGGGTACGTGGGCGGCACGGTCGCCGCCCACCTCCTGGAGCGGGGGGACCGGGTCACCGTCCTCGACGACCTCTCGACCGGCTTCCGGGAGGGCGTCCCGGCCGGCGCCGAGTTCATCGAGGGCCGCGTCCAGGACGCCGCCCGCTGGCTCGACGGCTCCTACGACGGCGTCCTCCACTTCGCCGCGTACTCGCAGGTCGGCGAATCCGTCGCCCGGCCGGAGAAGTACTGGGAGAACAACGTCGGCGGCACCATGGCGCTGCTCGCCGCGATGCGCGCGGCCGGGGTCCGCAGGCTGGTCTTCTCCTCCACCGCCGCCACCTACGGCGAGCCCGCCGCCGTCCCGATCACCGAGACCGCCGCCACCGCCCCCACCAGCCCCTACGGGGCGAGCAAGCTGGCCGTCGACCACATGATCACCGGCGAGTGCGCCGCCCACGGCCTCGCCGCCGCCTCGCTGCGCTACTTCAACGTCGCCGGGGCGTACGGAGGGCTCGGCGAACGCCACGACCCCGAGTCGCACCTCATCCCGCTGGTCCTCCAGGTCGCCCTCGGCCGCCGCGAGGCGATCTCCGTCTACGGCGACGACTACCCGACCCCCGACGGCACCTGCGTCCGCGACTACATCCACGTCGCCGACCTCGCCGAGGCCCACCTCCTGGCCCTCGACGCCATGACCCGCGGCGACGTGCCGGCCGGCGAGCACCTGGTCTGCAACCTCGGCAACGGCAACGGCTTCTCCGTCCGCGAGGTCGTCGAGACCGTCCGCAAGGTCACCGGCCACCCGATCCCGGAGATCGCCGCCGAGCGCCGCCCCGGCGACCCGGCCGTCCTCGTCGCCTCCGCCGACACCGCCCGCGAGCGGCTCGGCTGGATCCCGTCCCGCCCCGACCTGGCGGACGTCGTCGCCGACGCCTGGGCCTTCGCCCGGCACCGCCACCAGGAGGAGGGCGCATGAGCGTCGCCGCCGACTTCGAGGCGCTGTACGGCGCCGCGCCCGACGGGGTGTGGGCCGCCCCCGGGCGGGTCAACCTCATCGGGGAGTACACCGACTTCAACGACGGCTTCGTGCTGCCGCTCGCCCTGCCGCACACCACCGTCGCCGCCGTCTCCCGCCGCGACGACGGCGTCCTGCGGCTGCACTCCGGGTCCGCCGACTTCGGGGCCGGCGGCATCGTCCAGCTCGACGTGGCGGAGCTGGAACCCCTCTCCGGCGGCGGCTGGGCCGCCTATCCGGCCGGCGTCGTCTGGGCGCTGCGGGAGGCCGGGCACGCGATCGGCGGCGCCGACGTGCACCTCGTCTCCACCGTGCCGACCGGCGCCGGGCTCTCCTCCTCGGCGGCCCTGGAGGTCGTCACCGCCCTCGCCCTCGCCGACCTCTTCGAGCTCGGGCTCACCCGGCCCGAGCTGGCCCGGATCGCCCAGCGCGCCGAGAACGCCTTCGTCGGCGTGCCCTGCGGGGTCATGGACCAGATGGCCTCCGCGTGCGCCGAGGAGGGCCACGCCCTCCACCTGGACACCCGGGACCTGTCCTACCGTCAGGTGCCCTTCGACCTCGCCGCCGAGGGGCTCGCGCTGCTGGTCGTCGACACCCGGGTGAAGCACGCGCTCGGGGACGGCGCGTACGCGGAGCGGCGCGCCGGTTGTGAAGCGGGCGCGCGGGCGCTCGGGGTGCGGGCCCTGCGCGAGGTGGACGCCGCGCATCTGCCCGCCGCGCTCGACCGTCTGAGCGACGGGACGATTCTGCGGTACGTGCGGCACGTGGTGTCGGACAACGACCGGGTGGCCCGGGTGATCGCCCTGCTGGACGCGGGCGCGACCCGCGCGGTCGGCCCGCTCCTCACCGAGGGCCACGCCTCGCTCCGGGACGACCTGCGGGTCTCCTGCGCCGAGCTGGACCTGGTGGTCGAGGCGGCGAACGCCGCCGGGGCGCTCGGCGCCCGGATGACCGGCGGCGGCTTCGGCGGCTCGGCGGTGGTCCTGGTCGAGGCGGACCGGGCGGAGGACGTCGCGGCGGCGGTCCGGAAGGCCTTCGAGGCCGCCGGGTACGCGGAGCCGGGGATCTTCCCGGCCGTACCCTCGGCGGGTGCCCGCCGCCTCTGACCCGGTCGTCCGTTCGACCGGGCCCCGCGCCCCGGTGAACGACACGGACGGTCGACTTCGGACACTTCCGCCCATCGGCCCCCACGGTGCCGCCCTGCCCCTACTCTGTGGGGCAGCACCGGTGGGGGCCGGTGCCGTTCAGGGGAGCGAGACCCGTCGGGTACGGCGCCGGGAGCGGGGTACAGGTCTGGTCACGGCGGCGGCCGTGGCCCGACGGACCCGCCCCCCTCGGCGCCGTACCGCGCCGGCCTCTCCTCGACACTTGGGGGTGTCCGTGGCACGAATCCGCGTCCTGGTGGTGGACGACCACCGCGTCTTCGCCGAGTCGCTGGCCGCCGCGCTCGCGGCCGAGCCGGACGTCGACGTCGCCGCGGCGGGCACCGGTCCCGCCGCCATGCGCTGTCTGGACCGGGGCGTCGCGGAGGGGCGCCGGTTCGACGTCCTGCTCGTCGACGCCGACCTGGGCGTGCCGCCCGGGGCCGCCACGATGCCGCAGGCCGCCCCGCAGGCCGCCGAGGGCGAGCCCGTGGTGGACGGGATCGCGCTGGTCGCGGGGGTGCGGAAGGCCCAGCCGGCGGTGCGCACGATCGTGCTGGCCGAGCGGGACGACCCCCGGCGCGCCGCGCTGGCGCTGCAGGCCGGGGCCTCCGGCTGGGTGGCGAAGGACTCCTCGCTCCAGCGGCTGCTCGCCGTGGTGCGGGGGGTGCTGCGGGACGAGACGCATCTGCCGCCGGCGCTGCTGACGGGGGTGCTGCGGGAGCTGACGGCGGCCCGGCGGCACCGGACGGAGAGCGAGCGGCTCGTGGAGTCGCTGACGCCGCGGGAGCGGGAGGTGCTGCGCTGCATGGTGGCGGGCCTGGGCCGCAAGGCGGTGGCGGAGCGCCTCTTCCTCTCCCCGCACACCGTCCGCACGCACATGCAGAACGTGCTGGGGAAGCTGGGCGTCCACTCGACGCTCGCGGCGGTGGCCTTGGCGCGGCGGGCGGGCGTGGGCCCGGCGCCGCTGCCGGCGCTAGCCGGGGACGTTGTCGAACGGGGCGGTCAGCCGGCGTAGCAGGGTGGCCAGTTCCGCGCGCTGGGGGCGGGACAGCTGGGCGAGGATGGCGCGCTCCTGGGCGAGCAGCCCGGCGAGCGCCTCGTCGGCGCGGTCGCGTCCCTCGGGGGTGAGGCGGACCAGGACCCCGCGCCGGTCGCTGGGGTCGGGGAGCCGCTCGACCAGGCCCTTCTTGGTGAGCCGGTCGATGCGGTTGGTCATCGTGCCGGAGGTCACCAGGGTCTGGGTGAGGAGCTGGCCGGGGGAGAGCTGGTACGGGGCTCCGGCCCGGCGCAGCGAGGTGAGGACGTCGAACTCCCAGGGCTCCAGCTGGTGCTCCGAGAAGGCGAGCCGGCGCGCGCGGTCGAGGTGCCGGGCCAGCCGGGAGACGCGGCTGAGGACCTCCAACGGCTCCACGTCGAGGTCCGGGCGCTCGCGGCGCCATGCAGCGACCAGTCGGTCGACCTCGTCCTCCATGTGATCAGTGTAGAGGGTCTGTTGACATAAAGTCTCTTGGGTTAGAGTTTCTCGATATCGTGAATCTTGATGTCAAGATATATTTGGCCGAAAGGTGGGGAAGGGACCCGGCCGGAACCGGTTCCGTTTCGCCGACTCACTCCTGCAAGGGGACTTCGAACATGCATTCCGTGCCGTTCGCGCCGGCCGAGAGTTCCGCGGCCGCACCTGTCTGGGACCCCCACCAGTACCTCCGCCACTCCACCCACCGCACCCGCCCCTTCCTCGACCTCCTCCAGCGAATACCGTCCCTCCCCGACCACGGCCGCCCCGCCCGCGTCGCCGACCTCGGCTGCGGGCCCGGCAACGTCACCGCCCTCCTCGCCGACCGCTGGCCCGACGCCCACATCACCGGCTTCGACCTCTCGCCCGAGATGCTCCAGCAGGCCGAGAAGGACTGGGCCGGCAGCACCTCCGGCGGCGGCTGGATCGACTTCCGCCTCGCCGACGCCGCCCACTGGACCCCCACCGAGCCCTATGACCTGATCGTCTCCAACGCCGCCCTCCAGTGGGTCCCCAACCACCCCGAGTCCTTCGCCGCCTGGATCGAAGGACTGCGCCCCGGCGGCGTCCTCGCCTTCCAGGTCCCCGGCAACTTCACCTCCCCCAGCCACGCCCTCCTCGGCGAACTCTGCGCCCGCCCCGAGTGGCGCGGCCGGCTCGCCGGCCAGGGCCGCCGCTTCGTCCACATCCTGGAGGCCGCCGACTACCTCACCCGGCTCACCGCCCTCGGCTGCGAGACCGACGTCTGGGAGACCGTCTACTGCCAGCTGCTCCAGGGCGAGGACCCCGTCCTCGACTGGGTCAAGGGCACCGCCCTGCGCCCCGTCCTCACCACCCTCGGCGACGACCGGGAAGCCGTCGACACCTTCCTCGCCCAGTACCGCGACCTCCTCCGCGAGGCCTACCCCCCGGGCCCCGACGGCACGGTCTTCCCCTTCCGCCGCGTCTTCGCCGTCGCCCGCAAGCCCGCCTGACCCCCCGGAAACGCGGCCGCCCCCGCACCGGAGGGAACCGGTGCGGGGGCGGCTGACGGGCCCGACCCGAGGGTCAGTCGAACTTGTTGTAGACCTGGTAGCCGGTGCCGGCGCTCTTCTGCTTGGCGAAGCGGGCCGACGAGGTGTTCAGGTAGGGGTAGAGCTCGCCCGCGCTGTTGACGCCGAGGAGGTCGCTCTTGCCGTCGGCGTTCAGGTCGCCGGGGGCCGTGAGGCGCTTGAAGGTGTTCCAGCCGCTGCCGACCAGCTTGCGGGCCCCGAAGACGCCGCTGGCGTTGCCGGTGCCCGGGTAGACGTACAGGTCGCCGCCGGTGGTGCGGGCCACCAGGTCGGTGAGGCCGTCACCGGTGTAGTCGCCGGCGCCGAGGAGCTTGTTGAAGCCGTTCCAGCCGCCGCCGATGCTCACGCGCGGCGCGAAGCCGGTGCCCAGGCCGTTGCCCTTGTAGAGCCACAGGACGCCGGAGCGGTCGCGGGCGACGAGGTCGCCCTTGCCGTCGCCGGTCAGGTCGCCGGGGCCGACGATCGAGGTGAAGGCGTTCCAGCCGCCACCGATGTCCTCACCGTCGATGAACAGTCGGCCGTCGATGATGTAGGCGTCGTCGCCGACGACGTCGTCGTTCAGCGAGGAGACGGTGAAGAGGTTCAGGCTCGCCATGAACGCGTCCGGCCCGGAGACGAGGGTACGGGAGCTGAGCCGGCCCGTCGTCAGGTTGTCGTACCAGTACCAGGTGCCGTTCGAGGTGATGGCGTTGACGCCCGTGCGGCCCAGGTACGGGATGCTGCCCGCGTTGGCGATCTGCGCGGCGTCCGACCAGGCGCCCTTGTCGCCCTCCTGCACGCGGCCCGCGAGGGTGCCGTCACCCTTCGGGGCGTAGAAGAAGAGCGTGCCGTCCAGGGCGCGGCCGAGGAGGCTGCCGCTCCCGCCCGCCACGATCTGGGTGTACGCCTGCCAGCCGCCGCCGATGGCCTTGGGGGCGCCGAAGGGCCGGGCGACGACGCCGGTGCCCGGGTAGAAGACCATCTGGCCGTCGGGGTAGCGGGCGTACAGGTCGGCGTGGCCGTCGCCGTTGCCGTCGCCGACGCCGATGAGCTGGTCGAACTTGTTCCAGCCGGGGCCGATCAGGGTCCGGCCGCTCAGCGGCTTGTCCGCGCTGCCGGTGCCGAGGTACAGGTACAGCTGGCCGGTCTTGGCGCGGCCGAGGACGTCGGCACGGCCGTCACCGTTCACGTCGCCGGGGGAGAAGACCTTGTTGTAGGTCTGCCAGCCGCCGCCCACGAAGGTGCCCGGGCGCGGGTTACCGTCCGCGTCCTGGCTGCCGAACTCGTTGTTGTCGCGGTACATGACGAGCGCGCCGGTCTCGCTGACCGTCAGCACCTCGGGCCGCTCGTCCCCGACCTGGTTGCCGATCGGCACGACGTCCTTCACGACGGTCTCGATCTCGCCGAACGGGGACAGGCCGGTGGCCGTGACCGCGTTCAGGAAACCGAAGGTGTCGCGGTAGATGAGGTCCTCGAAGCCGTCGCCGTCCAGGTCCGACAGGAGCGGCGAGGCGGCCTCGGCGGCCTGCGCGTCCGCGCGGGCGGCGCCGGTCTGAGGCAGCGTCAGGCTCCGCTGCGTGGGCTTGTGGTCCTGCTTCCGCTCGGCGAGGGCGCGCGACTTCGACGGAACGACGTCGTCGGCCGAGGCGGGGGTGGCCAGCAGCATGCCGGCGGAAAGGGCGAGGGCGGTGCACGCGGCGACGCGGCGGCCGCGCCCGGAGAACATGGAACGCAAAGGTATCCCCCCCTGGGGAACATGAAGATGTGGGTACCGGGGTGGGTTCGCACGCCTGCGCGACGCACTCGCGTGCGAAGGGCGAACACCTCTCCCCGTGTGTGCGTGAGTGTAGCGCCCGGCGCCGACATCCGGACGAACGGATGCCGGCGCCGGGGCGACGCGGATCAGTACAGGTTCGAGTAGGCCTGCCAGCCGCCGCCGACCGCGGCACGCGTGGCGAAGGTGGCCGTCGCGACCCGGGAGCCCGTCGCGTGGTAGCGGTACAGCGTGCCCCCGGACGTCGTCGCGAGCAGGTCCGCGCGGCCGTCGCCGTCCACGTCGCCCGGGGCGACGATCTGCCGGTAGGTGTTCCAGCCGCCGCCGACCTTCTGCCGGGTCGCGAACGGACGCGTCGACACGCCCGTGCCCTTGTACAGCCACAGGGTGCCCGAACCGTCCCGCGCGAGGACGTCCGCGCGGCCGTCGCCGGAGACGTCGCCGGCGCCGATCAGGCGGTTGTACGCGCCCCAGCCGCTGCCGACCCGGATCCGCGAGGCGAAGCCGGTGCCCTCGCCGTTGCCCCGCATCAGATACAGGACGCCGGAGCGGTCGCGGGCCAGCAGGTCGCCCTTGCCGTCGCCGTTCAGGTCGCCGGGGCCGAAGACGTGGTTGTACGAGCCCCACCCGCCGCCGTTCCACCCCTCGGTGTACAGGGTGCCGCCGGCGAGGAGGAAGAGGTCGCCGAAGCTGGCCTTGTCGAGGGAGGCGGCATAGCCCACCGTGAGGCCCGACACGTTGCCCTCGACGGGCTTGCGTGCGGTCAGCTTGCCGTTGTTCGTCGCCCCGTACCAGTAGAGGGTGCCCCCGGGCGTCCGTGCCAGCAGCGACTTCTTGCCCGCGTGGGCGTTGGCGCCGGAGCCGGCGAACTGGTCGACCCCGATGAAGCTGCCGGCCGACGCGATCCGGCCCCTGGTGGCGAAGGTGCCGTTGCCCCGGCCGTTGTACACCCAGAGGGAGCCGTCCACGCCCCGCGCGAACAGGTCCGCGAAACCGTCCGCGTTGGTGTCGTCGACGGAGACGAGCTGGTTGTACGTGTTCCAGCCGCCGCCGAGCTGCTTCTTCGGCTTGAACGGGTTCGTCTTCACGCCCGTGCTGCCGTAGAAGTACAGGGTGCCGTCCGGCGTGCGGGCCACCGCGTCGCCCCGGCCGTCGCCGTCGTTGTCGCCGATGCCGACGAGCTGGTCGAAGGCGCCCCAGCCGACACCCGCCTTCACGCGGGCCGAGAACGGCGCGGAGGGGTTGCCGGTGCCCCGGTAGAAGTACAGGTCCCCGTTGTGCTGGCGGGCCAGCAGGTCGAAGCGTCCGTCGCCGTCGACGTCACCGGGGGAGAAGACCTTGTTGTAGACGTTCCAGCCGCTGCCGGTCCAGTAGTGGGTGGCACCGTACAGCGAGGCGTCGCCCTGCAGCTCGGCCTTGCCGTACTTGGTCAGCACCAGCACCTCGGGCTGCCCGTTGCCGTTCTGGTCGCCGAGCGGGACCAGGTCCATCGGGAGCTCGTCGGTGCCGTAGCGCGTCCACACGTTGCTGTCACCCGGACCGCTGGTCACGACGCCGAGCTGGTCGTTCCAGTCGCGCAGCAGAATGTCCGTGAAACCGTCCCCGTCCACGTCGAACCGCGACGCCAGCGGGTCGCCCGCCTCGGCGGTCCGGGCGGTCGCGCCCGCGCGCAGCGGGGACAGGTCGAGGTCGGGCAGCGGGGTCGCGGCGTGACGCGGCTGCTCCGCGGTCGGCGGGGGCGTGGGCTGTGCCACGGCCGGGGACGCCAGCAGCATGCCGGCGGAGAGGGCGAGAGCGGTGCACGCGGCGATCCGGCGGCCGCGCAGGGAGAAAGCGGTACGCAAAGTGATCCCCCCCTGGGGAACGTGAGAACAGGATCCAGGGCAGGGTTCCGCTCCTGCTCCGCGCGGCAGAAGGCACGCGCGGAGGGCGGACACCCCCCCGGATGTGGGGGGATCATAACCTTGAACGTTGATACGGCAACGAATCTTTTCGGGATCCGTCAGGTCGGCGGACCCCGCCCGGACCGGGCACCGGCCCCGGCGACCGCGGCCGGGCGCCCGGACACCGGCCCGCGGACCCGGGCCCGGACCGGCGCGCCGGGTCAGCTCTTCCGGTGCCCTATCAGCCGCGGCTTCTGCTCCAGGCCGTCCAGGCCGTGCCACGCCAGGTTCACCAGGTGCGCCGCGACCTCCGCCTTCTTCGGCTTGCGGACGTCCAGCCACCACTGGCCGGTCAGCGCCACGCTGCCGACCAGCGCCTGCGCGTACAGCGGCGCCAGCTTCGGGTCGAAGCCGCGCGCCTTGAACTCCAGACCCAGGATGTCCTCGACCTGCGTGGCGATGTCACTGATCAGCGAGGCGAACGTGCCCGTGGACTGGGCCACCGGCGAGTCCCGGACCAGGATCCGGAACCCGTCCGTGTAGTTCTCGATGTAGTCGAGCAGCGCGAACGCCGCCTGTTCGAGCAGTTCCCGGGGGTGGCCCGCGGTCAGCGCGCCCGTCACCCCGTCGAGGAGCTGACGCATCTCCCGGTCGACCACGACCGCGTACAGCCCCTCCTTGCCGCCGAAGTGCTCGTACACCACCGGCTTCGAGACCCCGGCCTTCGCCGCGATCTCCTCCACCGACGTGCCCTCGAACCCCTTCTCGGCGAAGAGCGTCCGGCCGATGTCCAGAAGCTGCTCCCGGCGCTCCGCACCGGTCATCCGCACCCGGCGGCTCCGCCGGGGCTTCGCCCCGGTGCCGCCCGGACCGCTGGTGCTGCTGGAACTGCCGTCGATCGCCACGTCCTCCATCATGCCGCGTCGGCGGACGCCGACTGGCGCCGGGCGTCGATACGGGACCGCGCCGGCCACCGCACGTCGTACGCCCAGCCGGCCTGCTCGAACCAGCGGATCAACCGGGCGCTGGAGTCGATCTGTCCCTTCAGCACGCCGTGCCGCGCCGAGGTCGGCTCCGCGTGGTGCAGGTTGTGCCACGACTCGCCGCAGGACAACACCGCCAGCCACCACACGTTCCCCGAACGGTCACGCGACTTGAAAGGACGCTTGCCCACCGCGTGGCAGATCGAGTTGATCGACCAGGTCACGTGGTGCAGCAGGCAGACCCGGACCAGCGAGCCCCAGAAGAACGCCGTGAACGCGCCCCACCACGACCACGTCACCAGCCCGCCGATCACCGGCGGGATCGCCAGCGACACGATCGTCCACAGCATGAACTGCCGCGAGATCCGCCGGATCGCCCGGTCCTTGATCAGATCCGGTGCGTACTTGTGCTGCGGCGTCCGCTCCTCGTCGAACATCCAGCCGATGTGCGCCCACCACAGGCCCTTCAGCAGTGCCGGGACCGTCTCGCCGAACCGCCACGGCGAGTGCGGGTCGCCGTCCGCGTCCGAGAACTTGTGGTGCTTGCGGTGATCCGCCACCCACCGCACCAGCGGCCCCTCCACCGCCAGCGAACCCATGATCGCCAGCGCGATCCGCAGCGGCCGCTTCGCCTTGAACGAGCCGTGCGTGAAGTACCGGTGGAAACCGATCGTGATGCCGTGACAGCCGATGAAGTACATCGCCGTCATCAGCCCGAGATCCAGCCAGCTCACCCCCCACCCCCAGGCCAGCGGCACCGCCGCGACGAGCGCCGCGAACGGCACCACGATGAACAGCCCCAGTGCGAGCTGCTCGACGGACCCCTTGCGGTCGCCGCCGAGCGTGGCGGCGGGCAGGGCCTGGGCTTGATCCTGCGTCTCGGACGCCGAAGTCATGTCGGGGGTGATGGTCATACGTGTGTCCCCTGGGGGGTGAGGGAGAGGATGAAGGCACGGCCGGAATCGGCCGCGTCGAGGCTACGGCTGCGTAACCTACGGCAACGTAAGTATGGCAGCGTGACGGCGCCCGGCAAGAGGGCACAAGCGGGGGGCTCGCCGACGTCCAGGGAATGGACACCTATCCTGGGGACGCCGGACAGCGCGGTCCGCAAGCCTCCAGAACCCTCCAGACGTGCTTGAACACTGCAAGGAGCCACACCTGTGAGCAGTGCCGACCAGACTCCCACCACCAACGCCGAGCTGCGCGCCGACATCCGCCGACTGGGCGACCTCCTCGGCGAGACCCTCGTACGCCAGGAGGGCCACGACCTCCTCGACCTCGTCGAGAAGGTCCGGCGACTCACCCGTGAGGACGGCGACGCCGCCGCCGAGCTGCTCCGCGGCGTCGAACTGGAGACGGCGGCCAAGCTCGTCCGCGCCTTCTCCACCTACTTCCACCTGGCGAACGTCACCGAGCAGGTCCACCGCGGCCGCGAGCTCCGCGAGAAGCGCGCCGCCGACGGCAGCCTCCTGGCCCGCACCGCCGACATGCTCAAGGACGGCGACCCCGCCCACGTCCGCGAGACGATCAAGAACCTCAACGTGCGGCCCGTCTTCACCGCGCACCCCACCGAGGCCGCCCGCCGCTCCGTCCTCAACAAGCTCCGCCGCATCGGCGCCCTCCTGGAGAGCCCCGTCATCGAGGCCGACCGGCGCCGCCACGACCTCCGCCTCGCCGAGAACATCGACCTCATCTGGCAGACCGACGAACTCCGCGTCGTCCGCCCGGAGCCCGCCGACGAGGCCCGCAACGCCATCTACTACCTCGACGAGCTCCACGCGGGAGCCGTCGGCGACGTCCTGGAGGACCTCGCCGCCGAGCTGGAGCGCGTCGGCTACGAGCTGCCCGCCGGCACCCGCCCCCTCACCTTCGGCACCTGGATCGGCGGCGACCGCGACGGCAACCCGAACGTGACCCCCCAGGTCACCTGGGACGTCCTGATCCTCCAGCACGAGCACGGCATCACCGACGCCCTGGAGCTCATCGACTTCCTCCGCGGCCTCCTCTCCAACTCCATCCGCTACACCGGAGCCACCCAGGAACTCCTGGACTCCCTCCAGCGCGACCTCGACCTCCTCCCCGAGATCAGCCCGCGCTACAAGCGGCTCAACGCCGAGGAGCCGTACCGCCTCAAGGCCACCTGCATCCGCCAGAAGCTCCTCAACACCCGCGAGCGCCTCGCCGCAGGCACCCCCCACCAGGAGGGCCGCGACTACCTCGGCACCGCCGAGCTCGTCCAGGACCTCACCCTCATCCAGACCTCCCTGCGCGAACACCGCGGCGGCCTCTTCGCCGACGGCCGGATGGACCGCACCATCCGCACCCTCGCCGCCTTCGGCCTCCAGCTCGCCACCATGGACGTCCGCGAACACGCCGACGCCCACCACCACGCCCTCGGCCAGCTCTTCGACCGCCTCGGCGAGGAGTCCTGGCGGTACGCCGACATGCCCCGCGACTACCGGCAGAAGCTCCTCGCCAAGGAACTCCGCTCCCGCCGGCCGCTCGCCCCCACCCCGGCCCCGCTCGACGCCCCCGGCCAGAAGACCCTCGGCGTCTTCCACACCGTCAAGGAAGCCTTCGAGCGCTTCGGCCCCGAGGTCATCGAGTCCTACATCATCTCGATGTGCCAGGGCGCCGACGACGTCTTCGCCGCCACCGTCCTCGCCCGCGAGGCCGGCCTCATCGACCTGCACGCCGGCTGGGCCAAGATCGGCATCGTGCCGCTCCTGGAGACCACCGACGAGCTCAAGGCCGCCGACGTCATCCTCAACGACATGCTCGCCGACCCCTCCTACCGACGCCTCGTCGCGCTCCGCGGCGACGTCCAGGAGGTCATGCTCGGCTACTCCGACTCCTCCAAGTTCGGCGGCATCACCACCAGCCAGTGGGAGATCCACCGCGCCCAGCGGAGGCTGAGGGACGTCGCCCACCGCTACGGGGTCCGGCTGAGGCTGTTCCACGGCCGCGGCGGCACCGTCGGCCGCGGCGGTGGCCCCTCGCACGACGCGATCCTCGCCCAGCCCTGGGGCACCCTGGAGGGCGAGATCAAGGTCACCGAGCAGGGCGAGGTCATCTCCGACAAGTACCTCATCCCGTCGCTGGCCCGCGAGAACCTCGAACTCACCGTCGCCGCCACCCTGCAGGCCTCCGCCCTGCACACCGCGCCGCGCCAGTCCCAGGAGGCGCTGGCCCGCTGGGACGCGGCCATGGACACCGTCTCCGACGCCGCCCACACCGCCTACCGCAAGCTCGTCGAGGACCCCGACCTCCCCGCGTACTTCTTCGCGGCCACCCCCGTCGACCAGCTCGCCGACCTGCACCTCGGCTCCCGGCCCTCCCGCCGGCCCGACTCCGGCGCGGGACTTGACGGACTCCGCGCCATCCCGTGGGTCTTCGGCTGGACCCAGTCCCGCCAGATCGTCCCCGGCTGGTTCGGCGTCGGATCCGGCCTCAAGGCGCTCCGCGAGGCCGGCCTCGACGCGGTCCTCGGCGAGATGTACGAGCAGTGGCACTTCTTCCGCAACTTCCTCTCCAACGTGGAGATGACCCTCGCGAAGACGGACCTGCGGATCGCCCGCCACTACGTCGACACCCTCGTCCCCGACGAGCTCAAGCACGTCTTCGAGACCATCGAGGCGGAGCACGCGCTCACGGTCGAGGAGGTCCTCAAGGTGACCGGCGGCGAGAAGCTGCTCGACTCCCACCCCGTCCTCCAGCAGACCTTCGCCATCCGCGACGCCTACCTGGACCCGATCTCCTACCTCCAGGTCGCCCTCCTCGCCCGCCAGCGCGCCGACGCCGAGGCCGGCCACGAGCCGGACCCGCTCCTCGCGCGGGCCCTGCTGCTCACGGTCAACGGCGTCGCCGCGGGCCTGCGCAACACCGGCTGACGCCGCCGGACCCACGAGAAGTGCCCCCACGGGAATCCCGTGGGGGCACTTCGCTTCACGCGACGGAGTACGTCAGCCCTGCGCGGCCTTGCGACGGCGCAGCACCAGGAACGCGCCGGCCGCGGCGAGCGCGGCGGCGACGCCGGCGATCACGCCGACCGGCGCGCTCGAACCGGTCTCCGCGAGGTTGCCCTCCTCGGAGCCGCCCTTGGTGTCGGTCCCACCCTTGACGTCACCGGTGGCGGCCTCACCGGTCGTGGCGGTCCCACCCGTGGCGGTGGTCTCGCCGGTGGCGGAGGAGCCGCCGGTGGCGGTGGTCTCACCGGTCGAGGTGGTCTCGCCCGTGGCGGTGGCCTCACCGGTCGAGGTGGTCTCGCCGGTGGCGGTGGTCTCGCCGGTCGAGGTGGTCTCACCCGTGGCGGTGGCCTCACCGGTCGAGGTGGTCTCACCCGTGGCGGTGGTCTCACCGGTGGCGGTGGTCTCACCCGTGGTGGTCTCGCCGGTCGTGGTTTCGCCCGTGGTGGTCTCACCGGTCGTGGTCTCACCGGTGGCGGTGCCACCGGTGGTCTCCTCGCCCTCCGCGGCGCAGGTGTGGGAGAGGTTGAAGAACTTCACCCGCTCACCCTTGACCGTCGCGACCGCCGAGGTCAGCTCCGCACCGGCGTCCGAGGCCACGTACGCGTGGTCGTCCTTCGGCGGGCCGAAGGACGTGATCTCGATGGGGGCGCCGTTGTCGAACGTGACCGTCAGCTTCACGAAGTCCGTGCCGCCGCCGGGGATCACGAAGTGCCACCCGTCCTTGCCGGCCGGGATGGTGTCCGGGCACTCGCCCTGCTCGAACTCGGCCGCCTTGATCGGCGTCTTCTGGTGCAGCTCGAGGTCGTAGACACCGCTGGAGGCGGAAGCCGCCGGCGCCAGAGCCAGAGAGCCCGCCATGGCCGCCACGAGCGTGGCGGCAGGAATGAGGGAACGTCGCATGTGCAGTCGTCCATCTGTGGGATGAGGGATGCCGTGGGAGGTGGCGGGGGCAGCCTATCCGTCGCTTTGAGCCACGCTTAACCCAGAGGTGCATAACGATCCCACCATCAACTGGTTGAAACCGGTTGCACTTTGGCGCCGCTCACAGCGCCAGGAACGCCGCCACCCACAACGCCGCCCCCGCGCCCGCCAGCGACCACGCCGTGCGCCGCAGCCGCAGACCCCCCGCCACCAGCGGAGCCGCCAGGACCAGCGCCCCGCCCAACGGCAGCCAGGCGTGCAGCCCGCCGCCCCAGCCGGCCCGTACGCCCTCGTCCGTGCCCGGCTTCACCACCACCGGGATCACCGCACCCGGCTCCACCGCCACCGACCGCTCGATCGTCAGCGTCCGCCGCGGCGCACCCGCGACCTCCGGCACGTACGCGCCGCCGCACCGCTCGTCCCCGCACCCCGTCACGGTCAGGGTCCCGTGCTCACGGCCCTTCGAAAGGAGCACGTGCTGCGCCGACGCCCACGACGCCCACACCCCCGCGACGACGAGCAGGACGGCGACGAGGGCCATGGCGGCGTTCCGGACGTGCGTCATGACCCGCGATCGTACAGTCGTACGGCCGAAAGACGACCGTCAGGAGTTGTACGCCGACTGCGCCCGCTCCAGGCCCTCCGTCACCAGGCACTCCACCGCGTCCGCCGACCGGTCCACGAACCAGTCCAGCTCCTTGCGCTCGGTCGACGAGAAGTCCTTCAGCACGAAGTCCGCCACCTGCATCCGGCCCGGCGGACGCCCGATCCCGCACCGCACCCGGTGGTAGTCCGCACCCATCGCCTTCGTCATCGACTTCAGGCCGTTGTGCCCGTTGTCCCCGCCGCCCAGCTTCAGCCGCAGCGTCGCGTAGTCGATGTCCAGCTCGTCGTGGACCGCCACCACGTGCGCGGTCGGCACCTTGTAGAAGTCCCGCAGCGCCGTCACCGGCCCACCGGACAGGTTCATGTACGACATCGGCTTCGCCAGCACCACCCGCCGGTTCGCCGGGCCCACCGGCCCCAGCCGGCCCTCCACGACCTGCGCCTGCGCCTTCTGCGCCCGCTTGAACTTCCCGCCGATCCGCTCCGCCAGCAGATCCACCACCATGAAGCCGATGTTGTGGCGGTTTCCCGCGTACTCCGGCCCCGGATTGCCGAGGCCCACGATCAGCCAGGGCGCGTTCGCGTCGTCGGTCATCGCACTCTCCTCATTCACCGGACACAGGGAAACGGACACAGCGAAACGGGGTGACGGACCGCAGCACGGCCCGTCACCCCGTCACGTCGGACAAGAGCCTACGGCTCAGGCCTCGGCGGCCTCGTCGCCGGCGCCCTCGGCGGCCGGCTCCTCGGCCTGGGCGGCCAGGATCTGGATGACGACGGCCTCGGGGTCCGTCACCAGGGCGGTGCCCTTCGGCAGCGCGATGTCCTTGGCGTGGATCGAGTCACCGGCGGACAGACCCGCGATGGAGACCGTGACGGACTCCGGGATGTGGGTGGCCTCGGCCTCGACGGAGAGCGTGTTCAGCACGTTCTCGACCAGGAAGGCACCCGGGGCCAGGTCGCCCTCGGTCTCGACGACGATCTCGACGGTGACCTTCTCGCCGCGCTTCACGAGGAGGAGGTCGACGTGCTCCAGGTCACCCTTCAGCGGGTCGCGCTGGGCGGCCTTCGGGATGGCCAGCTCGGAGCCCTTGCCCTCGATGTCCAGGGCCAGCAGGACGTTCGGGGTACGCAGCGCCAGCGTGGTCTGGTGCGTCGGCAGCGTCAGGTGGATCGGGTCCGAACCGTGGCCGTAGACGACCGCGGGGACGTTGCCGGAACGGCGGATCTTGCGGGCGGCGCCCTTGCCGAACTCGGTGCGGACGGCGGCGGTGAGCTTCACCTCGGACATGTGCACTCCTCGTAAGTGGTGGTGACGAACGCGACTGTCACCCGGCCGCCGACTGGCGATGGCCTGCTACGAAGAGCGCGTCGATAACGGAGCGCCGACCCGAGAACGGGTACCGGCCTCCCTCGCCGAGCAACCAGGGCAGTCTACCCGCCCCACCCCGGCCCCCCAAATGGATCACCAGCCTGTGGGTCCGGGAACGGCGGAGGGCCGCCTCCCCCGAGCGGGGAAGACGGCCCTCCGTCGTGGAACCCGGGACTCAGTGCTCCTCGAAGAGGCTCGTCACCGAACCGTCCTCGAACACCTCGCGCACCGCGCGCGCGATCGTCGGCGCGATCGACAGCACCGTGATCTTGTCCAGCTCCAGCGAGCCGGGCACCGGCAGCGTGTCCGTGAACACGAACTCGCTCACCTTGGAGTTCTTCAGGCGGTCCGCCGCCGGACCCGACAGGATGCCGTGCGTCGCCGTCACGATCACGTCCTCGGCACCGTGCGCGAAGAGCGCCTCGGCCGCCGCGCAGATCGTGCCGCCCGTGTCGACCATGTCGTCCACCAGGACACAGACGCGGCCCTTCACGTCACCGACGACCTCGTGGACCGTCACCTGGTTGGCGACGTCCTTGTCACGGCGCTTGTGCACGATCGCCAGCGGCGCGTCCAGGCGGTCGCACCAGCGGTCGGCGACCCGCACGCGGCCCGCGTCCGGGGACACGATCGTCAGCTTCTCGCGGTCGACCTTGCTGCCCACGTAGTCCGCCAGCACCGGCAGCGCCGACAGGTGGTCCACCGGGCCGTCGAAGAAGCCCTGGATCTGGTCCGTGTGCAGGTCCACGGTCAGGATCCGGTCCGCGCCGGCCGTCTTCATCAGGTCCGCCACCAGACGGGCCGAGATCGGCTCGCGGCCACGGTGCTTCTTGTCCTGACGGGCGTAGCCGTACGACGGGACGATCACGGTGATGCTCCGGGCCGAAGCCCGCTTCAGAGCATCGATCATGATCAGCTGCTCCATGATCCACTTGTTGATCGGAGCCGTGTGGCTCTGGATCAGGAAGCAGTCGGCGCCGCGCGCCGACTCCTGGAAGCGGACGTAGATCTCACCGTTGGCGAAGTCGAACGCCTTGGTCGGAACGAGACCGACACCCAGCTGGTGCGCGACCTCCTCGGCCAGCTCGGGGTGGGCGCGGCCGGAGAAGAGCATCAGCTTCTTCTCGCCGGTCGTCTTGATCCCGGTCACAGCACTGTCTCCTCAGACGTGTTCTCTGGCCGCAAGACCCGCGCTCCCGGAGCTCCCGGAGGCGTGTGCGAACCAGCCGAATTTGTGTGCACGTATCACGGTACGCCGAGTTCGACGCACCTGTTTCCGGTCAGCTTTCGCCGGCCGCCCCCTCCGAGGCCGCCTCGGCCGCGTTCGCCGCGGCGCTGCCGGGCCGCTTCCGGGCGACCCAACCCTCGATATTCCGCTGCTGGCCCCGGGCGACAGCCAGAGCACCCGCCGGCACGTCCTTCGTGATCACGGACCCCGCCGCGGTGTACGCACCGTCCCCGATGGTGATGGGAGCCACAAACATGTTGTCCGAACCCGTCCGGCAGTGGGACCCGATCGTGGTGTGGTGCTTCGCCACCCCGTCGTAGTTCACGAAGACGCTCGCCGCACCGATGTTCGAGTACTCGCCGATCGTCGCGTCACCCACGTACGACAGATGGGGAACCTTCGTACCCTCACCGATCGACGAGTTCTTCACCTCGACATACGTGCCGATCTTCGCCTTCGCGCCCAGCCGCGCACCCGGACGGAGGTACGCGTACGGACCCACGGAGGCCCCGTCGCCGATCTCCGCCGACACCGCCACCGTGTTGTCCACCCGCGCGCCCCGGCCCACCGTCGTGTCCGTCAGACGGGTGTTCGGACCCACCTCGGCGTCCTCCCCGACGTGCGTGGCACCGAGCAGCTGCGTACCCGGGTGGATCACGGCGTCCGGCTCGAACGTCACGGTCACGTCCACGATCGTCGACGCCGGGTCGACCACCGTCACCCCGGCCGTCATCGCGGCGTCGATCAGCCGGCGGTTCAGCAGCGCCCGCGCCTCGGCCAGCTGCACGCGGTTGTTGATGCCGAGGATCTCCCGGTGGTCGGCCGCCACGGAGGCGCCGACCCGGTGGCCCGCCTCACGCAGGATCGACAGCACGTCGGTGAGGTACTCCTCGCCCTGGCTGTTGTCCGTCCGCAGCTGCTTGATCGCCTGCGCGAGCAGCACGCCGTCGAACGCGAACACACCCGAGTTGATCTCCCGGATGTCCAGCTGGCCCGGCGACGCGTCCTTGTGCTCCACGATCGCGGTCACGGCACCCGTGGCCACGTCCCGCACGATCCGGCCGTACCCGGTGGAGTCCGGCACCTCCGCGGTCAGCACGGTCACCGCGTTGCCGTCGGCGGCGTGCGTCTCGGCCAGACCCCGCAGCGTCGCGCCGGACAGCAGCGGGGTGTCGCCGCACACGACCACGACGGTCCCCTCGGGCGCGTCCCCGAGCTCCTCCAGCGCCATGCGCACCGCGTGCCCGGTGCCGTTCTGCTCCTCCTGCACGGCGGTACGGGTCCCCGGGTACACCTCCTCCAGATGCCCCCGCACCCGCTCCCGCGCGTGCCCCACGACCACGACGAGGTGCTCGGGGTCGAGCTCGCGCGCGGCGGACACGACGTGCCCGACGAGCGAACGCCCGGCGATCTCGTGCAGGACCTTGGGGGTCTTGGACTTCATGCGGGTGCCCTCACCCGCTGCGAGGACGACGACGGCTGCCGGGCGGTTGGCGCTCACGGATATGCCCTTCGGCTTTGGGTGGTGGACGCACGCAGGATACCGGGGCGTCGGAGGACGGCCATGAGGAAGGGCCCTGACCTGTGAGGTCAGGGCCCTAACCTGGCTAGCTCCCGGGGGAGGACTCGAACCCCCATATGGAGAACCAAAATCTCCCGTCTTGCCCTTAGACGACCCGGGATGGGCCTTATGTCCGTTTCTGGAGATCCAGTGCGGACGCCGCCCCTACTATGCCGTACCGGGCGCCTTCGATGCGACGGTGCAAGTCGGCACTGCCGAGAACGCGGATGGCGAGGCATCCCCGGTAATCCACCCCGGTGTTCTTGCGGATCGTCTTGGGCTGATGGCGCTTGAGGGTGGTCTTGTTGAAGCGGGCGGGGTCCACGCCCACGAGCTCCGCCCAGTACCGATCTCGTCGGCTGCCGCGCGCTTGGCTGCCTGCCGCTGCTCCTCGCGCCGGCGCATCGTCGCTTCCCAGCCCCGCCGGGCGATCTCGGATGCCTGCTGCGAGGACCGCTTCCGCTCCGCTAGTTCGAGGGACTGGTGTGCGGAGTGTTGACGCCCCGCGGGGTACGCGGGGGTGCGCCCGTAGGGTGGGGGCATGACCGCAACGGGGGCAGATCGGGACGCGCCGGGCGCGCGGGCCGTGTGGTGGTGGGGGCGGCGGCGGAGTGCCGTGCTCGATGTCGGACTGGCGCTGGTGTCGGGGGTGGAGTGCGCCTTCGAGGGGGTGGCGTTCGCCGGCCGCGCGGGGGTGCCGGAGGCGCTGGGGGCGCTGTTCGGGTTCGTGGTGGGGGCCGTGCTGCTGGTGCGTCGGCGGTGGCCGATCACGGTGGTGCTGGTGTCGGTCGCGGTGGCGCCGGCCGAGATGGGTTTCCTGATGGGGATCGTCGGTCTGTACACGCTCGCCGCTTCGGAGGTGCCGCGTCGGTACACGGCCGTGCTGGCGGGGATGGCGACGGTCGCCGTGTTCGTCGTCACGGCGGTGGAGATGCGGCGGGACATCGCCGCGCAGGCGGACGACTTCGATCCGAGTGCCTGGTACGTGCCGGTGATGGCGCTGTTCATGACGCTGGGGTTGAACGCGCCTCCGGTGTTGTTCGGTCTCTACATAGGGGCGCGGCGGCGGCTGATGGAGAGCCTGCGGGAGCGGGCGGACTCGTTGGAGCAGGAGTTGTCGCTGCTGGCGGACCGGGCGGAGCAGCGGGCGCAGTGGGCGCGGCAGGAGGAGCGGCGGCGGATCGCGCGGGAGATGCACGACGTGGTGGCGCATCGGGTGTCGTTGATGGTGGTGCACGCGGCGGCGTTGCAGGCGGTGGCGTTGAAGGATCCCGAGAAGGCGGTGCGGAACGCGGCGCTGGTGGGGGACATGGGGCGTCAGGCGCTGACGGAGTTGCGGGAGATGTTGGGGGTGTTGCGGGAGGAGGCTCCGGTGGCGGTTCCGGCGGTGGTGCCGTTGGCGGCGGTGGGGCGGGCGGCGGCCGCGGCGGCGGAGGCGGCGGCGGGGCCGGGCCTGGGGGCGCTGGAGGAGTTGTGCCAGGAGTCGCGGCGGGCGGGGGCGGTGGTGGAGCTGGTGGTGCTGGGGGAGCCGGGGGCGTATCCGCCGGAGGTGGAGCGGACGGCGTACCGGGTGGTCCAGGAGGCGTTGACGAACGTGCACAAGCATGCCCCGGGCGCTTCGGTGGTGGTGCGGCTGGCGCATCGTGAGGCGGAGGTGGCGGCGCAGGTGGAGAACGGTCCGTCGGACGCGGGTGCGGCGGACGCGGGGTTGCCGAGCGGGGGGAACGGTCTGGTGGGGATGAGGGAGCGGGTGGTGCGGTTGGGGGGTGCGTTCGTGTCGGGGCCGACGGACGCGGGTGGTTTCAAGGTGTCGGCGGTGATTCCGGTGGGGCGGGGTTAGCCGGTGGTGATCCCGGCGGGGTGGGGTTGGCCGGCGGTGAGGCGGACGGGCTGGGTGCCGGTGACGAGGGTGGCGAGGGCGGTGTCGATGTCCCGGCCGAGGTACCAGTCGCCGGTGTGGTCGAGGCTGTAGACGCGGCCTTCGGCGTCCATGGCGAGGACGGCCTGGTGGTCGCCCTCTTCGCCGAGGGGGGCGAGTTCGGTGCCGAGGGCGCGGCCCAGGTCGGCGAGGGTGCGGGCGAGGTGGAGGCCGGCGAGGGGGTCGAAGCGGAGGGTGGCGGGTGCGATCTGGCGGCCGGGGCCGGGGGCGGTGAGGTGGAGGCCGCCGAATTCGGCCCAGGCTTCGACGACGGCGGGGAAGACGGTGTGCCGGTGGCCGGCGGGGGAGACGTGGGCGCGGAGGGTGTCGGCCCATTCCTCGGCGAGTTTGATGTCCCAGCGTCCGGGTTGCCAGCCGGCGTCGCGGAGGGCGGCGTCGACGTTGACGGGGAAGCGGGTGGTGTCGGCCATGGTGCGGGTCAGCCGTTCTCGGTGGGTGTGACGGTGCGGACGCCGAAGTGGTCGAGGAGGGCGGCGCAGGAGCGGCAGGGTGCGGCGTAGCTGCCGTGCAGGGGGTCGCCGTCCTCGCGGATGCGCCGGGCGGTGATCTTGGCGTGTTTGAGGCTGCGGCGGGCCTCGCCCGCGGTGAGGGGCTTGCGCTGGGCGCGCTTGGAGCGGCCGTTCTCGGTGGCGGTGAGGTGCCGGGAGAGCAGGATGGCTTCGGGGCAGCGTCCGGTGAAGCGTTCGCGCTGGCCGCTGGTGAGGGTGTCGAGGAAGTCCTGGACGAGGGCGTGCAGGACGGGTGGCGTGTCGCCGCGGCCGGCGGTGCAGGTGAGGGTCTCGCCGCGGACGGAGAGCGCGGCCCCGACGGCGGGGAGGATGCCGTCGCGGCGGTGGAGCAGTAAGGGGGCGCGACCGTGGTCGGTGTCGCTGCTCCAGTTGAGGCGTGGGTCACCCTGTGTGGGTGTGGTGCTGGCGTACATCGTGCTGGTCTTCCCCTCCTGCAATCCCCCGAGTTGCGGTGACAGCCTGCCAAATAGGGAGCCATATGGGGAAGCTGGGTGGGGGTTTCGCCGCGCCGGTGTGTCGGAGCCGTGGTCGGCCTGTCATGGGGTCGTGACGGTTCGTGACGGTGGGTGTGCGGGGTGGGCCGGTGGGGGCGCGGCCCGGTTCGTGCTCTTGTGGCAGCGCATAGGCTGTGCGGGATCGCTCGGGCGTGCCGGGAGCAGTGGTGTCCGGGTGCGCGAGCGGCGAGTAGCAAGCAGTAGCAGCCAGTGACGCCATGCAGGGGGCAACCGCCATGACGACAGGTCGGCTCGGGCAGTACACCGCGCCACCGAACGCGGCTTATGCCGGGCAGGTCGTGCGCTTCCCGGATCCGGTGCGCGCCTCGCGGCATCCGCGCGGGGTGCGGGTGGACGAGCGGGGGTTCCCGGATTTCTCGCCGTACGCGCGTGCGGCGGCGGAGATCGCGGAGCCTCCGGAGGGTTTCGGTGTCGACGAGCTGCGGCTGACGGACTACGTGTCGGCGAACGCGGCGATGGCGGCGACGGGTCACGAGCTGTGGGACACGATTCCGGCGGTGGCGACGCCGCACGGGTGGACGTGGCATCACGTGGTGGGTTCGCGTCGTCTTGAGTTGGTGCCGGTCGAGGTGAAGGCGTTGCTGCGGCATCACGGTGGGGTGGCGACGGCGGCGGTGGACCATGCGAAGCGGGGGACGCGGCCGCTGCGGGACACGCGTCCGGTGCATTTCGGGCTGCCGAAGTCGGGGATGTCGGTGTCGGAGCAGCAGTTGCAGGGCGTCGAGGAGGATCTCGGCTATCGGCTGCCGGGGGCGTACCGCTCGTTCCTGAAGGTGGCGGGTGGGTGTGCGCCGGTGGGCGCGGCGCTCGACGCGGAGCTGGGGCTTCTGGTGGACCAGCCGTTCTTCACGGTGCGTGAGGAGGCGGGGCTCAACGACCTCGTCTATGTCAACAAGTGTCTGCGGGACCATCTGACGAAGGACTACCTGGGGGTGGCCTTCGTGCAGGGTGGTCTGGTGGCGGTGAAGGTGCGGGGCGCGGGTGTGGGTTCCGTGTGGTTCTGTGCCTACGACGACGTGCGGGACTCCGGGGAGGAGGCCGCGGGGTGGTCGGTGAACGAGCGGGTGGAGCGTCTGCTGCTTCCGTGTGGTGAGGATTTCGACGCGTTCCTGCTGCGGCTGGCCGGCAATCCGCCGGAGTTGGAGACGGTCGCGAATCTGATGGTGGACGGCGGGTTCGCGCGTGCCGTGCCCGTGGTCCCGGTGGGAGGCTGAGCCGGCTGTGGTGACGTTCGCGCAGGCGCAGGAGCGCGCCGAGGAGTGGATCAACGGCGATCTGCCGCCGTACCAGCACCAGGAGGTGCGGGTGCGGGAGTTCGGTCTGGGTTTCGTGGTGTGGGCGGAGGCCCGTGAGGGTGGTCCGACGTCGGACCGGGGCCGGCAGCGGCTGGTGATCGCCCGGGATTCGGGTGAGGCGACGCTGTGGCCGGGGTTGCCGGTGGGTGAGGTGATCCGGCGGTACGAGGAGGAGTACGGGTCCGTGGAGGAGGCGGCGGTGTCGGTTCCGGCGGCGCCGCCGGCGCGGATCGACCTGAATCAGACGTCGTTCCTGCTGAGTCCGCCGGAGTGGTTGCAGGACGCGGCGGACAAGATCGGTCTGCCGCAGCGGCCGAACGCGTCGCAGGAGGAGCGGGCCGAGTCGGAGGGTGAGCCGGACGCGGGCGGGGACGTGGTTCCGGCGTCGGGTCCCGAGGCGGTCGCGGTGTCGGCGTCGGGGTCGGTGTCGTCGGCCGGGGCGGATGCGTCGGACGGTTCGGAGACGCCGGCGGCGGCGATCCCGCTTCCCTCGTTCGACCCGCCCTCGGCTTCTTCGGCGTCTTCGGCTTCTTCGGCTTCTTCGGCGTCTTCGTCTTCCGCTTCGTCGGACGGGGAGTACGAGCCGACGGCGATGGACGGGGTGCCGACGTCGGCGCCGGCCGGTCCGTGGGTCGACGCCAACGCGAGCTCCGGCGGTGTGGAGGGTGTGCCGCTGCCGGCGACGGTGTTCGCGCCGCCGCTGTCGGGGGCCGACGACGAGGACGCCCCGGTGCCGGTGGTGGGCGCGGACGCGCCGACGGCGCTGATGCAGGGCGGGAGCGCGCTGCCGAAGACGGCCGTGGCGCCGCGCCTTGACCCGGCCGCGCCTGCGCCGCCGGTGGCGCCCGGTGCCACTCCGCCGCCGCCCGCGGCCCCGCCGGTCGTGCCGGGCGCGGGGGACATCGCGGACGCGGCGACGAGCAAGGCGACGCTGCCGCCGAAGAAGCAGACGGCGGCGCCGGTCGCGCCGCCGCCTCCGCCGGGGGCGCCCGGTGCGACGTCCGGCGGGCCCGCGCCGGCGCCCGCGTACGTACCGACGCAGCTGGTGCCGCAGACGCCGGCGCCGGGTGTGCCGGTGGGGCAGGCCGCGCCCGTCGGTCCGGGTACGCCTCCGCCGCCCGCGCCGCCGGGCCCGGTGACGCCGCCGCAGCCGGTGCACCACGCGGCGACGATGCTGGCGCATCCCGGGCAGGCCGGTCCGTCCGGCGGGAACGTGCCTCCGCCGCCTCCGCCGCCGGGCGTTCCCGGTGCTCCGGGTGCTCCGGGTGCTCCGGGTGCCTCCGGGGGTGCGGGGACGCCGGCGCACGGCATCGAGCACGCGCCGACGATGCTGGCCCAGCCGGGTCCGGCGGGTCCGGGCGCGCCGGTGCCGCCGCCCGCGCCCGCCCCGGCCGCGCCGCAGGCGCCGGGCCCGATCCCGGCTCCCGCTCCGGCGCCGGGTCCCGTCCCGGCTCCGGCCTACGGGTATCCGCAGCCGCCGGCCGGTGTGCCGACGGTGGGCCCCGGGTACCAGGCGGTGCTGCGGTACCGGGCGCCGGACGGTTCGGAGCAGCAGATCATCCGGCGTTCGGCGCCGGGCACCCCGCATCCGGAGTGGCAGATCCTGCACGAGCTGCGCGGGCTCGGCGTGCCGCCGCAGCAGGTGCTCGAACTCCACACGGAGCTGGCCTCCTGTGAGCTGCCGGGCGGTTACTGCGCGCGGATGATCCGGGAGACGTGGCCGCAGGCGCGGATCACCAGCATCGCCCCGTACGGCCGCGACCACGCGGGCCGTCAGCAGGGCATGCGTCAACTGCTCACCCATCAGGGCGAGTTGCATCAGGTGGCGGACGGTCCGGCGCGGCCCGCTCCGGTACGGGCTCCGCTGCCGCAGGTGCAGCCGGCACCGCCGGTGCCGCCGGAGGCCGTGGCGCAGGAGCTGGCGGGCGCGTTCGGGCCGGGGATCCTCCGGTTCGACCAGCGCGCGGTGTCCCGGCAGGGCGTGCCGGAGCTGGTGGCGGTCACGCTCATGTGGGCGGGCCTTCCGGCGGACTTCGGGCCGTTCTTCTGGGCGCAGCCCGCGATGCCGGTGGTGCCGACGCTGGCGGAGCTGGCGCAGCAGCGCCAGGTGCCGGCGGCGCCGGACGCGAGCTCGTACCTGGTGCTGGGTTCGGACTTCGGGCGGGCGATCTGCGTCCAGTACGGGACCGCGCACATCGTGGCGGTGCCGGTGGAGGCCGGTCCGGGCGGGGCGTCGGTGCCGCCGCAGTTCGTGAACACCGGGCTGCCGGAGTTCACGCGGTCGATGGCGCTGCTCGGGCGGATGTGGCGGCTGCGGTTCGGGCTCACGCCGGAGCAGGCGGGGCGCTGGACGGTCGACTTCCAGGCGCAGCTGGCGATGCTGGATCCGGCGGCGCTGTCCTCGCCGGAGAACTGGTGGTCGGTGCTGCTGGAGCAGATGTGGGACGGGCTGCTCTGAGGTGTCGGAAGGGCGCCGGATCTGACGCCGTGTGAGAGCGGAATGTGATGAAGGGCGCTCGATGTGTGATCACGTCGGGCGCCTTTTGTCCGTTCTTATGGCGCATCCTGGTGGGTGAGGACAGAGGGAAGGGGCGCAGATGAGTTTCTCCGTCGGACGGGGCCGGGGCTACCGCCCGGAGCAGGTCGACCGGTACGTCGACGCGCTGTCCCGGGAGCGCGACGAGACCTGGGAGCGGGCCGCGCGGCTGACCGTCCTCGCGAAGGAGATGGAGACGGAGCTGGCCGCGCTGCGGGAGACCGTCGCGGCGCTGAAACCGCAGCGGTACGAGTCCCTGGGCGAGGCCGCCGTACAGATCCTGAAGCTCGCGGAGCAGGAGGACGAGCGGCTCGTGCGCGCCGCCGAGGCCGAGGCGCAGGCCGTCGCGGAGGCGGCGGACGCGGCGGCCCGGGAGGCCGGGGAGGCGGCCAGGACGTACGCGGAAGGGGTCCGGGCCGAGGCCGAGGCGAAGGCCCGCGGCACCCTGGAGGCCGCCCGCGAACGCGCCGAGGAGCTGGCCGTCATCGCCCGCCGGGACGCCGAGGGGGCCAGGGAGGCGGCGAAGGAGGCGTACGAGGAGACGGCGCACCGCGCGGCCGAGCTCCTGGCCCACCAGGCCGAGGAGCACCGTGCCGCCCGCGCCGAGGCCGACCGCGAGGCGGAGGAGGCCGCCGCGGCGCTCGACGCCCGCCACGTCGAGCAGGTCGCCCGGGCCGAGGCCCGCCTGGAGGAGGCCGGTCGCGCCCTCGCCCGCACCGAGGAGGAGGCCCGTCACCGCCAGGAGGACGCCGACGCGAAGGCCGCGGAGATCCTGACGGAGGCCCGGCTCACGGCCGAGCGGACGGAGCGGGCGACGGAACGGCTGCTGCGCGAGCACGACGAGTCCCGCGACGAGATCCACTCCCACATGGAGCACATCCGCAACTCCCTCGCCGCCCTCACCGGCCGCCCGACGGCGCAGGAACCCGCGGAAGCCCCGGCCGAGGCCCCGGCGGAAAACCCCGAGCCGGTTGAGGAACCCCGCCCGTAGGCTCCGCGCATGCGGATGAAGCTGACGGCGGTGAACCTCGACTGCGCCGACCCCCTGGCCCTCGCCGACTTCTACGCGAGGGCCACGGGGCTGACCCCGCACGCGCGGTCCGACGCCGACTTCGCCGCGCTCGTGGACGGGGACCGCCTGGTCCTCGGCTTCCAGCGGGTCGCGGACCACCGCCCGCCGACCTGGCCCGACGGCGACGTCCCGGCCCAGCTCCACCTCGACTTCGACGTGGACGACCTCGACGAGGCCGTGGCCGCACTGACCGCCCTCGGCGCCACCCTCCCCGCGGCCCAGTCCCGCCCCGACCGCTGGCGCGTCCTCCTGGACCCGGCCGGTCACCCCTTCTGCGTCTCCCCCCGGAGGCGGCGCCCGATGTGACCGTCCGGTAGCGTCTGGCCTCCCAGGGGAGGGAAACGATCATGCACATCACGCGCACGCGCGCCCGCCGTCTCGCGGCCGCCGCCGTCACCGTCGTCCTCGCCGCCACCGGCGGCACGCTCACCACACTCCCGGCCGCCGCCGCGCCGGTCGCGCCGGTGGCCACGCAGGACCAGCAGGCGTCCGCCGTACCGTTCCCGCGCGACGCGGACGTCGTCGGCGCGGGCCCGAGCGGCTTCCTGTCGAAGACCCGGAGCGGCGCGCCGGAGTTCCGGTGGACCCGGTACGCGGACGGCACCTCGACGGTGCTGCCGGGCCCGTCCGCCGCGGGCGGCGGCGGGGACCTCGTCGTCACCGGAGACCGGGCGATGCTCACCGTCAGCTCGGTGCTGAAGGTCCACGACACGGCGAAGCCGGGCACACCGCCGGTCACGGTCGACCTCGACGCGCTCGGCGACTACTCCTACACGGGCCTGGCCGGCGACACGCTGCTCCTCGGCCGGTACGAGGACGGGTACGAGGTCCAGTACGCCGCCACGCTCGACGCCGAGGTGCTCGCCGGAGGCACGCCGAAGCCCCGCAAGCTGGTCGGCGGGCCGCAGATCAGCTGCATGGGCGCCGAGGAGGGGTGGACCGGCGGCGGCGCCGCGCTCTACGACTGCGAGATCGGCGTGGGGCGTTCGGTGACGGCCGCCAAGATCCTCGTCGACCTCGCCACCGGCGAGGACGCCTGGTTCGCCCGCTCCGCGGACGAACTGCCCTGGTGGGGCGCCGTCTCCGCCACGCACGCGGCCTGGCGCGAGTCCCGGCCCGGGGGCAGCGGCATCGTCGCCGTCCGCCGGGGCGCGTCCGCCGAGGAGCGGTGGATCCCGGACGCCGCCGCGTGGTCCGACCCGCTGTATCTGGTCGGCGGCTGGCTGGCGTCCGGCCAGAAGGTCTCCATCGAGGAGGACACCTACGTCCCGGGCGGCCACAACCCGCGGAAGCGGCCCCTCACCCTCCGGTCGCTCGACACCGGCGAGACGTTCGAGGCCCTCACCGCGTACTCCTCCGCCGTCGCCGCCCCCGGCGGCTCGCTGCTGGTCCGCGGCGGCACGCCCGAGCACGGCGAAGGGCTGTACCGGATCTCACCGGGCGCCGACGGCGGCCGCCCGCTGGTCGAACAGGTCGCGTCCACCGGCCAGTCGACCGTCGTCGCCCTCACCGGCTCCTCGGTGCCGAAGGAGCTCACCGGCGCGCAGGCGGCGCGCGGGGTCGACCTCGGCTGGGACCTGTCCCGGGCGGACAGCCACGTCTGGCTGACCGTCACCCACCTGCCCAGCCGGACGACCACGTACAGCGGCTGGGGCGTCCCCGCCGGAACCGTGGCCGGGACCCCCCGCAGGTTCGCCTGGCACTGGGACGGCAAGGACCTGGACCCCGCGAACCCGGACGCGCCCGCCCGCAACGGCACGTACGAGTGGGAGATCAACGCCCGCCCGGACGACGGCATCGGCCCCGACCTCGTCACCACCGGCCGGTTCACCGTGACCCGGCCCCCCGCCGCGCACGACTACGACGACGACGGCACCGCCGACCTCCTCGCCCGGGACCCGCAGGGCGTCCTGTGGCGGTACGGCACCCGGCCCACCGCCCCCGGCGGCCCGCTCACCGGCACCAGCGCCTCGCGGGTGGGCGGCGGCTGGCAGGCGTACGACCGGCTGGTGTCCGTCGGGAACGTCGCGGGCGGCTCCGCGCCCGACAGCGTGGCCCGCGACCGCTCCGGAGTGCTCTGGCTCTACCAGGGCACCGGCAAGCGGAACGCCCCCCTCGCGGCCCGGACGCAGATCGGCGGCGGCTGGCAGACGTACGACCGGATCACCGGCGGCGGCGACGTCACCGGCGACCGGCGGCCCGACGTCCTCGCCACCGACAAGACCGGCGTCCTGTGGCTCTACGCGGGCACCGGCAACGCCAAGGCGCCGTTCTCCACGCGGAAGAGGATCGGCGGCGGCTGGCAGGCCTACAACGAGATCACCTCCGCCGGGAACCTCGGCGGCGCGGGCGCCGGCGACCTCCTCGCCCGGGACCGTTCCGGTGTCCTCTGGCTGTACCTCGGCAAGGGCGACGGCACCTTCGCCGCACGCAAGCAGGTCGGCGGCGGCTGGGGCGGCTTCAAGGGCCTCACCGCCGTCGGCGACGCCGACGGCGACGGCCGCGCCGACCTCGTCGCCTGGAACGGCGACGAGACCTTCTACGCGGGCACCGGCGACTGGTCCGCCCCCTTCAAGCGGGGCGTCCGGACGAACCTGACCCAGGACGCGGCGTACGACTCCGCCTTCTGAGCCCTACTCCGCCGGTGACCAGGGGGCGGCCAGCAGTTCCGCGACGCCGCGCCGATCCCTGGTCACCGGCGGCGCGCCGGCGGCCCTGCCCAGGGCGACCATCGAGACGACGGCCCAGCCGGGGGAGGGAGCCAGTTCCTCGGTGAGCCCCTCCAGGTCGAAGGCGCGGAACTGGTGCGCCGCCAGGCCCATCGCCTGCGCCTGCACGGTCATGTGGGCGACGGCCTGGCCCAGGTCGTAGTCGGCGAACTCGGAGTACACCACCTCCGAGCCGTCGACGTGCCGCCGCGTCAGCGCCACGACCAGGAGGCCCGCGTCCACCGCCCACCGGGCCGCGCTCGGCGCGAGGTGCGGCACCACCCGCGCGTGCCCCGGCTCCCCGGGCCGCGCCGTGAAGAACCCCCACGGCTGGGAGTTGCCCGCGGAGGGCGCCCAGCGGGCCGCTTCCAGGAGAAGGTGCAGGGCCCGGTCGTCGACCCGCCCGGCCGGGTCGAACCGGCGCGGACTGAACCGGGCCGCGAGCAGGGGATGGAGACCGCCGCGCGGTTCCGGATCAGGACGCATGTCCGCACCCAACCCGCCCCCGTACAGGACTATTCCGTCCCGACGTCGAGCAGGCACTCCGCCCACACCGTCTTCCCCGGCGCCCCGGGCCTCGGATGCCACCCCCACCGCTGTGCGAGCCCCCCGACGAGCAGCAGCCCCCGGCCGCCCTCGGCGGGATCCGTCTCGCCGGGATGGCCGTGGCGCCGGCACGGCAGGCGTTCGGCCCGGGTGTCGCTCACCTCGACCCGCGCGACCGGCCGGGGCGCCTCCGTGGCGCGGAGCGAGAGGTGGAAGTCCCTCCCCGGCACGTGCCCGTGCCGCACCGCGTTCGCCGCCAGCTCGGCCGCGACCAGCACGACGCCCTCGTGCGCCGCGCTCCCGTACGGCACCCCCCACTCGTCCAGCCGCACGGCGACCATCCGCCGCGCGAGCCGCGCGCCCCGGGGCGTGGAGGTGAACCGCATGGCGAAGGCGCGGCCGGTCAAGTAAGGCGAGGTGGCCGGGAGTTGGGTGGGCCCACTGGGGCTGCCGATGTTGCTCGTCATGCCCTCCAAGCTCCTCTTGGTGGCGTAGCGTGACCAGTGGTGACGCGCCGACGCGATCCGCTTGTACGCGCCGTGTCGGCGCAGGTACGAGAGGCGGGGTGCGGTGGAAGAAGAGGTGCCGGAGCCGGAGGCGGGACCCGACGCCGAGGCGGGCCAGGCGGCGGACAAGTCCGGCAAGGGCGTGGTGGCGGCGTTCGGGCAGAGCCTGAAGACGCTGCGGGTGCGGGCGGGGATGGAACGGGAGGAGTTCGGCAAGCGGCTCGGCTACTCGGCCTCGACCATCGCCTCCTTCGAGCAGGGCAGACGGATCCCTCCCCCGCGCGCGATCGACCGGTCGGACGAGGTGCTGGGCGCCGGCGGGCTGTTGAAGGTCTGGAAGGACCAGTTGGAGGAGGCGCAGTACCCGGCGTTCTTCCAGGGTATGGCGCAGCTGGAGAAGCGGGCGATAGAGCTGTTGGCGTACGACACCCTGGTGGTGAAGGGGCTGTTGCAGACGGAGGAGTACCTGCGGGCGGTGTTGAACAACCGACGGCCGCTGCTCGACACCGAGGTCATCGAGCAGCGCGTGACCGCCCGTCTTGCCCGCCAGGCCATCTTCGATCGCCGCCCCACCCCCATGCTCAGTTTCGTCATGTGCGAGTCGGTGCTGCGGCGGCGAATCGGCGGCAAGGGCGTGTTGCGCGGGCAGCTGGAGCATCTGCTTCTCATCGGTCAGCGGAGGAACGTCGAGATCCAGATCATGCCGTTCGACTGCGAGGACAACTCGGGTGTGGACGGGCCGTTCACCGTCGTCACCCGAGATGACGGCAAGAGGTTCGCCTACGCCGAAGCTCAGGGAACCGGCACGTTGGAGGCCGACCCCAAACGGGTGATCCTCGCCGCAGCCCGCTATGGGACCATCCGGTCGCAGGCTCTCAGCCCGCGAGAGTCGCTTGCGTTCATCGAAAGACTGTTGGGAGACCTATGAACAGCGCGGAGCCCCTCGCCTGGTTCAAGAGCAGTTACAGCGGTGCTGAAGGCGGTGACTGCGTCGAGGTCGCGTTCGCCTGGTTCAAGAGCAGCTACAGCGGCGGCGAAGGCGGCCAGTGCGTCGAGGTCGCGGCCGGCGCGGGAACCGTGTACGTCCGCGACTCGAAGGACGTGGCCCGGCCTGCCCTGCGGGTCTCGCACGACGCGTGGGCCGGGTTCGTCGGGCTCGCCTCGGCGGAGTAGTACAACCGCCGCTTGTACGTACGGGGGCCCTGCCCGTCCGAGCCGGACGGGCAGGGCCCCCGTGTCCGCGGCGAGAGACCCTTGACCTCAAGTGGACTTGAGGGTCGACAGTTTCGGCATGGACATCGAAGAGATGCAGCGGCAGCTGCGGGCCCTGGCCGACCGTGCCGAGATCACCGACCTGATGGGCCGCTACCTGCGGTCCCTGGACGTGGGGGTGTTCGACGAGGAGTGGGTCGACGCGTTCCACACCGAGGACGTCACCGCCGAGATGCCCATCGGCACGGTGCGCGGACGGGACGCCCTGCTGGCGCATGTCCGGGAGGCCATGGCGCTGTTCGAGCGGACCGTGCACCTGGGGACCGACCTCGTCGTCGAGGTCGACGGCGACCGGGCCACCGCGAGGGGCGCCCAGTTGAGCACGCACGTCCTGGCGGACGGGTCGGGCGGCCTGTTCGTGTCCGCCGGGCACGTCGACAACGAGCTGGTGCGGACGGCCGACGGGTGGCGGATCGCCGCCTCGGCGCTGCGGGTGGTGTGGACCCGCGGCACTCCGCCGCGGCTGCCGGACGGCTTCGTCCCGGCCCTCACGGCTTGAGGCCGGGGCGGTCCCGCTCCTTCTCGTCCCCCGTCGCCTCCTCCAGGACCGGGAAGCGGCGGGGGGCGAGGGTGAGGAGGGCGAGGAGGGCGAGGGCGGCGGCGGCCGCGGCGCCGAAGTAGACCCAATCGACGGCCGCGTCGACCGCGCGGCGGATGGCGTCGGTGGTGTCGAGCGAGCGGGCGAGGGCGTCGAGGTCGGTGTCGGTGCCGAGGCGGGCGGCGAGGACCGCGTTGGCGACCGCTCCGAAGGCGGCGGCGCCGACGCTCTGGCCGACCTGGCGGCAGAAGAGGACGGAGGCGGTGGTGGTGCCGCGTTCCTCGTAGGGGACCGTCGACTGGACGCCGACCATCAGGGGGAGTTGGAAGAGACCCAGGCAGGCGCCGAGGGCCAGCATCAGGAGGGCCGGCTGCCAGGCCTCCCCCGGGTAGGGGAGGAAGGGGAAGGCGAGCAGGCAGGCGAGGGCGCCGGAGATGCCGAGGACGGCGGTCAGGCGGAAGCCGATGCGGGTGTAGACGCGGTTGGAGAAGGCCGCGGAGATCGGCCAGCTCAGCGTCCAGGCGGAGAGGACGAAGCCGGCGGCGATCGGGCCGAGGCCGAGGACCGACTGGGCGTAGGTCGGCAGGAAGACGGTCGGGGCGACCATGAGGAGGCCGAGGGCGCCCAGGGACACGTTGACGGCGGCGATGGTGCGGCGGCGCCACACCCAGCCGGGCAGCATCGGCTCCGCCGCCCGGCGTTCGACGGCCACCGTGGCGGCGGCGAGGACGGCCGCGCCGCCGAGGAGGGCCAGGGACGGCGGCGAGAGCCACGGCCAGGCCACGCCGCCCTGGACGAGCGCGGTCAGCAGCAGCGCGCCGGTCGCGAAGACGCCCAGCGCACCGGCCCAGTCGACGCGGACCGGGGCCGTACGCGGGGGCCTGGCGGGCTCCTTGAGGTGGCGGACGATCAGCCAGAGGGCGACGCCGCCGAGGGGCAGGTTGACGAGAAAGATCCAGCGCCAGTCGGCGTAGCCGGCGAGGAGGCCGCCGACCGCCGGGCCCGCGACGGCGGACGTCGCCCAGACCGAGGAGAGCCGCGCCTGGATCCTGGGCCGCTCCTTGAGCGGGTACAGGTCGGCGGCGATGGTCTGGACGGTGCCCTGGAGGGCGCCTCCGCCGAGGCCCTGCACGACGCGGAAGGCGATGAGCGCGGCCATGTCCCAGGCGGCGGCGCAGAGCAGGGAGCCGAGGAGGAAGAGGACGGTGCCGGCGACGAGGACCGGCTTGCGGCCGTAGGTGTCGCTGAGCCGGCCGTACACGGGGAGGGTGACGGTGACGGCGAGGAGGTAGCCGGAGAAGAGCCAGGAGAAGACGGAGAGGCCGCCGAGGTCGCCGACGATCTGGGGGACGGCGGTGGCGACGATGGTGCCGTCGAGGGCGGCGAGCGCCATGCAGAGCATGAGGGCGGCCACGACGGGGCCGCGCCGCGGGTTCGCGGGCGGGTCGTCCTGGCCGGTCCGTTCCGGGGCCGCTCTCCCGTCCGCCACCACGCGCCGCTTCCTTTCTTCGTACACCTAAATGGGCGCGGACAGGGTCTCACTCCGACCACGGGCTGAGGAACCCCTAAGGGAAGCTCCCCCATGCGAGCCAGGGGGCGGTCGTCCCGGCGGAGGACGAGAAGGGGCGGGCGCGGTTCTTAACTGGTTCCTACAAGCCCTGACCGCCGCTGCGACGAGGAGAAGACCGTGACTTCGGCTGTGACCATTCCCAGGGACGGGAGTACCGGAGGGAAGACGGCCGTCGCCGCGCGAGCGCGGCAGGTCGTCAAGGCGTACGGGTCGGGGGAGACCCGGGTCGTCGCCCTCGACCACGTCGACGTGGACATCGCCCGCGGCCGGTTCACCGCGATCATGGGCCCCTCGGGGTCCGGCAAGTCGACCCTGATGCACTGCCTCGCCGGCCTCGACACCGTCACCGGCGGGCAGATCTTCCTCGACGAGACCGAGATCACCGGGCTCAAGGACAAGAAGCTCACCCAGCTGCGCCGGGACCGGATCGGCTTCATCTTCCAGGCGTTCAACCTGCTGCCGACCCTCAGCGCGCTGGAGAACATCACGCTGCCCATGGACATCGCCGGACGCAGGCCCGACAAGGAGTGGCTGGACCGGGTCGTCGAGACCGTCGGCCTCGCCGGACGCCTCAAGCACCGGCCGACCGAGCTCTCCGGCGGACAGCAGCAGCGCGTCGCCGTCGCCCGGGCGCTCGCCGCCCGGCCGGAGATCATCTTCGGCGACGAGCCGACCGGCAACCTCGACTCGCGGGCCGGCGCCGAGATCCTCGGCTTCCTGCGCCGCTCCGTCGACGAGCTGGGGCAGACGATCGTCATGGTCACCCACGACCCGGTCGCCGCCTCCTACGCGGACCGGGTGCTGTACCTCGCGGACGGGCGGATCGTCGACGAGATGGAGCGGCCGACCGCCGAGGCCGTCCTCGACCGCATGCTCCTCTTCGCCGGGGGGAACCCCGAGACCGCCGACTCCGACGCGCGCGGGCGGACCTCGTGACCGTCCTCAGAACCTCGCTGCGCAACCTCCTCGCCCACAAGGGCCGGATGGCGCTCTCCGCCGTCGCCGTGCTCCTCTCCGTCGCGTTCGTGTCCGGGACCCTCGTCTTCACCGACACCATGAACACGACCTTCGACAAGCTCTTCGCCGTCACCGCCTCCGACGTCACCGTCTCCCCGGCCTCGGCCGACCCGGCGGACGAGACCCCGGACACCGGCCGCCCCGAGTCCCTCCCGGCCTCCGTCGTCGCCGAGGTGCGCGGCGCGAAGGGCGTCGCCGAGGCGCGGGGCTCCGTCACCTCCATGGGCGTCACCGTCGTCGACCGGGAGAACGAGAACGTCGGCCCCACCAGCGGCGCCCCGACGATCGCCGCCGACTGGAGCCCGTACGAGCTGCGCACGGTCGAACTCGTCGAGGGCCACGAGCCGCGCGGCCCCACCGACGTCGTCGTCGACCGCGGCACCGCCGACAAGCACGGCCTGGAGCTCGGCGCCCCGCTGCGCACGATCACCGCCGACGGCGACTTCACCGCGCGTGTCTCCGGCATCGTCGCGTTCAAGGTCACGAACCCCGGCGCCACCCTCGTCTACTTCGACACCGCGACCGCGCAGCGGCGACTCCTCGGCAAGGAGGGCCTGTTCACGCAGGTCATGGTGGAGGCGGAGCCCGGCGTCGACCACACCGCGCTGAAGGCGGACGTCGCCGCCGCGCTCGGCGACGGCTACAAGGTCCAGACGGCCGCCGAGGTCGCCGAGGAGGGCAGCGAGGACCTGGCCGGCTTCCTCGACGTCATGAAGTACGCGATGCTCGGCTTCGCCGGGATCGCGTTCCTCGTCGGCATCTTCCTCATCGTCAACACCTTCTCCATGCTGGTCGCCCAGCGCACCCGCGAGATCGGCCTGCTGCGGGCCATCGGCGCCGGGCGCAGGCAGATCAACCGCTCCGTCCTCGTCGAGGCCGTCCTCCTCGGACTCATCGGCTCGGTCGCCGGCGTCGCCGCCGGCGTCGGACTCGCCGTCGGCCTGATGGAGCTCATGTCGACGATGGGCATGGAGCTGTCCACCCGCGACCTCACCGTCGCCTGGACCACCCCCGTCGTCGGCCTCGTCCTCGGCGTCCTCGTCACCGTCCTCGCCGCGTACGTCCCGGCCCGCCGAGCCGGCAAGGTCTCCCCGATGGCCGCCCTCCGCGACGCCGGCACCCCCGCCGACGGCCGCGCCGGACGCGTCCGCGGCGCCGTCGGACTGCTCCTCACCCTCGCCGGCGGCGGGGCGCTGTGGGCCGCGGCCGCGGCCGAGCGGGCCGGTACGGGTTCGCTGTGGCTCGGCGTCGGCGTCGTGCTCTCGCTGCTCGGCTTCGTCGTCCTCGGCCCGGTCCTCGCGGGCGGTGTCGTCCGCGTCCTCGGCGCCGTCGTCCTGCGGGTCTTCGGGCCCGTCGGCCGGATGGCCGAGCGGAACGCGCTGCGCAACCCGCGCCGCACCGGCGCGACCGCCGCCGCCCTGATGATCGGCCTCGCGCTCGTCGCCGGCCTGTCCGTCGTCGGCTCCTCCATGGTCGCCTCGGCCACCGACGAGCTCGACCGGTCCGTCGGCGCGGACTACATCGTGCAGAACCGGATGGGCGCGCCGATCGTGCCGCAGGCGCAGGCCGCGGTGGAGAGGACGGTCGGCCTCGACCACGTCACCGAGTACCGGCCGGCGGACGTGCGGATCACCGGCCCGGACGGCACCGTCTCCGAGGAGTGGCTGGCGGCGACCGAACCCTCGTACATCGGCGACCTCAGGCGCGAGGTGACCGCCGGCGACCTGGCGGCCGCGTACGCCCCCGGGGCGATGTCCGTCGGCAGCGACTACGCCACCGCGCACGGCGTGGAGGTCGGCGACACCCTCACCGTCGCCTTCGCGCCCGGCTCGACCGCGAAGCTGAAGGTCGCCGCGATCACGGCGGACACCGGGAACGTCGACAACGGCGCGATGTACACGAACGTCACCACCGCCCGCGCGCACCTGCCGGCCGACCGGCTGCCGGCCGCCAAACTGCTGCTCGCCGGCGCGAAGGACGGCCAGGAGGAGGCGGCGTACGCGGCGCTGAAGGAAGCGCTGGCCCCGTACCCCCAGTACACGGTCTCCGACCAGGCCGACTACAAGAAGGACCTCCAGGACCAGGTCGGGCAGCTGCTGAACATCATCTACGGGCTGCTGGCGCTCGCGATCGTCGTCGCGATCCTCGGCGTGGTGAACACGCTGGCCCTGTCGGTGGTCGAGCGCACCCGCGAGATCGGCCTCATGCGGGCCATCGGCCTCTCCCGCCGGCAGCTGCGCCGCATGATCCGCCTGGAGTCGGTCGTCATCGCCCTCTTCGGCGCGCTCCTCGGCCTCGGGCTCGGCATGGGCTGGGGCACGGCCGCGCAGCGGCTCCTCGCCCTGGAGGGCTTCGGGGTCCTGGAGATCCCCTGGACGACGATCCTCACGGTCTTCGTCGGCTCGGCCTTCGTGGGCCTCTTCGCGGCCCTCGTCCCGGCGTTCCGCGCGGGCCGGATGAACGTCCTGAACGCGATCGCGAGCGACTAGGCCGGACGCGGCGGCACGCCCCCCTGGGCCTCACCCCATCGGGTGAGGCCCACCCGCCGTCCCCGCGGGCGCCCGCACCCGCCGTCCCTGTGGGCAGGCGTCCCGCAGGGCGGGGCGGGTGCCCGCAACGGAACGGCGCGGCGCGTCGTAGGGTGGAAGGCCCCGGCCCGTTCACGTGTCGGGTGGTTCGCGTTGCCGCTTGTCCGTTCGCCCTCGTACGTACCGGGATGGATGCTCCATGAGCCTGCACGGTCTGCTCGACCTCGTCGTCAAGGACGCGGCCCTCGCGGAGGCGGTGGCGGCCGCGTCGGACGGGAAGCGTCCGCACGTGGACCTGGTCGGCCCCGCCGCCGCCCGCCCCTTCGCCGTGGCCGCGCTGGCCAGGGACTCGGGGCGCCCGGTCCTCGCGGTGACGGTGACCGGCCGCGAGGCCGAGGACCTGGCGGCGGCGCTGCGGTCGCTCCTCGACCCGGACACCGTCGCCGAGTACCCGTCCTGGGAGACGCTGCCGCACGAGCGGCTCTCGCCCCGTTCGGACACCGTCGGCCGGCGTCTCGCCGTGCTCCGGCGGCTCGCCCACCCGAGCCCGGACGACCCGGCGGCGGGCCCCGTCTCCGTCGTCGTCGCGCCGATCCGTTCCGTACTCCAGCCGCAGGTCAAGGGGCTGGGGGAGCTGGAGCCTGTGGCGCTGAGGACCGGGCAGACGGCGGATCTGAACGACGTGGTGGAGGGGCTGGCCGCCGCCGCGTACTCCCGGGTCGAGCTGGTCGAGAAGCGCGGCGAGTTCGCCGTCCGCGGCGGCATCCTGGACGTCTTCCCGCCGACCGAGGAGCACCCGCTCCGGATCGAGTTCTGGGGCGACGACGTCGAGGAGATCCGCTACTTCAAGGTCGCCGACCAGCGTTCGCTGGAGGTCGCCGCGCACGGCCTGTGGGCGCCGCCCTGCCGCGAGCTGCTGCTGACGGAGGACGTGCGCGGACGGGCCGCGGCCCTCGCCGAGGAGCACCCGGAGCTCGGCGAGATGCTGAACAAGATCGCCGAGGGCATCGCCGTCGAGGGCATGGAGTCCCTCGCGCCGGTCCTCGTCGACGACATGGAGCTGCTGCTCGACGTCCTGCCCGCCGGGTCGATGGCCGTCGTCTGCGACCCCGAGCGGGTGCGGACCCGCGCCGCCGACCTGGTCGCCACCAGCCAGGAGTTCCTCCAGGCCTCGTGGGCGGCGACGGCCGGCGGCGGCGAGGCGCCGATCGACGTCGGCGCCGCCTCCCTGTGGGGGATCGCGGACGTCCGCGACCGGGCGCGGGAGCTCGGCATGATGTGGTGGTCGGTGTCGCCGTTCGCGGCGGACGCGGAGACCGACGGCGACACCCTCGCGCTGGGCATGCGCGCCCCGGAGTCGTACCGCGGCGACACCGCCCGCGCGCTCGCCGACACCAAGGGCTGGCTGGCCGACGGCTGGCGGACGGTGTACGTCACGGAGGCCCACGGCCCGGCGTCCCGCACCGTCGAGGTGCTGGGCGGCGAGGGCATCGCGGCCCGCCTGACCGGCGACCTGACCCAGGTCGAGCCCGCGGTCGTGCACGTGGCCTGCGGCTCGATCGACTTCGGCTTCGTCGACCCGGCGCTGAAGCTCGCCGTCCTCACCGAGACCGACCTGTCCGGGCAGAAGGCGGCCGGCAAGGACGGCCAGCGGATGCCGGCCAAGCGCCGCAAGACCATCGACCCGCTGACCCTGGAGGTCGGCGACTACATCGTGCACGAGCAGCACGGCGTCGGCCGCTACCTGGAGATGGTGCAGCGGACCGTGCAGGGCGCGACCCGCGAGTACCTCCTCGTCGAGTACGCCCCCGCCAAGCGCGGCCAGCCCGGCGACCGCCTGTACATCCCGACGGACCAGCTGGAGCAGGTCACCAAGTACGTCGGCGGCGAGGCGCCCACCCTGCACCGGCTGGGCGGCGCCGACTGGACCAAGACGAAGCAGCGGGCGAAGAAGGCGGTCAAGGAGATCGCCGCCGACCTGATCAAGCTGTACAGCGCCCGGATGGCGGCCCCCGGCCACGCCTTCGGCCCCGACACCCCGTGGCAGCGGGAACTGGAGGACGCCTTCCCGTACGCGGAGACGCCCGACCAGCTCTCGACGATCGCCGAGGTGAAGGAGGACATGGAGAAGACGGTCCCGATGGACCGGCTGATCTGCGGCGACGTCGGCTACGGCAAGACGGAGATCGCGGTGCGGGCCGCCTTCAAGGCGGTCCAGGACGGCAAGCAGGTCGCCGTCCTGGTGCCGACGACCCTCCTGGTGCAGCAGCACTTCGGCACCTTCAGCGAGCGGTACGGGCAGTTCCCGGTGAACGTCCGCGCCCTGTCCCGCTTCCAGACGGACGCCGAGTCGAAGGCGACCCTGGAGGGGCTGAGGGACGGCTCCGTCGACGTCGTCATCGGCACCCACCGGCTGTTCTCCTCGGAGACCAGGTTCAAGGACCTCGGCCTGGTCATCGTCGACGAGGAGCAGCGCTTCGGCGTCGAGCACAAGGAGCAGCTGAAGAAGCTCCGCGCCAACGTCGACGTCCTCACCATGTCGGCCACCCCCATCCCCCGGACGCTGGAGATGGCGGTCACCGGCATCCGCGAGATGTCGACGATCACCACCCCGCCGGAGGAGCGGCATCCGGTCCTCACCTTCGTCGGCCCCTACGAGGAGAAGCAGATCGGCGCGGCGATCCGCCGCGAACTCCTCCGCGAGGGCCAGGTGTTCTACATCCACAACCGGGTCGACTCCATCGACCGCGCCGCCGCCCGGCTCCGCGAGATCGTCCCCGAGGCGCGCATCGCGACGGCCCACGGCCAGATGACGGAATCGGCCCTGGAGCAGGTCGTCGTCGACTTCTGGGAGAAGAAGTTCGACGTGCTCGTCTCGACGACGATCGTCGAGTCCGGCATCGACATCTCCAACGCCAACACCCTCATCGTGGAGCGCGGCGACAACTTCGGCCTCTCCCAGCTCCACCAGCTGCGCGGCCGCGTCGGCCGCGGCCGAGAGCGCGGCTACGCCTACTTCCTCTACCCGCCGGAGAAGCCCCTCACGGAGACCGCCCACGAGCGGCTCGCGACCATCGCGCAGCACACCGAGATGGGCGCCGGCATGTACGTGGCGATGAAGGACCTGGAGATCCGCGGCGCGGGCAACCTCCTCGGCGGCGAGCAGTCCGGCCACATCGCGGGCGTCGGCTTCGACCTGTACGTCCGCATGGTCGGCGAGGCCGTCGCGGACTACCGCGCCTCCCTGGAGGGCGGCGCGCAGGAGGAGGCCCCGCTGGAGGTCAAGATCGAGCTGCCGGTCGACGCCCACGTCCCCCACGACTACGCCCCCGGCGAGCGCCTCCGCCTCCAGGCCTACCGCGCCATCGCCTCCGCGAACTCCGAGGAGGACATCAACGCGGTCCGGGAGGAACTCACCGACCGCTACGGCAAGCTGCCCGAGCCGGTCGAGAACCTCCTCCTCGTCGCCGGCCTGCGCATGCTGGCCCGCGCCTGCGGAGTCGGCGAGATCGTCCTCCAGGGCCCCAACATCCGCTTCGCGCCCGTGGAGCTGCGCGAGTCCCAGGAACTCCGCCTGAAGCGCCTCCACCCCAAGTCCGTCATCAAGCCGGCCGTCCACCAGATCCTGGTGCCCCGCCCCGCCACCCGCCCCATCGGCGGCAAGCCCCTCGTCGGCCGCGAACTCCTCGCCTGGACGGGCGAGTTCCTGACGACGATCCTGGACTGACGGCACCCGGACGGCACGAAACGATCACTATCGGCGGTTTTCGTGCCTAGGATTTCCGGGTGCTGATACGTCGAAGGCTTCGCCGCGCCCCCGCTTCCGCCGTCGGGCTGTCCGGGCTCGTCCTTCTCCTGGGGCTCTCCGGGTGCGCCCCCTCCGGGGGCGGCGGGGACGGGGCGTCCGGCGGGCGGGAGTCCTCCGGGGGGTCCGTGTCCGCGCGGGTCGCGAGTCCCCTGGGGAATCCGGACGGGACGAAGCCGGGGCTCGCGCCGGTGGCGGACGGGGAGCGGGCGCGGGCCCGGGAGCTCATCGGGGGGCTCGCCACCAAGGGGCGGGGGCCGCGCACGGGGTACGCGCGGGACGCGTTCGGGCACGCGTGGCTGGACAAGGCGGACGGCGTGCCGTTCGCGCGCAACGGCTGCGACACCCGCAACGACCTGCTCCGCCGCGACGGCCGCGCGCTGCGCTTCCGGGACGGTTCGGACTGCGTGGTCGTGGCGATGACGCTGGACGACCCGTACACCGGCACCACCATCGACTGGCGCAAGCAGAAGGCCGCCGAGGTCCAGATCGACCACGTGGTGCCGCTCTCGTACGCCTGGCAGATGGGCGCCTCCCGCTGGCCGGACGCGAAGCGGCAGCGGCTCGCCAACGACCCGCTGAACCTGCTGCCGGTCGAGGGCCGCGCCAACTCGGCCAAGGGCGACTCCGGTCCGGCGTCGTGGCTGCCGCCTGCCAAGGGCGTCCGCTGCGCCTACGCGGTCCGGTTCGCGCAGGTGGCGGAGAAGTACGAGCTGGCGGTGACCGGTCCGGACCGGACGGCGATGCTGCGGCAGTGCGGCGGCTGAACGATTCGGTACGGAGGGTCCGGTACGGACGTCCCAGTACGGAGGGTCCGGTCCGAACGGTCCGGTCGGTCCGGTCGGACCCGTCCGGTCCGATAATCGGTTGGCGCGGGGTCGGCCGGTCTCTAGCCTGCGGATCATGGACCAGCAACTGACGATCACCACGCTCGCGGAGCGCCCCGAACTCGAAGGGCCGATGTGGTCCATGAAGGACCTGTGGCCCGAGTTCATGATGTACGACCCGATCGGCTGGTCCCACATGGGCCGGATCGTGCGGGAGTTCCCCGAGTACGTGCTCGTGGCCACCGACCCGTCCGGCACGGTCGTCGCCCGCGGTTTCAGCGTGCCGTTCCGCCTCGACGCCGACGGGCGGCGGACCCTGCCCGACCGGGGCTGGGACGAGGTGCTGCTGTGGGCCTTCTCCGACCTGCGGCACGGGAAGACCCCCGACACGGTGAGCGCCATCGAGATCACCGTCGACACCGGCGCCCTCGGACGCGGGATCTCGCACCGGATGCTCGCCGCGATGCGGGAGAACGTGCGCCGCCTCGGCTTCTCCGAGCTGGTCGCGCCGGTCCGGCCCAACGGCAAGCACCTGGAGGCCGGGGCCTCCATCCACGAGTACGCCGTCCGCACCCGGGAGGCCGACGGGCTGCCCCACGACCCGTGGCTGCGGGTCCACGTCCGCGCCGGCGGCCGGATCGACGCGGTCGCGCCCGCGTCGATGACGGTCTCGGGCTCCCTGGAGCAGTGGCGGACCTGGACGGGGCTCCCCTTCGACACGGACGGCCCGGTCGAGGTGCCGGGCGCGCTCGTGCCCGTGCACTGCGAGGCCGCCCGCGGCTACGCGGTCTACGTCGAGCCCAACGTGTGGGTGCGGCACGCCGTCGCCGCCTCCTGAGCCGGCTGACCCGGGCCGAACCGGGCTGACGCGGGGCACGGAGCCGCCCCCGCGGGGTGATCTTCGGGGCGGGCGCTGTACCGTACGGCGTCCCCGTCGTACGCGTGTGCAACGTGCCGCGCGCCCGTAACCGTGAGAGGTCCCGACCGTGAACCAGCCCCTCGTCCTGGAGAAGGGCGCCGCCGTCCCGCGCCGCGAGGGACCGCCCCCGCTGCCCGCCCGGGCGGCGCTCGCCGCCGTGCCGGTGTTCAGCCTCGGCGTCCTCGGCTGGGTGCCCGCGCTGGTGCTCGCCCTGTACCGGGGGACCCGCGCGGACTGGCTGGCCGCGCTGCTCCTCACCGCCGCCTCGGTCGGCTGGTGCTTCCAGGTGGCGCTGACCCCCGTCGACACCTCCGGCGGGGCCTTCCTCCTCGACGTGGTGCTGCTCGCCCTCTCCACGGTGGGCGCGGCCGTCCACGTCCTGCTGGCGCGCGGCAAGGGGCGGGTCGCGTGAAGACCAGGCGTACGTGGCGCACCCGCGCCCGGAAGGCGGAGGCCCGCTCCACCGCGCCCGACGTGCTCGCCGCGGCGGCCGGGCTGCTGCGCGGCCGGGCCGGCTGGGCGGTCGGGTCGGTCCTCCTCGTCCTGCTGGGGCTGCTCGCGGCCCGGCTGGTCTCCGGCGCCCTCGGCGACGACGGCGGCACGCCCCCGGACACCCGGGCCCGGGCCTACGCGGACCGGGACGCCTGCCTCCTGACGGACGAGCGGGGCATCGTGTCCGACGGGCCCGCCGCGCCCCTGTGGGAGGGCATGCAGCGCGCGTCGGCGGACGGGCGGGTGCGGGTGACGTTCGTGCCGGTCATGGGCGAGCGCACGGCGGCGAACGCGCGCCCGTTCCTCAACGGTCTGGTGCAGCGCGACTGCGAGGTCGTCGTGGCCTCGGGCCCGGCCCAGGTGGCGGCGGCGACGGAGGCCGCGGCGGCGAACGACGGCGTCCGGTTCGTCGTGGTCGACGAGGGTTCCGCTCCCGGCGGGCTGCCGGAGAACGTGACGCGGATCGCGGCCGGCGAGAAGGCCGGCGACGAGGTCGAGGCGGTCGTGGCGAGGTTCGCGCGCGAGGAGTGACCTTCGGGGCGGGGGCCGGGACCCGGCCGGGCCCCGTCAGGGGGCGGGACGGATACGCACCAAGCGGACTTTCTCCCTCCGTTCTCTAAAGGGGAAGTAAAAAAGGCACCCCTGGTTCGCACCTGCGATCGGCCATCGGGAAAGCTCGCGAGGCTTTGTAAGCAACGCGTAAGTAAAGGCCGACCCATGAAGACACGCCGGGTCCGTGGCCCTCGCCTCTTTCCGCCAGGCAGGACTGGCAGACGCAGGTTGAGGGCTACGGCTCTTTCCACGCTCATAGCGTTCTTCCTCATGCTCACCACCGAGACGGCGATGGCGACCGGAGCCGTCCTCGAACCGGTGCGCATGCCCGAGATGACCCTCTCGGGCCTGTGGAAGTGGCTGAAGAGCGACGATCCCCTCGACACCCCCGACCAGCAGAGCGGCACCGCCCGCGGCAAGAGCCACAAGGCCTCCGCGGACGCCACCAGCGCCGACGGCGGCGCCGGACGCAAGCCCGGCAAGGGCAAGGGCGAGCTCGCGCCCTTCCAGCGCGAGACCGACGACCCCGACCCGACCCGCACCGGCAAGGCACCGGGCAACGCCAAGAGCTTCGACGAGCGCACCAGCAAGCGCGACGCCAAGAAGTCCACGGCCACCTCGGACTACTACGTCAACGCCGACGGCTCCACCAGCGTCCGCCACTACACCGGCCGGACCAACTTCAAGACCGCCGACGGCACCTGGAAGCCGATCGACACGACCCTGACCGAGGACAAGGACGGCCGCCTCCAGCAGACGGCCAACTCCCTCGACGTCGAGTTCGCGCCGACCGCCGCCGACAAGGCCCTCGCCTCCGTCGACTTCGGCAAGGGCCGCACCCTGGCCTACGCCCTGCGGGACGCGGCCAAGAGCGAGCCCGTCGTCGACGCGAACGGCACGGTCACCTACGCCGGGGTCCTCCCCGACACCGACGTCCAGCTCGTGCCGCTCGCCGAGGGCTTCAAGGAGAACGTCGTCCTGCGCTCCCCGCGGGCCGCGAACTCCTGGACCTTCCCGCTCGACGTGAAGGGCCTCACCCCGCGCGTCACCGCCGACGGCGACGTCGAGTTCACCGACGCCGACGGGAAGGTCACCGCGACCATCCCGCACGCGTTCATGGAGGACTCCAAGGTCGACCCGCGCTCCGGCGACGCCGCCCAGTCGCGGAACGTCTCCTACGAGCTCACCACCGTCGACGGCAAGGCCGACGGGCAGCCCGCCCTGCGGATGACCGCCGACCGCGCCTGGCTCGACGACCCGGCGCGCGTCTACCCGGTGACCGTCGACCCGACCATCACCGCGTCGAACTCCACGTACACGCAGAACACCATCGGCGGGGACCACTCCACCGAGACCCAGATCAAGGTCGGCTCGTACGACTCGGGCACGAACAAGACCAACTCGTTCCTGCAGTTCAACACCCTGGGCACCACGCTCGCCGGGCAGCGGGTCACCGCCGCCAGCCTGAACGTGTACGCCCTGTGGTCGTCGACCTGCACCGCCCAGTCGTTCTCGGTCCACCCGATCACGCAGTCGTGGACGCCGTCCGCCGTCACCGCCTACCCCGGCCCGGCCTTCGGCGCCGCGATCGGCTCGGCCACCCCGGCGCCCGGAGCCTCCTGCTCCAACAGCTCGGGCTCGGCGAGCGTCGGCGTCAAGATGCCGGTGACGCTGTCCACCACCTGGTTCAACAACGTCGCCGCGGGCGGGGCCAACTACGGCCTCGCGCTCACCGCGCCGACCAACGACATGCTCCACTGGAAGAAGTTCCACTCGGACAACTCGGCGACCGCCGGCTTCCGTCCGGCCCTGGTCCTGACCTACACGCCGAACACGGCGCCGCAGATCAACGCCCAGTACCCGCCGGCGAACTTCCAGGCCAACACCCTCCAGCCGGAGCTGCTGGTCTACGCCAGCGACGCCGACAACGGCCCGAACCCGCTCTCGTACACCTTCGAGGTCTACGACGGCGAGACCGGCGCCCTGGTCGTCAGCTCCGGGGCGATCGCCAAGAACAGCTGGAAGGTGCCCGCCGGCAAGCTGAAGTGGGCGAAGAGCTACGACTGGTACGCGGCCGCCACCGACGGCATGACGGAGGTCGTGGAGGCCAGCAGCCTCACCACGACCGTGCCGCAGCCGCCGGTCACCTCGGGCCTGTCGATGAACACCGACGGCCACGAGTTCGACCCCTCGGACGGCAACTACACCACCGAGGACACCGACGCCGACGTGCCGGTCATCGGCCCGTCCCTGGAGATCGACCGCTCCTACAACAGCCTCGACCCGCGCGTGGACTCCGCGTTCGGCGCCGGCTGGTCGACGATCGCCGACATGAAGGCCGTCGAGGTCAAGGACAGCGCCGGTGTCGTCACCAGCGTGATCATCACCTACCCGGGTGGTGAGCAGGTCGCCTTCGGCCGCAACTCCGACGGCACCTTCGTGCCCCCGCTGGGCCGCTACGCCCGCCTCGCGGCGGTCACCGGCGGCTACACGCTCACGGACAAGGACTTCACGGAGTACGCCTTCAAGCAGGCGACCGCGAAGGCCGGCACCTACGCGCTGAGCGCGATCAAGGACTACGCGGGCCGCACGGAGACCTTCACCTACGACGCGAACAAGCGTCTCACGAAGATCACCAACGTCACGTCCAAGCGGAGCCTGGGCCTCACCTGGTACCAGCCCCTCAACGCGTCGGCCTGGCACGTCCAGACGGTCTTCACCGACCCGGCCACAGCCGGCGACGCCAACACCGTCCAGACCTGGCAGTACACCTACACCGGTGACCAGCTCACCAAGGTGTGCCCGCCGGCCGACTGGTCGAAGTGCACCACCTACGCCTACGCGACCGGCAACCACTACCGCACCACGGTCCTGGACGCCGACCCGTTCGCGTACTGGCGCCTCGGCGAGACCTCCGGCACGGTGGCGAAGGACGCCATCGACGCCAACCAGGGCCAGTACAACGGCACGTACAAGAACGTGACGCCGGGCGGCACCTCCGTGCTGGCCGGCTCCACGCAGAAGACGGCCACCTTCAACGGCACCACCTCGTACGTCGAGATGCCGGTGGCACCGGGAGCGATGCCGTCGTACACGACGGTCTCGCTGTGGTTCAAGACCACCCAGGCCGGCGGCGTCCTCTTCTACTACGGTGACAAGCCGCTGAGCGACCCGAACCCGGTCGTCAACACCACCAAGAACACGCCGGCGCTGTACGTGGGCACGGACGGCAAGCTGCGCGGCTGCCTGATGACGGGCGCCTGCGGCACCACCATCACCTCCGCCGCCCCGGTCAACGACGGCCAGTGGCACCAGGCGGTGCTGACGGGCGCGGGCAGCACCCAGACCCTCTACCTGGACGGTGAGGCGCAGGGCAGCAAGGCCGGCGAGATCAAGTCCATGGACAGCACCTACATCGCGCTCGGTGCCGGTGTGAACAACCGCGGCTGGCCGGCGATGAACACCGCCGACCAGCTCGGCCACTTCGCCGGACAGCTGGCCGAGGTGGCCATCCACGCCGAACCGCTGCCGGCCGACGTGATCTCCGCGCAGTTCCAGGCCGCCAAGCGGTCCGCAGGACTGCTCCAGAAGATCACCACGCCCAACCTGAAGACCCAGGCGTCGGTCGTCTACGACACCACCGACGACCGCGTCCTCCAGGCCACCGACGGCAACGGCGGCACCTGGAAGCTCAACCCGCCGACCATCACCGGCTCGTCCCAGGTCTACCGCTCCGCCGTCATGGGCTCCGCCCCGGCCGGCTACTGGCGCCTGGACGACACCCAGGGCGCGGCGCAGGCCGCGAACCAGGTGAACACCGGATTCGGCACGTACAACAACGTCATCCAGGGCACGGAGGGCCCCTTCGGCCCCGATGACGCGAGCGCGGCGACCTTCGACGGATCGACCTCCTTCGCGGAGCTCCCGTACGGGCCGCTGCACGCCAAGGCCGACCGCTCGGTCGAACTCTGGTTCAAGACCGCCGAACCCGGCGTGATCATGAGCGACCAGAGCGTCGCCCCGAACAACCCGGGCGGCGTCACCGGCAGCTGGAGCGACCTGCTCTACGTCGGTGCCGACGAGAAGCTGCACGGCCACTGGTGGTCGAGCACCTGCAACGGCAACGCCACCCTCGGCTCCACCGGCACCGTGACCGACGACAAGTGGCACCACGCCGTCCTGTCGGCCGCGGGCACCACGCAGACGCTCTACCTGGACGGCGTCAAGCAGGGCACCTGCACCGGAGCGCCGAACGACCAGACCACGTCCCGGACGTTCATCGGCGCCGGCTTCTCCAAGTGGTACAGCTCCCCGGGTGACGTCTCCTACTTCACCGGCTCGCTCGCCGAGGTCGCGGTCCACGCCAAGGGCCTCACCGACGCGGACGTCGCCGCCCACTGGTCGGCCTACAAGGCCTCCTCGGGCGTCGCCCCCGTCAAGACGGTCAAGCTGACCGACCCGACGGACAAGACCCTCACCTACGTGTACGACGCCGAGATGGGCAACCGCCTGCTCGCCGCGATCGACACCGAGGGCGCCCGCACCACCTACGGGTACGACACCGGCGGCTTCCTGCACACCGTCACGGACGCCAACGGCAACCGCTCGATCACCGGCCACGACGTGCGCGGCAACGCGGTCTCCCAGACCACCTGCCAGAACACCGCGGCCAACAAGTGCTCGACGGAGTACTTCACCTACTACCCGGACGCGACCACGGCCTTCCCGCCGATGGACCTGCGCAACGACCTGATGCTCACCGAGCGCGACGGCCGTTCCTCGGGCCCGACGGACAACGCGTACCTGACCAGCTACAGCTACGACGCCGGCGGCAACCTGCTGTCGGTGACCACGCCCCCCGTGGCCGGCCACCCCAACGGCCGGACCGCGACCACCACGTACACCACCGCCACCACCCCGGCGGCGGAGGGCGGCACGGCGGTCGCGCCGGCGGGCCTCGTGGCGCAGGTCGTGACCCCGGGCGGCCGGAAGACCACGTACACCTACTACGCCAACGGCGACCTGGCCCGGATCACCGACGCCAACGGCGCCAAGGTCGAGTACACGTACGACAACCTGGGCCGCGAGATCTCCAAGAAGGAGATCTCGGACGCCAACCCGGCCGGTCTCGTCACGACCCAGACGTACGACAAGAACGACCAGGTCGTCACCGAGACCGCCCCGGCGGTCACCAACCGGGTCACCGGCGCCAAGCACCAGGCGAGGACCACCACGGCCTACGACCCCGACGGCAACATCCTGTCGCAGTCGGTCGAGGACCTCACCGGCGGTGACACGGCCCGCGTCACGTCGATGACGTACGACGCCCACAACCAGCTGGCGAGCCGGACGGACCCGGGCGGCGACACCACGTCGTTCGAGTACGACGCCTACGGCAACAAGGTGAAGGAGACCGACCCCGCGGGGACGGTCAACACCTACACCTACGACGGCGAGCAGCGACCGCTCACCACCAACCTGCTGAACTACACCGGCGACCCGTACGACCCCTCGCCGGCGACCACGCTCGTCCAGGAGTCCCGGGCCTACGACCCGGCCGGCCGCCTCGCGTCGATCACCGACCCGATGGGCTGGCAGACGGCGTACACCTACACCGACGACGGCCTGTCGGCCACCGTGGTCCGCAAGGACCCGGCGACCGGCAAGTCCTTCACGGAGCAGGCGAACACCTACGACGCCGCCGGCAACCTGATCGAGCAGATCACCAACGACGGGCAGACCCGCACCACCTTCACCGTGGACGCGGCCGACCGCACCGTCTCCGAGGTCCTCGACCCGAACGGGCTCGCCCGGACGACGACGGTCGGCTACGACCCGGACGACAACGTGGTGACCGAGACGGACCGGGACCCGGCGACGGGTGACGTGTCCACCACGGACACCCGGTACGACGCCCTGGGCAACATCACCGGCACCACCGTCCACGACGGCACCACGGCCCCGGTGGCCCGCTACAAGCTGGACGAGACCACGGGCTTCGGTCTCGCGGACTCCTCCGGCGCCAACAACACCGGCAGCCACGGCACCGGCATGCACTGGAACACCGACCGGGGCGGCAGCGCCGTCTTCGACGGGAACGCCGAATCGTGGGCGCAGACGAACGGCCCCGTGGTCAACACCGCGGGCAGCTTCACCGTCTCCGCCTGGGTCAAGCTGACGTCGACGGCCGCCAACCGGACCTTCCTCGCGCAGGACGGCCAGGAGGCCTCCGGCTTCCAGCTGTACTACTCGACCGGGTTCGGCTGGACCTTCAACCGGCACGCGACCGACACGTACGACCCGGCGATCGTGCGGGTGTCCTCGGGCACGGCCGCGGTCGCGGTCAACACGTGGACGCACCTCGTCGGCGTGTACGACCAGGCGAGCTCCAAGCTGCGCCTGTACGTGAACGGCGTCGAGTCCGGCACGGCCGCCACCTTCGACACGCCGTGGGAGGCGACCGGTCCGCTGCAGGTCGGCCGCCGCTGGTACAAGGGCGCCTACGGGGAGAACCACCTCGGCGGCCTGGACGACGTCCAGGTCTACTCCGAGGCCCTCACCCCGACGCAGGTCACCGCGCTCAAGGGCGGCACCCTGCCGGCCGCGGGCAGCTCGGTCCGCACCACGTCCTGGAAGCTGGACCAGCGGGGCCTCCCGCTGTCCCAGACGGACACCGCGGGCAACGTCACCGACTACGGCTACGACGAGATCGGCCAGCAGACCTCGGTCACCGAGCCGGCCGTGATGGCGGAGCAGAAGGGCGGGACTCCGGTCTCGGTCCGCCCCGTCACGATGGCCGGGTACAACACCTTCGGCGAGCAGACCGAGTCCTCGGACCCGCTCGGCAACGTGGTGACGACGGCGTACGACGCCGAGGGCCAGGAGTCCTCGACGACCATGCCGGACTACCTCGCGCCGGGCGCCACCACGCCGATCAGGGCCACGGCCTACAACGAGTACAACAAGCTCGGGCAGGTCACGGCCGAGGTCGACCCGCTCGGCAACCGCACCACGTACGCGTACACGCAGCTGGGCGACCTGGCCTCGGTCACCGAGCCCGGCGGCGGCACGACGAGGTACACGTACGACGCCAACGGCGACCAGCTGTCGGCCACCCGGCCGAACGGCGCCCGCCAGGAGTCGACCTACGACTACCTGGGCCGCGAGCTGACCAGCACGGACATCGTGCGCCAGCCCACGGCGCGGGCCTACACGGCGATCAACGAGTACAACGCGCCGGGCGGCGAGCTGTCCCGCGTGGTCTCGCCGCAGGGCGTCTCGGAGTCGTACAAGTACAACGCCGTGGGCGAGGTCACCGAGGTCACGGACGGCGCGGGCAAGGTCTCGCGCTTCACCTACGACATGGACGGCCAGCCGCTCACGTCCACCGAGCCCGACGGCACCGGCACCCGCAACACGTACGACGGTTACGGGCAGCTGGTGGCGACGGAGGACCTGGACGAGACGGGTGCCGTGCTGCGCACGGCCCGGACCGGTTACGACCGGGCCGGGAACATGGTCTCGGCGACCGATCACCGCGGTCACACCAAGACCTTCACGTACGACGCCGCCGGGCAGATCACCAAGGTCGTCGAGCCGGTCTCCGCGACCGAGTCGATCACCACGACCTACGGGTACGACGCGGCGGGCAACCAGACCCGCTTCACCGACGGACGGGGCAACCCGTTCCTGACGACGTACAACACGTGGGGCCTGCCGGAGGACCAGATCGAGCCGGCGACGCCGGCCCATCCGAACCTCGCGGACCGGACGTTCACGGCCGTCTACGACGGCGCCGGCCGGATCAAGGAGTCGCGTTCCCCGGGCGGGGTGGCGATCTCCTTCGAGTACGACGTGAAGAGCCGGCTGGTCCGCCAGTCGGGCACGGGTGCGGAGGCGGCCACGGCCGACCACACGTACGCGTACGACGCCGACGACCGCGTCATCGAGGTCGCGGGGCTCGGCACGGAGAAGAACACCTTCTCCTACGACGACCGCGGTCTGCTGCTGACGGCGAACGGCCCGTCGGGCGCCTCGTCCTTCGCGTACGACGGCGACGGCGGGATGACCTCCCGCACCGACGCCTCGGGCACGTCGACCTTCGGCTACGACACCGCCGGGCGTCTCAAGACGCTGAACGACGGTGCCACCGGTTCGACGGCGACGTACGGCTACGACGTCAACAGCAACGTCACGTCGATCGACTACGGCACGGGCAAGGCGAAGCGCACCTTCGGGTACGACAAGCTCCAGCGTCCGACCACCGACACGCTGACCTCGCCGACCGGGAAGACGCTCGCGTCCTTCACCTACGGGTGGGACGCGAACGACAACCTGACGTCGAAGACGACGACGGGGCTCACCGGCTCGACGGCCAACACGTACACGTACGACTGGGCCGACCGCGTCACGTCCTGGAACAACGGGACGACGACCGAGGTCTACGGCTACGACGCGTCCGGCAACCGGACCCGGGTGGGTGGCGACACCTACACCTACGACGCCCGGAACCGGCTCACGTCGGACGGCCACAGCGCCTACACGTACACCGCGCGCGGCACGCTGAGCTCGGTGACGGACGAGGCCAGCCGCGTCACGAACATGAAGGTCGACGCCTTCAACCGGGTCATCCAGGAAGGAAACCGCACCTACACCTACGACGGTCTCGACCGCGTCCTGAACGCCAAGGACGAGACGGGCAGCGCGCTCTACTCGTTCCAGTACGCGGGCGCCGGCAACGACGTGGCCTCGGACGGCGTGACGTCCTACAGCCGCGACGCGGCGGGCGGCCTGGTCGGCGTGAAGACGGCGGCCTCGGCCGTGCTGGCCCTCACGGACCTGCACACCGACGTGGTGGCGCAGTTCACCACGACGGGCGAGGCGCTCGCCGGTTCGACGACGTACAGCCCCTTCGGCAAGGTCCTCCAGACCGCCGGAATGGCCGGTGCGCTCGGCTACCAGTCCGGCTGGACCGACCCGGCGACGGCGAAGGTCAACATGGCCGCGCGCTGGTACTCGCCGGAGACCGGCCAGTTCAACAGCCGTGACACCGTCGGCCTCGACGGCATCCCGAGCTCGATCTCGGCGAACCGGTACGCGTACGCGGACGGCAACCCGATGACGGGCATGGACCCGACCGGCCACTGGCCGGACTGGGCCGACAAGATCGTCAAGAAGGTCAAGAAGAAGGTCAAGAAGACCGTCAAGTCGGCCTACAAGAAGGTCAAGAAGGCCGTCAAGAAGGTCGCCAAGGTCGTCAAGAAGGCCGCCAAGAAGGTCAAGCGGGCCGTCAAGAAGGCGGTCAAGCGCGCCAAGCGGGCGGTACGGAAGGCCGTCCGGTACGTCGCCGACAGCGTCCGGAAGGTCAAGAGATACGTCAAGCGCGTCTACAAGCGCGTGAAACGTGTGGCCCACAAGGTCGTCAAGCACGTCAAGAAGGCGGTCCGGAAGGTAGCGAAGGCCGTCAAGCACGTCGCCAAGAAGGTGGTCAAGGCAGCCAAGAAGGTGGGCCGGGCCGTCAAGAAGGCGGCGAAGGCGACAGCCAACTTCGTCAAGCAACACGCCTCGACCATCGCCTCGGTGGCCACCGGCATCGCCGTCTTCGCGGGCTGCACCGCGATCACGGCCGGTGTGGGTGCTGTTGGCTGCGCCGCCCTCGCGGGCGCGGCGGCCAACGGCGTCGGCTACATGATGAGCGACGGTCCGAAGTCGGTCGGCGGCTTCCTCGGCGCGGTCGCCATCGGCGCCGTGACCGGCGCGGCCGGCGGCGTCGGCGGCCGCCTCGCGGCGAGCGCCGCGGGCAAGCTGCTCTCCGGCACGGCCGGCAAGATCGCGACCGGTGTCGCCGAGAACGCCGGCGAGGAGGCGCTCACGGGCGCCGTCGAGTACGGCACCTCCTGCGTGAACAGCGAGGAGGGCTGCTCGGTCGCCGGAGCCGCGAAGGCGGCGACGATCGGCGCGGTGATGGGCGGCGCGTTCGGCGCGAAGGGCAAGGGCCAGGGCCCGAAGGCGAAGGACTCCCCGGGCAGCGGCTCGGGCGGCGGCTGCCGGGTTCGGGGCGGCAAGGTCCCGCACAGCTTCACCGGCAAGACGCCGGTGCTGATGGCGGACGGCAAGACCAAGGAGATCGCCGAGGTCAAGGTCGGGGACAAGGTCATGACGGCCGAACCCGGCAAGAAGACCAAGGAGGTCCACGAGGTCAAGGAGGTGATCGTCACCAAGACCGACCGCGACTACGTCGACGTCTCCATCGCGACGAAGTCCGGCCGGAAGACGATCCAGACCACCGAGCACCACCAGTTCTACGAGTCCACCCGCAACGCCTGGACGCAGGCGGGCGACCTCCAGGTCGGCCAGAAGCTCCAGAACGGCGAGGGCGCCCCGACCGCGATCGTCGAGGTCAAGTCGTACAAGGCCGACCGGACCACGTACGACCTGAGCATCGAGGGCCTGCACACGTACTTCGTGTTCGCCGGTGGCACGGTCATGGTCGTCGACCCGGGTTCCGCGGTGCTGGTGCACAACTGTGACGACGACGACCTCAAGAAGGAGCTGACCGCGCTCGGTAGGGCTCGGATCGAAAAGGTCAAGGCGGGTCTTTCCGAGGACGACGAACTCCCGGGCGCGTTCAGCGTGGGGCGTGACCGGACCACCGGGAAGACCTACTACGGTGAGAGCGGGCCCGAGACGGGGCTTCACCCCGATGTGGCCTCGCGACTGCCGACAGAGTCGCAGCTCCCCAACGGTCGCCCGCCGGGCGTGTGCGCAGAGGCACGTATGTGCACCAATGCGCTGAACGGCGGAGCGAAGATGGAGGATCTGGACATCATCACGCTCAATCCGAAGGGTAAGAAGTTCAAGATGTGCCCCAATTGCCAGACGTGGGTTCCGGGAGCGGTCAGGAAGGTGTTGACCGGATGAGCGAGTTCAATGAGGGAAGCCGGCGAGAGCGACTGATCGGCGCATTCCCCGGAGCAACCCGAGTGGAGTTGGGGTCGGCTTCTGTCGATCAGGTGGCCAGGCTCTACGAGGACGCGGGATACTCCGTGACCCCCGAGTTGCGCAGCTTCCTCTCGGAGTACCGGGAGCTTTCCGTTTCGTGGTTGTTCAAGGGAATGGAAGTGACGGTGATCGTCGACGCCGAAGAAGCACTTTCCTTCTACCCGGGAAACATCCGGATCTACTCCCGGAAGGTGCAGCGCCCGTTGGTTCCTGTCGGCTCCGCGTTCGTCACCGAAGAATGCGTCCTGCTTGCGGAGGACGGGGACGTGTTCCTCGCCGGAGACGCGGGGATGCAGCGTGTCGGCAATGGGTTCAAGGAATCCATGCAGGCCCTGATCTCCGGTGACTGGGACAAGACCTTCTTCTGAGGGGCTTGACGCAGGTGCAGGGAAGCCCCGCCGAGTGGATCGGCGGGGCTTTCCCGTTTCCCGGGTCAGCCCGTCTTCGTCCAGTCGCCGCAGCCCGCCGTCTTGAAGTAGGCGTCCTTCGGGGTGATCTTGACGACGGCCGTGCCCGTCACGTTGTCGTTGGCGAGGATCGAGTCGACGCCGTGGGTGGCGTCCTTGGCCCGCTCCCAGTAGCACTCGGCGTCCTTGTTGCCGGTGGACTTGTAGGTGCCGGGGGCGATGTCGACGCCGACCTTGAGCATGCCGGCGGAGCCCTTGAGGGTGGTGCCGGAGGGGGTGCCGGTGGCCTTGGGGTCGACGGCCTCCCAGGTGCCGCAGCTCGTGGACTTGAAGAGCTTGTCGGAGGCCTTGATCTCGACGTAGGCCGTACCGGTCACGTTGTCGTTCGCGAGGATCGAGTCGACCTCGCCGCTCGCGTCCTTGGCGCGCTCCCAGTAGCACTCGGCGTCCTTGTTGCCCGTCGAGCGGTAGAGGCCGGGCTTCACGTCGGAGCCGACCTCGAAGTCGCCGTCGCCGTCCACAGTGGCGGCCTTCGGCTTCTCCGGTGCCTGGGAGGCGGAGCCCCCGGAGTCCTTCGAGCCGGAGGCGGCCGGGGCGGAGGACTTCGCCTCGGGGGTCTTCGCGTCCTCGCCGCCCCCGCCCATCGCCGCGCCGATGGCGACGACGACCACGACCGCGCCGGCCGCGGTGAGGAGCTTGTGGCGGGCGAACCAGTTGCGCTGCTGCGTCTGCGACTTCGACATGGCTGTGAACACCTTTCAGGTGTCGAGGAGGATTCCTACGGACTCCGTGCTTCGATGACGTAATCACAGCAGAGCTTGTGAACCGAGTCAACCGTGTTCACGAATTTCGAATCGGCTCACACCGTGAACGGGGTTCGTCGGTATGCTCGATGTGCTCGGAGTTCCCCACAGAACGGACGGAGGGTGCAGGTGCCCGAGGACAGCGCTACAGAGGTCACCGCCGCCGGCATCGCCCGGCTCGCGGGCGTCGGCAGGGCCGCCGTCAGCAACTGGCGCCGTCGTCACGCCGACTTCCCCAAGCCGGTGGGCGGCACCGACACCAGCCCCTCCTTCTCCCTCGCCGAGGTCGAGCGCTGGCTCCGCGACCAGGGCAAGCTCGCCGAGGTCCCGCTCCGCGAGCGCGTCTGGCAGCAGCTCGCCGGGCACCCCGCCGGCACGGTCGCCGGCCTCGTCCACACCGGCTGCGTCCTGCTGCTCCTGCGCGAGCGCGCCCCCGGCCTCGCCGCCCTGACCGCCCTGCCCGACGAGCGCCTCGCCGCGGCCCTTCCCGGCGCCCTCGAAGAGGTCCTCACCGCCCGCCTCGGCCTCCCGCGCGCCGTGCGCACCCCCACCGCCGCCGAACTGGCACCCGCCGTGCCCCTCCTGCGCGCCGCGACCGAGCTCGCCGCCGAGCTCGGCGGGCCCCGCCCCTGCTTCGAGTTCCTCCTCGGCCGCCACCTGGATGCCAACCCGCGCCAGTACACGCTCACCCCGCCGCCGCTCGCCGAGCTGATGGCCGCCCTCGCCGCCGCCGCGACCGCCGACGCCGGCGACCCGCCCGCGACCGTCTTCCTCGACCCCGCCTCCGGCACCGGCGGCCTGCTCCGCGCCGCCGCCCACCCGGCCGAACTCGCCCTCCAGGACGCCGACCCCGAACTGGCCGCGCTCTCCGCGCTCCGCCTCGCCCTCCACGGCGACGCCGACATCCGCTCCGCCGCCGGCGACACCCTCCGCGCCGACGCCTTCCCCGCGCTGCGCGCCGACACCGTCCTCGCCCACCCGCCGTTCAACGAGCGCGCCTGGGGCCACGACGAGCTCGCCTACGACCCCCGCTGGGAGTACGGCTTCCCCGCCCGCACCGAGTCCGAGCTCGCCTGGGTCCAGCACGCCCTGGCCCGGCTCCGCGACGGCGGCACCGCCGTCCTCCTCATGCCGCCCGCCGTCGCCTCCCGCCGCTCCGGCCGCCGGGTCCGCGCCGACCTGCTGCGCCGCGGCGCCCTGCGGGCCGTCGTCGCCCTCCCGGCCGGCGCCGCGCCCCCGTACGGCATCCCGCTCCACCTGTGGGTCCTCGTCCGCCCGGCCCCCGACCGCCGGCCCCCGGCCGAGGCCCTCTTCGTCGACACCGCCGGGCTCGTGCCCGACGCGGGCCGCGACAAGCTCCCCTGGACCACCCTGCAGAACGCGGTCCTCGACGCCTGGGCCGGCCGCGCCGCCGACGCGTCCGTCGCCCGCGCCGTCCCCGTCATCGAACTCCTCGACGACGAGGTCGACCTGGCCCCGGCCCGCTACCTCGCCGCACCCGACGCCGGCGGCTCCGCCGCCGAACTCGCCGCCGTCCGCGACCGCCTGGACGAGACCCTGCGCCGCACCCTGGGCGCCGTGCCCCGGCCCGCGCCCACCCCTCCCGAGCCGCGCCCGCTCACCACCGTCGGCGAACTGGCCCGCACCGGCGCCCTCCGCCTCCACACCGGCGGCCAGGGCACCGCCCCCGCGGGCCGCGAGGTCGCCGTCCTCACCGAGCACGACGTCCTCAGCGGAGGCGCCCCCTCCGGCACCCTCCCGGAGGCCGCCGACGGCCGGGCGGAGGAACCCGTCCTCGTCGCCGAGGACGACGTCGTCGTGCCCGTCCTCGGCGGCGGCCCGTCCGCCCGGGTCGTCGACGCCGCCACCGCCGGCGCCGCCCTCGGCCGCGGTCTCCAGCTGCTCCGCCCCGACCCGGCCGCCCTCGACCCCTGGTTCCTCGCCGGCTTCCTGCGCGGCACCGCCAACAACCGGCAGGCCAGCAGCTTCGCCTCGACCGCGACCCGGCTCGACGTCCGCCGCCTCCAGCTGCCCCGGCTGCCGCTCGCGGACCAGCGCCGGCACGGCGCCCAGTACCGCGCCCTCGCCGACTTCGAGGAGGCGCTCCGGCTCGCCTCCCGGCTGGGCGAACAGCTCGTCCAGGGCCTCTACGACGGCCTCGCCGACGGGAGCGTCCGGTCCGAGTGACGACCCGTCGGGTTCGAGTGACGGCCTCCGCCCGGTCCCTTACCCTCGTAGCCTGATCAGCTTCCTGGGGGGAAACGCATGTACGGACCGCCGCCCGCTTCCGCGCCGAGACCGGGCGGTTCGTCCGCCGGGGCCGTCGCCGTCCGCGTGCTCCTCACCGTCCTCGCCGTCGTCTCCCTCGGCTTCCTCGCCTGGGTCGCGATGCTCCGGATCGCGATCATGCGCCGCACGGGACGGGACTGGGCCCTCTTCTGGACCCAGCTCCTCCTCAACATCGCGTGCGTGGTCCCGCTCGAACAGCGCTTCGCCGGCACGTGGATGAACACGGCGGGCATGATCGCGCTGCTCGTCCAGATGGTCGCGGTGGTCTGCTACTACCTCATCGTCGACACCCGCCACCACCACGCCCCCGCCCCCCTCCCGGCCCCGCTGCCTCCCGCGCCCGCGCCGGTACCCGGGTACGGCTATCCGCCCGCGTACCCGGGCACGGCGACCACGGCCCCGAGCCCGTCCCCGCACCTGAACCCGCTCCCGAACCCGTACGCGCAGCCGCCGGAGCCCCGTCCGTACCCGCCGCGGACGCCGCCCCCGGCCGCCCCGCCGTCCCCCCGCATCGACCAGGTCCGCGCCGAACTGGACGAGTTGAGCGACCTCCTCCGCAAGGAGGAGGGCAGGTGAACGGCCGGGTCGTCGGCGGGCGGTACGAGCTGGCCACCGTCCTCGGCCAGGGCGGCATGGGCCAGGTGTGGACCGCGTACGACACCCGCCTCGACCGCCGCGTGGCGGTCAAGCTCCTCAGCCCCGCCGCCCTCACCGGCCCGCGCACCGCCGCCGACGAATTGCGCCGCCGCTTCGTCCGCGAGTGCCGCGTCACGGCCCGCGTCGACCACCCCGGCCTGGTCACCGTCCACGACGCCGGCAGCGACGGTGACGACCTGTACCTCGTCATGCAGTACGTCGACGGTGCCGACCTCGCCGACCACCTCGCCGAACACGACCCGTACCCCTGGGAGTGGGCGGTCTGCGTCGCCGCCCAGGTGTGCTCGGTGCTCGCCGCCGTCCACGCCGTCCCGATCGTCCACCGCGACCTCAAGCCGCGGAACGTGATGATCCGCCCCGACGGCTCCCTCACCGTCCTCGACCTCGGGGTCGCCTCCGTCCTCGACTCCGACACCACCCGCCTCACCCACACCGGCGAACCCATCGGCAGCCCCGCCTACATGGCGCCCGAGCAGGCCATGGGCGGTGCCGTCGGCCCGCGCACCGACCTCTACGCGCTCGGCGTGCTGCTCCACGAACTCCTCTCCGGGAACGTGCCGTTCGCCGGCTCCACCGCCCTCGGCGTCCTCCACCGCCACCTCCACGAGCCGCCGCTCCCGCTGCGCCAGGTCCGCCCCGAGGTCCCCGAGCCCCTCGAAGCCCTCGTCCTGCGGCTCCTCGCCAAGGACCCGGCCGACCGCCCGTCCGGCGCGCACGAGGTGTACGAGGCGCTGCTGCCGCTGCTCCCCGCGCGCGGCGCCCCCTCCGGCCCCATGGACCCCACCCGCCCCTTCCTGCGCCCGCACGCGCCCTGGCCGGCCACCCCCGGGCCCCCGCGGGTCCAGCCCCCGGTCCGGCCGCAGGTCCAGGCGCCGGCCGGGCCCCCGTCCGCCCCGCCCGCCGTGGTGGATCCCCGGGTCTCCGTCCCCGACCGGCCCCCCGCCCCCGCCGAACCGCCCCGCCGCGCGGACGTGGCGGGCGCCGTGGAGGAGGTGAAGCGGCTCCTCGGCGAGGGCGCCCTCACCCAGGCCGTCGACGTCCTCGGCGGGATCCTCCCGGCCGCCGCCGCCGAGCACGGCGAGGGCTCCCCGGTCGTCCGCATCCTGCGCAAGCAGTACGCCTCCACGCTCCTCGACGACGGCCAGTACCGGCGGGCCCTGCCCGAGCTGCGCCGGCTCGCCGCCGACGACCCGGGCAACGCCCAGTTCGGCTACGACATCGCGCTCTGCCTGGAGCAGCTCGGCGAGACCGCCGAGGCGCTCGCCGCCTTCCGCGCGGTCCTCCCCGCCTTCGAGCAGGGCGCGGCGCGGGACCCCGGCCGGGCCCTCGACATCCGGCGCCGCACCGGGCTGCTGCTCCTGGCGACCGGGCGCCACGAGGAGGGGCAGGCGGAGCTGAGCCGGCTCCTGCTGGACGCGGAGCGGCTCTACGGGGCGTACCACCCGCTCGCGGCGGAGCTGCGCCGCACCCTGGAGCACCAGCGCCAACTGGACCACCACACCTGACTGTTCGGCCCCTCCGCGCTGGGCGTGGACGGGAGGCGTCACGTACGGTCGAAACCGTGACACTTCCTTCCGACCAGCCTTCCGTCCAGCTGAACCACACCGTCGTCCTCTCCTCCGACCGCTCGGCCTCCGCCGACTTCCTCGCCGGGATCCTCGGCCTCCGGGTGGGCGCCCCCTTCGGCCCGTTCCTCCCCGTCGACCTCGCCAACGGCGTGACGCTCGACTTCTACCAGGCGCCCGAGGGCCCCATCGAGAGCCAGCACTACGCCTTCCTCGTACGGGACGAGGACTTCGACGCGATGATCGGCCGCCTGGAGGCGGCCGGCGTCACCTACTACGCGGACCCGGCCCACCGGCAGCCGCACGAGGTGAACGGCCTCTTCGGCGGCCGGGGCGCGTACTTCGATGACCCGGACGGCCACAACATGGAGATCATGACGGTGCCGTACGCGCGCCCCTGATCCCCGGATCCCGGATCCAGGAGCTCCGGCTCCACGGCCGGGATCCGGGCGCACGGCCGGGAGCGAGCGCTCCCGGCCGTTCCTCCTGACCGCACCGGGTCGTGAGGAGCCGCGGGGCGGCGCTGCGCGAGATCTTCCTGGGGGGTTATCAGGGGGGAGGGAGAGGGTGGTACCGACCCACCCCCCGACCCCCCACGCGTCAGCCGAGAACGCGACGTCACACTCCCGGGGGAATCTGACCAACTCGACTGGATTCCGGGGCGGTTTCCTGGCATATGCTCACGCCGACCCCAACTGAAAAAGTTCGGCCCCCGGCCGGGACGGCCATCCCGATCGAGGGCCTGACCAACGAGGAAGAGAGACCTTCCCGATGGACACCCAGCACCTTAGCGCGCCCTCCGCGCGCGGTGGCGTCATCCACGACAACGTCCCCCTGGCGGAGTCCGAATCCACCCGCATCAGCAACGGCCTCCTCCGGGACCCGCGCCTCTCCTTCGTCGCACGCGGCCTCGGTGGCTTCATCCAGTCGCTGCCCGACGGGACGAACATCAGCATCCGCGCCCTGACGGCCGCCGCCTCGGAAGGCGAGGTCCGCGTGGCCGCCGCCCTGCGCGAACTGGAGGCCGCCGGCTACCTCGAACGGCGCCGGGTGCGCCTCCCCGGCGGCCGCCTGGTGACCCGTACGGTCTCGCGCAACACGGCCCGCCCGGCCGAGGACGAGGACATCGACCCGGATCCCGACCCCGATCCCGACCGGACCCCCGACCCCGATCCCGACCGGACCCCCGACCCCGATCCCGACCGGACCCCCGTCCCGGAGCCCGACCGGACCCCCGTCCCGGACCCCGAGCCCGCGAGGGAGACGGTGCCGCCGCCCGTGAGGCCCCTCCGGGCGAAGCCGGCCGCCGAGCCCCCGGTGCCGGACGACCGCGCCACCCGGCTCCTGCGCTCGCTGAGCCGCGTGGACCCCCGGCTGATGCTCTCGTCACGGGACGTCGTCCGCCTGGCGCCCGGCGTGCGGCGGTGGTTCGCGCGGGCGATGGACGACGAGGAGATCACCGGGGCGCTCACGGCCTGCCTGCCGGTCCCGATGACGCACCCGGCCGGCCTGCTCGCCCATCGGCTGGACCACTTCCTTCCGCCCGCGCGCTTCCTCCCGCCCCCCGACCCGCGGCCCGCCGCCCCGCGCGGGGGCATCGAGATCCACGACGTACCCGTCTTCATGTCCTGCGACGACTCCGACCGCACGTTCCGCTCCTCGACGCCCGGCCTCTGCGAACACTGCGAAGCGGGCAGCGTGGACACCGCCGCCTGACACCGCGTCGGTCAGGCCGTCGCCGCGTCGGCCGCGCTCTGCGCCGCCGGGGGCGTGCCGCTGGTCCGCAGGGCCCGCCGCCGCTGACCCCGCCGCGCCGCCGCCAGACCCACGAGCACCAGCACGGAGACACCGGCCGCCGCCAGGCCGGGCAGCAGCCCCGGCGGCCGGAAGGCGCAGCTCAGGGTGGTGGCGCCGGTGACCGGGACGGCGAGCAGACCGGCGTAGGGCTCCACCGTCCGGCCCCCGCAGCTCCAGCCGGGGATCGCGGGGGCGGCGATCAGCGCCGTGCCGGTCACGGGGTGCGGGAAGCGGGCCGTGAGGCCGGTCGTGGTGGGGGCGACGGTGACCGCCGCAGAGCTCCGCAGCGCGTCCACGGCGGTCCGCAGCCGGGTCCGGTCCAGGCAGCCGAGTTCCGCCGGGCCCCGGCCGTCCGGCACCTGCGGGCGGACGCCGGGTGCGGTCTGGACGCCCAGGGAGGCGAGCGCGGCCCGGCGCTTGGGCCCGCCGCCGAGGAGCCGTACCGGGGCACCGCCGCCGAGGCGGGCCGGGCCGGTGCGCTCGGGCGCCCAGAGGAAGACCTCCGTGCCGACCGGGCAGGCTCCGGCGGACGGGGCGGCGTACACCCGGGCGCCGAGGAGGAGTTCCTGGTTGCGGAAAGGGGACGGTCCGAAGGCCGGTGCCGGGCCCGGGGGCCGTACCGTCACGAGCGGCAGGACCGTGTCCGTCCGCGCCACCCCGCCGTCCCGCCAGCGGGCGCCGACGGCGAACAGGGCGTCCACGACCGGGTTGTCGAGGCTCTGGAGGTTGCGGCCGCGGGAGGTCCAGCCGCCGCCGAGGGCGGTGAGCAGCCCGGTGAGGGCGGCGGGCGTGTGGCTGCTGTAGTACGCGGCGCCCTGGCCGCCGAGGAGCAGCGGGTCGTTCCCGGCGACCCGGGGGAGACCGGAGTCGGTGCGGTACGCGGGCCAGCCGTCGGCCGCCGCGAGGGCCGCCGCCCGGCGTTCCTGCTCGGGGCCGTACGGCGGGTAGTCGTCGAGGTGGGCGAGGCGCCGGCGGTCGGCGTACGCGGTCGTCGCGGCGGCCTGGCCCAGGAGCGCGCCGGTGACGAGCAGCGCGGTGAGGGCGGCGTACCGGCGCCGGCGGGGCAGGGCGAGGGCGCCCGCGGTCGCGGCGAGGCCGGTGAGGGCGAGGAGCAGCGCGGGGCGGGTGGCGAGCTCGCTGGGGAGGGCGGCGGCCGTGAGGGCCAGGACCGCCGAGGATCCCGCGGCGAGGGCGCGGCGGCCGGGCAGGCCGTGGGCGAGGCCGGTGTACGCGGCGATCACCAGGAGCCCGGCGAGGACGAAGGTCTGCCGGTACGGGCTGCCGTTGGGGGTCGCGAAGAGGTGCCACACCAGGTGGGTGGGGCCCCACTGGAAGGAGAGGGCGACGGCGAGGACGAGCCCGGTCCACACCCGTCGCTCCCGTCCCGGCACGTCACGCCGGAAGGCGAGCGTCGCGGCGAGCAGCAGCACCGGGGCGGCGACGAAGGCGGCCGGTGTGGAGAAGCCGTACGTCCCCGGCAGCAGTCGTGCCAGCGCGTCGGCCGCGCCCGCCGCCGCGAAGTCCCGTACGACGCCGGGGTGCGCCTGCCGCGTGGAGAGGAGCACGGGGGCGAGGACGGGCGCGGCGAGTCCGACGCCGAGGACCGTGGTGACGGCGGCCCGGACGGGTGCCCGGAGGTGGCGGGGGCCGGCCGTCGCGAGGCGGGCGAGGAGGAAGAGGGCGGCGCCGAGGGTCGCCATGTACGCCGTGTAGAAGTTCGCCGTCCAGCAGACCGCCACGGTCGCCACCGACAGCAGCGGGCGGACGCCCTCGCGGGCCCACTCGGCGACCAGGCAGAGCAGCGGGAAGGCGATCAGGCCGTCGAGCCACATCGGGTTGTAGGCGCCCTCCACCAGGGACCAGCCGCACAGGGCGTATCCGGCGCCGAGGAGGGCGGGCCACCACCAGGCGGGGGCGGTCGAGAGGCGGCGGAGGAGGAGGGCGGTCGCGGCGGCCGCCAGGGCCGTCTTGAGGACGGTCAGGGCGTAGACGGCGTACTCGACGTCCGCGCGCGGGGCCAGCGCGACCAGCGGCGCGAGCGGGCTCGACAGGTAGGTGCCGTAGTCCGGGAGGAAGCTGGTGCCCCAGCCCGCCCGCCAGTCGAGCAGCGGGCCGCCGTCGGCGCGGCCGCGCAGCAGGTCCCAGAGGTGCGCGTGGAAGGGGACGAACTGGTTGGCCAGGTCGTTCACGGACCGGTGGCGCGGGCCGAAGGGGAAGACCCGGGCCACCGCGTCCCCGGCGCAGACGGCGGCGACGGCGAGGACGCCGGCCAGCCCGGCGGCGCCGGCCGTGGCGCGGCGCGCGGGGGCCGGGCCGGAGGCGTCCGGGGCGGCGGGGGACGGGACGACGGCGGGCGGGACGGCACGGGACGGGATTCGCAAGACAGTTCGCATGGCGGGTCGAATATCGCAGCGCCGGAGGGGCGGGAGGCGACCGGCGCGGGGCAGTTCACGCAATGGTCGTCTCGGCGTCACTCCGGCGGGGAGGGAGGGTCACCGGCCTGCCTTTGGGTGACCGGTGTGCTGCTCTCTCTCGTCGTCCCCTGCTTCAACGAGGAGGACGTCCTCGCCCGCTTCCACGACCACGTGATCAAGGAACTCGACGCCCTGGAGGGCGACTTCGAGCTCGTGTACGTGGACGACGGAAGCCGCGACCGGACCCTCCCGATCCTGCGGGACCTCGCCGCCGCCGACCCCGCCCGGGTCCGCTTCGTCTCCTTCAGCCGCAACTTCGGCAAGGAGGCCGCCATGCTGGCCGGACTCCGGCACGCGGCCGGCGACGCCGTCGTCATCATGGACGCGGACCTCCAGCACCCGCCCGAGCTGGTGCACCGCATGGTCGCGCTGCACGCCGAGGGGTACGACCAGGTCGTCGCCCGCCGCACCCGCGAGGGCGACCGGGTCACCCGGACCCTCACCGCCCGCCTCTACTACCGGGCGATCAACCGGCTCGTCGACGTCGAACTCGTCGACGGCGTGGGCGACTTCCGCCTGCTGTCCCGGCGCACCGTCGACGCGGTCCTCGGGCTCGGCGAGTACAACCGCTTCTCCAAGGGCCTGTTCTCCTGGGTCGGCTTCCGGACCACGACCTTCGCCTACGAGAACGCGGTGCGCGAGGAGGGCCGGTCCAAGTGGACCTTCGGCAAGCTCCTCAACTACGGCCTCGACGGCCTCCTCTCCTTCAACAACAAGCCGCTGCGCGCCGCCGTCTACCTGGGCCTGCTGCTCGTCTCCCTGGCCCTCGCCTACGCCGCCTGGATCGTCGCCGACGCCCTGGCCAACGGCGTCGACACGCCCGGCTACGTCACCCTCCTCGTCGCCGTCACCGCCCTCGCCGGCGTCCAGATGGTCATGGTCGGCCTGATCGGCGAGTACGTCGGCCGCATCTACTACGAGGTGAAGCGGCGGCCGCACTACCTGGTCGCCGAGACGCACACGGGCCGGGAGACGGAGGGGGCCCGGGCCGACACCCGGGCGGCGGGTGCCTCGTTGTGGGAGACGGTCGTCCGGAAGTGACCCCCGTGACGCGGTGACAGGGAAGTTGTCCCCGCGAAGTAGTGGCTACGGTCCCGGCGACTCCCTAACATCGATCACCGCAAGGTCGTCCAACTGACGCACGACCAGCCCGGGAGGCTCCTTTGCACCGCCGCGACCGCCGCCACGACCGCCCCGCACGCCGCCGCACCGCGCTCGCCCTCTCCGCCGCGTTCCTCGCCGCGGCCCCGCTGCTCACCGCGTGCGGCGGCGAGGCCCATCCGGGCGCCGCGGCCGTCGTCGGCGGCGAGCGGATCGACGTCTCCGCCCTCCAGGCCCAGGTGAAGGCCGCCCGGGACGCCCAGGCGAAGTCCCCGCAGTCCGCCGAGCTGATCGCCGCCACCGGCGACCTCGGCCGGCAGAAGCTCAACGGCATGATCTTCGACCGGATCCTCGACAAGGTCGCCGCCGACCAGGGCGTCACCGCCAGCCGCGCCGAGCTCCAGGAGACCCGCGAGGCCTTCGTCCGCGAGAACGGCGGCGAGGACGGCCTGGCGGCCCTCCTGCTCCAGCAGCAGGGCGTCGCCCCCGGCCAGGTCGACGAGGTCGTCCGCCGCAACGTCCTCATGACGAAGATCATCGAGAAGCAGGGGATCGCCGAGACCCCCGAGGGCCAGCAGAAGCTCCAGGCGCTCTTCGCCGACGCCTCCGCCTCCCTCGACATCGACGTGAACCCCCGCTACGGCGCCTGGGACGACACCAAGGTCCAGCTCGACACCGGCGCCGACACGGCCCCGTGGCTCCTGAAGGTCTCGAAGGACCCGGCGGCCGCGGGACCGGAGCAGCTTCCCGGCTGAGCCCGGCCCCGGGGTAGGTTCGGAGGGTGACTTCCGAGAACCCCGGCCGCGTCGTCCTGCTCACCGCCAGCCACCGGGTGGCGCCCGGACTGCTGTCCTGGCCCGCCTGGCAGGCGCTGCGGGACGCCGACCGGGTGCTCTGCCCCGACGAGCACCACCCCCAGCTGCCGTACCTGCGGGAGGCGGGCGTCGCCGTCGAGCACGTCCGCCCCACCGCGGAGGAGCTGGCCACCGCCTGCGCCGGCGGCCGCACCGTCCTGGTGCTGCCCTCCGGCGAGGGCGACCGGGCGCTCACCGACGGCCTCGCCCGGCTCGCCGGCTCCGGCCGGGTCGCCATGCCCGACCTGGAGCTGCTGCCCGGCTCCTACGACCTCCCCGGCGCCCGGCTCCTCGACCTCGTGCAGATCATGGACGTCATCCGGCGCCAGTGCCCCTGGTCCTCGCTCCAGACCCACCAGGGGCTCGCCAAGTACGCCATCGAGGAGGCGTACGAGCTCGTCGAGGCGATCGAGACGGGCGACCGGCACGAGCTGCGCGAGGAGCTGGGGGACGTCCTCCTCCAGGTCGTCTTCCACGCGCGGATCGCCGAGGAGGACGCCGAGGAGCCGTTCTCCGTCGACGACGTGGCCGCGGGACTCGTCGAGAAGCTGATCCAGCGCCACCCCCACATCTTCGGCGACGCGACCGCCGAGACCCCCGAGGACGTCCGCGCCCACTGGCTGCGCACCAAGGCCGAGGTGAAGCGCAGGGAGTCGGTGACGGACGGCGTCCCCGTCGGCCAGCCCGGCCTCGCACTCGCGGCCAAGCTCGCGAGCCGCGTCCGCACCGCGGGCCTCGACGCGCCGCCGCCGCACGGCGAGGGCATCGGGTACGAGCTCCTGGCGCTCGCGGTCCGCGCGGAGGCCGAGGGCGTGGACCCGGAGGCGGCGCTGCGCGCGGCGGCCCGGGCGTACCGGGACGCGATCCGGGTGGCGGAGGGCGTCTGAGCCGGTCCCCGGCGACGGGGCCCGGGGCGACGGCGCGGCTGGGGGCGCCCCTCCTCGGGAGTGCGTGCCGGGCGCCGCGGGCCCGGCACGGTCCGGAAGGCCCTAGCGCGGGGCCCGGGCCGCCGGGTCGTGCCAGCGGGCCGCGGGGCGCTCCAGGAGCCATTCGGCGCGGCTGGCGGGCCGGGGCGCGGAGCGGCTCACCGGCGGGAGGAGGTCGTGGCGGGTGCGGGCCGGGTCGGCGCCCAGCTCCGCCAGGACCTCGGCTACCTCGGTGACGAAGCCGGGCGGGCCGGCCAGGTGCACGTCGTGGTCGGGCCAGCGGCCGCAGGCCCGCAGCGCGGTGAGGAGGCGTTCGGTCGCCTGGTCGCGCGGGTGGCGGGGGGCCGAGGCGATGTACGTGACGCTCAGGCCGGGCAGCCGGGTGGCCAGCCGTTCCAGCTCCGCCCGCCCGTACAGGTACTCGCGGGAGCGGGCCACCGCGAAGATCCGGCCCGCGGCCTCCGGGTCGGCGTCGGCGGCCTCCTCCAGGAGCGCCTTGACCGGCGCCCAGCCCGTGCCGGCGCATATGTAGGTACGGAGCCCGCCCGGCGCCGTCCGGTGGGTCGCCGCCCCGCCGGCCGCGCTCAGCCGCAGCGTCTCGCCCGGCCGGACCTCGTCCACCAGGGCCGTGGACATGACCCCGCCGGGGATCCGGCTCACGTGCAGGTCGAGGGTGCCGTCCGCGCGGGGCGCGTTGCCGAGCGAGTACGTGCGCCACACCCGCGGGACCCGGAGCGAGCTGACGCCGGCGTACTGGCCGGGGAGGAAGGGGTACGGCCGCCGGGGGCGGAGGGTGAGGACGGCGAGGTCCTCGCCGTGCCGCCGGTGGCCGACGACGTCCGCGTCCCACCAGGCGGGCTCCCCGGTGCGGGCGGCCTCGTCCGCGCCCCGCAGCATCAGGTCCGCGATGTGGCCGTACGCCTCCGACCACGCCTTCTCCGCCTCGATCGTCCACGTCGAGCCGGCGGTGTGGGCGAAGGCGGCGAGCAGGCTCTCGCCGACCGCCGCGTACAGGGCGGGGGTGGCGAGGTACTTCCGGTGGTCGCGGCCCAGCCGCCCCAGATAGGCGGCCAGGCCCGGGTCGTCCAGCCCGGTCACCACATGGGTGAGGGCGGCGAAGAGCCGGTCGCGCTGCGGGACCATGTCCTCGGGGAAGAGCGCCCGTACGCCGGGGTTGCGCCAGAAGAGGTGTGAGTAGAAGTAGGTGACGGCGTGTTCGGCCCGTCTCTCGACGACCGCGAACGTGCTTCTGAGCAAGGCGAGGTCCACGCGGGAAATGTAGGGCACGGCCCGTCACGACGTGATCACCAGCCGCTGATCACGTCAGGTCGGCCGGCGGGGGGCGCCGGGCCGGACGGTACGGTCGGGGAGTGAGTGAAGGACCCGCCCCGACGCCCGGTACGCCCCGAGAGCCCGGAACGCCCGGTACGAACGGAAACCCCGGAACGCCCTCCGCGGTGGACCCGGCCGCCGCCCCCGCCGCGACGACCGGGGCGTCCGGTGCCCCCGGCGGCTGTCCCGTCTCCGGCGGCGCGGCGGGCGGCGCCGGAGACGGGCCCGTACCCGCCCTGTTCAGCTGGGAGTTCGCGGCCGACCCCTACCCGGCGTACGCCTGGCTGCGGGAGCACGCGCCGGTGCGGCGGACCACGCTGCCCAGCGGGGTCGAGGCGTGGCTCGTCACGCGGTACGCGGACGCCCGGCAGGCCCTCGCCGACCAGCGCCTCTCGAAGAACCCGGTGCACCACGCCGAGCCGGGCAAGACCGGCATCCCGGGCGAGCGCAGTGCCGGGCTCATGACCCATCTCCTCAACATCGACCCGCCGGACCACACCCGGCTGCGCCGACTGGTGTCGAAGGCCTTCACCCCGCGCCGCGTCGCCGCCTTCGCGCCGCGCGTGCAGGAGCTCACCGACCGGCTCATCGACGACTTCGCGGCGCGGGGCAGCGCGGACCTCATCCACGAGTTCGCCTTCCCGCTGCCCATCTACGCCATCTGCGACATGCTCGGCGTGCCCGCCGAGGACCAGGACGACTTCCGGGACTGGGCCGGGATGATGATCCGGCACGGCGGCGGACCGCGTGGCGGCGTCGCCCGGTCGGTGAAGAAGATCCGCGGGTATCTGGCGGAGCTCATCCACCGCAAGCGGGAGGCCCTGCGGCAGGACGGCGCGGACGACCTCATCTCCGGACTCATCCGGGCCTCCGACCACGGCGACCACCTCACCGAGGCCGAGGCCGTCGCCATGTGCTTCGTCCTCCTCTTCGCCGGCTTCGAGACGACCATCAACCTCATCGGCAACGGCACCTACGCCCTGCTGCGCAACCCCGGGCAGCGCGCCCTCCTCCAGGACGCGCTCGCCGCCGGCGGGACCGGCCTCCTGGAGACCGGCGTCGAGGAGCTGCTGCGCTACGACGGGCCGGTCGAGCTGGCCACCTGGCGGTACGCGACCACCGCCCTCACGATCGGCGGGCAGCCGATCCCGGCCGGGGACCCGGTCCTCGTCGTGCTCGCCGCCGCCGACCGCGACCCCGACCGCTTCGGCGCCCCGGACACCCTCGACCTCGCCCGCAAGGACAACCAGCACCTCGGGTACGGGCACGGCATCCACTACTGCCTGGGCGCGCCGCTCGCCCGACTGGAGGGGCAGACCGCGCTCGCCACCCTCCTGACGCGCCTGCCGGACCTGCGGCTCGCGGTCGATCCGGACGAACTGCGGTGGCGCGGCGGGCTCATCATGAGGGGGTTGCGCACGCTTCCGGTGGAGTTCACCCCTTCCGCACCCCGACACGGAGGATGACGGCGTGTCAGAAATGTGATCTTCGCGTGATCGCGAAGCCACCGACTTGTGACGGACGTTCGAATGCGGCTACGTTCGCGCCAACGTTCGGCCCCACCACGGCCGTCACCGCCGTCACCGCCGTCACGCGAAAGGCCCCGACATGCTTTCCGGAAACGGACGACACCGTCGACCCCGTCAGGCTCCCGCGCTCGTCGTCACCGCCGGAGTGACCGGATCCGCCCTGGCACTGCCGCTCCTCGCCACCGGCTCCGCCTCCGCCGCCGACGCGGCCACCTGGGACCGGGTCGCCGCCTGCGAGTCCGGCGGCCAGTGGAGCGCCAATCTGGGCAACGGCGCGTACGGCGGCCTCCAGATGACGCAGGAGGCGTGGGAGCGGCACGGCGGGCTCGCGTACGCCCCCAGCCCCGACCTCGCCAGCCGCGCCCAGCAGATCGCCGTCGCCGAGGTGGCGCTCTCCGCCGGCAGCACCGACTGGGACACCTGCGCCCCGATCGCGGGCCTGAAGAACGACGGCAAGCCCACGGGTGTGCGGCCGGGCCCCGCCGTCCAGCAGGAGGACGAGGGCGGGGTGGCGCCGGAGTCCAACTGGACCGGCGGCACCGCCGTGCCCTCCGCGCCCGCCGAGGTCGAGGAGGCCGAGGAGGCGACGGAGACGACGCCGCGGGCCCCCGAGGCCGTGGAGGAGAAGGGGAGCGGCACCACCGCCCCGACGGCCCCGGCGGCCCCGACCGCCCCCGTCGCGCCCGCGACGCCGCCTTCCGCCGGCGCCACCACCCCGCCGCCCGCGACCGCCACCCCCGACGCGCCCACCGGCACCACTCCGGCGGCCCCGGACGCCTCCACGGGCACGCCGGGCACGCCCGGCGCCCCGGAGGACACGCCGGAGGCCCCCGAGGCCCCCCTGGCGCCCACCACCCCGGTGACCCCCGGCGCGGAGGGCACGCCTGACGCGCCGTCGGCGACGCCGGGCACGGGCAAGCACCGGGGCGAGGCCGCCCCGGAGGAAAGTGGCGTAACGGACACTATGCAGGATTACGGGCGACATGCCGCAGCTGCGGACAAGGTCACATCAACTACCGTCAAGTCGGACGCAAGTGACGCCTACACCGTGCGGCCGGGTGACAGCCTGTCGGAGATTGCTCAGGAGAACGATCTTGTCGGCGGCTGGGACGCCCTCTACGACGCCAACCGCCAGACGGTCGGGGCCGATCCGGACCTCATCCTCCCTGGTCAGAGCCTTGAGCTGAAGGCGGACGCCGCGGCGAAGTGAGGGCGCTTCAGGGGTGTATGTCCGCTTTTAGGAAAGTGAGACATGGGTCTCTTCGCCCCAACTGGCGTGTCGCGTCCGCAAACTTTGCTTCCGTCAGGCCTCACCTGCGCAAACGAGGTCTGACGGAGTGCAAGTAAGGGCGTTTTGTCCGACGTAAGCCTCTTTGAACTTCGAGCACCTGTGTGTCTACGGTCGTCACCGCTCGCCACCGCGGGCCCCGTCGACCGAAACGCCGAGTCCTGCCGTCGGTCGCCGGGAACTGTCGTCGCGAAAGCGCCGCAGGCAGGAGTGGGGGACCCAAGGTTCGTGCCGGTCCCGGCCGTCGACCAGACGGACGGAACGACCGGCTAGGGGTGAAGCCGCACGCAAGGACGTGTGGCCGGGCGAACTCTTCAAGCCCGAACCCGACAGCTCACCTCACAGGCGTCGGTGAAGAGGAAACTCCATGCTGTTCTCCGGCACGGGCAAGCGTCGTCGTCCCTCCAAGGCCACCCGCGTCGTCGCCCTCGTCGGCGTCACCGGCGCGGCCGTCGCCGCCCCGCTGATGGCCGCGGGCACCGCTTCCGCCGCCACCGCCTCCGAGTGGGACCGCGTCGCCCAGTGCGAGTCCGGCGGCAACTGGTCGATCAACACCGGCAACGGCTACTACGGCGGCCTCCAGTTCTCGGCCTCCACCTGGGCCGCGTACGGCGGCACCGCCTACGCCCCCACGGCCAACCAGGCCAGCAAGTCGCAGCAGATCGCCGTGGCCGAGAAGGTCCTCGCGGGCCAGGGCAAGGGCGCCTGGCCGAGCTGCGGCGTCGGCCTCTCCTCCGCCTCCTACGACGGTGGCGCCGCCGAGGCCGCCGCCCCGCAGCAGCAGAGCGCCCCGCAGCAGAGCGCCCCGAAGCGCTCCGCCGAGCAGCCCGCCACCCGCAGCGAGCAGCGCCAGGCCCCGAAGCCGCGCACCCAGGCCGCTCCGCAGGCCGCCGCCAAGAAGACCGTCACCACCCCGACCGGCAAGAAGGTCAAGAAGGGCGACGGCGAGTACAAGGTCGTGGCCGGCGACACCCTCAGCAAGATCGCCAAGGCGCAGGGCGTCGACGGCGGCTGGGCCGAGCTCTTCGAGCTCAACGAGGACGTCGTCGAGAACGCCGACCTGATCTACCCGGGTCAGCAGCTCCACCTGAAGTGAGCCCCGCGGCACCGGTGAGTCCGGCGGCTCACCGGCGCCCGACGACCCTCCCGCGGTGACCACCCCGGTCCCGAGCCCCTTCCCCCGTGGCTCGGGACCGGGGTTCCGTCGTTACCGTCCAGTAGTTCACGGTCCTTTCGTCCCCTCCTGCATGCTCTTGGGCCCTTTTTCGTCCCAGGGGACGGGCGGTCGGCTGGCTGGAGCGCCGGAGCCGGTTAGGCTCTTGTCGCAAGGCGAACGAGACCTTGCGACCCATGCGTCACACCTAGCGTCACATCCCAGAAGGAGATGCTCGTGCCGTCCATCGACGTCGTCGTAGCCCGGGAAATCCTGGACTCCCGAGGCAACCCCACGGTCGAGGTCGAGGTCGGCCTCGACGACGGCAGCACCGGCCGTGCTGCCGTGCCGTCCGGTGCCTCCACCGGTGCGTTCGAGGCCCTGGAGCTCCGCGACGGTGACCAGAACCGCTACCTCGGCAAGGGCGTCGAGAAGGCCGTCCTCGCCGTCATCGAGCAGATCGGCCCGGAGCTCGTCGGCTACGACGCCACCGAGCAGCGCCTGATCGACCAGGCCATGTTCGACCTGGACGCCACCCCGGACAAGTCGTCGCTCGGCGCCAACGCCATCCTCGGCGTCTCGCTCGCCGTCGCGCACGCCGCCTCCGAGGCCAGCGACCTCCCGCTCTTCCGCTACCTCGGCGGACCGAACGCGCACCTGCTGCCCGTTCCGATGATGAACATCCTCAACGGTGGGTCGCACGCCGACTCCAACGTCGACATCCAGGAGTTCATGATCGCCCCGATCGGCGCGGAGTCCTTCTCCGAGGCCCTCCGCTGGGGCACCGAGGTCTACCACACCCTCAAGTCCGTCCTGAAGACCAAGGGCCTCTCCACCGGCCTCGGCGACGAGGGCGGCTTCGCCCCGAACCTCGGCTCCAACCGTGAGGCGCTCGACCTCATCCTGGAGGCCATCAAGCAGGCCGGCTACGTGCCCGGCAAGGACGTCGCCCTCGCCCTGGACGTCGCCGCCTCCGAGTTCTACAAGGACGGCAAGTACCTCTTCGAGGGCAAGGAGCGCTCCGCCGCCGAGATGACGGAGTACTACGAGGAGCTCGTCTCCGCGTACCCGCTCGTCTCCATCGAGGACCCGCTGTTCGAGGACGACTGGGCCGGCTGGAACGTCATCACCGAGAAGCTCGGCGACAAGGTCCAGCTCGTCGGCGACGACCTCTTCGTCACCAACCCCGAGCGCCTCGCCCGCGGCATCGAGGAGAAGTCCGCCAACGCCCTCCTGGTGAAGGTCAACCAGATCGGCTCGCTGACCGAGACCCTCGACGCCGTCGAGCTCGCCCAGCGCAACGGCTTCAAGTGCATGATGTCCCACCGCTCCGGCGAGACCGAGGACGTCACCATCGCCGACCTCGCCGTCGCCACCAACTGCGGCCAGATCAAGACCGGCGCCCCGGCCCGCTCCGAGCGCGTCGCCAAGTACAACCAGCTGCTGCGCATCGAGGAGATCCTCGACGACGCCGCCGTCTACGCCGGCCGCAGCGCCTTCCCGCGCTTCAAGGGCTGACCTGCCCGGCGCCTGTAGTTACGTACGTCCCCGCACACGGTCCCGTACCGTGTGCGGGGACGTACGCGCGATCAGGGGAGGCGAGACGGCATGGCCGTGAAGAACGGGGACCGGTTCTCCACCGCGACCCGGATCAGGCTGCTCGGCGAGCAGACCGCGGCCCGTGTCTACCGCTCCCAGACCCGCCGCCAGGCCCGGCGCTCCCGGCTCACCGGCCGCGCCGCCTTCCTCGCCCTAGTGGTCTGCTCCCTCGTCGTCGCCCTCGCCTACCCGATAAGGAGCTACGTCTCCCAGCAGGGCGAGATCGCCGAACAGGAGCGCAGGGCGGCCGAGGCGGCCCGGCGGGTCGAGGAGCTGCGGGACGAGAAGGCCCGCCTCCAGGACCCGGCCTACGTCCGGCGCCTCGCCCGCGAGCACCTCCACTACGTGCTCCCCGGCGAGACCGGCTTCACCGTGAACGACCCCGGGGCGGCCGACCGCCCCCGCGCCGACCAGGGCACGGCCGACCGGCCCTGGTACGACAACCTCTGGGACGGCGTCGACCACGCCGACCGCAACTGAACCGACCCAGGATCCGAGACATGGACACGCCCCCTCCGCAGACCGAACGCACCGAGCCCACCGAGGCGGACGTCGCCGCCTTCGAAGCCCAGCTCGGCCGCCCGCCGCGCGGTCTGCGCGCCATCGCGCACCGCTGCCCCTGCGGCAACCCGGACGTCGTCGAGACCGCGCCCCGGCTGCCCGACGGCACCCCCTTCCCGACCACGTACTACCTCACCTGCCCCCGGGCGGCCTCGGCCATCGGCACCCTGGAGGCCAACGGGGTCATGAAGGAGATGCAGGCCCGGCTCGCCACCGACCCCGAGCTCGCCGCCGCCTACCGCGCCGCGCACGAGGACTACCTCGCCCGCCGCGACGCCATCGAGGTCCTGGAGGGCTTCCCCAGCGCCGGCGGCATGCCCGACCGCGTGAAGTGCCTGCACGTCCTCGTCGGCCACTCCCTCGTGGCGGGCCCCGGCGTGAACCCCTTCGGCGACGAGGCCCTCGCGATGCTCCCCGAGTGGTGGGCCAAGGGACCGTGCGTGAACCCGTGCGCGGACCACCGCCCGGACGACGAGGAGTCCGTCAAGTGACCCGGGTCGCCGGAATCGACTGCGGCACCAACTCCATCCGCCTCCTCGTCGCCGACGTCCACCCGGAGACCGGCGAGCTGGTCGAGCTGGACCGGCGGATGACGATCGTGCGGCTCGGCGAGGGCGTCGACAGGACCGGCCGGCTCGCCCCCGAGGCCCTGGAGCGGACCTTCGCCGCCTGCCGCGAGTACGCCGCGGTCATCCGGGAGCTCGGCGCGGAGCGGATCCGCTTCGTCGCCACCTCCGCCTCCCGCGACGCCGAGAACCGGCAGGACTTCGTCGACGGGGTCGTCGCGATCCTGGGCGTCGAGCCCGAGGTCATCTCGGGCGACCAGGAGGCCGCCTTCTCCTTCACCGGCGCCACCGGCTCGCTGCCCGGCGACGACCGCCGCCTGGTCGTGGACATCGGCGGCGGCTCCACCGAGTTCGTCGTCGGTACGCGGGAGGTCGAGGCCGCCCGCTCCGTCGACATCGGCTGCGTCCGGCTCACCGAGCGGCACGTCCGCCACGACCCGGTGACCGCCGAGGAGGCCGAGGCGATCCGCGCCGACGTCCGCGCCGCCCTCGACCTCGCCGCCGAGACCGTGCCGATCGACTCGGCCGCCACCCTCGTCGGCCTGGCCGGCTCCGTCACCACGGTCGCCGCGCTCGCGCTCGGCCTGCCGGAGTACGACTCCACGAAGATCCACCACTCCCGGATCCCCGCCGACCGGATCGCCGAGGTCACCGGCCGGCTGCTCGCCTCCACCCACGAGGAGCGGGCCGCGATCGCCACCATCCACCCCGGCCGGGTGGACGTCATCGTGGCCGGCGCGCTCGTCCTCCAGGAGATCGTCGAGCGGGTCGGAGCCGCCGAGGTGGTCGTCAGCGAGCACGACATCCTCGATGGGATCGCCCTATCCGTGGCATAGCGGGCAGCTATCGAGGCCCCGGCGACAGCCTGTCGGAAAAGCTTCGTGAAGTTCTTCACAAGGAAAAGGGCCCTGATGGCACCTAGGGGAGGTCTTCGGACCCTCCGAGGGGGCCCTCAGGGCCCTTTCGTAGGCGCGGAGGCCCCATCGCTCGACGTTTCCATCGTGTGAACGCACCTGCTGGTTCAGCGTTAACGGGCGCTCTCCAGGCCAGTTCAATGGGGGTGAACAACGTTCACCAGTGCATTCCGGTTCCTTTGCACGCCATGACCTGGATCACGTGGGCGGCGGAGTGTAGCAGAGTCCCCTCGGAAGCTTGTGAAGGGGCGCACGAGGTGACCCCGCCGAGTGGGTGGATACTCGATGGCATGAGCACCACGGAGCGTCCCAGGATCCTCATCGTAGGCGGCGGGTACGTTGGCCTGTACGCCGCGCGGCGCATCCTCAAGAAGATGCGTTACGCCGAGGCGACCGTCACGGTCGTCGACCCCCGGTCGTACATGACCTACCAGCCCTTCCTCCCCGAAGCCGCCGCCGGCAGCATCTCGCCGCGCCACGTCGTCGTCCCGCTGCGACGCGTCGTGCGCGGAGCCGAGGTGCTCACCGGCCGGGTCACCACCATCGACCAGGACCGCAAGGTCGCCACGATCGCGCCGCTCGTCGGCGAGGCGTACGAGCTGCCGTTCGACTACCTGGTCATCTCGATGGGTGCCGTCTCCCGCACCTTCCCGATCCCCGGCCTCGCCGAGCAGGGCATCGGCATGAAGGGCATCGAGGAGGCCATCGGTCTGCGCAACCACGTCCTCGAGCAGCTGGACAAGGCCGACTCGACCACCGACGAGGAGGTCCGCCGCAAGGCCCTGACCTTCGTCTTCGTCGGCGGTGGCTTCGCCGGTGCCGAGACGATCGGCGAGGTCGAGGACATGGCCCGCGACGCCGCGAAGTACTACCAGAACGTGTCGCGCGAGGACATGCGCTTCATCCTGGTCGACGCCGCGGACAAGATCCTCCCCGAGGTGGGCCCCAAGCTCGGCCAGTACGGCAAGGAGCACCTGGAGAGCCGCGGCATCGAGATCTACCTGGAGACCTCCATGGACTCCTGCGTGGACGGCCACGTCGTGCTCAAGAACGGCCTGGAGGTCGACTCCAGCACCATCGTGTGGACCGCCGGCGTCAAGCCGAACCCGGCGCTCGCCCGCTTCGGCCTCCCGCTCGGCCCCCGCGGCCACGTGGACTGCAACGAGAAGCTCCAGGTCAACGGCATGGACTACGTCTGGGCCGCGGGCGACAACGCCCAGGTCCCGGACCTGGCCGCGATCAAGGCCGGCGTCCCGGCCGAGCGCGCCTGGTGCCCGCCGAACGCCCAGCACGCCCTGCGCCAGGCCAAGATCCTCGGCGACAACGTCGTGTCCGGCATGCGCGGCTTCCCGCAGAAGGAGTACAGCCACGCCAACAAGGGCGCCGTGGCCGGCCTCGGTCTGCACAAGGGCGTCGCCATGATCGTCATGGGCAAGTTCAAGATCAAGCTCAAGGGCCGTCTCGCCTGGTACATGCACCGTGGCTACCACGGCATGGCGATGCCGACCTTCAACCGCAAGATCCGCGTCTTCGCCGACTGGACCCTCGGCATGTTCCTCAAGCGCGAGGTCGTCTCGCTCGGCGCCATGGAGACGCCGCGCGAGGAGTTCTACGAGGCCGCCAAGCCCGCCCCGGCCCCCGCCGCGGCGAAGGCCCCGGAGAAGGCCAAGGCGTCGTAACACCCCCCGCAGTACCGAAGGGCCGTCCGTCATCCGTGGTGCGGGCGGCCCTTCGGCGTGTTTTGCACACTCCTTGCGTCGCGGCGGGATGGGAAACCCCTACGGACGGTGTTCCCTTGGTGACGAACCAATCTGGGGCAAGGACCACGGAGGTGCTTCACCATGGCCGACGCCGCGACGCGGCTCGCGACCCTCGCCGAGGATCTGCTGGGAAGTCCCCTGCCGCTGCGCCTGCGCGCCTGGGACCGCAGCGAGGCAGGGCCGGCGGGAGACGGACCCGTGCTCGTGATCCGGGACCGCAAGGCGCTGCGCCGCATGATCTGGAAGCCCGGCGAACTGGGCCTCGCCCGCGCCTGGGTGGCCGGCGAGATCGACGTCGAGGGCGATCTCTACGAGGCCCTCGACCGGCTCTCCGGACTGATCTGGGAACGCGGCGAGGAGACCCGCGGCCTGCTCGCCACCGCGCGTGACCCGCGGATGCGGGCCGCCGCCGGGGAGCTGCTGCGGCTCGCCGGACCGCTGCCGCCGCCGAAGCCGCCGGCCGAGGAGGCCAGGGGCCGCAGCGGCGGACGGCACAGCAGACGCAGCGACCGGCAGGCGATCAGCCACCACTACGACGTCGGCAACGACTTCTACGCGCTGGTCCTCGGCCCGTCGATGGTCTACTCGTGCGCCTACTGGACCGACGGCGGGACTCTGGAGGAGGCCCAGCGCGCCAAGCTGGACCTCGTCGCCCGCAAGCTGGCCCTGAAGGAGGGCGACCGGCTCCTCGACGTCGGCTGCGGCTGGGGCTCGATGGCGATCCACGCGGCCCGCGAGTACGGCGCCCGGGTCGTCGGCATCACCCTCTCCCGCGAACAGGCCGCCTTCGCCCGCAAGCGGATCGCCGAGGAGGGGCTCACCGACCGGATCGAGATCCGGGTCCAGGACTACCGTGACGTGCCCGACGGGCCGTTCGACGCGATCTCCTCGATCGGCATGGCCGAGCACGTGGGAGCGGCGAAGTACCGGGAGTACACCGACCTCCTGTACGGCCTCCTGAAGCCCGGCGGACGGCTCCTCAACCACCAGATCTCGCGCCGCCCGGAGCCCGACGAGGAGGCGTACCGGGTGGACCCGTTCATCGACGCGTACGTCTTCCCCGACGGCGAACTCGCCCCGATGGGCCGCACCCTGACGGCCCTGGAGGACGCCGGCTTCGAGGTCCGGGACGTGGAGGCGCTCCGCGAGCACTACGCGCTGACGCTGCGCCGCTGGGTGGCGAACCTGGAGCGGGACTGGGAGCGGGCGGTGCGGCTCACCTCGCCCGGGCGGGCCCGGATCTGGCGGCTCTACATGGCGGCCTCGGCGGTCTCCTTCGAGCGCAACCGGATCGGCGTGAACCAGTTCCTGGCGGTGAGGACGACGCCGTCGGGGACGAGCGGGCTGCCGCTGCGGTCCCGGGAGTGGACGGAGTAGCGCGAGGGCCGGTGCCCCCTCGGGGACACCGGCCCTCCTTCTCGTACCGCCGCCGCTACTCGGCCTTGATGGCGGAGAGCATGTTCAGGCGGGCGGCGCTGCGGGCGGGCCACAGCGAGGCGAGCACGCCGACCAGGCCGGCCAGGAGGAGGAAGATCCCCACCCGGTCCCAGGGCACGACCAGGGCGTACCCCGGCAGGCTCGACTCGAAGGTCTTGCCGATGGCCCAGGCGAGGAAGGTGCCGAGGCCGATGCCGACGATCGCGCCGAAGACCGAGATGACCACGGCCTCCAGGCGGACCATGCGCTTCACCCGGCGGCGGTCGAGACCGATCGCCCGGATCATGCCGATCTCCTGCTGCCGCTCGAAGACGGACATCGCGAGGGTGTTGACGACGCCGAGGACGGCGATGATCAGGGCCATCGCGAGCAGGCCGTACATGATGTTCAGGAGCAGGTTGATCTGCCCGCCGAAGGTGTCGCGGATGTCCTTCTCGTCCATGACGGAGATGGCGGGGTTGTCGCCGAGGGCCTTGGTCAGCGCCCGCTCGTGCGCGCCGCTGGGGCCGCCGTCGGTGGAGACGAAGATCTGCGGGATGTACTTCTGCGGGTCGTGCGCGTCGAGGATCTTCGCGTCCACGAGGACGGGCGACAGGAACTCGCTGTCCTTGTAGATCGCGGTGACCTTCAGCGCGCCCTTCTTCTTGTCCAGGTACTCGACCGGGACGGAGGCGCCGACCTTCAGGCCGCGCTTGGCGGCGGTCTTGTCGGCCACGGCGATCTGCCCGTCGGCGAGCCCGGCGAGCGAGCCCTGGAGCACGTCGACCTTCAGGACCTTCTCGATGTCGCCGGGCGTGACGCCGGAGGCGGAGACGTACGTCCCCTTGAGGTCGAAGGCGCCGGCCTGCTGCGGGGAGACCGCGGTGACGCCCGGGGCCTTCTCCAGGGCCGCCAGGGTCTCCTTCGACAGGCCCCCGCCGCTGGCCATGGAGACCATGTAGTCGGCCTTGATCTGCTCGACGGTCATCTTGTCGAGGGCCTGCCCGGCGCTGACGCCGATCACGGTGAGGCCGGTGACCAGGGTGAGGCCGATGGCGAGCGCGGAGGCGGTGGCGCCGGTGCGGCGCGGGTTGCGGACCGCGTTGAGGCCGGCGAGCTTGCCGGAGATCCCGAAGGCCTTCACGAAGAAGGGGCGGATCAGGGCGATCACGGGCCGGGAGAGGAAGGGGATGAGGATGATGACGCCGATGAGGGTGGCGAAGGCACCGCCCGCGATGGTCATCCGGCCCTCGTCGCCGCCGGCGTTCGCGCCGAGCACGATCAGGACGGCGCCGATCGCGGTGATCGCCGCGCCGATCGCGTTCCGCACGACGAGCGACTTGGCGTTCGGGGTGGCGTGCACGCTGTTCATGGCCGCGACCGGCGGGATCTTCGCGGCGCGGCGGCCGGGCAGCCAGGCGGCCAGCATGGTGATGACGACGCCGACGCCGAAGGCGGCGAGGAGCGGGGTGGCGCCGAGGACCAGCTCGCCGTCCGGGACCTTCATGTCGAAGGCGGCCATGCCGGAGCGCAGGCCCACGGCGAGCCCGATGCCGAGGACGTAGCCGACGGCGGAGGCGACCAGGCCGACGATCCCGGCTTCGGCGAGGACGGAGCGGGTGATCTGCTTGCGCGAGGCGCCCACGGCCCGCATCAGGGCGAGCTCCTTGGTGCGCTGGGCGACCAGCATGGTGAAGGTGTTGGAGATCAGGAAGACGCCGACGAAGAGCGCGATGCCGGCGAAGGCGAGGAGCGTCTGGTTGAGCGCGCCGAGACCGGACTCGATGTCGCGGGCCTGCTCGTCGGCGAGGGCCTGCCCGGTCTGCGCGGTGGCGGCCTTCGGGACGACCTTCAGGACCTCGTCGCGGAGCTTCTCGTCGTCCGCGCCGGCCGCGGCCGAGACGTTCAGGTCGGAGTAGTAGCCGGGCTTCAGGTAGAGCTTCTGGGCGACCGGGGCGTCGAAGACGACGAGGCTGCCGCCGGCGTTGACGGCGCCGTCCTCCGTGGTGAAGACGCCGGCGAGGGTGTACTCCTTCACCGGGCCGTTGGTGGCGACGCGGACCCGCTCGCCGACCTGGTAGCCGCCCTTGTCGGCGGTCTCCTTGTCGAGGGCGATCTGGTCCGGTCCGGCGGGGCCGTTCCCGGAGGTGAAGGCGAGGGCGGGGTCCTTGCCGTCGGCGCCGGGGGCGAAGTTGGTGCCCTTGTTGGACCAGCCGGAGCCGATCAGCTTCCCCTTCGCGTCCGGCACGCCGGCGAAGCCGTCGACGCGGGGCTGGACGCCGGTGACGCCGTCGAGCTTCGCGACCTTGTCGACGACGGCCTGGGAGAGGCCCGGGTTCTCGGCGGCCTCCTCCGGGTCCGGCCGCATGCTCACGGCGACGGCGACGTCGTCGTAGCTCTTCGCGGCCTGGCCGCGGAAGGCCTGGGAGAGGGTGTCGGTGAAGACGAGGGTGCCGGAGACGAAGGCGACGCCGAGCATCACGGCGAGCACGGTCATCAGCAGCCGCGCCTTGTGCGCGAGCACGTTGCGCAGGGCGGTACGGAACATGGGTGAGGTCCTGGAGGAAGGCGGGACGGAAGTCAGGTGCGGGGCCGGCGCGTCCGCGTCAGCTCGTACGGCCCTTGGCGTCGAAGGCCTTCATGCGGTCGAGCACGCCGTCGGCGGAGGGGTGCAGCATCTCGTCGACGATCCGGCCGTCCGCCAGGAAGATCACCCGGTCGGCGTAGGAGGCGGCGACGGGGTCGTGGGTGACCATGACGACGGTCTGGCCGAGCTCGCGCACCGAGTTCCGCAGGAAGCCGAGGACCTCGGCGCCGGAGCGGGAGTCCAGGTTTCCGGTGGGCTCGTCACCGAAGATGATCTCCGGCTGGGAGGCCAGGGCGCGGGCGACGGCGACGCGCTGCTGCTGGCCGCCGGAGAGCTCGGTCGGGCGGTGCTTGAGGCGGCCGGAGAGGCCGAGCATGTCGATGACCTTCCGGACCCACTCCTGGTCCGCCTTGCGGCCGGCGATGTCCATGGGGAGCGTGATGTTCTCCATGGCGGTGAGGGTCGGCAGCAGGTTGAACGCCTGGAAGATGAAGCCGATCTTGTCCCGGCGGAGCTGGGTGAGCTGCTTGTCCTTGAGGGTGGACAGCTCGGTGTCGCCGATCCGGACCGAACCGGAGGAGAAGGAGTCGAGGCCGGCGACGCAGTGCATGAGCGTCGACTTGCCGGAGCCCGAGGGGCCCATGATCGCGGTGAACTCGCCCTGGCGGAAGTCCACGCTGACCCGGTCGAGCGCGACCACCTGGGTCTCGCCCTGGCCGTAGACCTTCGAGAGCTCCGTGGCGCGGGCGGCCACCGCGGTGGTGCGGGGCACGGTGGGGGTGGTGGTCACGTGGGGACTCCTGTCACGACGTTCGATCGGATGAGCGGCGACCCGGTGTTCCGGGAACCACTCCATCGTTTCGAACGTTCGCGCTCCGGTCGTCCGCCCACGTGCCCGTTCCCAGGGCCCTCTCGGGTCGGACCGCGCCCCTCGCGCCTCCTCCTCTGGTATGACGGCGACCCCGACGAGAGGGCCGCGGCGCGAGGTGACACACCTGCGGCGAGATCTGGTCAATCCGGGGGTGGTGGCTTTGCGCCCGCGACCTCGGCGGCAGTTCGCGAAAACCCTGCTCACCTGCGCTGACGCACCCTCAGACGTCAATAAAATAAGACAACATCGCGCCCTCGTTACCGCTGAACGAGGGAAGGGCCCCGATAGGCTCCTGTGCCAACGCGGAGCAATCGCGGCAACGCCCGGATGGTGGAATAGCAGACACGGCGAGCTTAAACCTCGCTGGCCTTCGGGCCGTACCGGTTCAAGTCCGGTTCCGGGCACCACCCGGCCCCAGAGACCCTGCGGCCGGACGCACCGCCCCTCCCCCCGCTCTCCCTCTCTCCTCGGCCCCGCTCGCCCTCTCCACCGCCTTCCCAAAAGATCCTCCCCGAGCACTAGAGAGTTTCTTTTGCCTACGCATTACCCTTGACGCAAGGCCGCGCAGTGCGGCCGTCCATGGAGGAGTGAGATGAGGAGCAGCAACCCGGTCTTCTCGCGACGGGGGTTCAGCCGCGACAACGGCTACGCGGGCTTCAACGCGCAGCAGCCGCAGGCCGGGGGCCCCGCCGTCGGAACGAACCCGTACGCGACCGGCAACCCGTACGCCGAGGGCACGACCAACCCGTACGCCACCAACCCCTACGCGCCGCAGGACGTCCAGGCGGGCGCCCCGCAGCAGGCGCGCGGCAATGTGATGACGATCGACGACGTCGTGAGCCGTACGGCCATGACGCTCGGCACGGTCGTGCTCACCGCCGTCCTGTCCTGGCTGCTGCTGCCGGTCGACCCCGCGAACCTCGGCAAGTCCTATGGCATCGCCATCGGCGCCGCCCTGGTCGCGCTCGTCCTGTCGCTCGTGCAGTCCTTCAAGCGCAAGCCGTCGCCGGCGCTGATCCTGGCCTACGCGGCCTTCGAGGGCGTCTTCCTCGGCGTGATCTCGGCCGCCGTCTCGACGTACATCGCCGACGGCGTGGTCATCCAGGCCGTGCTCGGCACGATGGCGGTCTTCGCCGGTGTGCTCATCGCGTACAAGATGGGCTGGATCCGGGTCAACCGCCGCTTCACCGGCTTCGTGATGGCCGCGGCCATGGGCTTCATGCTGCTCATGGTGGTCAACCTGCTGTTCGCGGTCTTCGCGGGCGGCGACGGCCTCGGCTTCCGCAGCGGTGGCCTCGGCATCCTCTTCGGTGTCATCGGCGTCATCCTGGGCGCCTGCTTCCTCGCCCTCGACTTCAAGCAGGTCGAGGACGGCGTCACCTACGGCGCCCCGCGCGAGGAGGCCTGGCTGGCCGCCTTCGGCCTCACCATGACCCTGGTGTGGATCTACCTGGAGATGCTGCGTCTGCTGTCGATCCTGCAGGGCGACGACTGACGCACCCCGTGACTCGGGGGAAGGGCCCGTCCGGCAGCCGCCGGGCGGGCCCTTCCGCGTGCGCGCCGGGCGGTAGGGTCGGCCGGGTGCTGGATACGAGTGAACTGACCGCCGCCGTGGAACGCTTCGCCGACCGGCTGCGGGCGGCCCCGCAGAGCCGCCTCCAGCGGGGCGCGGCCGACGAGGGGCTGGCCCTGGCCCGGGAGCTCGCCGTACGGGCGCAGGCGGCGGAGACGCCGGGCCAGGAGCCCCGGATCATCCCCGACGCGGGCGTCTTCGCGGTCGCCGACCAGCTGGCCGTCGCCGGCACGGACCTCGCCGAGGTACTGCGAACGGCCCCGTCCCCCTCCCGCGAGCGGGAGCTGGACGAGGCCGTGCGACTGGTACGGGAGGCGCTGGAGCGGTCGGGGCTGTAGCGGCGGCGGGGGATCCGCGGCGGCCCGCTCGGGATCCCCTCGGCCGGGGTGTCACCCCGGCGCGCGGTGAATCAGAGGGACGCGATGACGCGGTCCGCGAGGATGTAGACGTTCTCCTCGTCCGTGTCGCCGTACGAGAAGGTCAGGGCGAAGGCGCCGGAGACTCCCGAGCCGCCGAGGAGGACCGGGGTGCGGCCGGCGCGGAGGGCCTCCGCCAGGCGCTCGGCGGTCTCCCGGTGGCCGGGGGTCATGCAGAGCGTCGTGCCGTCGGCGAAGACGTACACGTCGAGGGTGCCGAGCGGGCCGGGGCGGACGTCCGTGAGGGCCGTGGCCGTGTCGGCCAGCTCCTCCAGGCGCGCCACCGTGCGCTCGTGGTCCGTGACGACCGGCGTCTGCACCGGCACGAAGTCCGGGTGCGAGGGGTGCCGGCGGCGGGCGGCGGCCAGCTCCGCCGAATCCTCGGGGTACTCGGGGAAGTCGTCCACCGGGTCGGCGATGCCGTCGAGCGCCGCCGCCTCGGCCTCCAGGGCCTCCAGGGCCATCGCCTCCAGGCCCACGAAGTCCGTCTGGCGCGGCACGAACAGCCCGGTGGGCTCCTCGCCGCCCAGGCCGCCCAGGAGGGCGGAGGGCGCGTCGGCCGCGTCCCGGGCCTCCTGCGCCGCCCAGAAGGCCCGCGCCTCGGCGAGCTCGCGCTCGCGCTCCTCGGCCAGCGCCTCGGCGACCGCGGCCCGTATCTCGGCGGCGGGCGAGGTGCGGGCCGCCGGGACCGTCACGCCGCGGTCCGCGGCGAGCTCGGTGCGCAGGGCGGTGACCTCCTTGCGGAGACCCCGCACGTGGTGCAGGGCAGCAGCGCCCACGGCCGTGGCAGCGGCCGTGGTCAGCAGCAGGGCAAGAGACATGGCGCTCACTGACGTACTCCCGATTCGAGTCGATCCCCCGACTTCCTACATCAGCTTGTCGCGCCTCGGGAGCCCCTGTCAGTGCATTACGTCACGAAACGGACAGGTATTTTGGCCGGGCGTTTGGGCCCACAACTACCCTGACCTGCGAAAACGAACTCCCCCGGGATGTATGTCACATCCTGGGGGAGATTCGGTCACGGCTTGGACGCGGGGTGGTTGACGCCCTCGGCCCATGGAGAAAGCGGCCGCCTACCCTCCGCTACGGCTCAGCTCAGCCGCTCGCTTCGATGGTCGCGCTGAGCCTCGCCTCCGCTGCGGGCAGGTGCCGCCTTCGTTCCTCAGGCGACCCCTACCCTCCGCTACGGCTCAGCTCAGCCGCTCGCTTCGATGGTCGCGCTGAGCCTCGCCTCCGCTGCGGGCAGGTGCCGCCTTCGTTCCTCAGG
>NZ_JBIBJV010000011.1:156650-195047 GCF_042958885.1 Streptomyces sp. NPDC007945
CGACCCCTACCCTCCGCTACGGCTCAGCTCAGCCGCTCGATGACCATGGCCATGCCCTGGCCGCCGCCGACGCACATGGTCTCCAGGCCGAACTGCTTGTCGTGGAACTGGAGGCTGTTGATCAGGGTGCCGGTGATGCGGGCGCCCGTCATGCCGAAGGGGTGGCCGACGGCGATGGCGCCGCCGTTGACGTTCACCTTGTCCAAGTCCAGGCCGAGCTCCTGGTAGGAGGGGATGACCTGGGCGGCGAAGGCCTCGTTGATCTCCGCGAGGTCGATGTCGCCGACGGTGAGGCCGGCGCGCTCGATCGCCTGCTTCGACGCCTCGACCGGGCCCAGGCCCATGATCTCGGGGGAGAGGCCGGAGACGCCGGTGGAGACGATCCGGGCCAGCGGGGTCAGGCCCAGCTCGCGGGCCTTGGTGTCCGACATGATGACGAGCGCGGCGGCGCCGTCGTTCAGCGGGCAGCAGTTGCCGGCGGTGACCAGGCCGTCGGGGCGGAAGACCGGCTTGAGGCCCTGCACGCCCTCCAGGGTGACGCCGGCGCGCGGGCCGTCGTCCGTGGAGACGACCGTGCCGTCCGGGGTCGTCACCGGGGTGATCTCGCGCTCCCAGAAGCCGTTCTTGATGGCCTGCTCGGCGAGGTTCTGCGAGCGGACGCCGAACTCGTCCATCTCCTGGCGGCTGACGCCCTTCCAGCGGGCGAGGTTCTCCGCCGTCTGGCCCATGGCGATGTACGCGTCGGGGATCAGGCCGTCCTCGCGCGGGTCGTGCCAGGTGGAGCCCTCCGAGGCGGCGACGGCCGCGGTGCGGGCCTCGGCCTCGGCGAAGAGCGGGTTGTGGGTGTCGGGCCACGAGTCCGAGTTGCCGCGGACGAAGCTGGACACCATCTCGACGCCCGCCGAGATGAAGACGTCGCCCTCGCCCGCCTTGATCGCGTGCAGCGCCATGCGGGAGGTCTGCAGCGACGAGGAGCAGTAGCGGGTGACCGTGCAGCCCGGCAGGTGGTCCATGCCCATCTGCACGGCGACGATCCGGCCCAGGTTGTTGCCCTGCTCGCCGCCCGGGAGGCCGCAGCCCAGCATCAGGTCGTCGATGTCGCGCGGGTCCAGCTCGGGGACCTTGGCGAGCGCGGCCTGGATGATCGTGGCCGTGAGGTCGTCGGGGCGCAGGTCCTTGAGGGAGCCCTTGAAGGCCCGGCCGATGGGGGAACGGGCGGTCGAGACGATCACGGCTTCGGGCATCACGGCTCCAGGGGGCTGGTGGACGGACGGACTCAAGGGGAAGTTACCTGCACGTACCGCGCGGGGTCACCGGGAACGACGTGTGACGAGGGCCTCTTTTCTAAGCGCTTGCTCAGGTGTGGGGGGAGTCCTGCGGCAGCGGTTCCCCGCCGGGCTCCCGTACGCCCCCGGGGGCCGCGCCCTCCGCCTCCGCGGCCTCCGTCAGCCGCCGCCGGCGCCGGTGCTTCAGGAGCGCCCACGGGGCCCGCGCCCCGGTCACCTCGGTGCCCGCCTGCTTCGCCGCCTCGGCCGCCGCCTTCGCCACCGGCAGCACGTCCTCCCGGCGGCCCGGCTCCAGCCGGTCGGGCTCGGGCCACACGCCGAGCGCGGCGCACAGCGTCGGCAGCACGGCCATCGCCGCCGTCGCGTACCCCTCCGCCGAGGGGTGGAAGAGGTCCACGCCGAACATCTCCCGCGGGTTGGCCGCGAACTCCGGGCCCAGCAGGTCGCCCAGCGACACCGTCCGCCCGCCCTGCTCCACCACCACGATCGTCTGCGCCGCCGCCAGATGCCGCGAGGCCCGCCGGGCCAGCCAGCGCAGCGGCTGGTAGACCGGCTCGATCGTGCCCAGATCCGGGCAGGTGCCGACGACCACCTCCGCGCCGGCCGTCCGCAGCCGCCGCACCGCCGCCGCCAGGAGTCGTACCGACTCCGTCGCCGGCATCCGGTGCGTCACGTCGTTCGCCCCGATCATGATCACGCAGACGTCCGGGGGTCCCAGGGGCTGTGCGAGCAACAGCGACACCTGGCGCTCCAGGTCGTCCGAGCGGGCCCCCGACAGCGCCACGTTCTTCAGCACCACCGGACGCTCCGCGACCGCCGCGAGCCCCGAGGCGAGCAGCGCGCCCGGCGTCTGACCCGCCCGGCGCACGCCCTGTCCGGCAGCCGTGGAATCACCCAGAAGGGCGAGCCGGAGCGGGTCCTCGGTGCCGAAGGTCCGGCCGTAGAGCCCGTCCACGGTCGGCGGCAGGGGCGCCGTCCCCGTGCCGACCGTCCGCTTGGCGAGCTGCGCCTCCGCCAGCAGGACCCCGACCGCGGCCACGCCGATCAAGCCGATGCTCCCGCCGCCGTACGCCGCTCCCGCCGCGATCCGGCGTGCCACCCTCGCCCTGGACATCGCGGGCGCCACCTCCTCCGAGCCGTACCGGTCCCACCGGCCCTTCCGGGCCGTTCAGGGTCTACCTGCCCCGAAAGGCGTCCCGACTACGCATACGCTGGCCACACCATTACGGAGACCCCGGAGAACACGGTGCAATTCCACGACTCGATGATCAGCCTCGTCGGCAACACCCCGCTGGTGAAGCTCAACAACGTGACGGCAGGCATTCAGGCCACCGTCCTCGCCAAGGTCGAGTACTTCAACCCCGGCGGGTCGGTCAAGGACCGCATCGCGCTGCGGATGATCGAGGCGGCCGAGCAGAGCGGCGCGCTGAAGCCCGGCGGCACCATCGTCGAGCCCACGTCGGGCAACACGGGTGTCGGCCTGGCGATCGTGGCCCAGCAGAAGGGCTACAAGTGCATCTTCGTCTGCCCCGACAAGGTGTCGCTTGACAAGATCAACGTGCTGCGGGCCTACGGCGCCGAGGTGGTCGTCTGCCCCACGGCCGTCGACCCCGAGCACCCGGACTCGTACTACAACGTCTCCGACCGCCTGGTCCGCGAGACGCCCGGCGCCTGGAAGCCCGACCAGTACTCGAACCCGAACAACCCCCGCTCGCACTACGAGACCACCGGTCCCGAGCTGTGGGAGCAGACGGAGGGGAAGATCACCCACTTCGTCGCGGGCGTCGGCACCGGCGGCACCATCTCCGGCACCGGCAACTACCTGAAGGAGGTCAGCGGCGGCACCGTCAAGGTGATCGGCGCCGACCCCGAGGGCTCCGTCTACTCGGGCGGCTCCGGCCGGCCGTACCTGGTCGAGGGCGTCGGTGAGGACTTCTGGCCCACCGCCTACGACCGGAACGTCACGGACCGGATCGTCGCGGTGTCCGACAAGGACTCCTTCCAGATGACCCGCCGCCTTGCCAAGGAGGAGGGCCTCCTGGTCGGCGGCTCCTGCGGCATGGCCGTGGTCGCCGCCCTGGAGGTCGCCCGGGAGCTCGGCCCCGACGACGTCGTCGTCGTGCTGCTGCCGGACTCCGGCCGCGGCTACATGTCGAAGATCTTCAACGACGAGTGGATGGCCGACTACGGCTTCCTGGAGGACACCTCCACCGCCACCGTCGCCGACGTCCTGCGCCACAAGTCGGGCGGCATGCCGTCCCTCGTCCACATGCACCCGGAGGAGACCGTCGGCCAGGCCATCGAGGTGCTGCGCGAGTACGGCGTCTCCCAGATGCCGATCGTGAAGCCGGGCGCGGGCCACCCCGACGTCATGGCCGCCGAGGTGATCGGCTCGGTCGTGGAGCGCGAGCTCCTGGACCACCTCTTCACCCGGCAGGCGCAGCTGGAGGACCCGCTGGAGGGCCACATGTCCGCGCCGCTGCCGCAGGTCGGCTCGGGTGAGCCGGTCGCCGACCTGATGTCGGTCCTCGGCGACGCCGACGCCGCCATCGTCCTGGTCGAGGGCAAGCCGACCGGCGTCGTCAGCCGCCAGGACCTGCTGGCCTTCCTGGCCAACGGCGGCGGCAAGTAGCCGTCCGGAGGGGTGCGGGCGGGTGGCCGCGGGGGCGTTCGCGCAAACGGTACGCGTGCGTCACGTCCGCGCAGCACCCGCTTAACACGCCTCCGGCAGAGTGTTCTCCGTCGGCGTCACGGAAACCTCCGGAGCGGCTCCCGGACCTCTGACGACGCCACGGACGCGGAGACCGGCCCTGACCCGGGCCCGTGTCCCCCGCGGGGACCGCCGTCGTCCCGCCCCCCAGCGATGGGGGTGCGGCGGTCCCCGCGTCAGCTTTCCGGCGGCTTCGCAGCCGGACGATCGGACGCGTCGCCAGGCCCTCGCTCCCGGGCCGCCTCCCCGACCCTCCCCGCCCCTCGCCGTCGCGGAAGACGTACAGGCCCGCGTATGCCCTTGCCGCCGCCCTCCACGACGACCCCCTGCATATCCTTATGCAGGCAAGGTCAGGGATGAATGGACGGGATGAAGGGGGACGGCATGAGCGACAGCCCGGCCGGGCGGCTCCAGGCGCTCTTCGAGGGGCACCGGCTCACGCCCACGCAGCGGCGGATCGCCCACTGCATGGTGCGGCGGGCCGCCGACGCGCCCTTCCTCTCCAGCGTCGAGCTCGCCGAGCTCGCCGGGGTCAGCCAGCCCTCCGTCACCCGGTTCGCGGTCGCCCTCGGCTTCGACGGCTACCCGGCGCTCCGCCGCCACCTGCGGGAGGTCGCGCCGCCCGGCCCCGCCGCCGAGACCGGGGAGCCGGAGGACGGCGGGCACAACGAGTACCAGCAGGCCGTCCTCGCGGAGATCGAGAACCTCCGGCACCTCGCCGGGCTGCTCGCCGACCCGGCGCCGGTGGAGCGCGCGGGCCGGCTCCTCGCGGGCTCCCGCCCGCTGCTCGTCCTTGGCCTGCGCGCCGCCTCCTCCCAGGCCCGCGGCTTCGCCTACTTCGCCGCCAAGGTGCACCCGGACGTCCGGCTGCTCGACGAGGGCGGCTCGATGCTCACCGACCGGATCGACGCGGCCGTCCGGGCCGGGGCCGGCACCCTGCTCTGCTTCGCGCTGCCCCGGCACCCCCGGGAGGTCGTCGAGGCGCTGGAGTACGCGCGGGCGGCCGGGCTCACGGTGGTGACCGTGGCCGAATCCGCCTTCGCGCCCGTCGCCGCCCACTCCGACCTGCTCATCCCGGCCGCCGTCGGCACCGGCCTGGCCTTCGACACCGCCTGTGCGCCGATGCTCCTCGGCCGGGTCCTCCTGGAGGCCATGGCGGACGAGCTGCCGGACGCGCAGGCGCGCCTGGAGCAGTTCGACGCGAAGGCCGCGGAGCGGGGACTCTTCGTCGAGTAGCGGGAGTCCGGCGGCGGTCAGACCTCCAGGTCCGCTTCGAGCTTCTTCAGCTGGTGGCGGGCCATCGCCAGGTTGGCGCGGTCCTTCGACAGGGCCAGGTACAGGAAGAGACCCTGGGAGGCGCGGCTCTTGAGCAGCCGGATGAGGTGGTACTGGGTGCCGAGGGTGATCAGGATGTCCTCGATCTCCTCGTCGATGCCCAGCATCTCCATCGCCCGGACCTTGGCCCGGACCACGTCGGTGTTGCCGGCGGCGGCGATGGTGAGGTCGAGCTCCTTGCCCCCGCCTATGGTGCCGAGGGCCATGCCGCTGGTGTAGTCGACGAGGGCCGCGCCGATCGCGCCGTCGATCGCGGCGGCTTCCTTGAGGGCGGTTTCGACGTTGGTCATGGTGCGACTTCCTTCTGTCTTCCGTACGGATCGGATGGCGTGCGGTGCGGGGTCAGGGGGTCTCCCCGCGGTCCAGCGCGCCGTCGACGAGTTCGCCGATGCGGACGCTGGAGCGGCGGGCCTCCAGGTGGAGCCGGCCCACGTTGACGCGGGGGCCGGTGAGCAGGGTGAGGACGGCGGAGCCGCCGGCCGCGTACGTGGCGACGTAACCGTCCTCGCCCCGTACGAGCAGTTCGCGGAAGCCGCCCCGGCCGGTGGACTCGGTGAGCCGCCGGCCGACGCCGAGCGCGGCGGCGGTCAGCGCGGCCACGCTCTCGGCGGCGCCGTCCACGGTGTCGTGGGCGAGCACGAGGCCGTCGACGCTGGCGGCGAGCGCCCCGGTGAGCTGGGGCAGCCGGGCGCGCAGGCGTCTGAGCTCGCCGAGCACCTCGGCTTCGGCTGTCATCAACTGTCTCCTCTCGGCGCGCAGGCGCAGAGCACGCCTCATCACAGGTGTGCCTCCAGGGCGTCACGGAGCCGGCGCAGCAGGGCGATGTCGGGGTCGGACACCGGGGGGACCGGCGGGAAGGCCGGGGCGGGCGGTACGGCGGCGGCGTCGGGGACCGTGTCGAGCGGGGTCTCGACGAGTCCCGCGGCGGCGAGCCTGCGGACGTCGAGGAGGGTGTGGAAGGCCGGGCGGCCGAGGTGCCGGGCCAGGTCGGCGGGGGTGCGGACGCCGTCGGCGGCGGCGAGCAGGGCGCGCCGGCGGGCGCCGACGCCCTGGTGGGGGCCGGCCGGCCGGGGCACGACGGGGGCGGTGTCGACGGAGGCGTACGGCCAGACGGCGTCGAGGAGTTCGCGGCGGCGGAGGGTCTCGCGCTCGACGGCCTCGGCGGAGACCGGGCGGACCGTGCCGAACCAGTGGCCGACGCCGTACCGGAAGCGGGTGGGGCCGCCGGTGGGGGAGAGCGCGAAGAAGGCGGCGTCGAAGACGGCGCCGAGGTGGCAGATCTCCAGCTCGCCGTCGCCGAGCCGGCCGCTGTCGACGAGGAAGCGGCCGACCGCGCGGTGCGCGCCGGCCCGGTCGACGGCCTCGTCCCAGCCTTCGCGGGGCAGCCGTCCGGCGGCGGTGAGGAGGACGTCCATGCCGGGGGCGGCGGGGCTCTCGGCGTGCACGACGCGGCCGTCGACGAGGTAGAGGGTGCCGTGGTCGCGCAGCAGGGCGCCGGTGGCCCGTTCCGCCGCGAGCCGGACGAGCATGGGGGAGACGCTCATCCGAGGACCAGCCGCTCGGCGAGGTCGCCGAGGCGGATGCGGGCGAGGGCGAGGTTGCCGGTGCGCCGGTCGAGCCAGAGGTGGAGGAAGACGCTGCTGTCGAAGGTGGTCCGGACGAAGCGGAGGACGTGGTAGCCGGCCCGGGTGGTGACGATGAGGTCCTCCACGGGTGGTTCGCCGTCGTCCTCGCCGTCGTCCTCGGCGGCGACGGTGAAGGAGTCGAACTCGGCGGCGGCCCGGGCGAGTTCGGCGGTCTCCGCGGCCGTCGTCTCGTGGTCGCCGACCGGCGACTCGCCCGCGGTGCCGAGTGCGAGGCCGCTGTTCCAGTCGACCAGCCAGGCGCCGCGCGCGCCCGGCAGGGCCATGGCCTCGGTCAGGCACTCGTCGATTCCGGGCACGCGGGTTCCCCTCCCGATACGGCGTGCGAGCAACGGCAGTGACGGTGACGTTACTGAACGCGGCCCCGACGGGAGGGGGTTCTGGCATTTTCCACCGGAACATGCCCATGGACGACCGGAATCGAACGTGACAAGGGGCGGGGCGGCGGGGTCAGAAGCGGGACTCGACCGCCCGCGCGATGTCGTCCAGGTCCTTCGCGAGCGCCTTGGAGACGGCCTTCGCGCCGAAGCGGGCGAGGAGGCGGGCGAGCGGGTTCGGCCGCCGGCCGTCCGCTGGGCGGGCGGAGAAGGCCATCCGCAGGACGCTGGCGTCCGGGCCGTCGGGGCGCAGCGACAGCTCGGAGACGTAGTGCATGCCGTGCGAGTCGGCCACCGTCACGTACCGGTCGGGCGGCTCGCACTCGGTCACGGTCATCTCCTCCGTGGCCTCCTTGCCGAGCATCCTCCGGGTCTCCCGCCAGCGGGTGCCCACGCCGAAGCCGCCCTCGGTGAGCACCTCGACCCGCTGGACGCCGGAGAGCACCCGGGGCAGGTCCGGCAGGTCGGTGATCGACTCCCAGACGCGGCCGGGCGAGGCGGCGACCCGGCGCTCCACGACGACGGTTGTGGTGGTGGTCATGGCTCCCATCGAAGGGGGTTCCCGGGGGCTCCGCTACCGGACGAGCGCGTCCGCGTGCGCGCCGCCGGCTTCGGCGACGAGCTCCTGGGCGGTCTGCGCGGGGCGGACGAGGGCGAAGGCGACGGCGCCGTCGGCGGTGACCGTGAAGCCGTGGACGGCGGGGCGGGGGAGGCTGTTGTAGGCGTAGTGGTGGGCGAAGGCGTACGCGCCGGTGTCCGGCACGGCGACCACGTCGCCGGGGTGGAGCGGCGGCAGCGCGCGGCCGGCGGCGAGGAGGTCGCCGGCGAAGCAGGCGGGGCCCGCCACGTCCTGGACGGTGACCGCGCCGGTGCGGGGGCGGCCCTCGGAGTCGTACGCGAGGATCCGCAGGGGCCAGGCCTCGGGGGCGTACACGGTGCGGGTGGCGAGCTGCACGCCGGCGTGGGTGACGGCGATGGGGCGGCCGCCGGAGGTCTTGGTGTACTCGACGCGGGTGAGGACCGTGCCGTGCTTGGCGAGCAGCGAGCGCCCGAACTCGGTGACGAGGCGGTAGCGCCCGTCGAGGAGGCCGGGGACGGTGGCGGCGAGCAGCCGGGCGTAGTCGGCGTGGGTGGGGGTCTCCTCGTCGGAGGCGAAGTTCACGGGCAGCCCGCCGCCGATGTCGAGGGTGTCGATCCGCGGGTGGCCGGCCTTGGCGTTGATCTCCTCGGCCAGCTCGTACGCGGCCCGGACGCCTTCGGCCATCAGGGTGAGCGGGACGCCCTGGGATCCGGTGTGGGTGTGCAGCCGGGTGAGCCAGGGCCGGTCCAGGTACGCCCGGACGACGGCCTCCCGGGCGCCCTCGTCGCGCAGCGCGACGCCGAACTTGGAAGTGGCGGTGGCGGTGGACAGGGCGCCGATGGTCCCGGCGCCGACCTGCGGGTTGACGCGCAGTCCGAGCGGCGAGGCGGTGGGGGCGGTGGCGACGAGGGCGTCGATCCGGGCCAGCTCCTGGAGGTTGTCGGCGTTGACGGCGATCCCGAGGGCGAGCGCCTCGCGGAGTTCGGCGGGCGTCTTCGCGGGCGAGTCGAGGACGGTACGGGACGGGGGCACGCCGGCTGCCCGCGCGAGCGCCAGCTCCCCCGGGCTCGCCACCTCCGCCCCGATCCCGGCGTCGGCGAGGAGCCGCAGCACGGGCACGAGCGGCGCCGCCTTCACCGCGAAGGCGTGCAGCACCTCGGCCCGGGTGACGGCGGCGAAGGCGCTGGTCAGGGCGGCGGCGGAGGCGCGGATGCCGGCGGTGTCGAGGAGGGCGACGACGGGGGCGGCGGGGGTGAGGAGTCCTTGGGCGACGGCGGCTCGGACGGCGAGGTCACGGCGGAAGGAGGCCATGGGGTCCATCCTGGCGGGCCGGGCGCGGGGCGTCACGGGCGCGTGCACGGGGTGGGCCGGGGCGTCACGGGGGCGTGCGAGGGGTGGGCGCGCGGCGTCACCGGGGCGGGTGCGGGGGGTGGGCGCGCGGGTCGGAGCGGGCGCCGTGGCGGGGAGTGGGGGGGGGCCGGGCGCCGCGCCCTGTTGACTACTTCTATTCATCAGGCCAGGATGTGAATATCTGGACGACATCGAGGAGGCTTCGCCATGTCAGGACCCCGCCCCGTTCGGGCCCCGCGCGGTACGGAACTGAGTGCCCTGGGATGGCAGCAGGAAGCCGCCCTGCGGATGCTGCAGAACAACCTGGACCCCGAGGTCGCCGAGCACCCCGACAAGCTCGTCGTCTACGGCGGCACCGGCAAGGCCGCCCGCGACTGGCGCTCCTTCGACGCCATGGTCCGCACGCTGAGGACGCTGAAGCAGGACGAGACCATGCTCGTCCAGTCCGGCCGCCCCGTCGGCGTCATGCAGACCCACGAGTGGGCGCCCCGCGTCCTCATCGCCAACTCCAACCTCGTCGGCGACTGGGCCAACTGGGAGGAGTTCCGGCGCCTGGAGGCCCTCGGCCTCACCATGTACGGCCAGATGACGGCCGGCTCCTGGATCTACATCGGCACCCAGGGCATCCTCCAGGGCACCTACGAGACCTTCGCCGCCGTCGCCGCGAAGAAGTTCGGCGGCACCCTGGCCGGCACGATCACCCTCACCGCCGGCCTCGGCGGCATGGGCGGCGCCCAGCCCCTCGCCGTGACGATGAACGACGGCGTCGCGATCTGTGTCGACGTCGACCCGCGCGCCATCGAGCGCCGCATCGAGCACCGCTACCTGGACGTGAGGGCCGACAACCTGGCCCACGCCCTCCAGCTGGCCGTCGAGGCCCGCGACGCCCGCCGCCCGCTCTCCATCGGCCTCCTCGGCAACGCCGCCGAGCTCGTCCCGCAGATGCTCGCCGAGGGCGCCCCGATCGACATCGTCACCGACCAGACCTCGGCCCACGACCCGCTGTCGTACCTCCCGGTCGGCGTGGCCTTCGAGGACATGGCCGACGCCGCCGCCAAGGACCCGGCCGGCTTCACCACCCGCGCCCGCGAGTCCATGGCCCGGCACGTCGAGGCCATGGTCGGCTTCATGGACGCCGGCGCCGAGGTCTTCGACTACGGCAACTCCATCCGCGGCGAGGCCCAGCTGGCCGGCTACGACCGCGCGTTCGCGTTCCCCGGCTTCGTCCCCGCGTACATCCGCCCCCTCTTCTGCGAGGGCAAGGGCCCCTTCCGCTGGGCCGCCCTCTCCGGCGAGGCGTCCGACATCCACAAGACGGACAAGGCGATCCTCGACCTCTTCCCCGAGAACGAGTCGCTGCACCGCTGGATCAAGATGGCCGGCGAGCGCGTCCACTTCCAGGGCCTCCCGGCCCGCATCTGCTGGCTCGGCCAGGGCGAGCGCGACAAGGCCGGCGCCATGTTCAACGACATGGTCGCCGACGGCACCCTCGCCGCCCCCCTCGCCATCGGCCGCGACCACCTCGACTGCGGCTCGGTCGCCTCCCCGTACCGCGAGACCGAGGCCATGCTCGACGGCTCCGACGCCATCGCCGACTGGCCGCTGCTCAACGCCATGGTCAACGTCGCCTCCGGCGCCTCCTGGGTGTCGATCCACCACGGCGGCGGCGTCGGCATGGGCCGCTCGATCCACGCCGGCCAGGTCTCCGTCGCCGACGGCACGAAGCTCGCCGGCGAGAAGATCCGCCGCGTGCTCACCAACGACCCCGGCATGGGCGTCATCCGCCACGTCGACGCCGGCTACGACATCGCCGAGCGCGTCGCCGACGAGAAGGGCGTCCGCGTCCCGATGCGCGAGGGCGCCGACGCCGTCTCCCAGGGTGACACCGCGTGAGCGACAGCTTCCACGCCATGTGGCGGTCGCTGCGGCCCCTCGGCCGCAGCGCCGCCTCCGGTGGCTACCGCCGCTACGCCTGGACCGGCGCCGACGCCGACTGCCGGCTCTGGTTCCGCATGCAGGCCGAGGCCCGCCGCCTCGACGTCGAGACCGACCGCAACGGCAACCAGTGGGCCTGGCTCGGCGACCCCACCGCCGGCGACGCCGTCGTCACCGGCTCCCACCTGGACTCCGTCCCCGACGGCGGCGCCTTCGACGGCCCCCTCGGCGTCGTCTCCGCCTTCGCCGCCCTCGACGAACTCCGCGCCCGCGGCGCCTCCTTCCGGCGGCCCCTCGCCATCGTCAACTTCGGCGACGAGGAGGGCGCCCGCTTCGGCCTCGCGTGCGTCGGCTCCCGCCTCACCTCCGGCCAACTGACCAAGGAGAAGGCGTACGAGCTCCGCGACGCCGACGGCATCACCCTGCCGCAGGCCATGGAGGCCGCCGGCCACGACCCCGAGACGATCGGCGAGGACCGCGAACGCCTCGACCGCATCGGCGCGTTCGTCGAACTCCACGTCGAGCAGGGCCGCGCCCTCGACCTGACCGGCGACGCCGTCGGCGTCGCCTCCACCATCTGGCCGCACGGCCGCTGGCGGTACGACTTCCACGGCGAGGCCAACCACGCCGGCACCACCCGGCTCGTGGACCGGCGCGACCCGATGCTCACCTACGCCGAGACCGTCCTCGCCGCCCGCCGCGAGGCCGAACTCGCGGGCGCCGTCGCCACCTTCGGCAAGATCTCCGTCGAACCCAACGGCGTCAACGCGATCCCGTCCCTCGTCCGCGGCTGGCTCGACGCCCGCGCCGCGGACCAGGGCGCGCTCGACGCGGTGATCGCCGGGATCGAGACGGCGGCCCGGGACAAGGCGGCCGCGCACGGCATCGACCTGGCCGTCGTCCGCGAGTCCTACACCCCCGTCGTCGAGTTCCGGCACGCCCTGCGCGACGAGCTGGTCCGCCTCCTCGGGGGGAAGGCCCCCGTCCTCGGCACGGGCGCGGGACACGACGCCGGAATCCTCTCCGCGGCGGTCCCGACCGCCATGCTGTTCGTAAGGAACCCCACGGGCGTCTCGCACTCCCCGGCCGAGTTCGCGGCCGAGGACGACTGCGTGGCGGGCGTCCGCGCACTCGCCGACGTACTGGAGGGCCTCGCGTGCACCTGACGACGTACTGGCTGGAACACGCCTGGCTCGGCAGCTACGCCGAGCCGGGCGTCGCCCTGGACGTGTCCACGACCGACGGCCGGATCACCGCCGTACGCACCGGCGTGGACGCCCCGCCGCCCGGCGCGACCGTCCTGCGCGGCTTCACGATCCCGGGCCTCGCGAACGCCCACAGCCACGCCTTCCACCGCGCGCTGCGCGGCACCGTCCAGGTCGGCTCCGGCACCTTCTGGACCTGGCGCGAGGTCATGTACACCGTCGCCCAGCGCCTCACCCCCGACTCCTACTTCGCGCTCGCCCGGGCCGTGTACGCCGAGATGGCACTCGCCGGCATCACGGCCGTGGGGGAGTTCCACTACCTCCACCACGCCCCCGGCGGCACCCCCTACGCCGACCCCAACGCCATGGGCGAGGCCCTGATCGCGGCCGCCGCCGACGCCGGCATCCGCATCACCCTCCTCGACACCGCCTACCTCTCCTCCGGCTTCGGTGCCGCCCCCGAGCGGCACCAGCTCCGCTTCACCGACGGCACGGCCGAGAAGTGGGCCGAGCGGGCGAGCGCCCTCAAGGACCGGGACGGCGTACGCGTCGGCGCCGCGATCCACTCGGTCCGCGCCGTCCCCGCCGACCAGCTGTCGACCGTCGCCCGCTGGGCCGAGGAGCGGCGGGCCCCGCTCCACGTCCACCTCTCCGAGCAGACCGCGGAGAACGAGGCCTGCCACGCCGCCCACGGCGTCACCCCGACCCGGCTCCTCGCCGACCACGGCGTCCTCGGCCCCCGCACGACCGGCGTCCACAACACCCACATGACGGACGCCGACATCGCCCTCATCGGCTCCACCTCCACCGGCACCTGCATGTGCCCCACGACGGAACGCGACCTCGCCGACGGCATCGGCCCCGCCGTCGCCCTCCAGCAGGCCGGCTCCCCGCTCTCCCTCGGCAGCGACAGCCACGCTGTCGTCGACCTCCTCGAAGAGGCCCGCGCCATGGAGCTGAACGAGCGCCTGCGGACCCACGTCCGGGGCCACTGGACGGCCGCCGCCCTCCTCCGGGCCGCCACCGCCGACGGCCACGCGGCCCTCGGCTGGACCGACGCGGGCGCCCTGGAGGCGGGCGCCCTCGCCGACTTCACGACGATCGCCCTGGACACCGTCCGCACGGCCGGCCCCGTCCCCCGCCTGGCCCCCGAGACGGCCGTCTTCGCGGCCACGGCCGCGGACGTCCGCCACGTCGTGGTCGGCGGCCGGGAGATCGTCAGGGACGGCACGCACACCTCGGTGCCGGACGCGGCCCGGTCCCTGGCGGACGCGATCGCCGCGCTGAGGGACTGAGCCCCGCACCCCCGGCCCGCACCCGAACCTCCCCACCGGAGACCACCTTGACGACCACCGTCATCACCCACATCGGCAGCCTGGTCACCAACGACCCGAACCTCGGCACGGGCCCCCTCGGCCTCGTCGAGGACGCCGCCCTCGTCCTGGACGGCGACCGGGTCGCGTGGGCGGGCCCCGCGACGCGGGCCCCGGACGCCGACCACCGGGTCGACGCCGCGGGCCGCGCCGTCCTCCCCGGCTTCGTCGACTCCCACTCCCACCTCGTCTTCGCGGGCGACCGCACCGCCGAGTTCCACGCCCGCATGTCCGGCCGGCCCTACGAGGCCGGCGGCATCCGCACCACCGTCGCCGCGACCCGCGCCGCCACCGACGCCGAGCTGTCCGCGAACGTCGCCCGTTACATGCGCGAGGCGCTCCGCCAGGGCACCACCACCTTCGAGACCAAGTCCGGCTACGGCCTCACCGTCGAGGACGAGGCCCGGGCGCTGCGCATCGCCGCGGAGCACACCGACGAGGTCACCTACCTCGGCGCGCACATCGTCCCCCCGGACCACGCCGACGACCCGGCCGCCTACGTCGACCTGGTCACCGGCCCGATGCTGGACGCCTGCGCCCCCCACGCCCGCTGGGTCGACGTCTTCTGCGAGAAGGGCGCCTTCGACGGCGACCAGGCCCGCGCGATCCTCACCGCCGGCCAGGCCAAGGGCCTCCAGGCCCGGGTGCACGCCAACCAGCTCTCGTACGGCCCCGGCGTCCGACTCGCGGTCGAGCTGGACGCGGCCAGCGCCGACCACTGCACCCACCTCACGGACGCCGACGTCGACGCCCTGGCCTCCGGGAACACGGTCGCCACGCTCCTGCCGGGCGCCGAGTTCTCCACCCGCGCCGCATGGCCGGACGCCCGCCGCCTGCTCGACGCGGGCGTGACCGTGGCCCTCTCCACGGACTGCAACCCGGGCTCCTCCTTCACCTCCTCGATGCCGTTCTGCGTCGCGCTCGCCGTCCGGGACATGCGGATGACCCCCGACGAGGCGATCTGGTCCGCCACGGCCGGCGGCGCGGCCGCCCTCCGCCGCACCGACGTGGGCCGGCTGGCGCCCGGAGCCCGCGCCGACCTCACCGTCCTCGACGCCCCCTCCCACGTCCACCTCGCCTACCGCCCCGGCGTCCCGCTGGTCGCTGAGGTGTGGCGCGGGGGCATCCGGGTCGTCTGACGCACCGCCACCCCGCTTGCGCCCGGCACCCGTTGAGTAGGCGTACTCATGCGGGCGGTCCGGGCCCGCCCGCATGATTCCGGCATGACCACGTCGAAGCGTCCCCTCCGCGCCCTCGCCCTCACGGCCACCGCCCTCGGCGCCCTGACCCTGACCGCCTGCGGCACGCAGGGCGCCGCGGGCGAGCCCGCCGCCACCGCGGCCCCCGCGGCCGTCACCGCGAGCCCGTCGCCCCGGATGCTCTCCGGGAAGGACCTGGAGAGACATCCCGACCCGATCGTGCGGGCCCAGGCGATCGCCCTCCGCATCGCGAACACCTGCGTCCCGGGCTCCGCGATCGAACTGCCCCCGCTGCCGGCCGTCAGCAACGTGGCGGAGGCGGCGGCGCCCTACGGCACGGACGAGCCCCCGACCCCCGCCGTCCCCCCGGGCCCCGGCGGTGACCTTCCCCCCGTGCCCATGGAGCTTCCCTCGGACCTGCCGGAGCCGCCCGACCCCGTGGCCACCGTCTCCCACGACGAGGAGCCGCTGACCGCCGCCGACCGGTGCGCCGCGGACGCCCACGCCGACCGCGTCCGCGCGGCCTTCACCACCGCCCCCGCCGACGAGGCCGCGCTGCGGAAGACGCTGACCGGCCTCGACTACCTGCCGGAATCCGTCCACCGCATGCCCGGCGGCGGCCCCCTCCGGGTCCGGATCGACCTCCGCGACCTCTCCCCGAACGACTCCCTGGCCCTGGAGCTCACCGCCACCGCCACCGGTGTCCGGGTCGACGCCTTCGGCGCCCCCATCGAGGGCGACCCGGACATCACCAGGATCGTCCGCGAGCCGGCGTCCTCCTGAGCCGCACCCGACCGGATCCTCGTCCGCGTGGACCGAGGTGGACCACCCGGCCCGGCAGGGCGAGCAGCCGCCCCGCGTCCCCGGCGCCGCACGTCCCCGCCGCCGAGCGAAACGCCGAGTATGCCTGCCGGAGAGCGGTTCGGACCGGTAGCGTCCTGTCCTGGCAGTGCTCAGGGGGATGACCGGGGGGTCGGCTAGGTGCGTGCTTGTCGGGTGGGGATCGTGCGGCCGGGGGAGCTGGGCGGGCGGGAGATCGACGCCTGGCGTGAGCTGAGGGCCAAGTTGGGCGCGCCCGCGAACCCTTTCATGGAACCGGAGTTCACCCTCGCCGTCGGAGCGGTGCGCCCCCGGTCGCGGGTCGCGGTGTGGTGGGAGGACGGCGAGCCCGTCGGCTTCTTCCCGTACGAGAAGGGGCCGTTGGGCCGCGGGCGGGCCATCGGGTTCGGCGTCTCCGACAGTCAGGGCGCGGTCTTCCGGCCCGGGCTGCGACCCGGCACCGAGGCGCTGCTGCGGGCCTGCGGGCTCGTCTTCTGGGAGTACGACAACCTGGAGAGCGGGCAGCCCGTCTTCGAGGGCGCCGCCGACGAGTCCTTCGCCTCCCCCGTCATCGACGTCGGCGAGGGGTACGCGGCGTACGAGGCGCTGCTGCGCGTCCAGTCGCCGAAGTTCCTGAGGACCACCCTCGCCAAGGAGCGCAGGCTCGCCCGGCAGGCCGGCGGCGGACTCCGCTTCGTCTTCGACGAGCGCGACCCGGCCGCCCTGCGCACCCTCATGGAGTGGAAGTCCGCGCAGTACCGCCGCACCGGCCGCGGCGACCGCTTCGCCCAGGAGTGGATCAGCGCCCTGGTGCGCCGCCTCCACACCGGGCGCGCGCCCGGCTGCTCCGGCGTCCTGTCCGTGCTGTACGTCGGCGACCGCCCGGTCGCCGCGCACTTCGGGCTCCGCTCGGCGACCGTCCTCTCGTGCTGGTTCCCCGCGTACGACCCCGAGTTCGCCAAGTACTCCCCGGGCCTCGTCCTCCACCTGCGGATGGCCGAGGGCGCGGCGGCCGCCGGGATCGGAGTGCTCGACCTCGGGCGGGGCGCCGCCGAGTACAAGGACTCCCTGAAGACCGGCGACCTCACCGTGTACGAGGGCGCCGTCACCCGCCCCGACCCGCGCACCGCCCTCCACCGGCTCCGCCGCGAGCCGGTCCGCGCGGCCCACGCCTACGTCCGCGCCCGCCCCGAACTGGCCGCCCGCGCCCGCGAGGCCCTGAACACCGTCGCCCGCCTGCGCGGAGACCGCTAGCCGGCCGGGCGAGGGCAGGCGTTCCGCACCGGCGGAACGGGCGGGCACGACCCGCCACCGGCCCGCACCCGGCCTCGAACCTCCCGTACGCCCCTGGGGGAACCCGTTGAACACGCCACCCGCCATATCCGTCGCCGAATTGGACCTCGGCGCGGACGGACCCCGACTCCGCCCCGCCCCCGGCGCCCCGGCCCCCGTCCCCGGCGACGTCTACGCCCTCGTCCGCGTCGACGGCCGCCCCGCCGCCACGGTCCTCGGCCGCTACGAGGAGGGCGAGGACGCCGCCGAGGTCCTCGCCGCACTCGCGGCCGGCCGACCGGCGGACGCCGCCGCCCCCCGCGCGGACGCGGAACGCCTCGCCGCGGCCGAGGCCCCCGCGACGGCCGCCGCCCCGCCCCGCGCCTCCGTCGTCGTCGCCACCCGCGAACGCCCCGGCTCCCTCGCCCGCGCCCTCGACTCCCTCCTGGCGCAGGACCACCCCGACCACGAACTGATCGTCGTCGACAACGCCCCCCGCACCTCCGCCACCCGCGACCTCGTCCGGGAGAAGTACGCCGGTCGGGTCCGCTACGTGCGCGAGGACCGGCCCGGCCTGGCCGCCGCCCACAACGCCGGGGTCGCCGCGGCCGGCGGCGAGGTGCTCGCCTTCACCGACGACGACGTGATCGCCGACCCGCACTGGCTGACCGCGCTCGCCACGCCCTTCGCCGCCGACCCCGGCCTCGGCTGCGCCACCGGCCTCATCCTGCCCGCCCGGCTCACCACCCCCGCGCAGATCCTCCTCGAATCGCACGGCGGCTTCGCGAAGGGCTTCGCGCCCCGCCTGTACGACCCGGCCCGCCCGCCCGCCGACGAACCGCTCTTCCCCTTCACCGCCGGCAGCTTCGGCTCCGGCGCCAACATGGCCTTCCGGGCCTCCGCGCTGCGCCGCGCGGGCGGCTTCGACCCGGCGACCGGCACCGGGACGGCCGCGCGCGGCGGCGACGACCTGTACGCCTTCGTCGCCGTCCTCGCCGCCGGGCACCGGCTCCGGTACACGCCCGGCGCGCTCGTCTGGCACCACCACCGCGAGACCTGGCGGGACCTGGAGAACCAGGCGTACGGCTACGGCGCCGGCCTCACCGCGTACCTCACCGCCACGATGGTGCGCCGCCCCGCCCTGCTGCCCGCCCTCCTCGCCCGCCTCCCGCGCGGCCTCGCGCACGCCCGGACGATGACCGCCGAACGCGGCGGCTCCCAGGGCGGGGGCGTACCCGGCGAGCACGGCACCCGGCACCACCCGTGGCCCGCGTCCCTCTCCCGCCTGGAGCGGCGCGGCATGCTCTACGGCCCGCTGGGCTACCTCAAGGCGCGGATGAACGGAGCCCCCCGATGAACGGCGCCCCCGCGCACACCCGCGTCCCCGTGCTCCTCTACCACCCGGTGACGGACGACCCGCCGTCCTGGATCGCCGAGTTCACCGTCACCCCGCGCCGCTTCGCCGCGCACCTCGACGTGATCACCGGCAGCGGCCGGACGCCGCTCACCGTCGGCGCGCTCGTCGGGCACCTCGCCGCCGGCACCCCGCTGCCGCCCCGGCCCGTCGTCCTCACCTTCGACGACGGCTTCGCCGACCTCGCCGGGCCCACCGCCGAGGCGCTCGCCGCCCGCGCCCTGCCCGCCACCGCCTACCTCACCACCGGGGCCCTCGCCCCCGGCCGGCCCTGCCTCCTGCCGCCCGCCCCGATGATGACCCTGGCGCAGGCGCCGCGCCTGGAGGAGTACGGGATGGAGGTCGGCGGCCACACCGTCAGCCACGCCCAGCTCGACACCCTCCGGCCGGCCGCGCTCCGCCGCGAACTCCGCGACTCCAAGGCGGAACTGGAGGACGTGCTCGGGCACGAGGTGCGCCACCTCGCCTACCCGCACGGCTACAACAGCCCCGCCGTCCGCCGCGCCGCCGAGGCCGCCGGCTACGCCTCCGCCGTCGCCGTCCGGCACGCCCTCAGCTCCGCGTCCGACGAACTCTTCCGGATCGCCCGGCTCATCGTCCGCCGCGACCACACCGCCGCCGACGTGGCGGCCTGGATGGACGGCCGGGGCGCCCGGGTCGCCCCCTACCCCGACTCCCTCCCCACCCTCGGCTGGCGCCTCTACCGCAGGACCCGAGCCCTCCTGAAGGGCCCCGAGTTCGCGGGCTGAGGAAACCCGACAAGCACCACCAAGATCGACAAACCCCGTACCCGAGACGGGAGTTGTGGAACCGGACAGAACCGAAGTACGTTCCCTTGCCTCGTCGAGGGGACAGTGGGGGAGAAGAGTTCGTGCAGAAACAGGAGCGGGCGCAGACGCGGCAGCAGGGACCGGACCGGCCGGAGCGGGTGACCGGCGGGGCCGTGCCCGCGCCCCCGGACGGCCCGCACGAGGCGAAGCCGCCCGCCGGGCGGTTCCGCTCGCCGCTCGTCCTCGCCCTCGGCCCGCTCCTGGTCGCCGCCGCGCTGTGGCTCTGGGCGCTGCCGCGCATCGACTTCCGGCACATGGACGAGTTCGGGCTGCTCGACCGCTTCCCGGTCACCTTCTACGCCGCCCTCGCCGTCCTCACCCTCGGTTTCGTCCTCAGCCTCCGCCGGGCCGGCACCGCCCCCGCCTGGCCCGCCGTCTACAGCCTCGCCATGCTCGTCGCCCTCAAGGCACCGCCCGCGGTCCTCTACGAGACCGTCCGCTACGCCTGGGCGTCCAAGCACGACGCGATCATCACCCGGCTGCTCGCCGAGGGCACCGTCCACCCCGGCACCGAACTCTCCGGCGGCATGTCCGCCTACGACCAGTGGCCCGGCTTCTTCGCGCTCGACGCGGCGCTCGTCCGCGCCTTCGGCGTCGACGGGGCCGCCTCCTTCATCAACTGGGCGCCGGTCGCGCTCGGGCTGCTCACCCTGCCGGTCCTCGTCCTCGTCTACCGCACCTTCAGCGACGACTGGCGGCTGGTGTGGACGGCGGTGTGGATCTTCCAGCTGGCCAACTGGGTCGGCCAGGACTACCTCTCCCCGCAGGGCTTCTCGTACCTGCTCCACCTCACCGTCCTCGCCGTCGTCGTCCGCCGCTTCGTGCGGCCCGGGTCCGCCGGCCGGCTGCGGGACCGCGCCGTCCTCGACCCGGCCGCCGCCTCCGTCCCGCCCGCCGCGACCGCCCGGCAGCGGGCCGCCGCGGTCCTCCTTCTGATCCCCGTGATCGCCGCCGTCAACGCCGCCCACCAGCTGACCCCGCTGATGCTGTGCGTGACCCTCGCGGCGCTGTGCCTCACCCGCCGCTACCGCAACCTCGGGCTGCTCGCCACGGCCGCCGCCCTCATGCTCGCCTGGTACCTGACCATGGGCCGGCAGCTGTTCCTCGACACCCTCTCCACCCTCGGTGAGAAGCTGGGCAACCTGCTCGCCAACTCCCGCCCCGGCTTCGCCGGCGAACCCACCGGACCCGGACCCGAACTCGTCGGCAGCGCCAACGTCCTGATGGTCCTCGCCCTCGGCGGGCTCGCCGTCACCGCCGTCCTGCTCCGCCGCCGCCTCGCCCGCAGCGCCCTGCCGCTGATCCTCGCCGCCGCCGCACCGGTCCCGCTGGTCCTGGTCAACGACTACGGCGGCGAGATGATCTTCCGGGTCTACCTCTTCGGCCTGCCCGGCTCCGCGTTCTTCGCCGCCGCCGCGCTGGTGCCCGCGGCCGGAGCGGCGAGCCGGGGAGCGACCGTCGCCCGCCGGACCGCGATCGTCGCGCTGCCGCTCGCCCTCCTCACCATGCTCGCCGGCTTCCTGCCCTCGTACTACGGCAAGGAGGGCATGCACTACGCCCAGCCCGGCGAGACCGCGCTGACCCGCCGCGCCCTCGACCGGGCCCCCGAGGGGGCGCTGATCCTCGCCGCCACGGGAGCCTTCTCCGACGCGTACTACCGCTACGACCGGTACGAGCGCTGGTTCTTCACCGAGCAGGAGGTCGACGAGAACCTCCGGATGCTCAAGGACCCGGCGGGCTACCTCGCCGGCGGCATCCCGCCCGGCCGGCCCGCCTACGTCGTCCTCACCCCCACCCAGGCCGAGGCCGTCATCGGAGAGGGCTACCTCCCGGCCGGCGGCTTCGACTCCCTCGTCGCCGCCCTCAAGGCGTCCCCGCTCTTCGGAGTGGTGGAGGAGGGCCGGTACGGGATCGTGCTCCGCTACAAGCCCACCACCGGCTGACCCCCTACCGCCACCCCCGCCGACCCGACCGAAGGAGCAGGCACGCCATGGCCGTCCCACGCCTCACCCCCGTCCGGCGCAGAGCCGCCCTCGCCGTCTCCGGCTGGGTCGCGCTCGCCGCCACCGCGCTGCCCGACGGCTCCGCGCTGCGCTGGATCCCCGTCCTCGCGTTCGTCGGCTTCGCTCCCGGCCTCGTGCTGCTGACGCGGCAGCCGTCCGGGCCGCTCCCCGGCGCCCGCCTGGAGGTCTTCGCCCTGGCCGCGCCGGTCAGCCTCGCCCTGGCCACCCTCACCGCCACCGGCCTCTTCCTCGCGGACGCCTTCAGCGTCGTCGCCTTCCTGGGGACACTGGCCGCCTTCGTCACCGTCGCCGCCCTGCTGCCGGGCTTCCGGCTGCGCGAACGAGGCGGCGGTGAGGAAGGGTGAACGGCCGGCGGGACAGGGGAGCTTCCGGCAAGGCGCGTTCCGGGGGGAGTGCCACCGGCCGGCTCGCGGTGGCGCTCGCCGCCGTCGGCGCGCTGACCGCCGGCATCGGCGTGTGGGCGGCCCTCACCGAGGAGGCGGGCGGCGAGCGCTGCCTGCCGGACGCCCGCCTGGTGGCGCCCTGCGGCGCCTGGTGGGGCGCGTACGTCCCCTACGACGAGGACGGCTCGCTGACCCGGCCGGTGTACGCCCTGGAGGAGAAGATCGGGCGCCGGCTCGACCTCGTGTACAACTACCACGACATGTCGGGCAGCGAGGCCGACGGCCAGCTGCTCACGCCCGACGAGGTCGAACTCGGACGCGACCGGCTCCTGATGCTGGCCTGGGAGTCCACGGTGTGGACGGAGAAGCACCACGCGAACTGGACCGAGAGGCAGCTCGGCTGGAAGAACATCGCCTCCGGCCGCTACGACGCCTCCGTCATCGACCCGCAGGCCCGCCGCATCAAGGAGTACGGCAGGACGGTCTTCTTCTCCTTCGACCAGGAGGCCGACTTCCGGATCCCGGAGGGCGCCGGCACCCCGGAGGAGTACGTGGCCGCCTACCGCCACCTCCACGACCGCTTCCGCCAGCTGGGCGTCACCAACGTCGTCTGGGTGTGGACGGTCTCCGGCTGGCTCGACAACGCCGCCACGATGAAGGCCCTCTACCCGGGCGACGCCTACGTCGACTGGATCGGCATGGACCAGTACAACTACTACCTGTGCCACAAGTCGCCCGACTGGCTGGACTTCGACAAGAGCCAGCGCCCCGCCTACGACTGGCTCCGCACCAACGTCTCCGCCGACAAGCCGGTCATGCTCGCCGAGTTCGCCACCGCCCCCGACCCGGAGCGGCCCGAGCGGCAGCGGGACTGGTACGCGAAGATCCCCGAGGTCGCGCCGACGCTGCCGCAGGCCAAGGCGTACGTGCACTGGAACCGGGCCGTGCCCGGGCCCGGCTGCGACCTCACCGTCGACGGCGGGCCGGGTCTGGAGGGCTACCGCGCCGCGGGACAGGACCCGTACTTCAAGCAGCCGCTGCCGCGCCGCTGAGGCCGCTCAGGACCGCAGGCCCCGGATCGCGTACGCCGCCATCGTGACGCCGGTCAGGCCGAGCAGGAGGGGGAGCGGGGCGGTGGCGAAGGACTGCTGCCCCGCCCAGCCGGCCCACACCAGCACCCACACCACGCCGACCGTGAGCCGCCCGCCCGCCCCGCACACCCGCAGCAGCACCGCCGCGAGCGCCAGGCAGACCGCCTGCGCCGCGATCGGGGCCAGCCACACCGCCGCGCCCGTGCCGAGGAGACCGGCACCGGGGCCGACGGCGGGCGGCGGGAGCAGGCCCAGGAGCGGCGGGGCGGTGTGCAGGGCCAGGAAGGTGGCGAGGAGCACGGCCGCCGCGTAGCCCCCGCGGAAGGCGCGCCGGGCGACCGCCGCGCCGAGGAGGGCGACGAGGAGCAGCCCGGCGGCCAGGGTCGGCGCGGGCAGCGCGGTGAGCAGCTGCGTACCCGCGAGCCGGGCCGCGTCGAGCGGTTCGGCGCCGGCGAGCGGCAGCCAGAAGACCGCCGCGGCGGCCGCGAGCAGGGACCACGGGACCGCTGCCGCGCGGTCGCGTACGGGCGGGACCGGCTGCGGGACGGGCTCCGGGACCGGCGCGGTCCGGCGCGCCGGTGCGGGTTCCGGGGTGCGGGGCCGGGGGACGTACACCGGGATGCCGAAGGCCGGCGTCACCGAGTCCTGCGCGGCCGTGGCGCGCAGATAGGCGCTCTGCCGCGCCCACTGCGTGCCGTAGCCGTCGTCGTCGGGGAGGGCGGGGGAGGCCGCCGCGGAGGTGGGGGCGGCGGTGGCCGCGGGCTCGGCCGCGGGGGGTTCCGCGGTGCCGACGCCCTTCAGGACCGCCCGCAGGCCGGGCACGCACACCAGGGCCGTCACCGTCATCCCGCCGAGCACCGCCGCGCCCGCCCCGGCGATGCCGAGCGGCCCGAGGAGGACGGCGGCGGAGCCGAGGACGAGGACGCACATGGCGCCCTGGACGGCGGCGAGCATCCCGGTGCGGCCCTGGACGCGGAGCACCCCGAGGTACAGCTCCACCGCGACCCGGGGGAGCGCCCCGGCGGCGAGCAGCCGCAGCACCAGGGAGCCGTTGTCGGTGTAGCCCTGGCCGAAGGGGGCGAGGATCAGCGGCGCGAAGAGGACGAGGACGAGGACGACGGGGACGAGCAGCAGCACCATCCGGCGCAGGGCGCCCCGGACGCCCTCGGCGAGCGACTCGGGGCTGTGGGAGGCGTGCGCGGTGAGCGAGGAGGCCATGTTGATGGCCATGAACTCCATGGTGCCGCCGACGGTGTACGCCGTGTAGAAGAAGGCGTTGTGCGCGGCGTCGAAGCGGACGGCGACCATGACCGGCAGCAGGCTGATCATGAGGAGGCTGAAGACGGCCCCGAAGGCGTCGCCGGCCACGAAGCGCCGGATCTCGCGGTACGTGGGCGGCTCGCGGTCCCGGTCGGCGCGGGCCTGCGCCGGGATGAGCCGGCGGAAGACGAGCCAGGCCAGCGGGACCGTGGAGAGGGCGATCGCGGCCGCCCAGGAGACGAAGACGCCGAGGACGGGCAGGGCGGCGGCGAGGACGACGAGCAGGACGAGCTTGCCGACCGAGAAGACGGCGTTGCCGACCGGCACCCAGAAGGCCTTCCGCAGGCCGGTGAGGACGCCGTCCTGGAGGGTGAGCAGCGCCCAGCCGACGGAGGACAGGGTGAAGAAGATCCCGGCGGAGAGCGTGCCGAGGGGGGCGTACGAGGGGCCCCACAGGTCCAGGGTGAGCAGGAAGATCCCGGAGGCGGCGGCCACGACCACCGTGCTGAGCAGGTAGAGGCGGGCGACGAGCGGTCCGGTGGCGCGGCCGGCCCGGGGGACGTAGCGGACGACGGCGCCGGAGAGGGTGGTCGCGGTGATGGAGGCGAGCATCCGCTGGGCGGCGATGGCGGCCGAGCCCTGGCCGACGGCCTCCTCGCTGTAGTAGCGGGCGGCGACGAGCCAGAAGCCGAGGCCGAGGGCGGCGGAGACGCCGGTGGAGAGCATGAGGGCGTAGGCGTTGCGGAAGAGCGAGTCCCCGCCGTCGGCCGCCGCCGGGGTCCCGGTGCCCTTCGCCTCCCGGGCCCCGGGGGCGTCCGGGTCGGCGCTCCTGGCTCGTACGGTCCCGGTCACCGGGCGCCGCCGGCGGCGGGCACGGGCGCGGCCGGCCGGGCACCCGAGGCGCGCAGGACGGCGAGGACCTCGTCGGCGCGGCGCGGGTCCACGGGCAGGGCGTGCCGGGCGAACCAGGCGGCGCCCGCGGGCGCGGGGGAGGGGTCGGTGAACCGTTCCCCCGCGTAGGTGTCGAGCGGCGGGTCGTAGAGGTAGCCGACGGTGATGCGGCGGCGGGCGAGGGCGGCGACGGCGGCGTCCCGGTCCTCGACGAGGAGCGGCACCCGGAAGAGCGGCGGCACCTCGCCGTCCGCGGGGAGGCCCTGCCCGGAGTACTCGCTGGTGAGGAGGCGGGCGGTACCTTCCCGGTGGGCGTCGAGGACGGTGTCGAGGGCGGCGAGCCTGCGGCGGGTGCGGGCGAGGCGGGCGGTGCCGGGGCGGAGCCGGTAGTCGTGCATGTCGACCCGCACCCAGGAGTGGAAGGGGTCGAGCGCGGGGGCCGCGCCGAGCGCGCGGGCGAGTTCCTCGGGGCGCAGCGGCATCCGGATGCCGGGCCGCTCGTGGGCGCCGAGGGCGCGGAGGGCGGCGTGCGCGGGCCGGGCGAGGCGCAGGCCGCGGGCGGTGGCCTCGGCGTACGGGCGGGCCAGGTAGGCGGCTTCCTTGGCGAGCCGGGCCGGGCGGAGCAGCGCGTCCCGCTCGGCGGCGAGTCCGGCCCGCAGGACGGGGTCGGCGACGGCGAGGAAGCCGCCGGTCTTGGCGCCGGTGTGCTTGGAGAGGCTGAAGACGGCGGCGTCGCCCCAGGCGCCGACCGGTCGGCCGCCGACGGTGGAGCCGATGGCGTGGGCGGCGTCCTCCAGGAGCGGGATGCCGAGCCGGTCGCAGCGGGCGCGCAGGGCGGGGGCGGGGTCGGGGTTGCCGTACAGGTTGGTGGTGAGGACGGCGGAGAGCCCGGACCAGACGGCGTCGGGCACGGCCGCCGGGTCGAGGGAGCCGTCGCGCGGGTCGAGCGGCGCCTGGACGGGCCGGAGGCCGGCGGCGAGCACCACGAAGAAGATGACGTCGTCGTTGACCGGTGACATGAGTACCCGGCCGCCGGGCGGGCACCAGCGGCGCAGCGCGAGGTAGAGCCCGAGCCGGCACGACGGCACGTAGAGGCACTCCCGGCCGCCGAGCCGCGCGCGCATGACGTCTTCCAGGTCCGCGTACGCAGAAACCATGACAGATTCCCCCCAGATCCCCGGGCTCAATGTCGCCCATTCCGGACGGTGCCGTCAACAACGGCCCGCCCGGCGGCCCGTGCGGCCGCTCCCGTGAACGCGCGGAAGGGCCCGTCCGGGTCGAAGACCGTGAACGGGCCCTTTCCGTCGCCATCTTGGCGGTTCGCGGGGGCCGGTGGGGGCGATTCCTCCGGAGCGGCGGTCATTCCTCCAGGGTGAGTCCGCGGCGCAGCCGGGCCAGGGTGCGGGAGAGCAGCCGGGAGACGTGCATCTGGGAGATGCCGAGTTCGGCGCCGATCTCCGACTGGGTGAGGCCGGTGACGAAGCGGAGGGAGAGGATGAGCCGTTCGCGTTCGGGGAGCGAGGCGATCATCGGCTTGAGGGAGGCGATGTACTCGATGCCGGTGAGGCCGTGGTCCTCGTAGCCGAGCCGGTCGGCGAGGGTGGACTCGTTCTGGCCGTGGTCGTCGTCCTCGGTCTGGGCGTCGAGGGAGGCGGCCGTGTAGGCGTTGCTGGCGGCCATGCCCTCGACGACGTCCTCCTCGGGGATCCGGAGCTCGGCGGCGAGTTCGGCCACGGTGGGTGCCCGGTCGAGGCGCTGGGAGAGGGCGTCGCCGGCCCGCGCCAGGTCGAGGCGGAGCTCCTGGAGCCGCCGGGGGACGTGCACGGACCAGGAGGTGTCGCGGAAGAACCGCTTGATCTCGCCGATGATGGTCGGCATCGCGAAGGTGGGGAACTCGACGCCGCGGGCGAGTTCGAAGCGGTCGATGGCCTTGATGAGGCCGATCGTGCCGACCTGGACGATGTCCTCCATGGGCTCGCTGCGGGTGCCGAAGCGGGCGGCGGCGAAGCGGACCAGGGCCAGGTTGAGTTCGACGAGGGTGTTGCGGACGTAGGCGTGCTCGTGGGTGCCCTCCTCCAGCTCGGCGAGCCGGGCGAAGAGGTCCTTCGAGAGCGCGCGGGCGTCGGCGGGCGCGACCCGGTCGAGGGGTCCTTCGAGCTCCGGGGGGAGCAGGGGTGTGGGGTGGGCGGTACGGGGAAGGGCTGTTGTCGACGGCGCGGTGGGGGTGCGCGGGGCGTCGAGCCGGGGTGACATGGGTCTCCTCCAGGGGTGGGGGGTACGGGTGCGGTGTGCGGCGCCTCCAATGCCGGCTGGATCGGTGTTCCTCCTAGCCCTACCTGCTCGGCGGCGGTCGTTGCAAGTGGCAATAATCCGTTTTGGGTGGTTTCATGGGGGGCTCGTGTGCACGGATGGGCGCCCCGCTAGTAGGGTTCGACGCAGTCGATCGAGGAGGGCGTCACACCATGGACCGCCAGCACATCGGCAGCGTGCGGCCCGAGCGGCTGCGGGTAGAGGCGAGGACCGTCGACGGTGACGCGGAACTCCTCGTCCCGGTGGGTGAGCTCGATCACCACACCGCCGAACTGCTGCGTGCACCACTCGACGCGGCCCTCGACGCCGGCCGCGTCCGGCTCGTCGTGGACTGCGCCGGACTCGGCTTCTGCGACTCCACCGGCCTCAACGTGCTCCTCGGGGCCCGGCTGCGCGCCGAGGCCGCCGGCGGCGCGGTCCATCTGGTGGCCATGCGGCCCGCCGTGGCCCGGGTCTTCCGGATCACCGGCGCCGAGGCCGTCTTCACCCTGCACGAGACCCTCGCCACCGCCCTGCCCGACTCCGGCTGACCCCCGCCGCACCCCCGGGCCCCTTTCCCGCCCCCTGCCCCTGCTCTCTCGTCGACCGGTGAGGTGAAGTGCTGATGGACCAGGCTTCCGACGTCCTTGAGGTCCGTACGCTCGCGCTCGGCGAGACCAGCGGGACCGTCCCGCTCGCCCGCGACTTCACCCGGACGGCGCTGACCGAGTGGGGCTGGTTGCCGGCCGTCGGCGCCGACCGCCGGGCCGCCGCGGAGGACGTCCTGCTCGTCGTCTCCGAGCTCGTCACCAACGCCTGCCTGCACGCCGAGGGCCCCGAGCAGCTCCAGGTCGTGCGGCTCGCCTCGACCATCCGCCTGGAGGTCACCGACCGGGGCGCCGGCCAGCCCACGCCCCGCACCCCGCACCGGGCCGGGCGCCCCGGCGGACACGGCATGTTCATCGTGCAGCGGCTCTGTCTCGACTGGGGCATCGAGCGGGTGCCGGGCGCCCCCGGCAAGACGGTCTGGGCCGAACTGGCCTCTCCCGCCTGACGGTTCCGCGTCCCCCGGCGCCCGCCGCCGCGGGACTTTCACCGTCGCCCTTCTTCCCTCCGCAAGGCCCCGGGCGTACCTTGACGGCCCATCTGATGGGGCGTCAGGAAGCGACCCCGTCAAGATCCCCTGCACGGTGAAGGGCACGGCCCCGGTCTCCCTGACCCTGGACACCGCCAAGCAGTCCGGCGGCGCCTCCGGCACCGGCGGCGACGGCGGCGCGGACGGCGGGGGCAGCCCCGTCGGAGGCGGCGACGGCGGGTCCGGCTCCGACGACGGCCTCGCCCGGACCGGCGCCGGGTCCGACGGCGCCCTGCGCGCCCTCGGCCTGGTCGCCGGGACGGATCCTCCTCGGCGGCGCGGTCTTCACCTTCACCGCGTGGCGCCGCCCGGCCCGCCGGAGTCGCTGACGCGGGGCGCGGCGGGAACGGGACGGCCCCGGCACACCCTGTGGTGTGCCGGGGCCGTCCGCCGTGCGGAAGCGCGGGTCAGTGCACGTCGCCCATGAGGCCCTGGACCTTCTTGCGGTACATGAAGATCGCGAAGCCGGCGGCGACCGCGAGGGACGCCTGGAGGGCGATGATGCCCGTGCCGTTGAGGTCGACGCCCGCGATGGAGAGCAGACCGGTGGTGCAGTCACCGGCGGTGACGGCGAGGAACCAGACGCCCATCATCTGGGAGGCGTACTTCTGCGGCGCCATCTTGGTCGTCACCGAGAGGCCGACCGGAGAGAGGCACAGCTCACCGATGGTCTGGATCATGTAGATCGAGACGAGCCACATCGGGGAGACCTTGTCGCCGCCGCCCGCCATGTTCATCGGGACGATGAAGACGAAGAAGGAGGCGCCGACCAGGACCAGGCCCATCGCGAACTTCACGATGGTGTTCGGCTCCTGGTTCTTGCGGGCCAGCCACAGCCACAGCCAGGCGAAGACCGGGGCCAGCGCCATGACGAAGAGCGGGTTCAGGGACTGGTACCAGGTGGCGGAGAAGCCGAGGCCGAAGACGGTGTCCGCGGTCTTGTCGTCCGCGAAGAGCGACAGGGTCGAACCACCCTGGTCGTAGATCATCCAGAAGATGGCGGCGGCGACGAAGAACCAGATGTAGCCGGTCATCTTCGACTGCTCGGCCCGGGAGAGGTCCTTGTCCCGCTTGATCCGGGAGAGCACCGCGATCGGGATGATCAGGCCGGCGAGGGTCAGCGGGACGAGCGCCCAGTTGAGCGTGTACATCCCCAGGGCGACGACGACGCCGTAGAAGGCGGCGACGACGACGGTCACCAGCGCGACCTTGGTGAGGACCGTCTTGCGCTCCAGCGCCGAGAGCGGGTTCGGAACCTCGCTGCTCTTCGGGTTGAGGCTCTTGGCGAAGCCGAGGAAGACGGCGAGGCCGAGGCCCATGCCGACGGCGGCGAGCGCGAAGCCGAGGTGCCAGTTGACCTCCTTGCCGATCGTGCCGATCAGCAGCGGGGAGACGAAGGCGCCGACGTTGATGCCGATGTAGAAGAGGGTGAAGCCGCCGTCACGACGCGGGTCCTCGGGCCCGTCGTAGAGGTGGCCCACCATCGTCGAGATGTTGGCCTTCAGCAGACCCGAACCGACGGCCACCAGCGCGAGGCCGACGAAGAACATCGCCGAACCGGGCAGGGCCAGGCAGACGTGGCCCGCCATGATCACGAAACCGGCGATGGTGACGGTCTTGCGCGCGCCCCAGACGCGGTCGCCGAACCAGCCACCCGGCATGGCCATGAGGTAGACCATCGACACGTAGACCGAGTAGATGGCCGTGGCCGTGGCCGCCTTCATGGCGAGGCCGCCGCCCTGGCTGCCCACGGCGGCGTCGGCGCCACCGGAGACCAGGTAGTACACCAGCAGGGCCCGCATGCCGTAGTAGGAGAACCGCTCCCACATCTCGGTGAAGAAGAGCGTGGTCAGGCCGCGGGGGTGGCCGAGGAACGTCTTCTGGTACCGGGGGACACCGGTCGAAGCCGTCGTCAGGCTGGAAGCCATGGTCGATCCTTGCTAGCTCGGGACGCGACGCCTCGTGAGCGTGATGCGCCCGGTGGGGGGTGGCCGGCACCGGCCGGAGCGTTCGCGCCCCGTCCGGGATCCACGCCCCGCCGCGCGACTTCCGCGCCACGGGACCCGGCCCACAGGTCTTCACCGTCCGAGGCCGGCAGTGCCAACCTCCCGCAGAGAAGAGGACCTTGGCTGACGAAGCAGGCCAAAGGTCCCCTAATACCGCTACAGACGTCTCGCCACCATACGACACGACAGTGCCGGATATGGAAGGACTTGAGAGATGGATCACAGGTGACCAAGGAACCAAGGAGCGCCATTCCAAGGTGATGTACAGGTTACGCACCCTGCTTCGGAGGCGGTGGCCGCCGCCCCGCGATCCCGCCCCGGCCCGGTACCCGTGCGGACTACCATCACCCCATGACCCGTGTACTGCTCGCCGAGGACGACGCATCCATCTCGGAACCGCTGGCCCGCGCCCTGCGGAGAGAGGGGTACGAGGTCGAGGTCCGCGAGGACGGGCCCGCCGCGCTCGACACCGGCCTCCAGGGCGGCGTCGACCTGGTCGTGCTCGACCTGGGCCTGCCCGGCATGGACGGCCTGGAGGTCGCCCGCCGCCTGCGCGCCGACGGGCACACGGTCCCGATCCTGGTCCTCACCGCACGCGCCGACGAGGTCGACACCGTCGTCGGGCTCGACGCGGGCGCCGACGACTACGTCACCAAGCCCTTCCGCCTCGCCGAGCTCCTCGCCCGGGTCCGGGCCCTCCTGCGGCGCGGCGCCACCGAGCCGGCCCCCGCGCCCGCCACCCACGGCGTCCGCATCGACGTCGAGTCGCACCGGGCGTGGATGGGCGACGAGGAGCTCCAGCTCACGGCGAAGGAGTTCGACCTCCTGCGCGTCCTGGTCCGCGACGCGGGCCGGGTCGTCACCCGCGACCAGCTGATGCGCGAGGTCTGGGACACCACCTGGTGGTCCTCCACCAAGACCCTCGACATGCACATCTCCTGGCTCCGCAAGAAGCTCGGCGACGACGCGGCGAACCCCCGCTACATCGCCACGGTGCGAGGCGTCGGCTTCCGCTTCGAGAAGAGCTGACCCCTCTCCCCTCCGCCGCGCGGGGAGGGAGAGCCGCACGGCGCCCCGCCCCGCACCCGAGGCCTCCGGGTCCGACCCAGCGCCCGAGGCCCTCGCGCTCCACCCCGCACCCGAGGCCTGTGGGCCCGATTCCGCACCCGAGGCGTCAGGCCTCATCCCGCACCCGACCCCGTGCCCGAGGCCTCCGGGCCCCGATTCCGTGCCCCGTGCTCCAGGCCTCGCGCCCGCCCCCGTGCCCGAGGCCCCGGCCCGACCCCCGCCTGAGGCCCCCGGACCCGACCCCGCGTCCGAGGCCTCCCCGTCCCGACTCCCGCCCGTAGGGCCCGCGGGCCCCACCCCGCCCGGAGCAGCCCGCACCGACAGGGGCCCGGCAGCCCAGGGCCTCCGACCCCCACCCCGCCCGGGAGGGCACGTGCGCCGCCGCCTCATCACCAGCACCCTCGCCGTCGTCCTCGTCGTGATCACCGTCTTCGGCGTCTCCCTGGTCCTCGTCGAGACGAGGACGATCACCAGCAGCGCCCAGGAGAGCGTCGACGCCGAAGCCCTCCGCATCGTCTCGATCGTCGACAGCCGGTTGATCGGCGGCGAGCCGGTGAACCCCGCGATCCTCGCGGAGCAGGGCGGCGCGAAGCGGTACGCCCTGGTCACCATCCCGGGCCGCCCGCCCATCGAGATCGGCACCCGCCCCACCGACAGCGTCATCCGGGGCTACGCCGAGGGCGAGCGCGGCGAGACCGTGATCGTCGAGGAGTCCCGCTCGGCCGTCACCTCCGAGGTCGGCAGCACCGCCCTGATCATCGTGGCGGTCGCCGGGCTGGCGGTCATCGCCGCCGTCCTCCTCGCCGTGCGCCAGGCGAACCGGCTCGCCTCCCCGCTCACCGACCTCGCCGAGACCGCCGAACGCCTCGGCTCGGGCGACCCGAGGCCACGGCACCGGCGGTACGGGGTCCCCGAGCTGGACCGGGTCGCGGACGTCCTCGACGCCTCCGCCGAGCGCATCGCCCGGATGCTGACCGCCGAGCGCCGGCTCGCCGCCGACGCCTCCCACCAGCTCCGCACCCCCCTCACCGCGCTGTCCATGCGCCTGGAGGAGGTCGCCCTCGCCGACGACCTGGACACCGTCAAGGAGGAGGCGACGATCGCGCTGACGCAGGTCGAGCGGCTCACCGACGTCGTCGAGCGGCTGCTGACGAACTCCCGGGACCCCCGCTCCGGCTCCGCCGTCGCCTTCGACCTCGACGAGGTCGTCAAGCAGCAGATCGAGGAGTGGCGTCCCGCCTACCGCAGCGCGGGCCGCGCCATCGTCCGCTCCGGCAAGCAGGGCATGCGCGCGATCGGCACCCCGGGGGCGGTCGCCCAGGTCCTCGCCGCGCTCATCGAGAACTCGCTCATGCACGGCGGCGGCACCGTCGCCCTGCGCACCCGCGTCACCGGAAACCAGTCGGTGATCGAGGTCACCGACGAGGGCCCCGGCGTCCCCGCCGACCTCGGCGCGCGGATCTTCGAGCGGGCCGTCAGCGGCCGCAGCTCCACCGGCATCGGCCTGGCGGTCGCCCGGGACCTGGCGGAGGCCGACGGCGGGCGCCTGGAGCTGCTCCAGCAGCAGCCGCCGGTCTTCGCGCTCTTCCTGAGCAAGGAGGCCCGCAGCGTCGCCGACGAGCCCCGGGAACGCCCCGTGCGGTGAGCTTCCCTACACGTGGTCGGGCTGCCGGCGCCGCGCCTGCCGCGGCGTGGGGACCGGCTCCTGCTCCAGGAAGGACTCGGCGGTCTGCACGGCCTCCTTCGCCGGCAGCGCCCGGAAGACCCAGGTGCGGTAGGACCAGAAGCGGAACAGGGTCCCGAGGCCGATCCCGAAGAACTTGAAGAAGTTGCTCGCCAGCGAGCCGTTCCACCCGAGGCCGTACGTCGCCGCGTACAGCACGCCGTTCTCGATCACGAGGCCGACGAGGCTGAACAGCAGGAAGAGGGTCATCTCCTTGGTGCGGCCCGACTTGTCGCGGTCGCGGTACGTGAAGTAGCGGAACCCCACGTAGTTGAAGGCGATGGCCACGACCGTGGCGATCAGGCTGGCCCGTACCACCGGGAGCTCCGTGGTGTGCCGGACCAGGTTGAAGACGGCCAGGTTGACCAGGACACCGAGGCCGCCGACCACGCCGAACTTGGCGACCTCTCGGCCGAGCAGGGCGAGTCGCATGCGCAGCGCGCCGGGTTCGCTCATGGTGGGGTCGGTCCGTCCGTCGGGTGACGTCCTGGTGACGTCAACCCACTCATGCTAACCAGCCACCCCTGTCACCCGCCCGAGTAGGCGCGAAAGCTGTGGAAAACCCGGGCGCACCCGGTCACGCCTTGTGGCAATCCACAGCCGGACGAGTGTTCACGGATGGTGCGGATACCCTAAGAGGGTGACGTTCCCGGTAGTAGGCATGGTCGGCGGCGGGCAGCTCGCCCGCATGACGCACGAGGCGGGCATCCCCCTCGGCATCAAGTTCAAGCTCCTCAGTGACACCCCCCAGGACTCGGCGGCCCAAGTGGCCGGCGAGGTCGTCATCGGCGACTACCGGGACCTGGAGACGCTCCGCGCCTTCGCGCGCGGCTGCGACGTGATCACCTTCGATCACGAGCACGTCCCCACCGAGCACCTGCGCGCCCTGGAGGCCGACGGCATCCCCGTCCGCCCCGGGCCCGACGCCCTGGTGCACGCCCAGGACAAGGGGGTGATGCGGGCGAGGCTCGACGAGATCGGCGCGCCCAGCCCCCGCCACCGCATCGTGGCCGACCCGGCCGACGCGGTCGCCTTCGCCGACGAGGTCGGCGGCTTCCCGATCATCCTCAAGACCGTGCGCGGCGGATACGACGGCAAGGGCGTCTGGTTCGTCCGCACCGCCGAGGACGCCCGCGACCCCTTCCTCGCCGGGGTGCCCGTGCTCGCCGAGGAGAAGGTCGACTTCGCCCGCGAGCTCGCGGCGAACATCGTCCGCTCCCCGCACGGCCAGGCCGTCGCCTACCCGGTGGTCGAGTCCCGCCAGGTCGACGGCGTCTGCGACACCGTGATCGCCCCCGCCCCCGACCTCGACCCCGAGCTCGCCGGGCAGGCCCAGGAGCTGGCGCTGCGGATCGCCCAGGAGCTCGGCGTCGTCGGCCACCTCGCCGTCGAGCTCTTCCAGACCACCGACGGCCGCATCCTCGTCAACGAACTGGCGATGCGCCCGCACAACTCCGGCCACTGGACCCAGGACGGGGCGATCACCAGCCAGTTCGCCAACCACGTCCGCGCCGTCCTCGACCTGCCGCTCGGCGACCCCCGCCCGCGCGCCCCGTGGACCGTGATGTGCAACGTCCTCGGCGGCGACTACCCGGACATGTACCAGGGCTACCTGCACTGCATGGCCCGGGACCCGCAGCTCAAGATCCACATGTACGGCAAGGACGTGAAGCCCGGGCGTAAGGTCGGTCACGTCAACACCTACGGCGACGACCTGGACGAGGTGCTGGAGCGCGCCCGCCACGCCGCCGACTACCTGCGAGGGACGATCGTTGAGTAACCAGGTGAGCAACGGTACGAGCGACCAGGGGAGCGGCCCGCTCGTCGGCATCGTGATGGGCTCCGACTCCGACTGGCCCGTCATGGAGGCCGCCGCCCAGGCGCTCGACGAGTTCGGCATCCCGTACGAGGTCGACGTCGTCTCCGCCCACCGCATGCCGCGCGAGATGATCGCGTACGGCGAGGAGGCCGCCGGCCGCGGCCTCAAGGCGATCATCGCGGGCGCCGGCGGCGCCGCCCACCTGCCGGGCATGCTCGCCTCCGTCACCCCCCTCCCGGTCATCGGCGTCCCCGTGCCGCTGAAGTACCTCGACGGCATGGACTCGCTGATGTCGATCGTCCAGATGCCCGCCGGCATCCCGGTCGCCACCGTCTCCATCGCCGGCGCGCGCAACGCGGGCCTCCTCGCCGTCCGTGTGCTCGCCGCCGCCGACCCCGAGCTCCAGGCCCGGATGAGCGCCTTCCTCCAGGACCTCAACGACCAGGCCACCGAGAAGGGCAAGCGGCTGCGCGCCAAGGTCGCCGGCGCCGACTCCTTCGGGTTCGGCAAGTGAGCGCGGCCGAGCGGCTCGCCGAGGCCCGGGCCCTCCTCGCGGAGGCCCCCGTCGTCGACGGGCACAACGACCTCCCGTGGGCGCTGCGCGAGCAGTGCGGCTACGACCTCGACAAGCTCGACATCGCGGGCGACCGCTCGGCCTCCCTCCACACCGACCTCGCCCGGCTCCGCGCCGGCGGGGTCGGTGCCCAGTTCTGGTCCGTCTACGTCCCGGGCAGGTTCGCCGGCGACCACGCGGTGAGCGCCACCCTGGAGCAGATCGACGCCGTCGACCGGCTCGTCGAGCGGTACGCGGCCGACCTCGCGCCCGCCCGCACCGCCGACGACGTCGTCAAGGCCCGCGCCGAGGGCCGGATCGCTTCCCTCAAGGGCGCCGAGGGCGGTCACTCGATCGACAACTCCCTCGCCACCCTGCGCGCCCTGCACACCCTCGGCGTGCGGTACATGACCCTCACGCACAACGAGAACAACGACTGGGCCGACTCCGCCACCGACGAGCCCCGGCACGGCGGCCTCACCGCCTTCGGCCGCGCCGTCGTCCGCGAGATGAACCGCTGCGGCATGCTCGTCGACCTCTCGCATGTCGCCGAGACGACCATGCGGGACGCCCTCGACGAGACCACCGCGCCGGTGATCTTCTCCCACTCCTCGTCCCGCGCGGTCTGCGACCACCCGAGGAACGTCCCCGACGACGTCCTGGAGCGGCTGCCCGCCAACGGCGGCGTGGCGATGGCGACCTTCGTCCCGAAGTTCATCCTCCCGGCGGCCGTCGAGTGGACCCTGCGCGCCGACGCCAACCTCCGCGCCCACGGCCTCCACCACCTCGACACCACCCCGAGGGCGAGGGAGATCCACACCGCCTTCGAGGCCGAGCACCCCCGCCCGATCGCCACCGCCGCCACCGTCGCCGACCACCTCGACCACATGCGCGAGGCCGCCGGCATCGACCACATCGGCATCGGCGGCGACTACGACGGCACCGCCTTCACCCCCGCGGGCCTCGACGACGTCGCCGGCTACCCCCACCTGATCGCCGAACTCCTCGACCGCGGCTGGTCCCGCGCCGACCTCACCAAGCTGACCTGGTCGAACGCCCTCCGGGTGCTCGGCGACGCGGAGGCCGTCTCGCGGGACCTCACCGCCCGCACGGCCGCCTCGCACGCCATGATCGCCCAGCTCGACGGCGTCTGACGGCGGCACCGGGACCTCGCGGAGCCGCTGCGCCGCGACCCGGGCCTGGCCCACGGCAACGCGAACCGGGCCCGTGACACCTATGGGGAAGGGGCGCACCGGATCCGTCCGGTGCGCCCCTTCCCCGCCTGTCGTCAGGCGCGCGGGCGGCCCATCGCGCGGTACGTCCAGCCGGCCGCCCGCCACCGCTCGCCGTCCAGGGCGTTGCGCCCGTCGAGGACGACCGGGGACGCGGCGGCGGCGGCCAGTTCCGCCGGGTCGAGCTCGCGGAACTCGCGCCACTCGGTCAGGTGCAGCACCACGTCCGCGTCCCGGACGGCCTCCAGGGCCGAGTCCGCGTAGCCGAGGGTGGGGAAGACCTTGCGGGCGTTCGCCATGCCCTTGGGGTCGTAGACGGTGACCTGGCCGCCCTGGAGGTGGATCTGGCCGGCGACGTTGAGCGCGGGGGAGTCGCGGACGTCGTCCGAGTCCGGCTTGAAGGTGGCGCCGAGGACGGCGACCCGGCGGCCCAGGAAGGAGCCTCCGCCGAGCGCCTCGCGGGCCATCTCGACCATCTGGCCGCGCCGCCGCATGTTGATGGAGTCGATCTCGCGGAGGAAGGTCAGCGCCTGGTCGACGCCGAGCTCGCCCGCCCGGGCCATGAAGGCGCGGATGTCCTTGGGCAGGCAGCCGCCGCCGAAGCCGACGCCGGCCCGCAGGAACTTGTTGCCGATCCGCTCGTCGTGGCCGATGGCCTCGGCCAGCTTGGCGACGTCGCCGCCGGCCGCCTCGCAGATCTCCGCCATCGCGTTGATGAAGGAGATCTTGGTGGCGAGGAAGGAGTTCGCGGCCGTCTTGACCAGCTCGGCGGTCGGGAAGTCGGTGACGACGAAGGGCGAACCCTCGGCGACGGGGACCGCGTACACCTCGCGGAGCAGCTTCTCGGCCCGCCCGCCGTCCTCGCCGTGGACGCCGACGACGATCCGGTCGGGGCGCAGGGTGTCCTGGACGGCGAAGCCCTCGCGCAGGAACTCCGGGTTCCAGGCCAGCAGGACGCCCTCCGGCAGCACTCCGGCGAGCCGCTCGGCCGAGCCGACCGGGACGGTCGACTTGCCGACGACCAGCGAGCCGGCGCGGGCGACGGCGGCCAGGGAGGCGAAGGCGGCGTCGACGTAGCTCATGTCGCAGCCGTACTCGCCGTGCTTCTGCGGGGTGTTCACGCAGACGAAGTGGACGTCGCCGAAGGCGCCGACCTCCTCCCAGGAGGTGGTGAAGCGCAGCCGGCCGGTGGAGCCCTCGACGCCGGCGACGTGCTTGCCGAGCAGTTCCTCCAGGCCGGGCTCGAACATCGGGACGCGTCCGGAGGCCAGGAGCTCGACCTTCTCCGGCACGACGTCGAGTCCGAGGACCTCGAAGCCCATCTCGGCCATGGCCGCGGCGTGGGTGGCGCCGAGGTAGCCGGTGCCGATCACGGTGATCTTCAGGGCCATGCGGGACTCCAGGAGCGTCGGGCGAAAGTGCCTGCCCGAGCATAGTCGGGCCCTGGCAGAGCGCCCGGTACACGCCCTACCCTTTGGGTTACTTAACAGTAGTTAGCAATCCAGGGAGCTCGACAGCATGGGCAAGGACTTCGACCTGTACCGGACGTCGGAGGAGCACGAGATGCTCCGGGAGTCGGTGCGTGCGCTGGCGGA
>NZ_JBIBJV010000012.1:0-159925 GCF_042958885.1 Streptomyces sp. NPDC007945
TCCCGTACGAGGCCTCGCGCCCGGCACGCCGAGAGCACGCACCTGACGCCGCGGGGCCGCCCTCCGGGCGACGGCGGGAGTTCGACGACAGGCCCCAGGGCGCGACAAATTCCGTGGGCGGAGCGGGCCCGCGTGCGTAGGGTCGGGGGATGGCTGTCGAACTGCGCGTGGTGACCGAGTCCGAATTCCCCGACTGGCTGCGGGCGTTGCGGACGGGCTTCCTGAACGAGCCGGTCGTCTCCGACCGGGTGGTCGCCGACCGGCTGGCCCATGTCGACCTGGACCGCACGCTGGCCGCCGTGGACGGCGGCCGGGTGGTCGCCACCTTCCGTTCCTTCCGGCAGGAGCTCAGCACCGTCGGTGGCGGCGGTCTCGTCGCGGACGCGATCACGCAGGTGACCGTCTCGCCGACGCACAAGCGGCGCGGGCTGCTGAGCCGGCTGATGGCGCGGGACCTGGCGGCGGCCCGGGAGCGGGGGGACGCGGTGGCGACGCTGATCGCCGCCGAGTACCCGATCTACGGCCGGTACGGCTTCGGCCCGGCGAGCTGGTCCACCGAGTGGAGCGTGGACCTGCGGCGGGCGGGTCTGGATCCGCGCCGCAGCGGCCGCCCGGAGGACGGGGGCCGGATCGATCTGACCGACGGGGCGGAGATCCGTCGGATCGGGCCCGGGCTGCACCGGCGGCTGGCCGGCGTCCGGGCCGGCGTGACCGGGCGGCTGCCCCGCAACTGGGACGTGGGCACCGGCGGCGGGCAGCACCTGGAGCCGTGGACGGAGCCGTACTACGCGGTGTACCGCTCGGCGTCCGGGGAGCCCGAGGGGTACGTGTCGTACCGCTGCGACGACAAGTGGGGCGACGGCAAGCAGCCGGAGAACACGCTGACCGTGCGGGATCTGATCGCGGCGACGCCGGCCGCCGAGCACGCCCTGTGGCGGTACGTCTGCTCGCTGGACTGGGTGGCGACCGTCCGCAGCGGTTCGCGGGCGCCGGACGACCCGCTGCCGCTGCTGCTGCCGGATCCTCGGGCGGCGCGGACGGTGACCCACGCGGACATGCTGTGGCTGCGGGTCCTCGACGTGGTGCGGGTCCTGGAGGAGCGGACGTATCCGGTGACGGACGGGCTCGTCCTGGACGTGCGGGACGCCGACGGCTTCGCGGGCGGGCGGTACCTCCTGGACGCCTCGCCGAAGGGGGCCTCGTGTGTGCCGACGACCGCCTCCGCGGACCTGGTGCTCGACGTGGCCGAGCTGGCCCGGCTGGTCCTCGGCGACGCGTCGCCGGTGCGGCTGGCGCTGCTCGGCCGGATCGAGGAGGCGGTGCCGGGGGCGGCGGCCCGGGCGGAGCTGCTGTTCCGGACGCCGCTGCGGGCGTTCTCGCCGGACATCTTCTGACGCCGGTCCCCGGTTCCGCCCGGCCTGTTCCCAGGACAGCCGCACCCTGCGCCGGCCGGTGGATCCGGGGTGTCGGCGCGGGCGGCGGGGCTGCTCGACTCGGGGGTCCTGGACCGGACCGGCGCTTCCCGGGCCGCCGTCAGGCGGCCATCGCCACCTCGGGATCCGCGCTCCCCGCGCTCTCCGCCCTCTCCCCCCGCTTCGTGCGCAGGACGGCCGCGGCGATCACGAGGGCGGTGACGAGGAGTCCCGTGCCGACCCCGAAGGCCAGGCGGTAGCCGCCGGTCAGGGCCTCCGCGGCGCTCCGTCCGGCCGCGTCGAGCGTCTCGGTGCGGGCGGCGGCCAGAGTGGTGAGGACGGCGACGCCGAGCGCCATGCCGATCTGCTGCGTGGTGTTGAAGAGGCCGGAGGCGAGGCCCGCGTCGGCCTCGTCGGCACCCGACATCCCGAGGGCGGTGAGCGCGGGCAGGGCCAGGCCGAATCCGGCGGCGAGCAGCATCGCGGGGAGCAGGTCGACGGCGTACGAGGCGTCCGCCGGGAGCCGGGTGAGCAGGCCGAGGACGCCGATCAGCAGGGTGAGGCCGGTGAGCAGGACGGCGCGCTCGCCGAAGCGGCCGATGAGCCGGGCGGCCGCGCCGAGCGAGACGGCGCCGATGGCCAGGGCGGCCGGCAGCATCGCGAGACCGGTGGCGGTGGCGCCGTACCCCTGCGCCTTCTGGAGGTGGAGGGCGACCAGGACCTGGAAGGCGAACAGCGCCGCGACCATGAGGAGCTGGACGAGGTTCGCGCCGGCGACGGCCCGCGAGCGGAGGATCCGCAGCGGCATCAGCGGGGTGGCGGCGGTGCGCTGGCGGACCAGGAAGCCGGCGAGGAGGGCGAGGGCGAGCGCCCCGAGGCCGAGGGTGTGGGCGGAGCCGGCTCCGTACTCCTCGATGCGCACGACCGCGTAGATGCCGGTCATCAGGCCCGCGGTGACCAGGAACGCGCCGAGTGCGTCGGCGCCGGCCCGCAGGCCGAGTCCCCGGTCGGCGGGGAGGGTGCGGGTGGCGAGGGCGATCGCGGCCGCGCCGATCGGCAGGTTGATGAGGAAGATCCAGTTCCAGGAGAGGGCGTCGGTGAGGAGTCCGCCGAGGACCTGGCCGACGGAGGCGCCGGCGGCGCCGGTGAAGCTGAACACGGCGATGGCGCGGGCCCGTTCACGGGGTTCGGTGAAGAGCGTGACGAGGATGCCGAGGCTGACGGCGGAGGACATCGCGCTCCCGGCGCCCTGGAGGAAGCGGGCGGTGATGAGGACGGCGGGGGAGGCGGCGGCGGCCGCGAGGAGGGAGGCGCCGGTGAAGACGGCGATCCCGGAGAGGAACATCCGTCTGCGTCCGATGAGGTCGCCGAGTCGTCCGGCGAGCAGGAGGAGCGAGCCGAAGGCGATCAGGTAGGCGTTGACGACCCAGCTCAGTCCGGCCGGGCTGAAGCCTAGGTCGGCCTGGATGGCGGGCATCGCGACGGTGACGATGCTGCCGTCGAGGACCGTCATGAGCATGGCGCTGGCGAGGACGGTGAGCGCGAGGGAACGGGTGCGCATGGATCTCTCCTGTCGAGGGAGGCAACAGGAGAGACGTTAGCAGAAGGTTTTGTTGCAGACTATTTTTTACGGAACCTTACGAGGGTGGCGAGAAAGCGCGGGCTCAGTTCTTCTGGCGGGCCCGGCGAGCGGTCGCCGGTGCCTCGACGGGCGTCTTCAGGTGGTCCTCGGCCAGCCGGCCCAGCGCGCGGACCAGCACCTCCCGCTCCTCCTCCGGGAGCGAGTCGAGGGCGCCCGCGTGCACGCCGTCCACGATCCGCCGGCTCTCCGCCGCGAGTCGCGCGCCCGCCTCGGTGACGGCGATGATCCGCGCCCGCCGGTCGGTGCTCGACGGCCGCCGCTCGGCCAGTCCGGCCTTCTCCAGGGCGTCGACGGTGACGACCATCGTCGTCTTGTCCATGTCGCCGATCTCCGCGAGCTGCGCCTGGGTCCGCTCCTCCTCCAGGGCGTGGACGAGGACGCAGTGCATCCGGGCCGTGAGCCCGATCTCCGCCAGCTCCGCCGCCATCCGCGTCCGCAGGACGTGGCTCGTGTGGTCGAGGAGGTAGGAGAGATCGGGCTCGCTGCGGCGGGGCGTCAAGGCGGTCATGCCGCCAGGATAGGCGAGGTCGGTCCGTCGCGGATTATCGGAAACCGGAGGACCGGTCCGGGTCGCCGACGGAGCTTCCGGGAGTCAGGAGAGCGGCTGCTGGAGGACGATCTGATTGCCCGCCGGGTCCAGGAAGGCGCACTCGCGGACGCCGTACGGCTGGTCCACCGGCTCGCGGAGCACCTCGGCGCCCGAGGCGGCGATCCGCTCGAAGGCGGCGTCGCAGTCGCCCGTGCCGAAGATCGCCGCCCGCAGCAGGCCCTTGCGCATGAGGTCCACGACCGCCTGGCGGTCGGCCTCGGAGGCGGTGGGGTCGGCCAGCGGCGATTCGAGGACCACCGACACGTCCGGCTGCGCGGGCGAACCCACGGTCACCCAGCGCATGCCCTGGAAGCCGACGTCCTTGCGGACCTCCAGGCCGAGGGCGTCGCGGTAGAAGCCGAGCGCCTTCTCGTGGTCGTCGACGGTGATGAAGGTCTGGGAGAGGTTGATGTCCATGCGCTCCACGCTAGGGAGCGCTGTCGAGCGGCGCTTCTCCGTTCCTGACCGGTCGCGAGGCGACCTTGGCGACGCAGGCGGGCAGGGCGGCGTCGCCGCCGTGCGCCCGGGCCCGGTACGCGCTCGGCGTCTCGCCCACCAACTGGGTGAAGCGCGAGCTGAAGGAGCCGAGCGAGGTGCACCCCACCTCCATGCAGACGTCCGTCACCGACAGGTCCCCGCGCCGGAGCAGCGCCTTGGCCCGCTCGATCCGGCGGGTCATGAGGTAGCTGTACGGCGTCTCCCCGAAGGCGGCCCGGAAGCTCCGCGCGAAGTGCCCGGTCGACATCAGCGCCGTCTGCGCGAGCGCGGCCACGTCCAGCGGCCGCGCGTACTCACGGTCCATCCGGTCCCGCGCCCTGCGCAGGCGCCGGAGGTCGTCGAGGGGGATGCGGCTCGTCACGTCCTCACGGTACCGGGGACACTCTTGCAAGCAGCATGCTTGCAAAAGTTAGCAAGCGGTGGCAGGGTACGGACCATGGCATCGCTCAACGTCGGCAATCTCGGCAGCCTCGGCGACTACCTCCGCGAGCAGCGGCGCACCGCGCAGCTCTCGCTGCGGCAGCTCGCCGAGGCCGCCGGGGTGTCGAACCCGTACCTGAGCCAGATCGAGCGCGGACTGCGCAAGCCCAGCGCCGAGGTGCTCCAGCAGGTCGCCAAGGCGCTGCGGATCTCGGCCGAGACGCTCTACGTGCGGGCCGGCATCCTCGACGAGAAGGACCGCGAGGAGCTGGAGACGCGGGCCGTCATCCTGGCCGATCCCTCGATCAGTGAGCGGCAGAAGCAGGTGCTGCTCCAGATCTACGACTCCTTCCGCAAGGAGAACGCGGCGGAGTCGGAGGCGACCGGCTAGCACGCCGGCCCGTGCGCCGCGTTCGGACGCCGCGCCGGTACGCCCGTTTGCATGCCACACGCTCGTACGCCCTACCCGGGAGGACCATCAGCATGGCCATCATCGACGAACTGCGTACCCCCCTCTACTTCGCCGCCGGCACCGCCGACCTCGCCGTGCGCCAGGCCCGCAAGGTGCCCGCCCTGATCGAGCAGCTCGCCGCCGAGGCGCCCGGCCGGATCGAGGCCGTGCGGAAGACCGACCCGAAGGCCGTGCAGGAGAAGGTCCAGGAGAAGGTGCAGGCCACCGTCGCCGAGGTCGTCGGGGTCGTCGGCGGTCTGGACACCGACCTCAAGAAGCTGGGCGAGACGGCGCAGGACCTCGCCCTGCGGGGCGTCGGCGTGGCCGCCGAGTACGCGGTGAAGGCGCGCGAGAAGTACGAGGAGGTCGCCGCCCGGGGCGAGGAGACCGTCCGCGCCTGGCGCGGCGAGACGGCCGAGCCGGCCACGGAGATCACCGTCGTGGTCGAGCCGGAGCCGGAGGCCCCGGCCGCGGAGCCCGAGCCGGCGGCTGCGGCGGCGGAGCCCGAGCCGGCCGTGGAGGCCGGGGCCGCGTCCAAGCCCGCCGCCCGCAAGCCCTCCACCCGCAAGGCCCCCGCCAAGAAGACGGCCGCCGCCAAGGCGGACGTGACCGCCGAATAGCGGATCCGGGCACCATTCCCGGGGTCCGACGCGTTGGAACGGGTACCTTGACCGCGAGGCGCGTACGTACCCCAATGATTCCTAGGCGGTGTTCAGCATGCTGATGGACCGGTTCGACAACACCCTGAACCTGTTGATGTTCCTGGTCTTCACCGGCTTCGCCGTCGCCTCGTTCGTCATCGCGGCGATGGTGAGGGAGGACGCGTACCGGGCCGCGGACAAGCAGACGAAGAAGTTCTGGCTGATCCTCCTCGGGGTCAACCTCGCCCTGAACCTCTTCCTGCCCGGTCTCCTCTTCCTCCTCATCGCGGGCCTGATCGCCGCCATCGTCTTCATGGTCGACGTCCGCCCGGCCCTCAAGCAGGTCATGGGCGGCGGGGGCCGCCGCGGCGGCTCCAGCAGCGACGGCCCGTACGGTCCCTACAACGGCGGCCGGTAGGCGGCTGGGCGCGAGGGCGCGCCGTCACGCATGAGGGCGGCCGGTGGCCGTCCCGTACGAGGGCGGACGCGGCCGTGACCTATGAGGGCGGGCGGTGGCCGTTCACCGCGTCGGGCGCGGGGCCCGGGGGACTCACCCCCGGGCCCCGCCGCGTTCCAGGGCCAGCAGGGCCACGTCGTCGGTCAGCTCGCCGCCGTTGAGCGTGCGGGCCTCCGCCATCGCCGCCTCCAGGAGCGCCTCGCCGCGCAGGCCCCCGGTCATCTGCCGGTTGATCATGTCGACCATGCCGTCCTGACCCAGCCGGGGCGAGCCCGGTCCGGCGGTCCGGCCCTCGATCAGGCCGTCGGTGTAGAGCAGCAGGCTCCACGCCCCGCCCAGCTCGACCTGGCGGCGCGGCCAGCGGGCGCGCGGCAGCAGGCCCAGGGCCGGGCCCCCGTCCTCGTACGGCAGCAGCCGCGCCGTCCCGCCGTGCTGGGCGACCAGCGGCGCCGGGTGGCCGGCCAGGCAGAGCCCGGCGCGCCGCCCGTCGGGCGCGATGTCGACCGTGCAGAGGGTCGCGAAGATCTCCTCGCTCTCCCGCTCGTGCTCCAGGACCCGCTGGAGGGTGGAGAGCAGCTCGTCGCCGCAGAGCCCGGCGAAGGTCAGGGCGCGCCAGGCGATCCGCAGCTCGACGCCGAGGGCGGCCTCGTCGGGGCCGTGGCCGCAGACGTCGCCGATCATGGCGTGGACGGTGCCGTCCGGGGTGCGGACGACGTCGTAGAAGTCGCCGCCGAGCAGCGCGCGGGAGCGGCCCGGCCGGTAGCTGGCGGCGAAGCGGAGGTCGGAGCCGTCCAGGAGCGGGGTGGGCAGCAGGCCGCGCTCCAGGCGGGCGTTCTCCTGGGCGCGCAGCCGGGACTCGGCGAGCTTCACCTTGGCGGCGTCGTTGCGCTTGCGCTCGACCGCGTACCGGATGGCGCGGCTGAGGAGCCGGCCGTCGAGCTCCTCGCGGAAGAGGTGGTCCTGGGCCCCGACGCGGACCGCCTCGGCGGCGAGCCCCGCGTCGGCGGAGGGGGCGAGGGCCAGGACGGCGTGCCGGGGCGCGAGGCGCAGGATGTGCCGCAGCGGGGCGAGCGGGTCCTCGTCGGCCGCGCCCCGGGGCACGGGCAGCGAGAGGTCGACGAGCACGCAGTGCACGTCGTCGGTGAGGAGCCGCTCGGCCTCGGTGAGGTTGCGCGCGGTGCGGATGCGGATCCGGGTGCCCGCGGCGCCGGCGGCGTCCAGGAGTTCGGGTACGGCGAGGGAACCCGCCGGGTCGTCCTCGACGACCAGGAGGGTGAGGTCGGTGCGGTCGCGATCGGTTCCTGTGCCTGTGGTCGTGCTGGTTCCTGCGCCTGTGCCGGTCCCTGCGTCGGTCGCGGCGTCGGTCGCGGCGGTGGCGTCCATGGCTGCGGTGTCGCATGGCCCCGCAGCAGAGACGATTCTCTGGCGCGGTACGGATACGGGCATCGGTCCGGGTTTCCTTCCCTCCCCCGAGGGTGCGCCGGGCGCCGGGTGGCGTCCCGCCCGTCCGGGACCATAGCGGCAGTGCGGCGCCCGGCGGAATGGCGATCACTCCGCGGGCGCCGGGGTCTTCCTTGGCATATGCCGCGGAAGGGGAGGTAGTTGCGCCGCGAGGGGGCGCGGACGGGCCCGCGACCCATGAGAAAGGTCACTCGGTCCCGGTGCTCCGCGCCCCGGAGTCCCGGTGTCCCGGTGCCCCGGTCGTGCGTCGGGCCATGGGGGAGGGGAGTGGAGGGGCGGGATGGGCCCGGGTGTCAGGAGGGGCGGACGATGCCGAGGATCTCCATCGAGCCGGCGCCGGCGACGGTCACGTTCCGGCCGGGCCGGGGGGCGTGGACCATCTTCCCGTCGCCGATGTACATGCCGATGTGGCTGGCGTCCTTGTAGTAGACGATCAGGTCGCCGGGGCGCATGTCCTTCGGCTGCACCCGGGGGAGCAGCCGCCACTGCTCCTGCGAGGTGCGCGGGATGCGCTCGCCCGCGGCGGCCCACGCGGACTGGGTGAGGCCGGAGCAGTCGAAGGAGTCGGGCCCCTCGGCGCCCCACACGTACGGCTTGCCGACCTGCGCGAGGGCGGCCTCGACCGCCTTGCGGCCCTCGGCGGTGGAGGCGCCGCCGAGCTCGTCGAGGATGCCGGTGTCCAGCCACTTGGTCTGGGCCCGCTGCCGGGCCTGCTCCTCCAGGCGGCGCAGCCGCTCGCGCTCCTCGGCGGCGAGTTCGCTCTCCAGCTTCTTCGCGGCGGCGATCTTCTCGTTGATCTCCTTCTTCGCGGCGGCCTGCCGGACGCGGTCGGCCTCCAGCTTGGTCCAGTTGTCACCGGCCTCGGAGGCGTAGGTGTCCAGCTCGGCCTGGGCGCGGGTGAGTTCGCCGAGGAGGTCGGTGGTGGCCTTGGCGCGCTCGCGGAGCCGGCCGGCCGTGTCGAGGTAGAGCTGCGGGTCGCCGGCGAGGGCGAGCTGGGCGCTCCGGGGGATGCCGCCGCTGCGGTACTGGGCGCGGGCGGCGGCGCCGGCCTCGGCCTTGAGGGTGTCGATCCGCTTGCGGCCGCCCTCGATCATCCGGGCGAGCCGGACGATCTCGGCGGACTGGGTCGCGGTGCGCTCCTCGGCGAGGTTGTACGCGTCGGTGGCGGCGGCCGCCTGGTGGTACAGCTCCTCGATCTCCGTCCGGACCTCTTCGAGGGTCTTCGCGGGCGCGGCGGGCGGCGGCGGGGGGAGCGGGACGGCGGCGGCCTGGAGGGTGAGCGCCGGGGAGGCCAGGACGGCCAGGGCGCAGGCCACGGTGACCGCGGCGGCGGCGTACGGACGTCGGCGTCGTCGGTTCACTGGTTATCCCCCTCACGGCCCGGGTTTCCCCCCTGGGCCGCTTCCTGATTTACCGTCAGTAACTTGTGTGGTCCTGGCGATAGTGCCACGTGAATCCGGAAAACGACAGGTACCCCACCAGAGTGACGCCCGTGGACCGGCTGACGTTCCCCCGCTCGGGCGTCATGATCGGAAACCTGGCCCGCGCGGCCCCGGACGCCGCCCGCGCGCCCCGGACGTCGCCCGTGCGCCCGGACTCGCCTGCGTACCCGGTCGTCGCCTACGCGCGCGGCGCCAGCGCGTCCCAGCGGACCGTGACCTCGCCCTGGCGCCAGCGCTTCGGGCCGTCCGTGACCGGCCAGTCCGCCGCCAGGTCCCGGACGGCGCGGATCCAGCGCTGCCGGGCGCCGAGGGAGGCGTACGGGGCCGCCGCCGCCCAGGCCCGGTCGAAGTCCCGCAGGAACGCGTGGACCGGCTCGCCGGGCACGTTGCGGTGGATCAGCGCCTTCGGGAGGCGTTCGGCCAGGTCCGAGGGGCGGTCGAGGGAGCCGAGCCGGGTCGCGAGGGTGACGGTGCGCGGTCCGTCCCGGTCGAGCGCCACCCACACGTGCCGGCGCCCGATCTCGTCGCAGGTCCCCTCGACCAGGAGGCCGTCCGGCGCGAGGCGCCCGCACAGCCGCTCCCACACGGTCGTGACCTGCTCCTCGTCGTACTGGCGCAGCACGTTCGCGGCGCGGATCAGCGAGGGCGCCCCCGGCACCGGCACCTCGAAGCCGCCGTGCACGAAGCGCAGGCCCTCGTGCCGCTCCTCGTACGGCTTCGCGGCCTCGACCCTGGCCGGTTCGATCTCGATCCCGTACAGCAGGGTGCGGGGCTCGGCGGTGCGCAGCCGCGCCAGCAGCTCCACGGCGGTCCAGGGGGCGGCGCCGTACCCGAGGTCGACGGCGACGGGCGGCTCCGGGGACCGGCGCAGAGCCGGCCCGTGGACGGCGGCGATCCAGCGGTCCATGCGGCGCAGCCGGTTGGGGTTCGTGGTCCCGCGGGTCGGCGTGCCGACGGGGCGGGTGGTGCGCGGGGCCATGGGACGAGGATACGGAGCCGGTCACGGGCCCGGCCCCCCCCGCCTCGGCTCGCGGGGGCCGGGCCGTTTCGGCTCCGGCATGAGCGCCTTCCCGTGCGCCGCGCGATCACCCCGCTCGCCGACCGAGCGGCACCCCCGCCGGGCGACCAGCCCCACCAGGCGCCCGGGCCCCATCCCGCACGCACCCAACCCCTCACCCCCACCCCCCCACACCCCCCGTAACCACCCGCATCCGTCCCCGTAAGCCCCAGCCGCCCCTCAAGTAATGAATTGGCAAAACGCCGGACGTGACGGAAAGGGCGGAAATGAAGGAGGTCGTTCCGGCGTTGTGCGGGGCGGAGGGCGTGGATCGCGTCCTCCGCCTGTCATGTCCGCACGCCAGGCCCCTCTCGCGGAAGGACCGCCGACGTGAGCCAGTACGTGTCCCGGTTCGCCGGCACCCGGCACCGGCACCCGGCAGCGGCCTCCCGGCTCCGGCTGCCGGGCCGCTCCCGGGCCCCCCGCCGGGTGGCCATGCTCTCCGTGCACACCTCCCCGCTGCACCAGCCGGGCACCGGCGACGCGGGCGGCATGAACGTCTACATCGTCGAGCTCGCCAAGCGGCTCGCCGCCATCGACATCGAGGTCGAGATCTTCACCCGGGCCACCACCGGCGGCCTCCCCCCGGTGGTCGAGCTGGCGCCCGGCGTCCTGGTGCGGCACATCGACGCCGGCCCGTACGAGGGCCTCGCCAAGGAGGAGCTGCCGGCCCAGCTCTGCGCGTTCACGCACGGCGTGATGCAGGCGTGGGCGGGCCACCGCCCCGGCCACTACGACCTGGTGCACTCGCACTACTGGCTCTCCGGACACGTCGGCTGGCTCGCCGCCGAGCGGTGGGGCGTCCCGCTCGTCCACGCCATGCACACCATGGCCAAGGTCAAGAACGCGGCGCTCGCCGAGGGCGACACCCCCGAGCCCGCCGCGCGGGTCATCGGCGAGACCCAGATCGTCGCCGCCGCCGACCGGCTGATCGCCAACACCACCGAGGAGGCCGACGAGCTGGCCCGCTTCTACGACGCGGACCCCGGCAAGATCGCGGTCGTCCACCCCGGGGTCAACCTCGACCGCTTCCGGCCCGCCGACGGCCGCGCCGCCGCCCGTGCCCGCCTCGGGCTGCCGGAGGACGCCTTCGTGCCGGTCTTCGCCGGCCGGATCCAGCCCCTCAAGGCCCCCGACATCCTGCTGCGCGCCGCCGCCCTGATGGTGGACCGGGACCCCTCGCTGCGCTCCCGCATGGTGGTGCCGGTCGTCGGCGGTCCCAGCGGCAGCGGCCTCGCCAAGCCGGAGCAGCTCCAGAAGCTCGCCGCCCGCCTCGGCATCGCGGACCTCGTCCGCTTCCACCCGCCGGTCGGCCAGGAGCGGCTCGCCGACTGGTTCCGGGCCGCGTCGGTCCTCGTCATGCCCTCGTACAGCGAGTCCTTCGGCCTGGTCGCGATAGAGGCGCAGGCGGCCGGCACCCCGGTCGTCGCGGCCGCGGTGGGCGGCCTGCCCGTCGCCGTACGGGACGAGCGCACCGGCTTCCTGGTGCGGGGGCACGACCCGGCGGAGTACGCGCGGGTGCTGGACCGTTTCGCCGCCGACCCGGGCCTCACGGACCGGATGGGCGAGGCGGCCGCGCGGCACGCGGGGTCCTTCGGCTGGGACACGGCCGCGTCGGGCACCGCCGACGTGTACACGGCCGCCCTGCACGACCACCGCCAGCGCACGCACCACCGTCGCGTACGCTCCCACCATGGCTGACGCTCAGGACGCACGGCAGACCGAGGCCCGGCGGATCGTCGAGGACACCCTCACCGAGGCGGAGCTGGAGTGGGAGAGCCCCGCGCCCGGCTCGTACGTGGTCAAACTCCCCGGCACGCGCAAGCTGTTCACCACGCTGTCGCTGCGCCTGGGCCGCCACTCCCTCTCCCTCAACGCCTTCGTCGTCCGCCACCCGGACGAGAACGAGGCCGGCGTCCACCGCTGGCTCCTCGAACGGAACCTCAAGCTGTACGGGGTGGGGTACGCGATCGACCCGCTCGGCGACATCTACCTCGCCGGCAAGCTGCCGCTGGCCGCCGTCACGCCGGAGGAGCTGGACCGGCTGCTCGGCTCGGTCCTGGAGGCGGCGGACGGCGACTTCAACACGCTGCTCGAACTCGGCTTCGCGTCGGCCATCCGCCGGGAGTACGCCTGGCGGGTCTCCCGGGGCGAGTCGACGCGGAACCTCGACGCGTTCAGGAGCCTGACGCGGGAGCCGACCGCTTCCGCTCCGGCTTCGGCGCCGGCTCCGACTCCGGCGTCGGCTTCCGCTCCGACTCCGGCTCCGTCGGAACGGGACTGACGGGCTCCTCCTCGGCCAGCGCCCCGCGCAGCCGCAGCGTGTAGCCGACGGCGGCGAGGACGCCGACGCCGAAGGTGCCGGCCCACAGCACGTCCGAGCCCGGCCCGTCGACGATCGCGCCGGCCAGGATCGGCGCGACGAAACTGGCGACGGCCCACGACATGCCCATCACGCCCTGGTAGCGGCCGCGGGCGTGCTCCGGCGCGAGCCGGGCGGTGGCGGCGGCGTTCGTCGGCACGTGCACCATCTCGCCGACCGTCCACACGACGACCGTGGCGGCGAAGGCGACGGACGAGCCGGCCAGCGCGGTGGCGCCGGTGCCGACGGCGTAGAGCAGCGAGGAGAGGGCGAGCAGGACCACCGGCGAGCGCCGCTCGGTCACCTTGTTGACCAGCAGCTGGAAGCCGACGATCACGACGCCGTTGACGGCGATGACCAGACCGTACGAGGACGGCGGCAGGCCCTGCTCGGCCATGGTCAGCGGCAGTCCGATCCAGGGCGCGGTGAAGACCAGGCAGACCAGCAGGTTGAGCAGCACGAGCGTCCGGAAGGGCGCGTCCCGCAGCACGTCGAGCATGGACACCTTCTCCGCCGGCTCGCTCCGCCCGGCCTTCGCCGCGGGCCGCTCCGGCCGGGTCTCCGGCAGCCGCAGGAAGACGATCACGGCGCAGAGGGTGGTGGCGACGGCGTCGACGAGGAAGAGGGTGCGGTAACCGAGGAAGGCGGCGGCGCCGCCCGCGATCGAGGCGACGGCGAAGCCGAGGTTGAGCGCCCAGTAGTTGAGGGCGTAGGCGCGGCGCACGTCGTCGGCCGGGACCATGTCGGCGATCGTCGCGTTGATGGAGGGGCGGACGGCCTGCATGGCGACGCCCATGAGGAGCACGACGGCGGCCACGCCCCAGGCGCTGGTGACGAAGGCGAGCGCGGCGGCGCACGCGGCGGCCCCCAGATGCATGGTGATCATGGTGGGCCGGCGGCCCCAGCGGTCGGTCAGCATGCCGCCGAGCGGGGAGCCGGCGACGCCGCCGAGTCCGTGGAGGGCGACGACGAGACCGGCGAACCAGGCGGAGTGCCCGAGCTCGACGGTCAGGTAGTACGAGAGGAAGGTGAGGACGAAGGCGCCGGTCCTGTTGACGAGGGTCGACAGCCAGAGCCACCAGAAGCCCTGGGGAAGGCCGGAGACGGTGGAGTACGCCGACCGTCTGAGCGATTCGATGGACATATGAGGTGCTCCCCCCGCGTGCTGTAAGACCCTCCAACAGCTCACGAAACTTACGCATCTCGGCTGGCGGACGCCAGCGAATTGACGACGCGCGTCAATCGTCAGCGGTCCATTAGGCTCGTACGCATGGCCGACGCACCGTACAAGCTGATCCTCCTCCGCCACGGCGAGAGCGAGTGGAACGAGAAGAATCTGTTCACCGGATGGGTGGACGTGAACCTCACCGCGAAGGGCGAGAAGGAGGCGACGCGCGGCGGCGAGCTGCTCAAGGACGCCGGCCTGCTCCCCGACGTGCTGCACACCTCTCTCCAGAAGCGCGCCATCCGCACCGCGCAGCTCGCCCTCGAGGCCGCGGACCGCCACTGGATCCCGGTGCACCGCTCCTGGCGCCTGAACGAGCGTCACTACGGCGCCCTCCAGGGCAAGGACAAGGCCCAGACCCTCGCCGAGTTCGGCGAGGAGCAGTTCATGCTCTGGCGCCGCTCGTACGACACCCCGCCGCCGCCGCTCGCCGACGACGCCGAGTACTCCCAGGCCGGCGACGCCCGCTACGCCACCATCCCGCCGGAGCTGCGCCCGCAGACCGAGTGCCTCAAGGACGTCGTGGAGCGCATGCTCCCGTACTGGTACGACGGCATCGTCCCGGACCTCCTCGCCGGCCGCACCGTCCTGGTCGCCGCCCACGGCAACAGCCTCCGCGCCCTGGTGAAGCACCTCGACGGCATCTCCGACGCCGACATCGCGGGCCTCAACATCCCCACGGGCATCCCCCTGGCCTACGAGCTCGACGAGAACTTCAAGCCCCTCAACCCCGGCGGCACCTACCTCGACCCGGAGGCCGCCGCGGCCGCCATCGAGGCCGTCAAGAACCAGGGCAAGAAGTAACCCCCACCCACGAAAGAGCCCCCCGCCGGCGGACTGCCGGCGGGGGGCTCTTTCGTGGGGGTGGGGTGGGTCAGGAGACGTGGTTGTAGGGGGGCTGGTCGGTCAGGATCGGGCTGGTGGCGCGGCGGGCGAAGGGGGCTCGGTGGTCGCCGGTGCCGGCGTAGAAGTAGGCCGTCTTGTTCGGGCCGTACGCGAGCAGGTCGGGTCGGCCGTCGTAGTTGGCGTCGCCGATGCCGATGGTGTCGGTGTAGGCGCCCCAGCCGCCGCCGATCTGCTTGCGGGCGGTGAAGGTGCCGTCGCCCTTGCCGAGGTAGAGCCAGAGGACGCCGTCCTTGTCGCGGGCGATGAGGTCGCCGGCTCCGGCGCCGCCGATGTTGCCGGTGGCGGTGATCTGGTTGTAGATCCCCCAGCCGCCGGTGCCGATCTTCTGGCGGCGGCTGAAGGGGGCGCTGATGTCGCCGGTGCCCTTGTAGAGCCACAGGGCGCCGGTCTTGTCGGCGGCGACCAGGTCGGGGCGGCCGTCGCCGGTCAGGTCGCTGCCGCCGGTGATCTGGGCGTAGGTGTTCCAGCCGCCGCCCAGGGACTTCCGGGGCGCGATCGTCGCGTGGTAGCCGTTGCCGGTCACGTCGTACAGCCAGAGGGTGCCGGCCTTGTCCCGGGCGATGAAGTCGGCGGCGCCGCCGCCGATGCCGCCGACGGTCTCGATCCGGTCGTAGCCCTGCCAGCCGCCGCCGATCTTCCAGGCGGGGAAGCCCCTGCCGAGCGTCTTCCCGCGGCTGTCGTACGCGGTGTCGAGGTTCCAGAGCACGCCCTGGGCGTCACGGGCCAGCAGGTTGGGGGCGCCGTCCCCGTCCAGGTCGTGCTGCGAGGGAACGTTCCTGCCGGCGGTGAAGCTGCCGGACGCCTTCAGGTCCGGTCCGACACCGTTCTGCGGGCGGGCCGTGAACGTCCAGTCGTACGTCCCGGTCGCCGCGTCCTTGCCCATCTGGGACTCGGCCGCGATCTCCTTCCAGGTGATGCCGAACTGCCCGTCGCCGTAGTAGTACGGGCTGCCGGCGGACTCGCTGTAGAGGTGCAGCGTCTTCGAGAACGACGTGCCGGTCGCCCGGTGGGTGATCTTCAGGTCGACGTCCGCGTTCTCCCGGGACAGCTCCCACTTGAGCGGGGTGGGGGAGGCGAGGTCGAAGGGCTGCGGGATCCGCGTGCCGAGGTGGACGAGCCCCACGGGCTTCCCCGTGGTGGCGACGAGCTGGGCGGTCGGCTTGCCGTCGGCGGCGAGGGAGACGCGGTAGAGCCCGTCGCCCCGCTCGACGTGACCGCCGCGGACGTACAGCGTGTTGTCGGGGCCGGGCTCGATGGTCGAGACGTAGTCGAGGAGCCGGATGCTCTCGCCCGTGGTCAGGGACTTCGCCGTGAGGGGGAGCAGCCGCGGGCCCAGGCCGGTGCCGTCGCCCTCCAGGGATCCCGGGGTCCCGTACATCGCCCACGCGCCGAGCAGGCCGACGGTCAGGCTCTCGCCCTCGGGGAGCTCGGTGTCCTCGATCACCGTCTCGACGCCGGTGGCACGGTCCACGGAGTAGAGCTTTCCTCCCGCGTCCGCCCAGGTCAGGTGGGTGTCGGAGATCGCGGGGGAGCCCGGGTAGTAGGCGAGCCGGCGGACGGGGACGGCCTTGGCGGCGGCGAGGTCCACCACGGCGAGCTCACGTTCCCACGACGTTCCGTCCTGCACGGAGTACGAGAGCAGGACCGATCCGTCGCGCACCGGCGTGGCGGCGGGGGACTGGGCCGCGGCCGGGACGCCCTCGACCTTCCGCTGGGTGAGGGTGCCCCCGGTGCTGGTGACCAGGTGCAGCTCCACCGTGCCGTCCGTCTTCGTCACCTTCGCCAGGATCGTGTCCTTGGAGACGGCCTTGACGTAGGTGGCGTTCAGCGGGCGGAGGTCCATCGTGACCGTGCCGCCGCCGGGGGCCATGTCGCGCAGCTGCAGCACCAGGGAACGGGCGGGCGTCGACCCCTGCCCTGTCATGATCACGTCCGAGCCGCTGGAATCGGCCACCGGGGCGTCGATCGTGATGACCTTGCCGTCCGCGTACCGGGTCCACTGGTACGTCCGGCCCTTGTCCCACGCCCAGGCGAGGAAACCGGTCCTTCCGGCCGCGGTGAGGATCCCGTAGTTCGGGTACGGCAGGGGCGCGGTCCGCGTGTCCGTCACGGCCGCTTCCGCCGCGGGCAGGGGGGCGGCAGTGGCAGGGGCGGAGAGGAGGCCGGCTCCGAGCGTTGCGGCGAGGACGGTGGTGATCGCGGCGGAGACACCCCGACGGGTCGTGCGGGCGGAGATCAAGGTTCCTCCTGGGAAGTCGATATCGACGCCTTTTGTCGCCGGCGCCGTTCCGTCAGACTCCCGCCCCCGTCGAAGGGTTGTACGGGACGGCCCGGTTCAGTGCTCCTGGGTGCCGCCCGCGGCCTCGTCGCAGGCGCGGTCGCGGAAGTCGTCGAGGGAGGAGACGCGGATCTCGTCGTCGAGGGTGTAGCGGACCTGGCCGGGCTTGAGGCGGGCCAGGTCCTCCGGGGTGAAGCTGACCGGGGTTGCCGACCAGGTGTCGTCCTCGGTCCAGCCGGCGAGGCGGTAGCTGCGGCCCTTCTCCAGGCGGGCGGTCCGGGTCTCCGGGGTCCAGCGCTCCGCCTCGGGGGCGCCCGCGGTCTGCATCAGGGGCCAGGAGGTGAAGCCGGTGACCGGGCCGTCGTGGCGCCAGTCGCCGGTGATCTCCCGGGACTCCTTCGGCACGTCGTCGGGGTAGAGCATCGCCCCGTCCACGTGGTCGTGGCACATCAGGAGGACGCCGAGCGGGGTGCCGTCCTCCGCCACCGAGACGCCCGCGAGGCCGGCCGGGGTCGTCGCGCAGCCCGTGAGCAGCAGGGCGGCGGCACCGGCCGCTGCCGCCGTCAGAAGGGTCGCTCGCGCGGAGGGCATGGCCGCAATTCTGGCGGGCCGAGGGGCGGCCTGCCCAGGGGGTGACCGGCGGTAATTCGAGGTCGGCCGGGGCGCGCGGGCGTTAACGTCCTGTCCATGACACGATCACCGCGCCTGGAGCCGGTCACCCCCGCCACCCTGGACGCCGCCCTCGCCCTGCGGGTCCACCCCCATCAGGAGGGGAACGTCGCGCCCGTCGTGAAGTCGCTGGCCGAGGCGTACGTCCACGGCGAGGCCGCCTGGCCCCGCCTGATCCTCGACGGCGACCGGGCCGTCGGTTTCCTCATGGCCTTCCTCGACCTCGTCTGGGACGCGGAGAAGGACCCGGACGACCGGCGCAGCGGACTGTGGCGGCTGAACATCGCCGCCGACGCGCAGGGCGAGGGGTACGGCCGCTTCGCCGTCGACGCCCTCGCCGAGGAGCTGCGCCGCAGGGGGACCGGCCGGATGTACGTGACCTGGGAGCCCGGCGAGGACGGGCCCGGCGCGTTCTACCGCCGGCTCGGCTTCCGCACGACGGGGGAGGAGAGCGGCGGACAGGTCGTCGGCGTGCTGGACCTGTGAGGGAGTGAGGGAGGGAGAAGGGGAGCGCAGGGCGGGGGGAGGGAACTCCCTCGGAGTCCCCTCCCCCCGCCCGTCACGTCAGCCCGAGCAGCCGCCGCACTGGCACGGCGCGCCGGACTGGCAGCCGCAGCCGCAGCCCGAGCCGCAGCCGCACGCGCCCAGGACCGGCAGGTGCGTCCGCTCGTGCGGGGTCTGGGCCGCGGTCTCGGTCGTGATGGGGGAATCGGCCATGAGGTCCCTCCCTGGCGGGACGCGGATCGTCCCTCGTCCCCCATTCCATGCCCGCCCGCACCGGCGCATCAACGGCGCACGGAAGCCCCGTGCGCCCGTGCGCCCTCTCCGCGCGCCTTACGCGCCCTCGACCGGGGCGTCCTGCGGCTGGAGCTCGTCGGCGTGCTCGCCCGTCACCAGGTAGACGACGCGCTTCGCCACCGACACCGCGTGGTCGGCGAACCGCTCGTAGTACCGGCCCAGCAGCGTCACGTCCACGGCCGTCTCGATGCCGTGCTTCCACCGGTCGTCCATCAGGTGCTGGAAGAGCGCCCGGTGCAGCAGGTCCATCTCGTCGTCGTCCTGCTCCAGCTGCATCGCCAGGTCGACGTCCTTGGTGATGATGACCTCGGCGGCCTTCGCCATCAGGCGCTGCGCGAGCTGGCCCATCTGGAGGATGGTCGCGTGCAGGTCGTCGGGGACCGCGCGGTCCGGGAACCGCAGCCGGGTCAGCTTGGCCACGTGCTGGGCCAGGTCGCCGGAGCGCTCCAGGTCGGCGCTCATCCGCAGCGAGGTGACCACGATCCGCAGGTCCGTCGCCACCGGCTGCTGGCGGGCGAGCAGCGCGATCGCCCGCGCCTCCAGGTCGTGCTGGAGGTCGTCGACCTTCTGGTCCGCGGCGATCACGCTCTCCGCGAGCTTCAGGTCCGCGTCGAGCATCGCCGTGGTGGCGCGCCCGATCGCCGATCCGACCAGGCGGGCCATCTCGACCAGGCCCTCGCCGATCGAATCAAGTTCCTCGTGGTACGCGTCCCGCATGGATGTCCCTCTCTCCGGGAGTGCTGCCTCTTCTACGGTGGGGTCGCTCTGGACCCCCACGCTCCCACGTTCGGCCCCCTGTGCGTCCGGCTCCATCCCCTCATGTGAACCGCCTCTGGCCTGAAGGTGAACTCTGGGCGACGCGGGCCCCCGCCCCCTCCAGGGCAAATGAACCGGCCCCGTCTCCAGGGTGAACTCTGAGCGACGAGTGTTCGAGCAGGCACTCGGACGGCTGGGAGAGTGTCCGTGACCACGCATAACCTGGATGGCATGGACGTGAACGCGGCGGTCGCCGCATTGGCCGCGATCGCCGGCGTGTGCACCGGCGTGATCGCCATGCTGGCGTTCCGCTGGAGCGAACGCGACCAGGCGCGACCCACCCGAACCTCCCTGCACACCGATGCCGTGCTGCCGCCCGGCGTCGACACGGTGCTCTCCGTGCTGCGCTCCTCCGCGGTCGTGCTCGACGAGAGCGACTCCGTGGTGAAGGCCAGCTCGGCGGCGTACGCCCTCGGGCTCGTCCGCGGCGGGAAGCTGGCCGTGGAGCCGATGCTCAACATGGCCCGCGACACCCGCAGGGACGGGGAGATACGCCAGGTCGAGCTGGACCTGCCCCGGCGCGGCGGCGGACGCGGCGAGGCCCTCGCGGTCTCGGCGCGGGTGGCCCCGCTCGGGTCGCGGCTCGTGCTGCTCCTGGTCGAGGACCTGACGGAGGCCCGCCGCATCGAAGCGGTACGGCGCGACTTCGTCGCGAACGTGAGCCACGAGCTGAAGACCCCGGTCGGCGCGCTCTCGCTGCTCTCCGAGGCCGTCATGGACGCCTCGGACGACCCCGAGGCGGTCATGCGCTTCGCGGGCCGGATGCAGATCGAGGCGACCCGGCTGACCAACCTGGTGCAGGAACTCATCGACCTCTCGCGGGTGCAGAACGACGACCCGCTGGAGGACTCCGAGCCGGTGTCCGTGGACGAGCTGGTCGCCGAGGCGATCGACCGCTCGCGGCACCCGGCCTCCACCAAGCAGATCACCATGGCGTCCGGCGGCTCCGCCGACCTCTTCGTCTGGGGCAGCCGGGGCCAGCTCGCCGCGGCCCTCGGCAACCTCGTCGAGAACGCCGTCAACTACTCGCCGGCCCGGACCCGCGTGGGCATCGCCGCCCGCCGCGTCGCGGCCCCCGGCGGGGACCTCATCGAGATAGCCGTGACCGACCAGGGCATCGGCATCCCGGAGAAGGACCGCGAGCGGATCTTCGAGCGCTTCTACCGCGTCGACCCGGCACGCTCGCGTGCCACCGGCGGTACGGGGCTCGGGCTCGCGATCGTCAAGCACGTGGCCGCCTCGCACGGCGGAGAGGTCACGGTGTGGAGCACCGAGGGTCAGGGCTCCACGTTCACCCTGCGGCTTCCCGAGGCGGGCTCCGCACGGGACCGTAGGACCGCCGCCTCCCTCACCCCCGATCTCATGACCGAACCGCTTCCCGCACCGGAGGTCCTTCCGTGACCCGAGTCCTTGTCGTCGAGGATGAGGAATCCTTCAGCGACGCCCTGTCGTACATGCTCCGCAAGGAGGGCTTCGAGGTCGCCGTGGCGGCGACCGGGCCCGACGGCCTCGACGAGTTCGAGCGCAACGGAGCGGACCTCGTCCTCCTCGACCTGATGCTGCCGGGCCTGCCCGGCACGGAGGTCTGCCGGCAGCTGCGGGGGCGCTCCAACGTGCCGGTCATCATGGTGACCGCGAAGGACAGCGAGATCGACAAGGTCGTCGGCCTGGAGATAGGAGCCGACGACTACGTGACCAAGCCCTTCTCCTCGCGCGAGCTGGTCGCCCGCATCCGCGCGGTGCTGCGCCGGCGCGGCGAGCCGGAGGAGGTCACCCCGGCGGCCCTGGAGGCCGGCCCGGTCCGCATGGACGTCGACCGCCACGTGGTGACGGTCGGCGGCGGCAAGATCGACCTCCCCCTGAAGGAGTTCGACCTCCTGGAGATGCTGCTCCGCAACGCGGGCCGCGTCCTCACCCGTATGCAGCTCATCGACCGCGTCTGGGGCGCCGACTACGTGGGCGACACCAAGACCCTCGACGTCCACGTCAAGCGCCTGCGCGCCAAGATCGAGCCCGACCCCGGCGCCCCGCGCTACCTGGTGACGGTCCGCGGCCTGGGCTACAAGTTCGAGCCGTAGGAACCCCCGCCGGGCCGACGGCACCGGACGGAGCGGGGCGCCCGCGGGGCCGGTGCGAGCCGGCCCCACGGGCGCCCCGCGCGGCTGCCCTGCGGCGACGGTCCGCGCCTACGGTGCACGGCCGCGGTTGTGCAACGAGTCGTGAGAGCCGTAGTGCAGAGGGCCGCCGTGGTACAGCGGACCGTCGCACCGGAAGGCCGTCGACCGGCGAGTCGTCATACGGCGAGAGGGGCGCCCCCATCCAGGGGCGCCCCTCTCGCCGTCGTGCGGGCGTGGCCGCGGCTCAGTGGCCGGCGGCCGGGCCGGCGTCGCTGCCCTCGGTGCCGTGCCCGCCGGACTCCGCGTGCTCGCCGGCCTCGGCCGAGGCGGTCGCGGAGGGGGTGGCGCCGGGCGGGAGCGGGACCTCGGACGGGCCGAAGTCCTTGAAGTAGCTCGTCGACGGGACGACGAAGGCCTCCAGGGCGACGTCGCCGGTCTCGCTGAGCGTGAAGACGACCTTCTGCGCGTCGCCGTTCTTCGCGGCCTCGCTGCCGTTGGCGATGGTGGCGGTGGCGTTGCCCTCGCCGCCGATGACGACGGAGCCGCCGGCCGGGACCACGACCGGGCCGGAGCCCTTCGCGGACTTCAGGGTGACCGACGCGTTGCTGCCGGGCAGGCTGATCGACTCCAGCGTCTGCGGGGCGCGGCCGTTGTTGAAGACGGTGGCCGAGACGACGGCCGGGCCCTTGGCACCGGGCGTCGGCTGCGTGATGACGAGGGCGTTCTGGATCTTGACGTCGTCCACCGAGACGGCGGCGTTGTCGGGCCGGATGCCGAGCGTCTGGGCGTCGTTGCCCGCCCCGCATGCGGACAGCGCGGCGATCGAGAAAACGATGGCGGTGGCGGCGAGGGCACCGCGTCGAAGGCTGCGGCTCACGGCGGCGGCAACTCCTAGGACGTACGGACTGTGGACGGAAACGGCTAAGGACCGGCTAAAGGTGCGTCAGCGCGCTTAGGTTACCGAGCCTGACTCTCCGTCCCGCACCCGACCCGCCCCTTGGCGTCCGCCGCCCCGTCGGGCGCCGGTGTGGGAGACGCCAGTGCGCGGTCCGCGTGTGGCCGGAACACACCCCATTGGCCCCGCGTTCACATAACCGACGTGATCAATTCGGGGCGGTGTCGCATTCCGCATGCTTCCCCTTACGGAAAAGCACCACCGGAGCGCCCGCTGATCAATTCGGGAATCCCGGCTTGATCCGTCCGTACGGGTGGTCGATCCTCGAACGGAGTACGTGAAGAGGCCCACTCCTGGCCGGATGAAACGGGACAAAACGCCCTCTCGGGTAGGAGCCGGATGTGTGTAACGTGCGGGTTTCTCTCCGTCGACGCAGCCGCTCCCACCTGCGAATACCCCCTTCCGGAAGCCCTCCGCAGCATGGGGGCGAGGCACTTGTCAAGCCCTGAGATATGCCCTGACCTGCGGAAACGCCATTCAGAAGAAGCAGTTTCCGTGTTACCCTGGATAGCCACGGAAGGGGTACCTGTCACATGACGTTCAAGGTTGGCGACACCGTGGTCTATCCCCATCACGGGGCCGCGCTGATCGAGGCCATCGAAACTCGCCAGATCAAAGGCGTGGACAAGACCTACTTGGTGCTCAAGGTCGCGCAGGGCGACCTGACGGTTCGCGTACCGGCGGACAACGCGGAGTTCGTAGGCGTGCGCGACGTTGTCGGGCAGGACGGGCTGGACCGGGTCTTCGAGGTGCTGCGCGCGCCGTACGCCGAGGAGCCGACGAACTGGTCCCGTCGCTACAAGGCGAACCTTGAGAAGCTCGCCTCCGGCGATGTCATCAAGGTCGCCGAAGTGGTCCGGGACCTCTGGCGCCGCGAGCGCGAGCGCGGTCTCTCCGCAGGTGAGAAGCGCATGCTCGCCAAGGCTCGCCAGATTCTGGTGAGCGAACTGGCACTCGCCGAGAACACCAACGAGGACAAGGCCGAGGCCCTCCTCGACGAGGTGCTCGCGTCCTGATCCATGGCTCACGCCATGCCGGGAAGCGATCCCAGCAGCAATGCCGCGGTGCCCGCTGACGCGCTGTGAATCCCACGATTCCACAGTGCCGTCGCCGGGCACTGCGGCATGTTCGTCTCTTCTTTCCCTCCCCTGAGCCGCGAGCTCCATGCCCGCGGCATGTCGACGCCTCGACCGTCGTCACGGAAAGGGCCCGGTCGAGGCGTCGCATCTCAGCCTGCTGACGCCATACCCACGCCGCCCGCGGAAACAAACCTGCCGGAGTGCAACCGATGTCAGACGAAGCGCGTCCTCCTCGTACCGCCGTGGTGATCCCGGCCGCAGGACGGGGCGTACGCCTCGGTCCGGGCGCCCCCAAAGCGCTGCGCGCGCTGAGCGGCACCCCCATGCTCGTCCACGCCGTCCGTGCCATGGCCGCCTCCCGCGCGGTCCGGCTCGTCGTCGTGGTCGCCCCCGCCGACGGAGTCGCCGAGGTCAAGCGCCTCCTCGACGACCACGCCCTGCCCGACCGGACCGACTACCTCGTCGTCGCCGGCGGCGACACCCGCCAGGAGTCCGTCCGCCTCGGCCTGGAGGCGGTCCCCGAGGACGTCACCATCGTCCTCGTCCACGACGCCGCCCGGCCCCTCGTCCCCGTCGACACCGTCGACGCCGTCATCGAGGCCGTCCGCGACGGCGCCGTCGCGGTCGTTCCCGCGCTGCCCGTCGCCGACACCGTCAAGGAGGTCGAGCCGGCCACCGAGCCCGGCGGCCCCGAGCAGGTCGTCGCCACCCCGGTCCGCGCCCGCCTCCGCGCCGTCCAGACCCCCCAGGGCTTCGACCGCGCCACCCTCGTCGACGCCCACGCCACCGTCGCCCTCGCCGGCGACGGCGCCACCGACGACGCCGGCATGGTCGAGAAGCTCGGCGCCCCCGTGGTCGTCGTCCCCGGCCACGAAGAGGCCTTCAAGGTGACCCGCCCCCTCGACCTCGTCCTCGCCGAGGCCGTTCTCGCCCGCAGGAGGGCCAACGATGGCTTCTGACACGCCCAAGGCCACGCCCGCGGCCACGCCCACGACCGCGCCGCTCGTCCCCCGCACCGGAATCGGCACCGACGTGCACGCCTTCGAGGAGGGCCGCGAGCTCTGGTGCGCCGGACTCCTCTGGGAGGACGAGCAGTACGGCCTCGCCGGCCACTCGGACGGCGACGTCGCCGCCCACGCCGCCTGCGACGCCCTCTTCTCCGCCGCCGGCATCGGGGACCTCGGCGCCCACTTCGGCACCTCGCGCCCCGAGTGGGCGGGGGCCTCCGGCACCACCCTGCTCGCCGAGGCCGCCCGGATCGTCCGCGCCGAGGGATACGAGATCGGCAACATCGCCGTCCAGGTCGTCGGCGTCCGCCCCAAGATCGGCAAGCGCCGCGACGAGGCCCAGAAGGCGCTGAGCGAGGCCGCCGGCGCCCCCGTCTCCGTCTCCGGCACCACCACCGACGGGCTCGGGCTCACCGGCCGCGCCGAGGGCCTCGCCGCCCTCGCGACCGCCTTGGTGTACCCCGTGTCGCGCTAGGCCGGGGGAAAAACGTGCCCCGGGACCGGCAATCGGTCGCGGGGCACTACCACCCGCCCACTACCCTGGACCCGTGACTATTCGCCTGTACGACACCAGCGCGCGGCAGATCCGTGACTTCACCCCGCTCACGCCGGGCCGCGTCTCGATCTACCTCTGTGGCGCCACCGTCCAGGCGGCCCCGCACATCGGCCACATCCGGTCGGGGCTGAACTTCGACATCATGCGCCGCTGGTTCGCCTACCGCGGCTACGACGTCACGTTCATCCGCAACGTCACCGACATCGACGACAAGATCATCGCCAAGGGCAGGGACCAGAACCGTCCCTGGTGGTCGATCGGCTACGACAACGAGCGCGCGTTCAACGCCGGCTACGAGGCCCTGGGCTGCCTGCCGCCCACCTACGAGCCCCGCGCCACCGGCCACGTGCCCGAGATGATCGAGATGATGCGCGGCCTCATCGAGCGAGGCCACGCCTACGAGGCCGACGGCAGCGTCTACTTCGACGTGCGCTCCTTCCCCGGTTACCTGGAGCTCTCCAACCAGGACCTGGACGACCTCCGCCAGCCCGACGAGGGCGTCTCCGGCAAGCGCGACCCCCGCGACTTCGCCATGTGGAAGGCGACCAAGCCCGGCGAGCCCGACTGGGAGACCCCGTGGGGCCGCGGCCGTCCCGGCTGGCACCTGGAGTGCTCGGCCATGGCCCACAAGTACCTGGGCTCCGCCTTCGACATCCACGGCGGCGGCCTCGACCTGATCTTCCCGCACCACGAGAACGAGATCGCCCAGGCCAAGGCCTTCGGCGACGAGTTCGCGCACTACTGGGTGCACAACGCCTGGGTCACCATGAGCGGCGAGAAGATGTCGAAGTCGCTCGGCAACTCGGTCCTCGTGAGCGAGATGGTGAAGAACTGGCGGCCCATCGTCCTCCGCTACTACCTGGGCACCCCGCACTACCGCTCGATGATCGAGTACAGCGAGGAGTCCCTGCGCGAGGCCGAGGCCGCCTTCGGCCGCATCGAGGGCTTCGTCCAGCGCGCCACCGAGAAGGCCGGGCGGACCGTCCCGCCCGCCGCCGAGGTGCCGCCGGCCTTCGCCGAGGCCATGGACGACGACCTGGGCGTCCCGCACGCGCTGGCGATCATCCACACCACCGTCCGCCAGGGCAACAGCGCGCTCGGCGCCGACGACAAGGACGAGGCCATCGCCCGCCTCGCCGAGGTCCGCGCCATGCTCGGCGTCCTGGGCCTGGACCCGCTCGACCCCCAGTGGGCCGACGAGTCCGGCGGCGGCGAGGAGCTCCACGGCGTCGTCGACACCCTCGTCCGCCTCGTGCTCCAGCAGCGCGAGGCCGCCCGCGAGCGCAAGGACTGGGGCACGGCGGACGCGATCCGCGACCAGCTCACCCAGTCCGGCCTGACGATCGAGGACAGCCCCGACGGCCCCCGCTGGACCGTCGCCAACCGATAGAACACCCCGAAGACGTGCCGCCCGGAGCCCCGGGCGGCACACTTCACTTAAAGACTTCCGCACGTACGCCAGAGGAACAGGTAGCAGTCATGGCCGGGAACAGCCAGCGCAGGGGACGTCGCACGTCCAACAAGAAGGGCGCGACGGTCGGCAGCGGTGGCAAGCGACGCCGCGGCCTGGAAGGCAAGGGCCCGACGCCGAAGGCCGAGGACCGCAAGGGTCACAAGGCGTTCCGCGTCTCCAACGCGATGGCCCGGAACGCGGCCAAGCGCAAGCCCGTCGCCCGCCGCGGCGGCAAGGGCCAGTCCGAGATGGTCGTCGGCCGCAACCCGGTCTTCGAGGCGCTGCGCGACGGCGTCCCCGCCACCACGCTCTACGTCCAGCAGTTCATCGACAACGACGAGCGCGTGCGCGAGGCCCTCAACCTCGCCACCGGCCGCGGCAACATCCACATCATGGAGGCGCCGCGCCCCGAGCTCGACCGGATGACCAACGGCCTGAACCACCAGGGCCTCGTCCTCCAGGTGCCGCCGTACGAGTACGCGCACCCCGAGGACCTCGCCGCGGCCGCCTACGACGAGCACGAGGACCCGCTGATCGTCGCCCTCGACGGCGTCACCGACCCGCGGAACCTCGGCGCGGTCGTCCGCTCCGTCTCCGCCTTCGGCGGCCACGGCGTCGTCGTCCCCGAGCGGCGTGCCGCCGGCATGACCGCCGGCGCCTGGAAGACCTCGGCCGGCACCGCCGCCCGCACCCCGGTCGCCCGCGCCACCAACCTCACCCGCTGCCTGCAGGAGTACCAGAAGGCCGGCCTCACGGTCGTCGGCCTCTCCGCGGACGGCGACACCGAGGTCCACGAGCTGGAGGCGCTCGCCGGCCCGGTCGTCATCGTGGTCGGCTCCGAGGGCAAGGGCCTCTCCCGCCTCGTCGGCGAGAACTGCGACTTCCTCGTCCGCATCCCGATGCCCGGCGGCGCCGAGTCCCTCAACGCCGGCGTCGCCGCCGGCGTCGTGCTGTACGAGGCGGCCCGCCGCCGCATGGCCTGACCGGAACAGGCAGGGCCCGACGGAGACCTACCCCGTCGGGCCCACCGGGCCCGCCCGCCGGGCCCCCACACTGGGCGTACCCGCCCGCCGTCGGTGATCTTGACGGGTCTCGGACATTTCCCGGCTGTCAAGGCAGTGTCCTAACCCCGCGTCACTCGGTTAGATGAGTGTGGACACCAGAACGCCCCGGCCGGGGTTCGACGATCAGCCGGCGTTGAGCATGGTCAAGGTGGATTCCGATCCCGCCCAGGTGATCGTGAACCACGCCAGCTTCCGGGTGCGGCTCGCGCCTGCCCATCCGCCGAGGTCCGCCGGGAACCCGCGCCTGGCCGGGCTCTCCGGAGCCGGTGGTGCGGGAGCGCCGCGGCGCCGCCCCGTCGTGTGGAGCGGGAAGGCGACGCCGGGCGCCACCGGGCTCCTGCAGGCGGTGCGGGCGGCCGAGGCCGCGCCGGGGGCGGCGGTCTCCACGCTGGAGCCGACCACCCGGACCATCCCGCGCGTCGACGACACGATGCCCACGCCCATCGTGCCCGCCGGTGCCTCCGGCCCCCTGCTGCCGCCCATGCGGCGCGCCGAGGGCGCCTACGACGAGGTGTACGAGCCGCGGCCCGAGCCGGAGGAGTACGAGGAGGACCGCGGCCCGCAGCGGCAGGGTGCCGACGCGGTGCGGCACGCCTACTACCCGGGCCGCCGGATGAACCTCGGCGTGGTGCTGCTCCCGCTCCGCGTCTTCCTCGGCCTCATCTCCGTCTACGCCGGCATGGGCAAGCTCTGCGACCCCGTGTACTTCGACGGCGGCGAGCGCGGCTCCATGGTCAAGTGGCTGACCCAGCTGCACCCGTGGCCGCTCGCCGAGCCGCTGCGGGACTTCGCGCTCCAGCACCCGGTCGGCGCCGGACTCACCGTCGCCTTCCTCCAGGTCGTCGTCGGCGTCCTCACCGTCCTCGGCCTCTGGCAGCGGGCCGCCGCCGTCGTCGGCGCGCTGCTGTCGGCGGCGCTGATCCTCACCGTCAGCTGGCGGACCGTGCCCGTCTACGACGCGCCCGACATCATCTACCTGGCCGCCTGGTCGCCCCTGATCATCGCCGGCGCCCCCGTCTACTCCCTGGACGCCCGGCTCGCGGGCGAGGCCTGGCGGACCCTCGGGCCGCGGGCCGAACTGTGGGAGCTGCGCCGCCGGGTGGTGCGCCGCTCGACCCTCTTCGCCGCGGTCGTCGTCGGCCTCACCCTGCTGGTCGGCTCGGTCCTCGGCGGTGCCGTCCGCTCCACCGAGATGGTGACGGTGCCGGGCCCCAACGACGACCCGATCAACCACCTGCCGGGCCAGCCGCTCCCCACCGAGCCGGAGCGGCGCCGGACCCCGTCGGAGTCGCCGCGCGGCGAGCGCCCGGAGCCGACCGCGTCGACGAGCACCGAGACCCGCGAGGAGGAGACGGCGGAGGAGACCCGGGAGGCGACCCGGCCGACGGAGACCGGCAGCGGCAGCTCCTCGCCGACGCAGGAGACGCGTCCGACGGCGCCGCGCACCACCGGCGGTGCCACCAGCGGCAGTTCCTCGCCGACCCAGTCCAAGCCCGCGCCGCCGCCGTCCACCAGCGACGCCCCGAGCACCACGGGCGGGACGACCGGCTCCGGCTCCGGCTCCACCGGTTCGACGAGCGAGCAGCCGCCGACCGAGGAGGCCCCGACGGAGGGCGAGGCCCCGCGGAACCCGATCGGCGGCCTGCTGGGCTGAGCCCGGAGCCGTACGCGCACGGAAGAGGCGGCACCGTCCCACCGGACGGTGCCGCCTCTTCCGTGCGCCGGTCTCTTCCCGGGGCGACTCAGAGGCCCTGGGCGGCGAGCTCCTTCGCGGCCTCCGTGAGGTCCTTCGCGGTGTCGATGGCCCTCCAGTACGCCCCCTGGGGCAGCGGGAAGCCGGCCAGGCGCCGCTCGCGGGCGAGGCGGGGGAAGGTGGTCCGCTCGTGGTCGCCGAGGTCGGGGAGGAGCTCGGTGAAGGCGGGGGAGAAGACGTACACGCCGGCGTTGATGAGGAACGGCGACGGCGGGGCCTCGACGAAGTCGGTGATGTGCCCGAAGGTGTCGGTCTCGACGGCGCCCCACGGGATGCGGGGGCGGGCCAGGGCGAGGGTGGCGGTGGCGTCGCGCTCGTCGTGGAAGGCGGCCATCTCCCGCAGCGAGAAGCGGGTCCAGATGTCGCCGTTGGTGGCGTACCACGGCCGGTCCGGCTCGGGCAGGTGCGTGGCGGCGTACTTGAGGCCGCCGCCCCGGCCCAGCGGCTCGGTCTCGACGACGGTGGTCACCTTGAGCGGGAGGTCGGCCGACTCCAGCCACTCCTGGAGGACCTCGGCGAGGTGCCCGCAGGAGACGACGGCGTCCGTGACGCCCTCGGCGGCCAGCCAGGACAGCTGATGGCCGATGATCGGGGTCCCGGTGCCCGGGATCTCGACCATCGGCTTGGGGCGGTCGTCGGTGTAGGGGCGCAGCCGTGAGCCCTGGCCGCCCGCCAGGACCACGGCCTGCGTCGGAGTGGTGTGCATACGGGGAACGATAGGTGCCCCGTGGGCGCGGGTGCGGCGAGCGCGCTCAGGCCGTCGCGCGCATCACGCCGGTCGCGTACGCGGTGTCGCAGACCGGGCGGGAGAAGGACTGGGCGCGGGCCGGTCCGTAGTGCTCGACGGCGGCGCGGCCGAGGGCGCGGGCGATCGACACGCAGTGTTCGGCGAGCGAGGGGCGGTTCTCCACCTCGCGCTGGAGGTGGGTGAGGGCGACGCCCGGGTCCTTCTCCTGGAGCTCGGCGAGGAGCCGGTCGCGCAGGACGTCCTGCGGGGCGCGGGACTTGGCGCGGGTGGAGACGTCCGCCGAGGAGGCGGTCAGCATCTGGCCTTCGGCGTCCTGGCCGGCCCACGGGACGGCGGACACCGCGAGCGTTCCCGACAGGACCAGGACGACGGGCAGGACGAGGGCGAGGGAGCGGCCGATTCGGCGGGCAGTGTGCGTCACGCAGGTGAGCGTAGCGGGCGGTAGTGATATGGCGACATTTAGTCACTCTCGCGAGGGATGGTTCGACGCGGCTTTTCGAATCCCGTGTTGACGCGGGGTGATGGAGCGGGCCCCGAATGCCGGGATTTTCCGGGGTGAGCCCGCTTCTCCGCGGCGTGCTCCCGTTTAAACGAACGACCCCGCATCCGCCAGGGACACGGGGCCGTTCGCCACGGGCCGTTTCCGGCCCGGCGGGTCACTCGCTGATGCGCTGCTCCGTGGACTTGGAGAAGACGTGCAGCTCGCCGGCGCGCGGGACGACGTGCAGCGTGGAGCCCTTGGCGGGGATCTCGCGGCCGCCGACGCGGATGACGATGTCCTTGTCCTCGCCGCCGACGCGGGTGGAGCCGTAGACGAAGCCGTCGGAGCCGAGCTCCTCGACGACGTTGACGGTCACGGCCACGCCGTCCTTGCCGGTGGGGCCGGAGACGTCGAAGTGCTCCGGGCGGACGCCGACGACCACGGTGGTGTCGCCGTTGGCGGCGGCGGTGGCGAGCGCGTCACGGGAGACCGGGACGACGCTGTTGCCGAACTTCACGCCGCCCTCGGTGATCGGGACCTCGATCAGGTTCATGGCGGGGGAGCCGATGAAGCCGGCGACGAAGAGGTTCGCGGGCCGGTCGTACATGTTGCGCGGAGTGTCGACCTGCTGGAGCAGACCGTCCTTGAGGACGGCGACGCGGTCGCCCATGGTGAGGGCCTCGGTCTGGTCGTGGGTGACGTAGACCGTGGTGATGCCGAGGCGGCGCTGCAGGCCGGCGATCTGCGTGCGGGTGGAGACGCGGAGCTTGGCGTCGAGGTTCGACAGCGGCTCGTCCATGAGGAAGACCTGCGGCTCGCGGACGATCGCGCGGCCCATGGCGACGCGCTGGCGCTGGCCGCCGGAGAGCGCCTTCGGCTTGCGGTCGAGGTACTCGGTGAGGTCGAGGATCTTCGCGGCCTCCTCGACCTTGGCGCGGATCTCGGCCTTGTTGACGCCGGCGATCTTGAGCGCGAAGCCCATGTTGTCGGCGACGGTCATGTGCGGGTAGAGCGCGTAGTTCTGGAACACCATGGCGATGTCCCGGTCCTTCGGCGGCAGGTGGGTGACGTCGCGGTCACCGATGCGGATGGCGCCCGCGTTCACGTCCTCCAGGCCGGCGAGCATGCGCAGCGAGGTGGACTTGCCGCAGCCCGAGGGACCGACGAGGACGAGGAACTCGCCGTCCGCGATCTCGATGTCGAGCTGGTTGACGGAGGGCTTGGTGGCGCCCGGGTAGATGCGGGTCGCCTTGTCGAAAGTGACGGAAGCCATGGTGATGTGTCCCTTCACCGGCAGGAACGTGCCGGACGATCCGAGTAAAGGAAGGATTGCGGTCTAGTCCACCAGGGTGAACTCCGCTCGACGCTACCCCGGCGGCGTCGGGTCTGTCAGTAGTCGCAGGCGGTGACTTTTTCGGATAATCGTCCGGCACCGCCCCTGCCGCTCCCCCCCACCGATGGAGGCGTCCCATGCGGCTCTCCGCCGACGACCGGCGCTCCCTGAAGCGGGTGCTTCAGCGGCGCCGGGCCGCGATATCCCCGGTGACCAGGGGGTTTCCCCCTCGGCTCCCGGGGCCCGGGAGACGGGCCGAGGGGCTGAGCCAGGAGCAGATGGACGAGCTCCTCGCGCGCGCCCGGGGCACGTACAACCGCCTGGAGAACGGCCGGCTCGCCCACCCGGGCGCCGACCTCCTCACCGCCGTGGCGCGGGCCCTGGAGCTCGACGAGCACGAGTGGACCTTCCTGTGGCGGGTGACGCGCAAGGAGAACCCGCCCGGCGCCCTGCACGACAGCGCGGGCACCGACGTCGCCGGGGTGTGGCGGCGGATCGTCGAGGGGATCACCGGCACGCTCGTGTACCTCAGCGACGTCGAGTACGGCGTGGTCGCCCACAACGAGGAGTTCCGCGCCTTCTTCCCCCGCCGGCAGGCCCCCGCCAACGTGATGCGCTGGCTGCTCCTGGACCCGGAGGCCCGCACCGAGGTCCTGGTGGACTGGGCGGACAGGTGGGCGCCGGCGATCATGCCGCACCTGCGGCAGACGGCGGAGTCCCGCCCCGACAACGCGGCCCTGGCCCGTCTGGAACGGGACGTCCTCGCCGACCCGGTGGCCGGACCCCTCTACCGCGACCTGGCGGCCGCGCCCCTGCCGTACGAGGACGGCGCCGAACTCCCGGTCCGCCACGCCCTCCACGGGCCGGGCCGCCTCACCACCTGCCTCGCCGAACCCATCGTCGCCCCCGGGGCCCGCCTCAACCTCAGCATCTACCTCCCGGACGGCCCCGGCCCCGCCCTTCCGCCCGCCCCGCCCCCGGGATCGCCCCCGGACCGATTTCGGGACCCTGTGTAGAGTGGGCCACGCGCGCGTGCCCGACGTGCGCGCCCGCCGCCTTAGCTCAGTTGGCTAGAGCGCTTGACTTGTAATCTTGAGGTCGTCGGTTCGATTCCGACAGGCGGCTCGTACGACGAAGGCCCCGGCCCCCGTGAGGGGTTCGGGGCCTTCCTCGTGTCCGCCGCGTCCGACGCGGTCGTTCCGTCAGCGGCCCGCGATGCGGTCGGCCCAGCGGGCAACGCGGTCCGTGGTGGCGGTGTGGGTGGTGGCCTCGCGGTGGTCGGCGCCGCGGTACGCGGTGTAGAGCGCGTGGACGCCGAGCCAGCGGAAGGGTTCCGGTTCCCAGGCGCGGACCTTGTGGTTCACCCAGGGGAGGGTGGTGAGGTCGGTGGGGCCGGACTGGCCGGAGTCCTGGCGGATGAGGTCGCGGAGGGTGCGGGCGGCGAGGTTGGCGGTGGCGACGCCCGAGCCGACGTACCCGCCGGCCCAGCCGAGGCCGGTGGAGCGGTCGAGGGAGACGGTGGCGCACCAGTCGCGGGGGACGCCGAGGACGCCGGACCAGGCGTGGTCGACGCGGACGCCGGCGAGCTGGGGGAAGAAGCGGACGAGGACGTCGCGGAGGTCCTCGATCGTCCGCGGCCGGGTGCGGCCGTCGTTGTCGGTCTTCGAGCCGTAGCGGTACGGGACGCCCCGGCCGCCGAGCGCGATGCGGCCGTCGGCGGTGCGCTGGGCGTACATGTAGGCGTGGGCCATGTCGCCGAGGGTCTCCAGGCCGTTCCAGCCGATGGACTCCCACTGGGCGTCCGTGAGCGGCTCGGTGGCGATCATGGAGGAGTTCATGGGGAGCCAGGTGCGGCGCCGGCCCGGGAGGGAGGCGGTGAAGCCCTCCGTGCAGCGGAGCACGTAGGGGGCGCGGACCGTGCCGTAGGGGGTGACCGCGTGCTTCGGCTTGATCTCGGTGACCGGCGTGGACTCGTGGAGGGTGACGCCGAGGGCCTCGACGGCGGCGCGCAGGCCGTCGACCAGCTTCACCGGGTGGACGCGGGCGCCGTGCGGGGTCCACGAGGAGCCGACGGCGCCGGCGACGCGGATGCGTTCGGCGGTCTCGCGGGCGCCGTGGATCTCCCGGTCCGTCTCGCCGAAGGCGTGCTCGACCGCGTGGAACTCCTTGAGGCGGGCCAGCTGGGCGGGGGTGAGGGCGACCTCCAGGACGCCGCCGCGGTGCTGGTCGGCCTCGATCTTCTCGGCGTCGAGGACGTCGAGCACCTCGGTCACGGTGGCGTTCATCGCCTGCTGGAGGCGGACGGCGGCGTCGTGGCCGTGCAGCTCGGCGTAGCGGCCGCGGCCGGCGATGCCGTTGTAGAGCCAGCCGCCGTTGCGGCCGGAGGCGCCGTAGCCGCAGAAGCGGGCCTCCAGGACGACGATGTCGAGGAAGGGCACCGCCTTCTTCAGGTAGTAGGCGGTCCACAGGCCGGTGTAGCCGCCGCCGACGATGCAGACGTCGGCGGTCCGGTCGCCGGGGAGCGGCTCCCGCCGCTCCGGCAGGCCCTCCTGGGCGAACCAGAAGGAGATGCCGCCATTGACCGTGCTGGTGTTCATGTTGTCCCTCTTCCCGGTGCGTGGCGGGAGGGTACCGGGGGCGTGGGGGCCCTGGAAACGGTTCTTCCGGCGGACGGGTGCGACAGGGGGCACGGCAGGGGCAGGGGGCTGTGGGAGGCGGGGCCCGGGTCGTAGGGTCGGGCGGGTGATCGACGTACCCGGGGAACTCGCGGCCAGCCAGGCGAAGTACAACGGTGAGGCGGGGCGGGCGTTCGTCGCCGCCCTGCCGGGGCGGGCCGAGGAGTTCCTCGACCGGTGGGGGCTGCGGCTGACCGGCCCCTCGATGCACGGGGTGGCGTCGCTGGTCCTGCCGGTGCGGCGGGCCGACGGCACACCCGCCGCGCTCAAGCTCCAGCTCCTCGACGAGGAGAGCGAGGGGGAGCCGGTCGCGCTCCGCGCGTGGGACGGGGACGGGGCGGTCCGGCTCCTGGAGCACGACCCGGAGACGGGCACGATGCTCCTCGAACGGGCCGACGAGCGGCGGCACTTGTCGCGCCTCGGCGACGAGCGGGAGGCCGTGCGCATCCTGGCAGGACTGCTCGCCCGGCTGTCCGCGCTCCCGGCGCCGCCCGGGCTGCGGCGGCTCGACGCGATCGCCGGACGGATGCTCGCACGGGTCCCCGCCGCGACGGCCCGGCTGGGCGCCGGGGACGCGGCGCTGCTCGCGGACTGCGCCGCCGCCGTCCGCGAGGTCGCGGACGAGCCCGGCGACCGGCTGCTCCACTGGGACCTGCATTACGACAACGTGCTGGGCGCGGAGCGCGAGCCCTGGCTTGCGATCGACCCGAAGCCGCTCGCCGGCGACCCCGGCTTCGAGCTGCTGCCGGCCCTGACGGACCTCTGGAACCCGGACCCGGCGGAGATCCGCCGTCGGTTCGACCTGCTCACCGAGCACCTCGGCCTCGACCGGCAGCGGGCCCTGGCGTGGACGCTGGGCCGGGTGCTCCAGAACGGGCTCTGGGAGGTCGAGGACGGCGCCTCCGCGCTGGACGCCCACCAGGTGGTCATCGCGCGGGCGCTGCTGGCACGCTGAGGGCATGATCCGTACCGCCACCCCCGCCGACGTGCCCGTCATCCACGCCCTGATCCGCGACCTCGCGGAGTACGAGAAGGCCCTCGACGAGGTCCGCGCCACGCCCGAGCAGCTCCACGAGGCGCTCTTCGGCGAGCGGCCGGCCGCCTTCGCCCACCTCGCCGAGACCGAGGACGGCGAGCCGGTCGGCTTCGCGCTCTGGTTCCTCAACTTCTCGACCTGGCGCGGCGTCCACGGCATCTACCTGGAGGACCTGTACGTCCGCCCGGAGGCGCGCGGCGGCGGCCACGGCAAGGCGCTGCTGACCGAGTTGGCGCGGATCTGCGTGGAGCGCGGCTACGAGCGCCTGGAGTGGTCGGTGCTGAACTGGAACCAGCCGTCGATCGACTTCTACGAGTCGCTGGGCGCCCGCCCGCAGGACGAGTGGTCGGTGTACCGGCTCACGGACGGGGCCCTGGCGGCACTCGGCGGGCGGGGCGGGGTGTAGGAAGTCCCCATGTGCAATGACGACAAGGACCACGGTCACGACATGGGCGTCGAGGCCCGTTTCCAGCGGATCACCGACTTCGTCGAGGCCCGGCTGACCCCGCTCTTCGACCCCGCGAACGGCAGCGACCACGGCTTCGGGATGGACGACACCTCCCGCGCCCTGCGGGCGCTGCGCTACACGGTGCAGGCGGCCTCGCAGGTCTCCGGCCTGGTGGAGAAGCGGGAGACGGCGCCGGAGCTGCGCCAGGTGGTGGACCAGGCGCTGGAGCACAACTGGGACTCGCTGCGCTCCATCGCCCGGATGTGGGAGGACCACGAGGACTTCCGGAAGGAGTTCAAGGCGCACTCCTGGGACGTCCTCGGCGTCTGAGGTCCCGGCTCACGGGATCAGGACCACCTTGCCCATCGTGCCCCGGTTCTCCAGGGCGCGGTGGGCTTCCGCCGCTTCGGCGAGCGGGAAGCGGTGGACGGCGGGGCGGAGGGTGCCGTCGGCGGCGGCGGCGAGGGCGGCGAGTTCGAGGGCGCGGACGTCGCCGCCGGCCTTCCGGATCATGACGGGGCCGAGGACGGAGCCGGAGGTGATGCCGCGTGCGGTGAGTTCCTCCTCGGTGTAGGTGAGGGGCTCGCCGTCGTGGAGTCCGGCGCTCGACCAGCCGAAGACGAGGTGCTGTCCGCCCTTGCCGAGGAGGTCGACGGCGGCGCGGCCGGTGTCGCCGCCGACCGAGTCGAAGACGACGGTGGCGGTGCGGTCGCCGAGGAAGGCGCGGACCTCGGCGGGCCAGTCGGGGCGGGTGTAGTCGACGGCGAGGTCGGCGCCGTTCTCGCGGACGCGGGTGACCTTGGCGGGGCCGCCGGCGAGGCCGACGACGGTGGCGCCGGCGTTCTTGGCGTACTGGACGAGGAGGGTGCCGATGCCGCCTGCGGCGGCGGGCACGATCGCGACCGAGTCCGGGCCCAGTTCGGTGAACTGGAGGATGCCGAGGGTGGTGCGGCCGGTGCCGATCATGGCGACGGCCTCGGCCTCGCCGAGGTGGTCGGGGAGCTCGTGGAGGCGGGCGGCGTCGGCGACGGCCAGCTCGGCGTAGCCGCCGGGGTTCATGCCGAGGTGGGCGACGACGCGCTTGCCGAGCCACGACGGGTCGGTGCCCTCCCCGACGGCGTCGACGGTTCCGGCGACCTCGCGGCCGGGGACGGTGGGGAGTTCCGCGGGGGCCGGGAAGGGGCCGGGGGCGCCCTCGCGGAGGGCGGTGTCGAGGAGGTGGACGCCGGCGGCGGCGACGGCGACGCGGACCTGGCCGGGGCCGGGGGTGGGGTCGGGCACCTCCTCGTGGGTGAGGTTCTCGGCGGGGCCGAAGGCGTGGAGGCGGATGGCGTGCATGACGGTTCCCCTGACGTCGTGGCGTGCGGTCGAGACCCACGTTCGTACCTGAACCTCGCTTGAGGTCAAGGGCGGGTGGCTGTCGGTGGCGTGCGTCACGATGGGCGCATGACGCGAAAGACCAAGGCGCCCCGGCGGGTGGAGCTGCGGCTGCCGCCCCTGGAGCCGTACGAGGGCGGGCTGGAGCCCGACGGGGACTACGACGGCGTGGAGCTGGCCGGGCTCGACCTGACGGGCGCCTCGGGGGAGGGTGCCCGGTTCCTGGACTGCCTGGTGCGGGAGTGCGCGCTCGACGAGGCGCGGCTGACGGGGGCGCGGTTCCTGGACACGCGCCTGGAGGCCGTACGGGGCGTGGGGGCCGACCTGTCGGGGGCGCAGCTGCGGGACGCGGAGGTGCGGGAGGCGCGGTTCGGGGGGACGCAGCTGCACGGCTCGGTGTGGGAGCGGGTGCTGGTCAGGGGCGGCAAGTGGGACTACCCGAACCTGCGGGCGGCGCGCCTGCGGGACGTCGTCTTCGAGGGGTGCGTCCTGGTCGAGCCGGACTTCGGCGGGGCGGTCCTCGAACGGGTCTCGTTCGTCGACTGCGAGCTGGTCGGGGTGGACTTCGCCGGGGCGCGGCTGACGGACGCGGACCTGCGCGGGGTGCGGCGCCTGGAGATCGCGCGCGGGGTGGAGTCCCTGGCGGGCGCGGTGATCTCCTCGGTGCAGCTCCTCGACCTGGCCCCGGTCCTCGCGGCCCGGCTGGGGGTGCGGGTGGAGGACTGAGGCGGACCGCACGCCCCGGGGGTCACTTCACGCGCGGGAAGCGGGACTGGAGGGCCCAGACGGCCGGGTTGTCGGCCAGGCCCTCGTGCATGTCGGTGAGGTCCGCGATCAGGTCGTGGAGGAAGTCCCGCGCCTCCCGGCGGAGTTCGGCGTGCGCGAAGGTGAGGGGACGTTCGTCGCCGGGCATCCAGTCCGCCTCGACGTCGACCCAGCCGAAGCGGCGCTCGAAGAGCATCCGGTCCGAGGACTCGGTGAAGTCGAGCTCGGCGTACTGGGGACGGGAGGCGCGGCTGCCGGCCGGATCCCGGTCGAGCCGCTCGACGATGTCGCAGAGCGCCCACGCGAAGTCGAGGACTGGCACCCATCCCCAGGCTGTGGACACCTCGCGGTCCTCCTTGGTGTCCGCGAGGTACACGTCGCCGCAGAAGAGGTCGTGCCGCAGCGCGTGGACGTCCGCCGCCCGGTAGTCGGTCTGCGGGGGGTCGGGGAAGCGCCGGGAGAGGGAGTAGCCGATGTCGAGCACCCACCGATGGTGTCACGCCCCCGGGCCCGCGTCAGACGCGGTGGGTCGCCCGGGCCAGCCGCGGGCCGAGCCAGCGCTTGAGGCGGCGCAGCGGCTCCAGGCTGCCGGCGGCGCGGTCGAGGCGGTAGTAGAGCTGCGGGGGGACGTGGGGGAGGAGCGGGGAGTGGCGCTGGCCGAGGAGGGCGAACATCCGGTCCGGCTCCAGGGCCATGTAGCGGGGGAGGTTCTCGTACCACTGGGCGCTCAGGCGGGCCGCGCTCTGCGCGGAGACGAGTTCGGCGCGGCGGCGCCGCCCGTAGGCGCCGAGGGCGGTGTCCAGGTCGTCCGGGTGGGTGCGGAGGGCCTCGGCCAGGGCCAGGGCGTCCTCCAGGGCCAGGGTGGTGCCCGCGCCGATCGAGTAGTGCGTGGTGTGGGCGGCGTCGCCGAGGAGGACGGTCCGGCCGTGGTGCCAGGCGCGGGTGGTGAGGGTGCGGAAGCGGAGCCACTGGGCGGGGTCCGCGCCCCGGTCGCGGCCGATGAGCGCGTGGCCGTCGAGGAGGTCGTGGAAGAGCTTCTCCAGGAGGGCGAGGCAGTCGCCCTCGGGCATGGTGTCCAGGCCCAGGCCCGTCCAGGTGCCAGGGGCGCACTCCACGACGCAGGTGGAGCGCTCGCCGCTGAAGCCGTAGGCGTAGCACCAGATCCAGCCGTGTTCGGTCTCCTTGAAGGCGAAGCTGAAGGAGTCGAAGACCTTGCCGGTGCCGAGCCAGATGTACGGGTTGCGGCCGGTGGTGAAGGCGGCGCCGAAGGGCTCGGGGTCCGCCTCGCGCAGTGTGCTGTGGATGCCGTCGGCCGCGACGACGAGGTCCGCGCCGGCGAGCTCGGGGGCGTCCGGGCCCGCGATCGGATGTTCGTACGCGACCTCGACGCCGAGCTCGGCGGCCCGGTCGGCGAGCAGGCCGAGCATCCGGCGGCGGCCGATGCCGAAGCCCGCGTCGCCGCGGTGCACGGTCCGCTCGTCGCGGACGATCGCGAGGCCGTCCGTCCAGGTCACCGACGCCTCGGCGACGGCCGCGGCGGACTCCGGGTCGCCCGCCCGCAGCTTGTCCAGGAGCCCGGCCCAGTACGTGACGCCCCAGCCGTACGTGGAGCCGGCCGCGTTCCGCTCGTACACGGTGATCTCGTGCGACGGCTCCTGGCGCTTGAGCAGGATCGAGAGGTACAGGCCGGCGGGCCCGCCACCGACGACGGCGATCTTCACGAGCGCTCCCGGGGAGAACGTGACACTGTGCGATGGAACGACAGCGCACGGTAGCAGTCCCGGGGGCCTCAGGGGAGCAGGCGCTGCTCCTTCGCGACCGCCACGGCACCGGCCCGCGTGTCGACGCCGAGCTTCGCGTAGATCCGGCCCAGGTGGGTCTTGACGGTGGCCTCGCTGATGAAGAGGGCGCGGGCGATCTCCTTGTTGCCGAGGCCGTGGGCGAGCTGGCCGAGGATGTCGCGCTCCCGGTCGGTGAGGGACGGCCCCGCGGCGCCCCGCATCCGGTCCATGACCCGGCTCGCGACCGGCGGGGAGAGGGCCGTGCGCCCCTGGGCGGCGGAGTGGATGGCGGCGAACAGCTCCTCGGGCCGCTCGGCCTTCAGGAGGTAGCCGGTGGCGCCCGCCTCGATGGCGCGGGTGATGTCGGCGTCGGTGTCGTACGTGGTGAGGACGAGGACGTGGACGCCGGTGGGCGCGATCCGCCGGGTCGCCTCCACCCCGTCGATGCCCGGGCCGAGCTGGAGGTCCATCAGGACCACGTCCGGCTTCAGCTTGGCGGCCATCGCCACGGCCTCCTCACCGCTGCCGGCCTCCCCGACGACCTCGATGTCGGGGGTGGAGCCGAGGAGGGCGAGCAGCCCGGCGCGGACGACGACGTGGTCGTCGCAGAGGAGGATGCGGACGGTCACGGGCGGGCCTCCACGGGGGGCGCGAGGGGGATGGCGGCGGAGAGCACCGTGCCCTCGCCGGGAGTCGACTCCACCGTAAGCGTGCCGCCCAGCTGCCGGGCCCTGACCCGCATCGCGGGCAGGCCGTGGCCGCGGACGCCTTCCCCGTCGCGGGCCGCCGACGGGTCGAAGCCGCTGCCGTCGTCGGCGACGTCGAGCACGACCTGGTCGTCGAGGTAGGTGAGGGTGAGGGCGGCGGAGGTCGCGCCGGCGTGCTCGCGGATGTTGGCGAGCGCGCCCTGCGCGATCCGCAGCAGCGCCGACTGCGCCCGGTCCGGCAGCGGCACCGGCGTGCCGTCGACCCGGAAGGCGGCCGACTCGCGCTCCGCGAGCCCGCGCAGCGCCTGCTCCAGACCACCGCCCTCGGCGAGGTCGGCGGGGGCCAGGTCGTGGACGAAGCGGCGGGCCTCGGCGAGGTTCCGCTCGGCGATCGACTCGGCGGTGCGGACGTGCCGGCGGGCGGTCGCCGGGTCGCTGTCCCAGGTGCGGTCGGCGGCCTGGAGCAGCATCTGCTGGCTCGACAGGCCCTGGGCGAGGGTGTCGTGGATCTCCATGGAGAGCCGCTGCCGCTCGGCGAGGGTGCCCTCGCGCCGCTCGATCGCGGCGAGTTCGCGGCGGGTGCGGATCAGGTCGTCGATGAGGGCGCGCTGGCGGGCCGCCTGCCGGTCGGCGTGGACGAAGACACCGGTGGCGATGGCGGCGACGGCCGGCGGGGCCACGATCAGATTGGGGTCCCAGCCGCCGTGCGAGAGCTGCACCTGCGCGAAGACGACGAAGGCGGTGAGGAGGGTGACGAGGACGAGGGCGGCTCGTGCCGGGAGGGTCCGCAGGCCGGTGTAGAAGAGCGGGACCGCGCACCAGGCGAAGCTGGGCGCGAGGACGACGAGGACCACCCAGACGGCGACGACGGTGCACAGCCAGGCGATCCGGCCGGGGGTCGCGCGGGTGCCGAGGACCGGGCCGAGGAGGTAGAGCGCGGCGAGCGCCACGGAGAGCGCGACGATCCACAGGCCGCGGTCCGCCCACTCGTGGCGGATGAGGAAGCGGACCAGGGAGGCGCCGAGCAGCAGGAAGAACGCGACGTGCATGACGCGCGCCAGCCACCCGGCGTCCGGGTCGTGCGGCTGCCCGCCGCGCGGGGCGCCGCCGCCCGCGGGAGGGCCGTACGGGCTCCGCCCGTCGCGGCCGGACGGGGCGTCCGGCGCGGCGCGGTCGGGGGCGGCGGCCTCGGGCCGGTGCCGCCCGGACGGGGCGGGGGCCGGGCGGGCGCCCGGGGTGTGCCGTGCGTGCCGGCCGGTCCGGTCCACCGTGACGCCTCCTCGACCCGCGCTGACCTCGGTGTGCGCATCCATGCTGACCTGGGTGTACGGATCCATGCTGACGCGCGGGGACCACGCGGGCATCAGCCGATCGGCTGACACCGGCATCGTCCGGTGCGCGCCCGGAGGGCAGCCGGACCGTCGACCGTACGGAGCCGGGGCCGGACCCAGCATGGAGGCGGAGCGGACGGAGCGCCCCTCCTCGGAGCGGACGGAGCGCCCTCCTCGGAGCGGACGGAACGCCCGCCCTCCTCCTCCAGCCGGACCGGCCAGGTCCGCCCACGACCTCCTCGGGAGCCCACCATGAAGAAGAAGCTCGTTCTCGGCACCGCCGTCGCCGCCGCCCTGGCCGCCGGCACCTTCGGCGCCGTCTCGGCGAACGCCTCCGCCCCGGCCGCCGCCCCCGCCGCCGTCGTGAAGGCCGACGCGGGCGGCGACCACCTGTTCCAGACGAAGCACCTCACCGTGGAGGCCGCCACCGACGCCGCCGAGGCCGTCCTCGACGCCGCGGCGAAGGAGAACCAGCGGGTCTCCGTCGCCGTCGTCGACCGCAACGGCAACACGATCGTCACCCTGCGCGGCGACGGCGCCGGCCCGCAGTCCTACGAGTCGGCCGTGAAGAAGGCGTTCACCGCCGTCTCCTGGAACGCCCCGACCTCCGAGCTCGTCAAGCGCCTGGAGCAGGCCCCGAACCTGAAGGACATCCCGGGCACCCTCTTCCTCGGCGGCGGCGCCCCCGTCACCGCCGCCGGCGCCCCCATCGCCGGCATCGGCGTCGCCGGCGCCCCCTCCGGCGACCTGGACGAGAAGTTCGCCCGCGCCGGCGTCGCCGAGCTCGCCAAGTAGGGCGAGCCGCCTGGACCGGTGGGGGCGTCCGATTCCCCCCGACGGACGCCCTCACCGCCACCCCCTGTCCGACTTGTCTAGGATCCGTACCGTGATCCGCACCGCGATCCGTACCGCGACCCCGGCCCGTCGGACCGGACGGTCCCCCCGGGCCGCCGCCTCCCTGGCGGCGGCCCTCGCCGTGCTCGGCGGCCTCCTCGCCGGCTGCGTGCCGGAGACCGGCGGGGTGCGGGGCACGCCCGGCGCGGCCGGGCTGCGCGACCCGTACTTCCCGAGGCTCGGCAACGGCGGTTACGACGTCGGCCGCTACGCCCTCGACCTCGCCTACGACCCGGACACCGGCCGGCTCGACGGCACCGCGCGGATCACCGCCCGCGCCGCCCAGGACCTCTCCGCGTTCAACCTCGACCTCTCCGGACTGACCGTCGCGGGCGCGACCGTCGACGGCGCGCCCGCCGCCGTCAACCGCGCCGGCACCGAGCTGACGCTCCGCCCCCGCGACGAGCTCCCGCGCGGACGGGAGTTCACCGTCACGGTCGAGTACGCCGGGGTGCCCGAGCCGCTCACCGACCCCGACGGATCGGTCGAGGGCTGGCTGAGGAGCGCCGACGGGGCCGTCGCGGTCGGCGAACCGGCCGGCTCCATGACCTGGTTCCCCGGCAACCACCACCCCTCCGACAAGGCGGCGTACGAGATCGCGCTGACCGCCCCGAGCGGGCTGACGGCGCTCTCCAACGGCGTGCGCGTCTCCGCCGAGCCCGCCTCCGGCGGCCGCACCCGCACGGTCTGGCGCCAGCCGGAGCCGATGGCGAGCTATCTCGCGACGGTGATGATCGGCCGGTACGAGACCACCACCGGCACGGCGCTCGGCGACGTCCCGGTGGTCACCGCCGTGGAGCCGGGGCTCGTCCGCGGGACGGCCGGCCTCCGCGCCGAACTCCCCACCCTCCTCGCCCGCCAGCGGGAACGCTTCGGCCCGTACCCCTTCTCCGCCACCGGTGCCGTCGTCACCGCCGACGGGTCCCTCGGCTACGCCCTGGAGACCCAGACCCGGCCCGTCTTCCCGCCCGGCTCCTTCGACCGCACGACGCTCGTGCACGAACTGGCCCACCAGTGGTTCGGGAACTCCGTCACCCCGGCGTCCTGGCAGGACATCTGGCTCAACGAGGGCTTCGCCACCTACGCCGAATGGCTGTACGCGGAGGAGTACGGCTCCGTGCCCGCCGCGGAGAGCTTCGCGGCGGCCTTCGCCGAGGACGCCAACTGGGCCTTCCCGCCGGCCGATCCGCCCACCGCGGAGAACCTCTTCGACCCGCCCGTCTACCAGCGCGGCGCGATGGTCCTCCACAAGCTCCGCGAGACCGTCGGCGACCGCGCCTTCGACGGGCTGCTGCGCGGCTGGGCCGCGAAGTACCGCCACGCCAACGCGTCCACGGAGGACTTCACGACGTACGCGGAGTCGGCGGCGGGCCGCGACCTGGACGCGGTGTGGGACGTCTGGCTGTACGGCGGGGGACGGCCCCGCACCCCTTAGGACACGGCCAGGACCAGGGGTTTGCGCAGGACCACGCACGGGCGGCCGTGCGCGCGGTCCGGGCGGCGCGCCGTCTCCTCGTAGCCGAGGGAGGTCCAGAAGGCGAGGGCCCGCGCGTTCTCCTCCAGGACGGCGAGCTTCAGGCCGGTGCGGCCCCCGGCGCGGAAGCCGTCCTCGACGTGCCGGGCGAGGCGGCGGCCGAAGCCGGCGCGCTGCTCGTCCGCGTGGACCATCAGGAGGCCGAGCCAGGGGTCCGGGTCGGCCGGGTCGGGGTGGTGTCCGAGCGTCACGGCGACGGCGACGAGGCGGCCCTCGGAGCGGGCCAGCAGGACCTCGGCGGAGGGCTCGGCGAGCTCGTCGGCGAGGGCGGCCGCGACCTGCTCGGGGCGGATCGCGTCCGGGTCCGGGAAGTCACCGCTGAGCTGCTGGAACGCGCGGTTCGAGGCGTACAGCGCGGTGAGTTCGGTGAGCAGCGGCCCGGGCAGCGCGGCGCCGTCCTCCAGGGCCTTGGGCGCGAGGGTCTCGACGATCACCGGGCAAGGGTAGGGCCCCGGCGGGTCGAAACCCGGCCGGGGCCCGGCGGCTCCACGAGCCGTGTGTCAGAGGTTCACACCGAAGTCGCGGGCGATGCCCTCCAGGCCGGAGGCGTAGCCCTGGCCGACGGCGCGGAACTTCCACTCGGCGCCGTTGCGGTACAGCTCGCCGAAGACCATGGCGGTCTCGGTGGCCGCGTCCTCGGAGAGGTCGTAGCGGGCGAGCTCGGCGCCGCCGGCCTGGTTCACGATGCGGATGTACGCGTTGCGCACCTGGCCGAAGTTCTGCGAGCGGGAGACCGCGTCGTAGATGGAGACCGGGAAGACGATCTTCTCGACGTTCGCCGGGAGGCCCGCGAGGTTGACGTTGATCTGCTCGTCGTCGCCGCCGCCCTCACCCGTGCGGTTGTCACCCGTGTGGACGATCGTCTGGTCCGGGGTGGACTTGTTGTTGAAGAACACGAAGTGGGCGTCCGAGGCCACCTTGCCGGCGGCGTCGACGCCGATCGCGGAGGCGTCCAGGTCGAAGTCGGTGCCGGTCGTCGTGCGGACGTCCCAGCCGAGGCCCACGGTGACGGCGGTCAGACCCGGCGCCTCCTTGGTGAGGGAGACGTTGCCGCCCTTGGTGAGGCTCACAGCCATGGGGGAGACCCTTTCATCGCGGTTCATCACGTTCTCTTCGCCGGGACAAACGCCGAACGGCGCTCCATGGTTCCCGTCGGCGAAAACAGGATGACGGTCCGTGCCCGTGGCGGGGAACATGGAGGGCATGTCAGGTCCGTATCAGATCCGCGGCTCCGTCTCGCTGCCCGAGGCCGAGCTCCAGTGGCGTTTCTCGCGCTCCTCGGGTCCCGGCGGCCAGCACGTGAACACGTCCGACTCCCGCGTCGAGCTGCTCTTCGACCTCGCCGCGACCCAGGCGCTGCCCGAGGTGTGGAAGGCCCGCGCCCTGGAACGGCTCGCCTCCCGCCTCGTGGACGGCGTGCTGACCGTGCGGGCCTCGGAGCACCGCTCCCAGTGGCGCAACCGCGAGACGGCCGCCGTCCGGCTCGCCGCGGTCCTCGCCGAGGCGACCGCGCCGCCGCCGAAGCCGCGCCGCGCGACGAAGATCCCCCGGGGCATCAACGAGCGCCGGCTGCGGGAGAAGAAGCAGCGTTCCGAGACGAAGCGCGGCCGGCAGGGCCGCGGCTGGGGCTGACGGGACGACGTGCCGACCGGCTGACGGGACGGCGTACCGACGGGCCGACCGGCCGACGGGACGGTCGCACGGCGGTCGCGGGCGTTCAGCCCAGGTGGCGGTAGCGGCCCCGGAAGTAGGTGAGGGGCGCGCCGTCCGGCGCCGGCAGGCCGACCGAGAGGACGCGGCCGACGACGAGGGTGTGGTCGCCGGCCACCACCCGGCTCTCCGTGCGGCACTCCAGCGTGGCGAGCGCCCCGTCCAGCAGCGGCGCCCCGCTCTCCGCGCCGCGCGCGTACGGCAGGTCGGCGAAGAGGAGGCGGTCCGAGACGCGGCCCTTCATCGAGAAGCGGCCGGCGATCTGCCGCTGCCCCTCGGCGAGGACCGAGACCGCCCACACCGGTACCTCCTCCAGGAGGTCGTCCATCCGTGAGCCGTTGCGCAGGCTGACCAGGACCAGCGGCGGGTCCAGCGAGACGGAGAGGAAGGCGGTGGCGGTCATGCCGACGTCCTCGCCGCGCGGGCCGTCGTCGGGGTCGTGCGCGGTCACCAGGACCACTCCGGCCGCGAGGCGGGACATGGCCGCCCGGAACTCGTCGTCGCTCACCCCCTCAGCATGAGGGATGGCGAGGTCGGTGACGGGCGGCGAGGGCGGGGTCTTCTGCAGCACACCGGAACGCTAGGCCGGGGCCCGCGCGGGCCGCATCGGGCCGGGGGACCAGAGTGGCGCCCGGCAAGGGTCCTAGGACCCGGGCCCGGGCCCGGGCGCGCCAACTCCTGTGACTTAAGTCACAGAGGGCAGTATTTGCTGACCCTGTGTACCGGGTGCGCAGCTCGCTGTGATTCAGTGGCGGGGACAGTACAGCACGAAGCCGATGAGAACCCTGGAGTTGCTGTCGAGGTCTCGGGGAGAGCGAGCGATGGAGACCGAGTCGGAGCCTTACGTCCGTCTCTCGACCCTGCGGCAGCTGCATCAGGTCGTGGCGGACCTGAACACCGCCCGCAGCCTCGCGGACACCCTGCAGACCGTCGCCGACGGCGTCGTCGCCGGCCTCAACTACCAGCTGGCCTGCGTGAACCTGGTCCGGCCCGACGGCGACCTGGTCGTCGCCGCCTTCGCCGGAGACCCCGCCGCCGAGGCCCTCATCACCGGCCGCGTCGGCTCCCGCGAGGCCTGGGAGCGCCGGCTCAACATGGCCGTCCCCTGGGGCGACCTGCGGTTCATACCGCACACCGAGGGCTGGGTCCTCATGGACGACGACGTGCCCCAGTGGCACACCGACGGCCCCGCGCCCCGCTTCGAGGACGAGTGGCACCCCCACGACCGGCTGTACGCCCCCATGTACGCCTCCGGCTCCGGCCAGGAACTGCTCGGCGTCATATCCGTCGACCGGCCGCGCAACGGCCGGCACCCCGGTCCCTGGGGGCAGGAAGCCCTCCAGATGTACGCCTCCCAGTCCGCCATCGCGATCAGCAACGCCCGGCTCCGCTCCAACATGCAGCGCGCCCTCATCCGCCTGGAGCGCGAGCAGCAGGCCCTCCGCGCCAGCGAGGAGTCCTTCCGGCAGGCCTTCGAGTACGCCCCCTCCGGCATGGCCATCGCCGAGCTCGGCGGCGACCAGCACGGCCGGCTCCTCCGCACCAACGACGCCCTCTGTCGGCTCCTCGGCCGCCCCGCCTCCGTGATGCGCCGCTACTCCTTCGCCGACCTCGTCCACCCCGAGGACATCGGCACCCTCCTCCGCACCTCCGCCGAGGGCGGCCGCGCCGAACTGCGGCTGGGCCGGCGCGACGGCACCTACGTCTGGGTCTCGCTGCGGAACTCGGTGGTCGCCGACACCGCCGACGGGCCCCGTTTCCTCCTCACCCACGTCGAGGACATCGAGGAGCGCAAGCGGCACGAGCTCCAGCTCGCCCACCGGGCCTCCCACGACGCCCTCACCGGCCTGCCCAACAGCGCCGAGCTGCGCTCCCGGCTCTCCGCCCGGCTCTGCGAGCGCCCCGCGCACGCCGGCGCCTACCAGGGCCCCGGCCCCGACCCGCTGGCCGCCGCGTACGGCGGCGGCGCCCACGAGGCGTACGAGGGCGGGTACGAAGGGGGTCACGACGGCGGGTACGAGTACGGCCACGAGCACGAGCACGGCTTCGGATTCGAACCGGCGGGCGGCGGGGCGTACGACCACCACGTGCACATGGTCGCGCCGACCGGCGGTGAGGTCGACGACGGCACCAAGGGGCTCGCGGTCCTCTTCTGCGACCTCGACGGCTTCAAGTCGATCAACGACCGCTTCGGGCACCACACCGGCGACGCCGTTCTCATCGAGGTGGCCCGCCGGCTCACCACCGGCGTCAGGGACGGCGACACGGTCGCCCGACTGGGCGGCGACGAGTTCGTCGTCCTCGCCGACGGCCTGGGCGCCGCCGACGCCGCCGACCTCGCCGTCCGGCTGCGGAACGCGATCATCCCGCCCATCCGGGTCGACGGCCGGGCGGTGCGGGTCGGGGCCAGTTTCGGCATCGGCTGGGCCGAATGCGGCATGACCGTCGAAGAGGTCCTGAACTCCGCCGACCAGCGGATGTACGTGGAGAAACGGTCCCGTGCCAAGGTGCACCGGCGGGCCGGTTGATCGTTCCCGGGACGGGGACTTCATTCGTTCGGGGTAGGCTCGCCGGGTCGGCGACGGCTGGCGAGCATGGAGAGGATGACCCGGATGGCTGCCGGTAACGACGGCGCGAACAAGCCCGAGGACGACGATCCGTTCGGCTATCTGTACGCCGACGGGCAGGCCGCGGCAGGCCGCGGCCAGCAGGGTGGCGGCTACGGCTACCCGGGTCCCGCACCCGCGCAGCCCGGTGTGCCGCGCACCTCGTACAACCAGGTCAGAACGGTCGGCGAGCGCCAGTACGGCCAGCCGCCCGCGCAGCCCTACGTGCCGCCGCAGCAGCAGGCGCCGTACGGCCAGCCGCACCCGCAGTACGCGGCCCCCGAGACCTACCCCGGCAACGAGCGGACCCGTCCGGCCCCGATGCCGCCGCAGCGCGGTCGCGGCCCCAACACCAAGGGCCTGCTGATCGGCGCGGTCGCGGTCGTCGCGGTCGTCGTCGCCGGCATCACCGCGGCGATCATCGGCAACCAGAACGGCGAGAAGGACCAGACGGCGGGCACCACCCCGACCGCCTCGGCCCCCGCGACCCCGAGCGAGGACCTCTCCGGCTCCGCCGAGCCGACCACCGAGCCGACGAAGGCCGCCCTGCCCAAGCAGGACGCGGCCACCCTCACGCTCAGCGGCAGCGCCACGCTGGCCAAGGACGTCAAGGGTGCCGAGGGCGCCGACGGCGCCTATGTGGCGGGCTTCAACGCCCCGGGCTCGTCGGTCACCTGGAAGGCGAACATGCCCGAGGGCGGCAACTACTCGCTCACGGTCAGGTACGCGATCCCCGCGGTCGACGCCAACGCCACGCTGACGGTCAACGGCAAGCCGAACACGCAGCCGATCGGCCTGAAGAACTTCATCAAGTCCTCGGACCCGAACCTGGAGAAGAACTGGCAGACCACCTGGGCGCCGGTCGAACTCCAGAAGGGCGACAACGAGATCAAGATCTCGTGCGAGGCCGGCAACCAGTGCGACGTGCTCCTGGACTGGCTGGAGGTCACCCCGCCGAAGCAGGGGTAGCCGCCGGCGGGGCGAGGACGGCCGTCAGGTCGTCTCCTCCGTGACGCGGATCCTCGGGAGCAGGTCGGCGTAGACCGTCGGGTCGTACTCGCCGGCGACCGGCGCGGCGACCGTGGCCGCCGAGAGGGCGGCCGCCCGGGCCAGGCGGTCCGGCCAGGGAGCGCCGGTGACCAGACCGGCGAGGAGCGCGGCGACCGCGGAGTCGCCGGCTCCCGTCGGGTTGCCGTGCACCGGGGCCGGGGGCGTCGCCTTCCACAGGCCGTCCGGGGTGGCGGCCAGCAGGCCGTCGGGACCGAGCGAGCCGACGACGGCGTGGGCGCCCCTGCGGCGCGCGTCCTGGGTGGCGCGGCGCGGGTCGCGGGAGCCGGTGAGGCCGGCGAGCTCGTCGGCGTTGGGCTTCACGAGGTCGGGGCGGGCGGCGATGCCGCGACGGAGCGGTTCGCCGCCGGTGTCGAGGAGGACCGGGACGCCGGCCGATCGGGCCGTCCGGATCAGCTCGGCGTAGGCGCCCACGTGGATGCCGGGCGGCAGGCTGCCGCAGAGGGCGACGGCCGCGGCGCCGGGCAGCAGCTCCGCGTACCGGGCCCGGAAGGCGGCCCACTCCTCGGGCGTGACGGCCGCGCCGGCCTCGTTGAACTGGGTGGTGTCGCCGGCCGCCGCGTCGACGACGGCGAGGGTGCGGCGGGTCGTCGCCCCGACGGTCACCAGGGCGTCGGTGAGGCGCGGGACGGGCGCGAGGAGCGCGCGGAGGCGGTCCCCGGTGGGGCCGCCGGCGAAGCCGGTGACGACCGTCTCGTGGCCGAGCGCGGCCAGCACCCGGGCCACGTTGACGCCCTTGCCGCCGGGCCGCTCGGCGTGGTCGGTGACCCGGTGGCCGGCGTGCGGGACGAGGGCGGGGACGCGGTAGGTCACGTCCAGCGCCGTGTTGAGGGTGACCGTGAGGATCACCTGTCCACCCCCCCGTACTTCCGGTAAGACCTGTGGAGACAGCCGCGATCATGCCAAAGGGACGGCGATCGGCCCAGTCCCTGGGCCGGTTACCGTCCCCTTTCGGCCTGATCAGGCGGTCTGTCGGGCGGTGCCCGGCGGGGTCGGGCGGTGTCAGGCGGTCTGCGGCACCCGGGTCGGGACGCCCTGGGGGGCGACGATCCACTCGCCCTTGCGCATGACGCCCTTCATGTCGAACGCGGCGTCGAGGACGACCATGTCGGCGTCCTTGCCGGGCTCCAGGGAGCCGACCCGGTCGTAGACGCCGAGGAGGCGGGCCGGGTTGGCGGAGATGGCCTGGACGACGGATTCGACGGGGAGCCGGTCGACGGTGACGGCGCGCTTGAAGGCGCGGTCCAGGGTGAGGGTGGAGCCGGCGATGGAGCCGCCCTCGACGAGGCGGGCCACGCTGTCCTTCACCTCGACCTCCAGCGGGCCGAGCATGTAGCGGCCGTCGCCGAAGCCGGCCGCGTCCATGGCGTCGGTGATGAGGGCGACGCGCTCGGGGCCGGCGTGGTGGAAGGCGAGTTCCAGGGCCGCCGGGTGGAGGTGGGTGCCGTCGTTGATGAGTTCGACGGTGATCCGCTCGTCCTCCAGGAGGGCGGCGATCGGGCCGGGCGCCCGGTGGCCGAGGCCGGGCATCGCGTTGTACAGGTGGGTGGCGACGGTGGCGCCGGCGTCGATGGCCTGGACGGTCTGCTCGTAGCTGGCGTCGGTGTGGCCGATGGCCGCGATGACGCCGTGCTCGGCGAGGAGGCGTACGGAGTCGAGGCCGCCGGGCAGCTCGGTGGCGAGGGTGACCATCTTGGCCCGGCCGCGGGCGGCGTCGATCAGCTTGAGGACCTCGGCCGGGTGCGGGTCGCGCAGCAGGGTCTCGTCGTGGGCGCCCTTGCGGCAGGGGGAGATGAACGGGCCCTCGAAGTGGAGGCCGGCGATCTCGCCCTGCTCGGCGAGCTCGGAGAGCAGTCCGGCCCGGGCGGTGAGGAAGTCCATGTCGCCGGTGACGAAGGAGGCGACGACGGTGGTGGTGCCGTGCAGCCGGTGGGTGTGGACGCCCTTGAGGACCTCGTCGACGGTGCCGGAGGTGAAGGAGGCGCCGCCGCCGCCGTGGTTGTGCATGTCGACGAAGCCGGGCACCAGCCAGTGGCCGCTGAGGTCGAGGACCTCGGCGTCCTCCGGTGCCGCGCCCGCGATGCGGCCGCCGTCGACGATCACGCGCCCGTTCTCGACGATCCCGGTGGGCAGCACGACGCGCGCGCCGGCGAGAACCTTGTGATCGGACTGATCGGACATCAGGCGGAAACCTCCGGGTCGGTGGTGCGCGGGTCGGCGGCGTCGGTGGGGCGCCGCTCGGCGAGCAGGTCCCAGGCGAGGAGCCCCGCGCCCAGGCATCCGGCGGTGTCCCCGAGGGCCGCCGGGACGATGACGGGCAGCTTCTGGAAGGTCACGCGTTCCTCCACGGCGGCCCGCAGGGGTGTGAACAAGGTTTCCCCGGCCTCGGCGAGACCGCCACCGATGATGAGCGTGCGGGGGTCCAGCAGGGTGAGGGCGGTCACCAGTCCGTCGGCGAGGGCGTCGACCGCCTCCTGCCAGACGCGTACGGCCACGGGGTCGCCGGACTCGACCGCCTTGGCGCAGTCGGCGGCGTCCGCCTCCGGGTCGCCGGACGCCGCGGCCCAGGCGAGGGAGACGGCGGAGGCGGAGGCGTACCGCTCCAGGCAGCCGCGCTGGCCGCAGCCGCAGTCGGTGCCGCCGGGGCGGACGACGATGTGGCCGATCTCGCCGGCGTAGCCGTGGGCGCCGGCCTCGATGCGGTCGCCGATGCCGATGGCGCCGGCGATGCCGGTGCCGAGGGGCACGAAGAGGAAGCGGTCGGCGCCGTGGCCGGCGCCGATGCGGCCCTCGGCGAGGCCGCCGGTGCGCACGTCGTGGCCGAGGGCGACGGGGAGGCCGCCGAGGCGTTCGCTGAGGAGGGCGCGGAGGGGGACGTCGCGCCAGCCGAGGTTGGCGGCGTAGACGGCGATGCCGCGGTCGGCGTCGACGATGCCGGGGACGGCGACTCCGGCGGCCGCGGCGGGCTCCCCGTAACGCTCCTCGCCGAGGGCGCGGAGGTCCTCGGCGAAGGCGAGGATCGTCTCGACGACGGCTTCCGGGCCGCGATCGCGCCCGGTGGCGCGGCGGGCCTCGTGGAGCAGGGTGCCGTCCGCCCCGACGAGGGCGGCCTTCATGCCGGTGCCGCCCACATCGAGGGCGATGACGTGTCTCACGGGGACAGTCTCGCGCGAGACCGCCCTAAAGGTCTAGTCCACTGCCGAGGATTGTTGCGCTCGGATACAAATTCGAGCCGGTGGTGTGGGGGGTTTGTGGCGAAGGTCCCCCGGGAGTTGCGGAAGTGATACCCGACTGGTGTAGACCTCTAGTTCGAGACTGGGGGAGACTTTCGACCCCCGACCCTGTGAATGTGCAGCTCACTGCTGCTCAATGACGAGCAAAAGGTGGATGAAGCCGTGGAGCGGCGACGATTCCTTGGACTGACCGCGGCCGCCGCCGCCCTGGGCCTGACCGCCACGGTCGCCGGCTGCGGCACCCTCGGCGGTGACGGCGGCGACGTGACCCTGCGCCTGGTCGCCGCCGACTACGACCTCACCGGCGGCAACACCACCAAGAAGTACTGGGACGACCTCGTCGCCGCCTTCCAGACCGCCCACCCCGGCATCAAGGTCCAGGTGCAGATCGAGTCCTGGGACGACGTCGACCGCAAGGTCGCCGAGATGGTCGAGGCCGGCCAGGCCCCCGACGTCGCCCAGATCGGCGCCTACGCCGACTACGCCGCCGCCGGGCAGCTCTACTCGGCCGACGACCTCCTCACCATCCCCGTGCAGGCCAACTTCGTCCCGGCCCTCGCCGAGGCCGGCGAGAACGACCGCACCCAGTACGGCCTGCCGTTCGTCGCCTCCACCCGCCCGCTCTTCTACAACGCCGACCTCTTCGAGAAGGCCGGCGCGAAGCCCCCCACCACCTGGGACGAGCTGGCCGCCGCCGCGAAGAAGCTCAAGGAGGAGGGCGTCCCCACCCCCTTCGCCCTCCCCCTCGGCCCGGAGGAGGCGCAGGCCGAGTCGCTGATGTGGCTGTTCGCCGGAGGGGGCGGCTGGACCGACGACTCCGACCGGTACGCCATCGCCTCCGAGGCCAACATCGCCACCTTCACCTGGCTCAAGGACGAACTGGTCGGCCAGGGCCTCACCGGCCCCGTCGCCCCCGGCAAGCTCAACCGCAAGGCCGCCTTCACCGCCTTCGCGCAGGGCCGGGTCGGGATGCTCAACGGCCACCCCTCCCTCCTCCAGGAGGCCGCCAAGCAGGGCGTCAAGGTCGGCCAGGTCCCGCTGCCCGGCGTCGACGGCCCCGCCAAGGTCTCCATGGGCGTCGCCGACTGGATCATGGGCTTCAAGCAGAACGGGCACCGCAAGGAGATCGGGACCTTCCTCGACTTCGTCTTCAGCGACGAGAACGTCCTCAAGTTCGCCGGCGACAACGACCTGCTGCCCGTCACCGTCAGCGCCTCCGCCCGCATGGAGACCGGGACCGAGCACGCGAACCTCCGCGAGTTCCTGAAGGCGCTGCCCACCGCCCAGCTGCCGCCCGTCGGCAAGACCTCCTGGGCCAAGGTCAGCGAGACCATCAAGCAGGACATCGGCAAGGCCGTCACCCCCGCCGGCCGCCCCGCCGACGTCCTCGGCGCCATCGCCCGCACGGCGACGGCCGCGGAGGCGGCGGAGTAGCGGGAGGGGCCGTGACCGCGGGACGGCGGAACGGCCGCCGCCGCCACGGAGGCGGAGGCGGCCGGACGGTTCGGACGCGGCCGGGCGGGGGCGGAGGCGGCCGGTCGGCGCCCTTGTATAGGTTGGCCGTATGACCGAAGAGCACGCGCCCGGCACCGGTCCCGCCGAGCTGGGGGAGCGGGAGCGGGCCGTGCTCGCCGTCGAGCGCCGCTCCTGGCCCGGCCCCGGCGCCAAGGAGCGGGCCGTCCGCGAGAGCCTCGGCCTCTCGCCGACCCGCTACTACCAGCTCCTCAACGCCCTCCTCGACGACCCGCGTGCCCTCGCCCACGACCCCGTCACCGTCAACCGGCTGCGCCGGGTCCGCGAGGAGAAGCGCCGGCGGCGGTAAACCCGTCCGGGGAGGTGAGTCCGGCCACGCTGACGCGGAACGACGGCGTGGGTAGGGTCGACGGTATGGTCAGCAGCCTTCCGCACCCGGCCACGCCCTCCGGCCGAGACGGCCTGGACGCGCTCCTCGCGCGCCCCTCCGAAGCCGTCGTCGCCCTCGACTTCGACGGGACGCTCGCCGAGATCGTCCCCGATCCCGAGCGGGCCCGCGCCCACCCCGGTGCCGTCCCCGTCCTCGTCTCCCTCGCCCCGCACCTGGCCGCCGTCGTCATCGTCACCGGCCGCCCGGCGGGCGTCGCCGTCCGCCACGGCGGCCTCGCCGGGGTGCCGGGCCTGGAGCACCTCACCGTCCTCGGCCACTACGGCGCCGAACGCTGGGACGCCGCCACCGGCACCGTCACGGCAGCCGCCCCGCACCCCGGCGTCGCCACGGTCCGCGCCGAGCTCCCCGGCTTCCTCGACCGGCACGGCGCCTGGCCCGGCGTCTGGATCGAGGAGAAGGGCCGCGCCGTCGCCGTCCACACCCGCCGCGCCCGCGACCCCGAGGGCGCCTTCGAGGCCCTCAAGGGCCCGCTCGGCGATCTGGCCGCCGCGCACGGCCTGGTCCTGGAGCCGGGCCGGCTGGTCCTGGAGCTGCGGCCCCCGGGCATGGACAAGGGGGTGGCGCTCGCGGAGTTCGTCCGCGAGAAGCGCGCGGGCTCCGTCCTGTACGCGGGCGACGACCTGGGCGACCTGCCGGCCTTCGCCGCCGTGGAGAAGCTCCGCGGCGACGGCCTCCCGGGCCTCCTGGTCTGCTCCGGCTCCAGCGAGGTCCCGGAGCTCGCCGACCGCGCGGACCTGGCCGTGGACGGCCCGGCGGGCGTCGTCGCCTTCCTCGGGGAACTGGCGAGGGCGGTGCGGGAGTCGGACGGCTAGTTACCATCTGCAGATGGTCGAAGTGAGGGTGGGGCAGCTCAGAAAGAGCCGTGAGCGATTGAGCGAGCGAGCAGAGGTTTCGGTACAGCAGGGGGACGCCGCCACGGGGGGGCTGCTCTTGTTCTATGCGGCGGAATGCGGACTCAAGGCCGAAATCATCGACCGCGTGTACGGTGCTCGGGACACCTCGAAACTGCCGACAGATCTGCGCACGCACGACTTGCGCCGACTGGCAAAGGAACTGGGGTTGCCCGGAGGGTTGGGCGACGCGGTCCGGCGGTGCCGAAGAGTGAAGCAGGGAACCGTGCAGGGCACAGGTCGCCATGTTCAGCAGGGTACGTACGTGGGACCGGCCGAGCTCCACGAAGCATGGCGCTACGGCGCGGACCTGAATGCCGATGATGAGAAGACCGCCCTGGAAGCTCTCCGGGCCTTGGTCGAAGCCTCGCGTAGTTGACGTCAGTGGGAGACGAAATATGCATACGAACTATCCCTTGCTCCCAGGCAATCTGCTGACGTGGGTGGACGTCGACGAGCACTGCGCTGTCCTGGCGACCGAAGGGTTGTGGCCGGAATGGCTCAAGGAAGCAAACGCCTGGTGGGATGGCATCGAGCTGACTGTCACCCCGGAGGTCAGCGAACGGGAGGCCCTGAGCTGGCTGAACACCGCGTTCGGACGAGGATCCATCCGTACATCCGCTCTCGGCTTCGAGCTCCTCCTCGACCGCCCTCGCGACATGGAGCCGGAAGGCTTGCCCGTCAGCGTTCATATCGAGGTGTCCGCAGCTCCGTCCGTCCGCCTGCCGAAGCTCACTGACAGAAGAGTCACCGACGATCTCGCGAAGCCACTGCCGCGCCCGGACTCCGACCTCTTTCCCGGTGGTGTCCAAGTGGTTGCCTTCCACTCGTTCAAGGGCGGCGTTGGACGCACCGTCCATGCCGTGGCCCTCGCGGACTTGCTGGCACAGCAGGGGCGCAAGGTGCTACTCATCGACGCAGATCTGGAAGCGCCAGGCATCAGCTGGATGTACGAGGCCCAGGGAGGCGCAGCCGACATCGCGTATGACGACGTGCTGACCCTCTTGCACGGTAGTTCCGGAGGGGATCGGAGCCATGCGGTCCGGATCGCGTCCGAATACATGGCGAATCAGGAGACTCTGCTCCACAGAAGCGGCGGGCGGTTGGTGATCCTTCCGACGAGTCGCCGTGTCAGGCTGGGGCCTCCTCGTATCGAGCCCGGGCAGCTCCTCACGCCGGACCGTTCCCGCTACTACTTGACGGAGTCGCTGGCCGACCTGGCCGCCCAAGCGGGTTTGGACACAGTGGTCGTAGACCTGCGCGCCGGAGCTTCGGAGCTCTCGGCTCCGGTTCTTCTGGACCCCAGGGTCCAACGCGTCTTCGTGACCACGCTCAGCAGCCAGTCCCTTGACGGAACTGATCGCCTAATCCGCCAGTTGGGCGACAAGGCTGTTGCCCTGACCGGCCGAGACCCCGAGCCTTCCGTGGTCATCACCCAGTATCGGGAGGACCAGCACGGGGAGGAAGTGGAGAAGGCAAAGGCGCAACTTGCTCAAGCTCTTGAGGAGTTGAGGGGAGTTCAGGCGAGCGAGGCGGTTGAGGGAAGAAATGGGGAGTCGTCGTCCGACCCCACCAGCGAGGTGGACGCCCAAGTCCTCACCGAACCCCTTCTTAGTCCCTTCCGGGACGAGCTGCTGGCGTTGCCCCAGTCCTGGGACGACGTCATCGCCTTGGTCAGGAGGCTTGGCATCGGCGAGCGGCTGCTCGAGTCCATGAGTCTTTCCACCGAGTCGGAATCCGTTGCGCAGGTGGCCTCGGAACCCGATCTCGACGCTCGTCGAGCGGCCCTGCACGACCGGGCGAAGTCCTTGGTGTTCGCGGAGCGGACTGGCCTGGACAGCAGTCTCGGGTTCCTCTCGACAGCTCCGCTTCGGCGGCTTGTGGGAGACCATAGGACCGCATTGCCCGTGACAGTGGTGGTAGGTGCGAAGGGATCCGGGAAGACCTTCACTTACGCGCGGTTGTGTGCTGCGGGAAGCTGGCAGAGGTTTGCCCGGAGCGCGGATGAGGAAGTGCGCGTGGACGCCCCCGTCGTTCCCGTGCTCGACCCGGCGAACATGGAGACGGAGTCGGGGGAGGGCATCACCAGTCCGCAGCGGCTCAGAGCTGCTGCGGCAGGCGGCGTCGGCGCGTCCGCACTGCAAATCCGAGAGGTGCTACTTGAGGCCTTGGCCGGCGAGATGAGGGAAAGCCTGTCGTTCTGGCGAGACGTCTGGTTGCGATGCATGGCCATGGCCATCGCGGGACCGACACTTCCCAAGAACGCCGAGGAGGTTCTCTCCGAGCGATCTATGAAGCCAGCGCTGTTCGTGTTCGACGGTCTTGAAGATGTATTCCAGGAACTGGACAGCGAGGCCAAGCGAATCGCCCTCAGGGCGTTGTTCATCGAGGTCCCCGACTGGTTGCGGACGTTCCGCAGTCGTCCGTTCGGCGCGGTCATCTTCGTCCGGCGGGATCTCGTGCGATGGGCCGTACGGCAGAATCTCGGGCAGTACCTAGACCGCTACGAGCCCTACGCCTTGCGTTGGGACAGTCAGGAAGCGCTCCGGTTGGCCTTGTGGGTCGCGTCTACTTCCGAGGCGATCGCAGAGGTGGACGGCGACTTGATGGAGTTGGGAAGCGACAAGGTCGTGGAGGCCCTAATTCCCTTGTGGGGCGTGAAGATGGGTCGCAAGAACTCTAGGGAGGCCAGGTCGGACCGCTGGGTTCCTGCCGCCCTTGGCGATTTCAATGACCAGGTGCAGGCTCGTGATGTCGTGAGGTTCATCAGGGATGCCGCCGAGCTTTCGCAAGGCGACCAGGACTGGCAGGACCGTCTGCTGGTGCCCAGCGCAATGCGGCAGGCTCTCGTTCGGTGCAGTACGGAAAAGCTTGAGGAACTCCGGCAGGAGAATCCGTCGGTAGGCGATCTGCTCGTCAATGTGGGCCGTTTCGCGGAGGACGTCGTCATGCCCTTCACCGCGGAGGATGTCGAGCTGGACGCAAACGCGATCACCAAGTTGAGGGAAGCCGGAGCGCTCGATCGCGACGCCGACGGTCTGTACCGGCTTCCTGAGATCTACCGGCACGCGCTGGGCTTCAGAACCCGCGGCCGAGCGCGAGTGGTCCGTCCTTGAGCCGGTGACCGCCCCGGGAACGAGGCGGCCACGGCTGTGTCAGATCAGTGCGCGGCCGGGTTGGCCACGGTGATCGTCAGGTCGTCGCCGGCGTCCCCCGTGACGGTGACCTTCACGCCGTGTCCGGCGACCTTGACGCTGGCCTGCGGCGCCGAGGTGTCGTAGTAGGCGTTCGGGTCGGTGTCGTCGAAGACCGGGATGCCCGGCACCGACGGCGCGCAGGCGGCGAGGGTCTCGACGGTCTGCTGCTTGCCCTTGCCGGCCAGGACCTCGGTGTGGAGGCAGGTGGCGTCCGTGGCCTCCAGGCCGAAGGTGGCGTCGAAGGGCTGGCGGCGGTTGCTGGGCGCGGCGCCGTTGGGGTACGTGAACGGCGTCGGGCGGGCGTCGACGGCCATGGCGGAGCCGCCGCCGGGATGGTTGCTGACGTTGTTGTCGTCGAAGGACCGGTCGACGTACCAGACGAGCATGCCGTTCTGGTAGCGGAAGTACTCGACCCAGTCGGGGGCGGTGAGCGGCTTGCTGAACTGGTACGGGCCCTCGGCCAGGAGCGCGTCGGCGCCGACGTACTCGCGGTTCTCCAGCAGGTAGTACCGCGGGAAGGCGGCGGACTCGGTGCCGGTGGAGACCTTCCAGCGGCCCTGCGCGGTCCAGCCGTTCGCGCCCTGCTCGACGTCGTCCGCGATCAGGGTCGTACCGCCGCTGGACAGGCTGATGTCGTCCAGGAAGGCGCCGGCGAGGTGCACGCCGCCGTCCGTCTGGTAGCGGAAGCGGAAGAGCGAGGGGCTGCCGGCGGCGTCGTAGGAGAACCGCAGGGTCGTCCACCTGCCGGCGGAGGAGCCGTCCACGGCCTCTCCGGCGCGGGCCCAGGTGGCGCCGTCGTCGAGGGAGTACTCGGCGAAGAGGTAGTCGAAGTCCGCCTCGATCTCGTACCAGGCGCTCGCTTTCACGGTGACGCGCGGGGCGGCCGGGACGGAGCGGGTGAGGGGCTGGTTGAGGCCGTCCGCCGAGCCGGTCCACCAGGCGTGCGCGCCGGAGGTCGGGGTGGCGTAGGTGGTGGCGGCGGTCTTGTCGGGGAGCGCGACGCGGACGGCCTGCGCCTTGCCGGCCTCTTGGAGGGCGGCGGGACCGAGGGTGTAGGCGCCGTTCGAGCCCAGGGGGGCGTCGACGGGGTCCAGCCAGCCGAGGAACAGCTTCTCCTCGGCGCCCATCAGGCCCGGGTGGGTGCCGATGCCGGCGTTGGCGGCGTCGCCGTGGCCGAGCCAGGAGCCGGAGCTCATCAGCGTCCAGAAGGCGGTGGAGTTCTCGCCGCCGTCGGTGTCGTAGTAGTCCGGCAGGCCGAGGTCGTGGCCGAACTCGTGGCAGAAGACGCCGAGTCCGCCGTTCTCGCCCTCGGTGGTGTAGTCGCCGAGCCAGTACTTGGACTGACCGATGCGGGCGCCGCCGGCCTTGTTCGGCGTGCCGGCGACGTCGGGCCCGGTCAGCCCGTAGTCGTCGCCGTTGACGTACCAGCGGTGCGACCAGATGGCGTCCTCGCCCTGGGCGCCGCCGCCGGCGTCCTCGCCCATGCCGGCGTGGACGGCCTGGAAGTGGTCGATGTAGCCGTCGGCCTCGTCGAAGTTCCCGTCGTGGTCCCAGTCGTTGCGGTCCCACACGTCGAACTGGGCGAGGTACGCGTCGATCTCGGCGGGCGTCCTGCCCGCCGCGATCTGCGCGTCCCACCAGGCGTTGCCGGTGTCCTGGATGAACGCCCACGAACCGCCGTCGTCCTCCACGGTGTTGTCGCCGTAGCTGGAGGCGTTACCGGGGACCTTGACCCAGTCCTCGACGACGTTGGTGACGGAGTAGGCGCCGTTCGACAGCTTCTCGTAGTACGTCCTCATCGACTCGCCGGGGCCGTTGAAGAGGTTCTCGTAGTACGCCTTGTCGAAGTCGGCCGTCCAGGCGTTGGAGTTGTCCGTCGTCCGGTCCGGCTGGGGTATCCGGTTGTGCAGCGGCCCGGGCGTGGTGCCGAGCTTCCCGGACCCCTGGTCGCCGAACTCGGAGAGGATGGTGAGGATCTTCTCCTGCCGGACGGCGGTGGTCGTCTCGGTCTCGGCGAACTTCCCGGGCGCGACCTCGACGACGCCCCGGGCGTTCGCCTCGGCCTTACCCTTGGCGACCAGGTCGATCGCCTTCTCGCGCAGCTCGGTGCGCTGCTTGGTGAGCGGTCCCGGCCGGTTGTCGGCCCGCTGGGCCTTCGCGCCGGCCCGCACCGGGTCCGTGGCCTCCTGCGCGGCGGCGGGGGTGAGCCCCGCGGCGAGGAGTGCGGTGAGCGCCGACCCGAGAGTCATGCTCACGACAATCTTCTTCACGTCTCTTGCGATCCTTCCGCTTGCCTCTGGGGGAAAACGGATCGCCTGGGGGAACGATCGCCGCGAGTGTGCCACGGGACACCCCTCCCCGAGGAGGGGTCGTCACCGATCGACGGAACCGCATCACCGGCGCAGCAGGTCCACCACGCCCGTCAGGTCCTCCGACGGGGAGCCTTCCGCGAGGCGGCGGCGCATCAGGGCGAAGTAGGGGGTGAGGAGTTCGGGACTCACCCCCTGTTCCGCGGCGGTGGTGAGGAAGGTGGGGGTGCCGGCCGTCTGCATGCCCAGGTTGCTGACCACGTTGGTGGTGTAGTCGCCGGTGGTGAGCTGGTCCGCGGTCTGGGCGATGTGCGGGCCGGCCATGGCGGTGATCCACTCGGTGAGGAGCGGGGCGAAGGCCGCCGGGTCGATGGACTCCTCGCGGATCAGGGCGAAGGCGTGGGCCGCGCCGGCGAACATGCCGTACATGGCGCTGAGCAGGGCCACGTCGTGGAGGGCGGCGTGGCCGGGGTCCGCGCCGACGAAGCGGGTGCCCGCCGGGACCGCCAGGGTCTTCTCGTGGGTCTCGAAGAGGTCCGGCGCGCCGCTGTAGAAGACGTATCCGCCGGCCTCCGGGACGCCGATCATCGGCGGGACGGCCATGATGCCGCCGTCCAGGTAGCGGGCGCCCCGGGCGGCCGCCCAGGCGGCGCGCGCGCGGGCCTGCGCGGGGGTCGTGGTGGTGAGGTTGACGAGGTCCTTGCCGGTCAGGTCGGTGTCCTTCAGGGCCTCCTCCACCGAGGCGTCGTCCAGGAGGCAGACGATCACGAGGTCGCCGGCGGCCACGGCCCGCGCGGCGGTCGCGGCGGCCTTCGCGCCCTCGGCCACCAGCGGCTCGGTGCGGGCGGCGGAGCGGTTCCAGACGGTGAGCGGGTGGCCGGCGGCGAGCCAGGTGCGGGCGAGGGCGGTGCCCATGGCGCCGAGGCCGAGGAGGGTGACGGGGGCGGCGGAGGGAGCGTTCGCTGTCATGTCTCAAGGCTGTGGCAGGCGCCTGACCTGCTCAAGTACCCACTTCGGAGTGGGTGGTTACCCTGAGGTGAGCGAGCAGGTCAGGAGGGTGAGGCATGACGACGGTGAATCGGCCCCTGGACGACGACGGGCACGTGTGTGGCATCGACACCGCCATGGAAGTGATCGGCGGCAAGTGGAAGGTGCTGATCCTCTGGGCGCTGCGCGAGGGGCCCGAGCGGCGGTTCGGGGAGTTGCGGCGGATGGTGCCGGGCGTCACCGAGAAGGTGCTCGCCTCCCACCTGCGGGAGATGGAGGCGGACGGCATCGTGCGCCGGGTCTCCTACGACGAGGTGCCGCCCCGGGTCGAGTACGGGCTCACCAAGGACGGCCTCCGCCTGAACGACGCGCTCGAACCGCTCGCCGCCTGGGGACGGGAGCGGCGGGAGGACGCCGGTCCGTGAGCCTCGGCCGTCCCGTCCGTGAGTCTCGGTCGTCCCGTCCACGTGCCTCGGCCGGCCGGCCGTGGATTTCGGCCGGACGGCCCGGGTGAGAGGCGGGCCGGTCAGTCGGACGGGGCGCGCAGGGCGTCCAGCTGGTCGAGGAACCAGCGCTGCGGGGGGAGGGCGGTGGCGGCCTCGGCGAGGCGCGCGGTGCGCTCGGCGCGCTCCCCGGCCGGCATGGTGAGGGCCGCGTGGAGGGCCTCGGCGGTGGCCGAGACGTCGAAGGGGTCGACGGTGAGGGCGTCCTTCCCCAGTTCGCGGTGGGCGCCCGCGCCGGTGGACAGGACCAGGGCGCAACCGGCGTCGGAGACGACGGGTATCTCCTTGGCCACCAGGTTCATGCCGTCCCTGACCGGGTTGACCAGGGCCACGTCGGCGAGGCGGTACGCGGCGAGGGAGCGGGTGAAGTCGTCCTCGACGGAGACCAGGACCGGCTGCCAGTCGTCCGTGCCGAACTCGGCGTTGATCTCCTCGGCGAGGGCGACCACGGACTCGGTGTACGCGCGGTACGACTCCAGGTCCTGCCGGGACGGGTACGCGGACGCCAGGTGGACGACCTCGCCGCGCCACTCGCGGTGCTCCGTCAGCAGCTCCCGGTAGGCCATCAGGCCGCGCAGGATGTTCTTCGACAGTTCGGTGCGGTCGACGCGGACGATGGTCTTCCGGCCGCCGACCTCCTCGCGGAGCCGGGCCAGCCGTTCGTCCACCTGGGGGCGGTGGGCGAGGGCGCGCAGCTCGTCGCCGTCGACGCCGAGCGCGTACACCCGGACGCGGGTGCGGCCCTTCCCGGTGTCGTGCCGGCGCCACTCGACGCCGAACCACGGGTCGCCGCTGGGCCACAGCCCCTGGGCGTGGCCGGTGGAGTCCTCGCGCTGCTGGAAGCAGCCGATGAAGGAGGACGCCCATCCCCAGGTGTGGAAACCGAGCTCGTCCGCGCCGAGCATGCCCCAGAGCAGCTCCTCGACGATGTCGTCCGGCACCATCCGCAGGTACTCCGGCGACACCCAGGGAGTGTGCGTGAAGTGGCCGATCCTGAGGTCGGGGCGGAGCTCGCGCAGCATCCCGGGGACGAGCGCCAGGTGGTAGTCCTGCACCAGGACCGCCGCGCCCTCGGCCGCCTCGGCGGCCAGCGCCTCGGCGAAGGCGCGGTTGTAGGCGCGGTAGGAGGCCCAGCGGCGGCGGAAGGCGGCGTCGAAGACGGGTTCGCGGGGGATGTCGTACAGGTGGTGGTGGAGGAACCACAGCATCGAGTTCGCGATGCCGTTGTACGCGTCGTGGTACACCTCCGGGTCGATGTCCAGCATCCGCACCCCGGGCTCGGCGACGCCGCGCCGGACGGCCTCGCGGTCGCCGTCGCCGAGCGCCGCGCACACCCACAGGCTGTCCTGTGAGTCGACGGCGCTCAGGCCGGACACGAGGCCGCCGCCGCCCCTGCGGGAGGAGAGCGTGCCGTCGTCCCCGAGCGTGTACGAGACGGGGCCTCGGTTGGATGCCACGAGTACGGAAGCCATGTGGCGAACCTAGCCCGTCCGGTAAACGCTCAAACGTACGTATACGAGACGGAGGTATCCGGCCACGCTGCGTCGCCGCAGGTCAGCCGGGGTCGCCCCCGTTCAGCCGCGTCGACCGCGCAGTGCCGCCCGCGCCACCAGGCCCGTGCCGGCGAGCACCACCGCCAGCGCCCCGAGCAGCCACAGCCGCTCGCCGTGGGCGCCGGTCTCGGCCATGGAGCCGCCGGGGCCGCCTCGGGGGCCGCCGTGGGGGCCCGGGCCGGTGGCGGGAGGGGCTACGACGGTGAGCGCGGAGGAGGAAGGGGACGGCGGGTCGGCCGGGTCGGTCGGGTCGGTCGAGTAAGCCGGGCCGGTCCGGCCGGCGGTGGGCTCCGTGGCCGGATCCGTGGGTGCTGCCGTCCGGGCCGTCTGGGCCGTCTGGGGCGTCCGTGTCGCCGATTCCGACGGTTCCGACGGTGTCGTCGGTTGCGACGGCTGCGGTGTCGTCGGGGTCGGGGCCGGGGCCGGTTTCTTGAGCTCCGGGGTCGCCGTCCGGGTGACCTCCAGGTCCGCCACGGGCACCGAGAAGGCGAGGGCGGCGGGCACGTAGGTGTCGCCGTCGGTGGCGAAGGACAGGTCGGCGGAGGTCGCTCCGACCGGGATCGCGCCGTCGGGGACGTCGACCTCCTTCGCGTCGATCGACAGGTTGTCGACCAGGTCGGGGGAGACCGCGCCGTCGCCCTCCCCGGCGAAGAAGTCGTCCGTGGTGCCGGCGGAGGCCCCGGTGACCTCCTTCCCGCCGACGAGGAACCGGTCGCCCGGGGTGCTCCGGTCGCCCTCGTACGCCGTCACGCTCGCCCGCGCCTTCCCCGGGGCGCGGCGGAAGCCGTCCACCGTGACCGTCGTCGCCGGGGAGCCCGGGCGCTGGACCACGTGCCCGCCGAGGAGGTGGACGGAGCGCCGTTCCGGTGCCTTCGCCGGGTCGGGGCCCGGGAAGCGGTGGACCACGGTGAGGGACCAACCGGCGACGCAGCCCTTGCCGTTCGGCGCCCAGACGCCGCTCACGCCGACCGCGAGCGGCGCGTCCGCCCCCGTGACGCCCGCGAAGGCGGCGGTCACGTCGGATTCGCCCGTGTAGTAGTGCGGGCCGTGGGCGTCGGCGGGGTCGACGACCATGCTGTCGATCGAGACGGGAGCCGCCGCCCGCGCGCCGACCGCGAGCAGCGGGGCCGTCGTGGCCGGGTCGCCGGGGGACGGCGCCACGTCGGCGCCCGAGGGGGCGCAGCGCTCCAGCTCCGCGCCGCCGGTCGCCCGGTACGTGCCGTCGTTGCCGCCCCAGGAGAGGCGGGCGTACGCCACCTCGGCGCCCTCGGGAAGCCGGACCCGGCCGGTGCTGGAGCCGTACGCGCCGCCGGTGCGGGCGGTGTCGAGGCGGCGCGTCACGAAGGTGTCGTTCGTGTCCGTGCCCTCGCCCGCGGTGGCGGCCGCGCAGCGGGCCGCCAGGTCGGCGGGGGCCGCCGGGCAGCCCGTGACGGTGTTGCCGACGGTGGTGAAGTCCCCGTAGAGGGACGCCTGGTACCGCTCCCCGAAGGGTTCGACGACATCGGCGGCGGCCGGCGGGGCCGCCGCCGCCGGCCAGAGCGGGCCCGCGGCGAGCAGACCCACCGCGAGCACCCGGAGGAGCGAGTGTGATGATCCGAAGCGCATAAAAGGGAAATGTAGGCACATCCCATGATTCACGGACGTTACGCCACGCGCTGCGCCCGTACGCCCCCGGCGCCCCTACGCCACGCGGCGCTGCGCGTACTCCGTGATCTCGGCCATCGGCGGGCGCTCCTCCGTGTCCACCGCGTACGTGTGCGGGACGAAGCCGTCCTCGCCCCGCTCGAACTGGGTGATCCAGGGCCGTACGAGATGGCCCCGGGAGAGCCGCAGCTGCGCCGTGCGGTAGATCGCCGCCGCCATCCGGCCCAGTGCCTGCCCGTCCTGGTGCCGGTGCTTGCGGACCCCGACGTCCACCTGCGCGAGGGCGTCCAGGCCCACCGTGTGCAGCGCGTCGACGAGCAGGCCCAGCTCCACCCCGTAACCGACGGGGAAGGGGAGCCGTTCGAGCAGCGAGCGCCGGGCCGCGTACTCGCCGCCCAGCGGCTGCACGAAGCCGGCCAGCCGCGGCCAGTGCAGATTGAGCAGGGGGCGCGCCACCAGCTCCGTCACGCGACCGCCCTGACCTGGGATCTCACCCGAGCCGGGCCCGTCGGACCCCGTGTCGAAGGGGCGGTCGTACATCGCCTTCACGAACTCGACGTCCGGGTCGGTGAGGAGCGGGCCCACGATCCCCGTGACGAAGTCCGCCGAGAAGTCCCTCAGGTCCGCGTCCACGAAGCAGACCACGTCCCCGCCCGTCGCCATGAGCGAGCGCCACAGCACCTCGCCCTTGCCCGGGAGCGTCGGGATGCGGGGGAGGACGTCGTCGCGGGCGACGACGCGCGCGCCGGCCGCCGCCGCGACCTCGGCGGTGCGGTCGGTGGAGCCCGAGTCGATCACCACCAGCTCGTCGACGAGCGGCACCGCCTCGGTCATCAGCTCGCGCCGGATCACGCCGACGATGTCGCCGACCGTCGCCTCCTCGTTCAGCGCGGGCAGCACCACGCTGACCGTCGTCCCCCGCTTCGCGGCGAGCAGCCGCTCCAGGGGTCGGTCGGACACGGACCAGGACCGCCGGGTCAGCCAGCGCTCCACTTCTTCCAGCAACGTGATCTCCATCTCGCGGATCGGACGACCGTCTCCACCTTCGAAGCCTTCGGTTACAGTCTTGAACAACGCGGATGCCCGATGCATCTCGGGGTGCCGCCCGCGTCTCACAATCGAATACCGCTCATCCAGAGGGGCAGAGGGATACGGCCCGTTGAAGCCCCGGCAACCCTCCAGTCGGTTTGTCTTGCGCCAGCGAGGCCCCCGACTAGGGAAGGTGCCAAATCCGTCTCATGGCGAAATGCGTCATGAGGAAGATGAGGAGAAAGGGCCTCGCCTCCATGGCTGTACAGACCTCCGCACCCGCTGCCCCCGCCGCCGACGCCTCCGGCGCCACCGTCGATCTCGGTCCCGCGTCCGGGCTTTCCTGTCGCGAATGCGGCGAGGTCTTCGCCCTCGGCCCGATCTTCGCCTGCGAGCTCTGCTTCGGTCCCCTCGAAGTCGCCTACGAACTGCCCGTCGGCGACCCGGAGGAGCTGCGGAAGCGCATCGAGGCCGGCCCCGCGAACATCTGGCGCTACGCCCCCCTGCTGCCCGTCCCCGCCGACGTCGCCGACAAGCCGAACCTGAACCCCGGCTGGACCCCGCTCGTCAAGGCCGACAACCTCGCCCGCGAGCTCGGCGTCGCCCCCGGCAAGCTCTTCGTCAAGGACGACTCCGGCAACCCGACCCACTCCTTCAAGGACCGGGTCGTCGCCCAGGCCATCGAAGCCGCCCGCGCCTTCGGCTTCACCACCCTCTCCTGCTCCTCCACCGGCAACCTCGCCGGCGCCGTCGGCGCCGCCGCCGCCCGCGCCGGCTTCCGCTCCTGCGTCTTCATCCCGCACGACCTGGAGCAGGGCAAGGTCGTCATGGCCGGTGTCTACGGCGGCGACCTGGTCGCCATCGAGGGCAACTACGACGACGTCAACCGCTTCTGCTCGGAGCTCATCGGCGACCCGCTCGGCGAGGGCTGGGGCTTCGTGAACGTCAACCTCCGCCCGTACTACGGCGAGGGCTCCAAGACGCTCGCGTACGAGATCTGCGAGCAGCTCGGCTGGGTCATCCCCGACCAGCTGGTCATCCCCATCGCCTCCGGCTCCCAGCTCACCAAGATCGACAAGGGGCTCCAGGAGCTCATCAAGCTGGGCCTCGTCGCGGACAAGCCGTACAAGATTTTCGGCGCCCAGGCGGAGGGCTGCTCCCCGGTGTCCACGGCCTTCAAGGCCGGCCACGACGTCGTGCGCCCCCAGAAGCCGAACACCATCGCCAAGTCCCTGGCGATCGGCAACCCGGCCGACGGCCCGTACGTCCTCGACATCGCCCGCCGCACCGGCGGCGCGGTGGAGGACGTGAACGACGAGCAGGTCGTGGACGCGATCAAGCTGCTCGCCCGGACCGAGGGCATCTTCGCCGAGACGGCGGGCGGCGTGACCGTCGGCGTGACCCGCAAGCTCGTCGAGGCCGGCGTCATCGACCCGAACCTCACCACCGTCGTCCTCAACACCGGTGACGGGCTCAAGACCCTGGACGCCGTTGCCGACAGTTCTCAGGCGACCGCCACCATTCGCCCGAGCCTGGACGCGTTCCGCGACGCGGGCCTGGCCCACTGACACCCGCCGACACCCGTACGGAGAGCATCGACATGGCCGTGAACGTCCGCATCCCCACCATCCTCCGCACCTACACCGGCGGCCAGGCCGAGGTCCCCGCCGAGGGCGCCACCCTCGCCGAGGTCATCGCCGACCTGGAGAAGAACCACACCGGCATCGCCGCCCGCGTCCTGGACGACCAGGGCAAGCTGCGCCGCTTCGTGAACGTCTACGTGAACGACGACGACGTCCGCTTCGAGCAGGGCCTGGAGACCGCCACGCCGGACGGCGCGGGCGTCTCGATCATCCCGGCCGTCGCCGGCGGCTGCTGACGCTTACCCGTTGGTAGCCCTCCGCTCCAGAATTGCCCCCTCCGCGACAGAAAGCGGAGGGGGCAATTCTGCATGGTTGAGCGCGATAGAGTTGGGGAAGCCCCCTCCGCCGCTCATGCCAGCCGCATATGAGAGCGGGCCCGGACCTGACGAGAACGGGCCAAGAAGCGGCCGAAAAGCATAGGCACTCTGCCCCTTATGCCGCTTTCGCCCGGCCCGAGTTGCCCTGCAATTCATGCATTTCTCCCCGATTCCCCTTTCCGCGCCTTCCAGAATTCCCGGCGGATTGCCCTGTTGCAGAGGGCAGTTGGACAGATACATTCAGCCGCGGTCGACGCGTTCCGGCGCAGGTTCTGACCCGGGTCCGTGAAGTGCGGATCCGCGCAAGGGCCAGTAAGTAATAGGGGAGTTAGGCATGGCTCAGGGCACCGTCAAGTGGTTCAACGCGGAGAAGGGCTACGGCTTCATCGCGGTCGACGGTGGTGCGGATGTTTTCGTCCACTACAGCGCCATCCAGATGGATGGGTACCGCAGCCTCGAAGAGGGCCAGCGAGTCGAGTTCGAGATCTCGCAGGGTCAGAAGGGTCCGCAGGCGGACATGGTCAAGGTGACCGCCTGAGGCGCGGCGCGATCGGCCACCGACGTCTCGTCGTCGAGGGGCCCGCATCCCCCGGGATGCGGGCCCCTCACGCGTCCCCGGCCACCTCTCGCCCCCTGACGGACACCTTTCCCGGCGCCTGGATGGTGTCCCCTTCGGTGCCTGACGGATGGCGGACGCCTCCTCGCGCCTGACGAATGCCGTGCCGGCGCCCTGCGGACATCTCCCTGGGCCCCGGGGCGCGCCCGGGCGCCCCGCACGCGTAGCCACCGCCGGCTCCGGCGTGCGGCACGGCGTCCCGCCGCTGCCGGCGCCGCCGGCTCCCGCGCGGCGTCCGTCGGCGTCCCGCCGCCGCGAGCCGCGGCGGCTCCCGCGCGCAGTCGCGGCGTCCCCCGCTGCGGCGCCACCGACCTGCGGTCATCCCCGGCGCCCCCGCCGCCGTCGGCGGCGTCCGGTCCCGGACGTGTCCTCGTGCGCGGGTGGCGTGGAGGTGCCCGATCCACGAGAGTCGCTTGCACTCGCATGGGTCGAGTGCTAATCATTGGCGTTAGCACTCGGAAGGTGAGAGTGCTACGAGGATCGGGCAGACGAGGCCGACGACCCGGGTGGGGCAAGGAACCACGCGGAACGCGGAGGCCGTCCGTCGCGGGCGTCGGCGCGGTCCTGGAGCGTTATCCACCCCATGTCCGGGAGGACCACTTCACATGGCCAAGATCATCGCGTTCGACGAGGAGGCCCGGCGCGGTCTCGAGCGCGGCATGAACCAGCTCGCTGACGCCGTCAAGGTCACCCTTGGCCCCAAGGGCCGCAACGTCGTCCTCGAGAAGAAGTGGGGCGCCCCCACGATCACCAACGATGGTGTCTCCATCGCCAAGGAGATCGAGCTCGAGGACCCGTACGAGAAGATCGGCGCCGAGCTGGTCAAGGAAGTCGCCAAGAAGACGGACGACGTCGCCGGCGACGGTACGACCACCGCCACCGTCCTCGCCCAGGCGCTCGTCCGCGAGGGCCTCCGCAACGTCGCCGCCGGTGCCAACCCGATGGCCCTCAAGCGCGGCATCGAGAAGGCCGTCGAGGCCGTCTCCGGCGCCCTGCTCGACCAGGCGAAGGAGGTCGAGACGAAGGAGCAGATCGCCTCCACCGCCTCCATCTCCGCCGCCGACACCCAGATCGGCGAGCTCATCGCCGAGGCCATGGACAAGGTCGGCAAGGAAGGCGTCATCACCGTCGAGGAGTCGCAGACCTTCGGTCTGGAGCTCGAGCTCACCGAGGGCATGCGCTTCGACAAGGGCTACATCTCGGCGTACTTCGCGACCGACATGGAGCGCATGGAGGCCTCCCTGGAGGACCCCTACCTCCTGATCGTCAACTCCAAGATCTCCTCGGTGAAGGACCTCCTCCCGCTCCTGGAGAAGGTCATGCAGTCGGGCAAGCCGCTGCTGATCATCGCCGAGGACGTCGAGGGCGAGGCCCTGTCGACCCTGGTCGTCAACAAGATCCGCGGCACCTTCCGCTCCGTCGCGGTCAAGGCCCCGGGCTTCGGCGACCGCCGCAAGGCCATGCTCCAGGACATCGCCATCCTCACCGGCGGCACGGTCATCTCCGAGGAGGTCGGCCTCAAGCTGGAGTCGGCCGGTCTCGACCTCCTGGGCCGCGCCCGCAAGGTCGTCATCACCAAGGACGAGACCACCATCGTCGACGGTGCCGGTGACAGCGAGCAGGTCGCGGGCCGCGTGAACCAGATCCGCGCCGAGATCGAGAACAGCGACTCCGACTACGACCGCGAGAAGCTCCAGGAGCGCCTCGCGAAGCTCGCCGGCGGCGTGGCGGTCATCAAGGCCGGTGCCGCGACCGAGGTCGAGCTCAAGGAGCGCAAGCACCGCATCGAGGACGCCGTGCGCAACGCCAAGGCGGCCGTCGAGGAGGGCATCGTCGCCGGCGGTGGCGTGGCCCTGCTCCAGGCCTCCAGCGTCTTCGAGAAGCTGGAGCTGGACGGCGACGAGGCCACCGGTGCCGCGATCGTCAAGCTCGCCCTGGAGGCCCCGATCAAGCAGATCGCGGTCAACGCCGGCCTCGAGGGCGGCGTCGTGGTCGAGAAGGTGCGCAACCTGACCCCGGGCCACGGCCTCAACGCCGCGACCGGCGAGTACGTCGACCTGGTCGCCGAGGGCATCATCGACCCGGCCAAGGTGACGCGCTCCGCGCTGCAGAACGCCGCGTCGATCGCCGCGCTGTTCCTCACCACCGAGGCCGTCATCGCCGACAAGCCGGAGAAGGCCGCGGCCCCGGCCGGCGGCGGCATGCCGGGCGGTGACATGGACTTCTGATCCTGAACGGATCGGTGGTTCATCGCTGAACGCGAACGCCGAGGGCGGCACTCCCCGCGAAGGGGGGTGCCGCCCTCGGCGCGTTCGCGGCCCCTTCAGACGACCGGCCGGACGAGCGCCTCCGCGAGCGGCTCCCCCGTCCGGCGCGCGTACGCCACCCGCGCCTTCACCTCGGAGAGCGTCCGGGGCCGGTAGCCGGGCCCGCACCCTTGACAGCAGCTGGTGCGGAACCGCACCCCCGCGTGCAGCAGCACCGACAGCACCCGCCACCCCTCGCCGTCCCGCCGCCGCGGCGGTTGGAACGCGGTGCCGACCCCGGTCATCGGCTCCCCGCACCGCGGACACCGGTGCTCGGGCCCGTGCTCGCGCCCCTGCTTGTACGAGGCTCGGCAGGGGAGACACACGTACGAACTCCGCTGGATTCCCATGGGGGCAGGGTAGGGGGGCGGACGTCCCTGGCATGCCGGTTTCGAGCGGATGTACGATCACCCCAGCCGGCAGGTGGGGGGGCATCGGGCCGGCGCCCGCGCGTACCGCCGTGGCCGTCCGTCCGTCTGCCGTGCCGCCGTTCCCGCGTACCCCTCAGCGACCTGTCGTCACCGACGCTTTCGTATGAGGGAGACCCCTTTTGTCCGTTCGAAGAACGGTCGCGCTCGCGCTGAGCGCGGCCCTGGCCGTCACCGGCCTCACGGCCGCGGCCCCGGCCGCCGTGGCGGCCGACACCGCGCCGTTCGAGTTGACGATCCGCGAGAGCGTCGAGCAGGGCACCCTGCCGCCGCACACCCTCCGGGCTGCCGGCCGGTCCGGCTTCCAGCTGTCCTGGGGCCCGGAGACGCGCTGGTACGACAGGACGTGGGGGCCCATCCTGCGCGCCCCGGAGTGCCCGACCGCCGACGAGGCCTACGCCTACGGTGACCTGTACGTCTGCCCCGACCCGGAGAGCGGCGGCGCCACCGTCCACGACTTCGTGGCCAAGCGGACCGACCGGGTGGCGACGACGGCCGGAGAGACGTGGCTGCCGCTCGTCGCCGGACGCCAGCTGGTCCGGGTCCAGCCCGGCACCGATGGCGTCACCCTCTCCTTCCACGGGTTCGGGACGAACGCGCCCGCCGACCGCGAGGTCCGGCTCCCGGGCGCCACCTCGCAGCCGCAGGTGTTCACCCAGGACGACACGACCGCGGTCATCGGCTACGCCACCGGGGCCACCCGTGCCGTCGTGCTGCTCGACTTCGCCACCGGCACCGTCACCCCGCTGACGCATACGGACTTCACGGTCGCCTCGGCCTCGCTCGACGAGGACCGGATCGCCCTCGGGGGCGGCGCCGGGACCGCGAAGGTCCTCGTCCTGTCCCGTACCGAGCCCGCCGCACCGGCGCGCGAGGTCACGCTGCCGCAGGAGGTCGCCGACGCCACCGCGGTGCCCGGTCTGTTGGGTGACTGGGTCATCGGCAGGAGTGCCGTGCCCGACTGGGGCGACATCACCGACGCCGCCGCCCTGTGGGCCGTCCCGCTCGGCGGGGGCGAGGCCCGCCGGCTCGCGGCGACCGTGCACCGCGGCGCCGCCGTCCTCCCCGACCAGGACGGCGCGCTCCACACCGTGGGCGTCACCGGGGACAGGTCCGGTCTGCTGCGGATCACCCAGGACGCCGCCGGGGTGCCCGTCGTGGAGCCGAAGTACCACAGCCTCGGCGCGCCGTACCCGGTGGAGGGCCTGACCCTGTCCCACGGCTATGTCGTGGCGCAGCACGCCTCTCCCTCTTCGGGCTACCGCCGGCTGAGGGGAGAGAACCTCGCCTACACGGCGCACGGCGATGGCACCGCGTGGGGCTGTGACGCTCTGAGCGGGCGAACCCACTGCCCGCAGTTCGAATCGAGCGCGACGTCCCAGCGCTGGTGGGCTGACAACGGCGACGAGGAGGTGATCACCCTGCAGCGGGCCGACAAGCCGGGCTGCGTCGGTTGCGCCGTCGCCGTGCAGGTGACGCCGCACCCGCACCGGGGGCAGTACGACGAACCCCGCACGGTCGTGCTCCCGTACGCGACCCCGCTCAAGGCCAAGACGATCCTCCAGGCCTCGGGCCGGTACGTGCACTTCCTGGCGACCTCCGGCACCACCACCCGCTCCCTCGTCGCGGACATCGAGACCGGTCAGGTGCTCCGGGACTCCACGAACCTGAACCAGTGGCTCTGGGGAGGCCAGTTGTGGACCGGCTCCGCCACGAACGGCACGGTCTCGGCGGTCGACGTCCGGACCGGGGCGACCGTCGCCACCGCCGACCTGGGCACCAGCTGCGCCTTCACGGGCCTTGAGGTCGTCGGCAAGTGGATCATGCGGCGGTGCGCCTCCGCCCCGGGTTCCGTCGTCGTTCACGACCGTGAGACGAAGAAGTCGGTGTGGACCCGCATTCCGGCCGCCGCCAAGCCGCAGCTCGGCGACGGGTTCATCGCCTACACCGCCACCGGGGCCACCACGGGCCTGTACGTGGAGGACGTCCTGTCCGGTACGGCGGTGGAGCGTCACCTCGGCGACCTCGCGGCCGGCCGCGACCAGTACGTGGGCCAGGGCTGGACGGTGGACCGCCACGAACGGACCGTCGCGTTCGTCGACTCCTGGGAGTCGATCAGGGCCGTCGGCCTCGGCGGCGCCACCAGCCGCCTCACCGTCGCCGACGCCGACGTACCGACCACGGTCGACTTCAAGATCAGGAACGCCGCGTGGAAGCCCCGCTGGTGGCTGTCGAAGAGGGGCTACATCGGGCAGCTGATCCTGAAGGACAAGCTGACCGGGAGGACCGTACGGAGCATCACCCCCTATGGCGGGGACCTCGGTCCGGAAGGCGCCGTCTGGGACGGCAGGGACGCCGGCGGCGCCTACGTGCCGAACGGCATGTACACCTGGACCCTCACCATGAAGCCTTCGGACGGGGCGGGCGCCGATCTGGTCCAGTCCGGGACCCTGCGGGTGGCCGGCGGCAAGCCCGTCTGGCGTGACCTCGCCGGGGGCGACGCCGCCGGTGACCTGCTGGCCGTCGATTCCCTCGGCGCCGTATCGATGTACCGGGGCAACGGCACGGGCGGCCTGTCGGGGAAAATCGCCGGGACGGGGACGAAGTTCCCCTCAGGGACGATCCTCATGCCCTTCGGGGACACGAACGACGACCGCTGCAACGACGTGCTCGCGCGCGTCGGGAACGAGCTGCGGGCCTATCGCCCCGGCTGCGGCAAGGTCGTCTCGGCCTCGTCGCCGTACACCCTGATCGGCACCGGCTGGGCGCAGTTCGACCGGCTCACCGCGCCCGGTGACGTCAACGGTGACGGCCACCCTGACGTGATCGCCCGTCAGGCCTCCACCGGCAACATGTTCTTCTACGCCGGCACCTCCGCGGCCTACCTGAAGCCCCGCGTGGGCATCGGGGCCGACTGGAAGCTGTACACGACGATCGTGGGCGTCGGGGACATGAACAAGGACGGCCGCGCCGACCTGGTCGCGGTCGATCGCGCCGGCACCCTGTGGCGGTACGACGGCACGACGAGCGGTCGTCTGACGGCCCGCGTCCCGCTCGGCGGCGGCTGGGGCGTGTACTCCGCCATGGCCGGCGTCGGCGACGTGGACGGGGACCGGCGGGGCGACCTGGTCGCCCGGAGCACCGACGGCAAGCTGTGGCGGTACTCCTCCGACGGCCGGGGGAAGTGGGGCGGCCGGGTGCTGATCGGCACCGGCGGCTGGAACACGTTCAAGAGCCTGTTCTAGGAGCCGGTGGGAAAGCGGGGGAGGCCCGGGGCGTACGCCCCGGGCCTCCCTTTTTCGCCTTCCGTCACGGCTCGCGGCGGAAGAGGGCCGTCCAGAGGAAGCTCTCCCCGAAACGGGGGGAGTCCGCGGGTTCGGCGCGCATGCGGCGGACCTCCAGCGGCGTCAGGTCCGCGAAGACGGCGCGGAGGTCGGCGTCGGTGTAGGCGAGGCCGCCTTCCAGGGCGCCCGCGCGGTAGAGGTCGGCGTCGGGCCGCTCGGAGCCCATGCCGCCCTCGCCGGCCGCGAACGCGGTCAGCGCGAACGTGCCGCCGGGGGCGAGGACGCGGTCCAGGAGGGCGAGGTAGCTGACGCGGCGGTGCGGCGGGAGGTGGTGGAAGCAGCCGGAGTCGTACACGAGGTCGTAGGGGCCCTCGACGGTGCCGGGGGCGAAGGCGTCGCCGCGGCGGAAGCGGACGCCCGTCGTGCCGGTCTCGCGGGCGCGTTCCTCCGCCCATCGAAGGGCGGTCGCGGAGAGGTCGACGCCGTCCACCTCGTAGCCGAGCGAGGCCAGGTGGAGGGTGTTGCGGCCGGGGCCGCAGCCCAGGTCGAGCGCCCGTCCGCCGCCCTTGATCAGGCCGCGGGCGGCGTACGACACCAGGTTCTCGTCCGGCTTCGGGACGAAGAACGGCACGGGCCGGTCGCGGTCCCCGTAGAAGCCGTCCCACCAGTCCGCCCCGCCCTCCGTCCACCGGTCGGCACCGGGCGCGAACAGCCCGTCCAGCAGCGCCAGTACGTCCTCGACCGTGCGGATCCTGCGGTCCGTCCCTGCCATGTGGAGCTCCCCTCGACGTGACTTCCAGGGTAGGGGCAGAGGGGTAAATGCGCAGCTCAGAGAGGGTGTTGGGGGCGGTGAAGGAGAGGCTGGGAGGGAGGTGGGCGCGGTGGTCGGGAGGCGGTGGAACCCGTGCCCAGGGAGGGCGCGAGAACGCGGCGGAGGAGGCGTTCCGGGCCCGCGAGGGGCCTTCCCGCGGGACGCCGGGGAGGGTTTCCGGGGCCGGCCCCTCTCGGTGGCGGCGGTGTTTCGCGTGGCTGTACGATCCGGCTGTCGGCAGGTGGGGGGCCTCTTGAGCCGACATCTCGGCTCGTCGCCCGCGCCCCTTGGCGTGCCGCGTCTTCCGTACCCCCGCGCAGCCTGTCGTCATCGACGTCCGTCGACTTCACGTCCGTCGACTTCACGTCCGTCGACTTCACGACCGTCGACTTCACGTCCGTCGACTTCACGTCCGTCGACTTCGACTTCCGTACGAGGGGGACCCCTTCTTGTCCGTTCGTAGAGCCGTCGCGCTCGGGCTGAGCGCCGTGCTGGGCCTCACCGGCCTCGCGGCCGGCGCCGCGCCGAGTGCCGTGGCCGCTTCCACCAGTCCGTACGAGGTGACGATCCCGGCGCCGCCGAGCGCCACCCCGCCGCCCCAGCAGCTCTTCGGCGCGGGCGCCGGTGTGCTGACCGCCGACGCCGCGAGCGGTCGGCTGCGCTGGCAGAGTCTGGCGGACGGGAGGGTGGAGCTCCGCGCGTTCTGCGACTCCTCCGACCGCATCGCGTACTTCGGCGACCGGTTCGCTTGCGTCGGTTACCACGGGGACGCGTCCGAGGGGGTGGTGTACGACTTCGCCACCGGCGCCACCCTGTCCCGCATCCGACCCGAAGGCCACACCTGGCTGCGGGCCTTCGACGCGGACCGGCTGCTCGCCTACCGCACGGGGGCCGACGGGGCCGTGACCCTGCGTCTGCTGAGCCTCGGCGGGACGATCCCCGGGGACACCGACGTCACCACGGACGAGCGGATCGTCGGCCGGCCCGAGGTGCTGGCCTTCGACGGCGCGGGCGTCGTCGTGTCCTACGCGCGGGCCGACGGGAGCAGTGCCGTCGGCCTTCTCGACTTCGGCGCCGGGACGCTCGTCCCGCTGGCACTCGGCGACAACCTCCCCGCCTACCCGAAGGCCGCGCTCGGCGGCGGGCGCGTCGCCGTGTACGACAGGTACAGCGCGCTGAAGGCGTACGTCGTCCCGCGGGCGACCCCCGCGGTGCCCGTCACGCCGGTCACGCTGCCCGGCACCCTGGCCGACGGGGGCAGCTTCGGCCTCCTCGGCGACTGGATCGTCGGCCACTACGGCGACCGTGACCTCCCGCGCGCGCTGAAGGCGGTCTCGATCCCCGGCGGTGCCGTCCGGGACCTGGGCGTGCGCGCCGCGCACGACGCCGAGATCCGTACGGCTTCGACAGGGTCGACCCTGTACGCGGTCGGCGGCACCGACTCCACCCACTGGGGGGTGCGGCGCGTCACCCTCGACGCCGCCACCGGTGTGCCGGTCACCGCGCAGGTGCTGAGCACTCCGCCCCAGCCGCTCCAGCGGAGCGGGCTGACGCTCGCGGCCGGGCGGCTCACCACCGAGCACACGGACGGCCCGAAGCGGGAGCTCGTCCGTTACGACCTCTCCTTGACCGAGCCGCGGACCGCGACGCGGCGCTGGAGCTGTGACGCCGTCGCCGGCGACGCCGCGAACTGCCCGCCGACCACCACCGCGGGGGAGGTCGTCTCGACGCGGTGGATCGACACCGGTGACGGCAGGCTGGTCACCCTCCGCACCGAGGACCTCCCGCCGTTCCGCGGCGACCCGCCGTGCATCGGCTGCGTCGTCAAGGTCCAGGTGACGACGACCGGCACCGGCGGGACCACGCGTACGGTCCAGCTGGACACCACCCGAAAGCTGACCCCCGGGCTTCTGCTCGGCGCGAGCGGACGCTACCTGCACTTCCTCGCCTACGAGAACTACGAGGTCAAGTCCGTCGTCGTCGACATCGAGACCGGCAAGGTCCTCTCCGTGTCGAGCAACGGCAGGCAGGCGGTGTCGGGCACCTGGCTCTGGACGGGGTCCCCGGTGGACGACGCGGCCTCGGCGATCGACCTGCGCACCGGAGCCACCGTCGCCACGGCCGACCTCGGCAGCGACTGTGTCGCGAACCAGTTCGATGCCCTCGGCAAGTGGCTGTTCGCTCTCTGCGGCGACTCCACCACCGCCGTCGTGCACAATCGCGAGACGAAGAAGTCCGTCCGGTTCTCCGTCGACCGGTACAGCGACCAGGCGGCGTTGGGCGACGGCTTCCTCGTCTCCACCGCGTCCTCCAGCGGGACCGGGGGTGAACGGGTGGTCGTCACCGACGTCCGGTCCGGCACCGCCGTCACCCGCACCCTCGGCGCGATGCCGGCCGGCACGACGAACCGCAACCAGACGTGGACCGTCGACCGGCTCGGCGGCGCCGTCGCGTACCTCGACCCCCAGCAGGCGATCCGGGTGGTCGGTCTCGGCGGTGACACCAGCCGGCTGGCCGCCGTCGACGCGACCGTCGCCGCTTCCGTGAACGTCAAGGCGACAGCCTGGAAGCCTCGTTGGTGGGTCAGCAAGCCCGGTTTCTGGACGCTGACGCTCAAGAACAAGGCGAGCGGGAAGGTGGTCCGGACGCTGACCGGCGAGGCCCGTGGCCTCGTCGCGCCGTCCTGGGACGGGAAGAACGCGGCCGGCGGGTACGTCGCCAACGGGGCTCACACCTGGTCGTTGGCGGTGGAACCGGCGGACGGGCAGGGGGCGGACCTCGTTCTGTCCGGCAACCTGGCCGTGACCGGAGCCGGCGCGGTGTGGCGGGACATGGCGGGGGACGACGGGTTCGGCGACCTGCTGGCGATGGACGCGGCCGGGGCGATGTCGCTGTACCGGGGCACGGGGACGGGCGGGCTGTCGTCGCGTACCACCGGCGTCGGGAACGCGTTCGCCACCGGCTCGCTGTTCGTGCCGGTCGGGGACCTGAACGGTGACCGGTGCGCGGACGTGTTCGTCCGCGTGGGCGGTGAGCTGCGGGCGTACCGGCCGGGGTGCGGCAAGGCCCTGACGGCGTCGTCCCCGTACACGCTCGTCGGATCGGGCTGGGGGCAGTACGACCGGCTCACGTCCCCCGGTGACGTCAACGGGGACGGATACGCGGACCTGGTCGTCCGACAGGCGTCCACCGGTGACATGTACTTCTACGGCGGGACGGCCACGCACCTGCTGAAGGGGCGGGTGAGGATCGCCGCCGACTGGAAGCTGTACAAGCGGATCCAGGGTGCCGGGGACCTGAACGGCGACGGGCGGGGTGACCTGCTCGGGGTCGACGCGGCCGGTGTGCTGTGGCGGTATCACGGAACCGCGACCGGTGGGGTGACCCCGCGGGTGAAGGTCGGCGGCGGCTGGGGCGTGTACTCGGCTCTCGTCGGCGTCGGTGACGTGTCCGGGGACGGGCGGGCCGATCTGGTGGCGCGGACCACGGACGGAAAGCTGTACCGGTATTCGTCGACGGGGACCGGTGCGTACGGTGGCCGCGTGTTGATCGGGACCGGCGGCTGGAACGGGTTCAAGGGCCTGTTCTGACGGGCGTACCCCTCCTCTGTTCGCCGTCGGCGCACTCGGTGTGCCGACGGCGAACCCGCGTCCGCGGAAGGGGAGTCGGGTGGTCGACTGGGCGCATGGACATTCTGGTGCTGGGTGGGACCGCTTGGGTGGGCCGCGAGGTGTCGCGGCGGGCGTTGGAGCGGGGGCACGCGGTGACGTGTCTCGCGCGCGGGGAGAGCGGGGAGGTGGCCGAGGGGGCCGAACTGGTCGTCGCGGACCGGCGGGAGCCGGGGGCGTACGACGGGCTGGCCGGGCGGCGGTGGGACGCCGTCGTCGAGGTGTCGTGGCAGCCGGGGTTCGTGAAGGGGGCGCTCGCGGCGCTGGGCGGGCGGGCCCGGCACTGGACGTACGTGTCGTCGGGGAACGTGTACGCCTCGCAGGCCGAGGTCGGGGCCGACGAGTCCGCGGCGCTGCTCGCGCCGACCGAACGCGACGAGGTCGGGCGCGAGGCGTACGGGGAGGCGAAGGCGGCCTGCGAGCTCGCGTCGGTCGCCGCCGTCGGGGACCGGCTGCTGGTCGCCCGGGCCGGGCTCATCGGCGGCCCCGGTGACGTCAGCGGCCGCACCGGTTACTGGGCGGCCCGGGCGGCCCGGGACCCGGAGGCGCCGCTGCTGGTGCCGGACGAGCCGGAGCTGCCGACCCGGGTCGTCGACGTGCGTGACCTCGCCGAGTGGATCCTGGACTCGGCCGAGAAGGGGCTGACGGGGGCGTACGACGCGGTGGGGCCGAACGTGCCCCTCGGCGAGTGGATCGAGCTGTCCCGGGCGGCCGCCGGGCACCGCGGGCCCGTGGTGCGGGCGGGTTCGGCCTGGCTCCTGGAGCAGGGCGTGGAGGAGTTCATGGGGCCCGAGTCGCTGCCGCTGTGGATCGTGGCGGAGGACTGGAGCGGCTTCCAGGCGCGTTCGGGTGCCGCGGCGGCCGCCGCCGGGCTCCGGCAGCGGCCGCGGGGGGAACTGATCGCCGACACCCTCGCCTGGGAGCGGGAGCAGGGCCTCGACCGGGAGCGCCGGGCCGGTCTCAGCCCGGCGCGGGAGGCCGAACTGCTGCGGCTGCTGGGCGAGTAGGGCCGGTCACGGGGCCACCAGGGCCGGGTCCTGGTGGGAGCGGCGCAGGGCGTCGGTGACGAAGCCGTTCTTCTTCAGCTCCTCGACGACGGCGGTGAGGTAGGCGATCGTCTCCGGGGCCCTGTTCCTCGTGGTGCCGACGGCCTGCCGGATCTCCATGAAGCGGCCGTCGATCAGGCGGACTTCGGGGTGGGCGGCGACGTACGCGGCCATGGGCTGGCGGATGCCGGCGCCTGCCTCCAGGTCCAGGGTGCGGAAGACCTCGACGCCCTCGGCGCCCCGGACGACGGTCGCGCGGGTGAGGGTGCGGGTGAGGTGGAGGTCGTAGGCCGAGCCCTGCTTGACGCCGACGCGGACGCCGGGGGCGTCCACGTCCTCGACGGTGACGAGCGGCGAGTCGCGGGGGACCGCGTACACGCCCTCGATGACGACGTACGGCGAGGTGAAGGCGACCTCCTTCTCGCGGGCGGGGTCGACGGCGAGGAAGCAGAGGTCGGCGCGGCCGTCGGCCATCGCCTCGAACGACTTGCGCGCCGCGTCGAAGCAGAGCGTCTCGACGGGGAGGGCGAGGCGCCGGCCGATCTCCGCGGCGAGGTCGACCGTGATGCCGGCGGGTGCCTCCGGCGTGCCCTGGGCGAGCACCGGGTTCCCGAGGTTGACGGAGGCCCGCAGGGTGCCGGTGGGGGCGAGATCGGCGGCGATCGCGGCGAGGTCGTGGTGGGTGGTCGTCATGGTTGCGGAGTCTAAGACGGCGTCAGCTCCCGTCGGGGCATCTGGTTCCGGCCATGCGCACGTGCTTTCGGAAGCTTGAATTCCATATGGCGGTGAACGCTCCGGATGAATGGTTCTTCTCCCGTACCTCCCTGACCTCGCGATTCGCCTGCGTGGTTCCTGTGCGGCGACGAAGATCGGAGTTGGTCTAGACATGTATTCCGAGGGGCGGGTAAATTGCGGGACGCGAGTTCTCGTGAACGTTTGCACGACCCGAAAATCCATCTCCATCATGTGAGGGATCCTATGGTCAAGGCAATTGTCGGCATGGCGGACCGACTTCTCGGACGCGTTCTCCGCGAGGAGAGCGCCGAGGCGTACTGCGCCTGCCCCGCGGGCGGCAGCAGCTGGTGCTCCGGCTCCACGCTCTACGTCAAGGTCTGCTGTTCCTGGAACTGCGCGGCGGCGCCCACCTGCGTCACCAAGTCGTACCCGGGCGACTGCTGACCGCCTCCCGCACCCCTCGGTGCACCCTCCTCCCCGCCGCCGCCCCGCGCGGCCCGGGGCGGAGGGCCCGGCCGGACCGGACGACGGAGGAACGACCGTGACCGACCCCCTGATCCTCGCCTTCCGCTGCGTCGTCGCCGTGGTCTTCGCGGCCTCCGCGCTGGGCAAGGCGCGCGCCCCGGGCGCGTTCCGCACCAGCGTCCGCGAGATGCGGATCGTGCCGCTGTCGGCGCTCGGCCCGGTCGCCGTCGCCGTGCCCGTCCTGGAAGTGCTGCTCGCCGTCGCCGTCTGGGTGCCGGCCCTCACCACCTGGGCCTTCGTCCTCTCCTTCGGTCTGATCGCGGTCTTCACCGCGGCCCTGGCCTCGGTCCTGCGCCGCGGGATCGACACCTCCTGCTCCTGCTTCGGCGCCTCCCGGACCCGGGTCGGGCCCGCGCACCTCGTCCGCAACGCCGCCCTCCTGGCGGCGACCGCCACCGGCTTCGCCGCCTCGCTCGCCGCGGGCGGCCCCGGGCCCGTCCCGGTGGCCGGCTCCCTCGACCCCGCCGGCGCCCTCGTCGGCCTGTTCGGCGCGGTCTGCGTGAGCGCGCTCGTCCTCTCCACCGACCTGCTCGCCGGCGTCCTGTCGGGAACCGGCGGAACCGGCCGGCGGACCTCCTGACCACCCGACCGCCCCCTCCGCATCCGCCGCGAACCCAAGCGAGGCCCTTCCCATGCTCGTCGCCGCCGTCGTGCTGATCGGCTGTCTCTCCGTCTTCAACCTCTTCCTGCTGCTCGCCCTCGCGCGCCGCACCTCCGGCTCCGCCGGGAATTCCGGTGAATACGTCTCCGACGCACCGGAGAACACCCTTCCCGACGGTTCTCCCGTCCCCGAATTCCACGCCCACGCGCATTCCGGAGAAGAGATCGACCGGAATTCCGTCGCGAACGGATCCGTCATCGGATTCCTCTCCACCACCTGCACCCCGTGCGTCGAGCAGGCGCCGGAATTCGCCGCCATGGCGAAGGACTTCCCGGGTGGCCGGGACCATGTGCTCGTCTTCCTCAAGGGCGGCGGTCCCGAGCGGCAGCGGATGATCGAACTGCTCGACCCGGTCGCCCGCGTCGTCACCGAGGCCGCCGGCACCGGAGGCGCCTCCGCCTCCTTCGGCATCGTCCGCTGGCCCAGCTACCTCGACGTCGACGCCGAGGGCCGGATCAGCGACCGCGGCCAGGTCGCCCCCGCCGCCCCCACGGCCTCCGCCTCCCGGTGAAGCGGCAGCCGAGGGCGGACGTGCTCGGTGCCGGGCGAACCGCCGCGGCGCTCGCCTGGCGGGCCGGGCGCGGCGCGCTCCTGCTCTACCTGGCCGGGAGCGTCGTCGCCGGACTGCTGCCCGCCGCCGCCGCGCTCCTCGTCCGCGAACTCTTCGACGCCATCACCCAGCACCGGCCCCCGGACGCCCTCGTCCGCGTCGCCGTCCTGCTGGTCGCCGTCGGCCTCGGGGTCGCGCTCGTCCCCGCCGTCACCGACTTCCTCCGCGAGCAGCACGCCCGCCGCGTCCAACTCCGCGTCCAGGACGAGCTGTTCGAGGGTGTCAACCGGCTGCCCGGGTTGCGGCACTTCGAGGACCCGTCCTTCCAGGACGAGCTGCGGCTCGCCCAGGAGGCCGGCTCCTCCGCGCCCGGCATGCTCATCGGCTCGGCCGTCGGCGGCGTGCAGGCGCTGGTGACCTTCCTCGGCTTCCTGATCACCGTCTGCGTCCTCAACCCGCTGCTCGGAGCGCTCACCGTCGTCATGGCGCTGCCGACCTTCCGGACCCAGCTCACCGCCGGCCGCCGGCGCGCCGCCGTCATCCGGGACATCGTGGCGCGCAGCCGCCGCCAGATGTTCTACGCGAGCCTGCTCACCGACACCGACGCGGTGAAGGAGATCCGGCTCTTCGGGCTCCAGGACCACTTCAAGGACCGGGCCCGGGCCGAACTGGCCGCGGCCTCCGAGGCCGAGCGGCGCACCGAACTCCGCAACCTCCTCAGGGGAGTCGGGCCGTCCGTGCTCGGCGTCGCCGTCTACGGCGTCGGCCTCGTCTGGGTCGTCAGGGCCGTCGGCGCCGGCACGCTCTCCGTCGGCGACGTCTCCGTCTTCCTCGCCGCCACCGCCGCCATCCAGACCGGCGTCGGCCAGCTGGCCAACACCGGCAGCAACGCCTACCAGGCACTCCTCACCTTCGTGTCCTACCGGGCCCTGCGGGACCTCGCCCCCGACCTGCGGCAGCTGGACGGGCCCGCCGAGGAGCCGCGCCCGCTGCGGTCCTCGATCACCTTCGAGAACGTCTGGTTCCGGTACGACGACTCCTCGCCGTGGGTGCTGCGCGGGGTGGACCTGACGCTCACCGCCGGCGCGGCGACCGCCCTCGTCGGACTGAACGGCGCGGGCAAGAGCACCCTGGTGAAGCTGCTGTGCCGGCTGTACGACCCCACCGAGGGCCGGATCCTGTGGGACGGCACCGACATCCGCCGCTTCACCCCGGACGAGTACCGCCGCCGGATCGGCGTCGTCTTCCAGGACTACGGCCGCTACGACCTCACCGCCGGCGAGAACGTCGGCCTCGGCCGGCTCGACCGGGCCGGCGACCGCGGCGCCGTCACCGCGGCGGCGCGGGCCGCGGGCGTCCACGACCGGCTCACCCGGCTGCCCGCCGGCTACGACACCCTCCTCAGCCGGATCTTCGTCCCGGACGCGGAGCAGGGCGGCCCGGGCCCGTCGTTCGCCGGCCAGTCGCTCTCCGGCGGCGAGTGGCAACGGGTCGCGGTGGCGCGGGCGTTCATGCGCGCCGACGCCGACCTGCTGATCCTCGACGAGCCCAGCGCCGGCCTGGACGCGGAGGCAGAGAAGGAGATCCACGACAGCCTGCGCACCCTGCGGGAGGGCGCGACCGGCGTGGTCGTCTCGCACCGGCTCGGTGCCGTCCGCGACGCCGACCGCATCGTCGTCCTCGGCGACGGCCGGGTCGTCGAGGAGGGCACCCACGGCGCGCTGATGGCACGCGGCGGCCGGTACGCGGAGCTGTTCACCCTCCAGGCCGACGGCTACCGTACCGACGCGCCGGGCGCGGTGCCGGTGCCCTGAGGAGGCCGACGTGGACCTGTACGTGTTCCTGGGCGCCGCCGCCGTTCCCGCCCTGCTCCTGGTGCTGCTGCGCCGCTTCCTGTCCCGGCTCCGGATCAACGGGCCCAGCATGATGCCGGCCCTGCGGGACGGGCAGCGGGTCCTGGTCGTCCGCGGGGGCGCGGCCCGGCTGCGTACCGGACGGATCGTCGTCGTCGCCCCGCCCGAGGGCCTCGTCCGCCCCCGCCCGGGCGCCGGGCCGGCGGTCCGGCCGCCGCTGGTGGTGAAGCGGGTCGCCGCGCTGGCCGGGGAACCGGTCCCGCCCGAGGTGTGCGCCGCCGCCGGAGTCCCCGACGGCGCGCTCGTCCCGCCCGGCCGGATCGCCCTCCTCGGCGACAACCCCGCCTTCAGCACCGACTCCCGCTTCTGGGGCCTGCTGCCGGTGTCCAGCGTCGTCGGCGTCGTCGTCGAACGGGACACGCCCTAGACACCGGGAGCGTCAGAGCTTCGCGGGCTCCGGGTCGGGCTCGGGGTCGCGGCCGGGGGATCCCGGGCCCGCGGCCCCGGTGCCGGCGGTCACCGGCGGGGAGCCCGGCACCGCCTCCGTGTCCACGTCGAACTCCTCGATCAGCTCGCGGCCGAGGCCCCAGAAGTAGGTGGCGGTGAAGCCCGCGAGGTAGCCGACGAGCAGGCCGCCCGCGTAGATCGCGAGGGTCGTGCCGAGGCCCTGGTCGCCGTCGAGGAGCGGGAAGAGCGCCCAGCCGGAGGGGCCGATCGCGGTGGAGCCGACCTTGTCGCCCAGCATGCTGAAGAGGCCGACGAAGCCGCCGCCGAACGCGCCGCCGACGCAGGCCGTGACGAAGGGACGGCCCAGCGGCAGGGAGACGCCGTAGATGAGCGGTTCGCCGACGCCGAGGAAGCCGGCCGGGAGGGCGGACCTGATGGTGCGGCGGAGGGAGCCGTTGCGGGGCAGCCTCAGGTAGACGGCCATGGCCGCGCCGACCTGGCCCGCGCCCGCCATCGCCAGGATCGGGAGGAGGACGGTGTAGCCCTGCTGTTCGATGAGGGTGGTGTGGATGGGGATCAGGGCCTGGTGGAGGCCGAGCATCACCAGCGGCAGGAAGAGGCCGCCGAGGAGGAAGCCGGCGCCGGCGCCCGCGTGCGCCAGGAGCCAGTCGGCGAAGCCGCCGATGCTCCGCGAGACCTCGCCCGCGACGAACATCAGGCCGTAGAGCGTGACGAGGCCGGAGACGAGCACCGTGAGCGTCGGGGTGACCAGGACGTCCAGGGACTCCGGCACCCAGCGGCGGCACCACCTCTCCACGTACACGGCGAGCACGGCCGCCCCCAGCGCGCCGAGGACACCGCCCTGGCCGGGGGAGAGGGCCTGGCCGAAGACCTCGACCTTGGCGACGCCCGCGAAGACGATGATCGCGGCGACCGCGCCGCCGAGGATCGGCGTGCCGCCGAACTCCTTCGCGGTGTTGAAGCCGACGAAGACCGCGATGAGGGCCATGAAGCCGCTGGCGACGGCGGCGAGCGCCGGGGTGATCCCGGGCAGCAGACCGAGGTTGACCAGCAGGCCGTTGAGGCCGGCGATGATGCCGCAGCCGATGAGGGCCGGGATCAGCGGGACGAAGATGTCGGCGACCCTGCGGAGGAAGAGCTTGAAGGGGGTCGCGTTCTTCGCCTTCCGGGCCGCCCTGAGGGCGGCTCCCTTGTCGGCCAGCTCCTCGGCGGAGCGCGCGGGCGCCTCCGCCGCCCCCTCGGCCACCAGGGCCTCGAAGGCGGGGGTGACCCGGGCGACCGTGCCCGGGCCGAGGACGATCTGGTACGTGTCGTCCTCCACCACGCCCATCACCGACGGCAGGGCCTTGAGGGCCTCGTCCCGGACGAGCGAGCGGTCGCGCAGACCCAGCCGGAGGCGGGTCATGCAGTGGGCCACGGAGGAGATGTTCCCGGCGCCGCCGACGAGGGGGAGGATCGCGGCGGCGATGGCGCGGTTCTTGTCGTCTGTGCTCATGTGCGGTGGTGCCTTCGGTACGGGGGCGGGGGCGGCTCAGGGGGTCGCGTGCAGCGCCGCGCGCAGGTGGCCGTGGGACTCCTCCAGGCGGCGGGCCGCGGTGGCGGCGTCGACGTCGGCGAGGATGATCAGGATGGCGTTCTTCACCTCCCCCTCGGCGGCGGTGAGGGCGGCCTCGATCTGCTCGTCGGGGGCGCCGGTCGCGAGCGCCACGATGCGGCGCGAGCGGGCCCGGAGCTTCTCGTTGGAGGCGCGGACGTCGACCATGAGGTTTCCGTAGGTCTTGCCCAGGCGGATCATGGTGATCGTCGAGATCATGTTGAGGACCAGCTTCTGGGCCGTGCCGGCCTTCAGGCGGGTGGAACCGGTGAGGAGTTCGGGGCCGGGGACGACCTCGATGCCGTGCTCGGCGGCCGCGGCGAGGGCGCTGTCCGCGTTGCAGGAGAGCCCGATGGTGAGCGCGCCCAGGCTCCGGGCGTGTTCGACGGCGCCGACGGCGTACGGGGTGCGGCCGGAGGCGGAGATGCCGACGACGGTGTCGTCCGGGCCGACGCCGAGCGCGTCGAGGTCGGTGGCCGCCAGCTCCCGGGAGTCCTCGGCGCCCTCCACGGACTGGACCATCGCCGAGGGGCCGCCCGCGATCAGGCCGACGACCTGGGAGGGGTCGGTGTTGAAGGTGGGCGGACACTCGCTGGCGTCGAGGACGCCGAGCCGGCCGGCGGTGCCGGCGCCGAGGTAGAGGAGGCGGCCGCCGCGGGCCATCCGCTCGGCGGTGGCGTCGATGGCGGCGGCGATGGCCGGGAGCGCGCGGGCGACGGCGGCGGGGACGGACTGGTCCTCGCCGTTCATGGTGCGGGCGATCTCCAGGGTGGACAGCCGGTCGATCTCGGCCAGTTCGGGGCGGAACGCCTCGGTGGTGAGGGTGGCCAGCTGGGCGCGGAGCTCGGAGTACGTGGTGGACACGGGCGGCTGCTCTTTCATGGTCGTGGCGTGGTCCGGTCGGGGGGTCAGCGGGTCGTCCGGGGCGCGTGCCGGTGGGCGAGGGCTTCGTACGAGGCCGCGAGGGCCGGGGCCGCGGTCTCGTACGTGCGCTGCGTGACGCAGGTGAACAGGCAGTCCACGACCAGGAGTTGGCTGGTGCGGGACGACATGGCGGCCGGTCGGAGCTCGCTCTCGCGGGCGGTGGAGGTGGTCAGCACGTGGTCGGCGTACTGGCTGACGGGGCCGTCGGGGCGGCCGGTCATCGCGACCGTGGTGGCGCCGTGCTCGAAGGCCACCCGGAGCGGTTCTATGACGTCGCCGGTGGAGCCGGAGTGGGTGATGGCGAGGGCGACGTCGCCGGGGCGGAGCTGCACGGCGTTGGTGACGGCGAGGTGCGGGTCGCTGTGGGCGTGGGCGATCAGCCCGATCCGCAGCAGCTTCTGCGCGAGGTCCTGGGCGACGAGACCGGAGGCGCCGACGCCGTAGACGTCGATGCGGCGGGCGGCGGCGCAGGCGGCGGCGACGGCGCCGAGCTGCACGGTGTCGAGGGCGGCGGCGGTGTCGGCGAGGGTCTGCCGCTCGTCGTGGGCGAGCTTGGCGACGACGTCGGCGACCGGGTCGTCGACGGCGATGTCGGCGGTGACGGAGGGGGCGCGGCCGGACTGCTGGTGGGCGGCCAGCCCGGCGAGGGCGAGCCGCAGGTCGCGGTAGCCGGGGTAGCCGAGGATCCGCGCGGTGCGGACCACGGTGGCCTCGCTGGTGCCGGTCAGCTCGGCGAGACCGGTGACCGTGAGGGCGGCGCACCCGGCGGGGTCCCCGGCGACGGCCTCGGCGACCCGCTGCATGGAGCGGGTCATGGACGGGGAGAGGGTGCGCACCTTGGCGGCGAGGGCGGCGGGGGCGGGAGGTGCCTCCCCGTTGAAAGTTTCCTTCACGTCATTGGTCACATGTGAAAGATAGTTTCACCCCCGGACGCGGACAAGGCCTCGTGCGCCCCGGGGTGACGGGCGGCCTTCGCCCTTCCGGGCGGCCGGGGGACAATGGCCCCATGGACGACATCGACCCCGTGGAGCAGGCGCTGCACGCCGCGCGCGCCCTGGTGCTGGCCGACCTCGCGGCCCGTGACGTGGCCGCCGCGCAGGTCGTGTCGATGGTGGAGGACGCGGTGACGCACCGCCGCTGGTGGGTCGAGCAGTGGCCCGAGGGCGTGGAGTACGTCGCGGGCCTCGTCGCCCAGGACGTGCAGGACGCCCTCCTGGAGGCCTACGGCCGCTGGCCCCTCTGCCCCGTCTGCTCCTCCGGCGACCCGCACGCCCTCGACGTCGAACCCGAACTGGGCCCGGACCCCCACTGGGTCTGCGGCAAGCAGGGCGTGGTGGTGGCCCGGGTGGGAGGCCTGACGTGAGGGCCGCCCCCGGTACGGGACCCCGCCGATGACCCTGTACATCGACCCGCCGACCTGGCCGGGCCACGGCCGCATGTGGTCCCACCTCGTCAGCGACGTCTCCTTCGAGGAGCTCCACGCCTTCGCCGCCGACCTCGGCGCCCCCGCCCGCGGCTACGACCGCGACCACTACGACATCCCGGCCGACTGGTACGACAGGGCCGTCGCGGCCGGCGCGGTCCCGGTCGGCTCCAAGGAACTCCTCCGCCGCCTCACGGAAGCGGGGCTGCGCCGGCCTAAGGGGCGACCGGCCCGGGGGTGATCCGGCCCGGGGGGTGACCCGGCCCGGGGGGTGACCCGGGCAGGGGCGGCCCAGGGCGACGGGGTCCGGTCGGCCGCGGGCGTCAGCCCTGGTGGTGGTAGGCCCGTCGTTCGGCCGGGGCCGCCTGGGCGCCGGTCACCACGCGGGACTTCTTCGTGCGGGTGAGGCGGAGGGCGACGGCGGCCGTGGTGAGGGCCAGGAGGGTCATCGCGGCGCCTGCCCAGGCGGGGGAGGCGTAGCCGAGGCCGGCGTCGATGACGGTGCCGCCGAGCCAGGGGCCGCCGGTGTTGCCGAGGTTGAAGGCGGCGGTGGTGGTGGCTCCGGCCAGGGTGGGGGCGGCGCCGGCGACGTCGAACATGCGGGCGTTGAGGGCGGGGGCCGTGAAGAAGGCCGAGACGCCGAGGAGGAACGCCAGGGAGACGGTCGCCGCGGGGACGGAGGCGAAGAGGGCCAGGGCCACCAGGAAGGCGGTGGAGGCCGTGATGCCGGTGAGGAGGACGCCGAAGAGGTGGGCGTCGGCCAACCGGCCGCCGATCACCGTGCCGATCAGCGCGCCGACGCCGAAGAGGGCCAGGACGCCGGAGACCCAGGACCCGCCCAGGCCCGAGACGTCGGTGAGCAGCGGGGCGAGGTAGGAGAAGGCGCAGAAGACGCCGCCCGCGGCGAGCGCGGTGACCGTGATCGAGAGGAGGACCTGGCGGTCCCGGTAGATCGCGAGCTCCCGCCTGAGGCGGGGCTTCGTCTCCGGGAGGGGGAGGTGCGGGATGCGGGTGACGACGCCGGCGAGGGCGATCGCGGAGGCGGCGCCCACGGCCCAGAAGGCGGAGCGCCAGCCGAGGTGCTCGCCCAGGAAGGCGCCGGCCGGGACGCCCAGGACGTTGGCTATGGAGAGGCCGCCGATCATGACCGCGAGGGCGCGGGCCCGGCTGTCCGCCGGGACCATCGCGATGGCGACGGCCGCGCCCACCGCCCAGAAGCCGGCGCAGGCGAGGGCGCTGACGACGCGGGACGCGAAGAGGATCCCGTAGCTCGGGGCGAGCGCGCCGGCGATCTGCGAGAGGCCGAAGACGGTGATCAGGGCGACCAGGGTCGTCTTGCGGGGGAGGCGGAGGGTGGCCACCGCGAGCAGCGGGGCGCCGACGACCATGCCGATGGCGAAGGCGGAGATGAGCAGTCCGGCCTGCGGGATGGAGACGTCCATGTCCTCCGCGACGGCCTGGAGGAGGCCGGAGAGCATGAACTCGCTCGTGCCGAGCGCGAAGACGGAGAGGCCGAGGACGTAGACGGCCAGGGGCATCCGGGGCGTGGCGGGGGCGGGGTCGGCGGAGGGAGACGGCATGAGATGCGTCAACCGGTGATTCGCCCCTTTGATTCCGGGGGCGCGGGCCTTCTCGCGATCCGAGACGCCGGGCCGGGACGCCGGGTCCGGCCGAGACGCCGGGCCGGGTTCCGGGTGGCGACGCCGGGCCGCCACGTCGGGCCGCGGCGCCCGGCCGGGGGGTGCCACGGCCGGGCGTCGTGCGGCGTCGGGGTTCAGCCGCCCGCGGTCAGTTCCGCGAGTTCCTTCTCCAGGTTCTCGCGGGCCTGTGCCTCCCAGGCCGCCGCGCCGTAGGGGGTGCGGAAGAGGCGGGGGAGGGCGAGGAGGTGACGGAGGACGGCGGCGCGGCCTTCGCGGAAGGCGTCGTCGGGGACGAAGGCGTACTCCTCGCGGACGGCCGCCGCGTACCCCCGGTAGGTGTCGGGGTCGGTGGCGAGGATCGCGAGGTCGGCGTCGCAGAGGGTCTCGCCGTTGAGGTCGCCGGGGGCCGGGTCGTGGGTGACGGTGAGGCGGACCAGGCGGGCCACCTCCGCGACCTCGTGCGCGGTCAACCCGGCTTCCGTCAGGGCGCGTTCGGCGAGGTGGGCGGAGCGCTCCTCGTTCTCGGAGCGGTCGGGGCGGTAGACGGCGTCGTGGAACCAGGCGGCGAGGCGGACGAGTTCGAGCTCACCGCCCTCGCCGCCCAGGTCGGTGAGCTCGTCGATCCGGTCGAGGACCGCCCGCAGGTGGGCGGTGGTGTGGTAGCGGCGCTGCGGTTCGGCCCAGCGGTCGAGCAGGTCCCGGCCGTACGGGGTGGGGTCGGGGCCCGCGTGGCCGGCGCGGGCGGCGAGCAGGGTGGCGTTCCAGCGCCGGAGGAGGTCGCCGGTGTCGGTCGCGCTGTCCTCGGTTGCGGTCATGGGCGCATTGTGCCCGGTCCTGGCGTCCGTTCCGAGTGCCCGGATCACGGGCCACGACGGCGTGTCCCCGTCGGCCTTACATACCCCCCATGGGTATGTTACGGTGCTCCGCGAAGGTACCCCCTAGGGGTATGTGAACGGCCTGGGCCACCGGTCGGCCGCGAGTGAAGGGCAGTGCGATGTCGAACGTCAACCCCCGGCGCTGGTGGGCACTCCTCGTGCTCGCCACCGCCCAGTTCATGGTCATCATGGACACCTCGATCATCGGAGTGGCGCTCCCCGAGATGCAGAAGGACCTCGGGTTCTCGCAAGGCGAGCTCCAGTGGGTCTTCAACGCCTACGTGATCGTCTTCGGCGGTCTGCTGCTCCTCGGCGGACGCCTCTCCGACCTCGTCGGAGCCCGGAGGATCTTCGTCACCGGCTGGTCCGTGATGATCGCCGGCTCGGTCCTCGCAGCCGCCGCGCAGACCGCCTGGGTCGAGATCGCGGGCCGCGCCGTGCAGGGCGTCGGCGGCGCGCTCATCGCGCCCTCCGCGATGACCCTCCTGATGATGCTCTTCATGCACGACCCGAAGGAGCTCGGCAAGGCGATGGCGCTCTACGGCGCCGCGGCCCCCGCCGGCGGCACCGCGGGCGTCTTCCTCGGCGGCGTCTTCACCGAGTGGGCCTCCTGGCAGTGGGTCTTCCTCGTCTACATCCCCATCGGCCTGGCGACCCTCGCCGCCACCCGGCTCCTCCCGGAGGTCGGGTCCCGCCGCGGCTCCGTCGACGTCCTCGGCGCCGCCGCCGTCACCGCCGGCCTCGCCCTCGCCGTCTTCGCCGTCGTCCGCGCCCCCGAGGCCGGCTGGGGCTCCACCGGCACGATCCTCCAGCTGACCGGCGCCGCCGTCCTCCTCGCGCTGTTCCTCGTCGTCCAGAAGTCCGTCCGCGAGCCGCTCATGCCGCTCGGCGTCTGGCGGGTCCCGCGCCTCGGCTCCGCCAACCTGGCGATGACGCTGCTCGGCGCCGCGTGGATCCCCATGTGGTACTTCCTCAACCTGTACCTCCAGCAGGTCCTCGGCTACGGGGCCTTCGCCTCCGGCGCCGCGCTGCTCCCGATGACCGTGCTCCTCATGATCTTCATGACGGCCGTCACCGCCCGCCTGATGGCGAAGGTCGGCGCCAAGCCGCTCATCGGCGGCGGTCTGCTGGTCCTCGCCGCGGGCCTGATCTGGCTCGCCGCCGTCGAGCCCACCGGCACCTTCCTCGTCGACGTCCTGCCCGCCTCGCTCGTCGCCGCGCTCGGCATGTCCCTCGCCTACATCCCGGCGATGATCGCGGCGATGTCCGGCGCCCCGCAGGAGCAGGCCGGTCTCGCCTCCGGCATCGTCAACACCACCTACAACGTCGGTTCCGCGCTCGGCCTCGCCGCCCTCACCGCGGTCGCCACGTCGCAGGGCGCCGACCGGCTCGGCGACCTGCCCCGGCTCACCGAGGGCTTCTCGGCCGCGTTCACCGGCGCGGCCGTCGTCGCCGCGGTCGGCGGCGCCGTCACCCTCCTGGCGATGAGGGGCGACAAGGCCGCGGCCACCGAGACCGCCGCGACGCCCGCCCCGCGGGCCGAGAAGACCACCGCCTGACCGGCGCCCGCGCCGGACCGCGGGGCCGCCCGACGTCCACCCGGACGCCGGGCGGCCCCTTTCCCCCAGGAGTCGCCGCGCGGTGCCGGGCCCGGCGAAAATCCTTTGCGGGGGAACGGGACGGGCGACGACCCTTCCCCCATGAGCAGTCATCCTTCGCCGCGCCCCGTCGCGGACCTCTTCGCCGCCGACGGGCGGCTCGTCGCGATCCCGCGGCGCCCCGCCCGCCGCGAGGCGCTTCTCGCGCACCTCGCCGAGAGCCTCTTCGAGACCGGCCGCGTCTACCGCGAGCCCGAGGTCAACGCGGCCCTGAAGACCGTCCACGAGGACTACCCGGCCCTGCGCCGCCACCTCGTCGTCGGCGGGTTCCTCGCCCGGACGAAGGACGGCGCGGCCTACCACCGACAGCGCCCGGCCGCCGTTCCCGGAGGTGCGACCCCCGCCGTCGCGTGACCGGCGCGGCGGTGGCCGGCCTGCTGGCCGGCTACGGCATCGCGATCCCCGTGGGCGCCGTCGGCGCCCATCTGGTGGCGGTCGCGGCCCGCAGCCCCTGGCGTACGGGGGCGGGCGCGGCGCTCGGCATCGCGGCGGCGGACGGGGTGTACGCCCTGGTCGCGGTCGTCGGCGGGGCCGCGCTCGTACCGCTCCTCGCGCCGGTGGCGACGCCCCTGCGCTGGGCGTCCGCGCTCGTCCTGCTGGCCCTCGCGGCGGCCTCGGCCCGTACCGCGCTGCGCGCCCACCGCGCCGGGACCCCGGCCGAGGAACGCCCGGTGGCGGCACCCCACCGGGCCTTCTGGACCTTCCTCGGCCTCACGGTCCTGAACCCGATGACGGTCCTGTACTTCACGGCCCTCGTCCTCGGCGGCCACGCGACGACGGGCCCGGCCGAGGGGGCCGTCTTCGTCGCCGCGGCCTTCGCCGCCTCGGCGAGCTGGCAGCTGCTGCTCGCCGCCACCGGCACCCTTCTGGGCCACGCCCTGACGGGCGCCCGCGCCCGGCTCCTCACGGGCCTGGCGTCGAGCGCCCTCATCGCGGTCCTCGCGGTGGGCCTGATGGTGCGGTGACCGGGTAGGGCCGGACCAGGACGTGCGCGGCGCCCGGGAAACCGATCCTCAGCGGTTTCGTTTCTCCCGGGCGTCGCGGGCGGTCCCGTACCGGGCCAGGAACAGGTCCACTCCCGAGCCGATCGTCCGCTCCAGCTCGGCGTCGTCGATCTCCGCCTCCGGCGAGAAGGTCCGCACGAGCTGCGGCACCCCGACGGTCGCCGCGACGAGCTGCCGCACCGCCAGCTCCGGGTCCGGCACGTCGAGGACCCCGCGGGCGTCGAGTTCGGTGACGGCCTCGACGAGCGGGCCGTTGTTCGTGTCGTGGCTGACGCGGCACCAGAGCCGGCCCAGCTGCGGGAAGCGGTCGATCTCGCCGATGACGAGCCGCCGCAGCGACATGATGTCCGGCCGCAGCAGGATCCGCGCCCAGTCCGTCGTCAGCCGCACCAGGGCGGCGCGCAGGTCGGGCGCGGCGGCGAGGGCGGAGTCGGCCGGCTCCAGGTCCGCGTACGTCTTCGGGAGCACCCCGCCGACGACCGCGAGGAACAGCCGCTCCTTGCTGCCGAAGTGCTTGTAGATCGTCGCCTTCGACACCCCGGACCGTGCGGTGATGGCGTCCATCGACGCTGCCGCGTACCCCTCCGCGAGGAACTCCGCAAGCGCCGCGTCGAGGATCGCCCGCCGCTTGCGGGAGGCGGCGTCCGCGGGGTCCGGGATGACGGGGATCCCGTACGCGGCGAGGACGTCCTCAGTGGCGGCCATGGGATGCGTCCTGGCGGTGGGGAAGTGGCGTACCAGTAGAGGAACCACGGCCGCGCCGCGCCGGGGCGAGGGCCTGCAGCGCGACGGCCGTGAGACCCGCGCCCGCGGCGAGGACGGCGCCGCGCGAACGCCAGGACAGGGCCGACCACCGGGACTCCGCCGACAGCAGCGAGCCCAGGCTCGCCCAGGAGCCGACCGAGAGCACGGAGGCCGCGGAGCCGACCGAGCCGACGGACAGGAAGGAGCCCACCGAGCCGACGGACAGGAAGGAACCGACCGAGCCGACGGACAGGAAGGAGCCCACCGAGCCGACCGACAGCGTCGAGCCGACCGACCCGATGGACAGGAACGAGTTCCGCGAACCGACGGACCGGCGAGAAGAGTCAGCGCTCATGGCCCGATCGTAGGCACGGCCACCCGTCCGGCGCAGGCCGCACGGGACTTCCCGCCCGCGCCCTCCCGCCCGCGGCCCTCGCGCGGGGCGGCCGTCAGCCGCGCGGGGTGACCGAGCCCGCGTACACGTTCTTCGGCGTGATGACCTCGGTGACGGCCCTCGCCACCAGCGTGGACGGCTCCTGGCCGCCGCTGAGCGCGTCGGTGTTGAGCATCACGACGAGCGTGGCCTTCTGGGACGGCAGGTAGACCGTGACGGTCTCGTAGCCGGGCAGGGAGCCGTTGTGGCCGATCCAGCCGTTGGTGTTCAGGATGCCGAGGCCGTACGAGGTGCCGGGGAAGCCCGTCGGGAGGGTCTTGAGGCGCTGTGCCTGGGTGGCGGGGCTGAGGAGTTCGCCGGTGGCGACGACCTTCGCCCAGCGGTGCAGGTCGTCGAGGTCCGAGATCATCCCGCCGGCCGCCCAGGCCCAGCTCGGGTTCCAGTCGGTGGCGTCGGCGACGGCGCCGCTGAGCGTCTGGTCGGTGTAGCCGCGCGGGTGCGGCTCGGGGAACTCGGCGCCCTTCGGCAGGAACGAGTGCCGCAGTCCGGCCGGCCGGATGACCCGCTCGTGCAGGACCTTCGCGAGGGGCCGGCCGGTGACCTTCTCGATGACGAGGCCGAGGAGGACGAGGTTGGAGTTGGAGTACTGGAAGGTGGCGCCCGGCCGGAAGGTGTTCGGGTGCCGGTAGCCGTACGACAGCAGCTCCCACGGGGTGTACGGCCGCTTCGGGTCGCTCAGCATGTCGCGGAGGAAGTCCTGGTCGGCGGTGTACGGGAAGAGGCCGCTGCGCATCCCGGCGAGCTGCCGCAGCGTGATCCGGTGGCCGTTCGGGACGCCCCGGACGTAGTCGTCGATCGGGTCGTCCAGCCCGACCTTCCCCTCGTCGACGAGCTGGAGGAGCGCGGTGACGGTGAAGGTCTTCGTCTCGCTGCCGATCCGGATGTACCCGTCGGCGGACATCGGCCGGCCGGTCCGCTTGTCCGCGACCCCGGTGGCCCGGACGTAACAGCCCTTCCCCGGCATCCGGACGCCGACGACGAGCCCGGGGATCCCGGCCTGCCGCCGGACCTTCTCGACGGTCGCGTCGAGCCGCTCGGCCGTGGCGGGCGGCAGCCCGTCGCCGCCCCGGCAGTCGCCCTCGCCGCCGTGGCGGAGCGGTACGGGGGCGGGGGCCGCGGTCGCCGGGAGCGCGGAAGGCGCGGGGGCGGCGGCCGCGAGGAGCAGGGCGGTGGCGAGGAGCCGGCGGGGGGTACGTCGTCGCATGGGGGAGCGCCTTCCAGGGGCGGACGGGAGCGAGTCGCAGGGGGGACGGGTGCGCGCGGCCTCGGGTGCGCGCGCTGCCAGATCAGCACCGGCGGCCGCACCGCCGCGCCGCCCGCCGCCGGGAGCGGGGCGAGTCCACTCGTTCGGCGCCGCCCGGTCCGCGCCGCCCACCCCCGGTCGGCGCAGCGCCCGCGCCCCGCAACCGGCGGGGGCCGGTGCGCGTCCCCGACGGAGACCGCCAAGATCGTTCCTCCGGCACGGAAGGCACCCCTCCATGAGCAGCAGCACGGCCGACCGCTTCCTCTACGTCACCCGGCACGGCGAGGCCACGCCCGACGAGAGCGGGCTGACGGAGGCGGGGCGGCGGCAGGCGGTGCTGCTCGGGGAGCGGCTCCGGGGCGTGCCGCTGGCGGCCGTCCACCACGGGCCGCTGCCCCGCGCCGCGGAGACGGCCCGGCTGATCGGCGAACGGCTCGACGGCGTGCCCGTCGGCGCCCTGGAGGAGGCCGGCGACTACGTCCCGTACGTGCCCTCCCGGGAGGAGCTGCCGGCCGAGGCGGCCGACGCGATGCTCGGGTTCCTGGAGCGCGTCCCGGCACCGGAGCGGGCGCGTGGCGCGGAGCTGGCGGCGGAGGCGGTCGCGCGCTTCACCGGGCCGGTGGAGGGGGACGAGCCGCGCCACGAGCTGCTCGTCACCCACAACTTCCTCGTCGGCTGGCTGGTGCGGGCGGCGCTCGGCGCGCCGGCCTGGCGGTGGATGGGCGTGAACCAGGCGAACGCGGCGCTGACGGTGATCCGTTACGCCCCCGGCCGCCCGCCGGCCGTCCTCGTCCTCAACGACACCCGGCACCTCCCCGACGACCTCCGCTGGACCGGCTTCCCCCCGGCGCTCCACGTCTGACCCCGCGTCGACTCCACGCGAAGCGCCCGAGAAACGGCGACCGCCCGTCGTACGGCGACGGTCCCTCCTACGGCGACCGTCCCTCGTACAGCCACCGCCCCTCGTACGGCGACCGCCCCCGGACGAGGCGGCCCGTCGGTGCGGGTTCCTCGTGCGGGGGCGGTCGGGGGCGGCGGTCGTGTCAGGTCCGGATCAGGCGGGCGATCGCCTTCGACGCCTCGCCGACCTTCTCCCTCGCCTCGTCGCCGCCGACGGCGATCGCCTCCGTGACGCAGCAGGCGAGGTGTTCGTCCAGGAGGGCGACGGCGCAGGACTGGAGGGCGGCGTTGATGGCCGAGACCTGGGTCAGGACGTCGATGCAGTAGGTGTCCTCGTCGACCATCCGCTGCACTCCCCGGACCTGTCCCTCGATCCGCCGGAGCCTTCGGATGACGTCTTCCTTGTGCGGGGTGTATCCGGCCATGGCGTGCTCCCGTCGGGTCGAGGGTCCGGAGGTCACCTGTCGGCGGCCTGGAAGCCGCGCAGCCGCAGGCTGTTGCCGACCACGAAGACCGAGGAGAAGGCCATCGCGGCTCCGGCGATCATCGGGTTGAGCAGTCCGGCGGCGGCCAGCGGCAGGGCGGCCACGTTGTAGGCGAAGGCCCAGAAGAGGTTGGACCGGATGGTGCCGAGGGTCTTGCGGGAGAGCCGGATGGCGTCCGCCGCGGCCCGCAGGTCGCCCCGTACGAGGGTGAGGTCGCCGGCCTCGATGGCGGCGTCCGTGCCGGTGCCCATCGCGAGCCCCAGGTCGGCCTGGGCGAGCGCGGCGGCGTCGTTGACGCCGTCGCCGACCATGGCGACCGAACGGCCCTCGGCCTGGAGGCGCTTGACCACGTCGACCTTGTCCTGCGGCATGACCTCGGCGATGACCTCGCCGATGCCGACCTCGGCGGCGACGGAGTCGGCGACCGCCCGGTTGTCGCCGGTCAGCAGGATCGGGGTGAGCCCGAGGGCCTTGAGGCGGCGGATCGCCTCCGCGCTGGTCTCCTTGATCGCGTCGGCGACCTCCAGGACCGCGCGGGCCTCCCCGTCCCAGGCGACGGCGATGGCCGTCCTCCCGGCCTTCTCGGCGGCGTCCTTCGCGGCCTTGAGGTCCGCGGGCAGCTCCATCGCCCACTCGTCGAGGAGCTTCTCGCGGCCGACGAGGACGGCGTGGCCGTCGACGACGCCCTGGACGCCGAGACCGGGGACGTTGGCGAAGTCCTCGGGGGCGGGCAGGGGGCCGACCCGGGCGGCGGCGCCGGCGGCGACGGCCTGGGCGATCGGGTGCTCGGAGGAGTGCTCCAGGGCGCCGGCGAGGCGCAGGACGTCGGTCTCGTCGGTACCGGCGGCGGTGTGGACCTCCAGGAGGGTCATCCGGCCGGTGGTGACGGTGCCGGTCTTGTCGAGGACGATGGTGTCGACCTTGCGGGTGGTCTCCAGGACCTCGGGTCCCTTGATGAGGATGCCGAGCTGGGCGCCGCGCCCGGTGCCGACCATGAGGGCGGTCGGGGTGGCGAGGCCGAGGGCGCACGGGCAGGCGATGATCAGGACGGCGACGGCGGCGGTGAACGCGGCGGACAGTCCCTGGCCGGTGCCCAGCCAGAAGCCGAGGGTGCCGAGCGAGAGCGCGATGACGATCGGCACGAAGACGGCCGAGATCCGGTCGGCGAGGCGCTGGGCGGCGGCCTTGCCGTTCTGCGCGTCCTCCACCAGCCTGGCCATCCGGGCGAGCTGGGTGTCGGCGCCGACGCGGGTGGCCTCGACGACCAGCCGGCCGCCGGCGTTCAGGGTGGCTCCGGTGACGGAGTCGCCGACGCCGACCTCGACGGGGACGGACTCGCCGGTCAGCATCGACGCGTCCACGGCGGACGAGCCCTCGACGACGGTGCCGTCGGTGGCGATCTTCTCGCCGGGGCGGACCAGGAAGCGGTCGCCGACCTGGAGTTCGGCGGTCGGTACGGTGACTTCCCGGCCGTTCCTGAGGACGGTCACCTCCTTCGCGCCCAGCCGCATGAGCGCCTTGAGCGCGGCGCCGGCCTTCCGCTTCGAGCGGGCCTCGAAGTAGCGGCCCGCGAGGATGAAGGCGGTGACGCCGGCGGCGGCCTCCAGGTAGATGTTCCCGGCGCCGTCGGTGCGGGCGATGGTGAACTCGAAGGGGTGCGTCATCCCCGGCGTACCGGCGGTGCCGAAGAACAGCGCCCACAGCGACCACAGGAACGCGGCGATGGTGCCGACCGAGATCAGCGTGTCCATGGTGGCCGCGCCGTGCCGGGCGTTGGTCCAGGCGGCCCGGTGGAAGGGCCAGGCGGCGTAGACGACGACCGGTGCGGCGAGGGTGAGGCTCAGCCACTGCCAGTACTCGATCTGGAGCGCGGGGACCATCGCCATCGCGATGACGGGGACGGCGAGGGCGACCGCGGTGACCAGCCGCTGCTTCAGGGGCCGCAGTTCGGCGTCGGCCTTCTCCTCGTCGGAGGGGCCGCCCTCGGCGCCGTCGCGCGCGGGGCGCTCCGGCTCCGGCTCGGCGGCGGTGTAGCCGGTGGCCTCGACGGTGGCGATCAGGTCGGCGACCGGGATGTCGGCGGAGAAGGTGACCTTCGCCTTCTCGGTGGCGTAGTTGACGGTGGCCTCGACCCCGTCCATGCGGTTGAGCTTCTTCTCGATGCGGGCGGCGCACGAGGCGCAGGTCATGCCGCCGATGGCGAGCTCGACCTGGGCGGTGCCCGGAGTGGTCGTGGTCATTTCCTGCTCCTCGGTGCGGAGGGGTGGGGACGGAGGGGGCCGGGGCCCGGGCGGCGGTCCGGGTCGGGCCCCGGCGGCTCGTGGGCCCGTGGTCAGGCGCGGCCGGTCAGCTCGTAGCCCGCGTCGTCGATCGCGGCGCCGATGAGGGCGTCGTCGGCGGCGCCGTCGGTGGTGACGGTCACCAGGCCGGTGGCGAGGTCGACGTCCACGGCGAGCACGCCCTCCACCGCGCCGACGGACCGGGTGACCGAGGTCTCGCAGTGTCCGCAGGTCATGCCGGAGACGGCGTAGACGGTGCGGGTGGCCTCGGCGACGGCGACCGCAGTGGTGGCGGCGCCGGTGGAGCAGCTGTGGTCGGGGGTGCAGCAGGAACCCATGTCGTCCTCCATCGTGTGTCCTGGGGCCGGATACCCTCTGGGGGTATCGGCGGTGTGGATCCATGTATACCCCCCGGTGGTATACGACGCAAGTGTCGGATCGACTTGACTTGATACCCCCCAGGGGTATCGTGAGGGAAGTGGAGGGGCGCCGGACCCGCCCCGCTTCCGCACCCGCACCCGCACTCGCGCCCGGTCCCGGACCCGGACCCGGACCCGGACCCGTACAAAGGGGAGAGCAGTCATGAACACCGGAGCAAAGATCACCGCCTTCGCCGCCGCACTCGCCGCGACCTTCGGCGCCGCGTACGGGGTCGGGAAGGGCGTCGGCCCGGTGGACGAGCCCCGCACGGCGGAGCACGCCGACCACGCCACCACCACCCCCGCGCCCACGGCCTCGGCCGGCGGCCACGAGGGGCACGACGAGACCGCTCCCGGCCCGGCCGCCGCCGAACCGCCCGGCGGCCTCCAGGTCTCCCAGGGCGGCTACACCCTCGCCCTGGAGACCCCGGCCCCGCCGGCCGGCCGCAGCACCCTGAAGTTCTCCATCCAGGACGCCACCGGCAAGAAGGTCACCGCCTTCACCACCGAGCACGGCAAGGAGCTGCACTTCATCGTCGCCTCGCGCGACCTGACGGTCTTCCGCCACCTCCACCCCGAGAAGGCCCCCGACGGCACCTGGACCGTGGAGGCCGACCTGCCCCGCGCCGGCGCCTACAAGGCCTTCGCCGACTTCACACCCGCCGCGAAGGGCGCCGAGGCCCTCACCCTCGGCGTCGACCTCGGCGTCCCCGGCGCCTACAGCCCCCAGCCGCTCCCCGCCGCCGCGGCCACCGCCACCGTCGACGACTACCAGGTCCGCCTCGGCGGCACCCTCGACCCCGGCAAGCCCGGTGAGCTGCGCCTCACCGTCTCCAAGGGCGGCCGGCCGGTCACCGACCTGGAGCCGTACCTCGGCGCGTACGGCCACCTGGTCGCCCTCCGCCAGGGCGACCTCGCCTACCTCCACGTCCACCCGAACGAGGGCGGCCCCGGCCCCGACGTCTCCTTCACCGCCACCGCGCCCACCCCCGGCACGTACCGCCTCTTCCTCGACTTCCGGCACGAGGGCGAGGTCCGCACGGCCGCCTTCACGGTGAAGGCCGGCGCCCGGACCGCGGCCCCGGCGCCCTCGGAGACGACGGAGCACGATGCGGGAGACCATCCGCACGGCTAGTCTGGTCATTGGACTAGACCTGTAGCCGTCATTCATGGAGGAATGGGCGCAATGAGCAACCGTGCTGTCCTGGAGGTGATCGCCCTCGACGAGCAGGACGCGGTCGCCGCCCAGACCGGGGGCGCCGACCGCCTCGAACTCGTCACCGACATGGCGGCGGACGGCCTCACCCCGTCGACGGCCAGCTTCACGGCCATCCGCCGCGCCGTCGACATCCCGCTCCGCGTGATGCTCCGCCTGGCCGACGGCTTCGCCGCCGGAGACGTCGACGCGCTCGTCGCCCGGGCCGCCGAGCTCCGCGCCGCCGGCGCCGACGCGTTCGTCCTCGGCTTCCTCACCGCCGACGGCGCGCCGGACCTCGTCGCCGTCGAACGGCTCATCGCCGTCCTCGACGGCGCCCCCTGGACCTTCCACCGGGCCATCGACCGCGCCGCCGACCGCGACGGCCTGCGCAAGCGCCTCGCCGACCTCCCCGGCCTCGACACCTACCTGACGGCCGGCGCCGCCGGCGGCGTCGACGACGGACTGACCGTCCTCGAAGCCGAGGCCGCCCGCGCCGGCGAACCCGGCTACGAACCCCGGATCCTCGTCGGCGGCGGCCTCCGCCTCGACCACCTGCCGCGACTGCGCGCCGCCGGCCTCACCGCCTTCCACATCGGCGGCGCCGCCCGCCCCCAGGGCTGGGCCGCCCCGGTCTCCGCCGACGCCGTCCGCACCTGGCGCGAGGCGATCGACACCCCCTGACCGGCGGACGGGCCGCCCGAGGCCGCTCAGGCCGCGGGCCTGTCCTTCGCGTGGCGGCACTCCGCGCACAAGGGATCCGGATCGTGCGACCTGACGGCCCGCTCGCATCCGCCGCAGCTCACGAGGGGTGTGAGGGGGAGGCCCGGCGGCGTCTCGGCGGGCAGCGGCGGCGGCAGCAGGTGGGTCAGGCGGTACGCGAGGAAGCGGGCCGGGTGGTGGATGGGTACGTGAGCGGGCGGCAGCGCCGCCGTGAGCGTCCGCGTGACCTGCGCACTCCCGATGCCGAGCGCCAGCCATCCGTCCACGGCGGGCGCGAGCCGCTGCACGTCGCGACGGGACAGCGTCAGCCGGGTGTCGACCGTACGCAGCCGCGCGAGGATCGCGGCGGCGGGCCCGGAGGGAGGCGCGAGCGGCGGCGCATCGGCCCGTACGGCGGCGGGCACGTCCCCGGGTACGGCTCCGCCCCCGGGCACGGCCTCGGTGGGCGGGGACCCGCTGTCGGGCGCGGACCCGCTGTCGGGCGCGACGGCGGGCTGGGAGGTGCCGCGCGTGGGGGCACCGGGCTTGTCGTACCAGACCAGCCGAGTGGCGTACCGCCCGCCGCCGAGCGCCACCCGCCGCCGCTCCAAGTACCCGGCGGCCACCAGCTCGTTGAGGGCCCGCCGGATGGAGATCTCGCCCTCGGGGAGGAGCAGCGCGAGCCTCTTCACGGACACGTCGGCGCCGTCCGGCAGCGACTGGATGCGCACCCCGATCCCGATCGCGAGTCCCGAGAGCGCCGGGTGCTGGGCCAGGTGGTTGCCGACGACGGTGAACCGGTCGCGGTGCCGGTGCCGCACGTGGATCACCCCTGAGCGTGGCGCGTCGGCGGGGATCTCGAACGGAGCGGGGGAAGCGGGCGGGGCCGCGTTAGACTGCGAGACATCCATTGGGAAGGTGCTTTCTTCCTGATCGGTAGGCCCTCGTCAGGATTGCCGTCCTGGCGGGGGCCGATGTGCATATGCGGCTGTCACGGCCGACCGTACCGCACCCGTCCGAGTTCCGGACATTCCGTCACCCGATCGTGTGAGCAGCCCAGTTGGGGGACGGAGGGGGTGGGTTGGTTGGTTTCTTCCCGTCGTTCTTTACAGGGCGTCGAGCACCGCCGGGGCGTGGTGGGCCGCGCCCCGGCCGGGGCTCAGCCCAGAAAAGTCCGCCGCCATTCCAGCGGGGACATCGTCAGCGCGGCTGCGGCGAGTTCGCGCGCGGACGCCGTCTTCAGGCTCTCCAGCGACGTGTCGATCCAGTCCTGGACGAGTGTGTTCCCCTGCGCGCGGTACTCCACCGCCTGCACCAGGCACTCCAGCTTGTCCGCGTCCCGGGCCACGACCGCCTCGGGCGTCCCCTTGGCCTCGTACTCCTCGACCACACGCCGCACCCCGTCACGCACCGCCGGATGCGCGGCTCCATTTGAAAGGGCATGCTCGTGGCATGGCTGACGACGGCACCGGCTTCGCGCCTGGCGACGGCCCCACCAGCGGCCCCTCCGTCACCCTGACCGCCGGCACTCTGCAGGCGATCCGCGAGCGCGTCGGGAAGCGGGGCGTGTCCGCGTACCTGGAGAAGGCCGCGCAACGACAGATCGAGCGGGACGACCTGGACGAGCTGATCGCCGACTTCGACAAGAACCACGGCACCGCCGATCCGGAAGCCGTCGCCGCCAGGCGGGCCAAGCTCACCGGCGACACCTCCTCCGATGTGGGGACGGCTGCGTGAGTGGCGCCCTTCACCTGGACGCCAAGAAGGTCTGAGCGGCAGTCAAATCCGGTGCGAGCCATCGGCCTCGGCCGTTAGCCTCCCGGCATGGCGGACGGAACAGACGAAGAACTCGTACGGAAGCTCGTCCGGGCCCAGTTCCCGCAGTGGGTCGGTCTGGAGGTGCGGCGGGTGGCGTCGGCCGGGACGGACAACGCGATGTTCCGGCTCGGTGACGAGCTCGTCGTACGGCTGCCGAAGGCGGAGTGGGCGGCGGGGCAGGCCGAGAAGGAGCAGCGCTGGCTGCCCCGGCTCGCGCCCGCGCTGCCGCTGCCCGTGCCGGTGCCCGTCGGGGCAGGCGTGCCCGGGGAGGGGTACGGGAGGGCGTGGGGCGTGTACGCGTGGCTGGACGGTGCCGACGCCTGGGCCTCGCCCGTCCTCGACCTCGCCCACGCCGCCGAGGAGTTGGGGCGCTTCGGGGTGGCTCTGCGGGCCGTCGACGCCACCGGCGGGCCCCGGTCCTTCCGAGGCGGGGCCGTCACCGAGTGGGAGGAGGGCGCCTTCGCGCCCGCTGTCGCCGCGCTCGCCGCCGCCGGGCTGCTCGACGAGCGCCGGGCGCTCGACGCCTGGAAGCAGGTCCTGGGCCTGCCCGCGTGGGACCGGGAGCCGGTCTGGCTCCACGGTGACCTGCTGCCCGGCAACCTCCTCACCCGCGACGGGCGGCTCAGCGCCGTCATCGACTTCGGCGGTCTCGGTGTCGGCGACCCCGCCGCCGACCTCCTCCCCGCCTGGACCCTCCTCACCCCCGCCACCCGCCCCCTCTTCCGCGCCGCCTCCGCCGTCGACGACGCCACCTGGGCGCGCGGGCGCGGTTGGGCGTTGTGCTGGGGGATCGTCACCGACCACTACTACGGCGACCTGGGCGGGTCCGGCACCGCTCCCACCCCGAACCCCGTCCTGGCCGCCGTCGCCCGCAGGGCCTGGACCGAGGCCCTCCGCGAATTCGGGTGACGGCCGCGTCACGATCCCGTCCGGTTGTTCCCCGATGAGAGGGAAATAGCAGGTCAGACGGGTTGATCGATGGTTGACAGAGGTTCCGGACCGGGTGAGGGTGACGCTCGCGGCCGGGGTTCGCCCGCCCGCGAACACCAGGGGTGGGACCTTTGAACGACATCCGTACGCGCGCCGAAGCGCTCGTCGCCGCCGGCCGCCCGGCCGAGGCGCGCGGGATCGCCCGGGACGCGCTCGACGCGCACGGGCCCGACGCCGGCCTCTGCCTCGCGCTCGCCCGCGCGCACATGGCGGAGGACGACGACGACCACGACGCCGCCGCCGAACGCGTCTTCCGTGACGCCCTCGACGCCTTCCCCGACGACATCGCACTGCTCGCCGGATACGCCGAACTCTGCGCCCGGTCCGACGGGTTCGACCACCCCGGCCGACGCGCACGAGGCGGGCGGGCCCTCGATCGGCTCCGTGAACTCGCCCCGGACTCGGCGGAGTTGCGCGCCGCCGAGGCGGCCGGGAACTCCGTCTCCGCCGACGCCAGGGACGCCGTCTCGATGCGCCGGACGCAGTCCTTCGACGCGGCCCTCGCCTTCGCCCGGGAGCCCACGCCCGAGGCGGCGGTCGCCCAGGCCGCCCGGTGGGCCGCCGCCGCCCCGTACGACCGGCGGCTCGCCGTCCTCGCCGAGACGACCGCCGCCCTCGCCGCCCCGGGCCGGACCGGGGCCCGCTTCCTGCTGCGCCGGGGCCTCCCGTACCGCCTCGCCGTCGGCGCGGCCGTCACCCTCCTGGTGATCCTGCGCCTCACCGTCCTCCCCGGGATCCCGCTGGGCGTGGCCACGGCCGTCGGGCTCCTCTCCGAACTGCCGTTCCTCGCCCTCCGCAGGCTGCTGAAGACCGCGCGCGACCGCGCCGCGGCGCGGCTGGCGGAGCCCGTACCCGGGGGCGAACCGGGAGAAGGCGGCGGTGCCGTGGCACCCGAGCTGCCGCCCGTCCCGCGCCTCACCCGCCGTGAAGGCCTCTACGCCGGAGCCGGGGCGGCCCTCCTGCTGCTCGTCTGCGGGACGGCGTACGGCACCTACACCGCGTACCCGCGCTACGAGCTGGTCGCCCACGCCGAGTTCCGCGGCCTGGCCGGCGACGAACTCGGAGGCCCCCGCGGGCCTCGGCCGGAGGACGGAGTCGAGGACTCGGTCTTCCGGATGTACGGCTTCGAGTCCGGCCCCGAGGACGGCGGCCGGCTCGTCGTCTACGCGGCCGTCGGCGACTTCCACCAGGTCAGGGCCCGGGACGTGGGCGGCGCCGCCGGCATGCTCGGCGCCCTGCGGGACACGGCCGACGTCCGCGAGGACTGGGCCGCCGAGCCCGGGGCCCGCGGCGGCTGGACGCGGTGCGCCCGCGTCGTCGACGCCCAGGGGCTCCGCCAGGCCGTGTGCCTGTGGGCCGACAAGGGGAGCCTCGGCTCCGTGGGCTTCGTCGCCGAGCACATGGGCCGGGCCGAGATCGAGGAACTGGCCGCGGAGGTCCGCGAGTCCTTCGTCCGGCCCGTCGGCGGCTGACACCCCCGGCGGGGCTGTCGGAGCGGCGTGGTACCCATGACCCCATGACCCGGTTCCATGACTTCAACCTCAAGCTGCTCGTCATCGAGGAGCTCATGTACCAGGCGGGGACGCTCCGCCCGGTCTACGACCTGAACGCCCGGATGGCCGAGCGGGGCATCACCGACCCCGCCTCCTACGTCCTGGAGAACGGCCTCCACGAGGAGGTGCTGCCGGAGTCCCGGGAGTACTTCGAGGCGCTGGAGATCCCGGCGGAGCTGCTCGCCACGGTCGAGGAGCTGTGCTTCGACGCGGGGACGGAGGTCTTCCGGCACTGCGCGCCGGCGTGGGACGGCGAGGACGACCTCTTCGACGTGCGGTCGCTCGACGACCTCGATCTGCTGCCGAACCTCCGCGAGGTCACGTTCGTGGAGGACGGCGTCCTCGCGGCCCCCGACGCGGCGAACACCTTCGCCGCACGCGGCATCACGACGGACTGACCCCGCCCGCGCGGCTCGCCGCCGTTTCGTCGTGGGCATACGTTCCGCCAGGGACGCCTGCCCACAGGGACGGCGGGGGCGTTACGGGTTCAGCTGGGGCGGCAGGGGGGCCGCGTGGACGAGGGTCAGGCCGGAGACGGCTCGGGTGAGGGCGACGTACAGGCGGCGGAGCCCGGTGCGTTCGTCGGGTTCGCCGGAGACGACCGCCGCGGGCTCGTCGAGGACCACGTAGTCGTACTCCAGGCCCTTCGCGAGCGAGGCGGGGACGAGGGTGAGGCGGGACTCGGCGGTCGTCTCCTCGCCGGGGGAGAGGTACGCGAGGCCCGCCGCCCCCAGCGCCTCCGCCAGCGGTGCGATCCGCGCGTCCGCGGCGATCAGGCCGATGGAGCCCTCGTGCGCGAGCGCGTCCACGCACGCCGCGACGACCGCCGCGTCGGACGGCGCCGCCACCTCGCGGATCTCGAAGTCGCCCGGGTTGTCCCGGACGGACTCCACCGGCGCCAGGCCGGGCGCCATGTGCGGGAGGAGCCGGGAGGCGTAGGCGATGACGTCGGTGGGGACGCGGAAGCCCGCCGTCAGCTCCTCGACGCGTGACCCCGGCTTGCCGAGGTGCGTCAGCGCCTGCTCCCAACTCGCCGTGGCCCACGGCGTGGTGCCCTGCGCCAGGTCGCCGAGGACGGTCGCCGAACCGGTCGTGCAGCGCCGCCCCACCGCTCGGTACTGCATCGGCGACAGGTCCTGCGCCTCGTCGAGGACCACGTGCCCGAGCGAGTGCGTCCGCTCGACGAGGTCCGTCGCCTCGTCGATCAGCACCGCGTCCGCCGCCGACCACTTCGCGGTCTTCACGCTCCGCGCGGGCTTCGCCCACAGCAGCAGTTTCTGCTCCTCCTCGCTCAGCACCCCTTCCGCGTGCTCCGCGAGGAACTCCGCGTCGCCGAGCAGCCGGAGCACCAGCTTCGCCGGGTCGACGGCCGGCCAGCACTCCTTGACCATCGCCTTCACCGCCGGGTTCCGCGCGACCGCGTTCTGCACCCGATCGTCGGGCGCCTCGCCGGCCTGCTCCATCCGTACGAGGACGGTGTGCGCGACGCGCTGCGGCAGCGCCTCCCTCGCGGCCCCGTAGCGGATGTCGCGGGCGGTCAACTCCCGCACGATCTCTTCCAGTTCGTACGCGGGGACGCGCCAGCGCCGGGAGCCGCGGACCACCATGAGGGGTTCCGTCGGCAGGGTGACGTGCGACCAGACCGCCCGCCGCAGCACCTCCGCCATCCGGGCGTCGCCCTTGACGACCGCGGTCGGCGCCTCGTCCGTGCCCCGCACCTCCACGTGCGCGACGAGGTCGTCGACGGTCGCCTGCTTCACCTCCAGCTCGCCGAGCGCGGGCAGCACCTGCTCGATGTACTGGAGGAAGGACCGGTTCGGCCCGATGACGAGGGTGCCGGTGCGGGCGAGCCGCTCCCGGTGCGCGTACAGGAGGTACGCGACGCGGTGGAGGCCGACGGCCGTCTTCCCGGTCCCGGGGCCGCCCTGCACGCACAGCGTGCCGGACAGGTCGGCGCGGACGATCTCGTCCTGCTCGGGCTGGATCGTCGCCACGATGTCCCGCATGGGGCCGACGCGCGGCCGCTCGATCTCGGCCTGGAGCAGCCGGCTGGTGCGGGCCAGCTCGGTCGGGTCGGAGAGGTGCTCGTCCTCGTACGCGGTGAGCTCGCCGCCCGTGTACCCGAAGCGGCGGCGGAGCCCGACGTCCTGCGGGTCCTTCTTCGACGCCTGGTAGTACGGCTGCGAGACCGGCGCGCGCCAGTCGATGACCATGGGGTCGCCGTGCGCGTCGTGGACGTGCCGGCGGCCGATGTAGAAGCGCTGCCCCTGCTGGGTGGGCGGCAGGTAGTCGAGCCGGCCGAAGAAGAGCGGGGTGTGGGAGAGGTCGGCGAGCGCCTTGATGCGGTCCTCGATCTGCCGTTCCAGGACGATCGAGTTCACCCAGTTCGCGGTGACGTCCTTGATGTCCAGCGCCTCGACCTCCTCGCGCATCGCGCGCAGGGCGGCACGGGAGGACGAGAGGTGGGCCCGCTCGCGTACGAGCGGATCGTCGGTGGGCACGGCAGCGGACACGGTGAAGCCTCCGGTCGGTACACGGATCACGGACACACGGGCACGTCGATGTGGCCGCCGGTTTCCGACCGGACGGCGGCGCTCTCCGTACGCGGACGGGAGGCGGGGAAGCCGGTGAGTCTAACGCCGGACCGGGGGCCCGGGCGAATCGGTTTCCCGTAGGGGGCGGGGTCCGCCGTAAGGGTGAGCCGGGTTCCGTCCCCAGGGCGATGTGCGGGGAATGTCCGGATTCCAGAATGGAGTCATGAGCGCGACGACCTTCACCCTCGTGACCACCGTCCCCCGTCCCCGGCCCGGCCGCCTCGCGGCCACGGCCCTCCGCGCGGCCCGGGCCTTCGGCTCCGCCGCCGTCGGCGTCGCCCTCCTCGGCGACCTGGGCCCGGAGGGCGCCGGCGTCCGCAACCCCCGCCCCGCGCACCTGCGGGACCGGGCCTGACGCGGGCGTCGGAAACCCCCGTCCGGCGCGCACCCGCGAGACACGGGCCTGACGCGGGCGCCGAGAACCCCCACCTCGCGCGCACCCGCGGGACCGGGCCTGACGCGGGCGTCGGCATCTCCGCCCCCGCCCACCCGCGGGACCCGGACCGGGACTGAGTACGCGTCCGGCGCCGGCTGAGTACCCGCACCCCTGACGGCGGCACGGCGCGGTGCTGGGATGGGGCCATGACGACACCGCGCCCCGCCCCCGACCCGTACGCCCCGAGCCCGCTGGCGCTCCGCGCCTTCGCGGCCTTCGGCCTGCTGCTCGTCGCGGTCTGCGCGGTGGCGGCCATGGCGGTCACCCTCGACGACGCGATCTCCGGCGACGGCGTCGGCGGCGGCTTCGTCACGGCCGGCTTCTGGGCCGTGGGCCTCGCCGCCGCGGCGGGCGTGGCGGCCCTCGTCGTGCCCCGCCGCGCCCTCGTCACCGCCCAGTACGTCCTGGCCCTCGCGGGCCCGGTCCTGGCCCTGCTGGACTGACGGACCGGGGGACGGACGGGCCGGGCCCGGCCGGGCTACGGCGCCAGCAGCTCGTCCGCGTCGACGATCCGATACGCGTACCCCTGCTCCGCCAGGAACCGCTGCCGGTGGGCGGCGAAGTCCTGGTCGATGGTGTCGCGGGCGACGACCGAGTAGAAGTGCGCCTGGTGGCCGTCCGCCTTGGGGCGGAGCACGCGGCCGAGGCGCTGGGCCTCCTCCTGGCGGGAGCCGAAGGTGCCGGACACCTGGATGGCGACGGTCGCCTCGGGCAGGTCGATGGAGAAGTTCGCGACCTTCGACACGACGAGGACGTTGATCTCGCCGTTGCGGAAGGCGTCGAAGAGCCGCTCCCGCTCCTTGTTCGTCGTCTCGCCCTTGATGACGGGCGCGTCGAGGTGCGCGCCGAGCTCGTCGAGCTGGTCGATGTACTGGCCGATGACGAGGATCTGCTGCCCGGCGAACTTCTTCACCAGCGCCTCCGTCACCCGCCGCTTCGTCGCGGTCGTCGCGCAGAAGCGGTACTTCTCCTCCGCCTCGGCCGTCGCGTAGGCGAGCCGCTCCGACTCGGTGAGGTTGACCCGGACCTCGACGCAGTCGGCGGGCGCGATGTACCCCTGCGCCTCGATCTCCTTCCACGGCGCGTCGAACCGCTTCGGGCCGATCAGCGAGAAGACGTCCGCCTCCTTGCCGTCCTCGCGCACCAGCGTCGCGGTCAGGCCGAGCCGGCGCCGGGCCTGGAGGTCGGCGGTGAACTTGAAGACCGGCGCGGGCAGCAGGTGCACCTCGTCGTAGACGATCAGGCCCCAGTCGCGGGAGTCGAAGAGCTCCAGGTGCGGGTAGACGCCCTTCCGCTTGGTGGTGAGGACCTGGTACGTGGCGATGGTGACGGGCCGGATCTCCTTCTTCGTCCCGCTGTACTCGCCGACCTCGTCCTCGGTCAGGGTGGTCCGCTTCACCAGCTCGTTCTTCCACTGCCGCGCGGAGACGGTGTTGGTGACGAGGATCAGCGTCGTCGCCTTGGCCCTGGCCATCGCGCCGGCGCCGACCAGCGTCTTGCCGGCGCCGCAGGGCAGCACCACGACCCCGCTGCCGCCGTGCCAGAAGCCCTCGACGGCGTGCTGCTGGTACGGCCGCAGGCTCCAGCCGTCCTCGGCGAGCTCGATGGGGTGCGCCTCGCCGTCGACGTACCCGGCGAGGTCCTCGGCGGGCCAGCCCAGCTTCAGCAGGGTCTGCTTGATCTGGCCGCGCTCGGAGGGGTGCACGACCACCGTGTCGGGGTCGATCCGAGCCCCGACCAGCGGCTGCACCCGCTTCGACCGGAGGATCTCCTCGAGGACCGGCCGGTCGGTCGTGGTCAGCACCAGGCCGTGCGCGGGGTGCTTGGTGAGCGTGAGCCGGCCGTACCGGTCCATGGTCTCGGCGATGTCGACGAGCAGCGCGTGCGGCACGGGGTACCGGGAGTACTCGACCAGCGCGTCCACGACCTGCTCGGCGTCGTGTCCGGCGGCCCGCGCGTTCCACAGCCCGAGCGGCGTCACCCGGTACGTGTGGATGTGCTCGGGCGCCCGCTCCAGCTCGGCGAACGGCGCGATCGCCCGCCGGCACGCGTCGGCGAGCTCGTGGTCGACCTCCAGGAGCAGCGTCTTGTCGCTCTGGACGATCAGGCAGGACACACATACCTCCGCAGGCAGGTCGCGGCGAGGGAAACGTACAAGTCTACCTCGCCGCCGGGTGGACTCCCCGGTCTGAGTACGGGCGGTCGCGCGGGATGAGTAGGCGTGCGGTGGGGCGGGCGGGGCCGGGCCGGTGTGATGGGGACATGAAGCCGCGCACCACCCCCGCACCCACCGCCGCCTCCGCGTCCCCCGCCGTTTCCGCCTCCGTCGCCTCCGCGCCCGCCGCCGTCTCCGTCTCGGCCGCCTCCGCCGGTGAGGCGGTCGATCCCCGCTGGTGGGGGCCGCCGCTGGTGGGGACGTCGGTCGCGCCCGTGGTGTCGTGGGGGGCGGCGGTGGCGGGAGGCCTGTTCGAGGCCCTTCCCGTCTGTCTGGCCGCCGGGTTCCTCCTGCCCCTCGCGGTCGTCGCACCGGGATGGTTCCTCGCCCGGACCGCGCGGCGGCGGCGGACGCGCGTCCGGCTCGCGGCCGCCGGGTGTGCCCTGGCGGCGGCCTATCCCCTGCTGCTGGCGCAGTTCGCGTGGATGGTCTTCTTCGTCATGCTCCTCACCGGCAACGTCCGTTCCTGACGGCCTCAGGCCTCCTCGTCCGCCAGTTCCGCGACGCCCGTGATGCGGTGCAGGGGGTAGGTGCGGACCTCGTCGGCCGTGTGGTCGTAGCCGGTGACGAAGCCGCCCTCGACGCGGACGGGGGCGATGACGCGCTGGCTGGCGGCGCCCTCGGCGTTGACGTAGCCGATCCAGACCGCCGAGCCGGTCATCGCGGCCGCCTGCACGGTCGCCAGGGTCTCCGCGGCCGAGGTGCGGGGGAGACCGCCGGTGGTGACGGGGGCCGAGGGCTCCTTGCGGACGGCCGTGGCGGCGTGGTCGCCGGCCCGGATCGCGCGGACCGCGGCCTTCAGCAGGGTGGCGTCGGGGGCCGGCGGGCCGTCGGGGACGGGCGCCGGGGGCGTGCGCGGCGGGGTGCGGTGGGCGTCCGCGCGGGTGATCATGACGTCGCCCTCCGCCGACTCCGCCGCCGGGGCGTACCCCAGGGACCGCAGGCCGTCGAGGAGCGAGGCCGGGTCCGTCTGGGCGGCCAGCACCGTCGGCGCCAGGCGGCGCAGGCGCAGGGGGGCCGAGCGGCGGTCCGCGAGGATCTCGCCGAGCAGCGCGTCGTCGTCGCAGCGCACGTACGCGGAGGCCGCGCCGATCCGCAGGTGCCCGTGCCGCCGCGCCACGTCGTCGATGAGGTACGCCAGGGGCTGCGGCACCGGGGTGCGCGCGTGCGCGGCGAGGAAGGCGTGCAGGTCGGAGGCGGTGCGGCCGGTGTCGAGCGCGCGTCGCACCGAACCGGGCGTGAACCGGTAGACCGTCGCGCCACCCTTCGACTCCACGTCCGCCAGGACCGCGAGCGCGTCGGCCAGCGGCCGCTGCAGCGGGCCGGGGGCGACCGCCGTCAGGTCGGCCTGGAGGAGCACGTGGTCGACGGCCTGCGGCAGGAGCGGTTCGAGGAGTTCCGCCGCGCGCTCGGCCGCCACCTCCGGTTCCACCCCGCCGCCCGCCGCCGAGGGCTCCGCGGCCTTCCCGAGCGGCAGGTTGAGCAGTGCCCGCGCGGGCGTGGACAGCGCGCCGCGCCCTGTGACGCCGAGCAGTTCGGCGTCCCCGAGGGCCCAGCGCGCGAGCCGTTCCCGCAGGTCGGCGGCGGGACGCGCGGCGCCGGCGCCGCGCCCGGCGGCCGCCTCCGACGCCCAGGGCCCGGCCGCGCCCGGCTCCGCACCCGCACCCGTGCCCGCACTCCCACCCGTGCCCGAGGCCGCGCCGGTCGCGGGCACGGCCGCGGGGGGAGCGGGTGTGCTCCTCGCCGTCGTCGTACCGCGCGTCGGCCGTTCCCAGCGGAGGCGGGTCAGCAGGGACTCCGGGTCGGCCGCCGCGCCCGGCGGCAGGGTCGCCAGGAGCGCGAGGACCCGGTGACGTACCTCCGGCGCCGCCGCCCGGTCCAGGTCGGGGCCGAGCGCGGACAGCGTGCGGCCCTTCGCGTCCTGGCCGCCGACGAGCCCCGGGGTGCGGGTCGCCGCCAGCCAGGCGCCGACCAGCCGCGCCCAGCGTTCCGCCGGCGGCTGGTCGAGCCAGTCGTCGTAGGCGGGCGTCGGCGCGTACCGCTCGTCCGCCTCGCCGTCCGAGGCCAGCAGCCCCGCCCCGTACGCCAGCTCCAGCCAGAACGCCGCCACGTGCTCCGGCACGTCGAGCGCCGCCGCCGTCCGCTTGAGGTCCCGCACCGCGAGCCCGCCGGCCCGCAGCACCGCCGGGCCGCCGTGGTCCCAGGACTTCAGCAGCTCCTCGACCGTGGCGACGGCCGCGTACGCCTGCCCGGCGGCGGCACTGTCCACAACCTGGGGACGGTACTCGCGGACCACCCCCACCTCCGGCGCGCGCGGCTCCGGCGCCCGGTGCGCCCGCCCGCCCCGCAGGTGCAGCGCCACCTCGCGGGGCAGCACCATCGTGCGCGGCGACACCGGCAGCAGCAGCCCGCGGTCCCGCAGCCAGCTCACCGGCGCCGTCGGCCGCGACGTCACCTCCCCGTACGGCGGCCCCCACACCAGTCGGTCGAGGACGGCGAGCGCCTCCGGCGGCGCCGTGTCGAGCAGCGCCCCCATCCGCTCCCGGTCCGTGAAGAGTCCGGTCAGCGCGGCGACCGCCGACACCGGGTCGTGCGTCGACGGCAGTCCGGCCGCCGCCACGATCTCCTGGAGCCGCCCCGGCGACATCCCCGCCGTCGCCTCCGCGACCGTCGGCCCGAGCCCCGTGGGGGACGGATGCTGCGGCGACGGGGCGAGCAGCTCGCGCGCGGTCCGCACGAGCCGCAGCCGGTCGTCCTCGCCCCACACCAGCGCCTGCTCGCGCAGGCGCGCCACCGCGCCCGGCAGCGCCGCCTCGATCTCCGGCTCCTCGTTCCCGCCGGTGAACAGGTCGAGCAGGACGGGGTACGGGGCCGGGTCGGGCGCCACCGCCAGGGCCTCCGCCACCTGGAGCGAGAACCGGTCGAGCCGCTCCAGGGCCCGCACCACCGAGGCCCGCGTCCCGGCCCGGGTGGCCAGCTGCGTCAGATCGTTCGGCACCGGACCCAGCAGGTCGGGGCGGGCCCGCAGCAGCGCGGCGAGCCCGTCGTCGCCGCGCGCCCGCAGCGCCTCGGCCAGCGTGCGCGGACCCGCCGCGGTCCCCTTCGGACGTCCCTCGGGCACGTGCGCCTCCCGGTCCAGCTCGCCGATCCCCATCCGCCCCACGTTATCCGCTGCGATGGCGCTACCGTCAGGACCGGGACGGGGTTCGGCCGGACGGTGGAGGGGCGGCGTGGGCATCGAGAGCGACCGGATGGTCTTCGACTACCTGAGCGAGGTCGGCGACCTCGCCCAGCAGCGGCACCTCCCGCCCGGCGACCGGACCGCGCTGGTCGCCGGCCTCCGCGACGAGATCGACCGCCGGCGCGCCACCCGCGGCGATGAGTCCCCCAGGGCCGTCCGGGGGATCCTCGGCGACCTGGGCACCCCCGACGAGGTCGTCAGGAAGGCCGCGTCGGCGGCCTCGAGGGCCTCGGCCGAACCGGCTTCCGGGGCATCCGCGGCGGTTTCGGCATCGGGTTCGGCATCGGCGGCCGGACCGCAGGCGTCACCCGGACCGCAGGCGTCACCCGGACCGCAGGCGTCACCCGGACCGCAGGCGTCACCCGGACCGCAGGCGTCACCCGGACCGGAGACGCCGCGCAAGGAGTCCCGTACCGCCCCGGGCACCTGGTGGTCCGACTCCCGCAAGCCGTCCCGCAGGCTCTCCCGCAAGCCGTCCCGTCAGTCCTCCCAGGGGCCCTCGAAGGCCGCCGGCGCCCCCGCGCCCCCGGCCCCCGTGCCGCACCCCCGTCCGGGTGGCACCGACACCTCCGGCTGGTGGGCCGACGACCCGGCCGCCGACCCGCACGCCCCCGGCTCCGGGGCGGGGGCGCCGGACCCGGACGCGCTCGGCCTCTCCGGCGGGGCGGGGACGCTGGACCCGGGCGTGCCCGGTTTCTTCGGAGGCATCGAGGCCCCGGAGCTCTTCCGGCCGCCGGAGCCCGAGGCGGAGGCCGCGGAGGAGGAGGGCGGCGAGGAGACCGCCCCCGGGAGCCGGGTCCGCCGCGCCGCCGGATGGCTGCTCGGCCGCCGGCGCCGCCCGCACGCGCAGCCCCCGGAGGCGGCCCCTGAGGAGGAGGCCGCGCCGGTCCGGGCGCGCGGCTTCGCCCACCCCTTCCTCCTGCTCGCCGCCGTGCTGCTGATCGCCGGCGCCGCGTTCGGCTGGCTGATCGCGCTGGCCCTCGGCTGGCTCATCGCGTACGGCTCCCGCCGGCTGAGCCCCGGCCAGGTGAAGACGGCCGTGTTCGTGCTGCCCGGCCTCGCCGCGGCGGGCGGCGTCGCCTGGCTCTGGGGCCGGGTGGAGGGCCGCTGGGGCGAGGCGGTGGCCGCCGGCGGCGACGCCATGGGGCAGGCCGTCGCCGAGACCTGGCCCTGGACCCTGCGGGCCGCCGCCCTCGCCTCGGCCGCCTACCTCCTGCTGCGCGCCCGCCGCCCCTGACCCCCCGGCGGCCTCCGTCCGCCTACGACTCCTCCCACGGAGCCCCCGGCACCACCAGCGGCGACCCCGTCACCGGGTCGGGGACGACGACGGACGGGAGGCCGAAGACGTCGCGGACCATCGCCTCGGTGACGATCTCCGACGGGGGTCCCTGCGCCACCACCCGGCCCGCCTTCATGGCGATGAGGTGGTCGGCGTACCGCGCGGCCTGGTTCAGGTCGTGGAGGACGAGGACGACCGTCCGGCCGCGCGCCCGGTTGAGGCGGCGCACCAGGTCCAGGACCTCCACCTGGTGCGCGATGTCCAGGTAGGTGGTCGGCTCGTCGAGGAGCAGCAGGTCCGTCTCCTGCGCCAGGGCCATCGCGATCCAGACGCGCTGCCGCTGGCCGCCGGAGAGTTCGTCGACCGAGCGGTCGGCGAGGGCGGCGACGTCCGTGCGGGCCATCGCCTCCGTCACCGCCCGCTCGTCCTCCTCGGACCACTGCTTCCACCACGCCTGGTGGGGCTGGCGGCCGCGCGCGACGAGGTCCGCGACCGTGATCGCCTCGGGGGCGACGGGCGTCTGCGGCAGCAGGCCGATCGAGCGGGCGATCCGCTTCGTCGGCAGCTTCGCCAGCTCCTCGCCGTCGAGCAGCACCGCGCCCCGCACCGGCTTCAGGAGCCGGCCGAGCGCCCGCAGGGTCGTCGACTTGCCGCAGGCGTTGGGCCCGACGATGACGGTCACCCGGCCGTCGGGGACCACCAGGTCGAGGTCCTCGACGACCGTCCGGCTCTCGTAGGCGAGGGTCAGCCCCCGCGCGGCGAGCCTGCCGCCGACCGCCGCGCCCGGCCCCGGCCCCACACCCGTACCCGTACTCGTCTCCGCGCTCATGCCTTCCCTCCCGTACGGCTCCGGACGATGAGCCAGATCAGATACGGGGCGCCGACCGCCGCCGTGAGGACACCCACCGGAAGTTCCACCGGGGAGAACAGCCGCCGTCCGATCAGGTCGGCGGCGACCACGACCAGCGCGCCGAGCAGCGCCGAGCCGAGCAGCGGGATCTGCGCCGTGCGCGTCACCCGGCGGGCGATCTGCGGGGCGAGCAGCGCCACGAAGTCGACGGGCCCGGCGACCCCGGTCGCCACGGACGCGAGGACCACGCCCACCGCGACGAGACCGAGCCGCACCCGCCCGAGCCGGACGCCGAGCGCGGTCGCCGTGGCGTCGTCGAGGGAGACGGTCCGCTGGGCGCGGGCCGCCCACAGCACGGCGGGCAGCATCAGCAGCAGCGTCCAGCGGACCGGCGCCGACTCCTCCCAGCCGCGCCCGTTCAGCGAGCCGGTCATCCAGATCTGCGCCTGCTGGGCGACGAGGTAGTCGCCCTTGGTCATGAAGAGGGTGATCAGCGAGCGGAGCGCGATCGCGATGCCGATGCCGATGAGGACGAAGCGGGTGGCGTGCAGCCCGCCGCGCCAGGCGAAGGCGTACACGAGGGCGGCGGCGAGGACGCCGCCGGCGATCGACAGGTACGGCAGCACCGTGTACGAGGCGAGGCCGAAGGTCATCGCGGCGACGGTGACCGCGCCCGCGCCCTGGCTGATGCCGATGATGTCGGGCGAGGCGAGCGGGTTGCGGGCCACGGTCTGGATGAGCGCGCCGGCGATCCCGAAGGCGGCGCCGACGGCGAGCGCGGTGACGAGCCGCGGCTCGCGGAGCTCCTCGACGACGAACGCGGCGGGCGAGTCGCCGCCGGTGAGGACGGTGAGGACCTCGCCGGGGGAGAAGGTCTTCTCGCCGACGCAGAGGTACGCGACGGAGACCGCCGCGAGCAGCAGGAGGAGCACGGCGGCGGCGAGCACCGACCGCCGGTGCACGAGGAAGGAGGCGGGCCCGAGCCGGAGGAGCCCGTACCCGGCGGGCCGCGCGGGACCGGCGGGCGGGGCGGGGGCGACCGGCGCGCCGGGCGCGCCGGGGGCGTTCTTCAGGAGGGCGCTCACGCCGGCACCGCCTTCCGGCGCACCAGCGTCACGAGGAACGGCACGCCGATGAGGGCCGTCATGACGCCCGCGGGCACCTCGCCCGGCGGGAAGACGATCCGGCCGGCCACGTCCGCGACGAGCACCATCACCGGGCCGATCAGCGCGGCCATCGGCAGCACCCACCGGTGGTCGGAGCCGACGACGGCACGGGCGATGTGCGGGACGGCGAGGCCGACGAAGGCGATGGGTCCGGCGGCGGCGACGGCCGCGCCGGTGAGGACGGTCGCGCCGAGCCCGCCGACGATCCGGACGGTGGCGACCTTCTGCCCGAGCCCCTTGGCGACGTCCTCGCCGAGCGCCAGCGCGTCCAGACCGCGCGCCACGGAGAGCACCAGCACGGCGCCGATCAGCAGGAACGGCCAGATCTGCGTGATCGTGGCCGCGTCCCGCCCGTCGAGGGAGCCGGTCTGCCAGAACCGGAACTCGTCGAGCGCCGCCGCCTTCGTCGTCAGCACGCCGGTCGTCACCGACAGCAGCAGCGCGTTGATCGCCGCGCCGCCGAGGGCCAGCTTCACCGGGGTGGCGCCGCCGCGGCCGCTGGAGGCGATCGCGTACACGGCGACGGAGGCGAGCGCGGCGCCCACGAAGGCGAACCACACGTAGCCGGAGAGGCTGTGCACGCCGAGGAAGGCGATGGCGAGGACGACGGCCACGGAGGACCCCTGGCTGATGCCGAGGATGCCGGGGTCGGCGATCGGGTTGCGGGTGATGCCCTGGAGGGCGGTGCCGGCGAGCGCGAGGGCGGCGCCGACCATCAGGCCGATGACGGTCCGGGGCACCCGGAGCTGGCGCACCACGTCGGCGTCGTCGCCGGTGCCGGTGCCCAGGAGCGCGTCGAGGACGGTGCCGGGGGCGATGGCCCTGGCGCCGACGGCGAGGCTGAGGAGGACGGCGAGCAGCAGGGCGACGACGGCCGCCGAGGTCGCGAGGACCCGTCTGGAACGGAAAGCGGCTGTCATGGGCACCCATCGGGCGAGAAGGAGGTTCGGTAAGGCTTGGCTCAGTCTAAGCAGCCGCCCTATTCGAACATCCGGGCACAATGTCCCCCATGACGACGAACGTTTCCGCAGGCCCCCTGACGGTCGGCTTCGACCTCGACCTGACCCTCCTCGACACCCGCCCCGGCATCAAGGCGACCTTCCTCGCCTTCGCGGAGAAGTACGGCGTCGAGGTCGACGCCGACCTCGTCGTCACCCGGCTCGGCCCGCCGCTGGAGCACGAGATGGCCCACTGGGTGCCCGCCGAGCAGGTCACCGAGATGACCGCCCGCTACCGCGCCCTGTACCCCGAGTACGCGATCGAGCCCACGGTTCCGATGCCGGGCGCCCGCGACGCCCTCGACGCGGTCCGCGAGGCCGGCGGCCGCACCGTCGTCGTCACCGCCAAGAACGCCCCCGACGCCCACCGCCACTTCGCCCACCTCGGCATCGAGCCGGACGCCGTCGCCGGCCGCCTCTTCGCCGAGGCCAAGGCGGAGGCGCTGCGCGAGTACGGCGCCTCGGTGTACGTCGGCGACCACGTCGGCGACGTCCGCGGCGCGAAGGCCGCGGGCGCCCTCTCGGTGGCCGTGGCGACCGGCCCGTGCAGCCCCGAGGAGCTCCGCGAGGCGGGCGCCGACGTGGTCCTCGGGGACCTGACGGACTTCCGCGCCTGGTGGAAGGCGTACGTGGCGGAGACCGCCCGCTAGACCGCCTGCCGGCCCCGCCGGGCCTGCCGCCGCTGCGCCGCGACCGACCGGAGCACCCCGGCGGCGGCGAGCGCGAAACCGACGCCCATCAGCATCGACACCAGGTAGGCGACGGTCGGGAAGGGGTCCGTCCCGAGGAAGAGCGGAGCCACGGTGACCAGCGTCGCGACCGCCCCGATCGCGAAGACGACGACACCCGCCTTGACGAGCCCGTCACCCGGCGCGGAATCGTCCACCGAGCCGGCCACCGGTCCTGTAGGGGTTTCACTGCTCATCCGGCCAGGGTAGTTCCCTGGCCGGAGGAAGACTTCGGCGGCGTCTTGTCACGGACGCGCGGAGCATTAGCGTCTCTGATCAGACGGGCGATCCCGCAGGAACCGTCGGGCCCGCCTGGGGCGCCGCCCACCTGGGCGGGGAGGCGTGGGCGTGAAGGTGGAAACCCGCCCCCAACGCTGCTCCTCGCGACCGGTGTCGGCTGGCGGGCGTGCTGATCGTGGTCACGCTCTGGTGCCGGTGGGCCGCGCGAGGCAGCCGTCGCCGGTCCGTAGGTGCGTGTCCCTCCGGACGCTGGCTGGCGTGACCGGTGGGTCGTGCCGGGGAGGGAACCCCGCGTCGCCTGGGCGCGGGGCGGTCGGTGCGTGGCCGGGTGGGGCCGGTCTTGGACCGGTCCGACCGGGCGGTCTCGGGGATGGTGGTGAGGACGGCTGCGGCTTCGAGTCGGTCGACCACCGTACGGATGACCATCTGTCCGCTGGTGCGGTCGGTGACGGTCTTGGTCTGGTGGGCCAGGCCGCGTGCGGCGATGCGGCGCCAGGCGCCCTGGTCCCGGTCGCCCTGCCAGCCGCAGCCGGGGCAGAGGGCCCATTTCCAGCCGGGCACGCCAGGCCGGTCGGGGGCTTTGCGGTGGCGCAGGGTTGTGAGGCAATGGGGGCAGTGTCTGGAGGTGTTGCGTGGGGGGACGGTGACCACGGCGATGCCGGTCTCGGCGGCCAAGTGCCGCGTCCACCGGGCGACCTGTCCGCGTACGGTCTGGGAGAGGCGGGTGTTCATCGTGCGGCCCATGCCCCTGGCCTCCAGCGACCGCAGGTCTTCCAGGTAGATGACCGTGGCTCCGGCGGCGATCGCCTGGTCGACGGCCCAGCGGGCGGCGGACCGGGCGAGGGCGTCGTTGAGGTTCGACCGGCGTTGCGAGACGTGCCGGATCTCCTCCGCCAGCCGTTCCGCCTTGCTGTTCACGCTGGGGTCGGCGAGCCGCGCATAGTGTTCGGTCTTGGAGCGGAGGTGTTCGCTGATGCGGCGGAGCCGGTGCTGCTTGGCCAGTACACCACCTGCCCGGAACTGTCCGCCCGGCCCGAGGGCGGTGAGCCGACCGTCGTCGTGCAGCCGGACGGCGCCCGCGCTGAGAAGGGTGTTCAGACCCCAGTCCACCCCGAGGGCGACGGTGTGGCCGGAGCGTTTCGGCCTCGGTACGGGGTGGGCGTAAGCGAGGTCGACTCGGACTCTTCCGTCCACGGCGCGAAGGGTGGGCAGATGGAGCACGGCGTCGGCGGGGATCGTGGGTGGTAGCGCGATGAGGCAGGCCACCCAGGCCCAGTCCGCGTACGACTGCGGATCCGGCCGGATCGGAAGCTGGAGGCGCAGCAGTCCCCGATGTCCGTCCTCGGAGCGCTCGATCGTGGCCTGCTGGCCGTCGCACGCGGCGAGCACCAGCATGTGGGGGGTACGCGGGGCGGGTTCCAGCTCGAACACATTTACGGGAAGATGCCCGTGCCTGCGAAGGTAGGTGGCGATCTGGCGGGTGCGGGAACGGATCACGTTGGTCTGTAGCCGCTCCCCGCCGGGAATCGCGCCCCGTACCTGGTCCCACTCCGCGGTCGTGCGCCGCTCCGGATCCGCGGGCCAGGCTGCCAGGACCCCGGCCGTCACATCCGCGCGCCACTTCGCCGACCGCAGCACGCGCCCTGCGTGTTCCTGTGCCATGCGTACGATCCGGTCGTTCACCTTCACGCCCCCGGTCGGGGCGACGACCCAGCCCAGGCGGCGCAGAGCCATCCAGGCTTTCGACGGCAGCCCGCGGCCGTCCGCGTCCACCCCCGAACCCAGCGCGTCCACGTCAGTGGCGTTCCAGTGTTCGGACAGTAGGGCGCCGACCATTCCGGCCACCATGTCGGTACACCAACCGACACGTTCCGCGAGGACGGCGGGAGCGAGGACTTCGCCGGTCCTCTCCACCACCCCCGACCGGAGCACGGCGCGGGCGCAAGCGGTGCGGGCCGCCTCTCCTGTGTGCAACGGCAGCTTCCGGCTCACCACCCCTCCCCTCGGCTGCGGTGTTGTCATCAGATCAACGACCGCATCAAGGAAAGGTCACCTATTCGATCCAGGAACTCGTGGACACCACTTGACCCGTGGGCAGCATGGACCTCGAACGAGACGCATACGCCTGAGGCCTGGAAGGCACCGGCGTACGGTGGCGGCGTGACGACCGAAGACCTCGGCAAGACCCTGCGTCGGCTGCGCCGTCTCGCGGGCCTGACGCAGGAAGAGCTGTCAGAGCGTTCGAACGTGTCCGTGGACGTGATCCGGCAGCTTGAGCAGAGACGGAAGCACTCGGCGCGACTCCCCACACTGCACGCCCTGGCAAACGGGCTGGGAGTGGAGTTGACGACGCTGCTCGGTGACCCTCCGGCGGTTTCGTCCCAAGGGGAGAACGATGGTCCCAGGTTCGTGGCGGTGCGGCGTGCGGTCATGCCCGCGCTCTCGGCCCCGGAGCCGTCACCGCCGGCTTCCGACTTCTCCCTGGCCGCGCTGCGCGAGCGGATCGCGGACGGCTGGACCCGTTATCACGCAGCCGAGTTCGACGCGGTCATGGATGCCCTGCCCGCCCTCATCTCCGACGCCCGTTCGGTCACGACTTCCGCGGGCCGGGAGGAACGGGAGGAAGGATACGCCGCTTTGGGTAAGGCGCTTCAGCTCGCCGGGCACGTGGCTGTGCGGATGGGGAAGACGGACCTGGCGCTGATCAGCCTGGAACGAGCCATGGACGCCGCCGTCCAGTCGTCGAACCCTCTGCTCCTCCCCATGCTGGTGAACTCCACGGCGTGGACGTACCAGCGGCAGGGACGGCTCGAAGACGCCCTGGCCATCGCCCTGCACGTTGCGGACGACATGAAGAGCGGGGGTCTCACCGAGACCGCGGACGGTTTGAAGGTGTGGGGTGGGTTGACGATGAGCGCCGCCACGTCGGCGGCGAGGAGTGGGGACTACGATCGCGCGGCCGCCCTCATGGGCCATGCGGAGGAGGAGGCCGGGCGCGTCTCCAAGCTTCCCGAGGGCGGTGACAGCCGCATGGTGAGCGTGTTCAGCCCGTCGTCCGTCCGCATCGAGCGGGTGCGTCTCGCCGTCCAGTACGGCCATCCCGATGACGCTCTGGCGCTCGCCAAGGGCGTGCGACTGAGCAAGGACACCCCGCCGTCCTGGCGGACCTGGCTGCTCCTGGACGTGGCCCGTGCCCATACGGACATCGGGGACGCGGCGAGCGCGGTCAAGACCCTGGAATCCCTGCGTAAGGTGGCCCCGAGCTGGATGCGGCACCACACGCTGGCCGTCGCGATCGTGCGTGACCTGTGGTCGCTCCCCAACCATCCACCGGGGCTGAGGTCATTGGCCGAATTTCTGGGAGTCGTCGGCTAAGGGGCCGAAAGTGGGACACTGCGTCCCTGTCGGCGCGCCCACCCGGTCGATTGCATGGGAGGCCACCCGGAGCCTGGCCTACCCCAAGGAGTCGACACGTGAACGCCACCGTCCGCAGCGCAGCGGAACAGGTCCCCGGTCAGACAGACCCGCTCGACGTGCAGAGGATGCGGGAGACGGCCCGAAGGGTACTCAGGGAAGGGGCGGAGACTCTGTCTCCGGAAGAACTGGACAGTCTGACCCAGGCCCTCCGGGGGATGCTCATGCTGGTCATCCCCGGGGTGACCGCAGCAGCCGACAGATACCCGAAGGGGGATATTTCGCGCGTCTGTGCCCTGGTGGGTGTCGAGGAGGCTTCCCGCCGGCTCAGGACCCGCCCCGTGCCGACCGATTCCCGCTGGGCGCTGAGGCACGTCCAGCGGCTCGCGCGGTCGGTGATGGCGCTCATGGACCACTACGTGAACCTCGGAGGTCGGGCATGAGTCGGGCGCTCTTCTTCTGCCGGGGCTGCGAGGGCGTGATCACGGAGGAGGCCGACGCGGTGTTCCTCTGGCACGAGGCGGGGAACAGCGGCCCGGGGAGGGACGTGTACGCCCACCCCGAGCACGTCCACCGAGTGAGGGAGGACGAGACCGCTGTCCGTCTCCTCGCGCGCATCCTCGTCAAGCGCCTGACCTCCCCGGACGCCACGTGGCGCAGGAACCTCCGACACGGCGATTCCGACGACCTTCTCCCGGACCGCGCTGCCCGTTCTCAGGTCCTTTCCCAGGTCGGACCTTGACCCGTTCGAGTGCGGGATTAACCCTCACTGTGCCTGGGGACGTCCCCAGTAAGGTGTTCCAGGGCATTTCCACGGGCGCCCAGGAGTGTCCGGTACCGACAGAGGGAGCGTGTGCTTTGCCGACTGGCAAGGTCAAATGGTTCAACAGCGAGAAGGGCTTCGGCTTTCTCTCCCGTGACGACGGCGGTGACGTCTTCGTGCACTCGTCGGTGCTCCCTGCCGGAGTCGACGCACTGAAGCCGGGCCAGCGGGTGGAGTTCGGTGTGGTCGCGGGTCAGCGGGGTGACCAGGCGCTGTCGGTGACGGTCCTCGACCCGACGCCGTCGGTGGCGGCGGCGCAGCGGCGCAAGCCGGACGAGCTGGCGTCGATCGTGCAGGACCTGACGACGGTCCTGGAGAACATCACGCCGATGCTGGAGCGCGGCCGGTACCCCGACAAGGCGGCCGGCAAGAAGATCGCGGGCCTGCTGCGGGCGGTCGCGGACCAGCTCGACGTCTGATCCGCGGTCCCGTCAGGGGAACGACAGCGCGTCCGGGCCGAGGGGCGGTACGAGCCCCTCGGCCGCGGCGCGCGTGAGCAGGCCCCGGACCGCCGCGTAGCCGTCCTCGCCGAGGTCGGCGGTGAACTCGTTCACGTACAGGCCGATGTGCTGGTCGGCGACCTTCGGGTCCATCTCCTGCGCGTGCTCCATGACATACGGCCGGGAGGCGGCCGGGTCGTCCCAGGCCATCCGCACCGAGCGCCGGGCGGAGTCGGCGAGGAGCCGCAGGGTGTCGGCGCCGAGCGAGCGGCGGGCGACGATCGCGCCGAGCGGGATCGGCAGGCCGGTGGTGGACTCCCAGTGCTCACCCATGTCGGCGAGGCAGTGGAGTCCGTACGACCCGTAGGTGAAGCGGGCCTCGTGGATGACGAGGCCGGCGTCGACCTTGCCGTCCCGGACGGCGGGCATGATCTCGTGGAACGGCAGCACGACGACCTCGCCGACGCCCCCGGGGACGGTCTCGGCCGCCCACAGCCGGAAGAGGAGGTAGGCGGTCGAGCGCTCGCTCGGCACCGCGACCGTCTTCCCCCGGAGGTCGAGGCCGGGCTCGCGGGTCAGGACGAGCGGGCCGCAGCCGCGGCCGAGGGCCCCGCCGCAGGGCAGCAGCGCGTACTCGTCGAGGACCCACGGCAGGACGGCGTACGAGACCTTCAGGACGTCGTGGCCGTCGGTGCCGCCCTCCGCCCAGCCGTTGGTGACGTCGATGTCGGCGAAGGTGACGTCGAGGCGCGGGGCGCCGGGGACGCGGCCGTGGGCCCAGGCGTCGAAGACGAAGGTGTCGTTGGGGCAGGGCGAGTAGGCGATCTTCAGCTGCACGGCCGGGCCTCCGACAGGGTGGGTTCGAGTACGGTCACGGCCCGGCGCAGCGCGGCCAGGGCGTCGCCGATGCGCCAGGCGGCGCGGTCGCGGGGCCCGACGGCGTTCGACACGGCCCGGAGTTCGAGGACCGGGGTGCCGTGCGCGGCGGCGGCCTCGGCGACCCCGAAGCCCTCCATGGCCTCGGCGGCGGCCCCCGGGTGCCGGGCGGCGAGCTCGTCGGCGCGGGCGGCGGTGCCGGTGACGGTGGAGACGGTGAGGACGGCGCCGGTGGTGTGCGGGAGCCCGGCTGCCGCGAGGGCGGCGGCGACGGGTTCGGTGAGGGCGTCCGGGACGGGGTGGACGGAGCGGCCGAAGCCCAGCTCGTCGACGGGCAGGTAGCCGTCGGGCGTGTCGGCGCCCAGGTCGGCGGCGACGATCGCGTCCGAGACGACGAGCGAGCCGAGCGGGGCGCGGCCGGGGAAGCCGCCGGCGATGCCGGCGGAGACGACGAGGCGGTACGGCTCGCCGGCGAGCGCGGCCCGGGTCAGGGCGGCGCCGGTCGCGGCGGCGACGGCCGCGGGCCCCACACCCCCCACGAGGACGTCGAGGCCGTCACGGCCGTCCGGGACCTCGTACCGGCGCAGCACGAGGCCGCCCGGCACGGGAAGCTCCCCGGCCGGGCGTGCGGGGCCGTCCGTGAGGCCGCCGGCGACGGAGTCCGCCTCCGCCGCCACGGCCGTCACGATCAGGATCCGGTGGGACACCGGAGGATCAGGATTCCTTCTTCAGCTTGAAGTGCCAGATGCCGGTGAGCGTCTTGCCGGTGTTCTCGACGATCGTCACCTGGGTCTCGTCGGGGGTCTCGCCGCTCTGCTGGGCGGAGAAGAAGGCGCTGGCCGGGATGGTCCGGTACGTCTTCTTGTACGGCTCCGGCTCGGCCTGCTGGCCGCCGAGGAAGATCGTCCAGCCGTTGTCGGCGATCGACGGGTCCACACCGAAGCGGATCTTGTCGTCCATGGCGACGGTGATCGACTTCTCGGCCTTCTTGTTGAGGCACTTCTGGACGTCGGACTCCTTGATGGGGTCGCCGTCGTTGTAGCAGGCCGCCTCGGAGTTGATCGATTCGGACCCGACCGTGACGGTCGCGATCGGAGTCGGCTTTTCGCAGGCGGTGAGGACGAGGAGCCCGGCGGAGACGGCCCCGAGGGCGGCAGCGGCCCGGCGGCGCGAGCCGGAGAAGAACGCAACGGTCATGAGCCGAAGGCTATCGGGCCGCCGCGCCACCGACGCGCGGGGGTACGGCGCGCCGCGCTCCCGGGGCCGATACGCCTCCGTCCGGGGCGCCTCAGGCGACCTTCGCGCGCTGCGGCCGGTCCGAGGTGCCCGGGCCCCGGGACGACAGCAGGCCCCGTACGGCGAGGAGCGCGCCGATCGCCAGGAAGCAGGCGGCCGCCGCCATCCCCACCGTGCCGTTCAGCGGCATCACGATGCCGAGCGCGCCGCCCACCACCCACGCCATCTGCAGCGCCGTCTCGGAGCGGGCGAACGCCGAGGTCCGCACGACCTCCGGCACGTCCCGCTGGATCAGGGCGTCGAGCGACAGCTTCGACAGGGCCTGCGTGAGGCCCGCGACCGCGCCCAGGACCGCGACCATCACCCCGCCGAAGAAGACGGCGGCGCAGACCGCCGCCGTGAGCACGGTGGAGATCATCGTGGCGATGATCACCTCCGGCCGGTGGCCCCGGTCCCGCAGCAGCCCGCCGGCCGCCGTCCCGCAGGCGTTCCCGACGCCCGCCGCCACGCCCACGATCCCCAGGGACACCGCCGCCGACTGCCCCGACAGCGGATGCTCGCGCAGCAGGAACGCCAGGAAGAAGATCAGGAAGCCGGAGAGCATCCGCTGCGCCGCGTTCGCCTGGAGACCGTGGAGCACCGCGGGACCCACCGTCCGCAGACTCGGCTTCTTCTCGCCGTGCGTCAGCAGGTGCGCCCGTCGTTCGCCCTTCGCCGAGTCCACCTTGGGCGGCATCCGCACCGCCCAGTACGTCCCCAGCAGGAACAGCGCGCAGGCCCCGAAGAGCGGCCAGCGCGGGCCGACCAGCTGGAGCCCCGCCCCGATCGGCGCGGCGACGCCGGTCGCGAGCAGCCCGGCGAGCGTCACCCGCGAGTTCGCCTTCACCAGCGAGAAGCCCGTGGGCAGCAGCCGGGGCACCACGGCGCTGCGCACCACTCCGTACGCCTTCGACGCCACGAGCACGCCCAGCGCCGCCGGGTACAGCTCGATCCCGCCCGTCGCGACCGCGCCCGACATCAGCACGGCGAGCACGGCCCGGGTGACCATCGCCGCCGCCATCGCCGCCCGCCGGCCGTGCGGCAGCCGGTCGAGGATCGGGCCGACGACGGGCGCGAGGAGCGTGAACGGCAGCATGGTGATGGCGAGGTAGAGCGCGACGCGCCCGCGGGCCTCGTCGGTCGGCACCGAGAAGAACACCGTCGACGCGAGCGCCACGGTGATCATCACGTCCCCGGCGCCGTTGACCGCGTGCAGCTCGATCAGCTTCCCGAGGCCCGACTCGCCCGCGCCGTGCGCGTGGGTGGCCCGCCGGATGCCCTTCGCGGTCCCCGTGAACGGCAGGTGCAGGGCACGCCCCACCGCCCGGCCCACTCGACGGAGCGGCCCGGGTCGATCGTGGGATCGGCCGGAGGACCGTGCGGCTGCCACCACCTCATAGTGCCCCAACCCGGGGCCGCCCGAACCGAGCGGACGCCCCGGGGTGTCGGGGACACGCCGGGGCGGCGAGAGCCGGGCGCGGGCGCGGACGCCGCCCCGGGCACGGGTCCCGGGGGCCGTGCCCGCGGGACGGATCCGGGTCACTTGGGGCGCGCAGGTGGGCCCAGGCCCGCGAACGGGGTAGCGTGCGTAGCGCGCCACCGGCGGTTCCTCTCGGCCGCGCGCCCCTTCGGCATCCCGCAGAATGGATGACGATAGGTGCGCCCGAGACATGTGAGTCCGGTCGGGTGCGGACGTCGATGCGGCCCCCAGGTCCGCTCCGCCCGCCCCGCCCCCGGAGCCTCGCTCCCGAGCCTCGGCCGGCGCACCCGTGAGACGGCGTAGGAGAGAAGCGAGACCTGTGAGTGCTGCGACGACGCGAGACCGTGCCCCGCGAGCTACGCGTACCCCGGCCCCCGACCGCCTCTGCGCCGAGGCCGTAGACCTCGCGCGGGAGGCGGCCGAGGAGGCCGCCGCCCCCGGCGTCGTCGGCGAACACTCCGGTGTCGTCGCGGAGGGCGACCGGGTCGTCACGCACTTCTTCGAGTGCAAGGAGCCCGGATACCGCGGCTGGCGCTGGGCCGTCACCGTCACCCGGGCCTCCCGCGCCAAGAACGTCACGCTTGACGAAACCGTCCTGCTGCCCGGCTCCGACGCCCTCCTCGCGCCCGAATGGGTGCCGTGGAGCGAGCGGCTGCGGCCCGGTGACCTCGGGCCCGGCGACCTCCTGCCCACCGAGCAGGACGACCCGCGCCTGGAGCCCGGCTACACCGGCGAGGACGCGCCGCCGCCGAACTCCGTCGTCTCCTCCGAGCTCGCGGACCACCTCGACGTGGAGGACGCCGAGATCACGGACCGGGCGCCGACGCGCGGTGCGATCGCGGCCGTCGCCGAGGAGCTCGGCATGGGCCGGGCCCGCGTCCTGTCCCGCTACGGGCTGCGGCTCGCCGCCGACCGCTGGGACGAGTCCTTCGGGCCCCGTACCCCGATGGCCCAGGCGGCGCCCGCGACCTGCCAGTCCTGCGCCTTCCTGATCCCGCTGGCCGGTTCGCTGAGCCAGGCCTTCGGCCTCTGCGCCAACGAACTGTCGCCGGCGGACGGGCGGGTCGTCTCGCTCGCGTACGGCTGCGGCGGGCACTCGGAGGCGGCGGTCATGCCGACCCCTCCGCGTCCGGCCGAGCCCGCCCTGGACTCCACGGCGGTGGACCCCTTCCCCCTCCGCCCCCCGACGGACTCCGGCAGCATCCTCCCCGAGGACACCACCACCGCGGACCTGGGCCACTCCTGACCCCCGCCCCGCCGGGACGCGCACCCCGCCGGGACGCGCGTCCGGCCGGCCGCGCCTGACCGGACCCGAACCCCGCCGGACCCCGGACCTCCGGGCCCGCACCGGGAACGGCGCCCCGCACCGGGCCCGGGTTTCCGCGCCTCAACGCCGCACCTGTGGGGCACGCCGTAGGCGTGCCCACCTCCCCCTAGCCCTCGGCTCCGCCTCCGTTCCGGGGGTACCCCGTCGCCCCGCTGAGCGCCCGCTCCCACGGTGCGGGGGTTCTCGGAGGGGTCGTCGGCGGCCGGCGCGGGGCGCGGTAACTTCGGCGCGGGACCGAAGGCCGGAAACAGCAGAGTGGAGTCACACGTGAGCGTCACCGTCAGGACGACGACCGACGGCAGCGACCCCTTCGGCACCGCGCGACTCCGCAGAGGGGTGCTGGACGCCTGGACCGCCTCACCGGCCCGCTTCCGCGAGGACGCGAACGCCGAGGAGGACCTCGCGCTGGGCGGCTACCGCGACCGCCTGGTGGTGGAGCTGGCGCAGAACGCCGCCGACGCCGCGGCCCGCGGCGGCACGACCGGGCGGCTCCGGCTGACGCTGCGTCCGGCGGACGCCGACGGCCCGGCCGTGCTGGCCGCCGCCAACACCGGCGCCCCGCTCGACGCGACCGGCGTCGAGTCGCTGTCCACGCTCCGCGCCTCCGCGAAGCGCACCGAGCGGGACGCGGCGGCGGCCGTCGGCCGCTTCGGCGTCGGGTTCGCCGCCGTCCTCGCCGTCTCCGACGAGCCCGCCGTCCTGGGCCGGCACGGCGGCGTCCGCTGGTCCCTCGCGGAGGCCCGCGAGATGACCGCCGAGGTGGCCCGCCACGTCCCGGGCCTCGGCGACGAACTGCGCCGCAGGGACGGCCACGTACCGCTGCTGCGGCTGCCGATGCCCGCCGAGGGCACCGCGCCGGAGGGGTACGACACGGTCGTCGTCCTGCCGCTCCGGGACGCCGCCGCGCTCGGCCTCACCGAGCGGCTCCTCGCCTCCGTCGACGACGCGCTGCTGCTCACTCTTCCGGGTCTCTCCGAGATCGTGGTGGAGACCCCGGACGGAGTACGCACGCTGACCCGTTCCGAGGAGGACGGGTACGTGCGGATCGAGGACTCGGCCGCCGAGGGCCCGAACCGCTGGCGGACCGTCGGCCGCTCCGGCCCGCTCGACCCGGGCCTGCTCGCCGACCGTCCGGTCGAGGAGCGGCTCCGCCCGCACTGGTCGGTCACCTGGGCGGTGCCCGTGGACGAGGCGGGCGCCCCCCGCCACCCCCGTACCGCGCCCGTGGTGCACGCGCCGACGCCGACCGACGAGCCGCTCGGCATCCCCGCGCTGCTGATCGCCTCGCTGCCGCTGGACACGGCCCGCCGCCACCCGGCGCCGGGGCCGCTGACGGACTTCCTGGTGCGGCGGGCGGCCGACGCGTACGCCGAACTCCTCGCCGACTGGCGGCCGGTGACGAACGCCGCGCTCGACCTCGTACCGGGCCCGCTCGGCAAGGGGCCGCTCGACGGGGCGCTGCGCGAGGCGATCCTGGAGCGGCTGCCGCGGGTCGCGTTCCTCGCGCCGGCCGCGCCGACGGAGGACCTTCCGGCGCTGCGCCCGATCGAGGCGGAGGCCGTCGAGGGCGCGGGCGCGGAGACGGTCGCGGTGCTCGCCGAGGTGTTCCCGGGGCTGCTTCCGGCGGGTCTGGAGCGCCGGCCGGAGCTGCGGACGCTCGGGGTGGGCCGGGTGCCGCTGACGGAGGCGGTGGACCGGCTCGCGGGCGTGGAGCGGGCGCCGGAGTGGTGGCGGCGGCTCTACGACTCGCTCGTCGGGGTGGACCCGGACCGGCTGACGGGCCTGCCGGTGCCGCTGGACTCGGGCCGGACGGTCATCGGGCCGCGCCAGGTCCTGCTGCCGCAGGAGAGCACCCCGGCGCGGCTGTCGCGGCTCGGCCTGAAGGTGGCGCACCCGGAGGCCGTCCACCCGCTCCTGGAGAAGCTGGGGGCCCTTCCGGCGACGCCGCACGCCGTCCTGACGACCCCGCAGGTGCGGGCGGCGGTCGCGCACTCCCTCGAATCGGCCGACCTGTGGGACCTGGACGCGGCGGAGCTGGACGCGGACGAGCTGGTGGACGTCGTCCTCGGTCTCGTACGGGACGCGGACCTGGAGCCCGGTGACGAGCCGTGGCTCGGGGCGCTGGCCCTTCCCGACGAGGACGGCGAGCTCGCGCCCGCGGGCGAGCTCGTCATGCCGCACTCGCCGTTCGCGGCGGTCATGCGGGAGGGCGAACTCGCCTTCGTCGACGCGGAGCTGGCCGACCGCTGGGGCTCCCGTCCGCTCGCCGCCTGCGGGGTCCTCGCGGACTTCGCGCTGGTCCGGGCGACCGATCTCGTGCTCGACCCGGACGACCTGGAGCCCCGGACGGGCGACTTCCCGGAGTCGGACGACGCGGGGCTCCTCGAAGCGGTCGACGTGTGGTGCGAGGACGTCCTCGACCAGCTGCCGTCGTCCGCGGTGCCGCCGGTGGCGACGGAGATCGTGGCCGTGCGGGACCTGGACCTGATCGACGACGACGCCTGGCCGCACGCGCTGGCGCTCCTCGCCCGGCCGCCGTACCGGGACGCCCTGATCCAGCCCGTACGGGTCCTCCTCCCGGACGGCACGACGCGGACGGTCCGCCCGTACACGGCGTGGTGGCTGCGCGACCACCCGGTCCTCGGCGGGCGCCGGCCCGCGGGCCTGCGGGCGGAGGGCTCGGACCCGCTGCTGGCCGGCCTGTACGACTCCGCCGACGCGACCGGCTTCGACGACGAGCAGGTGCTGCAGGCCCTGGGCGTCCGCACCTCCGTGGCGGCGCTCCTCGACGAGCCGGGCGGCGCGGCGGAGCTCCTCGCCCGTCTCGCGGACCCGTCCCGCGAGGTCACCGCGGCCCAGCTGCACGCCCTGTACACGGCGCTCGCGGACCTGGATCCCGAGGAGGTGACCCTGCCGGACGAGCTGCGGGCGGTGGTGGACGGCGAGCTGGTGGTCGTGGACGCCTCCGAGGCGCTGGTCGCGGACGCGCCCGACCTCCTGCCGCTCACCGCCGGCCTGCCGCTCCTGCCGGTCTCCCCGTCGCGGGCGGCCGACCTCGCGGAGCTCTTCCAGGTCCGCCGCCTCAGCGGGGCGGTGGAGGCGCGGGTGACGACGGAGGGGGAGGTGCACGAGGTCCCGGCCCCGGTGCTCGCCCTCCTCGGCCCCTCCACCCCCGCGACCTATGTCGAGCACGAGGAGCTCCGCGCGGGCGGCACGGAACTGGACTGGCGCCTCACGCCCGACGGCACCCTGCACGCCGCCACCCTGGAGGGCGTGGCGGCGGCCCTGGCCTGGGCCACCCGGCAGTGGCCGCGCCGCTTCGAGGTGGCCGCCCTCCTGGAGGACCCCACCCGCACCGGTGAACTGGCCCGCGACCGCTGGTTCGACTGACCGCCCGGGCCTGACGCGGCGTGCCCGCGCCGCGTCAGGCCGGGAACCGGCGGTCCACCCAGCGCCAGGCGCCCTCCAGGACCGCGGCGCCCGCCGCGGCGACGGCGACGGCCGCCCAGGGCATGGTGGTGCCGACCAGCCTGAGGGCGAAGAAGTCCTGGAGCCAGGGGACGGCGAGGACGAGCAGGAAGGCGCCGCCCATGGCGGCCACCAGGGCGATGCGCCACCAGGTGTAGGGGCGGGCGATGATCGCGAGGACCCACGTGGAGACGAGGAAGAGGGTGAGGGTGGCGGCGCTGGTCTCGGCGCTCAGCGCGTCCGCGCCCGTGTAGTGGTGCCGGGCGAGGAGGTACGTGGCGAAGGTGGCGGTCGCCGCGACGACGCCGCCGGGGACGGCGTACCGCATGACCCGGCGGACGAAGTGCGGTCTGGCGCGCTCCTTGTTGGGGGCAAGGGCGAGGAAGAAGGCCGGGACGCCGATCGTGAGGGTGGACAGCAGGGTCAGGTGCCGGGGGAGGAAGGGGTACTCGACCTGGCTGACGACCACGAGGACCGCCAGGAGGACCGAGTAGACGGTCTTCGTGAGGAAGAGGGTCGCCACGCGGGTGATGTTGCCGATGACGCGGCGGCCCTCCGCGACCACCGACGGGAGGGTCGCGAAGGAGTTGTCCAGGAGGACGATCTGGGCGACGGCCCGGGTCGCCTCGGAGCCGGATCCCATGGAGACGCCGATGTCGGCGTCCTTGAGGGCGAGGACGTCGTTGACGCCGTCGCCGGTCATGGCGACGGTGTGCCCGTGGGACTGGAGGGCGGCGACCATGTCCCGCTTCTGCTGCGGGGTGACCCGGCCGAAGACCGCGTTCCCGTCGAGGACCGTCGCCATCTCCTCCCGGTCGGCGGGCAGCGTGCGGGCGTCGACGGTGTGGTCGGCGCCGGGCAGGCCCAGCTTGCCGGCGACCGCGCCGACGGAGACGGCGTTGTCGCCGGAGATGACCTTGGCGGCGACGTTCTGGTCGGCGAAGTAGGCGAGGGTGTCGGCGGCGTCGGGCCGCAGCCGCTGCTCCAGGACGACGAGGGCGGTGGGCCGGGCGTCCTTCGCGACGTCCGGGGAGTCGAGCTCGTGGGCGGTGCGGGCGAGGAGGAGGACCCGCAGGCCCTCCTCGTTGAGGTGGTCGACCTCGGCCAGGTTCGGGTCGCCGTGCGGGAGGAGGACGTCGGGGGCGCCGAGCAGCCAGGTGGACTCCTCGCCGTCGCCCTCGCTGAACACCGCGCCGCTGTACTTGCGGGCCGAGGAGAACGGCAGCGATTCGACGCACCGCCACTCCTCGACGTCGGGGCAGGCGTCGATGATGGCCTGGAGGGAGGCGTTGGGGCGGGGGTCGGACTCGCCGAGGGCACCGAGGACCTTGCGCACGTACGCCTCGTCGGCGCCGTGCAGGACGCGGACCTCGGTGACGTCCATGCCGCCCTCGGTGAGCGTGCCCGTCTTGTCGAGGCAGACGACGTCGACGCGGGCCAGGCCCTCGATGGCGGGCAGTTCCTGCACCAGGCACTGTTTGCGGCCGAGCCGGATGACACCGATGGCGAAGGCGACCGAGGTGAGCAGGACGAGCCCTTCGGGGATCATCGGGACGATGCCGCCGACGGTCCGGGCGATGGAGTTCTTGAGGTCGTTGTCCTTGACGACGAGCTGGCTGATGATCAGGCCGATCGCGGTCGGCACCATCATCCATGTCACGTACTTGAGGATCGTGGAGATGCCCGAGCGGAGCTCGGAGTGGACGAGCGTGAAGCGGGACGCCTCATCGGCGAGCTGTGCCGCGTAGGCCTCCCGGCCGACCTTGGTGGCGGTGAAGGCGCCGCCGCCGGCGACGACGAAGGAACCGGACATGACGGGGTCGCCGGGGCGTTTGACGACGGGGTCGGCCTCGCCGGTGAGGAGGGACTCGTCGATCTCCATGCTGTCGGCCTCGGCGACGACGCCGTCGACGACGACCTTGTCGCCGGGGCCGAGCTCGATGAGGTCGCCGAGGACGATCTCGGAGGTGGAGATTCCGGCGGCGCGGCCGTCGCGGCGGACGGTGGGTTTCGCCTCGCCGATGACGGCGAGTCCGTCGAGGGTCCTCTTGGCGCGGAGCTCCTGGACGATGCCGATGGCGGTGTTGGCGACGATCACGAAGCCGAAGAGGCTGTCCTGGATCGGGGCGACGACCAGCATGATCACCCACAGGACGCCGATGATCGCGTTGAAGCGGGTGAAGACGTTGGCCCGGACGATGTCGGTGGTGGAGCGGGAGCTGCGGACGGGTACGTCGTTGACCTCGCCGCGCGCGACGCGTTCGGCGACCTCGGCGGAGGTGAGTCCGGCGGTCCGGTGGACGACGGGTGGTCCGGCCTCGGCGGTGGTGTCCCCGATGTCGCCGCCGTCCGTGTCGATCTTCGCCCGCTGCGTCATGGTTCCGACGGTACGACCGGAATCGACCGTTCACCCGCTGGGAAGCGGCAAGATCCGACCGTGGGAGGACTGGAATCGTCCCTCGGTGCTACGCGGGGCTCGCCCCGCCCGCCTCCTCGGCGTCCCGTGCCGCCTGGTGCCGCTTGATGGCCGCGTCGCGCTTGCGCACGTACCAGATGCCGATCAGGCCGAGCCCGCCGCCGGCCAGGCAGGTCCACACCCACGAGGCCATCCCGCGGTCGTCGAACCAGCCGTAGAAGGGGAGCTGCACGAGGAAGAGGACGAACCAGATGATCGTCCCGCCGGTGATCGTCGCGACCACAGGCCCCTCCAGGGGTGCGGGTGCCTCGTGCTTCGGTGTCCACTTCGCCATGCCGCCAGTCTAGGTGGGCCGATTTCGGGTCTACGCGCGGAGATGGACTCCCGCTCGTTCATGTGTTCATACTGAAACGGTTTGCCTGAGGCGGGTTTCCTTCGTATGAACCGCCAAAAAAGGACTTCTGGACTTCTTTCCCGAAGAGGAACCCACCCCATGAGCACCACGGCCGCCGCCAAGGCCTCCGCCCCCGAGCCGAAGGTTCCGCAGGAACCCGCCTCCGGCCTCGACCGCTTCTTCAAGATCTCCGAGCGCGGTTCCACCGTCGCCCGCGAGGTCCGCGGCGGTTTCGCCACCTTCTTCGCGATGGCCTACATCATCGTGCTGAACCCGATCATCCTCGGCAGCGCCAAGGACATGTACGGGCACCAGCTCGACAGCGGCCAGCTCGTCACCGCCACCGTCCTGACCGCGGCCTTCTCGACGCTCCTCATGGGCGTCATCGGCAACGTCCCGATCGCCCTCGCCGCCGGACTCGGCGTCAACACGGTCGTCGCCCTCCAGCTGGCGCCCCGGATGTCCTGGCCGGACGCCATGGGCATGGTCGTCCTCGCCGGCATCGTCGTGATGCTGCTCGTCGCGACCGGCCTGCGCGAGCGCGTCATGAACGCCGTCCCGGTCGGCCTGCGCAAGGGCATCGCGATCGGCATCGGCCTCTTCATCATGCTGATCGGCCTCGTCGACTCGGGCTTCGTCTCCCGCATCCCCGACGCCGCGCACACCACCGTGCCGCTCCAGCTGGGCACCGGCGGGCACCTGCTCGGCTGGCCGGTCCTCGTCTTCGCCCTGGGCACCCTGCTGACGCTCGCCCTGATCATCCGCAAGGTGCCGGGCGCGATCCTCATCTCGATCGTCGTCATGACGATCGTGGCGATGGTGATCAACGCGGTCGCCGACATCCCGTCCTGGGGCCTGACCACCCCGGAGTGGCCCGGCAACCCGGTCGCCTCCCCGGACTTCGGCCTGGTCGGCGAGGTCAGCCTCTTCGGCGGCTTCGCGAAGGTCGGCTACCTCACCGGCGCGCTCTTCGTCTTCACTGTCCTGCTGTCCTGCTTCTTCGACGCCATGGGCACGATCCTCGGCGTCGGCGACGAGGCCAAGCTGATCGACAAGGACGGCAACTTCCCGGGCATCAACAAGGTCCTGCTCGTCGACGGCCTCGCCGTGGCCTCCGGCGGCGCGACCTCCTCGTCGGCCACCACCTGCTTCGTGGAGTCCACGGCGGGCGTCGGCGAGGGCGCCCGCACCGGGCTCGCCTCGGTCGTCACGGGCGGTCTGTTCTCGGTGGCGCTGTTCCTCACGCCGCTCGCGACCATGGTGCCGTCGCAGGCGGCGACCCCCGCGCTGCTCGCGGTGGGCTTCCTGATCCTGGCCGGGTCCGTCAAGGACATCGACTGGGCCGACTTCACCATCGCGGTGCCGGCCTTCCTGGCCATGACGATGATGCCGTTCACCTACTCGATCACGAACGGCATCGGCATCGGCTTCATCAGCTTCAGCGTGCTGCGGCTCGCGGCCGGACGGGGCCGTGAGGTCCCGGTGGCCATGTACGTCGTGTCGGCGATCTTCGTCTTCTACTACGCGATGCCGGCGCTGGGCCTGACCTGATCGAGCGGGGCGGCACCGGTGCCCGGAGGCTCCGGCTCCGCCCCGTAGAACCTCTCCGTCTCCTCGACGGCGGTCTTGAACCGCTCGTCGAAGTCCTCCCGAATGAGCGTCCGGACGACATAGTCCTGGACGCTCATTCCTCTTCTGGCGGCGTGACCCTTGAGCCGGTCGAGCAGCTCACTGTCGATGCGCAGGCTGAGCACTGTCGATCCCATGCCGTTCAGGGTCGGGGCTGCCGCGACCTCTTCGCGTCACTTTCCGGATCCGGCTCACTCCTTCGGGTGATGTGGGGCCCTCGCGTCGCGACCCGGGCGACGTGATGCGTACGACACGCGGTCCGTCGCGTGGTTCCCGAGTGGTCTTTAGTCAGAGTAATGAGTTAGGCTAACTACATGCCTGACCTGTCCCACGGCTCCGCCGACGACGCCGCGGCCGTGAACGCGATCCGCTCGTCCGTCATGCGGCTGAGCCGGCGCCTGAAGCGCCAGCGCGTCGACGAATCGCTGAGCCCGACCGAGATGTCGGTGCTCGGCACCCTGGCCCTCTGCGGCTCCGCCACCCCCGGTGAGCTGGCCCGCAAGGAGCACGTACAGCCGCCGTCGATGACCCGCATCGTCGCCCTGCTCGAAGCCAAGGGACTGGTCCGGCTGGAGCCGCATCCCGACGACCGCCGGCAGAAGGTGGTCAGCCAGACCGAGCGCGCCGAGACCATGCTCGAGGACGCCCGCCGCAAGCGGAACGCCTGGCTGGCCTCCCTCGCCGAAGGCCTGGACGAGGACGAGTGGGCCGTGCTGCGCGCGGCCGCTCCCGTCCTGGAGAAGCTCGCCCATCTCTGAACCCCGGCGCCAAGGAGGCGACGCACTTTGAGTACGGGACCCGGAGCAGACTCCGCACCCGTCCCCCATAAACCCTCGACCACCCCGCGGAGCCGGGACGGAGGGCCCCGCAAGGGAACCTTCTCCTCGCTCTCGATCCGGAACTACCGGCTGTTCTTCACCGGAGCGATCGTCTCCAACACCGGTACGTGGATGGCCCGGATCACCCAGGACTGGCTCGTCCTGAGCCTCACCGGCTCGGCCGCCGCCGTCGGCATCACCACGGCCCTGCAGTTCCTGCCGATGCTCCTCTTCGGCCTGTACGGCGGGGTCATCGCCGACCGCTACCCGAAGCGGCGCCTGCTCCTCGTCAGCCAGGCCGCGCTCGGCCTGTGCGGCCTCGCGCTCGCCGTCCTGACCCTCTCCGGCCACGTCCAGGTCTGGCACGTCTACCTGATCGCCTTCCTCCTCGGCATGGTGACGGTCGTCGACAACCCGGCCCGGCAGTCCTTCGTCTCCGAGATGGTCGGCCCCGACCAGCTCCGCAACGCGGTCTCGCTGAACTCGGCCAACTTCCAGTCCGCCCGGCTCGTCGGCCCCGCCGTCGCCGGCGTCCTGATCGCCGGGGTCGGCAGCGGCTGGGCCTTCCTCATCAACGGCCTGTCCTTCCTCGCGCCGCTGACCGCCCTGTGGCTGATGCGGACGAGCGAGCTCCACAAGGTCGAGCGCGCCCCGCGTGGCAAGGGCCAGCTCCGCGAGGGCCTCCGGTACGTCGCCGGGCGCCCCGACCTGATCTGGCCGATCGTCCTGGTCGGCTTCATCGGCACCTTCGGGTTCAACTTCCCGATCTGGCTGACCGCCTTCTCCGACGAGGTCTTCCACGTCGGCGCCGGCACGTACGGCTTCCTCAACACCCTGATGGCGGCCGGCTCCCTCGCGGGCGCCCTGCTCGCGGCCCGCCGCGGCTCCACCCGGCTGCGGATGCTGGTGATCGCCGCGGGCGTCTTCGGCGCCCTGGAGATCATGGCGGCCCTCGCGCCGTCCTTCTGGATGTTCGCGCTGCTGCTCGTCCCCATCGGCATGATCGGCCTCACGGTGAACATCACCGCGAACTCGGCCGTCCAGATGGCGACGGACCCCGCCATGCGGGGCCGCGTGATGAGCCTCTACATGATGGTCTTCGCGGGCGGCACCCCGATCGGCGCCCCGCTCCTGGGCTGGGTCACCGACACGTACGGCGCCCGCGCCGGCTTCGCCACCGGCGGCCTGGTCTCCCTCGCCGCCGCCGCGGGCATCGGCCTCGTCCTGGCCCGCATCGGCAACCTCCGGCTCGCCATGGGCTGGCGCCACGGCCACCCCAGCGTCCGCTTCGTGCCCCGCGCGACCCCGCAGCGCCTGGCGACGGCGGCCTGATCCCCGGCCGGTAGGGACGGTTTTCGGTCACGGAACGGGCGGAGCCCCTCAGGCTCCGCCCGTTCCGTATACGTTGAGCCCTCAATCACCAGTACCACCAGGGGGGGTCCCTTTTGCGTACCCGCACCATCCGTCCCGTCATAGCCGCGGCGCTCGCCGCCGGCGCGCTGACCGGCGTCCTCGTCTCCACCCCGGCCCAGGCCGCCGAGTACTCCTCGGCCCTCAAGATCGCCGGCGTCCAGTACGACGCCCCGGGCCGCGACAGCAACAGCTGCACGACCGGCAACACCAAGGCCGAGTACGTGACGATCAAGAACTTCTCGCGGACGGCGACCGTGAACCTCAAGGGGTACGTCGTCAAGGACGCGGTCGGCAACAGCTACACCTTCCGCGTCAACCACTACCTGCAGCCCGGGGACTACGTGCGGCTCCGCGGCGGCCACGGCACCGAGTCCGACGCGGACAACGTCGCCTACCGCCAGAACTGCAACTTCATCTGGAACAACGACCGCGACACGGTCAAGCTGATCAAGCCGGGCGGCGCGTACGCCGACACGCACGCCTACACCAAGAGCGCGAACGACCGCGACGGCAACGGCTTCATCACCTTCCACGGCTGAGCCGCGCTCAGACCCGCATCTCCAGGACCTGCCCCGGCCAGTCGCCGATGGTGAAGGGATCGGTGCGGGTGAAGCCCTGCCGTTCGTAGTACGCGACGAGGCGGCCCTCGCTGCCCGCGAAGCAGTCCACGCGGAGCAGCGAGACGCCTTCGCGGCGGGTCTCCTCCGCCGCGTGGGCGAGCAGCGCCGCCCCCACCCCGAGGCCGTGGAAGCGGCCGTCCGTCGCGAGGTAGCGGACGTACCGCTCCGGCTCCCCGGCCGGCGGTACGTACGTGCCGGGGTGCGGGGTCAGGGTGAGCGTGCCGGCCGGGAGGCCGTCCACCTCCGCGATCCAGGGGGTGCCCTCGCCCAGCACCCGCCCCACGTGCTCGACCGTCTTCGGGCGGCTGGTGAAGGGGTCCGTGCCCCACTGGGCGGTGATCCCCCGGCCGTTGAGCCAGGCGACGGCGCTGTCGAGTATCCCGAGGACGACCGGCAGGTCCGCGGGGCCGCCCCGCCTGATGGTGATCGCGTGGTCCATCCGGCCGAGGCTATCCGCTGCCACACTGGCGGGCATGAGGGTTTTCGCCGCCGTCCTGCCGCCCGCCGGGGCGCTCGCCGAGCTCGCCGCCGCTGTCGACGCGCTGCGCGCCCTGCCCGGCGCGGAGGCCCTGCGGTGGACGTCACCGCCCGGGTGGCACTTCACGCTCGCGTTCATGGGGGAGGTCGACGAGGGGCTCCTGCCGGACCTCCGCGCCCGGCTGGCCCGCGCCGCCCGGCGCACCGAGCCCTTCGGGCTGCGGCTGCACGGGGCCGGCCACTTCGGCGGACGCGTCCTGTGGACGGGCACCGCCGGGGACCTGGACGCCCTGCGACGGCTCGCCGAGCGGGCCGACGCGGCGGCGCGCCGGGCGGGGATCCCGATGGAGGAGCACCGGCGCTACCGGCCCCATCTGACGATCGCCAGGGCCCGCGGCGAGGGCGCCGAGCCGGCGCCGTTCGTCGCCGCCCTCGACGGTTTCGAGGGGACGCGCTGGGAGGTCGGCGAGCTGGCGCTGGTCCGCTCGAACCTGCCGGTGGGCGGGGTGGCGGGGGAGCAGCCCCGGTACGAGACGGTGGAGGCCTGGCCGCTGGAGGGGCGGGGCGGGGGCCCGGGTTAACCTCGACGGGTGGATCCGAAGACTCGTAACCAGATCATGGCCGGCGTACTCGTACTGATGTTCGCGATCATCGCGGTGGCGTCGGTGGTCGGCCAGTAGCGCGCCCGCGCCGCTCCGACAGGCCCTTGCTTCGGCACGCGGGACTTCGGCCCGCAGGCCGACGAGGCCACCGGCCCCGCCCTCATGGACCGCGAAGCAGGCGCTTCGACGCCGCGAGGCGCTGTGGCCGCCGCCCCACGGGAACGGGCGGCGGCCGTACCGACCAGGCGCTACCCGATCACCAGGCGAAGGCTTCCGGCGACGGCCCGGGGCCGGGGAAGATCTCGTCCAGGGCGGACAGGACCTCGTCGCTCAGCTCCAGCTCCAGGGCGCGGAGCGCGCCCGCCAGCTGCTCCGGGGTGCGGGGGCCGACGATCGGGCCGGTGACGCCGGGCCGGGTGAGGAGCCAGGCCAGGCCGACCTCGCCGGGGGCGAGGCCGTGCTTGTCGAGGAGGTCCTCGTACGCCTGGAACTTGGCCCGCACGCCCGGGTCCGCGAGGGTCTCCGCGGCGCGGCCCTCGGTGCGGCGCTTCCCCTCGGTCTCCTTCTTCAGGACGCCGCCGAGCAGACCGCCGTGCAGCGGCGACCAGGGGATGACGCCGAGGCCGTACTCCTGGGCGGCCGGGATGACCTCCATCTCGGCGCGGCGCTCGTAGAGGTTGTAGAGGCACTGCTCGCTGACGAGGCCGACCATGCCGCGGCGGGCGGCGGTCTCGTTGGCCTGGGCGATCTTGTAGCCGGGGAAGTTGGACGAGCCGGCGTAGAGGATCTTGCCCTGCTGGATCAGGACGTCGATCGCCTGCCACACCTCCTCGAAGGGGGTGGCGCGGTCGACGTGGTGGAACTGGTAGACGTCGATGTAGTCGGTGCCGAGCCGCTTGAGGCTGGCGTCGACGGCGCGGCGGATGTTGAGGGCGGAGATCTTGTCGTGGTTCGGCCAGGCCTCGCCGTCGGCGCCCATGTTGCCGTACACCTTGGTGGCGAGGACGGTCCTGTCGCGGCGGCCGTCGCCCTTCGCGAACCAGGAGCCGATGATCTCCTCGGTGCGGCCCTTGTTCTCGCCCCAGCCGTAGACGTTGGCCGTGTCGAAGAAGTTCAGGCCGGCGTCGAGCGCCGCGTCCATGATGGCGTGGCTGGTGGCCTCGTCGGTCTGCGGGCCGAAGTTCATCGTGCCGAGGACGAGGCGGCTGACCTTGAGTCCGGTGCGTCCGAGCTGCGTGTACTTCATGAGGCACAAGCCAACTGCTTCGAGCCCACTCCAAGCAAGAGCCGCCGCGTGGACGCCCGTTTATGCGACAACGCGCATAGTCGCGTTTCCGCATGGACGGAGCAGCGGCGCCGCTCGTACGGTCATGGCGACCGGCCCGCACCGGGCTCGCAAGAGGGGGTTCAGCATGGCGCGCGAAGAACTCACACGGCTCACCGGCAACACCGACGGCGGCAACTGCGGCCAGGGCGACTGCCCCAACGTCTACCGCACCGGATCCGGCTCGTTCGTCGTCCAGGGCGACGTGTCCACCGCCTTCACCCCGCCCGCCGGGGAAGGGCTCGTGGAGATCCCCGAGGAAGTCCTGAGGGAGGCCGTTCGTGCTCTTGGATGGTGAAGCCTGGGCGGACAAGTTCAAGACGTTCCAGACCGAAGCCTGGCGCCTTGAGACCCTGCCGCAGTACCTCGTACCGCAGGAAGCAGAGGAGTTCGCCGCCTTCAGGGCGGGGGCGCGCTTCCCCGGACCGTACGAGGACGCGTGGACGGCCATGGTCCGCACGCGCAACGTGGGCCGCGTCCACATCGTCACCCGGCCGCTCACGGACTACCTGCGGTTCGAGTTCGAGCGGTACTACCAGCACCAGGCCCCGGCTGGGGAGGACATCCGCATCCTCGACGTCACCGACCGGCCGAACCCGCTCCCCGACGTCCACGATTTCTGGATGTTCGACCGCTCGACGGTCGTCCTCATGAAGTACGAGGCCGACGGTACGCAGATCGAGCGGGAGCTGTACGAGGGTGACCCTGCCCCGTTCCTCGAATACCAGCGCATCGCCATCGCGGAGTCGGTCCCGTTCCTGGAGTACGTGAGCGGGTGACGTTCGAACCCGAGCAGCTCGGCCAGTCCTCTCAGGAACTCGCCGCGACACTGCGCAAGTTGCGGAAGCAGGCCGGTCTCTCCGGGGACCGGCTCGCCGCGCGCTGCAACATGTCGCAGTCGAAGGTGAGCCGGATCGAGAGCGGGAAGGTGCGCCCGACCCTGGTGGACATAGAGCGCATCCTCAGGGCTCTCGAAGCTCCGCCGGCCTTGGTCGCGGAGGTGTCCGCGCTGGCCCGCATCGCCGCTACGGAGTGGCAGGACGCGCGCTCGACGCGGCGGAAGGGTCTGGACAAGAAGCAGCTTGAGCTGGCCGGGCTCGAAGCGTCGTCGACGGAGTTCCGCTTCTTCCTGCTCTCGATGCTCACGGCCCTGCTCTCCACCCCGGAGTACATCAGGGCCAGCCTCGCCCACATCACCGGAGACCACAGCAAGGCCGTGGCGAGGAAGCTGGAGCGGCAGGAGGTCCTGTACGACCGCCGGAAGAAGTTCACCTTCATCGTCACCGAGCAGGCGGCCCGCTCCCCGTTCGTCTCCCCGGACGCCATGGCGCTACAGCTCGACCGGCTGGCTTCCCTGACTCACCTGCCGAACGTGCGCCTCGGCGTGCTCCCGATCGAGACGCGCCTGCCGGGGTGTCCGCTGAACACGTTCACCGTGTACGACGAACGGCTGGCCACGGTGGAGACGACGGCCGGGGTGTTGGTGTTCCGCGACCCGAGGGACGTCCGGACGTACGTCGATGAATTCGCCGGTTACGACGAGCGCGCCCTCTTCGGCGAGGCCGCGCGGGAACGGCTGGCCGAGTGGGCGATGGCGTTCCGGTCCTGATCTTCAGTCCAGTACGCGACTGAACCTCGAATCACCCCGTGCCGGCGGGCAAGGATGCGGTGCCGTCGGAGAACGCACGGGAGGCGTACGAGATGAGCAGCGAGCAGACCACCATGTCGGGACCCGTACGCCTGACCCTTCCCGTCGGGGACCCGGACCCCGTCGCGGGCTGTCGGCAGTGCCTCGGCGTCGCCGTGACCCGAGCCAACGCGCGATCGGTCGGCGACTACTCGAAGGCGACGGACGCGAACGTCGTGCTCCGCACGCACCTCCGGGAAGACCACGGGGCCGAGTGATGGCGCGCACGGTCCTGCGGTTCGTGGCGCACCGGATCACGCGGCATCCGGACACGGACGTGACCTTCGAGGCGGAGTGCCTGCACTGCAAGTGGAGGGCGGAGCCTTCGCCGGAGAGCGCGGCGGTGGACGTCGAGTGCATGAGCCATACCGGCCTGAGCAACCATCGCGGCTCCCGGCGGATCTGTACGTCGTTCGCCATGGTGGTGCGGGCCGAGTAGGGCGGTGTCGTACGTCCACCACGCGGCCGGGGCCTGCCTGAGACCGCTGTGCTCCTGTCTCGGGCGCTCTCGCTACCGCTCCCGGTAGCGCCCGCCGTACCCCCACGCCTGGTGCATCGCGTCGGCGAAGGCGGCGGCCAGTTTGTGCTCGCCGCTGGGGCCGGGGTGCGTGCCGTCGTACGTGTCCGTCCGCAGGTCGTACGAGTCCGGCACGGACGCCAGCAGCAGCGGCGAGGCGGCGGTGTCGAGATCGGCGACCGCCTTCGCCAGCAGGTCGTTGAAGCGGGCGCACTCGGCGGCGAAGGCGTCGTCGTAGGCGGCGCGGACGTTGGGGATCACGGGGAGCAGCACGGCCCGGATCCCCGGGTTCGCGGCCCGGGCGGCGGCCACGAACGCCCGCACGTTCTCCTCGGTCTGGTCGCTGTTCGTGTAGAAGCCGAGATCGATCAGGCCGAGCGAGACGAGCAGCACGTCGGCGCGGGTCGCGGCGACGGCCTCCCCGATGACCGGGGCCATGTGCAGCCACCCCTCGCCCCATCCCGCGAGGTGCCGGCGGGCGGCGGCGGGGAACGCGGGGTCGGCGTACCCCCGCGGGTCGCCCGGCTCGTCCTCGGGCACGTACAGCCCGTCCCGGGGCCCGACGATCTCGTAACCGCCGGGCATCACCGACTCCAGGTGCTGCCACATGCGGTGACGCCAGGTCCAGTCGCCGGCGCGTCCGATGGTCATGCTGTCGCCGACGAACAGAAAACGCATGCTCACATCATCCCGGACCCCGCCGCCGACCTGCGACGTGACGCCGGACACGGGCGGGCCGGAGGCGGTCGGCGCAGCCACTGTCCCCACGCCTACGCGTCCAGGAACTCCGTCACGCGTGCCGTGAACCACTCCGCGTCGTCGTGCCAGGGGAAGTGGCCGCCGCCCTTCAGGACGTCGAGGCGGGCCGCCGGGAACAGCTCCGCGTACGCGGCGGCCGTCGGCGGCGGGGTGTTCGCGTCGCCCTCGCCGGCGACGACGAGCACGGGCCGCCCGAACTCCGCGAACACCGCGCGCGTCGCCGCCGGGTCGTAGGCGCCCTCGCCGCCGTACACCCCGGCGGCCTCGCCGTTCCGCTGCCGCGCCGTCGCCGCTTCCCGCTCGCGCGCCGCCTCGTCCCAGGTGCCGTGGAAGAACGGCATGACCTTCGCGAACGTCTCGTCCGACCCGCGCCCCGCCGTCACCTCCTCCAGCGCCGCGTACGCCTCCGCGAACCACGGCTCCCCGGCCCGCAGCCGCGCCGCCGCCAGCCGCTCCTCCGGCGCGGTCGCGATCCCGGGTGCCGCCGCCCCCGGCGTCACGAGCACCAGCCGCCGCACCCGCTCCGCGTGCCGGGTCACGTACAGCGCGGCCAGGTTCGCGCCCGCCGAGTGCCCGAGGACGTCGACCTCGTCGGCCCCGAGGTGCGCCCGCAGCGCCTCCACGTCCTCGACGAGCCGGTCGCAGCGGTATGAGGCCGGGTCGTCCGGCGTCCCGGAGGCGCCGGTGCCGCGCAGGTCGAGCCGTACGAGCCGGCGGCCGGGCAGACCGTCCAGGTCGTCGAGGTAGGCGGAGTCCCGCATCGGACCGCCCGGCAGGCAGAGCAGCGGCACACCGGCCTCGGGTCCGGACTCGTGGTAGGCGAGGAGGGTGCCGTCGGGGGCGGTGAAGGTAGGCATGGCCGTGACCATGACAGCCGCCTTCGGCGCAGGTCAAGCCCGTTTCCGCGGCGCCATGGCACGCTTGATCCCATGCGATCTGCACTGTGCGCCCTCGGGGTGGCCGCCGCCCTGGCGCTGCTCCCGGCCGGTCATGCCCGCGCCGAAGGGCCGGGGCCCGACCGGGACTTCACCCTCGCCGACCCGAGGATCACCGAGTCCAGCGGCCTCGCCGCCAGCCGGACCCACCCCGGGATCTACTGGACGCACAACGACCAGGACCAGCCCCGGATCTTCGGCGTCGACTCCCGTACGGGCGAGACGGTCGCGACCCTGACGATGGCCGGGGTCGGCACCCCCAGGGACATGGAGGCCATCTCCGTCGGCCCGGACGGCGACATCTACGTCGGCGACATCGGCGACAACCTCGACGGCTCGTGGGACCACGTCTGGATCTACCGCTTCCCCGAGCCGAAGACCCTGAAGGACCAGACGGTCCGGGCGCGGCAGTACGTCGTGAAGTACGCCGACGGCCCCCGCAACGCCGAGGCGCTGATGGTGCACCCGAAGACCGGCCGCGTCTACATCGCCAGCAAGAACGAGGACGGCGGCGGCCTCTACGCCGGCCCCGAGCGCCTCTCCACCTCCGGCACCAACACCTTCCGCCGCATCGGCGAGGTCCCCTGGGTGACCGACGGCGCCTTCTCGCCCGACGGCGAACGGCTCCTCCTCCGCAGCTACTTCAGCGCCCGCGAGTACGTCTGGAAGGACGGCCGCATCGAGGGCGACGGCACCTCCCCCGGCGCCCCCTTCCAGGGCCAGGCGGAATCGGTCACGTACACGCCCGACGGCTCGGCCTACCTGTTCGGCTCGGAGGGGCAGGGGAGCCGGGTCGTCCGCGTGGAGCGCCAGGACCGGCCGGAGACCGGCCCCGACCGCCCGTCGGACGCCGGGGGCCCGGGGGACTCCGCGTCGAAGCCCCCGGCCGGCGCCGCCCCCGCCGACGACGCCCCGGGCGGCAGCGCCACCACCGGCTTCCTCGTCCTCGCCGGCGCCACCGTCCTCGTCCTCGGCATCAAGCGGCTGCTGCGCCGCTGACCGCCCCGCCGCCCGCCCCGCCGGTTCGTGTCGACCCCCGCCCCTTCCGGGCCCAGACTGGAAGGAGAGCGAAGAGGTGAGGCGTCATGACGGCATTCACACGCGAGGACACCCCGGTCGCCCTGGAGGGCGACGGCCTGGACTTCCGGATGCGGGAGGCGGGCGGCGGCATGACCGTCGCGTTCATCCACCTCCCCCAGGGCACCGACCTGGCCCCGGCGCTCAAGGGCCTGGAGGGCGACCTGTGCCAGTGCCCGCACTGGGGATACGTGTTCAAGGGCCGCATCAGGATGCGGACCGCCTCCGGCGAGGAGGAGTACGAGGCCGGGCAGGCCTACTACTGGGGCCCCGGCCACGCCCCCGCGGCGCTGGAGGACACCGACGTCGTCGAGTTCTCCCCGACGGAGGAGTTCACCGCCGTCATCGACTACGTGAAGTCGCAGGCGGCCGGATGACGCGAGCGGAGGGGGCCCGGCATCGTGCCGGACCCCCTCCGCGAGGTGCGAGCCGTGATCAGAGGCGCTCGATCACGTAGTCGACGCAGGCCGTCAGGGCGCGGACGTCCGCCGGGTCGATCGCCGGGAACATCGCGATGCGCAGCTGGTTGCGACCCAGCTTGCGGTACGGCTCCGTGTCCACGATCCCGTTCGCGCGCAGCACCTTCGCGACCGCCGCCGCGTCGACGTCGTCCGAGAAGTCGATCGTGCCGATGACCTGCGAGCGCTTCGCCGGGTCCGTCACGAACGGCGTGGCGTGCTTCGAGCCCTCGGCCCAGGCGTAGAGGGCGTCCGAGGACTCCTTCGTCCGCGCCACCGCCCACTCCAGACCACCCTGGCCGTTGATCCACTTCAGCTGCTCGTTCAGCAGGAAGAGGGTCGACAGGGCCGGGGTGTTGTACGTCTGGTTCTTCAGCGAGTTGTCGATCGCCGTCGGCAGCGAGAAGAACTCCGGGATGTGCCGGCCGGACGCGTGGATCCGCTGCGCCCGCTCCAGGGCCGCCGGGGAGAACGCCGCCAGCCACAGGCCGCCCTCGGCGGCGAAGGACTTCTGCGGGGCGAAGTAGTAGACGTCCGTCTCGGTGATGTCGACGGGCAGACCGCCCGCGCCCGAGGTCGCGTCCACCAGGACCAGCGCGCCCTCGTCGGCGCCCGCGACCCGCTTCAGCGGGGCGGCGACACCGGTCGAGGTCTCGTTGTGCGTGTACGCGTACACGTCCACGCCCGCCTCGGCCACCGGCTCCGGGTGCGTGCCCGGGTCGGAGGAGATCACGGTCGGCTCGGCCAGCCACGGGGCCAGCTTCGCGGCCTTCGCGAACTTGGACGAGAACTCGCCGAAGGTGAGGTGCTGCGACTTGGACTCGATCAGACCGTGGGTCGCGATGTCCCAGAAGGCGGTGGAGCCGCCGTTGCCGAGGACCACCTCGTAGCCCTCGGGCAGCGAGAAGAGGTCGCGGATCCCGGCACGGACCTCGCCGACCAGGTTCTTGACCGGAGCCTGGCGGTGGGACGTGCCCAGGAGCGACGTGCCGGTGGCGGCCAGGGCGTCCAGCGCCTCCGTCCGCACCTTGGAGGGGCCCGCGCCGAAACGACCGTCTGCGGGCTTGATGTCAGCGGGAATCTGGATGTCGGCCACGAGCCGGAGACTATCGGGTCGGCGTGGGCCGGGTCGCGGCATGTCCGCCCGATGAGACGAAGGACGAGACATCCTTGCGTTGTGGGAACAGACGACAGACACGCCGCAGGCCCCTCCGCCGACCTCGCCGATCTCGCCGCGGAGCTGGGCGCCGCCCTCGCCGGAGACGTCGACTTCGGCGCCTCCGCCCGGGCCCTCACGACCATGGACGCCTCCAACTACCGCCGTGTGCCCGCCGGTACGGTCGCACCGCGCGACGCCAACGACGTCGCCGCCGCCCTGGAGATCTGCCGCCGGCACGGCACCGTCCCCGTCGTCCCGCGAGGCGCCGGCACCTCCATCGGAGGCCAGGCGACCGGCACCGGAGTCGTGCTCGACCTCACACGCCACATGGACGGGCTCGTCTCCGTCGACCCCGTCGCCCGCACCGCCGTCGTCCGCCCCGGTCTCGTCCTCGGCCGGCTGCGGGAGGCGGTGCGCCCGTACGGCCTCACCTTCGGCCCCGACCCGTCCACCCACAGCCGCTGCACCCTCGGCGGCATGATCGGCAACAACGCCTGCGGCGCCCACTCGGTCGCCTGGGGCACCACCGCCGACAACGTCAGCTCACTGGAAGTGGTGAGCTACCGGGGCGAGAGGTTGACGCTGGGGAAGGGCGGGCAGGGCGCGCCCGCCGGCCTGACGGACCTCGTCGACCGCAACCTCGCCCTCCTGCGCACCGGCTACCCGCCCGGCCTGCCCCGCCGCATCTCCGGCTACGCCCTCGACGCGCTGCTCCCCGAACGGGGCACGGACGTCGTCCGCTCCTTCGTCGGCAGCGAGGGGACGCTGGGGGTGGTGACGGAGGCGACCGTACGGCTCGTCCCGCTGCCCGTCGACCCGGTCCTGGTCGTCCTCGGCTACCCCGACGAGACGGCGGCGGCGGACGCGGCGGCGGCCGGGCTGGGGGCGTACGGGGCGCTGACGGTGGAGGGCATGGCGGTCGACCTCGTGGGGGACGCGCGGGGCCTGCCCCGCGGCGGCGCCTGGCTGTTCTGCGAGGTCGACGGAGCCGGGACGGCGCGGGAGCTGGTCCGGGCGGCGGACGCGCTCGACGCGGCGGTCGTACGGGACCGGGCGGGGCAGCGGGCCCTGTGGCGGATCCGCGAGGACGCCGCCGGGACGGCCACCCGGATGCCCGGCGGAGGCGAGGCCTGGCCGGGATGGGAGGACTGCGCGGTGCCGCCCGCGCGGCTCGGCGCGTACCTGCGCGACTTCCGGGCCCTGCTGGCCGAGCACGGGCTGCGGGGGACGCCGTACGGCCACTTCGGCGACGGCTGCGTGCACGTCCGCATCGACTTCGACCTGTGGACGGGCGAGGGGGTGCGCGACTTCCGGCGCTTCTCGGAGGCCGTCGCCGACCTGGTGGTCGCGCACGGGGGCTCCTTGTCCGGCGAGCACGGCGACGGAAAGGCGCGGGCGGAGCTGCTGCCGCGGATGTACGGGAAGGAGCTCGTCGGACTCTTCGGCGCGGTGAAGGACCTGTGGGATCCGGACGGGGGGCTCAACCCGGGGATGCTGGTCCGCCCCGAGCCCCTCGACTCGGGGCTGCGGTTCGAGGGGCTGCCGCTGGTGGGAGTGGGCCGGGCGGCCGCCCGGTGCGTCGGAGTCGCCAAGTGCCGGGTCGCGGAACGGAGTTCGGGCGCCTCGGTGATGTGTCCGTCGTTCCGCGCCACGGGGGAGGAGAAGCACTCGACGCGGGGCCGGGCCCGGCTCCTGCACGAGATGGCCCTCGGCGAGGTCATCACCGACGGCTGGCGCTCGGAGGAGGTGCGGGAGGCGCTGGACCTCTGCCTCTCCTGCAAGGGCTGCCGCAGCGACTGCCCCGTCGGCGTCGACATGGCCGCGTACAAGGCCGAGTTCCTGGACCGCCACTACGCGGGCCCCGGTGGCTGGTGGCGCCGTCCGCGCTCGCACTGGACGATGGGCCGCCTCCCGTCCTGGCTCGCCCGCTTCGGGCGCGGCCTGAACGCGGCCATGCGCCTCCCCCACGCGGCCCGCCTCGCGGGCGTCACCCCGGAACGGGCCCTGCCGAGGGTCGCGGACCGCACCTTCACGTCGTGGTTCGCCGACCGCTCCTCGGCCCGCGCCCCCGTCCTCACCCTCTGGCCCGACACCTTCACGAACCACCTGGCCCCGCAGGTCGGACGCGCCGCCGTCCGCGTCCTGGAGGACGCCGGCCTCGGCCACGAACTCCCGCCGGGCCGGGTGTGCTGCGCACTGACGTACGTGTCGACCGGCCAGCTGGGGGCGGCACGGAGGGTGATGCGCAGGACCCTGGACGTGATGGAGGGAGTGGAGGGCCCGGTGGTCGTCCTGGAGCCCTCCTGCGCGGCGACCCTCAGGACCGACCTCCCCGAACTGCTCCCGGACGACCCGAGGGCCGCCCGCCTCGCGGCCTCCGTCCGGACCTTCGCCGAGGCCCTGGAGGAGCTGGCCCCCGACTGGATCCCGCCGGCCGTCGACCGACCGGTCACCGGCCAGACCCACTGCCACCAGCACGCCGTCCTGGGCGACGCCGCGGACCGCAGGCTCAGGGAGCGCGCGGGTCTTCGGGGCGAGTTGGCGGGCGGCTGCTGCGGCCTGGCGGGCAACTTCGGCTTCGAACCGGGCCACGAGGAGGTGTCGCGGGCCTGCGCCGAGGACCAGCTCCTGCCGGCCCTGCGTACGGCTCCGGGCGCGGCGGAGGTCCTGGCCGACGGCTTCTCCTGCCGCACCCAGATCGCCCACCTCACCTCCGGCGGCGCACGCCACCTCGCGGAGGTCCTGGCGGAGGCGCTGGACGGCGCGGGCACGTGAGCGGCGCCCCGGGCACCCCGGGCACCGCGCGCGTCACGCCGGCGGCTTGCGCCAGACGGAGACGTGCTTCGTGGAGTCCTGGGTGAACGGCGTCCCGTCCCAGTCCGCGACGCGCCGTTCCGGTTCGAGGCCGGCGAGCCGCGCCATCAGGTCGAGCTCGGCCGGCCAGGCGTACCGGTGGCGGGAGTCGTCGCGGCGGTAGCGGCCGTCCTCCAGGGTGAAGTGGTGCGAGACGAGGACCTGTTCGACCAGGTCGAAGGTGTCGAAGCCGAGGTGCCGCTCCGAGACGTCGAACGGCACCGCGACCTGGCCCGGCGGCAGGAGGCGCAGCGGCGGCACGCCCAGCTCGATGAGGAAGCGGCCGCCGGGCTCCAGGTGCCGTGCGGCGTTCCGGAAGCACTCGACCTGCTCGTCCTGCGTGAGCAGGTTGGTGATCGTGTTGTAGACGAGGTAGACCAGGGCGAACCGGCCGGGGACGACGGTGGTCGCCATGTCCCCGATGGTCACCGGAAGGGTCTCCTCGTCGACCTTGCGCCGCAGCACCGCCGCCATGTGCTCGGACAGTTCGATGCCCACGACCGGCACGCCGCGCTCCCGGAGGGGGATGCCCACGCGGCCGGTGCCGATGGCGAACTCCAGCGCCCGGCCGTCGCCGGCGAGCCCGGCGAGGAAGTCGAGGGCCGGCCCGAGCGCGGCGGGCGAGGACGCTTCGGCCTCCTCGGTGTCGTAGCGTTCGGCGGTCGCGCGGGTCCACAGTTCACTGCTCGTCACGGACGGGCACTCTGCCGGGTTCCGGGGGCCGCTGTCGACGCATTTACTCTCGCGCCATGACGATCACCTACGAGTGGCGGGGCGACTTCGACGACGCCGCGCTCAACGCACTGCACGCCGAGGGCTTCGGCCCGCCGTCGCCGGACGTGGACTGGCGGGAGCGGGTGCGGCGGCACAGCCTCGGCTGGGTCTGCGCGCGCGCCGACGGGGACCTCGTCGGCTTCGTCAACGTCGTCTGGGACGGCGGCGGTCACGCCTTCCTCCTCGACACCGTGGTCGCGGGGGACCGCCGCCGGTCCGGGGTCGGGGCCGAGCTCGTCGCCGAAGCGGCGCGGCGGGCCCGCGAGGCCGGCTGCGTCTGGCTCCACGTCGACTTCGAGGACGACCTGCGGCCCTTCTACCTCGACGCCTGCGGCTTCCGGCCGACGACGGCCGGCCTCCTCGCCCTCTGACCGGCGCGGAAGGCTCCGGGCTTGGGGGGTGAGGCTCGCGGGTCGGGGCTCGCGGGTCATGGCTTGTGGGTGACCCAGAGGAGTTCCGCGGGCCAGCGGCGGGCCCAGTCGGGCGGGTCGGTCTCGTTGTAGCCGTTGGGGGTTCCGGCGTCGGGCCGGGGCTCGATGAGGTCGTCGACGACGAGTCCCGCGCCGCGCAGGACCCGGACCCATCCGCCGTAGGTGAGCTGGTAGCTGGTCGCGCCGTCGCCCTCGGCGACGGCGTCCAGCCCGAAGTAGTCCTTCTGCAGCGTCGTCGTCACCCGCTCGGCGGCTTCGTCGTAGCAGGCCTCGAACCAGGGGCTGGCGACGTTGAACACCAGCCGCCCGCCCGGTCGCAGGACGCGCGCGGCCTCCGGGACGGCCAGGCGCGGGGGCGCCCAGCTGAGCCCCCCGAAGTCGCAGAAGACCAGGTCGAAGATTCCGTCCGCGAACGGAAGCCGCTCGGCCGCGCCTTGCACCAGCGGATAGCGGTCGGCTCCCATGGCCGCCGTCGCCGCCGCGAGCTGCGCCTCGGACAGATCGATCCCGACCACGGAGGCGCCCTCGGCGGCGAGCGCCCTGGACCACTGTCCGGCGCCGCAGCCGAGTTCGAGGACCCGCTTGCCGTCGACGTCCCCCAGGGCCCGCAGGCGCTGGTCGGGGATGGAGTACATCCCCCACAGCCGGGGCGCGGCGCCGATCCGCGGGTCGTGGGCGTGCTGGTAGTCGTCGCTGATCCGGTTCCAGAGCCGCCGGTTGGCGGGGATGCTGTTCACTCCTCGACTCCAGCACCGCCCGCCGGAGACGGTCAACAAGATAAGCGGGCGGGGGCCCGGACCGGCCGGGCCGCCGTTCAGGGGCGGATCCGGGCTGCGTAGGGTGCGGGAATGGACAGCCCCGCACCCGCCACCACCTGCTCCTGCTGCGGTGCCCCGCTCCTCGACGAGCGGCGGATCGACGTCCGGTTCGGCTTGCCGGACGTCGCGTTCGAGCTGCCGGAGGAGGCCCGCCGGTCGGCCGGTCCCGGCGCGCTGCTCGCGCTCGACGGGGCCGGCTTCTTCGTGCGGTGCCTGCTGCCGGTGCGGCTGACGGGGGAGACCGAGCTGGTGCTCGGGGCCTGGGTCGAGGTGGACGAGGCGACGTTCCGGCACGCCGCCGACGTGTGGGACGACGAGGTCGCGTACCCGGAGCTCGTCGTGCGCGGGCGGCTCGCGAACGCCGTGAAGCCGTGGGGCGAGGCGGTGCTCGGCGCGGAGTTCACGGGCCGGATCGAGGTCGCCGACGAGCTGCCGTATCTCGTGGAGGGCCACGGACCGGAGGCGGAAGGGCTGATCGGGGAGGTCTGGGACCGGGACCACGTCCTCGCCCGCTTCCCGCACCCGCTGCCCGTCGCGGTCCGGATGGATCTCGGCGACGGGTGGTCGGTGGAACGGTCCGCCGGGTTCGCGGCGCGGTTCGAGGACGGCGTCGACCAGCTCGCGGCGAAGGGCCGCGGCGTCGCCGCGACGCTCTTCCAGGACACGGAGCGGGGACGCGCCGCCGAGGACTTCCTCACCGCGCTGATCGGCGAGGACCCCGAGGTGCCGGACGGGCAGGAGGAGCTGGAGCGGCTGCCGGGGGGCGGGGTCCGGTACGCCTACTGGTTCACCCCCGGGGACACGGGGCGGCCGCGGCACGAGCTGTACGCGTACGCGGTCGAGCCCGACGGCTCGGCCGCCGGGCTGTTCTGCTCGTACGCGGAGGCGGGACAGCACGCCTGGGCCCGGCACGTCTGGCGCTCGATGCGACGGGAGCGGTAGGCGGGGTCTCCGGGGGCCGTGGTTCAGGTGGCGTCGACGATGTCGCGGGCCATGCGCACCAGGGCCTCTGTCGCCGGGTGGGGGAAGGCGTCGCGCCAGGCGAGGAGGACGGGCAGGGGCGGGGCGCCGGTCAGGGGGCGGTAGGCCACCCCGGGGTGGGGGTGGAGTGCCACCGTGGAGGCGGAGGAGACGCCCACTCCCCGGCCGGCCGCGATGGCGGTGAGCCAGTCGTCGGTGTTGGCGACCGTGAGGGTGCGCGTGGGGCGGGCGGGCAGGGGCCACAGGGTGAGGGTGGTCGCGCCCGAGACCGTGTTGAGGACGACCGTCTCGTCGGCGAGGTCGAGGAGGGTCAGTTCGCCCGGGCGGTCCGCCAGCGGGCTGTCCGCGGGCAGTGCCGCCACGCGGGGCTCGGTGGTGAGTTCGGCGGTGACCAGGCCCGGGGCCTCGACGGTGCCGCGCAGCAGGGCCGCGTCCACCTGGCCCCTCGCCAGGCCGGCCGTGCGGTCGTCGACGCGGAGGAGTTCGAGCGGGGTCTCCGGGTGTTCGCGCTGCCAGCGGCGCAGGAGCGGCGTCGTGTACGGGCCGAAGGCCGACCAGGCGTGGCCGAGGCGGAGGGGGCGCCGGCGCAGCCGCGCCGGGTCGACGGCCGCGTCGAAGGCGGCCAGCGCGGCGGTGGCCCGTTCGCGGAAGGCGCGGCCTTCGGCGGTGAGGGCGAGGTGGTGGGTGGAGCGGTCGACGAGCCGGGCGCCGAGGTGCCGTTCGAGGGCGGCGAGGGTGCGGGAGACGGCGGGCTGGGTGAGGTGGAGGCGGGCGGCGGCCCGGGTGAGGTTCTCCTCCTCGGCGATGGCGAGGAAGCAGCGGAGGTGGCGCAGCTCGATGCGCGGGGTCATGTCTTCCAAGCATAACCGCAGGGTGATCGGCATTTCCGTGGGCGGAGGCCGGGTTCGTAGCGTGGAAGCGGAATCCGGTCGTCAGGATTCGGGATAGTGCATTACTCTGGACCAAGAGTTTAGTTCAATGCACTTTGGAGGTGTGGCGGTGAGCGTGGACAGTCAGGTGCCGACGGCGGCCGGGGCGGCGGGGGCGCCCTCCGGCCCCGTGGCCGATCCCGCGACGGGCGTGCGGGCCACGACGACTTCCGGCGGGCGTCCCGGGCGCGGCCCCGGTACGGGGTCCCGGCGCTTCGGGCCCGTCGCGCTCGTCGTCGCCGGGGGCCTCTCGGTGCAGTTCGGCTCCGCCGTCGCCGTCCTGCTCATGCCGCGCGCCGGGGCGCTCGGGGTCGTCACGCTGCGGCTCGTGCTCGCCGCGCTCGTCCTGCTGCTGGTCTGCCGGCCCAAGGTGCGCGGCTACGACCGGGCCGACTGGGGGACCGTCGTCGCCTTCGGCGCCGCCATGGCGGGCATGAACATCCTCTTCTACCAGTCGATCGACCGGATCCCGCTCGGTGCCGCCGTCACGCTGGAGGTGCTCGGCCCCCTGGTCCTCTCCGTCGTCGCCTCGCGACGGCTCGTCAACCTCCTCTGGGCCGGGCTCGCCTTCGGTGGCGTCGCCCTGCTCGGCGGCGGCGGGTTCGACGGGCTCGACCCGCTCGGCGCCGGCTTCGCGCTCGCGGCGGGCGCCATGTGGGCGACGTACATCGTGTTCAGCGCACGTACCGGCCGGCGTTTCCCGCAGGCCGACGGGCTGGCGCTCGCCATGGCCTTCGGCGCGGTCCTCAGCCTGCCGCTCGGCATCGCCGAGGCGGGCGGCGCGCTGGTCGTGCCGTCGACGATCGCGCTGGGCCTCGGCGTCGCGCTGCTCTCCTCGGTGCTCCCGTACACCCTCGAACTCCTCGCCCTGCGCCGTCTGCCCGCCCCCACCTTCGCCGTCCTGATGAGCCTGGAGCCGGCCATCGCCGCCGCCGCCGGTTTCCTGGTGCTCCACCAGGCCCTGTCCGTGACGGACGGTCTCGCGATCGCCCTCGTCATCGCGGCGAGCATCGGCGCCGTGCGGACGCAGAAGGCCGTGGCCGCCGCCACGTAGCCGCACTCGCCTTTCCCCGCCCCCACGGCCGGTGGTGTGGTCCGGAGCTTCCGGACCACACCACCGGCCGTGGCGTTTCCCCGAGACGGCCGTCCGGAGCGTTCACCTCCTACTCAATGCAACGCTCCGGCATATGTCGTTGCGTCAATTTTGATTTCATTGCAACGAAATAATGGTCTTGAGCTGCCGTAATGGCGATGTGATGCAACGAAGGCGTTGCAGAGAATAGGAAAGCAACGTAGCTTTTCTCATGTCGGAAACACCGACGGCACCGCCACTCCACAGGAGCAGACACCTCATGCAGACCTTCGCCACCACCGCCCCGATCGCCGCCCTCGTCACCGTCCCCGCCGGTCGTCTCCGCTTCGTCGCCGCCGAGCGGGCCGACGTCACCGTCGAGGTCCGGCCCCTCGACCCCGAGAAGTCCCGGGACGTGAAGGCGGCCGAGGAGACCGCCGTCTCCTTCGCCGACGGTGTCCTGCGGGTCACCGGAGCCGAGGGCGGGAACCAGCTCTTCGGGCCGTCCGGCTCCGTCGAGGTCACCGTGCGGCTGCCGGCCGGGTCCTCCGTCGAGGGGAAGGCCGCCGCCGCGGAGCTGCGCGGCGTCGGACGCCTCGGGGACGTCACCTTCGAGGCCGCCCGGGGGCCGGTCGAGCTCGACGAGGCCGGCCGCGTCCGGATCGGTCTCCAGGACGGCGACATCACCCTCGGACGCCTCGGCGGCGACGCCGAACTCACCACCGCCCGCGGCGACCTGCGGATCGCCGAGGCCGTCGGCGGCACCGTCGTCCTCGACACCCGGGCCGGGTCCATCACCGTCGGCGCCGCGCCGGGCACCTCCGCCACCCTCGACGCCGCCACCGCCCTCGGCCGGATCGCCAACCGCCTCCGGAACGACCGCGGTTCCGGCGCCGCGCTCGCCATCCGCGCCACCACCGCCCTCGGCGACATCACCGCCCACGGCAACTGAGACGCACCCTCACCCCGAGACCAAGGAGCGAACCGTCATGACGAACCCCGCCATCGCGGCGAACGGTCTGCGCAAGTCGTACGGCGACAAGGTCGTGCTCGACGGAGTCGACCTGACCGTCCCCGAAGGAACCGTCTTCGCGCTGCTGGGTCCGAACGGCGCGGGCAAGACCACCGCCGTGAAGATCCTCTCCACCCTCGTCGCCGCCGACGCCGGACGGGCCACCGTCGCCGGACACGACCTCACCACCGACGGCCACCGCGTCCGCGCCGCCATCGGCGTCACCGGACAGTTCTCC
>NZ_JBIBJV010000013.1:0-132863 GCF_042958885.1 Streptomyces sp. NPDC007945
CGCAGCCCGGGGGTTCGAGCCCGAGGGGCTCCGCCCCTCGGGAGTCCTTCCGCTGCGCTCCAGGACGCGGTCTCCGCTGCGCTCCGACCGCCGGGGCTGGCGCCCCGTCACCCCCCGTGCTGCGCACGGCGGGTGGGCCCGTCCGCTGCGCTCCCGGACCCGAGCCCGCTGCGCGGGCGGCTGGCTACGGAGGGAGGCTGACCGGGGCTGCATCAGAGTGATGCAGCATGTAGAAATGGCAGAACCGAGCCATACGCCCAGGACGTTGGAGAGCAGGGAAACCGGGTGCGGGACGGGCCTTGGGAGTGGGGTGGAGAGGGGGCCGGCCATCCTGTCCGAGAGGCCCGGGGGCCTGGCCGGGACGGGTTGCCGGAAGGGGCCGGGGAAGAACCCGGGAGCAGCACCTGGTGGGGATAAATCCAGGGGCCCGCCGGGGGCCGGGGAGGCCTGCCGGGCACTCCCCAGGGAACTCACCACACCCCTATCAGGAAGACCTATCAGCACGGCCGTTCACCAGGAAAAACAGGGGGTCGGCCTATCAGGTCGACCCCCGCCAGCTCCGTGGTGAGCCACACCCACCACAAGCGTGGATTTAACCTCCGATTTGAACTCGTGCGGGACCTCCGCCACCCGGCCGGTGAACCCGCCGAACCCCCGCCCGGCCGCGCCCGGCACGCCCGACCACCACGGCCCCGCACCCGGCCGGCACCCCGCCCGCACGCCACCCGAAAACCACCACCAAGGCCACCGCGAAAACCAACCCGGAGCCGCCCCGAAAACCAACCCGCCCCACCCGAAAACCCGCACCAACCAACAGCCACCACCCACCGACACCCACAACGAACGCGCGGCCGGGAGAACGAGCCCGCCAGCACGCAGGCATCGGAGAGGACGAACACGCCCCGGGCCCCTCCCCCACCTTCCCGCCCCGCCGCCGAGCACGAAGCGCCATACGCCCACCTCCCGGCCCCGTTGAACCCACCTCGCACCCCGAAGACCCGGACCAGACGAAAGACCGCCACAGGCGGCACACAGGGGCGGGACCGAGCCCCGGACGAGCAACACCACGACCTCAACGAGGACGAGACGGACGACAAGACGGACCAAGCGGACCAGGCGGACGAGGAGGAGGGCCAGGCGCCGGGCGGGCGTCGAGGCCGGCGGACGAGGAGCACCAGGACCAACCCGGCGAAGAAGAACCAGCGGGCGAAGCCCAGCTCGACGTCGAGACCGATCGACGAGGAGCAGCTCGACCAACTCGACGAAGAAGAACCAGCGGATGAAGACCAGCTCGGCGTCGAGACCGACGAGAAGACCGAGGAGCCGCCGCACGGGCGAGAAGGACCCGGCCTCCCAGACACCCGGTGAGGGACAACCGCGAAGGCCGGCCGCACGCGCCGGGGGACGTACGCGCACGGCCGGCCCAAGGAGGGGTTCCAGTCGCTCCACCACACCACCTACCCCCACACCGCCAACCAAACCGAGGATGCCAACCAGGCGAGGCACGGGCGGGCGGTCAGCCCCTCGGGGCCGGGGTCGGCCAGGGTCGGCGGGACCGTCGCCAAGGGAGCACCGGTCAGCGCACGGCGCGGGCGCCGGGGTGGTGTCGGGAGCGGCAGTGCATTCGCCGGCGGCGGCCAAGCCCGCGGCCGTACGGGCCCACCAGTCGGACGGAAGGACGTCGGGGCCGGGACCCAGCGGACGACGGTGCGGTGCGGCGCGGTGCTCACCGACCCAGTCCCCCGCCCGGTGACGGAGCGCCAGAAATTTCCGGCAACCACAGGGGCCGACGGCCCGCCGCCCGACCCTCGCGAGAGGGAGACCACCATGCCTCTCCTGACGCTATAGGAGAGGCATCGGCGCCGAAATCGACACAGGGGCCATCCCCGCACGAGCGGGGAGCAGGTAGGCGACGGCACGACCGCGAGGATGGCGGCGGGTCCATCCCCGCAGGCGCGGGGAGCAGTGGGAGCTGGCGAGCTTCGTGAAGTGGGGCGGGGGTCCATCCCCGCAGGCGCGGGGAGCAGGCTCGTCGTACGTCTCACGCATTCGTCGCTCCGGGTCCATCCCCGCAGGCGCGGGGAGCAGTTCGCTGTCCGACCTGGCGCCTGTCCGCCCGAGGGTCCATCCCCGCAGGCGCGGGGAGCAGCCGGCCCGCGCGCGCGTAGGACGGTCTCACCAGGGTCCATCCCCGCAGGCGCGGGGAGCAGCTCCCGAGATCTGCCCCGCGCCAACGGGGCAGAGGTCCATCCCCGCAGGCGCGGGGAGCAGTACGTGACGGCCCTGACCATGTCTTCAGCCCTGGGTCCATCCCCGCAGGCGCGGGGAGCAGAGCCCTTTGCCCGACCTGCAACCTGAAGAAGGGGGTCCATCCCCGCAGGCGCGGGGAGCAGGCGCGGCGTGGGCGACGTCGACGCTGAGCGTGGGGTCCACCCCCGCGGGCGCGGGGAGCAGATCGGTCTCGTCCTCGGCTGCCCACCAGTTCTGGGTCCATCCCCGCAGGCGCGGGGAGCAGACGTGCGAAGAGCGCGGCCTGGGCCTCCGCGAGGGTCCATCCCCGCAGGCGCGGGGAGCAGCGGATACCCCATGTCCCCCGAGCGCACGTCCAGGGTCCATCCCCGCAGGCGCGGGGAGCAGCCGTTCTGCGCGCCATCCGCATCGAGGACCGCGGGTCCATCCCCGCAGGCGCGGGGAGCAGGAAAAAGTCCGCTCACTGGGCGGTGGCGGCAGGGGTCCATCCCCGCAGGCGCGGGGAGCAGACCATCCCGCTGGACATGCTCTCCACCGGCGGGGGTCCATCCCCGCAGGCGCGGGGAGCAGCCGAAGAACTGCACCGAGCTGCCGTGCCCGACGGGTCCATCCCCGCAGGCGCGGGGAGCAGGCACCCCGTACGGGCAAAGAACCCAACGCCTTGGGTCCATCCCCGCAGGCCCGGGGAGCAGCTCGTCCTCGCCGTCTACCTCCTGGTCGTCTACGGTCCATCCCCGCAGGCGCGGGGAGCAGGGAGGAGGTCTCCCCCGGCGCGTACCTCTTGCCGGGTCCATCCCCGCAGGCGCGGGGAGCAGACCGTCGGCGCAGGCAAGGCCGTCCTGAGCTGGGGTCCATCCCCGCAGGCGCGGGGAGCAGCGCCCCTGTACGGGGGCAGGAGTCAGTGGGTGGGGTCCATCCCCGCAGGCGCGGGGAGCAGGATGGGCGAAGCCCAAGGAACCTCGGTTGGCCGGGTCCATCCCCGCAGGCGCGGGGAGCAGTCTGCCTGACCTGCAGTTCTACCCCACCCAAACCCCTCCCCGAGCAACTTTCACCGAAACAGACAAACCACCCAACATCCCGCGAGCGGACAGAGGACCGACCAACTGCGGGACGGCGCCCTGCGCCTGGGCCCATCCCCGCACGAGCAGGGAGCAGCTGACGGGATACACGCCTCACCCCTTCGGCCGGGGTCCATCCCCGCGCGGGCGGGGAGCAGGCGGCCAGGACGTAGCCGTCGAACGTCATGCGGGGGCCATCCCCGCGCGGGCGGGGAGCAGTTCACTCCAGAACAGCTCCGCTTCGTCCTGTGGGGGCCATCCCCGCGCGGGCGGGGAGCAGGTGACTCCGTCGGCGAGCGCGCCTCCGAGGGCGGGGCCATCCCCGCGCGGGCGGGGAGCAGCGCCGTCCCCACCGTTCGACCCGTCCCCGGCGGGGGCCATCCCCGCGCGGGCGGGGAGCAGTAGGGGCCGCCCTCGCGGATCGTGTCGATCACGGGGCCATCCCCGCGCGGGCGGGGAGCAGACTTCCTGACCTGCAGTTCTACCCGAGACCAACCCGCTCCCAAGCAACTTTCACCGAATCAGACAAAACCCCCAGCCCCCAGCCCCCAACCCCCAGCCCCCAGCCCCCAACCCGGGCACCCGCAAGCCCACAAGCCCCGCGAGCGCGGGGAGCAGAACACGAACCAGGCGGCAATCTCCATGAGATGGGGACCATCCCTACGGGCGCGAAGAGCAGCCCCAGTCACCGCCCGAGTTGACCGTCAGGGGTCCATCCCCGCAGGCGCGGGGAGCAGGCGCTCCAGTGCATGGACGGCGTGGACCGGGAGGGTCCATCCCCGCGGATACGGGGAGCAGTCCCGGCGCATCTCCACCAGGCCGTAGTCGACGGGTCCATCCCTGGCGGGTGCGGGGAGCAGGTGAAGAAGTTCACCGACGCGAGGGCGGACAGGGGTCCATCCCCGCGAGTGCGGGGAGCAGTGCCGGGCTCGGTGGCTGCGTGTGGGGGCTGTGGGTCCATCCCCGCGAGTGCGGGGAGCAGCCGGAGGGCATCCAGGGCGGCATGACGTCGCTGGGTCCATCCCCGCGAGTGCGGGGAGCAGTCATGGACTGGACCCCCATCGACCAGCTTGGGGGGTCCATCCCCGCGAGTGCGGGGAGCAGTCTTCCTGACCTGCAGTTCTACTCTACGCAGGCCCCTCCCCAAGCAACTTTGACCGAAACAGACAAACCACCCACCACCTCCTCTGCAAGCAAAGAGGAGACCGGCCACCTGTGGGACAGCTCCCTGCACCTCGGCTCATCTCCACAGGCACGGGAAGCAGCCTCCGTAGGCGACGGCGGCGGCATCCCGCAGGGGTGGGGGGCAGGCGGTCCTGGGCCGGCACCGAAGTCTCGCCGCAGGTCCACTCTGCGCGGGCGGGTCGCAGGGCAGCGCCCAGGTGACGAGTCCCTTCTCCCTCGCGTTCGGCCTCGGCCTCGCCAAAGCGGCGGGCGATGTGGTTGCGGACGGTGATGTGCGCGGTGTGCCCGGCTGTCTGCAGCGCGTGGGTGGTGGCGTTGTTGTCGAAGTGGTTCGCGGCTTTGTCGCGGGAGTGCGGCGGGTTCCGGCCTGAGGTTCCGCGATCGGCCCTGGCTGCGTCAGTCGGCGCCCTCTTGGAGCTGGAGCATCTCGGAGAAGGTGGAGCCGGATCCTTGCTGTGTGAGTTCGTCGTATGTGCCCGATTCGATGATGCGGCCGTTTTCGAGGACGACGATGCGGTCGGCGAGACGGGCGGTGGCGAGGCGGTGGGTGATGAAGAGTGTGGCCCGGCCGGCGGCGAGGGCTTTGAGGCGGGTGACGATGCGGTGTTCGGCGCGGGCGTCGAGGGCGGCGGTCGGTTCGTCCATGACGAGGACGGGTGCGTCGCGGTGGAACGCGCGGGCGATGGCGAGGCGTTGCCATTGGCCGCCGGAGAGGTCGTGTCCGCCCCACCAGGAGCGGGCGAGGGAGGTGTCGAGGCCTTGGGGGAGCTGGGCGATGACGGTGTCAGCGCCGGAGGCCTCGGCCGCGGTGTGGATGGCGGCGTCGCCCTCAGGGCGGGGCTGGCCGAGGTGCACGTTGGCGCGGGCGTCGAGCGGCCAACGGGTGTAGTCCTGTGGGACCAGTCCGATGTGCGGGTAGACGGTGGCCGGGTCGGCGTCGGCGAGGTCGATGCCGTCCCAGCGGACAGTTCCGCTGGTGGGTAGGTACAAGCCGGTGAGGAGCTTGGACAGTGTGGTCTTGCCGGAGCCGTTCTCGCCGACGAGCGCGACGACCTCGCCGCGCTTCAGGTCGATGTCGATGCCGGTGAGCGCCGGCCGGTCGGCGCCAGGGTAGGTGAAGGCGGCGCCGGTGACGCTGATGACCTCGGGGCCGGTCTGCGGAATGCGGGCCGTGCCTCGGTGGGCTCGCCAGGGGCCGGCGACGGCAAGGAAGCGGTGCCAGTCTCCGACGGCGAGCGAGGTGCGGAAGAGTCCGGCGCCGGCGCGGACGCTGGTGGCGAGTGCGGCGGAGGCCGTGCGCAGGGCGAGCGCGGCGGCGCCGGCTGCGGCGAGCTTGATGTGTCCGGCGGAGACGAGCAGGACGAGGGCGGTCCACGCGGTGGCCGTGGCGAGAGCGGTGAGGGCGTCGCCGATGCCGCGCACGGTCAGGGGGCCTTGCGGGTGGCGGTGAGCTGTTCGGTCTCCAGGCGGCTGGAGATGATCCGGTACTGGGTGGTGAGGAAGTCGGCCATGGTGCCGGCGCGGACCTCGTCGGCGGTGGCGTGTTCGGCGGTGTAGGAGCGGAAGACCTGGCGGAGGCGGGAGTCGCCGAGGCTGCGGTGGTGGGCGGCGTGCTCGATGCGCGCCGCACGGACGGCACCCCAGGCGCACGGGGCGGCGGCGAGCAGGAGGAGGCCGAGGACGGCGGGGTGCAGGACGGCGACGACGGTCGCGGCGGCGACGATCTGGGCGGTGGCGGAGGTGAGGAGCTGGGCGTCGAGGATGAGGTCGCGGGTTTTGTCGGCGCCGTCGGCGGCGGCTTGGCGGGCGTTTTCGAACTCGGGGTCGTCGTAGGCGGCGAGCTCGGCCTCGGTGGAGGCGGTGATGACGCGGAGGTCGGCTTCCCGGACGACCTTGGGGGCCAGGCGGGCGGCGGCGCCTCGGGCGGCGGCGTCGAAGACGTAGCGGCCGCACAGGGCGATGCCCAGTACGGCTACGGCCCCGGCATGGTCCTGGAGTCCGGTGACGATGTCGCTGCCCGTGAACAGGCCGGCCAGCACGCGGGTGGTCGCGGCGAGCGCGATGGCGGTGAGCAGGGCGGCGGCGATCTGGCAGGCGGTCAGGGACAGGACGGCGCGGTGGTCGGTGGCCCAGCCCAGCCGGATCGCTTCGCCGAGGGTCTTCGGCAGACGGCGGGCGATCGACCACGTCGACATGGTTGCGGTGGCGTCCTGGTACCGGTCGGAGGCCAGGCGCATGACGGGAGGCTGGCTGACGGTGGAGGCCTGCGGCGTGATGGTGGCGGTAGAATTCACGGGCCCAGGAACGCGCGCCGCGGCCTCACGCGACAATGGGATTGTCGCAGGCATGTGCGCATCAGTGCCGGTCAGACAATCGATTCGTCAACTTCACGTTCAGGAATTCACCTGATCGTGAGGTTGTGGCCCGGGGGTGGAGGCGTGTCCCCGGGCCACGGCCGGCTGGGCGGAGGAGGCTCTCAGGGAACGGACAGGACGCGGGTGTAGGGACGGTCGCCGCCGTCGCCGGCATCGTGGCCGACGGGGCCTTCGGGAGTGTCGACCCACGCGTGCGCGGCATCGGGCAGTCGGCGGGCGCCGAGAGCCCAGGAGGCGCGGCGGCCGGTGAGGGCGGTGGCGAGGACGGTGGCGAGGCTGATCTCCATGCAGGCGATCCGGCCCGGCCACCACGTGGGGGTGATGTGGCGTACGGCTGTGTCGAGTCGAACGACTCGTCTGCGGCCGGCAACTGGGAGGCGGTGCAAGGCCCGGACGAGACCGATGCGGTGGCGTAGCGGCAGGCGGCCGGCTGCGAGGGAGAGCGCGAGCGCTGCGGCGGCGACGGCTCGCTCGGGGAGGGTGGGAGTGGCGAGCGGGGCGGGTTTCATCTCGGTCATTGCCGCCACCACCGTCGGCGCGGGGCGTGGGTGGGGTCGGTGAGGAGCCCGTCCTGTTTCCACTGCTGGACGAGATGGTCGATGCCCTGGCGTACGGCGTGCGGGTCGCGGCCGGTGGGGATCGCGAGCTGGTCGGCGAGGCCGTCGGTGGTTCCGTTGGCGGCGATCGCCTGCCAGATACGGGAAGCATCCGGGCCGAGCAGCGACCATTTCCCGGTTCGGGCGTCGAGGATCACGGTCCCGTGCTCGTCGGCGGTGTGGTGGATGTGGGCTGCCGGCATCAGCATGATGCCCCCGTGGAGGAGGTGGCGCCGGCGAGCCACCAGGAGACCGTCAGCATCTGGTGCATGTCTGCGGACCCGATCGGGGTGCGCCCCCGGCCGAGGTGGTCGAGGAAAGCCGTGACGGCCGCGTGGTCGACCAGGCCGTGCGTGACCAGGGGGCTGATGGCGAGAAGGCCGCCCAGCCGGGCGCGATGCTGCCGGTAGGCCATGACCCTTTGGGGGGTGAAGGAGCCCTTGGAGCGGCGCCCGAGCAGCCAGGGCGGCAGATCGGGCAGGGCTGCTGCGAGGAGCGGCTTGAAGGTGTGGTGACCGCGGCGGGCCACCGCCGGCACGGCGAAGGCCGCGCGGACCACGACGTTGTCGAGGTACGGGTGGACGGGGCTGATGTCGAACGCGTCGGCGTAGGGGGCCCAGGACCGTGCCGTGGCGCCGGTGAACCGCAGCGCGCTCCACTGGTCGCTCTCGTCGGCCTGCTCCGGCTGGGAGGTGTCGGCGGCGGCCTGCCGCAGCAGCGCGGCCACCTGAGCGCGCCCGTCGGCCGTCAGCCACGACGCGGCCGCGCCCAGACGGCACCAAGACCATCCCGGCACCCCTTGCGCGGGCTGTCGGCGGTTGTGCTCCAGCTCCTTCGCCGCCCGCTCCAGGGCCCCAGCCCGGCCGAGCGCCGCAGTCTGCTTCAGGCCGCTCCAGAACGGGCCCGGCGCCATGTTCCGCATCCGGGCGTAGGCGACGGCCTGCCGTCGCGCGGCCCGATGCCGGCCGTCCTGGAGCAGCCGGACCCACACCGAGGAGGTCGCATCCAGCACGACATCGCCGCCATGCCCGGTCAGGTGAAGCGGCAGGCCGGCCACCGGGGCCAGATAGGCCCGGTCCATCTCGTACAGGGCTGCGCCCATCGCCGGCTCCAGACCGGTCGGCTGGCCGGCGGGGAAAGAGAAGGGCAGCGTCCCGTCGCTGCCGTGCGCGATCGTGTGCGTGACGCCGGCGTGCTCGGCGACCTGGGCGGCGAAGGACGCATCCTCGGCGCTGGTGTACCCGTCGGTGTAGGTGACCGCGCGCACCTGGCCGGCCCGGGCGGCGAGCACAACGGCCGCAGAGGAGTCCAGCCCTCCCGACAAATCCGCCCCCACCGGCGCACCGGCGACGTTCACCCGGTGGTGCACCGCGCGGGTAAGCGCGGTCCCGAACTGCGCGGCGCCCACGGAAAGGTCCTCGACCAGCGTGATCGCGGTGACGTCGACGAGCCGAGGCCCCCGGCCTGCCGGAAGCAGCAGTGCGAAGCCGCCCGGCACCAGGCCGATCCCTTCATACGGACTGCGCCCAGGCCAGTGGTCGCTCCCAGCGACGATCCGCGCGGCCGCCAGGCCGAGATCGGGGACCAGCGGCTTTCCCAGGCGACGCAGGTCCGTCGCCCACGTGCCGTCGGGGATGTAGTAGACCGGCCGGAGACCGGCCAGGTCCCCGCAGACGACCCGCTCGCGCCCGTTGTCGGCGATCACCCAGTACGAACCCGGCCAGCCCGTCAGCTCCTCCCACCGGCCAGCACGCACAGCATCGAGCGCGCCGGCCAGATCCTCCTCGGTCACCGGGGAGTCGCCGGCGACCCCGAGCGCCGCACCCTCTGCGGTCACGCTGCGCACCTTCGCCCCAAGCCCGGTACGGACGTCGTCGAGGGCGATGATGCTGCCTTCGGTGTCTACGGCCGCCGGTGCACCGGCGAGCCACTGTTCTCCCATGCCTCTGTGCCTCCTGGTCGTTTCCGGAAACGCGCCCGGGGGCCGCCGCAGTGCGACGACCCCCGGGTGCCTGTGACGCCGGGGCTGATCAGCCCTCGAAGTAGTTGTCCTTGTCGCTGTCGTTGAAGGCCTGGCGTCCGAGGGTGAGCTCGTCGACCTCGTAGGTGTTGATCTCCGCGGTGAAGTCGACGGCGGTAACGGTGGTCTGGATCTGCTCGGCCATGGCCGGTCTCCTTGGTGTCGGTGGCACCTTCCTGGGTGGTGCACATCCATGACACCGGATCCGAACTCCCATTTTTAGAGCGGGAGTTGGTGAATTGATGGGGGAAATGTAGGGGCTGCGGCGAACCGATGGCGGCCCCGAACGAGCCCGGGGGCCGCCGCAGTGCGGCAGCCCCCGGCAGGGTGTGACGCAGGGACGGTCACGGGCTTTCGAAGGGCCTGCCCAGGAGCTCGTCCACGGCCTGCTGGTGGATGGCGTAGACGTCCGCGAGCTCGGCCAGCGACGCGCGCTCATCGATGCCGTGCAGGCCCTCGTAGGGGACACCGAAGCCGGCCGTGGCGGGGATGCCCTGGCCGGCAAGGAGGTTGCCGATGTTCGACGGGCCCGCGGTCTTCGCGCGCACGTCGAGCCCCGCCTGCCGGGCCGCGGACAGCAGCGCGGCGGCCGGCTGCTCGTCCGCCTCCAGCCGGAAAGGCGGCCAGGAAGCGACCTTAGACAGCGAAGTGGGCACGGGGCCCGGCAGCTCGGCGTCGACCTCGGCAGCAGCCTTACGGACCAGGGTCTCGGCGGCGTGCGCATCGAAATGGGGGGTATTGCGGGTGTCGACGTTGATGTCGACGCGATCGGGAGTGACGGAAAACCCCCGGCCGCCGTGAAAGGCAGTGACAGTCAGCTTCGGCCCGAGCGGGAACCCGGAGGCGCCGTCCGCGCCGGGCAGGTCGGCGGCGTCGAGCAGGCCGACCAGGCGCGCCGCGCGGATGATGGCGCTGGTGACCGTGCGACTGGAACCGGAGTGTCCGGACGGGGCGTACACCGTGAGGGTGGCCCGCCACAGGCCGCGCCCGCCGACGACGACCTCGTCCATGCCGGGGTAGCCGATGATCACCCCGGCCGGGCGGACGGCATGAGGGTCGGCGAGATAGGCGCGTGCGCCACCGAAGCCGCCCGTGTGCTCGTCGACGTCCAGGAGCACGGCGAGGCCACCGGCGAAGTCCCGCGGGCCGGCCGCGAGACCGGCGGCGAGGTGGCAGTACATCGCCGCGGCGAGTTTGGAGTCGGCCGCACCCCGGCCCAGCAGCCAACCGTCCCGGACCTCGCCGCAGGCCGGAGGAAAGGACCAGCGGGCCAGGTCGCCGTACGGCGCCGTGTCCACGCACGCGTCCAGCGTCCACCACGGACCCGGCCGGCCGCCGGCCACCTCGGCCAGCAGCCCGACCAGGGCCCCCTCACCGTCATACAGCCGCCGGTGCGGCACCGCACGGGCGGACAGCCACTCCTCCAAGAAACCCAGGACCGGGCCGTAGTCGTCGATCCCGCCGCGGCTCGGCCGGCGCACGAGATCCTGCGCGAGCTCCACCACCGACCGGATCGTCTCGTCCCGCCCGGCCTCCCGAAGGCCATCGAACATGCCCTTCCCACCCCGACTTCCCTATCCGCGCCGCACGGGCAGTTCCCGCACCTCTCGTATCGTGCCCAGCAGCCGCGCCGCCGCGCACGCCTCACGTCCGTGATGGACCAGGCCGGCCGCCGCCTCACCGTCGAGGACGATGCCGCAGTCGAAGCCGTCCGCGCTATGCAAGGACGGCAAAGGCACCACAGCCTTCGTCTCCGACGCCACGAAGAACCGCTCCAGCGCCTCCCCCCGGTCGGCATAGCCGATGTTCAAGGTCCGAACGCCATTGCGCCGCTCGCCCGGGTCCCTCAGCTCCATGAGCCGCACCAGATGCCCAGCCAGCTCCGGATGGCTCGGCGGACCGTACAGCACACGGGTATGCACCAGCCCCGGATACCGCGCCACGGCCGTCTCGATCGCTTCGAGATACGCCTTCTCCCGGCTCCGGCTGCCCGTCACCACCAAGTGCTCACGCGCCCCGGCCACCACCGAGATCATCGCCTCCACCAGCTCGGCCCACCGCGTCACAAGCGTCCCCGGCGCCTGATGCAGGACACGCGCCACACCGTCCTGCCCGTCCTGGTGAGCGAACAACATCTCGGACGGCTTCCCGTACAGCGCGACCAGCCCCCGCCGGTTCCGCAGCCCCGTACGCCGCCCCGACTCCCACGCACTGAGCTGGCTCGTATCACTCGTCCCACCCGTGATCCGATTCAGCGCCGCAACCGCCTCCTCCAACGTCAAGTTCTTCTCCCGCCGCGCCCGCCTGAGCGCCGACCCACCCGGCGTACCCATCGAAACCGCCCCTCCAGCCGACTCCGCCGTACTCCCAGACACCCCACAACCACCCCAACCCTCGCCCCCACCACCACGACAAACACCCACCCGCCATAAACACCACCGACAACCATCTGCCCCCGGCAAACACCACCCACCGCAAACAAACAGGAAGCAGCCACGACAGAGCCCGTCGAGACACGCAGCCACGAGACCATCCCCGCGTGGGCGGGGAGCAGGAGCAAAGCAGGAATCAGATCACCCTCTCGCAGGGGTCATCCCCGCAGGCGCGGGGAGCAGCTCGGGGGCCTGGTCCTCATCGGTCCAGGTGAGGGTCCATCCCCGCAGGCGCGGGGAGCAGCCCACCGACCTCCCGGCCGGCTCCAACACCCAGGGGCCATCCCCGCAGACGCGGGGAGCAGGGCCCATGGCCCGCCAGGACTCGACGTCGTCGGGGGCCATCCCCCCAGGCGCGGGGAGCAGCTGATGGAGCAGGCGCGGCAGACGCCGCGTCCGGGGCCATCCCCGCAGGCGCGGGGAGCAGCTCTTGACCGGGTGGCGGTCCTGGCCGAAGAAGGATCCGTCCCCGCAGGCGCGGGGGGCAGGCCGATTGCTACGCCGCTCTGGCGCCCGCCCGGGGTCCATCCCCGCGCGGGCGGGGAGCAGAGGCCCACGGCGGAGCCCATGAGGAAGGGGTTGGGGCCATCCCCGCGCGGGCGGGGAGCAGTCTGGGCAACCAGGAGATCGAAGATTGTCTGGGGATCATCCCCTCACAGGCGGGGAGCAGCACCCAGGCGTGGCGGAGGAACCGTCAGACAGCGTACAGGGGCGGCCCAGTAGTACTTGCCCACAGAGCGCGCTGGGCACCGGGCCTGGCCCGCGCACGCCCAATCAACACAGGCTGAACCCGACCCCACCGGGGCCCGGGACGGCGGCCGGCGGAAAGAAAAGCCGGGCTCTACTTCCGCGGACCGGGGTAACCAGGGCCGGCGGAACCGCCTCCGAACGGACGGCGACCGATGCGCGGCGCGGGCACGGGACAGTCGGGAGCGGCGGCCCACTCCCCGGCAGCGGCGAGACCGGCGGCCGTGCGGGCCCACCGGTCGGACGGCAGCCGGTCGGAAACGCCGGCGCCGGGGTTGGGGACACCCCCACGCGTGCGGGGAGCAGTACGACCCGGACACCGGCGAGCTGATCGGCCAGGGACCATCCCCGCGCAGGCGGGGAGCAGTCGAGCCCTTCCGACGCGCTACGGGCATGGGCGGGGCCATCCCCACGCGAGCGGGGAGCAGTCACCCTTTCTGATGAGCTGCCCGAACGTGTTGGGGCCATCCCCGCGCGAGCGGGAAGCAGGTGACGATGCCGCCGTCGGCTACGCGCCGGATGGGGCCATCCCCGCGCGGGGAGCAAAGCGGGGGCGCGGCGCGGGCGCGGGGCCGATCGTGGGCGGCGGTCCACTCCCCCGCCACCGCCAGACCCGCGAACGTGGGGAGCAGATCGCTGTATGGACGGAGGGGGCCGCGATCCCGGGACCATCCCCGCAGGCGCGGGGGAGGGAACAGTCGAGGCGGACCCCGCTGCCCTGCCGCAGAGCGGGGCCTTCCCCCCGGGCGCGGGGAGCAGGCCTGGGCGAGGATTTGGTTGCCGGCCGCCGCAGGTCCATCCCCGCACGGGCGGGGAGCAGGGCTGCCCGGAGTGCTTCACCGGCGCCGTCCAGGGTCCATCCCCGCGCGGACGGAGAGCAGCCGGAGCCGCCGTGCGTGGCGCAGTCACCGGGGGTCCATCCCCGCCAGCGCGGGGAGCAGGCGGAGGCGCTCGCCTTGGTCGACCTTGACGCGGGACCATCCCCGCGCGAGCAGGGAGCAGGGAGCAGGGACGACCATGCACTAGAAACAATTCTTTCCAGGTCCCTCCCCGCGCGAGGGTGGAGCCGGCTGCCAACGATCGGGCCCAGGCTCGCATGATGGGGCCATCCCTGCAGGCGCGGGGAGCAGCCACAGGGCACCCCGGACGCGTGCGGCCTGGAAGGTCCATCCCCGCGGACGCGGGGAGCAGGCGATCCAGTTGGGATCCCACTTGTTGACGATGGGACTATCCCCGCGGGCGCAGGGAGCAGTGGGAAAGGTCCGCGGACTGCACACCGGGCCGGGGTCCATCCCCGCGCAGGCGGGGAGCAGCGCCCTCGGCGGCGTCGCGGCCGGAGTCGTCGCGGGACCATCCCCGCGCAGGCGGAGAGCGGGGCGTCCTCTCCCACTGGATCACAAGGGGGTGGGGGCCATCCCCGCGCAGGCGGGGAGCAGGCGGTGCGCGGCACCACGTGCAGGTGCAGGTGGGGACCATCCCCACGCAGGCGGGGAGCAGAGGCGGAGGCCGGGCCGGTCGTGGGCGGTGGTCCACTCCCCTCGCCACGGCCAGGCCTGCGGGCGCGGGGAGCAGGTCGAGCGCGGCGGCTCGTCTCCGACCGGCAGGGACCATCCCCGCGGGCGCGGGCGCGGGCGCGGGGAGCAGGGCAGGGTCCGTCCGCCGCTCGGCGGCGGCGGGGGTCCATCCCCGCGGGCGCGGGGAGCAGAGTGGCCGGCATCAGATTCTCCTCACGATCACGGGTCCATCCCTGCGGGCGCGGGGGCAGGCAGTGACCTTGCCGTTCGGCATGTACAGCCGGGGTCCATCCCCGCGCGAGCGGGGAGCAGGAGTACGACCAGCGGTCGTCCATCGACAGCTTGGGGCCATCCCCGCACGGGCGGGAGCAGATCGTGCCGGCCTGCTCGCCGGTGAGGCCGACGGGACCATCCCCGCGCAGGCGGGGAGCAGGGCATCCCGATGCACAAGGCCGTGCTGAAGGCGGGACCATGCCCACCCAGGCGGGGAGCAGCACGTGGTCGGGCACGGTCTGTACCCACTCCGTGGATCCATCCCCGCGCGAGCGGGGGGGCAGGACGAACACCGCGTGGCGGGTGCGCAGTTCGAGGGACCATCCCCGCACGGGCAGGGAGCAACACACAGGCGGGGCGGAGGAGCCGTCAGACGGCGTGCAGGGGCGGCCCTGTGATACTGCCCGCAGAGCGCGCTGGGCACCAGGCCTGGCCCGCACCCCGACACGGGCTGGACCCGCCCCTACCGAGGCGCGGGACGGCGGCCGGCACGAGAGAAAAGCCGGGCTTTACTTCCGCGGGGCGGGGTGCCCGGGGTCAGCGGGGCCGCCTCCGAGCGGACGGCGGACGGTAAGCGGCGCGGGCGCGGGTCTGGGCGTGGCCGTGCAGGCCCACCGGTCGAACGACAGCCGGCCGGGGACGCCAGCGTCGGGGCCATCCCCGCGCTGGCAGGGAGCAGGCCTCTCGCCGCCGCCATCACGGCCGCGATGCGGAACCATCTCCGCGCGGGCGGGAAAGCAGCGTGAGCCCGACGACCGCGCCTCCGTCGTCCGTCGTCCGGGGTCCATCCCCGGGCGAGCGGGGAGCAGTGAAAAGGCGCAATCACGGCAAACACCACTGCACTGCTAGGGACGGGCGGTGACGCTGAGGTGGACCGCGGCGATCTCGTGGACGGCCTGCACCGCCTCCGGAGCAACCCGGGCCAGAACCGGAAGGGCGTGGTACCAGCCGGCGGTGGTCAATACCCGCCCCAGGGCCCCGAGGGCGGCCTCGGGAGCGGGGACCGTGAGCGGCGTCGCCGTCAGGGCCAAGTGCTGGACGGCACGCGTGAAGGAGTCCGTACCGCCCGCACCGGGGACGGGGAACGGACGGACCGGTACGCGGGCGAGGTGCGAGGCCACCGCGGTCAGCGCCGCCGCCCGGTGGTGCGGGACGGCTGGCAGCCCCGCGATGGCCTCGGCCGCCGCGATGTCGCCGAGCGCCGCGTGCAGCACGGCCAGCGCGGCGGTCGGGAAGTGCTCGGCCCCACGGTTGCGCAGCTCCTGCCTCAGCCAGTCCACCTGACGGCCGGGCAAGTCCCCGGCCCCCAGCCGCAGGAAGGCGACGACAAGCACGTCCTCGGACCGCCAGGACTGCGGACCGCTCCGCGCGGCCTGTGTCCGCGCCGCTTCCATGAGGTCGTCGAAGAGCTCCCGCGCGGGCGACGACAGCCGGGTGGCGGCCGGGACGAGTTCCACGACAGAGGTCAACAGCGCCTGGCTCGGGACGGCCTTCCGCGCGGCGTCCAGGCGCTTCAGGACGGGCAGGAGCACCTCTCCCGCGGCCTCGGGGGAAAACGCCGCGAGTTCGGCCGCGACGGCGATGCGCACCGCTTGGTCGGTCTTCCGCCAGGTGGCCCGCGTCCCGGCCCGGTCCGGCTGCTGCCCAAGCCGCGTCAGCAGGTCCACCGCGCCCTCCACGTCCCCGACACCGGCCAACGCCTGCGCGGCATGGGCCCAGTCCGTATCGGCTCCGCCGGCCCCCCGCTCCGCCTCCCGCGCGTAGCCACGTGCGGCGTCGGGCTGACCGCCATCCGCACAGGCCAACGCCAGTGCGGCGTTCACCCGCACCCGATCGGCAGGCCGCCGCACGGTCCTGAGCATCTCTCCGGCAGCCTCGAGAGCATCCGTACGGACGAGCGCCCCCGCCAGCTCCGCCACCCACACCGGACTGAGCCCCTCACCGGTCCCGCCCGCCGGAAGCAGCGCCAGCGCCTGCTCCAACCGCTGCTCGACCTCGTCCTCGGACCCACGGTCGGCCAGGGCGAGGGCCTGGTCCGCGACCCGTCCGGCCTCGACGAACGCGCGATCCTCGAACGGATCGGGATCGAGCACCTCTTCCTGGGCCTCCACCGGAACAACACGAAGCCCGAGCTCCCGCACCCGATTGACCGCCTCCGGCGGCGCCCCGACCTCGTCGAGGGCCCGGCAGAACGCCTCCAGGGTGTCCCGGAAACCGAACTCGACATGGAACGCGTCCGCGGCCGAAAGCGCCCCGCCGTCCCCACCCAGCACGCCCTCCAGGTACTGCCGTGCCGCGTCCACGAGCCGTGCGGCCGGCTCCGGCCGCGACCGTGCCACGAGGGAGGCGGCGACCGCGACCACACCGACCTTCTCCAGCGTCGGGCCGTCCTCCCACACCTCCGTCACATGGGCCAGCACCCGATCGTGAAGGCGTACGGCACGAGCGGGATCCGAGGCCACGACGGCCTCCCACACCTGAACGGCCCCGGCCGAATCCCCTCGCGCTTCCAGCTCTTCGGCTTCCTCCTCCAGCCCGTCCAGCAGCGTCGCGGCCTCGTCCGGATGCTCCGGCGCCAGCAGACGGGCCGCCAGCGCCCAGGCCTCGTACCGCGCCGAACCCGTCCCCCGCGTGGCACTCAACAGCGCGAGCGCCTCCCGGAGGTCGTCGCCCCGGTCCGGCGCGAGGGCCGCCTCCAGCAGTGCGACGGCCGCCCGCGCCGCCGCGGCCTCCGCCTCGTCGACGGCGGAGGCGAACCGGCCCGCCTCCCGCCGTGCGGTGTCCGCCCACCTGACTGCCGCACGTGCGGTGGCCGCGGCCTCCTCGTCGCCCCTCGCGTGCAGGGCCCGTGCGAGATCGGCCAGCTGTACGGCCTTGTCGACGGCCCTCCCCGACGCCCCCACCAGCGCCCGCGCCCGCCCCGCGTCACCGAGCCGGGCGACCGTCCGGGCCACGGACTCGGGCAACTCCTCCACGCGTCCCCGCAGCAGGTCCCGCGACACGGCGACCGCCGCCGCCAGCGCCGGAGCGACCCCCTCCCCGTCGGACGGCGCCACCGACTCAACGTCACGGAGCGCGACGTCCGCCCCCGACCGCAGCACGAGCCGAAGCTGCCGCCGAGGATCGAGTACGAGCCCGGCAAGCCGATCGGGAGCCTCCTCGCGTACGAGACGGGTGTAGCCGGTGAGGAGGTAGTTCGGGGTGTGGTCGGGCCAGTGCTTCTTCTCCTGGTAGTGCCGGGCCCAGCGATGAAGGTCATCGAGGCAGTTGTCCAGGATGGGCCACCCGAGGTCTTCGCATGCTGTCTCATGCAGTTCGGCATGGGCGATCACGAAGGTCTGTCGCTCTTTCTCCGCTTCCGCCTCGGACTGAGCATCCAGAGGAAGCAGATCGACACGGGAGGGTGCCAGCGAACGGCCCACTACCGTGCGGAGCTTCGCCTTCACGGCATGCTTGGTGAGCCCCAGGAGCTCGCCCAGATCTTTCCAGCTGAGGGCCCCGCGAGCGGCGACGAGCAGCCCGAGAAGACGCTGGCCGAACTCAGGGTCCTCGAGCAAGGTGTGCAGTTCCGTGGTCGCGGCATCGCGGATGATCCGCGCCTCGGGCGAGTCGGACAGCCGCCGGACGATGCCGCGTTCCCGCAACGGGTGATCCGCGGCGAGCCCCGCCGGAACCCGCGGGTTCGGCCGCCCGGAGACGATGACCCGCATGCCGTGCGGCGGCTTCTTCGGCAGCAACCCGGCGATGCCCCGGCATTCGAGACTCGCCTCGGCGTCCTCGTCGAGCCCGTCGACGACCAGTACCAGACGGCGGCCCCGCTTCTCGCACTCCTGCGCCGCGACCTCGTACCACGGATCGAGGTCCGCATGCTTCGGGTCCAACGGCGGCCGGCGCCTGCTGCCCGCGGCCACGGCCAGCTGAGCGGCGACCGTCCGCGCGAAGCCGAGACGACGATCGGTCCCGTGACGTCCGGAGACGAAGTAGTGGGCGACGTCGACTCCGGCGGGCAGCTCTCGGGCGAGGAACCACGCCAGCAGCGCAGTCTTCCCCGCCCAGGGCCCTGCCTGGTACCAGAGGTACGACGGAGGCCCGTCGGGAGCGGTCATGAAAGCCGCCAGATCGGCGCATTCCGGCTCCCGCCCGACGAAGTCGCGGGGGAGGACGTCCTGGAGGGTCGGGGAGGCCCCGCCCAGGAGACGCCCGGCGGACGCTGCGTGGACACGGGAGCCGCGGCCGCCCTGCCCACTCCTGCTGACGGCCTGTGCGGCGCTCAGCCGACGGCCCCACACGCCGTCGGGGACCCGGTGATGGCCCGGGGAGTGGAGCGCCGCGCGATCCTCCAGGAAGGGGATCAACACGGTCAGAACGTAATCGACGTGCCGTGGCGACTGCGGTGGTGAGTCGAGAAACCAGCCGCTCAGGTTCGACTTGCCCACCGTGAAGCCGTGCTTCGTGCCCTCGGCTATCAGGCGGGGGTACCCCAACGCCTTGCCGCCCGCGGCCTCGTAGAGCGCCTTCAGGTCCCTGGCGAACATCTTCGGCGGTCCGTCGCCGGCCTGTCCGCCGTCCGCCGAAGACTTCGTTGGACACATCTTCATTCCCCCTCTGACCAGGGCTTACATGGCTCTACGGCGGGCGGCGACTTCGTTGGACGCCGCCCACACGGTGGATACCTGAGGCACCGAGCCCGGCGGAACGGACCGCCGGGCGACCGACCCCGAGGGGGATCCCCATGTCCGTCGTGCTCACCACCCTGGAGACCGTTTTCCAGGAAGCCGCCACGCTCTCCGCCGCCACCGGCCTCGCCTACACCGGCGTCGTGGTGACCGTGGCCGTGTCGTCCGTCGTCTTTCGCACCCCGCAGCGCCGGCGGGACGCGCGGGCCACGCTCGCGATCCTGATGCGCCGTGGCGGGAAGCGGTAGGTCCGGGCGCCGCCCGGAGGGTCTGGTCCCGGCGGAGCCGCAGGGCTTAGTCTCGGCCACGGACGGGGGTTTCCGCCCGTGCGGGGATGGCTCCCGTTAGGAGCAGGCCCTTCTTCCCTCCCGCGTGTGCGGGGATGCCCCGCCGGGCTCCAGTGTCAGCGCGTCAGGAGCAGCCCGCAGCTGTAGGCCCGTGCGTGGCCGACGCCGTTCGACAGGACGTTGACGAAGGTGTTTGGGTCGGTGACGGTGAGGTCGCCGCGGATCTCGGCGCGGCCGACGCGGATCGGTTTCGCGCGGTGGGCGCTGGAGACCGTCGGCAGCATGCGGATGCCCAGCGCTTCGGGGTCGGCGGTGGCGCCGATGCGGGCCACGCCGTCCTCGGTGTTCGCCGGCTCCCCGTCGGCCTGGAGGCGCCGGACGAACCAGCGCTTCACGTGCTCCGGGGTGGTGTGGGCGGTGCGGGTGCCGCGTACCTTCTCCGAGGCGGGGCGGCCCGACGGCTTGCTGCGGGTCGGGTTCACGACCGTTCGGAAGCCGATGACCTCGCCCGCCTTGAACGTGCGGTCCACGGTGATGAGCCGCGGCGCCGTCGTGAAGGCCTCGCGCGGGATCCGGGTCCAGTCCCCGGGGACCCGCGACTGCACCACGAGCACGAGGGCCGCCGCCTTCAGGTCCACCGACCACGTCGACAGGACGCCCATCTGGGCACGCGCCTGCGGGGCGCCGTCCTCGACCCAGCCGCGGAAGCCGCTCATGACGGTCCGGTGCATCTCCTGCGCGTCGACGAGGGACTTGGCGACCAGCGGGTGGCGGGCGTCGAGGGTGAGGACGGCGTGGGTGGCGACGAAGCGGGCCGTCGAGGCCCGTGCGCTGGTGGTCACGGGATGATGTCCCATCCGGTTGCGGTCGGAGCGATGGTGATGCGCGTACGGGTCTCCCAGCGCCTGGCGTGGACCCGGTTCGCGGGGTCGAAGCTGACCGGCTGGTCGTTCACCTGCGAGGCGCCGCGCGTGCCCGGCGCGGCCTGGATCCAGGCCCAGGGCCGGCGGCCGGAGGTATCGGGTCCGTCCGGGCCGGGGAGCAGGAGTTTGCTGGCGAACGCCGAGGCGATCGTGCCGGGCACGATCTCCGCGGCCAAGGTGCCGGACGGCGGGCAGGACTTCCGGCCGAGCCACAGCAACTGCTTCGGGTGTTCCAGCGCGTACGCGATGTCGTCGAGGAACACCCGGTCCGGGTGCTGGAGTCCGACAACGAAGGCGGCGTCCGACAGGTACCAACGTTCGGTGACCATCGCCGAGCGCGACAGCTCGGCGGAGACCAGTACCCCCGACACCGGGTCGGCGGTGATCTTCTTCGGTGCCCCGTACCACCCGGCCAGTTCGTGGTGGCCGAAGGCCGGCCCGTCGGCCGCCGCCATGCTCGCGGCGACTGCCGCGGCGCGCCGGTGGTCGGTGATGATGTCGCGCGGGCGCAGCGGGTACCGGCCGGAGCCGACTGTGTGGTAGTCGCGCACCGGGGTGCCCGGATGGTCGGCACGGACCCCGAAGACGAGCGCGGCGAGGTCGTCCACCGGGTCGGTGCGGTCCCGGCCGAGTGCCGCCGCGACCAGGCCGACGACCGCTGATTTGGTGGGCCTGACGTGACTGTCGCGGCGGGCGAACCGGGAGGCCACGCCCCAGGACTGGAGGGGCGCGGCCAGCCGGACGAGCAGGACGTGCGAGGTCACGCGGTCAGCTCCTCGGCGGAGGTCACCGTGAGCGCCCCGGTGTCCTTCAGGGTGCCGAGGAGTTCGTCGATCTGCGGGTCGTAGGTGAGGACGCGGCCGGCCTTGATGTCGGGCCGGCGGCCGCTGACGAAGGCGTGGTGCTTCAGGAGCCGCCTGACCGCGGCCGGGCCGGCGGGGCCCTCGCCGCCCCCGCCGACGGGGTTCTCGTCGATGGGGTTCTGGAAGGCGGCCGCGTAGTTGTACGGGCGTTCTCCCTCGAAGGCGAGCACGAGGGCGGGCAGCGAGCCCGTGGACGCGGTCGAGTTCTTCTTCGCCTCGGGGAAGGCGTCGACGAACGCGGTGACGAACTCCGCCTCGGCCGCCACGGACGCCTCCTCGGCCTCCTCCTCGGTCATCCCGGCGGCCCGGAGGTTGCGCCGCAGCTTCAGCCGGTCAAGGACGGCGTGCCGGTAGAAGGTGCCGGTGATCAGCGACTGGTAGCCGGTCATGCCCGCGCCGGCGTCGTCCGCCGCGTCGAGGAAGTCCAGGGCGTTCGTCTTCTCCGCGGGCTTCGGGTTCCGCTTGCGGTCCAGCTTCGCGTCGTCGGCCGCGGCGTAGAAGTCGTCGACCTGTTCCGCCTCGTGCACGGTGAAGGCGTGGCTGCTCTGGACGGCGCCGTCCACGTTCGGGGAGTCCGCGATCTCGGCGAGGAAGCGCCCGTAGAGGGCGATGTCGATGGCGTCGCGCGGAGCGAGTGCGGTGAGCACGGCGGCCCGGGTCGCGGCCGGCAGGGCGGGCAGTTTCGCATCCGCTGCGGAGGCCTCGGCGGCCGCCCCCGACTCCGTGTCCCCCTCGGTGCCGTCCGCGCCGGGCGGCTCCTCCTGAGCTGCGGCGGCGCCCTTGCGGGCCGTCTTCTTCTTGGCCGAGGCCGCCGCTGCCGCGGCCGCCTGCGCCGCTGTGTACTCGTCGGCCCAGGCCCGTACCGTCCCGGCCTGCTCCTCGATGTGGGCGGCGATGCGCGCGCCCGCGTCGGACGGGGCGAACAGCAGCACCTTCGTGAGGTTCGCGACGGTCTTCTTGCCCGGGTCCCCGAATTTCAGGCCGGTGGCCTCGATCACGGCCCGCGCGGTGCGGACGGCCTCCTCCGGCTCCCAGCCGTGTTCGGAGGTCAGCTCGCGAGCGGTGATGAGCGCCCACTCGCGGGTACGGGTGCCGGTGCCGCGTCCGGCCAGCGCGCCGACCCCGGCGTTGGCCCGGTTCCGGGTGTGGACGCGCTCGGCCCTGCGCCGCGCCTGACTGGTGATCATGTGGCGTTCGGCACCGCCGTAGACGATCGACTTCGGCGCCCCGTTCTCGTCACGCACGGGGAGGACGGCCACCAGGGTCTCCAGGAGGTGCAGGGAGAGGAACTGGCTGCCGGAGGAGGGGACGCTGCTGGTCACGTGGTCGGGTCCTTCGGGAGAGAGACGGCTGAGGTCGGGAGGGAGAGCGCGCCCGCGCGGTCTGCGGCGGCTCGCGCGGGCGGCAGGTGGAAGGCCACGCCCCACTCGTACGGGACACGGGCCCTGCGGTCGTGCCACCGGTTCAGGTCGTCGACGAGCCCGGCCCAGGACGGCGGCTGCTGATCGCAGGAGCGCAGCCGCGCGATGGCGTGCTGGAGGTGGCGCCAGGGGATGCGGCGGCTGGACACGATCCGGTCGACGAGACGCGCTGCGCCCGGGTCGTCGGGGCCGCGCCCCGCACCGCCGCCGATCCGGCGGGCGGCCCCGCCGAGGCTGCCGTAGCCGAAGGCGGGCTTCGTCCGTCCCTGGTGGTAGACCGCGAACAGGAAGGCGACCTGCCCGTACACCTCGCGCTGCGCTTCGGTGGGGCTGTACCAGAGCGCCCGGAAGTGCGGCTCCCGCTGGACGCGGGGCCGGCGGAGCTCGGCCAGGCTCGCGTAGTCGTGGTTGTGGACGAGGCTGGCGAGCCACGCGGTGAGCGCGGCCCCGCCCTCACTCACCGTGGCATCGCTGGGGTCGGCTGCACGGGTGCCGTCCACGGCTCTGGCGGTGGTCATAAGGTGGTCCCCCTTGGGAATTCGGCCGGGGCCTTCTGCTGGCCCAGCTCGTCGTCGAAGCGCCGCAGCGCCGCGGCCCGGGCCTTCGCGCCCTGCGCGTTCCTGGGCAGGGAATCAAGGCATTCGGCGAGGAACCGGCGGGCCGCGGTGGCGATGGTGGCCGCGTACTCCCGGAGGGACGCCCCGACGTCCTCGCCGAGGGCGGTCTCCTCGATCAGCAGCTCGAACGGCTCCCGCGTCGCCTCCCAGTGCCGTTCGCGGGCGTCGAATCGTGCGATCTGAAGGGCCTTGTCGGTCGGCTTGGGATTCGGGTACGCCACCCTCCAGGCCGCGTACGCCGCCTTGTACAGAGCGCCCGCCAGGAACTCGGCGAGCACCGAACCGCGGTAGGACGCCTCGTACAGCTCGGCCTCCAGGCCGGGGGCGAAGGGAAACGTCCCGTCGACCCAGGCGATGGCCGTGGTCTGCTTGGCCACGAGCCCGACCGTCCACAGTTCGACGCGGCGGGCGGGCCGCTGGCCGGGCTCGGGCGCGACGCCCTCAGGGGGGAAGAGCGCGAGCCGCCGGTAGAGGGTGCTCCCGTCGTTGCGTCCCCCGCCGGAGCGGCGAGCCTCGTCCACCGCCGCGTAGAGAGCGTGGGCCTCGCGCCAGACGGCCCGGGTCGCCGACGCCCACAGCGGCTTCCTGGTGCCGTCGCCCTTCTTACCGAGGTACACGGCGTCCTGCAGGTGCTCGTCCCCCAGCTCCAGCACCTCGCCCGCGCCGAGCAGTACCCGGTCGACGTACTCCCCGGTCCGCGTGGGGCGCAGCAGGACCGACCGGCCGAGGTAACTGTGCAGATCCGCCGGGCCTTCGACGGCCCGCGGGGTCGCCTTCACCGTGAAGCCCCGGCGCTCCTTGCCTACGGTCCAGGTGCGGTTCAGCGTCCCGGCGGGCCCGTCGACCGGGGCGAGGTTGAGCCGCAGCGTCTCACCGAGGGTGTCACCGAGCGCGATCACCCGGATGCGGGTCCCGAGGCGAGTGGCGGCGAGGTTGGTGATCGTGGCGCCCAGGGTCTTCTTGCCGGAGATCCGGGCGCGGCCGGCCGGCCCGTACACGTGCTGGGTGAGCATGGCCCGGAACGCCTCGGCTACGGGCAGCGGACTGGGGTGCTCCAGATGGTGGTGGTCGAAGAACTGGTTGTAGTCCCCGACCCGTTCGATCACCAGCTGCGCGGGGCCGGCACCGTGCTGGTCGAGGAACGGCGCGAGCAGCGCGTTCTGCCCCAGGGGCTCCTCCGGATGGAACAGGTCCCAGACCTCGTCCTCCGGCCGCTTCGCCAGCCACTCGGCCGCCGGCCGCAGCGCGTCCTTCCGGTCCACCCAGGCCGGCCACTCGGCCGGCGACTCCGGACAGGTGCCGGAGGCGTAGCAGATCGCCAGCAGGAACTCGATGACCGCGACCTGTTCGCCCGGCGTGCCGCCTTCCACAGCCCGCACGCCGTCGGCATCGTGGAGCACCTCCATCAGGTTCAGCTCGACGAGCCGATCATCGAGCATCGACACCCTGATGCACGGGGACTCCCGAGGATCCCACCGGGGCCGAACACCCCCACCGGCTAAGCCCACAACCCCACTCACGAGCCACCGCCCCCCTTGCTCTTAACGGTTACGGCCCGAACGGAACAGGACGCTAGCAGCCCGGACCACGCCGGATGCCGAATTCCGAAAATTCCGAGCCGCCGTAGGTTCCCGTCAAATGGCAGGCCCCCATCAGGAGTGACGCAAGGGTGACGGCTGCTTCGTAGGACTGGGCGGTCTAAGGGCTGTCCCGCAATGGCAAGTGAGCCTCGTGGCCCTGTCATCCTGCAGATTGGCAGCGTGGCTGTGGGAACAGTTGAATGCCTTCGTGACGGACTGGACGCAGGTGGTTGATGCTCACGGGGCGGTTGGGCGGGTGCCGCTGCTCTTGGATCAGGTAGAGCGGGAGGAAGTTCCGGAGGCATGGGAAGAGCTGTGGGACCGTCTCTGCCTCCACGGTGAGACGGTCTCCGCGGCGAGCTTCGCAGCTCTCCCACGCCTGGCAGCTCTAGCTCCCACGTATGCCCAGGCACTCGAACTGGCCAGTGCCATCGTGCGTGGCACGTTGCGGCACCCCGACGGTGAAGCTCGGCTCGCGGACTGTCCGAACGAGGTCGCCCGGCTGCGGGAACTCGTGGATCAGAGGCTTCAGAATCGTCCGGCCGACTACCACCGGCTCTTCGGTGATCTGCTTGCCCTTGCAGGGCAATACCACTGGAGCGCCTCTATGGGGGACTTCGCCGACGACTTCTATGCCGTGTCCTGCCCCGGCTGCGAAGCGGAGGTGACCATCGCCGTCGGCGACTACGGCTGCTACGCGGCCATTCGAGACTGGGACCAGGGCGACATCGAGCGGCGGTCGTTGCGGCCCGCCCCGGCCGAGGAGCTTCGCGACCCGGGCCGATGGATGCACGCCACAGCCGGCCGGGACGGGCAGCAGCGGCTCGCCGAGGGGCTCAGATACGTCTTTGGTCGTGCAGAGTGTCCGGCTTGCGCAAGTGTGTTCAACATTGCGGAAGCGCACACGGCCGCGAACCTTCCTCCAGCCCTTGAAACGTACTGAACAGGGAGAGGCGACCCAGCCACTTGCGATGATCTTGAAATGGCTGGCGTCATCACGGCTTCGGATCCCGCGTGGATACTTCCGTTCAGCGGGCTGAGCCCGAGGCAATTCGGCAAGCTGATCACCGTGCTCCGGCGCGAGGGCGCCGACCCGGTTCGCAGGGGCCGGCCGTGGAGCCTGCCGCTGGAGGACCGGGTGCTGCTGGTCGCCGCCTACTGGCGCACCAACCTCACCCTGCGCCAACTGGCACCGCTGTTCGGGGTGTCCAAGTCCGCGGCCGACCGCATCATCGACCACCTCGGACCCGCGCTCGCACCCCAGCGACGCAAGCGGTTGCGCACGGACACCGTCCTGATCGTGGACGGCACCCTGGTCCCCACCCGCGACCACAGCATCGCCGAGCGGTCTAGAACTACCGGTACTCCACCAACCACCAGGTCGTCATCGACGCCGACACTCGGCTCGTCGTCGCCGTCGGCAGGCCGCTGCCCGGCAACCGCCACGACTGCAAAGCGTGGGAGCTGTCCGGCGTCAAGGCCGCCGTCGGCCGCACCACGGTGATCGCCGACGGCGGCTACCGGGGCACCGGCCTGGTCATCCCACACCGCCGCGCACCCGGCCAGGCTGGCCTTCCGGCTTGGAAAGAGGAGCACAACCGCTCACACCGGAAGGTCCGCGCCCGCATCGAGCACGCCTTCGCCCGCATGAAGACCTGGAAGATCCTCCGCGACTGCCGTCTCAAAGGTGACGGCGTCCACCACGCCATGCTCGGCATTGCTCGCCTCCACAACCTCACCCTCGACGGGTGACTGGGGAACGACGCCGATCAACCAGCATGCCGTAGATCATTTACGGGACAACGCTTCGGCGTGGCGAGTGGCGATGCCGCGCTACTGCTTCAGGAGATCGTGCCGGCGCCGAAGACGGCCTTGAAGGGGCCATCCCCGCGCGGGCGGGGAGCAGCAGGGCGGCGCGGAGGACGACCTGATCGACGTGGGGCCATCCCCGCGCGAGCAGGGAGCAGGCTGCCAACGATCGGGCCCAGGCCCGCATGGTGGGTTCATCCCCGCGAGCACGGGGAGCAGTGGGAGGCGTCCGCCATCGAGGAGCGCCCGGAGGGTCCATCGCCGCGCAAGCGGGGAGCAGGCTTGCACGCCCAGGGTGCGCAGGAGCTCGGTGGGGCCATCCCCGCGCGGCCGGGGAGCAGTCGACGACGACGGCCTTTCCACTGGCCAGCTCGGGACCATCCCCGCGCGGGCGGGGAGCAGGATGGCTGAGGACAGCTTGTCTGTTCCGTAAAGGGACCATCCCCGCGCAGGCGGGGAGCAGAAGCCGGAGAAGACCCTCCTTGGGCTGGCGGGGGGACCATCCCCGCGCAGGCGGGGAGCAGACTTCCTGAGCTGCAGTTCTACCCGACGCCGGCCCGCTTCCAAGCAACTTTCACCGAATCAGACAAAACCCCCAACTCTGGCCCTCACAGACCCCGCGCGGGCGGGGTGCAGGGCGAGACCGTGGTGGAGCGGTCCCTCGCCGAAGGGCCATCCCCGCGCCGGTAGGGGCAGCCCTCCTGAAACACCCGCTGCACCTGTTCGCCGGGGCCATCCCCACGCGGGCGGGGAGCAGGTAAGGAGGGAGAACTTCCTCCACTTCAAGGCGGGGCCATCCCCGCGCGAGCGGGGAGCAGATCTCTCCGGCCGCGTGTCCTGAGGACCGAATGGGGCCATCCCCGCGCGAGCGGGGAGCAGCGGATCGGCGACGGCCGCCCAGACCGGAAGACGGGGCCATCCCCGCGCGAGCGGGGAGCAGCCGACTTCCCCGGGCTCCAGCTCGGGCGGCAGGGGGCCATCCCCACGCGAGCGGGGAGCAGCTGGTCGCCGCCCGCGACGCTCCCGCGCTGCTGGGGCCATCCCCGCGCGGGCGGGGAGCAGTGGGCCGGGGAGCGTCGTCCTCGGAAAACTCTGGGGCCATCCCCGCGCGGGCGGGGAGCAGGTGAGCGTCGACCTCGACGACGTCACCGTGGAGGGCATCCCCGCGCAGGCGGGAAGCAGAGCGAGCCGATCCGCGGCACGCTGGAGTCGGTCGGACCATCCCCGCGCAGGCGGGGAGCAGCTGGCCCAGCCGTCGTACTGCGACTACTCGTCGGGGTCATCCTCGCGCGGGCGGGGAGCAGCCGTTGTGTGGGTCCCTCACCGGCTGTCTGGTGAGTGGGGCCATCCCCGCGCGGCGGGGAGCAGGGCCAGGTCCGCCAGGCGCTGTTCCGGCTCCCGGGGCCATCCCCGCGCGGGCGGGGAGCAGTCTTCCTGACCTGCAGTTATACCCGAGACCAACCGCCTCCCAAGCAACTTCCATCGAATCAGACAAAACCCCCCAACCTGCCCTGAGGTCTCCACCAGCCCGCAATCCCTGCTGCGGGTGCGGGGGCACTCGCAGCAGAGCGCGTGAAGGCACGTGCCATGGGACCCACCCCCACGGGTGCGGGGAGCCGACGAGGGAGCCGTCCGCCCGGCGTACGCCTTCGGATATCCCCGCGCGGGGAGTAGACGCGGTCGCCGCGGCTGATGGACGTGGCGACGGGGCCATCCCCGCACAGGCGGGGCGCAGAGGACCGAAAACCCGCTCGGGACCGGAGCTCGGGGCCCGCGCGCGAGGAGCGGGCAGAACCGGAAAGGGCGCAGGAGGCCATTCTCTCCCGCCACAACTCCCCGGCTCTTGAGGGCCCAGCCTGAGGGGACTGCGGAGGACGACGTCGCGGCCTCCGCTCGCTACAGCCGTCTCTACTACGAGCCCGTCGCGTTCACGGACCTGATCGCCCCGGACGACGAGGCCGGGCCACATCACGGGTGCCCGGTTCCGCATCCACGACAGCGTGGATATGTACGTGAGGCAGCGGCTCGCCGCCGGTCGGGACCGGAGCGAGGGACGGCGCTCGCCCCGAGTATCGGGACGAGCGCCGTCCCATCTGATCTATCGGGGTCAGGGGGCGGCGAAGAAGTTCCTGCGCAAGGACGGGGGCGCGCGCGGAGCTCCTTGGGGTCCACTCCGACGCCCATCTGGGCGGTGACGTTCAGTACTTCGTGGTCGGCGGCCCGGCCCATACCCCAGAGGGACCGGGTCGAGGCGGAGGGGGGGCGGTCGCCAGGACAGCCAGGTTACGGAGGATCGAGTTGAACTGCTCGGAGTCGACCGTGCCGGTCTGGATGATGTCGGCGAGGTCCGCCGTCAGGTTCTGGGCGACGGACGACTTCCCTGCCTTCGTCGACCTCTGGTGCCCCCGCCCGCCGTGCAGGACCCAGGCGTAGATCCACTGGTTGTGGACCCGGCTGGGGACGCCGCACCCCTTGAGGTAGGCGACGAGCTGCTGGAGGGAGACCGGCAGCATGGTGCCGTTGATGATCGCGGCGGCGCTGCTGCGCGGCAGCTCCCACCTGCCGCCGGCCCGTTCCACCAGGGCGTCCAGAGACGACGCCCCGGCGTACTCGTACAGGTTGGCCAGTCCGATGGTCAGCTCCCGGCGGTTGGAGCAGCGCAGGTCGGGCCGGGCGTGGCCGATGTCCCGGTCGTAGCGGCCGCGGTCGGCCATCCGGGCCCGCTTCCAGGCCCGGCGGCCCTCGGTGATCCGCTTCGTGCCGACGCACGCCTGGATGATGTCGAGGACGACCTTCTCCTCCGGGACCTTCTTGCCGCTGCAGGCCCGCTTCAGGGTCGCGGGCGAGCGGCCGGTCCGGGCGGCGAGCTCGTCGCAGGTGAGACCGGCCTCGGACCGGACCTCGCGCAGGAGGCGGGCGAGCCTCCCGCGGGCCGGCACGGTGAAGTCGACCGGATTCTCCGGGCGCCCCACAGTGTTCTCAGGTGTCGTAGGGCTGCCAGGTCCTCCTGCACCTGCGGCACCGCAGCACCTGCCGGCCCTCTTCGGCGATCACGTCGGTCTTCGCGCTCGGGCACAGGCGGCACACGATCGCCGGACGCTCCACCACCAGCTTCATCCACGACTCCCCCGCTCGACGCCGACCCCTCGCGGGCCGGTCGGCCCGGACATGCCCATCGCCGCCCTCCGGTACTCCCCCATCACCCGGACGAGACCCTGGGAGAGACCCCGCAGGGGCCGACTGCCGACTGCGATACTCCCCGTCACCACCGCTCATTGTCGATCGCCAGGGGGAACGGATCATGTCGACCAGCGCCCACGCCGTCTTCGGCCGGGACGAGACCGACGCTGCCGGCGTGCGGGCCGCCGTCCTCGACCTGGTCGTCACCGTCGGCGAGCGGATCAGACGCCGCGACCAGGTCGCCCGCAAGGTCACCCTCACCGTCGGCTTCGCCGGCGGGGCCAGCGTCGCACGGACCCGGGCCCTGCCCGCGGCCTCCGGCCGCACCGAGGACCTGCGCAGCACGGCTTACCGGATCCTGGACGGGATGGCGCTGCAACGCGCCCGAGTCCGGAGGATCGTCCTCACCGCCGAAGAGCTGTCGGCGGCCGAGCGAGCGGGGAGCAGTTCCGCGTCCGCAGGATCACGTTGCCGTACTCGGGGCCATCCCCGCGCGAGCGGGGAGCAGTCTTCCTGACCTGCAGTTCTACCCGACGCCAGCCAGCTCTCAAGCAACTTTCACCGAATCAGACAAAACCCCCAGCCCCTACCCTGGTTCCCCCTCAAGTCCGGCCGCGGCAACTCGTCCAGGCGAGGTCCCCCCAGGAGGGCGAGGAACGGGCGTCCGGGGACACGGGGCTCACGTTGGTGTCGGAGACACCCCTGCGGGCGGGGAGCATTTTTCGGAGACCCACCTCCCGGACGGCCCCGAAGAACCAGAGGCGAGCCGCACTCCTTTGCGGTGTTCCCCGCCCGCGCGGGGATGGACCCTCGTGGTCATCCCACCGTGGGTGGGCGACGGCGGCTCCCGCCTGCGCGGGGCCGGCCGGCGGACGCAGTCCGGGGTTTCTGAGGGATGCCGCCAGAGGGGGGAACGGTGCGTGGGCCCTGCGGGGCGGGTCATACCGGACGGGCGCTCACTGCCCGCTCCGGACGGCCTCGGGCAGGGCCTGCCAGGCCGCCCGCGCGTAGTCGTCGAGGGAGGCGCTCGGGCCGTGGACGGCGGCGAGCGCGTCGAGGAGCGCGGTGTAAAGCGGCTCGGTGGCGAGGTTCTCGTCCATGTGGGGAGGAGTTCGTACTGGGCCGAGGCGAGGGCGGACGCCTTGATCTTCGTGCGGCGTCCTTCGGTACTGCCGTGGTCGTGGACGACGAGGCATTCGGCGCGGCCGTCGTCGCCGATCTCGAGTACCTGGAGGCGGCGGTCCCGCTCGGTCATGTCGCGGGCGAGGTCCCGGTAGACCTGTCCGGGGCTGACGGTCTTCCTGCGGTTCGTCACGCTTCTCCTTCGGTCTGCTGCGTGTCGGGGCGGTGGGCGAGCCAGGCGGCGAGGTCGTCGGCATGCCGGGTGAGGAACCGGAGGGCAAGGTGCCGTGCCTGGTCGCCCCGGCCGAGCTCCTCGTAGAGGAGGGCCAGGTTATTGACGACCGCTTCGGGATCGCCGGCCGGCCCCTTGTCGTATCGGTGGATGGCGGCGCGGAACACCGGCACCAGGGCGGGAGCCATGGTGAAGGCGTGGGTCTTGCGGTAGCCCTCCGGGCCGGCCTTCGTGGAGGTGAGTACTCCTGGCACGGAGGCGGGCCAACGTCCCTGCGCGGTGAGGGCTTTGACCGCGCGGGTGAGGCTGGTGGTGGCGCCGTTGAGGCGGCCCTCGCCATGGCGGGCGCGGAAGTCGGCGCCGAGCGCGCGGCCGTTGCCGTCGACGGCGAGCCGGATGAGGTGCCTGGCGTCCGGGGTGACGCGGGCGAACAGGTCGAAGGCGGCCTCGACGGTGAGGGTGTCGCCGGTGGTGAGGGTGCCGTCCGGGAGCTGTGCGAGCAGGGCGTGCATCTTGTCGAACCAGTCGGGCGGTGCGCCGGTGACATGCAGGGTGTAGGCGTCGCTCATGGAAGCCCTTCCGGGAGACTGGAGCTGGCTGGGGCTGAAGTGAAGAAGATATCGAGTCGCGCCTCAGTATGTCTTCAGTTCTGCCGCACTCGTCCGGAGGATTCCGGCGCGCCCCGTGCGACGGGCGAGTCGGAGGTCTTGTCCGGCAGCCCCACTGGAGCAGGAGGTGAAACCGCCTACCTGCGCCAACGCGGGATCCGCTGCACCATCCCGGACAAGGCCGACCAGGCACGCAACCGCCGGAGCTCGGCTCCCGCGGCGGCCGGCCGCCGCATTTCGACCCGGTCGACTACCGCGAGCGCCATGCGGTCGAGTGCGGGATCAACCGACTCAAAAGACATCGCGCTGTCGCCACGCGATACGACAAGCTCGCGGTCCGCTGCGAGGCGTCCGTGCTGGTCGCAGCCATCAACGAGTGACTGTGACCAGCGCTTTCAAAAAGGACCGTAGCGCGCGGCGCCCGCCGCAAACGTCTCCCTGCATGGCGGATGGGCTCAGGGTAGGAAGCGGCTGAGGGCGGGCCTTCACCTCGGGCGGCAACCCGGGGGGCGGCCCGCACGTTCGGGTCTTGTCAGCGCTGGCGCAGCGGCGCAGTCTTGCCCCTGTGGGTATCAGGTGACCCTGGGGTGCCGAACGGGGTCCGGGAGGGGGGAAGATTCACATGAGAAAGCGTGATTTGGTCGGCTTAGTCGGCCGTCGGGCAGCGCTGCGGTACCTACTGGCCGGGATCGCCGCTTCCGCGGTGTCGGGGTGCGGGAGTCCGGTGGAGAAGGCAGTCACTGCGTTCGCCGAGGGTTCCTGGAGGTTCACGACCAACACGGGTATCGAAGGGATCTTGACGATCACCGGCGACGGACAGTGGTCGGAGACCCGGTTGGGACTCTCTGGCCGCTGGGAGTACGACGTCTCCCGCCTCACGGTCAGTATGGACGGCGTCGATAGCGAGGGCGCGGAGCCGTACTACATCCCGTCGGTTCCGGAGCCCACCAAGGAGGCCCTGTCCCGGGAGTACACCATGCAGGGCGGCTGGGCCGTCGACCTCGGCGAGAAGGTAAAGGCTCGCAGGGACAAGGATGACGTGGTCCTGGAGTTTCACGACTTCTCGGACGGAAGCGAGGGCTCACCCGAGCACGTCGAGTCCCTGGTCTTCACACTCACCCGTCTGAAAGAGGCGCCTTGACCCTGGCTCACCGGCAGCTCGCCGCCTACCTGATGGTGAGCTGCCGGCAATAGCGACGACGACCTTCTGCCAGCACGCCGTTGGTGGGCTGGCAGCGTCCGCAGCCGGTAACACCCCGCCGGGGAGCGGGCTCCGCGGCGGCGGTTTGAAGACCCCGGGCCTCTCCCTCGGACAGGGGCCCCGTGCCGGGATCGGCGGGACTGGCCGGTGAGCACCGAGGTCCACCACCACGTCGCCGTCGCCCAGATGGACGGTGAAAACCGTGGCCCACGACGCGCGGTCGCGCTGGACGCCAGCGCTCCGGGGGAGGCGAGGGCGGGGGTGTCGGCGACGGCCTCGATCGCCCATGGGACGCTGCACTCCCGCATGCGTTCCTCTCTTCCTGTGCGCGGTCGGAGCCCTGCCGGCGTCGCGCGGTAAGGATGAGCGAGGCTCGTCCAGGCTGCGCTCGTTGACACCGATGCAGGATCCGGTGGGGTCGAGCGCGTCGAGCCAGATCTCTTCATTGTCCGCGGGTACGCGCGCAGGAGGCCGGGGCTGCGGGGCGAGGCGGGCGGGGACACGCGTCGGCATCTCGGCGTTGTTGTAGGCCATGTCGAGGCAGCCGAAGGTCTCCGCGGTGCGGTCGACGGCGGCGGCGACCTGCTCCTCGTCGGAGACGTCGCAGACCAGAGCGAGGGCCCGGTGGCCGGCGTCGGTGAGTTCCTACGCGGCCTTGTTGACGGCGTTCTCGTCGATGTCGGCGAGGCCGACGGCCGCGCCCGCTTCGGCGAAGGCTCGGGCTGCGGCCAGGCTTATGCCGGAGGAGGCGCCGATGACGAAGGCGACCTGGCCGGTGAAGTCGTAGGTGGGGTTCATGTGCGTTCTCCTTCGATGGCCGAGGCGTGCGTGTGCGGACGGGTGTCAGTGGCGTGTTTGTGCCGGTGTTGGGGTGTTGTCGCGTGCACGGATCGGCGGGGTGCGTTGGGCGACGATCCGCGCCGGCTGTGATGTGCCGTTGAGTGCGAGGGCGATGAGCGGGAGCAGGGTGAGGGTGGCGGATACGGCTCCGATGAGGGCGGGTCCGGTCAGGCCGAGGGAGGAGTCCAGGGCTCGGCCTGCGAGGGCGGAGCCGGCGGCGATGCCGGTGTTGTAGGCGGAGGTGGTCAGCGCTGAGGTGAGGGTGGGGGCGTCACCGGCGAAGCGGACGGCGAGGGAGGTGACGACGGGGTTGACGGTGAAGCCGGCCAGCGCCATGACGAAGACCAGGGCGACGGCCGTGACCGGGCCGGTCGACAGGGGGATCAGCAGGAGCAGGGCCAGGGCGGTGACCGCGGCGGCGGTGAGGGTGGCGGCCATGGGGTGGCGGTCACCCAGCCGGCCGCCGATGGCCGTACCGCCGAGCGCGCCGAGGCCGAAGACGACCAGGACCAGCGGGACGGCCCGGGCCGGGATGCCGGCTCGGTCGGTCAGCAGCGGGGTGATGTACGTGTAGGTGGCCAGGACACCGCCCATGATCAGGACGGCGGCGGCCAGCGCCAGCCACAGCCGGCCCTGCCGCAGGGCACGGATCTCGGCCCGTACCGAGATCTCGGCCCGCTGCTCCATGGCGGGGATGAAGCGGCCGACGAACACGGCGGCGAGTCCCGCGAGGACGGCCAGGGCCCAGAAGGGGCCGCGCCAGCCGGTGTACTGGCCGACGAAGGAGCCGATCGGCACGCCGACGACGTTGGCCAGGGTCAGGCCGCCCATCATGACGCCGACGGCCCGGGTGGCCCGGCCCTGGCCCGCTGCGGCGGTGGCGATGACGAATCCGACGGCCCAGAACGCGCCGGTGGCCAGCGCGGTCACCACCCGGGCGGCCAGGACGACGGTGAAGGAGGAGCTGACCGCGCCGACGACATGCCCGAGGGCGAAGACGGCCAGGGCCAGGACGAGGGTGAGGCGCTGGGGCAGGCGCAGGGTGGCCAGGGCCATGGTCGGCCCGCCGACGATCATGCCGATGGCGAAGGCGGTGATCAGCAGGCCGGCGTGGGAGACGCCGACGCCGAGGTCACCGGCGATTTCCGGGAGCAGTCCGGCGATGACGAACTCGGTGGTGCCCATCAGAAACGCGCCGGCGGCGAGCACCCAGACGACGAAGGGCAGCTTCTCGGGGGCGGGCCCGGTGGCGGAGGGCATGCGGAGACTTCTTCCCGTAACGAAGGGGTGGGCGAGGTCAGGAGGCGGCCTCGATGGTGATGCGGCCGGCCCCGCCGAGCTGCTCGGCGCTGACGTCGAGGTGGCCGAGGACGAGCAGGTCGGCGGAGGCGGAAGGCCCGTCCTGGTAGAAGAGGGCCAAGTTGCCCCAGGGTGCGTAGTAGGCGATGTCGCCGACCTTGGCGGCGGCTGGTTCGGGAGCGCCGGAGGTGTCCAGCTTGCGTGGCAGGTCGGCGATCCGCTCCGTGCCGTGGAAGTCCTCCAGATCCAGGGTGAGCGGGAGCAGGTCGGCGAAGTCTCGGGCCGGGGGGCTGTCGTTCAGGGTGGCGTCGACGGGACGGTCGTCGAGGGTGACCCGGATGTCCATGGGAGTGCTCCTCTCGGAGGCGGATGGAGAGGTGGCTGGCGGGGTGGAGGCCGTCGTCTCCTGCTGCCCCGGAAAGGCGGGGGCGGAGGGCGTGGTGGCCGGGGTGGCTTCCTGCGAGCTGCTGGAGCAGGCGGTCACGGCCAGCAGCAGGGCGGCTGCCGGAGCGAGGCGGATCAGGCCGCGATGGATTGCGGGGTTCATGAGGGAGGCCCCCGTCGTCATGCGGGCATGGGTTCGGCGTAGTGCCGGAAGCCGTCGCGCTCGGTGTGGATGGCGTAGAGGCGCTCGGCCAGCGCCGCCGGCTGGAGTGCTCGGCGTCCGGGCGGATCGCGCCGGGAATGATCAGTTGGGCGGCGTGGATGTTCTCGTCGGCGAAGGCGTTGTGGAGCATCGCGGCGTAGGCGCTCTCGGCGGCAAACGCGATCGAGGTGCCGGCCACGGCGGGGTTGGGGCGTACGGCGCTGGAGCCGTTGACGAAGAGCACGTGCCCCGGCCCAGCTCCCGCATCCCGGGCAGGACGGCGTTCACACAGGTGACCGGGGCCTCGACGGAGAAGGCCAGTGGGTCGTCCAGGTCGGTGGCGGTGGTGTCGAGGGCCGGCTTCATGAAGTCGCCGCGGGGCACTGGGCTGAACTGGAGGACCTCGATGGGCCCCAGTTCGTCGGCAGCTTCGTGCAGGGCGGAGGTGAGGGAGGCGGGGTCGAGCACGTCGGCGGTGAAGCCCCGGGCGTGGATGTCCTCCCGGGCCAGTTCGGCCACCAGGTTGTCCTGGTGCTGGATGCTGCGCGAAAGGAGGGCGATCCGGTGGCCGGCGGCGCCGAAGCGGCGGGCGGCCGCGACGCCCAGGCCGGGGCCGGCGCCGACGAGAGCGAAGGTGGTCACGGTGGTTCTCCTCGCGGACGACGGGGGCGGGCCCGTTTCCGGGCCCTGCCCGAGGAAGGAAGCGAGCGGGGTGGTTCAAGGGGGTGGGGCTTGAAGGCGCGGCGCTCGTCCATGGCCTTGCAGTCCCGGCGACCTGGGCCGGCGACGAGACGAGGTGGAAGACCTCTCCCGTTCAGGAGGTGGCCGGGGTGGTGGTGTACTCCTCCTCGGTCACCGGGTTCAGCCAGTGCACGACGTCGTGGTCGGCGTCGCCCTCGTTGATGGCCAGGTGGACCATGAGCCGGTTCGGCGCGGCGCCGTGCCAGTGCTCCTCGTCCGCTTCGAACAGGACGCGGTCGCCGGGGCGGATGACCTCGACCGGTCCGCCGCGGCGCTGGCACAGGCCGATGCCCTCGGTGACGAAAACGGTCTGGCCCAGCGGGTGGCGGTGCCAGTGGGTGCGGGCGCCGGGCATGAAGTGCACCAGGGACGCGGTGACCCGGGAGGGAGCCGGTGCGGCGGCGACGGGGTCGATGTAGACGTCTCCGGTGAACCAGTCGGCCGGGCCCTTGACGGTGTCGATGGAACTGCGGGTGATCTGCACGGTTTGCTCCTTGTCCGGTGGAGGGAGTCAGGGGGTGAGGAGGGTCTTGATGGCGAGGCGCTCGTCCATGGCCTTGTAGCCCTCGGCGACCTGTTCCAGGGGCAGGGTGAGGTCGAAGACCTTGCCCGGGTCGATGCGGCCGGTCAGGACGCGGTCGATGAGGTCGGGCAGGTAGCGGCGTACGGGGGCGGGGCCGCCGCGCAGGCCGACGTGGGAGAAGAAGAGCTCCTGGCCGTCGACGGACACGTCGTGGGGGACGCCGACGAAGCCGACGTTGCCGCCGGGCCGGGCGGAGTGCAGCGCCTGCTGCATCGCCTGGGCGGTGCCGACGCATTCCAGCACGCTGTCGGCGCCGATGCCGCCGGTCATCTCCTTGATCCGGGCGATGCCCTCCTCGCCACGCTCGGTGACGATGTCGGTGGCGCCGAACTCGAGCGCGAGCTTCTGCCGGGACTCGTGGCGGGACATGGCGATGATCCGTTCGGCGCCCATCTCCTTGGCCGCGATCACGCCGGACAGACCGACGGCGCCGTCGCCGACGACCACAGCCGTTGAGCCGGGCCGTACTTCTGCGGCGTCGGCGGCCCACCATCCGGTGCCCATGACATCGGACAGCGCCAGCAGGCCCGGCCAGAGCGACTCGTCCGGGGTCTCGTCGAGGGCCACGAGGGTGCCCTGGGCGTTGGGGATGCGGACGTACTCGGCCTGGCAGGTGGACATGAACTCGCGGTGCAGGCAGTTCGCCTGGAAGCCGTTCTTGCAGTTGGCGCAGGTGTTGTCGGAGGTGGCGAAGGAGCCGACGACGAACTGCCCCGGCGTGAGGCCGGTGACCTCGCTGCCGGCCTCCTCCACGAAGCCGACGTACTCGTGCCCCATCGGGTGCGGGTCGCCGATCGGCTCCGCACCGCGGTAGGGCCACAGATCCGAGCCGCAGACACAGGTGACGGCCGTCCGGATGACCGCGTCGGTCGGCTTGAGGATCTTCGCGTCGTCCACGGTCTCGAAGCGCACATCACCGGGGGCGTAGATCATTGCTCCGCGCATCAGGGGTTCCTTCGCGTAACGAGGGGCCGGACCGCCTGGGACGGCCCGCGTGCCGGCGTTCCCGGAAACGGGAACACCATGGGTCCGTGACGCTCGCGCCTGGCCGCGGGAACGGCCCGGGGAAACGCCACGTCATCCAGGTAACCGGCCTTTCGCGGGCGCTGCGAGTCACTGCCAAGGGGTGTACCGGCAGTACATCCCTCCGCCGCCCACCAGGCCGTACCGTCGAGGTGTGGACAACCGTGAAGAGGTCCGCGAGTTCCTCACCTCGCGGCGAGCCAAGATCACCCCCGAGCGGGCAGGACTGCCCACGGGCACCCGCCGACGCGTCCCCGGACTGCGCAGGAGCGAGGTGGCGGCCCTCGCCGACGTCAGCGTCGAGTACTACGCCAAGCTGGAGCGCGGCAACCTCGCCGGCGTCTCTCCGGCCGTCCTGGAAGCCGTCGCCCGCGCCCTGCAGCTCGACGACGCCGAGCGTGCGCACCTACTCCATCTGGCCCAGGCCGCCGACGGCTCCGACGCCCTCGCCCGGCCCCGGCGCCGCGCCACCCGGCAGTGGAAACCGCACCGCAGCCTGCAGTGGACCCTGGACGCCGTCACCACCGGCCCCGCCTTCGTCCGCAACGGCCGCATGGACCTTCTCGCCGCCAACCAGCTCGCCCGCGCCTTCTACGTGGACGTCTACGCCGACCCGCACAACCAGGAAAACCTCGCCCGCTTCCAGTTCCTCGACCCCGCCTCGCGCCGCTTCTACCCGGACTGGGGCCTGGCCGCGGACATCGCCGTGGCCATCCTGCGCACCGAGGCCGGCCGCAACCCGCACGACAAGGACCTGCACGACCTCGTCGGTGAGCTGTCCACCCGCAGCGACGCCTTCCGCACCCGCTGGGGCGCCCACGACGTCCGCCACCACGGCACGGGCACCAAGCGCTTCCACCACCAGGCCGTCGGCGAGCTCACCCTCGCCTACGAGGGCCTGGAGATGGCCGCCGAACCCGGCCTCAACCTCACCATCTACACCGCGGAGCCCGGCTCCCCGTCCGAGGAGGGCCTGCGCCTGCTCGCTTCCTGGGCGGCCACGCGAGAGGTCGCCACCGCCACGAAGGAAACGGCACGCTGACCGGCCGACACGACGGCCCGAAGGACCTTCCCGGGCTTTCGGGGTCGACCGCCGTCTGGGGCCGTCGGCACTTCGGTGTACGCCACCCCGTGTTGGGCCGTTCTTGGTGGACGCGACGTGCTGCGCTCCTGGTCACAGCGGCCGAACACGGAGTACGGATCACGCCGTGCTGGCCGCCTGCCTCTTCGAGTGGGCCGGGCTGGAGGACCTGCTCAAGACACCCGAGCTCCGAGACCTGTAACGGGCCGGCGCACGCGCCGACATCGCACCGTCAGGGGCCTCATCATTTGGCACCGTCGGGAGGCCTCGCCTGACGGCTTGCCAGCAGGTTGAAAAGGGCTCAATGTCGGTGGCGGCACCTACCTTTTGCTCATGACTGATCAGCAGTGGGCAGGTATCCGTCAACGGGTCGAGGCTCTGAAGGCATCCCCCGCGAGCAACGACGTGTTCGGGGCTTGGGGGCACCGATGGGTTCTGGAGCAGCCGCTCAGCCATGCCGAGCTCGCAGAGCTCGAGGCGCAGGTGAAGGTGACGCTGCCGGAGGAGTTCCGGGCATTCCTCCTTCTTGTCGGCGCGGGTGGTGCCGGTCCCGCCCATGGCATGTTTCCGGTGAGGCGAGTGCAGGGCCGCTGGCGGTGGGAGGGCGACGGCGCGGACATGGCAGACCTGTCCCGGCTCGCCGAGCCGTTTCCCGAGCAGGGCCCGAACCCCGAGATCGTCGACGCGCTCCTCGCCGAACGCCCCGAGGAAGAGGACTTCGACGAGATCGAGGACTTCGACGACGCCATCGAGGCATGGGACGAACGATGGGACGCCGTCATGTTCGCCCCCGATCGCACCGTCGGCGCGGTCGTGATCTCCCACCTGGGGTGCGCCCAGCGAGAGTGGCTGATCATCAGCGGCAGCCACCGCGGCACGATCTGGTCAGACTGCCGGGTTGACGACGTCGACCTCGCACCGCTCCTTGGCCACGACGGAAAGCCGGTGACCTTCGCGCAGTGGTACCTCGGCTGGCTGCGCCAAGCCGAGCGCACAGCGCTGGAAGCAATCTGAGCACCTGGACCTGATCGCCTCCGCCCCAGGACGCCGGCGAAACGTCACCCGATCGAGGAGTGGGGCCACTCCAAACCGTTCCTCTCCGGCACCGCCCTGACTCATCAGCCGCACGGCCCAAAGTGGGGCCAGTGGAAACCGTTCCAGTGGGGCCAAAACACACCGTCTAAAACAACCAGGCCGACGAGGAGGCCAGGGCGAGGGGTTACGGGTTACCGGTTACAGGTCCGGAACTTCCGGAACGTCGCTCTGAGGGGCGTGAACCGGCGCTCCCCGCCGTGGCTGTAAACGGTAACCCGTAAGCAGCCGCCGGGCGCCCGAACGGGCTCCGCCCCGCCCCAGGAACACCCGGGCGCGGCGGAAGAGCCGTCAGAACGGCGTAGGGGGCGGCCCGGCGGTACTGCCCCCCTGAGGGTGAGCCCCTGGGCGCCGGGCCTGGCCCGCGCACGCCATATCGGCACGGCTGGCCCCGACCCTACCGGACCGCGGGGAGGCGGCCGGCGCGAGGAAAAGCCACCAGCCACTCGATGTCGCCCGCCGCGTCCGCTTTCGCCTGGGCGGCCCGCAGCATCCGGTCGAACGTTCCGTCCATTGCCCACCCGCGGAAACGCGTGTGGAGCGTGGCCCACGGACCATAGCGCTCGGGCACATCCCGCCAAACAACATCAGTGCGGAACTTCCACACGATCCCGTTCAGGACCCTGCGGTCGTCCAGCCGCTGCCGCCCCCGCAACCCGTCCGCTCGAGCCGCCCCCGAGGGAAGTCGGCCCAGCCGCTGCCGTCGGTGTGACGTCGAGCGTGGCATCGTCCGTCTGCTGGTCGCCGCGCGTACCGGACGGAGCCTTGCGGGGGCCTTGGGTTACGTGTTGTTGACGAGGAGGATCTTGCCGAGGTGGCCGCCGGCCTCCATCAGACGGTGTCCTTCCGCGGCGTCCGCCATCGGTACGGTCTGGTCGATGACCAGCTCCACCATTCCGTTCTCGATCATCGGCCACACGTTCTTCTGCACCTCGGCCACGACCTCGGCCTTGTACTCCTTCGAGCGCGTCCGGAGCGTCGTGCCATGCACCGAGGCCCGCTTGAAGACGATCTCCGCCAGGTTGAGCTGCGCCTCCAGGCCCTTCTGCAGGCCGATCACCACCAGCCGGCCGTCGGCCGCCAGGGAGCGGACGTTGCGCTCCAGGTAGTCCCCGCCCACGACGTCGAGGATCACGTCGTAGGGGCCATACTCGGTGAAGTCCTCGGTCCGGTAGTCGATCGCCACGTCCGCGCCCAACTCCCGCGCCCGGGCCGCCTTCTCCGGCCCGCCGACCGTCGTCACCACGCGGGCGCCCAGTGCCTTGGCGATCTGGATCGCCATCGTCCCCACCCCGCCGGCGCCACCGTGCACCAGGAGGGTCTCCCCCGCCTTGAGGCCGGCGGTCATGACGAGGTTCGACCAGACCGTAGCCGTCACCTCCGGCAGGCCCGCCGCCTCCGTCAGGCCGATGCCCTTCGGGATCGTGAGCAGCTGCCCCGCCGGTACGGCGACCTTCTGCGCGTAGCCGCCGCCCGTCAGCAGGGCGCAGACCTCGTCGCCCACCTGCCAGCCGGTCACGCCCTCACCGACGGCGCTGATACGGCCGGAGACCTCCAGCCCCGGGTACGGCGACCAGCCCGGCTGCAGCGGGTACAGCCCCCATCGCTGCATGACGTCCGCGCGGTTCAGGGCGCTGGCCACCACATCGACCACCACCTCGCCCGCGGTGGGCGTCGGGTCCTTGACCTCGATCCACCGCAGAACCTCAGGACCACCATGCTCAGTGATCGACACAGCCTTCACGACGACTCCATTCCCACAACCAAAAGAGGGGGCTCCCACCCTCGAGGAAGGTACGGCGGTCCCGCCTCGGAGAAAGGTGCGGCGCCCCGTCCCGGCCTGAAGTACGGCCTCCGGAGCGTGGAGCGGTGGTCCGTTCGGAGCCGGATCACCGGGAGCCCAATGTGTACACCACTCACATTAACCGAGAGAAGTAAGCAGCGCAAACATTCGGATGTGGTGCGGCGGTGCCCGTCCGTTCGGCCCCGGCCGAGATCCGGGCCCTGCGGGCCTGCGGGCCCACCGCGGCCGGGGTGTCCGTCGCGTTCCCGGTACGCAGGCGAGGACAGGCCAGGGGCGCCAGCCCCCTGGTCGGACCCCGTGCGCCGAGCACGGTTCGGCGGGCGCGTCGGAGCGGTACGGCGGAATCGGCTTGCCGGACGGCCGGGCCGAGGCCCGTGCGGAAGATGCGCGCGGTCAGGTCGCGGGTCACGTCCTCGTCGCACGTCACCCCGAGTCCGGGCGGGCTCTGTCCGACAGTCTGGATCAGGGTGCCCGATCCGGCCTGGTCCGCCTCCGCGAGCAGGGCGGGAAGGGCCGGGCGCTCCCGCATGACGGCCACCGCCGCGTCGAGGAGCCGGTCGACGGTGGTCTCGGGCGCGGGCCGGGCGGGACCGGGAACCAGAGAGTGTCATCTCCTCCACCGCGCTCCGGAGGCAGGTCACGGGGCGCCGGGCCACCTCCTCGGAGACGGCGTACTTCCCGGGGGGATGCCGCCGCGGCGCGCCGCGGCGTTCATGCCGACCGACCGGCTCGCCGCCTCCGCGATGAGGTCCTCCGCCGCGCCCACGATCCGGGGGATCCGGCGCTCGCCCCGCGCCTGACGGTTGCGCCGGGAGCGGACGGACGCGTCGGCCGCCGGGTCGTCAAGGGGCATCTCCGTCTCCGCCCCCATCGCCACGGGCGGATTCGCCTCCGAGCCGTGCGCGGGGCGCGGGAAATGGCGGCCGCCCCGGGGTGCCCGCCGACCGCTTCCCGCGCACAGGTCGGGGCGGTGGCGGACGTGCGGGAGCGGCGGCGCGCCCGGGGGCGGCGGCTTGGGGCGGGGGCGGCCGCTACGGCGTCGGCACGGTGATCTCCCGCTTGAGGATCTTGCCGCTCGGGCCCAGCGGCAACTGGTCCACGAGCCACACGTGACGGGGGTACTTGTACGCCGCCACCCGCTCCTTCACGTACTCCCGCAACTCCTCGGGCGTGGCCCGCGCGGAGGGGCGCAGAACAACCGCCGCCGCGACCTCCTCGCCGAGCTCGGCGTGCGGGACGCCGACCACGGCGGCCAGGGCGACGCCCGGGTGCTCGTGGAGGACCTCCTCGATCTCGCGCGGGTAGACGTTGTAACCGCCGCGGATGATCATGTCCTTCTTGCGGTCGACGATGTAGAGGTAGCCGTCCTCGTCGGCGCGAGCCAGGTCCCCGGTGCGCAGCCAGCCGTCCGGGATGGCGGCCGCGGTGTCCTCGGGCCGGTTCCAGTAACCCTTCATCACGTTCGGGCCGCGCACGGCCAGTTCGCCGATCGCGCCGGGGGTCACGTCGTGCCCCTTGTCGTCGAGCAGGCGCACTTCGACGTCCTGGATGGGGGTGCCGATGGAGCCGGCCTTGCGGGGCCGGTCAGGGTGGTTGAAGGTGACGACCGGGCTGGTCTCGGACATGCCGAAGCCCTCCAGGACCTTACAGCCGAAGCGCCGTTCGAAGCCGTGGAGGACCTCGACCGGCAGCGAGGCACCGCCGGAGATACACATCCGCAAGGTCGAGACGTCCGCCTCCGACGGGTGCTGCAACAGTGCCGCGTACATGGTCGGCACGCCTTCGAAGACGGTGGCCCGCTCGCGGGCGATCGCGTCCAGGACATCTCCCGGGACGAACCGGGGGATCATGACGAGCGAGGCGCCGCTGCGGACGGTCACGCTCATCGTGCAGATCTGCCCGAAGATGTGGAACAGGGGAAGGCAGCCCACCACGACATCGTCCGGCGTCATCCGCTGGATCTGGATGCCGTTCACCTCGGTGTTGTGACGGAGGCCGGCGTGGGTGAGGACGGCGCCCTTGGGACGACCAGTGGTTCCGGAGGTGTACAGCAGGACCGCCATGTCCTCGCCGTCCACCTCGGTGACGTCGGGGAGGGGCTCGTGTCCGGCCAGTTCGGCGGCGAACCGCCCGGGCTCGACGGCCGTGTGCCGCACCCCGGCGGCCGCCGCACCCTGCGCGCCCTCGCCCGGCGCCTGGTGCCACTCGAAGAGCCGCACGGCGCCGGAGTCGGCGAGGTGGAACTCGGTCTCCCGGGTCTTCAGGAGCGGGTTCATCGGGACGACGACCGCTCCGGCCCGCAGGACCGCGTAGTACAGGACGACGAACTCGGGCACGTTGGGCAGCATCAGGGCGACCCGGTCGCCCGGCTCCACGCCCTCGGACCTGAGGAGGGCGGCGGCTCGGGCGCTGGACTCGTCCAGTTCCGCGTAGGTGATCACCCGCTCCCCCAGCCGCAGCGCGGGATGCTCGGGCTGCCGCCCGGCCGTCTCCACGAGGAACCCTGCCAGATTGGCCACGACCCGCCTCCGTTACACGGAATCACCGAATGTTTACAACGCGGACATCTTGCCGTCCTTCAGGGGGTTCACCCTATGGCCGGCGGGACAGCCCTCGGGTCCGCGGATTGTCCGTGGGGTCAAAACCATGGGGATACGCTGCGGCCATGAGCATTTCAGGGGTGGCCGCGGCGCTTCACATGAGGCTCCCCGAGCTGGCCGGGAAGATGGCCTCGCGCATTCGCTCGGAGGTCGAGGCGTACCAGGACGAGGCGCTGATCTCCCTGGAGTCGCTGCGGGAATCCTGCGCCGCCAACGCGGATCTCGTACTGAAGCACCTCGACCAGGAAGCCTCTCCCGAGGCCGAGGCGGCACGGGAGACAGGGCGGGCCCGGGCGGAGCAGGGCGTCCCCCTGGCCGACACCCTGCGGGCGTACCACATCGGATCGGAGCTGCTGTGGACCGAGATCCTCGCGGAGGCACGGACGCGCCCCGACGTCTCCGACGATCTGCTGGTCTCCGAGTCCGCGAGGTTCTGGGCGTTGTTCGGCCGGTACGCGGAGGCGGTGGCCGTGACCTACCGGGAGACGGCGGCCGAACTGACCTCGCGGGGCCTGGCCAGACGGTCCGCCCTGGTGGAGGCGCTGTTCACCGGCATCATCGCCGAGGGCACGCTGTGGGAGGCCGCTCGCGAGCTGGGCCTGCCGGAACAGGGACCGTTCGCGGTCGCCGTCGCGGAGGCCACGGCTCCGGGCGAGGAGCCGCTCGCGGGCGTGGAGGCGTCGCTGCGGAGTGCGGACGTCCCCTCCGCCTGGAGGCTGCTGCCGGATCAGCAGCTCGCCCTGGTCGCGTTGCCCTCAGGACAGTCGGAGAACGCCTGCCTGCGCATCCTGCGCCGCAGTCGTGCCCGCGTGGGGTTCAGTCCGCGTTTCAACTCGCTGCGGGACGCTCCGCAGGCGCTGCGCTTCGCGCGCCTCGCCCTGTCCGGGCTGCCGGGTGCAGGGCCCGGGGTGGCACGGTTCGACGACAACCCCCTGGCGATGGTCGTCGCCGCTGCTCCCGCCGAGGCCGCCCATCTGGTGGAGATGACCCTCCGGCCGGTGCTCGACCTGCCTACCGCGGAGCGGTCCCGTCTCCTGCGGACCCTGGAGCAGTGGTTCGCGTCCGGCGGGTCGGCCGACACCGCGGCGGCAAGCCTGTTCGTCCATCCCAACACCGTGCGCTACCGGCTACGCCGCGTCGAGGAGCTGACGGGCCGACTGCTCTCCGATCCGCGGGCGACGGCGGACGTCGGCGCCGCGCTCCAGGCGGTCGGCGGCGCGAGAGGCTTCGACAGCCGGTCGCGCGGCTCGTGAAACGCGAAGAAACCCTGCACTCTTGTCCCGGAGGAGGTGCAGGGCGGGATCCGGGGCCGTCACGACCCCCACGACCGTGGGCAGCCCCGGAGTTCAAGAGGGGTGTGCTCATACCCGGGCGGCCGTCTTCCGGCGCAGAGTCTTCTTCTCGACGTGCGGAGTCGCGGCCGGAACCGCGGCGGGCAGCCGCGCGCCTTCGATGTCGACGTCCGGAAGGAGACGGTCGAGCCGGCGGGGCATGCTCCAGGCTCGGCGTCCGAGCAGGGCCATGGCGGTGGGGACGAGCGTCATGCGGACGACGAAGGCGTCGATGAACACGCCGAAGGCGAGCGAGAATCCGATGGCCTTGACGATGGGGTCCCCATTGAAGATGAAGCCGCCGAATACGGCGACCATGATCAGTGCTGCGGCCACGACGACCCTCGCACTGCTGGAGACGCCCTGGGCGATGGCCTCGGCCGCGTCCTTGCTGTGCTCGTAGTGCTCGCGCATCCGGCTGACGAGGAACACTTGTCGGCGACGTCGATCGCCATGGCCGTCTGCCCGGTGACGTAGAGCGCTCCGCCCTCCTCGGCGACCTTCGGTGCCTGATCCCGCATGCGGTGGACCAGGTCGGTGGTGGCCTCCGCGTCGGGGCTCGACTTCGGCATCACGGCCATGAGCACGACGTCGCCGAAGCGGCTGGGCACGGGCGGTGACACGGCGGCCACGTTCTTGTCGGCGACCAGCGTGCCGCGCAGCCGGGTCACCGCGCCCTGCCGCTGGTCCTGCGGGATCTTCCCGGTGTCGACGACGGTGATGAGGGTGGCGTTGAAGCCGGGGCCGAAGCCCTCGCTCTGCAGGTCGTAGCTCTTGTGCTGGGTACTCGACTCGGGCTGGGCGGCATAGCTGGGCAGACCCAGGCGCAGGTCCTTGGCGGGCAGCGCGAGAGCCAGCAGGCCCAGGACGCCGGCGACCAGGACGACGGCGGGCGTACGGGTGACGCCCCGGGCCCAGGCCAGGCCCCAGGAACCGGGGGCCCGGCCGGCGTGCTCGCTCCTCCGCTTGGCGGAGCGCGGGCGCATCCGCTCACCGAAGACGCCGAGCACGGCCGGGAGGAGACTGATGGCGACCAGGACGGCTATCAGAACGGTCCCCGCTCCGGCCAGGCCCATGACGGTGAGGAACGGGATACCGGTGACGGCCAGGGCGGCGAGGGCGATGACGACCGTGGCACCGGCGAAGACGACGGCGCTGCCGGCCGTGGCGGTGGCGCGCGCGATCGACTCCTCCCAGTCGGCGTCGGGGGCGGCGAGCTGCTCGCGGTGGCGGGAGATGACGAACAGCGCGTAGTCGATGCCGAGGGCGAGGCCGTCATCAGGGCCAGCACCGTCGCGGTGCCCGTCATCTTCACGAACCCGGAGACGAACATGGTGCCGAGCAGGCCGATGGCGACGCCGATGAGAGCGGTCAGCAGAGGCAGTCTGGCCGGTGTGTTCCTGGGTCCGATCGCGAGAAGGCGGTCCTGGAGGCCCTCACCGGCGTCCGCCGTGCCGGTGGGCGGGCTCAGACGGTGACGAGTCCGAGCTCGGCACACCCTTGTCGGAGCGTGTCGAGCCCGAAGGCCGTGACGGGTCCGACGACGCCGGGTGTGACGTCGGAGCGGGTGGCGAGGTGGTGGGCCGCCCACGCGATGAGTTCGCCGGTGAGGCTGTACGGGTTGGGGCCTTCGAGGTGGACCTCGGCGAGCGGACGCTGGTTCTCGGTGCCCGTCGAGGCGACGGCGACGACGTGCGAGGGGATCTTCGCGCGCAGGGCGGCGTCGGGGCCGCCCGGTGGGCCGATGAGCAGGGGGCGGGTCAGGACGTCCGTGATCCTGTCGCCTGCCGGCAGGCGTGTGGTGGCGTGGGCGAGGGCCGAGTAGAGGGAGAGGAAGCGGCTGAGTCCGGGGAACCAGCCGTTGTAGACGGTGACGTCGTCGAGTGAGGGGAACTCGTCCGGTAGGAAGAGCACTTCGGTGCCGGAGACGAGGAACGCCGACTTGGGGCGGCCTCGCACGGTGAAGCGGCGGACACGGGAGGCGGTGCGTTCCTCCACGAGCACGTGCCGTCGCCGGCGCGCCGAGGGCAGGGTGATTCCGTCGCGCATGGTGGTGCGGGTGCCCTGGCTGATGCCGCGCCAGATGGGCCCGGTGGCGAAGTAGCCGATGTCGACGGCGCGTGCGGCGGTGCCTGCCGTCCGGAGGGCCAGAGCCGCCGCAAGGATGCCCGGCACGTAGTCGTAGCCGAAGGCGGGCAGCATCACCGCCCCGGTCTCACGGGCGCGGTGATGGTGTCGGGCGTGCAGGGTTCGGACGAAGCCGACTTCTCCGCTGGAGTCGAGGTAGTGGGCGCCCGCGTCCGCGGCGGCCTGTGCGACGGGGAATCCGAAGCGTTCGAAGGGGCCGACGGTGGTGATCAGGACGTCGCCGCGTTGCAGGTGCTTCCTCAGGCCGTCGGGGGTCGCGGCGTCGACGACCAGGTGGTCGAGGCCTCCGGAGCGTTCGGCCAGAGCCTTCAGCGCGGTGGGGTTGCGTCCGGCGACGGTGGGCCTGACTCCTCTGCGTATCAGGGCTTCGAGGACGAGGTCTCCGGTGTAGCCGGTGGCGCCGAGCAGGATGACGCGGCTGTTCATCGCTTCCTTCCCCAGAGCGGGTGGGTGCGGGCGACGGCCTTGGCGATGAAAGCAAAGGACCGGGAGCTGTGCGGTGCGTAGATCAGCCGCAGGGTGTCGGGCCGGGTGGGCTTGGTCAGGACCGGCTTGCGGTGGCTGAAGGTGTCGAAGGACGCCTTGCCGTGGTAGGCGCCCATGCCGGATTCTCCGACGCCTCCGAACGGCAGGTCGGGGACGCCCAGGTGGATCATCGGCGCGTTGTAGACGAGTCCGCCGGAGGAGGTCTTCTCCAGGAGGGCCTGGCGGGCTGCCTTGTCACGGGTGAAGGCGTACAGGGAGAGGGGCTTGTCACGGGCGTTGATGAAGTCGATGGCGTCGTCGACGCCGCGTACCGTCAGGATCGGGAGGATGGGGCCGAAGATCTCCTCGGTCATGACGGATGCGCCGGGTGCCACGTCGGTCAGCACGGTGGGGGCGATGTAGCGTTCGGCGGCGTCGGAGATGCCGCCGGTGAGGAGGTCTCCCTCCGCGGTGAGTGCGGTCAGGCGCTGGAAGTGGCGGTCGTTGACGATGCGGCCGTAGTCGGCGCTGGTGCGTGGGTCGGCGCCGAACATCCGGTGGATGGCTTCCGGCAGCGCTGCCAGCAGGGGCGCGCGGGCGGCGTGGGTGACGAGGACGTAGTCGGGCGCGACGCAGGTCTGGCCGGCGTTGGTGAACTTGCCCCACGCCAGTCGGCGCGCGGTGACGGCCATGTCGGCGGTCTCGTCGATGAAGACGGGTGACTTGCCGCCGAGTTCGAGGGTGACGGGGGTCAGGTTCTTCGCCGCGGCGGCGGCCACGATGCGGCCGACCGTGCCGTTGCCGGTGTAGAAGATGTGGTCGAAGCGCTGCGCGAGCAGCGCCGTGGTCTCCTCGACAGCTCCTTCGACGACGGCCACGGCCTCCAGGTAACGGGGCAGGAGAGCGGCGAGGAGCCTGCTGGTGGCGGGGGCGAGTTCACTCGGCTTCACGACGGCGGCGTTGCCGGCGGCCAGCGCTCCGACCAGCGGGTTCAGCGTGAGCGTCAGCGGATAGTTCCAGGGCGCGATGATCAGGCAGACGCCGAGGGGTTCGGGGTGGATCCGGGCCGTCGCCGGTTTCATGTTCAGGGGGACGGCGACCCTGCGGGGCTTCATCCAGCGGTCGAGGTGGCGCAGGGCGTGTTCGACCTCGGCGAGGACCCCGCCGATCTCGGTGAGGTGCGACTCCGTACGGCCTTTGCGCAGGTCGTCGTAGAGGGCCTCCTCGATGGCCGTGGTGTTGTCCCTGAGGAGGCGTCGCAAGGCGTGCAGCTGGCGCCGACGCCAAGCGGCGGGACGGGTGAGGCCCGTGCCGAAAGCGGCCCGAAGGCGCCGGACGGACTCCTGGATGTCCTGGTCCTGCTGTGCGACGGGGGCGGCGGTGCCGGTCATGGGCGTGTGCCTTCCAGGGGGTGGCGGGGCGTAATGGGACGCCGGGCTCGGGTCAGCGGGCCGTCGCCGCAACGTTCACGTCGGCTACGAGACGGTTGGCGAGGTGCTCGGAGGAGGGCGGGTTCTGCCCCGTGTACACGTTGCGGTCGACCACCACGTACGCCCGCAGCGGCAGTCGCGCCTTGGAGTACTCGGCCCCGCTCTCCCGCAGGCGGTCCTCCAGCAGCCACACGGCCTTGCGGCCGAAGCTGTTGAACTTCTCCTCCAGGTTCGACAATCCTGTCATCCGGTATCCCGTGAAAGGCCACGAGCCGTCCTCGTTCTGCGCCGCGAACGCCGCGGCCGGCGCATGGCACAGCAACGCGAGGGGCTTCCCCGAGCGCAGCACCCGTGTGATCAGGGCGCCCGAGACGGGGTCCACCGACAGGTCCTCCATCGGTCCGTGGCCGCCCGGGTAGAACACCACGTCGAAGTCGTCCGGATCGACGTCCGCCAGGACCCGGGGGTTGTTCAGCTCTCCCTGGATGGACTTCAGATACGCCGCCACCTCGCGCAGTTTCGACGGCCACCCGGCCGTCCTTCCCATGCTCAGCCGGTCCAGGGTGGGGGTCTTCCCGCCCGGCGTCGCGATGGTGATGTCCCATCCCGCCGCCGAGAAGATCTTGTGGGGCATCGCCAGTTCCTCGCCCCAGTACCCCGACGGATGCACTTCTCCGCCCCGCAAGGTCCAGCGGTCCGCCGCGGACACCACGAACAACACCTTCGTCACAACGACCTCCTCCTGCCCGGACGACGCCTTCCGCTCACGGGAAGGGCGACTGTCATATCCGGCTAAATACGGCGCAAGCGTCCCTGAATCATCATCTGCCCCGCGCGGGGACCGGGCGACCGGCCCTTGGCCGAGGGCAGCACACTCACGCAATGACAGCGTATGCCATAACTGACACAGACTGCCAGATTTGGCACTGATAGCCTTCTCGCATGAGGGAAACCAGCGCACCCGGCCTGCGCATGAAGACCCGCCAAGCCGTGACCCGAGCCCTGACCGACACGGCGCTCGAACTCTTCGACACCAGCGGCTTCGACCAGGTCACGGTGGCCGACATCGTCGCCGCCGCGGGCATCTCCCAGCGCAGCTTCTTCCGCTACTTCAGCAACAAGGAGGACGTGGTCTTCGGCGATCGCATCCCCTCAGCGGAGGAGGTGCGCGACGAACTGCTCCGCCATCTCGACGGGAACCCCCCGTGGGAGGCGCTGCGCCGCACCTTCCGGGCGGCAGCCGTCCAGATGGACGACGACATGGGGCACTGGAAGCGGGCCACCCGGGTCATCTGCCACACTCCCGGGCTCCGCGCGCGCTACCTGGAGAAGCACCTGGCCTGGACCGACGCCCTCGTACCCGCGATCGCGTCCCGGCTCGGCCAGGACGCCCCCGAGGCGCGGCTCATGACCCAGACGATGATCAACACCGCACTGGGCTGCTTCGACGTCGCCCTGATGCGCTGGTCCGACGGCGACCCGGGCCCCTCTCTCGCCACACTCGTCGACGACGTGTTCGGATTCGTCCGCTTCCCTGACGCCTGACACGGACCCGGATCCTCCCGCCGGGGCCCTGCGCCCGGATCCGGCTCGGCCGGCAGCGCCGCCCGAGCCCCCGGCGGCAGGGTCCGGTTCCGCGGCGCGGCGGTGCCGCCGCATCGCCGCGAGCAGGGTGACGAGGACGCCGACGACCGCCCAGGCCGACAGCACCGGCAGCACCGGCAGCGAGGACGTCATGTCGTTGCCATCGAAGTAGGAGATCGGCCGGGCCGCCCAGGTGCCCGCCCCCGGCAGGAGGGCAGAGCCGAGCCTGCCAGAACGGCGGCAGCATGGGCAGGGGCAGGGCGCCTCCGGCACTCGGGTTACCCGCGATGACGATCAGCAGGATCGCCAGACCGACGCCGATGATGCCGAAGAGCTCCTGAAGAGCGAGCGTGGTGGCGCCGACCGCGAAGACGGTCAGCGCACCGAGTCCCCACAGCGCCCACACACCGCCCGGCACAGCGCCCAGGCAGGATCGGCCCGACGATGAGCGCACCGCCCAGACCGCCGACGAGCCAGACCAGTGTCATCGCGCCCAGGCGGGTCGCCGCACGCGTCGGGTTGGCGGGCCGCGCACCGGCACTGATCGCCAGGAGCGCTCCGTCGATGTCCCGGTTCATGATCTGCTCGCGAGCCGTCTCCTCATCGGGCAGCACGTGGGGGGCCAGTGGTGATCCGGGCAGCTCGACCAAGCGGTTCGCCGTCCGCTCGGCCAGGGCTGCGGCGACGCCGCGACGCCGCGACGCCGCGACGCCGCGACGCCGAAAGGTACGTCTTCGAGACGGGGCTCGTGCAGCGCGCCCACGAAAGACGCGACGACAGCAGTTGCAAGGCGATCACCCCGATGACCAGCACCGCGGCCCGTCGGGTTACCGCGTCCTTCACCTCGGACGAGGTGCTCTCCTTCGTGGACCCGACGGTCCGGGCACACGAGCGCGCGCAGGATAAGGACACCCGAACGGATGCCGGTCCCGGCGTCCACGGGGTTCGGTGGGCGGGGCCCGCCGGACGACTGCGGGCGTCGCTCCAGAACGTCGCGCCGGAAGGCTCGCGACCCGGTTGCGGAGCGCGGACAGGGCACGAACGATGAGAGCGGGCGCGAAAGCCCGGGCGGGGGATCATCAGCCGCGGTCGGCAGGGCCGCAGGAACAGGGCACTCGCGTGCTCGCGACTTGGAGTGGACATGACCGAGCTTCCTCCTCCGATCACGCCATATCTGGAGCCGGCCGCGAAGGAGCTGTGCGAGGCGACCGATCCGCACCCGCGGATCTACGAGGTCCCGCCGGAGAAGGGCCGCGACATCCTCCTCGGCCTGCAGAGCGACGAGAGCGTGCCGCGGCCTGAGGTCGACGAGGAGTGGGTGGAGGTGGACGCGGGCGAGTGGGGCACCGTCCGCACCCGCGTCATCCGCCCCAAAGGGGCGACCAGCCCGTTGCCCGTGGTGTTCTACATCCACGGCGCCGGCTGGGTCTTCGGCGACGACAAGACCCATGACCGCCTCTTCCGCGAACTCACCGTCGGAGCGGAAGCCGCCGGCGTCTTCCCCGTCTACGACCGCGCTCCGGAAGCCAAGTACCCCACCCAGGTCGAGCAGAACTACGCCGTGGGCCAGTGGGTCATGCAGCACGGCGCCGAGCACGGCCTGGACACCTCCCGCATCGCCGTCACCGGCGAATCGGTCGGCGGCTGCATGTCCGCGGTCTTCGCGCTGATGAACAAGGAACGTGGCGGCATCGACCTCAAGGCCCAGTGCCTGCTCTACCCGGTGGCCAACGCCGACTTCGACACCCCCTCCTACCTGCAGTTCGCCGAGGGCTACTACCTCACCCGCGACGGGATGAAGTGGTTCTGGGACGCCTACACCACCAACCCCGCCCAGCGCGCCGAACACCACGCCTCCCCCCTGCAGGCCACCCTCGACCAGCTCAAGGGCCTGCCCACCACCCTGGTCATCACCGACGAGGCCGACGTCCTGCGCGACGAGGGCGAGCAGTACGCCAACAAGCTCCGCGAAGCCGGCGTCGACGTCACCTCCGTCCGCGTCGCCGGCATGGTCCACGACTTCCTCCTGCTCGACAGCCTCCGCGACACCCGCGCCGCCAACGTCGCCCGCAAACTCGCCGTCGACTTCCTCCACACCGCACTCCACGACACCTGACACACACCGCCGCGCGAACGCGGAAGGGTCCGCCCGCGCCGTCACGGCGCGGGCGGACCCTTCTCCCTGTCCAGCCCTTCCGCCCTCCGGGCCGTGCCGGAGCACCTCGCACCCCAGGCGACCTACTCCACACCCCTTGATGTTTGCGATGCTTACATTGATGCCCTAATGTGAGTGGTGCGTACATCGTAGGTGACCACGAGAAGAGGAAACGGGATGACCAGCGAGCTGTTCTCGCCGCTGACCCTGCGCTCCGGGCAGGTACTGAAGAACCGGATCGCCAAGGCGGCCATGGAGGAGAACATGGCCGGCTCCGGCCAGCTCCCCGACCGGCAGCTGCTGTCGCTCTACCGCCGCTGGGCCGCGGGCGGGACCGGTCTGCTGATCACCGGCAACGTGATGGTCCACGCCGAGGCGCTGACCGGGCCCGCCGGAGTCGTGCTCGACGAGCACGCCCCGCTGGAGCCGTTCACCGCATGGGCGAAGGTCGCCAAGTCCGGTGGTGGGGCGCTCTGGATGCAGATCAACCACCCCGGCCGCCAGGTCGCCTCCGACATGCCCGGCGTCGTGTGGGGCCCCACCGACATCGGCGTCAGCCTGGGCAAGCACAGCGCCCGCTTCGGCCGTCCGACGGCCATGACCGCCCAGCAGATCCACGAGACCGTGGAGCGGTACGCGACGACCGCGCGACGCGCCGAGGAAGCCGGTTTCGACGGGGTCGAGATCCACGCCGCGCACGGCTATCTCCTGTCGCAGTTCCTCTCGCCCCTGGTCAACAAGCGCACCGACCAGTGGGGCGGCTCCCTGGAGAACCGCGCCCGCATGCTGCTCGACATCGTGCGCGCCGTCCGCGATGCCGTCTCCCCCGCCTTCGCGGTCGCGGTCAAGCTCAACTCCGCCGACTTCCAGCGCGGCGGCTTCGACGCCGACGACGCCCGCCAGGTGATCGAGATGCTCGCCCCCCTCGGCGTCGACCTGGTCGAACTCTCCGGCGGCAGCTACGAGAGCCCCGCCATGACCGGCCGCCCCGCCGACGACCGCACCCAGGCCCGCGAGGCCTACTTCCTCGACCTCGCCAAGGACCTCGTCAAGACCAGCCCCCTCCCCCTGATGCTCACCGGCGGCATCACCCGCCGCGTCACCGCCGAACGCGTCCTCGACAGCGGCGTCGCCGTCGTCGGCATGGGCACGGCGCTCGCTGTCACCCCCGACCTCCCCGAACGCTGGCGCCAGGACCGCGAGGCCGACCGGACCATGCGCCCGGTGACCTGGTCCGACAAGGCCCTCGCCTCCGCCGCCGGCATGGCCCAGGTCCGCCACCAGATGCGCCGCCTCGCCCGCGGACGCAAGACCAGGCCCGGAACCCACCCGGCGATCGCCCTCCTCTCCGAACGTCGCAAGCAGCAGCGCGCCCTGCGCTCCTACCGCGCCTGGCTCGCCAAGCCCCGGGGCACCAGGCCCTGACACGGTCGCCGATGCCGCCGCGAGACGCGCCTGTCGCCCTGCGGCGGCGTCGGCGGCTTCCCTGCCGAGCCCTTCCCGAACCGCGGCGATCACCACGCCATGGCGCTTCCCGCGCCCCCGCAGAAGACGCTCCCGCGCTCGTACGAGACGCGGTTCGGCGCCCAGGGCGCCCCCTGAAGCCCCCACACCAGGGTGCGCAGTCCGGGCTACGAGAGGTCCGCCCCCAGGGCCTGACCGTGAAACTCGACGTCCACCGAACCGGAGACGAGAACGCGACGATGCCAGAGAGGCCCGTGGGCCGCGCCCGGGCGACGCCGGACGAGGCGAGGACAGCCGTACCGACCTTCCGCAGACCCCCGCGCCTCGCGATCGACGCCCCGGACGCCGGCCTTCAGCCTCCGCCGAGGCGCGGCGGAGCACTGGCCGGAGGGCGAGGCCGCACAGGATTCCCGTGCCCCGGAAGAATGCTCGCCCGCCGTTCCGGAGACGGAGCGGCAGCCGGGTGCCGTGACGACCGTCTGGTTCAGCATCCTGTCCACCGCGTACCACCGGCTCAGGCAAGACCGGTCGGCGCCGGAGGGGTCACGGGGACGCGACCGATGACCGTGAACCACCGGAAGTACAGGGGGAGTTCACCGGTCCATCACCGCCCGACGCGCAATGGGGACGACCCGCCCGTCCGGCTTCACCGTCCCGCGTGACCACCTCGGCGCAACCGGTCCACCGCGGCGGGGGCGGCGATCCGGGCGGCTCGCGCGAGACCTGGCGGCCACGGCCGCGCGAGATCGGACCGCCGCCCCTGAGATCCAAGAGCACCCCTCGAAGGCCAGGTTCTTCCGACGACTGCCGGAGGGGCCTGGCCTTCACCGTTCTCGGCCGACCGCCGAACAGCTCGAAAGCCAGGCCGCCATGGCGCCGCGGCCCGGCAGCCCCCGCGGTGGGCGTCGGACACGTTAGAGCGCACAGCGCTTCGACGCCCCCTCCGGGGCCCTTCCGGGAGATTCCCCCTCCAATTGTTGACGGTGCTTACATCGTCCCCTACGGTTATGTATACATCGCTCACATCACTAGTAAGGAACCCCTCCATGTCTTCGACGCAGAAGGACACCGTCAAGGTCACCCTGGGCAGCCGCGAGGTCACGGTCCCAAAGGGCGGCCTATACGACCGCTACCGGATGAACCCCGACCTGGACGAGATCGCCCGCGACCCGCGCGTGAGCAGCGTTGACTTCTTCCGCCGACTGCCCAAGATCAAGGTCGACTCGCCGATCGGGCCGACGCTCACCCCGAACTTCTACTACGCCATCTCCACCGCCCGGCTCACGATGGTCGCGCCGTCCAAGGCGATCCGCGCCCGGCTCCCCGAGGAGCTCGCGCCGCTGGAGATCGTGCCCGGCCTCGGCCTGGTCTCGGTGATGTTCTTCCGCTACGACGTGTGCGACATCGACTTCTACACCGAAGCGGCCGTCGGCATCGCCGTGAAGCCCGCGCGGCACGGCAAGCTCGGCTTCTTCGACCTCGTCTCCGGCCTGAAGAACGAGCACCTCGACTCCTACGTGCTGTCCCTTCCCGTGAACTCGGACATCGCACAGGTCCGGGGGCACGATGGCTACGGCTTCCCCAAGTGGACCACCGAGCTCGACGTCGACATCAACGACCTCCGGACGAGCGCCCGCGTGGCCAACGACGCCGGCGGAGTCGACCTGGCGCTCCGGGCGAACACCCCGACCCAGCGGGCCTATCCGAGCGGGGAGCGCGTCAGTTCGCTCACCTCGTACACGACGATCGGCGGCGCCTGGCACTCCACGCTGAACCAGACCAACGTGCTGAACGCCGGCACGACGCGCAGCACCAGCGGCGTCACCCTCCAGCTCGGCGAGGGCCGCATGTCCGACGACCTGCGCTCGCTCAAGCCGAAGCGGACCCTCCAGTTCGACGTCATGACCGAGGGCCAGGCCGCCCTCCACATGCCGGTCCCCACCTCGGTCCCGAGCCGGAACAAGTAACAGCGAGCAGCAAGGAGCCCCGTCATGGTCACCGACCACGCCAGCCGCCCTGCGGCCGCCCGCAGCCTGGGTCTGCCCGCGTCCCTCACCCCGGCCCTGCTGAAGCAGCTGACCGCGCGGGTCTCCGCCGCGCCGGACGCGGCACGGGTCACCACCAACGCCCCCTACACCGGCGTTCCCCTGGCCGACTTCCCCGTCTCCACGCCCGAGGACGTCGAGGCCGCCTTCGGACGGGCCCGCATCGCGCAGAAGTCCTGGGCCGCCACGCCGATCGCGGAGCGCAAGCGGATCCTGCTGCGTTACCACGACCTCGTGCTGGCGCGGCAGGACGAGGCGCTGGACCTGATGCAGGCCGAGAACGGCAAGACCCGCCGCGACGCCTTCCTGGAGGTCGTCGACATCGGCATCGTCTCGCGCTACTACGCCCGCAACGCCGGCAAGTACCTCGGTCCCAAGCGGCGCCGCGGCGCGATCCCGCTGCTCACCCACACCACAGAGCTGCGCCACCCCAAGGGCGTCGTCACCGTCGTCTCGCCGTGGAACTACCCGCTGAGCATGGCCGCCAGCGACACCATCGCGGCGCTGATGGCCGGCAACGCCGTCGTGCAGAAGCCCGACACCCAGACCGCCCTCACCGCCCTGTGGTCCATGAACCTCATGTACGAGGCGGGACTGCCGGCCGACGTGTGGCAGATGGTGATCGGCCGGGGCAGCTCCATCGGCGACGCGCTGATGGACAACGCCGACTACATGATGTTCACCGGATCCACCGTCACCGGACGGCAGATCGCCGCCGACGCCGGCCGGCGCCTCATCGGCGCCTCCCTCGAACTCGGCGGCAAGAACGCCATGATCGTCCTGGACGACGCCGACATCGAGAAGGCCGCCGAGGGCGCCGTCAACGCCTGCTTCCCCTCCGCCGGGCAGTTGTGCGTGTCCATCGAGCGCCTCTACGTGGCCGAGTCCATCCGCGACAAGTTCGTCGCCGCGTTCGTCGCGCGGACCAAGAAGCTCAAGATCGGCGCCACCTACGACTACAGCGTCGACGTCGGCAGCCTCACCACCCCGTCGCAGCTGAAGACCGTCACCGAGCACGTCGCCGATGCCGTGGCCAAGGGCGCCACCGTCCTCGCCGGCGGCAAGGCACGCCCCGAACTCGGGCCTCTGTTCCACGAGCCGACCGTCCTCACCGACGTCACGCCCGACATGACGGTGTACGACCACGAGACCTTCGGTCCCGTCGTCTCCGTCTACTCCTTCCGCGACGTCGACGAGGCCGTCGCGCGCGCCAACACCACGGCCTACGGCCTGAACGCCAGCGTCTGGTCGCGCAACGGCGCCCGCGGCAGGGCCGTCGCCGCCCGCGTGCACGCCGGCACCGTCAACGTCAACGAGGCCTTCGCCGCGGCCTGGGGCAGCGTCGACGCCCCCATGGGAGGCATGGGCGACTCCGGACTCGGCCGGCGCCACGGTGCCGAGGGCATCCTCAAGTACACCGAGCCGCAGACCGTGGCCCACCAGCGTCTCCAGGGCTTCTACCCGCCCAAGGGCATCACCCCCGAGACCTGGGCCGGCCTCCTGACCGGTGCGCTCAAGGTCATGAAGATGGTCGGCATGCGCTGAACGTGATCGCCCCGTCCGTGCCCGCCGCACGGGCACACAAGCTTCGACCGGTACGCCGTCGCCGCACCCGCCACGGACGGACCGGTCGAAGCCGCGTTCCGCAGACCGCCCTCACCGGGAACCTCGCGTGAGGTCCGAGGCCTCGGGCGGCCCGACGCATGACTCATCTGCGCTCCGTCCGCCGCGTCGTCTTCAGCCAGGCGCGATAGCCACGCGGGGCACGGCGACTGCTTGTGCCGTTCGGGCAGGAGGGCGAACGCCGGGCTGATGGTGAACCTGGTGTCGCGCCCGCGGGCGAGGCGGCGCGTCTGGTGGCGGACCCGGGCCATGCCGGCGGCGGAGGCGAGAGCCTTGTCGGACCAGATCACCGGCACCATGTAGCTGTCGCCGGAGAGCTCGCCCAGGTCGACGCCGAGGGGCCCGAGCAGCTCGATCACCTGCACGACACCCGGCATGTCGGAGACGACCTGGCGGGCCGGGGTGGTTGATCTGCATCCAGACCGCCCCGCCACCGGACTTCGCGGCCTTCACCCAGTCGGCGAAGAGCTTGAGGGGCGATCGGTCGTCGAGAAGGAGGCCGACTGGGGCGGTCAGCGCCTGGGCACGGACCATCACGTTGCCGGTGATCAGCAGACCGGTCCTGCCGGCCGCCCAGCGGCGGTACAGAGTGAGCATCTGTTCACCGGGGAGTTGGCCGGCGCCGGCCATGTCCCCCTCCACCGCCGCCTTCGCGATCCGGTTCTCCAGCACCTGCCCCAGCACAGCAGCAGCAGCAGCAGCAGCGAGAACATCTCACTGGTGATCCGGTTTCCTCTTCCCTTTCGATCGATTAGGATGTATGCACCGTTCACATAGGAATGGCGACATAAGCAGTCGACGCATCGGGAGAGTGAGAGTGACCCATGTCGCAGAACAGCACATACCATCACGGTGATCTGCGTGCCGCCTGCCTGCGGGCGGCACGGGAACTGCTGGAGGAGGACGGCAGCGCAGCCCTGTCGCTGCGTGCGGTGGCACGTCGTGCGGGCGTCTCGGCCACCGCTCCCTACCGGCACTACGCGGACCGCGAGGCGCTCGTCTCCGCCGTCGCGGCCGAGGGGTACCGGGAGCTCGCCGAGGACCTGTCCGCGGCCCATCCCGCCCCGGCGGCGCCGGCCGACCTGGCGGCCGTCGCCGTCGCCTACGTCCGGTTCGCCCTCGAACACCCCGCGCTGTTCCGTGCCATGTTCGCCGAACCCTGCGACCCGTCCAGCGAGGAGCGCGTCGCCGCCACGGCGGCCATCTCGGAGTACGTCCGGGGCATCGTCCGGGACGCGTTCCCCGGCACCGACGACACCGAGACCCTGGCGACCACGGTGTGGGCGCTCGTCCACGGACTGGCCTTCCTCCACCTCGACGGCAAGCTCGACAGCTCGACCCCCGAGGCCGTCGACCGGCAGGTCCGCGCCTCCGTCCTCGCCCTGTTCACCGCCTCGCCCGCCGTCCAGGCGGTCATGGCGGCAGGCTGACGGGCAGGGCCGGGGATCCCGGTGTCGACACCGGAGGACGGCCTCACCGGTAGGTGAGCATCCGGCGTCGATCGCCAGTGAAGTGGGTGTGCTCATTGAAGGTCAGGAGCGTGGTTCCGGGTCCGCCCACCACCAGGAGGTTGACGGACGCATTGACGACCACCCGGTTGAGCGCGGCCACCCCCTCGGGCGGCAGGCCCAGCAGCGCGCCGCACACCGCGGCGAGCAGACGGCCGAGGTGAACACGACGGCGTCGCGTCCACGGCCGAGCACGGCGGACAGCTCGACGAGCGCGGCGCGGATGCCCTCCGCGAACGCGGTCCACGTTCCGCCCGCGACGGGATCGGAATCCCTCATCCACGCCGTCAGGGAGTGGTCGAGCAGGTTCTGGACGGACCGCTCCCTGTTGTCCAGCGGAGCGTACCGGCCGAGCAAGGCGATGTGGTCGTACCCGTTCAAGCGGGCTTCCTGGTGGAACGGCCCCCGAAATCCGGCCGCCTCGGCGGCAGCGGACAGCATCCTGGCCATGGACACCGCCGTGCTCGACACCCCCCGGGCCGTCTGCGGCGAGACGAACGCCCACAAGCTCGCCCTCTACCTCGGCGACCGCGACGTCCCCGACCCGATCGGACAGGACGGGCAGGTGTTCTACGACGACGCCGTCCTCATCGAGGCCGGGACCATCCTGCACACCGGTTCGCGTCGGTAGAGCGCGGGCCCCTTGGGTCAGCCGGATGCGGCGGACAGGAGCACATCGACGAGCCTGTCCGCCGCGTCCGGCCTGCCGTGCTCCCGGGCCCGGCGTGCCATCGCCTCGCGCCTCGCCGGATCCGTCAGGAGCGGACCGACCGCGTCCTTGAGCCGGTCGGGGCTCACCGCGCCAAGAAGCGCGACGGCGGCGCCGGCCTCTTCCAGATGGCGGGCGTTATGGGCCTGCTCGTTGCCCGCGGACGTGGCGAGCGGGACGAACACGGCCGGCTTGCCCAGCGCGGTCAGCTCTGCGAGCGTCCCCGCCCCGGCGCGGGATACGACGACGTCCGCGAGCGCCAGGACGTCGGGAAGCTCCGGACCGACGAACCCGGTCAGGTAGTAGCGCGCGGCCAGCGGTCCGGACAGGCCTGCGGCGTAACGCCGCAGGTCCTCGACGTTGTCCGGGCCGCACTGGTGGATCACGTTCGCCCGCTCCAGCAGCCATCCCAACGCGTCGCGTACGACACCGTTGATCTGCTGAGCCCCCTGCGCGCCGCCGGTCACGTACACGGTGGGCAGCCGCCGGTCGAAGCCGTGCAACCCGAGCACTTCGACCGCCTTGTCCGCATGCCCGGCGAGCACCTGGCGGCGTACCGGGTTGCCGGTCACGACCGCCAGAGGGCGGACCGTCTCCGGCAGCAGCGGCACGGAGGATTCCGAGGACACCGCGATCCGTGAAGCGGAGCCGGCCAGTCGGCGGTTGGCCAGGCCCAGGCGCACCGTCTGCTCATGCAGCACGAGCGGGCGCCGGTTCATCCGGGCCGCCAGACCTGCGGGAACCGCGACGTATCCGCCGGTGGCGAGGACCACGTCCGGGCGGAAATCGGCGACGATCTTCCTCGCTTGCGCTACGCCCAGCGGGACTCGGGCCATGTCCTTCATGTTCGCCGCCGATAGCATCCTCAGCGGATTGCTCGACCGGCGGATCTTCCCCGTCGCCACGGTGGCGAACCGGATGCCCTCGGCGGGGGCGACTCGCGCCTCCAGGCCGTCGGCGGTCCCGATCCACAGCACGTCCAGCGCTCTGCCCTCCGTCACAAGACGGTCCCGCAGGGTGTGGACTGCGGTGAGCGCGGGGTAGGTGTGGCCCCCCGTACCTCCCCCAGTGACGATGAGGCGGAAAGCGTCGGCGGATGCTGCATTCACCCACGGCACCCTACTGGTTCGCGGAACCGGCATGACGAACCTCGCCGTCACCACCTCCGCGACCCAGCGGCCGGACGGCCGCCGCCCCCTGATCCCGGTCAACCTTGCCGCCTTCACCCTGCGCGCCATCCCGACCGGCGTTACGTCCGGCCGACCCGTTGGGCCGCTTGCGGATCGTGGACGGCACCCTCATTGCGTTCCGCAACCGCGCGGCCGGAGCTTTCACGCAACTATCGATTCTCGACGAACATGCGGGTGGGCGAAGTGATGCCTCCGGCCCGTTCTTTCGCGTGGTCGGCATCAACGGCGGCTCGGATCTGAGCGATGCGGTCGCGGTAGGGCGGCGGAGTGTACGTGGGTTTGCTGGCCGGCTCCGCGTCGGGCACAACGGCAAGGAGGGCGCCATGTACGAATTGCCGGGCCTTCTCCTTAGCGGCAAGGGCTCGGGCTTCCCACTCGCGGTCGCAGGTACGGCACAGGTCCCCGGAGTCGAGGTCGAGGCCGTCGTCACACCGGGGCGCCGGGCAGTCGCCCGCCCTGATCAGGGCGACGGCGACGCCGACGGGCCGCAGAATGCCGGGGCCCTCGGAGGACCTGGCGTCAGATTCGTAGCCGTGCTGGACCCAACGGCGGCCGATCCGGTGGATGAGCTGCTGCATGGTCAGGCCACGGGAAAGCTCAGCGCGGATCTCGTCAGTGAGGGCGGACGGCACTGGGGAGGGCAGTCGGTCCCGGAGGTGGTGGGGCATCATCGCAATCACGCAGCCGATCGCCGCTGCCGTCACCTCGTCCTCGGTGGGGCCGCCTCCTTCCGGCACGGCGCATCTGCCGGCGGGTGAGCCTTTACCACCTGAACCGGGCCTACGGCCGTCACCAAGGTTCTCGGGGGACTCAACGGGCGGGTCACTGAAGGTTCGGGCGGCGTTGCGTGCGTGACGTGCAGACGCGGAGTGCGTGACGTCACGCTCTTCAACCGCGTGACGTGCGGAGGCTGAGTTCGTGACACTCTCGCCTGTCACCGACGCAGTCTCCGTGACGCGCCTCGCGCGGGACTTCCGCTGGCGCTCGGCCGCTGCCGCTCGCTCCGCCTCTTCGGCCGCCTTCAGATCGTCCCAGTCGGAAGCCGGGCGCCGTAATTTGAGACGCAACGTCCAATTCACGCAGTCGCCGACCGTTCCGGCCTTCACGATCAGACCGGCTGCCTGCAGACGCCGCAGCGCCCGCTGAACGGTCCGCCGGTCGAATCCGGTGCGGTACTGGATGCGCATTACGGACGGGCGTGCGTTCGTGCCGTCGGCGTGCGCGTACTCGGCCAGCACCTGAAGAATGGTGCGGGCTGTGGTGTCCGGCTTGCCCTTTTCCGTGAGCAGCATGGGCGCGTTGTCCATCGCCCACGTCACTGCCTGGTGGCTCACGAGCCCTGCCTCTCTGGGGCATGTTCATGGGGACCTGGTCGAGCGCTTTGCGCTTGACCTCATGAGCTTCACCATCCCGGAAACTTTAAAGATTTGCAAGTATTGCCAAATCGGTCAGATGGGTGAGCGCTTACACTCTGGTCATGTCCGACATCCAGAAGCCCGCACTCGCCGAGGACGGGGTACAGGAACTCCCGCTCACCTACGCTCGCGCTCAGCTCACGCAGTTGATCGAGGATGCTCGGGAGAACGACGTAGTCACCGCGCTCACTGTCCGCGGCCGGCGGCGCATCTGTCTCGTGACTCCGGAGTTCTACGAGGAAGCGATGCGACTGATGGGAAAGCAGGCCTGACACCCGACAGGCCCAAGGGGTGGCACCCTGCACCGCCTCCCCCAATCCGGAGAACAGCCCCTGCCACGTATCACGGCTGGGCCACCTCTTGTCGGGCTAGTAGTGCTTCGTTAGGTTTTTCGTCTGGTTCTGTTGCGGGGCAGGGATTGGCTGCAGGTGGTGCAGGTGCCGGTCCAGCACTGCAGCAGGTCCTGGAGGGTGTCGAGGACCTGGTAGAGGGTCAGGCCGGCGTGTGGGCTTTTGGGTCGAGCCGCCGCAGGGTGAGGAAGGCGTGGGCGGCGGTGACGAGGGTGACGTGGTGGTGCCAGCCGCGCCAGGTGCGGCCTTCGAAGTGGTCCAGTCCCAGGCCGTGCTTGAGTTCGCGGTAGTCGTGTTCGATGCGCCAGCGCATCTTCGCCCAGCGGACCAGGTCGGTGATCGGGGTGGTGGCGGGCAGGTTCGATATCCAGTAGCCCGTCGGGGCGTCCTGACCGTGGGGCCATTCGACCAGGAGGGGCCGGGCGGGCAGGACGGTCAGGACCGTGAACCGTGAGGCCATTGGGCCTTTGCTGCCCTGCCGCCAGGTGACCTCGGCGAACTGTCCCGGGCCGGTTTCCTCCGCGAGGGCACTGACGGCTCGGGGCGGGGTGCGGTAGCGGGGCAGGGTCGGCGGCCCGAGCCCGCCATAGGCGGGCCGGTGCGGCCGGGCCTGTTCGGCATGGGCGACTTCCTTGCCGGTCAGTGCGAGGACATAGGACAGTCCGCGTTCTTCCAGGCCGGTCCGGAAGGGGGTGCTGACGCTGTAGCCCGCGTCGGCGACCACCACCGGCGCCTCCACCTCCCAGCCGGCGAGCGTGTCGAGCATGCCGAGCGCCAGGCGCCACTTCTCCTGGTGGGAAACGGCTTCGTCCGGCACTCCGGCCCGGTGGCAGCGGTCCGGCTCGTCCGTCCATTCCCGCGGCAGATACAGCTGCCAGTCCAGAGGGCAGGACGCGGTGTCGGTGGCAGCGTGGACACTGACCGCGACCTGGCAGTTCGACCGTTTCCCGAGCGCTCCGCAGTACTGCCGGGCCACCCCGACCGAAGCGGTGCCGCACTTGGGGAACGACACATCGTCGATCACCCACACCTCCGGGCGGATCACCTCGCTCAGCCGCTCGGCGATCCGCCGCCGCACCGGCAGCGGATCCCACGGCGACTGGTTCACGAACTGCTGCAGGGCCTGCATGTTCCCGTCCGGCAGCCGCTCAGCCATCGGCTGGACCGACTTCCGCCGCCCGTCCAGCATCAGACCCCGCAGATAACACCCGCCCCACCGCCGCTGATCCCGGCGCGGCAACGAGGCGAACACATCGGCAACGAACTCCGATAACTCACCCCGGAGCCGTTCCACCTCCCCCAGCCTCATAGCCGAAAGATGCCCACCACCAGCCAAGATCACCCAACGTAACGAAGCACTACTAGGTGGCCGGGCCGCGGTGATGAGCTGGCAGGGCCTGTGCAAGCCAGTCGGGCGCAGCGCCTGCTGCGACCAGCCGTCCGTACTCGTGCGTGACGTCGTAGCCGGCGCGGGTGCGCCTGAAGTGGAGCACGATCTGGTCGCGTCGGCCTCCACCTGTGTCGAGGGTGAACCAGCAGGTTCGTTCTGCTCCGCCGTCGCAGTCGCATCTCTTGCACTCGCAGTGGTCGCGGGTGGTTTGAATCGCCAGCCCGTACCTCGGATCGGTCAGGTGCTTGATGAGCCGGTCGTGGTCCACTGGGACACCGAGTTCGTAGCGCAGCTCGAACTTCCAGCCCAGCCCGTGACGCCAGTACCTGATGCAGAACGGCTTGGTCACCGTGTGGAAGAGGGCGATCCGGCGGAGCAGTCCGCTGGCGATCCAGGCCCTGTCTGCTTGTTCCTCCCACCAGGTGGAGTCTGCGGCGAGGTAGGTGGCTTCGAAGGGGGTCAGCGCGGGCGCGTCCCACAGAGGGACGAGGCTGTGATCACGGCAGAAGGACCGGTGGCGGGCAAGGGTGGCCTGCCACCACTCAGGGGGAGGTCCGGTGAGGGTGACGCAGGCATCGGTACCGGCGAGGCCGAGATGGAGACCGCTGGAGTCGACCTCGAGGAGCCGGACACCGGCGATCCCTCCGGGCGTCAGCCCTTCGTCCTCGTCGGGCCCGGTGTACTGGGTGGGCAGAAGAGCCTCGAGGCAGTGCCTGGGCAGCGAGTGCTCGGGACCGAGTTTGCGGTCTACCTCCACGATCAAGTGGTCTGCGGTCGGCCGGACGTGGGCGATGCCGGCGGGGTGGGCGCAGTAGTCGATGGTGCCGCCCAGGCGCTCGAACACGGCGGCCTCCAGGCGGGCCTGGTCCCGGTTCGCGGCGGGCACCGGGTCTTGACCGTGAACGGTTTCGAGGTGCTGGAGGCTGGCCTTGTGCCCGATGCCGGTGCAGCGGGAGTGGTAGCGGGCCCTCTGCGTGAGGGTGTCTCCGTGGCTCATCAGAGTTCCTGATCTGCGTACCGTCCGACCCCGGTGCGCACAGACAGGTGTGAGCACGTCTTGTGGTGTGGTGCGTGTCTGCCGGTCGGGGCCTGGCTCCTTCGGCATCCGCCAACGCGCGGGGCGGGGCGTCTGGTCGGAGAGCGCCCTACGGATGCTGGCCCACCGGTGAGGGCCGCCCGTGATTCTGCCGTGAACCTGCGGTGCGGCGCCAGCTCCAGACCTGCGAAAGCGAAGAACCCCCCGATCGGGCGATTCCGTAGGGGGCAAAGGTGGGGGTCCGGTCGGTCGCCGGGAGTTGCGGGAATCTGCGGCCTGCGAGGGGCGGGGTCCAGGGCATGCAGGGTTACGGCGATGATGGGGGATGAGCACGTCTCGTCCGATGCTGAATCAGCGTGAGGCCGCCGCCGCGTGCGGGGTCAGCCGTTCCACTATCCGCCGGCGCCGTGAGGCTGGTCTGCTGCCCGGATCGGTGGAGGACCCGGAGCGGGGCTGGCTGATCCCGGTCGAGGCGCTCCTCGCCGCCGGGTTCACCCTGAACGCTCCTTCTTCTCCTGACGCCGCCACCTCCCCGGCTGGTGCCGATGCCGGAGTGGTGGCGGCTGGGACGGTCGCCGAGTTGCGGGCAGAACTCGAACGGCTGCGGCATCAGCATGCCCTGGAGCTCGCCGAGGCCCGGCACGGCCAGGCGCTTGCGAGAGCGAGGCGGTCCATCTGCGGGCGCAGCTCGATGCCCGGGCGGAGCACATCGGTGACCTTCAGCGGGCGCTGCAGGCACTGATGCCCGCCCCGGTGCGGCCGGCGATTCCGCAGTCGCCGTCGTGGCCGGTTCCCCCGGCTCCGGGGCAGCCTGGCGTCGACCTCGGCCGCTCGTCCTAGTCGAGGTGGCGGCGCCCTCGTACTCGGCGGGCTGGGTGTAGCGGTGGCCGCAGGTTGGGGGAGTCCTTCGCGCCGTACCGGGCCGCGTACGGGGTGCCAGGGCCCCTTGCAGGTGACGGTGGGCCCGTCGCCCGTCGTCCAGCGGACCGAGGTGACGCGGGTGGTGGGGGTGACGGCCCCGGCGGACGCGGACGCCGACACCGGCTCGAACGAGCTGGGCGATGGGGTGACCCACAGCCGCATCGGCATACCGATCAGGTATCGGCCACTCGCGCGCGGCGAGGCGACCGCCGGGCCGGCCAGGCGCATCGAATTCGCCCAGCGGGTTCGCTCAATCCGCCGTTCGTGAAACGGCGGCTTCGATGCCTGATGCCCGGAGCTTCCGCGCCAGGAGCTCCATTTCAGGCAGGGTCCCTGAGTACTGCCCGGTCAAGACCTGCCCCAGAACGGCCCGGACGCCGTCCAGGCCGATGCCAAGTTCCGCCCGCAGAACCCGCATGATGACGGCGTTCTTCGCCGGCGGGGCTACCCGCAACCTTGCCCGCCCGTGCTCGGAGAGCAGGCGGCCGCGCAGTTCCTCCGGCAGGTCACCGCCACAGACAGCCAGGGCAAACCCGCAGGCCGGGCACGTCGTCTCAACATCCCACCTCAGTGCCTCGCCCACCAGCGCCTGAACACCGCACCACTCCGCCTCGGCGCCGCATTCCTGGCACACGGCGGAGTACCTGATGGACTCAACCAAGATTGTCTTTTCCATACTCCCACCCCTCGAGAGAGAGGTTAGACGGCAGGCGGCGAACGTCCTTCCGGGGCACCAACATGTCCCCCGTGGCACTCGGTCAGCGGTCCCGGCCACGCTGGTCCGTGCGCTGACGCTATCTCTCGTGAACATTCCAAGGTCCAGTGATCACCAACTGAACGCCCAAACCGGCAGACAAACGCAACTGCTGTACATGTACAAAGCCCTGGCGCGGCACTTCGTCAGGCGCGGTGTAGGGGCCGAGGCCGCCGCCAGCGTCGCGACCGGCAGCTTCATCCACCGCCTCCCGGCGGGCCCGACCGTGCTCGGCCGACGTCCGGACTACGCCCCGTAAGAACTCCCTCCCCCCCACGGCACGGCAGGCCCGCCGACGGCGAGATCCTGGTCTGCGGCGGACGAGAAGGCGTACCTCCGGCCGGCGAGGAGGCCAGGTCCAGGGCGAGGGGGGTTACGGGTTACCGGTTACAGGCCCGCAGCCGCCCGGACACCGCCGTGAGCAGCCAGAACCGGTGTCCTGGGCGGCCTGTAACCGGTAACCGGACTCCAGGACGCAGCCAGGCGCCCGGGCAGGCTCCGGCCCCTCAGCCCTTCGGCGCCGGGGAAGCCGGTGTCGGGAGCGGGGCCGAGGCGCCGGACGTCGGGGCCGGCGTGGTGGTCTCGGTCGTCGTACCGTTGCCGATCGGGGTGAACAGCATGAGCACGATGACGACGACCGCGGCGCCGGACACCGCGGCGGACTCGATGCAGTTCGTCCGCCGGTACACCACCCACGCCACGAGCAGCACGAAGGCCAGGACGCAGACGTTCAGCACGTCGATCTGGAAGGTCACCGCACAACTCACAGGGGCCGGGGAGCTACCGCTTCGCAAACGGGGAGGAAGCCCAGACCCAGCACAGGGGGAAGTCGAACGAGCTACGTACCACGGCTCATCTCCACCCAGGGGCAAGTAAAGGGCTTTTTTGAAGGGCCCTCGACCCGTGTGGGCGGCTGCCGTCCACGGCGCCGCATCCTGTGAGCTCAGCTTACCGCCCATGACACGGAGTCAAATCCGTGTCCCACGCCGTCCCGGAGCCTCCCAAGGGCCTATGACGCCGAGAGACGCAGCAGGGGCTGCGGTGCACGGGGAGCCGCCCACAGAAGGCAGTGCGAGGACGCCGGGCGGTCGTCATTGGTCGTCACAGGGCCGTCAGGGGGTGCCATTGGGACGGCGAGGTCGTCATCTCGTCACCCCGGATGACGACCTGGTGACGGTCCCATGACGGGCTCGGCGAGGGCTCTGACCAGCGAGAACACCATGATGGCGGGGTGAGGGAGGAGAACGGCGCTGAGCGGCGATCCGGGTGCTTCCCGGGCCCTCGCCTCACGGGCCGGGTCAAGGGGCCGTCGGGGGGGGCTTGGGCGGCCCGGCGATACTGCCCCCTCGATGACCTCCCGAGCGCCGGGGACGCGGGACGGTCGGGAGCGGCGGTCCACTCCCCAGCGGCGAGGCCGGCGGCCGTACGGGCCCACCCGGTCGGACGGCAGCTGGTCGGGGACACCTGACCATCCCAGACACCCCTGAGCGGAGATCGTTTACGGGACGCCCCATTGGGGGGCGCCCCCGCGGCTGGCGTTCCCGGCGCCGGCCGGGAGCTGGATGGCGTACACGTCGCCGGGCCGCAGCTGCGGAGGGGTGCTGTGCTCGCCGTACATGGCGACGACCGTGACCGTCGCCCGGGAGGCGGGGTGCTCGTACGTGCGGAAGTACGGCGCGTTCGACGGGGCCCCGGCGACGGGCACGAGGGCGGCGCCGCGGCGCTCCAGCAGGCGGTGCAGCTTGTCGAAGCGGAGCCGGGGCGTAAACCGGCCGTACCGCGCGCGCAGCGCGCCGCCGACGAGGGCGCGGTCACGGTGTGCGAGACGGTGCACCTGGAGACTGACGTGATGGCCCGCCCACGGGACGTCAGGGCCGGGCCGGTGCCAGTGGAACTCGATCAGGCCGTAGTCGCGCCACAAGGTGTCACGGCCGCCGTTCTCCCCGTACTCCGTCCCCAGCACCTCCGCCACCCGGTCGGGCCGGTCGCCGGGGCGCAGGCCGAGAACCGTGCCGGTCATGACGGCGTCCAGATAGAAGGCCAGGGAGTACGGGGTCACGAGGGGATCCTAGGGCCCGCCTTCCGGACCTTGCCGGGCTCGCGGCGCGCGGGCGGCCCCTGCCGCCCACGTCGGATCCACGAGCGGACAGGAGGACGTCGATGCGGAACACCAACGGTGCTGAACCGCGGAAATACCCGTAGGCGCGCCTCAACCACTGTGAGCTGGCAAGCCCATGACAGCCAGACTCTCCTGTGATGGACATCTGACGACCGCTGCTTGGTCACCGCGCGACAGCCATGACCACCACCGCGATGCGCTCTGAACAGGAAGAGACCGAGGCCCTGGCGAACCTGCTGGGTGGGCGCCGTGTGCCAGTCCGCATTGTCTGACCCCTGCTTCCTGGGGCCAGAGGCTTGGGGCCGGGAATGTGCGGGACGACGGCGGAACGGCGCCCACCGCCGTCGTACGGTGAGGCACCCCTCTGTGGTGGGCAAGGCGAGGGTGACGCGCCGTGGGACAACGGGGTGAAGGCGCCGTCCCGCTCGCCACAGATCACATTTGCACCACAAAGAATGGAAGGCTGACTTCCAGCCTACCGTCGGCATAGGAGTGCCCGAAGACAAGGGATCCAGACTGGTCAGTAAAAACATTCGCCAAGAAATTCACGTTAAATACCTGACCCGCCGACAGTGTGGCGGTAGGCGCAATATCGGAGGCGAAGAACGAGCCGGATCCATAACCACTGGCTCCCGTTTGCGAAGTGTGGTTCCAAAGCCCAACCGATCGGTCCCCATCGGGACCCAGCACGGCTCCCGAAACTGGATCCTGAACTACGACGCGGCACGACCCAGAGGTGTTCGCCGAGAAGAGCGTCGCGTCGATGAACCACCTCCAACTGTCACTCATGGGCGGCCGGATATTGGCCACTCCGTCCACGGTGGCCTTGAGCGCCACGCCCACCCCTGCAGTTGCCCAGCTCGCACCGCTACCGTAATACCCCTCTATGACGGACGAGAAGGTCCCGGCAGCTTTGTCCCCGTTAGCTTCACCGGCCTTGTGCTCTACGTCGATCACCCAGTCATAGGGCGGCACAAAAACATTCAACCCTTTCTTGACTCCCTTGAGGGCGTCTCTCATCAGATCATCAAAGGTGTGAGTAGCCGCAGCTCCCACAGAATCGCTTTGGATGCGCGCCTTCCTCCGCAACCTCCCAATCCCCTGCGAGGCAGCCACGGCATCGGCATCCTCTTCTAGGAGCTGGACCAAGGGAGCGTTCGCCTGACGCTCGGCCGCAAAAATCCGCTCATTCGTCTCCGCTTCAACCACCCAAGGCTCCCCGACAAGGCGAACCAGCTGCTCCTCTGCAGCTTTGGTGAACGTTCCACCAACATCTGGACGTTGCACGTTCGCATTCACTTTCGGAATCATTTGGCTCATGCTCAAAGCCTCCCGCCGCAAAGTAGGCGACGCAACTCGCAAGACTGCATTTCGGCAGGCGCTCGCGCCTACTGAGGTCCAACTCGTGATGTCGTGCCGTCGCTCAGGGGTCTGCTGGCGGCCGGTCTCGCAAGGCAACCCTGGCGGGGGAGGTAGAAGGTAGACGGCACTGAGCGTCCGTGCGCTTTGCGGGCACTCGCCTCACGCGGTCGGGCCAGGGGCTGTCTAGGCGCTTGGGCGGCCCGACGGTACGCCTTCCCTGGATGTCCTCCGGGGCGCTGGGCCTCGCCCTCGCCCACCGCGTATCGGCACGGGCCGGCTCGCCCCCGCCTCCGGCCCCGCGAGAGGGGGAGGGTGGCCTCTCCTGGTCTCCAAAAGAGATGTCGGCGCCGGGATCGAGTGGCCTACGGGTGGTGACCAGCCCGTACGCGAGAAGAAGGTTCACCCATGAGAGGGGCGGCGGACGCCTCTCAGCACGTGGAAGGTCCCCCCACTACAGGCAGGTGGGGGACCTTCCACGTGCTGGCGCGGCCGGCTGACGAAGCGGCCGGAGTGTCGGAGCGGGAACGAGGCCGGTCCCCCGCCGGGAGAGGCGGAGGACCGGGTGGCGGGCCCCTCAGTCGTGGCCAGTCGTTCGTGTGCGGGTCGTTCGTGTGCGGGGCGGGCCGGCTGGGGCTGTTCAGGCCCAGGTGACGCCGAGGTCGGCGAGCGCGGCGCGCTGGGCCGGGTTGAGCTTGTCCCGGCGCTGGCGGGTGTTGGCGTACCAGATGCCGAGCTTGTGCTCGTGCTCCTCGCCGTCGTCGAGAAGGCGCTCGATGTGGCCGCGGGAGGGGGCGGTGCCGGTGCCTTCGCGGGCGGTGAACTGGGCGAGTGCGGCCAGGCCGCGGCGGAAGGCGGCCGGCATCTTCCCCTTCCCCGCCGCTTCCCGGGTGGCGGGTGCCGGTTCGGCGGGCGGGATGATGCCGAGGGCGGTCAGACGGGTGCGCTGCTCGTCGGAGAGGTCGGGCCAGGCGCGGCGCTGGCGGGTGATCCAGCGGCCGAGGTCGTCGCCGTCGAGGACGACACCGGGCGCGATGTCGGGCAGCTTTCCGTCCGGCTCGTCGGCGGCGAGGCGGACGAGGGCGCGGTGGTGGCGCTGCCAGTCCAGCGGCCAGGGGCAGTTCCACTCCTCGTCGATCGCCGCCAGCTGCGCGGCGCGGGTCGCGGCGCGGTCGGGATCTTTGCCGAGGGCGCCGGGGCGGCGGAGGTTGGCGATCAGCTGGCCGATCGCGATCGTGTCCTGCTCGGTCTCGCCCCACACCGCGTCCTGACGGGGGGCGAGGTGGCCGTGGGCGAGGTGGTAGGAGCGCAGGGCGGCCAGCTTCGTCTCCCACGCTTCATCGCCGGGTTCCCAGACCATGCCCTCGGCGTCGAGCCGGTCCTTGCGGTGGGGCTCCAGGGTTCCGGCGCGCAGGCTCTTGCGCTGCTGGTGCACCCACCGGCCCAGCGGGAACTCCTTCGTCCCGGCGGCAAGGGTGGTCACGGTGTCGTAGGGAACGGCGTACAGGCCCTCGATGCCGTTCTCGGCGCGCCAGCGACGCAGGGCCTGGTAGCCCTCCAGCCAAACCAGGGACTCGGGCCGGTAGACGCGGGTGCGCAGGAACGCGGCGATGGTGGCCGGGTCGCGGGGGCCGGCGAAGCGCAGCAGGGCGGACTCTACGGCGTGGGCCGCGGTCTCCTCGTCGGCGTCCTGGTCTTGGCCGACGCCGGTGGCGGGGACGACGTTGCCGTCCTCGTCGCGGTGGACGTGGGGTGTGCGGGTGCCGTGGGTGCGTGCCGGGGAGGCGATGTCGGAGACGAGGTGTTCGGAGTGGGCGCGGAGGCCGCTCAGGACGGCGACGAGGGGTTCGTAGGAGGCGGAGGCGACCATGTCCTCGGGGTCCTCGCCGGGCTGGAGGAAGACGGGGACGATGATCCGGGCGGTCTTCGCCGTGCCGTCGGGGTTGGGGCGCAGGGCGCGGCCGATGTTCTGGACGATCTCGACCTGGGAGCCGCGGGTGTCAGCGAAGCACACGGCCTCGACGCCGCGCTCCCCGGTGATGTCGACGCCTTCGCCCAGGACGCGGACGGAGGCGAGGAACGCGCGGTGGACGCGGTGGCCGGTGGCATCGATGCCGTTCGCGAACTGCTCGATGACCTGTCGGCGCTCGGTGACCTTGTGGTCGCCGCACAGCCACGCCGACCACACCCGCCCCGGCGGGACATGACGGCCCGGGTCGAGGTCGTAGAAGCGGGCTTCGATAGACGACTCCCGCAGTGCCTCCTCCGCCTTCTTCAGGGCCTCCAGGGTCGGCTCGGCCGCGTACAGCTCGGCCGCGGTCCCCGGCAGCCGGGCGGCGAACGCCTCGGCCTCCTCGACCCGGTGGTGGAAGGTCATGACGGTCTTGAGGTTGTGACGGGCGGCGTGCTCCAGCAGCGCGGTCTGCAACAGGGCAAGCCGGCGACCGCGCAGCGCCTCCTCGGAGAGGACGAGCACCGGGTCGGGGTCGCGGATCCCAAGGACATCGATCTCGAAGCCGGCCAGGATCTCCCGGGTGATCGCCTCCGACAGGCCCAGCTCGTGGATCCACTCGCCGCAGACGGAATCCGGGTCGCTGGCCATCGAAACGATCGGCGGCTCGTCGTCGCCGGCGCCGGGGCGGGGTGCGGCCAGGATCCGGGGGGTGGCAGTCATGTAGAGGCGGAAGTCGGCCGGGATGCGGGTGTTGTCGTGGATCGCCGCCCAGGGGCGGGCGGCGTCGCCGACGGTGCCGTGGGCCTCGTCGACGACCGCCAGGTCGAAGCCGTCCAGGCGCTGCCCGTACATCCGCTCCCCGCCCGCCAGCGCCGTCTCCAGCGGACCCCGGACCTTCGCGGTGCCGAGGGGGTCCTGGGGGTCGTCGCGGTCGACAAGGGAGGCGTACGTCGCGAACACCACCACCGAGCCGGAGCCGGCCCACAGGGCCAGCTGGATCGGGTTCGTCGTGACCCGCACGCCCAGGGCGTCGAGGACCTCGTCGCCGTACAGGGAGCAGACCGCGAGCATGGGGGCGGTGTGGCCGATGCGGCGCCAGGCCTGCGCGGTCTGGGCGAGGAGGTCGAGGGTCGGCACCATGACCAGGACCCGGCCGCGCGGGAAGAACTCCCGGGCCGCGGCGGCCGCGGTGTAGGTCTTGCCCGACCCGGTCGCCGACACGTACGTCGCCCGCTCCCCCGCCGGCCCGGGGGTCCTGGTGTGCGGCCAGCCGAGCCAGGACCGGATCGCCGCCAGACCGGCCACCTGATGCTCACGCAGCTGAACCGTGCTCACAGCCCCTGCTTCCTTCCGGGGTGGTGGTTGGTGTGGCTGAGTTCCTGGCCGGCCAGGAACGAGTCAGTAGAACCAGACGACCAGGCGTACATTCTCGGCTCCGTGGACCTCGCTGAGGATGCGCATGACGTTCCAGACCCGGCCCCATTCCGTGTCGAACCCGGCGGCTGACGCGCGGGTTCGCGTACCGGAGGCGTTGCTCTCCTCCCAGTCCGCGGTCTCCAGCTCAGCCCAGGACAGCCAGGTGGTCCCGTACATATCGTCGGGGTCGCCATAGCCGGTGAACACGCGTCGCAGCCCGGCCGACGCGTCGTCCGGGAAGCCGCGGTCTGGGGCCAGGGGGCGGAAGCCGAAGGTGTTTCGGATCCCGAAGAGGCAGGCCAGACCGTCGTAGGCGTTGCTCCGGTTGAGGAGGAAGAGATCGATGCCAGCCTCCCACACGGAGTCCTCGTCGTCAGGGCCCCACAAGCGGGCCCCGGGCCGGCATTCGATCATCCCGCTGACATCGGTCGACATGAGGAGATCCTGCCTGCGCAGGTCAGGTGCAAGCACCCCCGTTTCCGGGGCACCCGGGCAGTCCACTCACGCCACCGGCTCAACCCACACCGGCCTTGCAGGCCACAGGCCAACCGAACCTTCCAGTGGTACCCGGCGCCGCCGCCCTGTGCGCCGGTCACAGGTCGAACTCGATGTGCTCGACGTTCAGCATCCGGACTTCCTCCAGACTCGCCGCCCGGGTGCCGCGCTGCTGGAAGTACACCTCCTTCAGCGCGTCGGCGACGGCCTGGCGCATCTGCCGCTCACCGCCGCGTTCCTGGGCGTCGAAGAGACGGCCGGCGAGGTGCGGGGGCAGGGCGAGGGTGAGGTGGCGCTCGCGGGCCTCGTCCGTCGTGCCGGCCGGGGCGGCGTAGCCGAGCTGGGCGCGGACGTCGATCATCACGCCCTGGCTGGTCACGGCCGCCTCCTTCGCCCGCTCGCGCACCTTGGGCTGCCACCGTTTGCGGACCTCGCCGGACATCCGGCCCGCGAGGTCCGGGCGGGGCTTCTTGATCTGATCCTTCACGTACCGCTCGACCGTGCGCTGGGAGATGCCCAGGGCCTGGGCGACGGCTTTGGTGCCCTTGAGCTGCTTGACGAGGAACCGCATCTGGGCGCCCGCGGACTTGGGTGGCTTGCGGGTGAACGCCTTCTCCATCAGCCCGTCGAGGGCGTCACCGACCGATCTCACGACCATGGGTCTACTCCCCCGTGTCCGGGCCGGCGGTGGTGCCGGCCTTGATGTAGCGGGCCAGGTTCAGCAGCGGGGCCTGGGCGTCCTCGCGCAGCTGCTCCGCCCACAGCGGGGTCTGGGTGCCCTCGTGCTTGACCATCCCCGGGGACACCCCGATCCGGAAGGAACCGGGGATCGTCTTGCCGTCGGGGCCGTAGGGGAGGACGTCGAGGGGGGAGGGGCCGTCGGCGGCGTAGACGGCGCAGTCGGACAGGACCGCGATCGGGTAGGCGCCGGTGGCGGCGGCGAGGGCGACCATCTTACGGTGCATGCCGGTACGGGCGCGGGAGATGACCGCGGCGCGGATGTCGGGGCGCCAGGTCGGGCGGGCGAGCGCGGGCCACGACTGGCCCGGGCGCCAGCCGCCGCCGCGGGCCTTCTCCTGGAGCTTGCCGATGCCGCCCTTGACGGTGTTCTTGATCGCGCCGAGCACGATCGCCGCCTCCGGGTCGCGGGCCTTGTAGTCGTCCATCGCGGTGAGGAACTGGTCGGGGGGCAGTTTGTCGGGGACGCCGAGGTCGTCCATGGTCGCGATGTATGCGTTCCGCAGCCGCTGGTACCAGCCGTCCAGGTACCGGCCCGCCTCCGGCCGCAGCCACGCCTCCACCGGCGCGACGTCGTAGCCGAGTTCGACTGCGTAGGCGACGGTCGGGGTGGCGTACCAGGCGGGGCCGGTAGGAGCCTCGCCGGTGGGGGTGAACGGGCTCGGGAGGAGCTCGCCTCGCAGGTCCAACCACTGCTTGCCGACACGGACGCGGGAGAGGTCGACGTGGGAAAGGTCGACCAGCCACGAACCCGGCACCGCCGGGTCGAAGACCGGGTCGAGGATGTGGACGGGTGCGGAGGCCAGGCCGACCGGCAGACCGTTCGCGGCGGCGGCGAAGGCCATGTTGACGTCGATGCCGACCAGATGCGGCTTGAGGCATTCCTCGTCGGTGAGCTCGCGTGCCCAGTCGTAGGCCTCTTCGAAGAGGCGCTCGGCGGGGCCGCGGACGTGGAAGCGGGGCAGGTCGGCGAGGACGGGGTGGCCGTCGATCGCCTCGCACGGCGCCGGGTCGATGAGATCCTTGCCGAGGGAGCCGGGGTTGTGGGCGCTGTGCCGGCGGCCGTCGGTGTCCGGCTCCGAGGCGCGGGTCGGCGGGTGCAGAGCGGTCATCAGTTCCAGGCCGGTGACGGCAGTGGACCCGCGGGGGGTCATCACCCGCTGCGCGTACAGGCCCAGCGTCCGGGCGAGTTCGGCCGGCGGCAGATCGGCGGCGTTCCCCCAGGAGCGGGTGTCCAGGGCGCGCCAGGACGGGATGCACAGCTGCACGCACGCACGCCGGCCGCCCTGGGCGGGACGGTAGATCCTCGCCCACGGACCGAACCCACGGCGGGTCAGTTGCCACTGCGCCTCGGCCAGTTCCTCCAGTACCGGGTGGTCACCCGACAGCCGGCCCGCGGCCTGCTCGTCTTCGTCCAGCTCCACCGGCAGCCCGAAGAGCTCCAGCGCGGCCGGGGTGAGGGCGAGGAGCGGGTCGGCGTCGCGGCCCCAGGGGTCCAGCCGCGGCGCGCCGAGACGGGCCTCGGTCAGGGTCCACTCCACCAGGCCAGGCAGTGTCCGGGCCGGGACGTCGAGGATGAGGCCGCCGACACAGTACGCCAGTAGCCCGCCGCCGTCGGTGTCGGCGTCGATGACGGCGAGCGGTCCGTTGACGAACCGCGCGTCCCGCGCCGCGGCCGCGGTCTTCCGGGCGGCCGGACGCTTGGGCGCGGATGGCGGCCGCGTCCTGGACGGACGGGGGCGGGCCACGGACGGCGCAGACGCCGGCTCCGGCGCCGGAGCGGGGACAGGCGCCGGAGTGGGACTGTCGGCGGCCGCCGACGACTGCGTACGCGACACCGGGGCGGGCGCCGGGGCGGGGGCGGGGTACTTCTTCGCCCAGCCCTGCAGCAGCGCCAGGTAGGGGTCACGGCGCGGCGGGCGCGGGTCGCTGCGGCCCGCCTCCCAGTTCTTCACCGTCTGCGTCGACGTCTCCAGAGCACGCGCGAGCGCGGCCTGGGTGATGCCGGCCGCCTCACGCAGTCGGGAGCGCTCAGCAGGCGCCGGCAGCTCGGGGCCGCCTTCCAGCAGCTCCTGCACGGCCCTGAACAGGGCCACTTCCCTCGGATCCCTCTTCGGGTCCACGGACATGGCACACCTCCACGACAACCATATCGAACTTAACCTTGAATTTGTCGAATTGAAGGAAGACGACCAGCCCAGAAAGCTCAAAGGCTAAATTCGTTCGAGACCGAGGGGGGCGCGCGAGCCGCGAGCGGGGCCACTCGGAGCGCGCGGGCACCGGATAACCGGGGCCGAGGTCGGCGGGGATGCCGACCTTGACGTGCGGGTCGAAATCGGAGCTGCAGGGCTCGCGGCCGGCGACGATGACCGGCCCGCGCAGGAGGCGCCCCACCGGGATCCGGCCGCCGAACCTGAGGTCGGCGCCATCCGGGCCGAGAGCGGACCAGGGCAGGCACGCCTCGTCCGCAGTGGCCTCGGCGTAGGTGCGGTGCAGCGTCGCTCCCTCCGGGATGCCGAGCTCGGGGAGCTCTTCCCGGAGGCGGGTGACCAGGCGCTCACCGGTGGGCCTTCCTGCGCGCCTCGTGGGCGAGGCAGGTGCGGCAGGTAAGCGGCGCCGTGACGATGCGGTAGCGGATCCCCCGGCTCGAACTGCCGCCGGTCCGGCGCTGAGGGAAGGGGTCCTCGGCGGGCGCGCCCGGGGTGAGGGTGTGGACCCTGCCGCCGTCGACCGGCATGCACCGCTCCTCCCCCGCCGCCTCCATCTCCTCGGAGGTGACGGTCGGCTCGGCGGTCTTTCGCCCCGGCGGGGGCCGCGTAGGGGAGGCATCTCGCTCGCGGTGTGGGCGCCTTCGGTGCCGTCGAGGAACTCGACCGAGTGCACCCGTACCCGCTGCATGCGCGATTCGCCGACGGTCTGGTAGGCGCCCCAGGAGTGGCACACCTTGCCGATGCGGCCGTCCACGGTCACCGGGGTCCAGAACGGGACCTGGGTCGTCGGCGTCTCGCTGCCCGCATCCGGCCGGACGGGGCCCGGTCTGCCCTGAACCGCGGCACGCACAAGGCCAGCCGCTCCTGTTCTCACCCCGTGGTGAGTACCTCCCGGCTCCCATCAGGTTCGCCTATCAGCAGGCCCATTCACCTGGGAAAACAGGGGGTCGACCTATCAGGTTCCAAAGCCGGCTCACCGTGGTGAGTGCCACTCACCATGGCGTCGGAGGCCCGGCTGTCGCACACCACCGGAAGCAGTACCCGGCGCGCTCGCCGAACGCGCGCTCCAGGCACCGGAGCCCACCCCCACCCCGACACCCCGTTCCCGCACCCCGGAGCCGGCCTCCAGCGGATGCGACACCCGCAGCGGCGGGGATGGCTTTGCTCACCGGAAACAGGCAGCGGTTCGGGAGGTGGTGAGCGGTCGTGGGCCGCCCGGGATGTTCACGGGTTTCCGACAGCACCGAGGCCTGCCGGAGGGACCGCGACCTGACGCGGGGCCGGTGAAGCCCGCAGCCGGTCCTCCCCCGCACCCATGGCGCCGCCGGGAGCGAGCCGGCCTGCTACCCGCAGTTGTCCGGCCGCAGCGAGTGCAGCTTCGCTCGCGTGAGCGTGGTGCGCCTGATCACCTGGGCCCGGATGAGCCGGACCGTGGGCGGGATCGGCAGGGTGACGGGGGTGCGGCTCCACCGAAGCCACAGCGCCAGGTGGCCAAGCTCGGCGGCCTGGACGAGCTTTTCGAGGGACCACTCCTTCGTGCCCCGATCCACCTCGACGCTGATCAGCCGTCCCCTGCCCGAACGGTGCCGCAGTTGCAGGTCGAGACGCCCGGTCCGGTTCTGCCGCATCGCGGTGGGCAGCTCCACCTCCCGCTGGACTTCATAACCCTGGCCGGTCGCCCAGTCGGCCACCGAGTCGGTGAAGAAGGCGGTCACCTCAGAGGTGGACAGGTCACTGAACTGCTGTCGATTGAGCCATGCCCGCAGGGAGCGAGCGGCAGCGTCAAGCCCGGCTTCTGTCATGAACGACAGTCTGCCCTGCGGACTCTTCCCACACTGCACTGACCTGCGATGGTGAGTCCAGTGGTGAGTACGGGAAGCAACGTGATGAGTGCCGACTCCTGCCCTCCGAACGGGGGCCCGGCTGGACTCGCCCCATCGGCGCGGCACCAGGCGCCGTGCACCAGAGAAGGGAATTGGGCGATACCGGATGGGGTTGCGACCTGGGCCGCTAGTCCGGACGACGCGGTCGGGCGGCTGTAGATCGTGGACGGCACGCTCATCCCGATCCGCGACCGTAAGACCGGCGCGTCCTCACGCGACTACCGGTTCTCGGCGAACATGCGGATCATCATCGCCCTGCAAGATCCTCCGCGACTGCCGCCGGCGCCGTAACGGCCTCCACCACGCAGTCCAGGCCGTCGCCCACCTGCACGACCTCGTCATGGCAGCGTAGGCAGTACAGCCTCGAAACCGGTCCTGCCCTGTCCAAACGCGACCTTCTGTAACACGCTTCAGTTGTAAGACGGGCGGTCGTGCCTCACCCTGAAGGCACTTCCGGCGGCCCGGGAACAGCGGAGCGGACATCACGACACGGTGAACACCCTTCCCGCCGCACGCACTTCCGGCAGGCTGGCCCGATGCGTACCAAGACCATCAGCCTCACCGCCACCGCCATACTCACGCTCGCCCTCACCGCATGCGGCGCCGCCGACAACCCTCCAGCCACCCCTTCGGACAAGCAGGGCGCCGAAGCCTCCACGGCGAAGCCCACCGCCCTCTCCCCCACCGCCCTCTCCCCCGACGCCCTGGCGTCCGCCCGCGCCGCCGCCGGCCTCCCGCCCAAGCCCGACGCCGCCACGGCCGCCGCATTCATCGCCGCCCTCGACGCCATCGACAAGGACATCGTCCATGGCAAGGAAGAGAAGGCGCTCAGCCGCGGGGCAGACACCTGCTCCACCTACAAGCGGTACCCGGGCGACGAGGCCAAGCAGGTCGACCAGACCAACAAGCGCTGGTCCAGCCCCACCCACCCGGACGGCCACGGCCTCGCCACCGCGAAGAAGATCCTGGCCGCCTCGCACAAGCACCTCTGCCCCGACTTCTGACCTGAACTCCCCGTATCGACCGGCCCGTCCGCATGGTTCCGTGGACGGGCCTACGCATGCCCGGAGGTGACGCGCGTGGCCAAGCCCCCCCGCCCGTTCGACGAAGACGACGAGCAGCAGCTTCGGGACAGCTGGCGACCCCTGACGAGCCCGGGGGCTGTCCGCAGTGCGGCAGCCCCAGTCAGGGTGTGGTCTTTTTTGGGGTTGCTCACGGGCTTTCGAAGGGCCTGCCCAGGAGCTCGTCCACGGCCTGCTGGTGGATGGCGTAGACGTCCGCGAGCTCGGCCAGCGACGCGCGCTCATCGATGCCGTGCAGGCCCTCGTAGGGGACACCGAAGCCGGCCGTGGCGGGGATGCCCTGGCCGGCAAGGAGGTTGCCGATGTTCGACGGGCCCGCGGTCTTCGCGCGCACGTCGAGCCCCGCCTGCCGGGCCGCGGACAGCAGCGCGGCGGCCGGCTGCTCGTCCGCCTCCAGCCGGAAAGGCGGCCAGGAAGCGACCTTAGACAGCGAAGTGGGCACGGGGCCCGGCAGCTCGGCGTCGACCTCGGTGGCAGCCCTGCGGACCAGGGTCTCGGCGGCGTGCGCATCGAAATGGGGGGTATTGCGGGTGTCGACGTTGATGTCGACGCGATCGGGAGTGACGGAGAACCCCCGGCCGCCGTGAAAGGCAGTGACGGTCAGCTTCGGCCCGAGCGGGAACCCGGAGGCGCCGTCCGCGCCGGGCAGGTCGGCGGCGTCGAGCAGGCCGACCAGGCGCGCCGCGCGGGTGATGGCGCTGGTGACCGTGCGACTGGACCCGGAGTGTCCGGACGGGGCGTGCACCGTGAGGGTGGCGCGCCACAGGCCGCGCCCGCCGACGACGACCTCGTCCATGCCGGGGTAGCCGATGATCACCCCGGCCGGGCGGACGGCATGAGGGTCGGCGAGATAGGCGCGGGCGCCACCGAAGCCGCCCGTGTGCTCGTCGACGTCCAGGAGCACGGCGAGGCCACCGGCGAAGTCCCGCGGGCCGGCCGCGAGACCGGCGGCGAGGTGGCAGTACATCGCCGCGGCGAGTTTGGAGTCGGCCGCACCCCGGCCCAGCAGCCAACCGTCCCGGACCTCGCCGGAGGCCGGAGGGAAGGACCAGCGGGCGAGGTCGCCGTACGGCGCCGTGTCGACGCACGCGTCCAGCGTCCACCACGGACCCGGCCGGCCGCCGGCCACCTCGGCCAGCAGCCCGACCAGGGCCCCCTCACCGTCATGCAGCCGCCGGTGCGGCACCGCACGGGCGGACAGCCACTCCTCCAAGAAACCCAGGACCGGGCCGTAGTCGTCGATCCCGCCGCGGCTCGGCCGGCGCACGAGATCCTGCGCGAGCTCCACCACCGATCGGATCGTCTCGTCCCGCCCGGCCTTTCGAGGGCCATCGATCATGCCCTTCCCACCCCGACTTCCCTATCCGCGCCGTGCGGGCGGTTCCCGCACGACTCGTGGCGCGCCCAGCAACCGAGCCGGCAGCGGGCCCTCTGGGAGCACCACAAGGAGTGTGAAGTGTGACGGGAGCTGGACGACGGCGGGAACTGCAGCAGCTGGGGCGCCGAGCGGTACGGACCTCTCCCCGAGCACACGAGACCTCGGGCCTGCCCAAGGGCCTCGGGGGCTCGGCCCGTTCTGCCGCTGCGACGCGGTAGCGCAGCAGCGGGCGACCTTGGCATCGATGGTGTCGGCGCACACGAACGCCACCGGGACCAGGCCCTCGCGGCCGGTCGGTGGTGGACTCCGGCGCCACAGCCGCTGCTCGTGGTCGCGACCTGCTCGGTCGGTTCCGGTCGGGAGCGGACGAGGTCCACAGGGCGCTTGTCCGCGTCTTTCGGCAGCATTCGGCCCCGCTCCCCGTACCGGCGCGGTTTGACGACCAGGTCGTGCGCGCCCTCGGGGCGGCTGTCGATCTCCAGGAAGCAGTACCGGCAGCGCGGCCGCAGGTGCCCGGCCGCCGCCTCGCCAAGCAGACCGCGGCCCCCTCCCTCGGCCACAAGGCCGTCGGCTACGGCATGCCGGGCCTCGCATGGTGGCAGCACCGGCACCACGGCACACGTGCCGAGGTCCGCTGCGTCGGCGAACGAACCGTGGCCACGTCGAACGGCCGGCGCCTCGTGCGGAGGTTCCGCTGCGGCACCACGCGCGTCACCGCGATCGTGCGGGCGTTCCTCGTCCTTCATCACGCCTCGGCGTGAGGGGGAAAGGCTCACTGCTGGGCGTACATCCCGCTGACGAGTCGTCGGCAACCGCGTAGCACTTGAGGACGATCCCGCGTCCATAGGGAGGCGGACTTCCCCACCCAGAGGGAACCTCGGACGGTGATCGCCGTCTTGGTTCTCGTGTCGAGTTGATCGTCGAGTCGACACACGAGGAGGGTGTGATGGCAGGTCAGGTGCGGAGGACGAGGCCGGCGAAGGCGTCGGCGCCGGAGTACCAGGGGGCTCTCGAATCGTTGTCGGTGAACGCCTCACTGCCCGAGGTGCTGGCCCGGGGCATGGAGGAGCTGCGGACGGCCGAGCGAGCGGGGGACCGGCGGGAGGAGGCGCGCTGCGGGCTGGCCGTGGCGGAGGCCTGCCGCAGGCTCGGGCGCGTCGAGGAGGCCGACCGGGCGTGGAAGGCGAGCTACCGAGCGGCGCGTGCGGCTGGTCACGAAGGGGCCATGGCGTGGGCCCTGTGGAGCGGCGGCACGCTGGCTCGGCAGCGGGGTGAGTTCAGGCTGGCGTACCGGTTGCTGCGTTTGGCCGCCGAGACGGGCGAGCGGGGCGGGGACGTCGTCGTGCGCGGCTACTCACTGGCGGGGCTCGCCGAGACCGGGCGCATCCAGGGCGATTACGCGGCGGTGCGGAGGCTGCACGAGCAGCTGCTCGCCGAGGCCCGTCGCCGAGGCGAGGCCCGTCACACGGTGTGGGCGTTGGAGGGCATCGCGCAGATGCACCGCAACACCGGCGAATACGACGAGGCCCTGGCCCTGTTCGAGGAGGCGGCCGACACGGCATTCCGGGCCGAGGACCGGCGCGGGTGGGCATGGGCGCTGCGTGGCATCGCGGACGTGGTGTCCGTACGCGACGCCGACGTGGAACGCGCCCTGTCGCTGCTGTCCCAGGCGGAGGAGGCCTGCCGGGAGATGCGGCTTTCCAGCGCGCTCGCCTACAACCACAAGATGCGCGGCAACGTGCTGTACCGGGCGGGCCGCTACGAGCAGGCCCGTGAGATGTACGCGCTGGCCCTTGGGGAGTTCCGGGACATGGACGAACCGCGTGGGACGGCGCTGTCGCGACTGGGGCTGGTCAAGGCCTCCGCCCGTCTGGGGCGCGACGCCGCGCACACGGCTGTGGACCTGGCCGAACTGCGCTCGACGCTGGACCGTATCGGGCTGCGGCACGCCCGGGACATGGTGGACAAGGCAGCGGCCGAACTGGGGGTCGCGCCGCTGCCGGACCCCGGCGGCCACGGGCGGGGCGCCGCGCGTCCCATGCTGCCGCCGGTCGGGGCCGAGGCGCTTCAGGCCGCCGATGTGGAGGGCCTACGGTGAGCGCCCTCCCCACACCGTCCTCACGGGGCGCCGCAGCCGTGGCCACGGTGCGTTCGTCTCGTGATCACGACATTGATCGCGAGACGGATGACGAGGTGCGTCACGACGTCGATCATGACGCGGCGTCGGCCCGTGTCCTGGAGCGTTGTCGTCAACTCGTCCGACCCGCGCTGGTAGAGGCGGTGGGCAGCCTCCATCCGTGGACCGGTGAGATGGCGGCGTACGCGCTGGGCTGGTCCGACATGGCCGGTACGCCGGATCCCGGCGGATCCGAGGGCAAGGGGGTGCGCCAGGCGTTCGCCGTGCTCGGGGCCGAGGCGGTCGGGGCCGATGGCGCGGAGGCCGTTCCCGGTGCCGTGGCCGTCGAACTCGTGCACACCTTCTCGCTCCTCCACGACGACATCATGGACGGGGACGCCCTGCGTCGGCAGCGACCTGCAGTATGGAAGGCATACGGGACCGGTCCGGCCGTTCTCGCCGGGGACGCGCTTCTCGCCCGGGCCGTGACCACCCTGGCAGAAGCCCCGGGCCGGCACGCGGCGTCCGCGGTCCGCTGCCTCGGCCGGACCCTGAACATACTGGTGTCCGGCCAGGCGCAGGACCTGCGTTTTGAACACCATTCGTGGTGCGGGCCCGGCGCGGTCGGACTGGACCAGTACCGGTCCATGGCCGAACACAAGACCGGCGCCCTGCTGGGCTGCGCCCTTGCGCTCGGCGCGGTCCTCGGCGGTGCCCCCGACCGGACCATGAACGCGCTCGAACGGGCGGGCCGCCATCTCGGCCTCGCCTTCCAGGCGGTGGACGACATGCTCGGCATATGGGGCGACCCCGCGGTGACCGGCAAACCCGTCTACGCCGACCTGCGCAGGGGCAAGAAGACCTACCCGGTGCTCGCCGCACTGGCCGGTGGAGGCAGGGCCGCGCACGAGCTGGCGGCGATGCTCGACCCTCCCCGGCTGCTCGACCACGAGGCCGCCGCGCAGGTAGCGGCACTCGTGGAGGAGCTGGGCGGGCGGACCGCGACCCGCGACGAAGCGCGCCGGCACCTGGACACCGCCCGCCGCGCGCTGCGCGACGCGTCCCTCACACCCAGCGCCGTACAGCACTTGGACATGCTGTTCACGCACGTACTCGACCGGACCAGGTGATCGCCGTTTCGCCGTTCCGACTCTCGCCCCGTCAGTGACGGCTCGACGACGAGGCCCGCCGCGGAGCGCGGAGGGACAGAGGACCGGGCGTGGGCGCCACGGTCCCCGCAGCACGCGCCGGGGGGGCGTGCCCGGGCGGCGGTGGCGGCCCACGGCGGGGCGGGGTTCGAGCCACGGACCGATCCGCACCTGACGCAGCGTCGGCGGCTGGTACACCCGGCTGCCGCGCCGACCGCCGCGACATCGTCCGTACCCCGGTGAACGCGACTCCACCGCCTGACACTCCGAGGCTCCCCCGCCGCCGGCGGCAGGTGCCCCTCTCGACCAGCGCATAGGCCGGGATCGCCGGGGGGTGATCGGTGCGGCGGTCCGTCCCTGGCCTCACCTGGAGTGAAGCGCCTCGCTCAGAGGTCCGTAACCCCCGGGTAGTGGTGGCGAAGTGCGCTGAGTACGCGCTCGTCGACAGCCCTGATGTCCCACGAGGAACTGTCGCACTCGGTCAGGACCACCACCAGGTCGTCACCTGCGAATCACATGCCTCGGCGTCGATCAACTGGAGGAAGGGGGTCGTCAGCGACAGAAGTGTCAACGTGTCCATGCCGGAGTCGGCGGACCCCCTCTCGATCTCGACGCAGCGAGGATCGCCGATCTCGTCGAGTTCAACGCGCCAGGTCAGGTCGAGGCCGAAGCTGCCGAGGCGAACCAGCAGCTCGGCCAGCGTCACGTAGTGCTTCCCCTGCCAGGCCGGGAACGTGATCCCCTTCAGCCTGGCCTCTGCTTCGGCTGTGCAGCGCGACATTCGACCCCCTTAGCTCAGCGAAGACTAGTGCCGAGACCGGCAAGGTTTGTCTCGTCACATTTGATTGCTTGCCCTTGCTGAAGCTGCTGTCGGGGGTTTGCCGCGGTGATTCGTTCGCTGCGAGGATGGAGCCATGGCGATCACCTCTGTGGTTCTCCGGCGGCGTGTGGACGACCTCGACTCGGCTGTGCTCTTCTACGAGCGGTTGACCGGAGAGCCCGGAACGCGGTTTCAGTTCGCCGGCTTGGAGCTGGCTAGTGTCGGGCCGTTTCTCCTGTTCAGCGGCCCGAGCGAGATCGCAGGACGATTCGCTGGAGTGGCGGCCACCTTGTCCGTCCCGGACCTGGACGCTGCGGTGGCGGACTGCGCGGCCGCGGGAGCCGAGGTCATAGCCCCGCCTGCGGAGACCCCGAACGGACGACGGGCCGTCCTGCGGCATCCGGACGGCGGAGTCTTTGAATACGTCGGACGATGACCTGGACCACTGCGAGCCGGCGCGGATGAGTAGGTGGACGGCACGGGCGCGCCACGTCACAACAGCACGAACCGTGCCGACGGCGCCGCCCCGGTGCCGGCGTAGGCGGTGCGTTGCCACCAGGCGGTGCGGGTGGCAGAACGGTTACGCGTCCGCGAGATCGACGACGACGAGGGGCAGCGCCTGCTGCGGATCATCCGCCGGGGCAGCGGGTCGGTGGTGACCTGGCGGCGGGCCCAGATGGTGCTGCTGTCCGCGCAGGGCAAGCCCGCGGCGGCGGACTCCAGGGCCCGCTCGGCCCGCAAGATCGCGGAGGTGACGTTCACCAGCGCGGACCGACTCCGTAACGCGGCGGTCGCGGCCGCCGCGGTGCCGGCGAGGAGCGCGGCGGCCGCGGCCGCCGTGAAGACCATGGTGCGTATGGCCTGCCAGCCCCCGGCCGTCGGCGGTTGTTACGGGTCGCTTGGTGATTCCCCGCTCCGGGCGGCACACCGGACGTCTGTACGCCGTCGTGGATGTCGCAGCAGCCCGGGTCAGCGGCCGTACGCGGAGCGGCAGAGGTCGACCGGCCGCCGAGCAGTGGCCCGATCCGTGGTTCGAGCCCTGGGGCACCGCCGCGACGTCGGCTGTGGGTTACGGCCGGCGGGAGCCGTGCCCCATCGGCCGGAGATGGTCGAGGCACTCTTGCGGACCGGTCCTACGCTGGAGGCATGGCCACCGATCCCTTGCTGAGACAAGGTCCCGACTCGACGGATCTGGTCCTGCGCGTCGGCCCGGCCGGGCCGACGTGGAACGTGCTGACTTCGGCGGGGCCGGCGCTGTTCACTCCGCTCGCTCTGGCCGCGCCAACCCTGCTCGCCGCCTTCTGGATGGTGTTGGCCGGGGCGCGGGCGTCGACCGTGTTCGTGGTGGTGGGGGTGATCGCCGGGCTGGAATACCTGATCGGCTGGCTGGTGCTGGCCCTTTCCCGGGCCCGGGACATCCTGCGGGTGGAGTTCGCGCCAGCCGGGGTGCCCGAGTCCCTGCGGTTGGTCCGGGCCGCCGGGCCGGACGACTGGCTGCCCATCAAGAACCTGCGCGCGGTGCGGCTGACGCACAAGGTGGTGGAGCCGTACCAGGGGGACTACAGGCCGGCCGTCTCCACGCTCGTGCTGGAACTCGTCCTGCGGGGCGTCCGGGAGCGGCTCACGCTCCCGTTCGACGGCAACCCGCAGCGGCTCGCCGACGCGCTGAAGGCCCTGCTCGGCCCGGCTGGGGTCGTGGTGGAGCTGCGTGCCGAGCGCAGCACACGCGATCGGCCGCAGCCCAACTCCAGGTGGAACTCTGGAGGTTCAGCCTCAGCCGGCTCGGGTGGCGGCTGACTCCGAGCTGCCCGTGACGCTCCCCAATTGGGCGTATTGAGCCTCCGGGTCGGCTCGGTCGGTGCCAGCACGAACTCCGCCAGCACCCTTAGAGCAACTCACGGGATCGCACACTCGCGGGTCTGGGCCGACGAGCGGCCCGTACTCGCGCGCAGGAGCTGTTCGGCTGGTCTGCCGGCTTCGCGCAGGCGGACGGGCGGGCCCCGCTAACCGTCCACCTGCTCTCCGGGCCTCGGCCGTAGGAGCGGGGCGGGCGCGGAGGACGGCGACGCAGCCGGTGGCGAGACCGGCGGGACGGCGCCCCGCGGAGAGTAACTGAGGCAGACCCGGAGACGGCCGACCCCCTGCACGAGGGTCCGGGGGATTTCAGCGCGGGGACGGTCAGCAGGCGGCGCTGAAGACCAGAGCGACTTCGGCAACGTAGATGAGACGCACGAGACCTGGCGCCAGGTCAGTGTGCACGGAGCCCGGCCACGCAACCGGCGATGAAGTCGCTCGCTTCCGCGTCCTGGAGGCCTTCGAGCTGGGCGGGGAAACGGCAAAGGTCCTCTGCCTTGGACCGGCTGACGTCCGGCCAGGCGCCTTCCTCGTACAGCGCGACGCCCGTTTCCTGGCCGTCCCGGTACGCGGGTGACTCCTCCGGCGGAGTGCCGGCGGAGCAGGCCACAGTACCCACCGCAACCGCGGCAACGACCCCGGCACGCGCCAGGAAACCAGCGCTTCCTCTGTCCGTCTTCGCCCATCCCACCATTTGCCCCACCTCACGGTTCCGAGTTTTAGCAGGTCAACCTACACGCCCCTCGCAGTCTCCAAGATCCCCGACCTCGTCATCCACGATCAGCTCTGCCTCTCCTCGCGGCGTCCGACGCCGACAGTCGCAACCTGCTGTGAAGCCGCATGGCTGGAATGTGATTGCCCCTTCGCGGCCGGCTGCACATCCTGCTGGGATGCGCTTCTCCATCAACGTCCCCAACCTCGGTGACTTCGCCGATCCCCGTAACGTCGCAACCGTGGCAGCCGCCGCCGAACAGGCCAGCTGGGACGGGCTCTTCGTCTGGGACCATGTACTGCACCGCTAACACCAAGGGCGTCCCTTCGAAGGCCCCTGGATGCTGCTGACAGCGGCCGCGCTGGCGACCTCCCGGATCCGACTGGGGACCCTGCTGACACCAATCCCCCGTTACCGTCCGCAGCAACTCGTCCGACAAGTGGCCACCTTGGACCACCTCAGCGGTGGCACGGTGATCTTCGCTGCTGGTCTGGGCGGGCCGATCGAGGACGAGTACCGCAGTTTCGGCGACACCGCCGAGCCACGCCTCCTGGCTGAGCGGCTGGACGAGGGCCTGGAGCTGTTGAGGCGTTTCTGGTCCGGTCGATGTCGCCGCCGGGCACGTCGACGACCTGCCCGGGGCCCACCCCGAGGTCGACTGGGCGCAGCTGCGCATGGTCGGCAGGGGCCGGCGCTCACGCCTCCCCTCGCCGGACTCCGGAAGCAGCCGGCCTGAGCTCCGCGGCCGGCCCCTGACGGACAAGGCCCCTTCCCCACGGCTGTCGCGTGGGGAAGGGGGCGTAGTCCTGGCGGCGCATCAGGAACTACGCCGTGCGGGAGGGGTTCTTGCCGTGGCGGTGGGGTGGCGTACGGGACTGCCGTCCTTGCTGGTTGGCGTCGGTCCCTCTCCGCCCCTCCGAGGGGCCGGCCCCGCCGTGAAGCCGGTCGGCTCCCAGGGGGGGTGAACTCTCTCTTGTTGGGGGTATTCGTCTGCGGGTGGCGGAGCGGATTCGGCCTATGGGCAGGCCGGTGAGGGTGGCGATGCGGTCGGGGCTGTGGCCGAGGGTGGTGAGCAGGGTGGGTTCTGCGCGCAGGGCTCCGGTGGGGCAGCAGGGTTCGTCGGCCGCGCGGACGTGGTCGGTGAACAGTTGCCAGGCGGTGTGTCTCGGGTTCGGCGAGCCGAGTACGGCTCTTCGTCTGGCGGACAGGGTGGTGAAGGTCTGGCCCGGCTGCGGGGCGGACCCGTTCCGCAGGCTCTCGCATCATGGGCCGCGCCTCGGCCGAAGTGCCCGGTCTTGAGGCCCGTTGCCAGAACTCGCGCCGGGTGATGTTTCAGTCGGACCGCGCGGGGGCGCGTAGTTCGATGGTGTAGCCGCCTTGCGGGGTGGGTTCGGCGGTGAGGGTGCCGTCGAGGAGGTCGGCGCGTTCTCTCAGGCCGATGAGGCCGTGGCGGGCGCTGGGGAGGGCGACGGTCGGGCGGGTGGGGGCGGTGTTGGTGACGGTGACGCCGAAGTGGTGCGCGTCGTGCCACAGGTGGACGTCGGCGCGGGCTCCGGGTGCGTGTTTGCGCACGTTGGTGAGGGCTTCCTGGACCGTGCGGTAGACGGTGCGCTGGGCGGTGGTGCTGATGCCGGGGGGAAGCTCGCCGGTCAGGGTGGTCTCGATGCCGCTGTTGGCGACGAGCTGCTGGAGGTCGGCGAGGGTGGGCTGGGGGTGAGCTCGGTGGCCTTGCCGCCTGAGGCACGGAGCAGGGTGACCATGTGGCGGAGTTCGTCGAGGGTGCCGGCGCTGAGGGTGCGGATGGTGCGGGCCGCCTCGCGGACGTCGGGGTCCTTGGCCGCCATCTGCAGGGCGCCGGCCTGGACGGCGATGAGGCTGACCTGGTGGGAGACGACATCGTGCATCTCTCGGGCCAGCTGGGCGCGTTCGCGGGCGAGGACGGTCTGGGCGTAGAGGGCGCGTTCGTGTTCCCGGGCCTCCTCGACCTCGACGAGCTGGCGGGCCACGTCGCGCCGGGCCTGCACGAGCTGGCCGCACAGGACGGGGGCGAAGGCCGTGGCCAGCGTGTAGACGAACTGGACGAGGGTCCAGGTCCGGTCCTCGCCGGTGAACCCGTCGGACAGCGGCCAGGCGAGCGTGCCCGCCGCCGCGTTCAGCAGGGCGCAGCCGGCGAGCAGCCGGCGGTTACGGGTGGACGCGGCGAGGGTGTACAGGGCGGCGATCGGGGCGACCGCCACATCCATGAACAGGGTCATGGGCAGGGTCAGCAGGAAGGCGGACAGCGGAAAGCGCCTGCGCAGGAACAGGCCGACGGAGCCCACGGCGGCGCAGGCCCACATCAACGGGGTGCCCTCGCCCGCGAGGTTGATCGCAGCGTCGAGCGCGGCCAGCGCCACGAGCCCCGTGTCGACGGTCCAGGGCGGCAGCCGTCGCCACGGTGACCCGCCCGTGCTCATCGTCCGCTGTCCCGTTCCGTGTCGGCGTCGTCGTGGGTGAGTAGTCCGGCGCGTTCGGCGAGGAGTGCTGCCTGGACGCGGCTGGTGACCCGCAGCTTGGTCAGGATCGAGCTGACGTGGTCCTTGACGGTGCCCGCGCTCAGATGGATGCGGGTGCCGATGTCGGCGTTGGAGAGCCCTTCGGCGACCAGGACGAGGACGTCCCGCTCTCGGTCGCTGAGCAGGCTGACGCGCGCGACGTCCGCGTCCTGGCGCGCTCCGGCCCCCGGGTGGCTGCGCAGGAGCGCGCGTGATGCCTTGGGCGACATGACGACGCCGCCCGCCGCCAGGGTGCGGACCAGCTGGGCGAGCTGTTCGGGCTCGGTGTCCTTGAGGAGGAAGCCGGCGGCTCCCGAACGCAGTGCGGTCAGGATGTACTCGTCGGTGTCGAAGGTGGTCAGCATGGCCACGTGCGGTGGTTCGGGCAGTTCCTGGAGCTGCCGCAGGACGGTCAGGCCGTCCACGTCCGGCATGCGGATGTCGAGGAGGACGACGTCCGGCCGCTCGCGTCGGATCACGTCGGCCGCCTGGCCGCCCTCGGCGGTCGCCACGACCTCGATGCCGTCCGACGCGTTCAGAATCATCTGGAAACCGGACCGCACGAGGGCTTCGTCGTCCACCACCACTACCCGGATCACCGGCGTTCCGCCTCACACTCTCGTCTGCGCTGTCCCGCTACTCGGCGACCCGTACGCCTGGGGCTTCGCGTGCTCGTACGGGTTCGCCTGACGTCGACCGTACGCCGGGCAGGTACGCGCCGGCATGACCACCCACCGGCTGTGGACACCTGGCGGGTCGGCTCCAGCCGTTCGGTGGGTGCGCTCCGGCCGGTCGGTGGGGCGGCGGGTGAGGCTCGGCGGATGGCACCCGCCGCGCTCGTATCGTGGGATGAGTCCGTGGGCTTGCGCCGAGTCCGATGGCCGCAGCCATGTCCGTTCCGTCTCGAGGACCGTCCCGCCCTGCCGGGCTCCTATTTGCGTCGGTCCGTCCGTTGCCTGTGCCGCCTGGCCGGGCGGCTCGCTCGGGTGGATCCTCGCGGGGACGAGGTGAGACGAGGTGATGTGAGGGTGGACCGTGAGCGGGGGCCGCACGTCAGGCGGCGGGCGATCGCCGTCCGAAAAGGGCGGCCAGGCCCGGTGTCGTGACGAGGCCCTCCACGCGGCCTTCTGCCGGCGCGATCCGCGGCAGTTCACCGCTCGTCGGCCCAGGACGGGGTCTCCGGGCTGGCCGGCATCGCCCAGGCCTCGGCGTCAGCCTCTGGCCCCCAGGACACCAGTACGGCCGCCCGCCCTCGGATGGATCTCCCCTTCGCGTGCCTGCGGGCGTGCGGGGCTGACCGCCATCGGCGAGCCCGCCTCCGGGGCCACCTTCCAGGACCTCCTGCCCGCCATCGACCGCCGCCCTCTGACCCGTCCGCCCGACCCGCCGGTCGGAGGGGTGGTCCCGGTCGGCCGGCGGGGGTGCCACCGAAGCCTGCCGGATGGTCCGCGTCCGTGCCGCGTCGGGAGATTCCTCGTATGACACAGATACAGCCCCCACAGGCGGCGTCGGCTCCACGGGAGAACGCCTCTCCCGTGCCCGCGGTCTCGTCCGACTCCGCCGGGAAACCCTCGGGCGGGCCCTCGACGGGGCGCCTGGTCGGGGTGGACCTGGCCCGCGCGCTGGCGGTGTTCGGCATGTACATCGTCCACATCGGACCGCCCCTTTCGTCCACGCACGGCGTCGGCACCTGGGTCCGGTACCTGGCCGACGGGCACTCGTCGGTCCTGTTCGCCACCCTCGCCGGGTTCTCGCTGACGCTGATCGCCGGCCGCCGTGAGCCGAAAACCGGCCTGGCGGGCCGTCAAGCGAAGGTCCGCATCGCGATCCGGGCCGTGATCCTGCTGGCGTTGGGAACGGTGCTGGCGATGGAGTACGGGGGCGTGATCATCCTCGGCTTCTACGGCGTCTACTTCCTCCTCGCCCTGCCCCTGCTGCGGCTGTCCGCCAAGGCACTGGCGATCACCGCCGCCGGGCTCGCGCTCGTCACACCGCAACTGGCGTTCATCCTCGACTCGCGGCTCGGCGAGTCCGCGCGGCAGACCATCAACACCTACGACCCGCTCAAGAAGATCAGCGAGGTCGGCGTGCTCGACCTGCTGCTCACCGGCTTCTATCCGACGATCACCTGGATGTCGTTCGTCGTCGCCGGCATGGCGCTGGCCCGCCTCGACCTGTCGGCCGTTTCCGTCCAGCGGCGCCTGGCCGCGTCCGGCGCCGCCCTGACCGTGGGTGCGTACGGCCTGTCGCTGTTTCTGGCGGGCCCGAACGCGCTGCGCAGCATGGCGGAGGACGGGAAGTCTTCCGACGCGTTCGAGAAGGCGTCGTCCTTCGGCAGCGGGTCCGTCGAGGCTCCCCGGCAGGCGGCCTCGGAACTGCTGTCCGCCGGCCCGCACAGCGGCACCACCTTCGACATCATCGGCAGTGTCGGCGTCGCCATCCTCGTGATCGTGGGGGCGACGGTGCTCATGGACCGCCTGCCGCGCCTGCGCCGTCTGGCGAAGCCCGTCATCGCCGTGGGCACCATGTCCCTCACGGCGTACGTCGGGCATTTCCTCGCCCAGTCCGTCCTTGGCGGATCGGCCGGTGAGAGCAGCCAGTCGTCCTGGATCCCCGTGCTCGCGTTCCTCCTCGGCGCGACTGTGTTCGCCACGGTCTGGTCCCGCTTCTTCCGCCGCGGCCCGCTGGAGGCGCTGCTCAACGCCGCCACCAAGCCGGCGAAGTACGTCCGATGACGCCGCGCCGAGCCGGGGCGGGGCGGTCTTTGATGGTCCCGGCCCGGCTCCCGGCGGTCCTCGCGGCCCGCTCACATCGACCGTGCGGTCCGACACCCCTACACCTGGGCACCCGGCCGAGCGGCTGAAACACACCCGAGCGACTCGGACGGGCACCTCGATGCCGCCGTGCACGGGCGGTGGATCCTAGGCTCGGACACGGAGGCGCTCCGGCCGGGTTCACGAAGACCTGTGGAGCCCGCTCCTCGGGCGGCAGGGCCCGGCCCCTCCTGCTTCGTACGTGTCATCGCCCCGGAACCGGAAACCACATGTCCTTCGTGCTGATCGTGATCACCGGTCCTGTCCGCCTTCCTCGGCTCGGACTTCACCCGACGTGAACGGCGCATGATCGGAGCTCTCGGCCCACGCGGCACCGCCTCGATCGTGTTCGGCTGTGTGAAGGGGAATCTTCTGGCCCTTGGCCATGAGGGTGGACATGGGGGCTCCAGGTGAGGTGGCGGGTCAGAGCATGCAGCAGCTGAACCGCCGGGTGACGTGCGGCGCCGTCCTCAGCCTCACCGGCCGTCCGATGGGCAGTGTCCGGCGCCGCTCCGCCATCCAGCAGCGCTGCCTCCGCCGTGTGGCGGGGGCAGCGCTCGGGTCGCTCAGCTCACCCGGCGGGTCGCTCGGCCGGAAGTAGGAGTTGGGTGGCCGCCAGTTGCGCGTACAGCTCGTCCTCGGCCACCAGCTCCTCGTGAGTGCCGATCGCGCGGACCGTGCCGGCGTCCATGACGACGATGCGGTCCGCGTCCGTCACCGTCGACAGGCGGTGCGCGACGACCAGGACGGTGGTGTCGCGTGCCGTCTCGGCGATGACGTCCCGCAGCGCCAGCTCGTTGACGGCGTCGAGCTGCGAGGTCGCCTCGTCCAGGAGCAGCAGCCTGGGCCCGCGCAGCAGGGCGCGGGCGATCGCGACGCGCTGGCGCTCGCCGCCGGACAGCTTCGAGCCGCGGTGCCCGACCAGGGTGTCCAGGCCGTGCGGGAGACGCTCGACGAGGGAGTCGAGCCTGGTCCGGGCGAGGACGGCGCGGATGTCGTCGTCCGTCGTGCCAGGTGCGCTGAAGACCAGGTTCTCCCGGAGCGTGCCGGCAAGGACCGGAGCGTCCTGCTCGACGTACCCGATGACGGACCGCAGCTCGGACAGCGGCCACTGGCGGATGTCCGTGCCGTCGATCAGGATCCTGCCGCCGGTCGTCTCGTAGAACCGCTCGATGAGCGAGAAGACCGTCGACTTGCCCGCGCCCGAGGGCCCGACGAACGCGGTCATCCCGGCGCCCGGCACCTCGAAGTCCACCCGGCGGTGGATGTCGGGCAGCCCGGGTCCGTAGCGGAAGCGCACGTCCTCGAAGCGGACCGACGCCGGACGCACCTCGGTCCGCACCGGCTTGTACTGGGCCGGTGGCTCCGCCGTCAGGCGGTCCACTTCCTTGATCCGGGAGATCGCGGCGGCGCCCTCCTGGTATGCGGAGGCGGCCTCGACCAGCTTGTACACCGGCTCCATCAGGTAGAACAGGTACAGCAGGAAGGCAATGAGCGTGGAGACGGGGATGTTCCCGGACGCCACCCGCGCCCCGCCGACGGCGAGCACCGCGAGGAACGCCAGCTCGACGGCGAGGTTGTCCGCCGTCCCGAGCAGGGCCTCCCACTTCGCGCCGCGCACGCCGTGGCGCCACGCCCGCCGGGCCGACGCCTCGACGCGGGCGGTCTCCCGCTCCTCGGCGCCGGACGCCTTCACGGTGCGGAACGCGCCGAAGACCCGCTCCAGGCCGGTGGACATCTCCCCGACAGCGGCCTGGGCACGCTCGGCGGCCTGCCCGATCCTCGGCATCACCAGGGCGGCGCCCGCCCCGACGACCGCGACCACACCGAGCGTGACACCCAGCAGCAAGGCATCCAGGAAGGCCATCACCACGACCGCCGCGATCAGCGTGAGGGCCCCGGTCGCGGCGTTGACCACCGCCTGGGTGCTGACGGCCCGCAGCAGCGTGGTGTCGGAGGTGACGCGCGACATCAGATCGCCCGGCTGCATCCGGTCCACGGCCGAGAGCCGCAGCCGCAGCATCCGACCGATCAGACTGCGGCGAGCGGCCAGCACGACCGACTCGGCCGTCCGCTCCAGGACGTAGGCGCCGAACGCCTCGGCCACCGTGCTCAGCAGCACCAGCGCGGTCAGCGCCAGCAGGACGGTGGCGAGCGTGCCGCCGGACGAGAGCCGGTCGACGAGCGCCTTCGTGGCCAGCGGCTGCAGCAACCCGCCGGCGGCGCCCACCAGCGCCAGCAGCAGACCCAGCACGACGGTCCACCGGTGCGGGCGGACATATCCGTACAGCGCCTTGAGCGTCTCGCGGACGCGCAGGGACGGGGCACCCGTCGCCTCCGGGGCGGATGCGGTGTTCACAAGATTCCTTTCCTCCGCGGTCCGCCCCGCACAGGATCAACGGCGGGGCGGCATCGACCCGCCGAGCACGACGGGCCATGCCCCCAACCTGGGGCCCGGACGAGCCACCGGCCATCCGGCGATCGACGGGCGCACCCCCGCCAAGTGACTGGAAAGGCCGATCCGCAGTGTGGCCCGAGGAACCCAACGGTGACGAGGCGCCCGTCCGGGCCGGCAACTCAGCGGTCCGAGCATGCGGCCGCGCGGCTGGCGTCCACCCTGGATCGGGAGGTGTAGGGCTGCCAGGTCCTTCTGCCCTGACGACATGTCGCCGTGCTCCGCGGCGGAACCTTCTACGAACCCCAGCCGTCGGCCGCACTCACCTGACCTGCGGGTCTGCGAGGAGGACTACTCGATCGGCCTTGACGTCGAAGCCGAGAACCGGATGGCCACCATCACCCTCCGGGTCCATCAGCACGGGCTTGCCCAGCCGCCGGCCGATCTCCCGGAGGAAGTCGCAGAACACATCCAGTCGCTCCTGGCCCTGCACCTCCCGCAGGTCGACGTCGAAGTCGACTTCATCGGCAGCATGGAAGCGGAAGATCGCCAAAACCTCCGCAGTCGGCCAGACCCGAAGGCCCGGGCACTCGGCATCCGCCGCACGGGACAGCACGGCCTCCGCCCGGGGGATTGGAAGTACCGTCTCTCCCTCGGAGTACTGGCACTTCCAGCCCTTCCCCGCGACAAGATCGAGCACCGTCTGCCAGTCCGCCACGGAGGCATCCGGGACACGCACGTCCGGCAGCGCCCCCATCACGTCCGGATCGAAGAAGCACTTCACGTCATCCCACAGCAGGTCGGCCACGCCGCCATGCTGCCCGGCTGACCGCCTGCGGTGGAGCGGACGGTGGAGCGGACCGGGGTGAGCGGGATTCAGATGGGGGCGCGGAAGGCCTTCCGAAGGAGTTCGCTGAACTCTGCGGGGTGCGTGGTCAGGCCGGTGTGCCCGCCGGGGAAGTGCCGGAGTTCCGTGCCGAGACGCTCGGCCAGGAATGCGGCCGAGCGATAGGGCAGCTCGCCCTGTGAGTCCTGGCCGCCGACCAGCACGAGCCGGTCCGACAGCTCCTGCAGTCGGTGGACATCGGGGGCGTAGGCCATGAAGCGGGGCACGATGCTCCCGAGGAAGTACGGCAGGTTGGCCATCGTCCGTTCGGCTCGCGCCGCCGCCCCTGGCGGAAGTGTGATCTCGACCTTCGGTTCGACGGTGTCGCCGTCCTTCTTCAGGCCCGCGGCGAATTCGGTCATCGCCGGCATCAGCCCCTGGGTGTGGAACACCTCCTGTACTCGTGCGATGAGCGCGCGGTGTTCGGCCGCGTCCGGCAGGACCTCCACCACCGGCGGCTCGTGCGCCACGACGCGTTCGAGGCGTTCGGGATGGGCGGCGAGCAGATGCAGGGCAGCGATCGCGCCCGAACTGGCGCCGAACACCCTGGCGGGCTTGCCGGGCGACAGCAGGTCCAGCATCCGAAGCGCGTCGTCGGCGTGCTCGGCCACGCGCTGGTCGGCCTCGGGGGCGTCCAGCGGGCTGCGGGACATGCCACGCGGGTCGTAGGTCGCGACGGTGTGCTCGGCGGCCAGGTCGTCGGCTATGCCGTCGAAGGACGCCGCGTCGCCCGCCCCTCCGGGAATCAGCAGCAGGAGCGGGCCCTGGCCTCGCACTTCGTAGTGCAGGGTCGCTTCGGTCACGCGCAGGCTGCCAGTGGTCGGGGCGGTCATGCGGGGTCTCCTTCTCGGGAAGAGGGCCAGTGCTCCAGAAGGGCGTGCAGGGCCTCGAGGGCGCGCAACCAGGACTGTTCGGGCGAACGCTCGCGCGCGAAGCCGCCCGCGGCCTCGAGGGCGACGAACCCGTGGAAGGTGCTGCGCAGCAGCCGGACCGCGTCGGTCAGGTCTGGTTCGGCCAGTCCGTAGCCGCGCAGCATGCCGTAGGTCAGTTCGACCGCGCGCCGTGGTCCGGGCGCTTTCGCGGCAAGCTCAGGGTCGATCCGGATCGGGGCCTGCGTTGCCGTGTAGCGGCCCGGATGCTGGTGGGCGTACTCCCGCCAGGCGTTCGCGAACGCGACCAGCGCGTCCTTGCCCGCCCGCCCGGCGGTCGCCTCCGCGATGCGGATGGTCTTCTCGTCCGCCGCCAACAGCGCGATCCGTCCGCGCAGATCCTCCAGGTTGCGGACGTGCGCGTAGAGGCTCGCGTCCTTCACGCCCAGCCGCCGCGCCACCTGCGCCATGGTCACCTGGTCGAGCCCGACCTCGTCAGCCAGCTCGGCGCCTGCGATCGTCACCCGCTCCGTCGTCACCCCGGCCCGCGCCATGCGCCCTCCTCAGCATTTCCTAGTGCCCCTAGATATTAGCTAGGGATCCTAGGAAAGCAAGCCAAGGGCACGTTCCCGCAGGCACCGGTAGCGCGGAGGGCCCGGCTCCCCTGCCTCGCTCCAGGACGGCAGGCCGGACCTCGTCAGCCCAGCAGGTCGGGCGCGCGCAGCAGCTGCGGCGGCACTCGCCAGGCGTCGACCAGATCGACGGCCAGGGGGCGGACCTTGCGGCACAGGTCGTTCACCTCGCGACTGATGGCCTTGGACCGCTGGACGGTGAGGCGTCCGTGCTCCATGAACCAGGCCCGGTCCGCCTCGATCGTCGACAGGGCGTGGAGGTCGCACAGCAGCTTCAGGGCAACCTTGTTCCCGCTCTCGGGCAGGGCCTCCACCGCGTGGACGAACGATTCGAGCACCAGCCGTTCCACGTGCGCGTGGGCGAGCGCGATCACATGGTCCTGCACCGAGGAGAACACCGCTCCGGGATCGCGCCCCCCGTCGACGCCGGCCTTCAGGCGGCGGGCCAGGCCGCCGAGCATGTGTTCCTCGCGGAAGCGGAGCATGGCCAGCTGGTACCGCGAGTCGAGCAGCCCGGCCTCCCGGTCCCACTCGTCGCCCCCGGGCAGCAGGTCGCGGACCCGTTCCAGGAGCTTGTGGGCGGAGGTCCTCTCGATGACGGTGTCGACCGCGAGGCCGGTGACGTAACGGACCATCCCCAGCTGGTCCAGGTCCTCGAACTCGCCGGCGTGGTCGGTGAGCAGCCCCTTCGCCACCAGTTGGAGAAGGACGTGGTTGTCGCCCTCGAATGTGGTGAAGACGTCGCTGTCCGCCTTGAGGGCGGCGAAGCGGTTCACCGCCAGGTATCCGGCGCCGCCGCACGCCTCACGGCACTCCTGCACGGTGCGCGTGGCGTGCCAGGTAGCGAGCGCCTTCATGCCCGCGGCCCGCGACTCCAGGCGCCGGCGCGCCTGCGGGGAGTCGTCGTCGCCGGAGAAGACGGCGTGGAGCTGCCCGCGCACGGCGTCCTGGGCGAAGTGCAGGGCGTAGGTGCGGGCGAGCAGCGGCAGCAACCGCCGCTGGTGCAGCCCGTAGTCCAGCAGCAGCTGCTCCCCGGTGCCCGGGGACGCCTCGAACTGGCGCCTGCGCACGGCGTACTTGACGGCGAGGGTGAGCGCGACCTTCGCCACGCTCACCCCGGCGCCGCCGACGCAGACACGGCCCTGGACGAGCGTGCCCAGCATGGTGAAGAAACGGCGGTCGGGATTGTCGATGGGACTGACGTACGCGCCCTCGGGCGTGACGTCCGCGAAGCGGTTGAGGAGCGCCTCGCGCGGGACACGGACGCCGTGGAAGCGGATGCGGCCGTTGTCGACGCCGTTGAGGCCCATCTTGAGTCCGTCGTCCTCGATCTCGACGCCCTCCAGGACCTCGCCATCGGACCGCAGCGGCACGACCAACGCGTGCACGCCCCGGGCCTCGCCGCCCACCTCCAACTGGGCGAAGACGACCGCGAGCTCCGCGTGGCGGGCGGCGTTGCCGATGTAGTCCTTGCGGGCCGCCTCGCCCTCGGTGGTGATCACGAACTCCCCGGCGGCGGCGTCGTAACGGGCGACCGTGCCGAGCGCCTGCACGTTGGAGCCGTGTCCGGACTCGGTCATCGCGAAGCAGCCCAGCAGCCGGCCGGCCACCAGGTCCGCGAGGTAGGCGTCATGGTGGCGGGCGGTGCCCAACTGCAGGATCGCCCCGCCGAACAGGCCGAACTGCACCCCGACCTTGACCAGTACCGACAGATCGCCGAAGGCGAGGGTCTCGAAGGCCGCGACGGAGGCGCCGATGTCGTCCCCGCCGCCGTACGCAGCCGGAAAGCCCATCCCGGTCTGCCCGGTCCCGGCCATCGCGACCGCGACGTCCCGCACCCGCTCGCGGAACGCCTCCCGGTCGAGCCGCTCCGCGTCGTCCAGGACGGAGGAATGGGCCACCAGATTGGTCCGGACGAGGTCGCGGACCCGGGCGTGTTCCCCGTCCAGGAGGCGCGTCAGGGCCTCGGCGTCGATCTCGGGTCGTACGGAGCCGCTCGCGGCGGAGGATTCGTCGGATGCCATGGGCGTCCGTTACCCCGCCGTGCCGGTGTCATACCCGAGGTGACCAGGGGAAGGAGCCGGGGAGCGGGCGCGGCGGAGCACCGGTTGGTTGCCCCAGGGCCTCGGGTGCGGAGTCGGGCAGGGACGGGCGGGTACGGCCCAGGGGTCGCCGGGGGCGGGAGGACGGCGCGCTGGGCGGGGTCGAGGTCGGCGCGGCGCCGGCGGGCGTCGGCGTAGCAGATGCCGAGCTTGTGCGCGGGCTCCTGCCCATTGCAGAGAAGGCGCTTGATGTGGGCGCGCAGGGGGGCCGCGCTGGCGCCCTCGTGGGCGGTGAACTGGGCGAGCGTCTCGACGCCTCTCGACGCCCCGCGGGAAGACCGCAGACAGCTTTCCCTTCGCCGTTCCTGGGGCGGGCGACGGGGCGGGTTCGGGAGTGGTCGGGCCCAGAGTGGCCAGGCCGAGGAGGTGCGGTCAGGCCGAGGGCGGTCATCGGAGCCTGCTCCGAGACGTACGCCTCGGCGAGTGGGACGACGTGGTCCACATCGAGGCGGGCGGCGTCGGTGACCACGACGTTGTCGTCCTTGCCGAGCCGGGACCCGACCGTCAGTACAAAGCCAGCCGAGACGTGGGACGCCGCGGCCGCAAGGGCGGGTGGTGCCGTCGGGCTCCACCCGCCGGAGGGGTTCAGTGCGCTCGGCGTTCCTTCACGGCCGCTGCTGCTTCGCGGGGTAGCGCTGGGCGAGTCGGGCGAGGGCTACGGCTCCGAGGAGGAGCCCGAAGTCCCGCAGAGCGACGTCGTAGTGGCCGGGGATGGTCAGCAGGTTGACGATGATGCCGGCCAGCCATCCGGCCACCAGCCAACCTCCGAAGCGCGGCGCCAGCGCCACGGCGACACCGGCCACGATCTCGATCGCGCCCACCGCGTACATGGCGGCCTGGGCGCTGCCGGGAACGATGTCGTCGATCCACGGCGCGAGGTAGGTGGGCCAGTCCACGAGGAGGTTGGTGAACTTGTCCAGCCCGAAGAGGATCGGCGCCGCGGTGAAGCCGATGCGCAGGATCAGGAACGCCTGGTAGCCGGGGTCGCTGAGCATCGTCCGCTGCGGGGCAGGGGTGGTGCTTGTGTTCACGGAGGTCATGGCCCTCTCCTTCTATCGGCAAGTCTCACTTCCTATAGAAGATCTGTCTCACTCTTTAGTCAATGACTGTGGGTTTTACACTGGTGTTCGTGGACACCTCGAAGGAAGTACGCGACCCCGACGTCTCCGCCATCGCCGCTCTCGACGAGCCGACCCGCAGGAGGCTGTACGACCACGTGGTGCGCCAGTCGAGCCCGGTCAGCCGGGACGAGGCGGCCGCCGCCTTCGGCCTGGCCCGGAAGACCGCGGCGTTCCACCTCGACCGGCTGGCCGAGGAATCGCTGCTGGACGTCGTCTACGAGCGTCGCAGCGGGCGCTCCGGGCCGGGCGCGGGAAGGCCGGCCAAGCTCTACCGCCGTTCGACGAAGCAGGTCGCCGTCAGCCTGCCGGACCGCCGCTACGAGCTGGCCGGAAGGCTCCTCGCCCAGGCCGTGGAGGAATCCGACGTCAGCGGCGAGCCGGTGCGGCAGGTGCTGCATCGCAAGGCCGAGGAACTCGGAGCTCAGCTGGGCGAGCAGAACCGGACCGACGTCTTCGACCTGCTGGAACGCTACGGCTTCGAACCACGACACGAGGACAACTCCATCGTTCTGGCCAACTGCCCCTTCCACGTGCTGGCCCGCGAGCACACCCAGACGGTGTGCGGCATGAACCTCCACCTGCTGCGCGGCGTCCTCAGCGGCCTCGACGAGACAGAGCTGGAGGCACGCCTGGCCCCCGGCCCCGGACGTTGCTGCGTCCGACTGCAGCCGGCCACCTGATCGGACCGGAGCGGGAGAAGCACCGGGCCTTGAGCACGTGCATGCCCCGCGTCGGGCGGCCGTTCCGACGATGAACGACCGCCCGACGAGTTCCCCAAGGCCGTGAACCCCCCTCGCGCAGAGGGCGTGGAGCTGGCCGTGCTCGTGGTCGTGGTGGGCAAGGGCCGCACCCCGACCCAGATCCCGGCCGGCGGGAGGACGATCGCGCCGGCGGAGAACGTCGGCATCCCCGAGGGCCGCAGCATCGGCGCCCAGGCGGTCGGCGGCGAGCTGCTGTTCCCTCTCGGCAACGCCGCGGTCCTGCCCGACACCGACGCCGTCGCCCGCCGCATCCTCCGTGAACCGCCGCTCGCCCTTCAACCTCGCCTGAGCCGGCACACCGTCACCCACCTCACCCGCGCGGACGGCCGCCGATCGTCTGAGCCGCCTGCCGCGGCGGCTTCGAGGGCGTCGGCAGTGCGGCTCGCAAGCAGGGCGAACTGCTCGTCCGGCACAGGGGCGTAGAGGCCGGCCCGGGTGACGAAGGCGGTCCACTTCTCGGTCCGAGCGCGGGCCGCGCCGTTGGACCGCTTCAGGCCGCCGGGCCGGGGCATCCGAGGATCGTTCCAGGCCTGGGACCTTGTGCGGGTCTGCCGGCAGCACGCATTGCTTCGGGTGTCGGCGTCGGGCTCGCTCAGGCGGGCAGTGGCGCCGTGCGGTCGGTCGAACGGGTCGCGCGCAGACGGGCGCGGAAGGAGACCAGGAGGAGGACGGTGAGCACGGCGATCGGCAGAGGTTCGACGGAGCCCAGGGCAGGGAGCGCCGTCCCGGCTGCGTTGAGGAGGACGAACGCGGCTGCCGCGGCTGCCGTGGCACGGTGGGTCCGAGTGCCATGGCGGTGCTACGGGCCACCGGCCTTCGCCGGTGTGTTCTCCCCATGAGGCGCGCCGCCGGTTTCCGCACAGCCCGGCGACATGGTCGGGAGATGCGGCCCGGGCTGAACGGCGTCTGCGCACCGGCTATTCCACACCTGGTGTGCCTGCGGTACCGCACGCCCGGAAAGTGAATTCGCGGTCCCAGCCCTCTACACAGCCCGGCGCTCAAGCCCTAGCCTCGGCATCCTCCCCAAGTTACTCGCCAGTCAACCGATGTGTGAGGGGCGCCCTCGGGCATGGAGGCCGACATGAGTTCCGCGCAGCACCTTCTCGAGAACCGCCCGCATTCCGTGGCGCACCTGTTCCTGTCACGGGTCGAGGCCACCCCCGACCGGGAGGCGTACCGGTATCCGGCCGAGCTGGACGGCGGGGAGGAGTGGCGTTCGCTGACTTGGGCTCAGACGGCGCAGCGGGTGAAGGCGATCGCCGCCGGCCTGCTCACCTTGGGGGTGCGGAGCGAGGAGCGGGTGGCGATCTCCTCGTCGACGCGGATCGAGTGGATCCTCGCCGACATGGGCGTGATGTGTGCGGGCGCGGCGGCGACGGCCGTCTACCCGAGCACCAACGGCGAGGAGACGGCGTACATCCTGGCCGACTCCGGCAGTCGCGCGATCTTCGTGGAGAACGCCGAGCAGCTGAGCAAGGTCGCCGCCCGCAAGAGCGAGCTGCCGGACCTGGAGTACGTGGTCCTGTTCGATCCGGCTGCGGACGCGATCGGGGCCGAGGGACTGCGGGTTCTCACCCTCGCCGAGCTGGAACGGCGTGGGACGGAGCACCTCGCCGAGCACCCCGACGCGGTCGAGACGACGGTCCAGGGCATCGGCCCGGAGCAGCTCGCCACGCTGATCTACACCTCCGGCACGACAGGCCGCCCGAAGGGGGTACGCCTGGTGCACGACTGCTGGTCGTACCAGGGGTTCGCCCAGGAGTCGACGGGTCTCGTGCTCCCCGACGACGTGCAGTTCCTGTGGCTGCCCCTGTCACACGTCTTCGGCAAGGCCCTGATCGCGGGCCAGGTGCAGTCCGGGCACGTCATGGCCGTGGACGGCCGGATCGACCGCATCATCACGAACCTGCCGACCGTCCGGCCCACCATCATGGCGTCCGCGCCCCGGGTCTTCGAGAAGGTCTACAACGGCATCGCCGCCAAGGCACGCGCCGAGGGCGGCGCCAAGTACAAGATCTTCCAGTGGGCGGCGAAGGTCGCACGCGACTACGCCAGGACCGGCCAGGAGCAGATGGTCGCCACCGGCCGCCGCACCGTCCCCCTGTCCCTGACCGTCCGGCACGCCATCGCCGACAAGCTCGTCTACGGCAAGATCCGCGCGGCCTTCGGCGGCCGGCTGCGCGGCAGCGCCTCGGGCAGCGCCGCGCTCGCCCCCGACATCGGCTACTTCTTCGCCGGAGCCGGCGTCCCCGTGCTGGAGGGCTACGGCCTCACGGAGACCAGCGCCGCCTGCACCGTCAACCCGACCGACGACAGCCGGGTCGGCACCGTCGGCACGCCCCTGCCCGGCACCGAGGTCCGTATCGCCGAGGACGGGGAGATCCTCCTGCGCGGCCCCGGCATCATGCGCGGCTACCACAACCTCCCCGACAAGACCGCCGAAGTCCTGGAGCCCGACGGCTGGTTCCGCACCGGAGACATCGGCGAGGTCGACAAGGACGGCTACGTCCGGATCACCGACCGCAAGAAGGACCTGTTCAAGACGTCGGGCGGCAAGTACGTGGCGCCCACCGAAATCGAAGGCCGGTTCAAGGCCGTCTGCCCCTTCGCCAGCAACATCCTGGTCATCGGCAACGACCGCAACTACTGCACCGCTCTCGTCGCGCTCGACGAGAGCGTGATCATGCCCTGGGCCGCCGCGAACGGTCTGGCCGGCCGCGGCTACGCCGAGGTCGTCACCTCACCCGAGGTCCACACCCTGATCGACGGCTTCGTCCAGCGCCTCAACGCCGATCTTCAGCGCTGGCAGACGATCAAGAAGTTCGCCGTCCTGCCCCGGGACCTCGACGTCGAGCACGGCGAGCTGACCCCGAGTCTGAAGGTCAAGCGTCCCGTCGTCGAGCGCGCCTACGCCGATCTGGTCGAGGCCATGTACGTGGGCGCCCGCGAAGCCTGAGGCCCTTGTTGTCCGGCACGCATCCCCGTACTGGGCGGCGGCCCGCCCCTTGGTGACACCCGATGGGTCGCGGGACGGGGGTGCGACGGCCCGGTGTGCATCTGTGGCGGCCAGGCCCTGGAAACTCACAGACCGTGCCGGCGGACGGCGCCCGCGGCGACGACCGCTGCGGCGAGGGGCCACGCCACATACACGATCCACCGCCCGCTGCTGGCCGCCGGGTGGGGGGCGAGCCGAAGGGGTCGCCCCTCCGCACCCGTCGTTCTGTACCGTTCCGTGACTTGCACCGTGCGCGACGCCGCGGCGCCCTGATCGTTTGTCCGTACCGGCTCGGGCGTGTGTCGGCCGCCGCGCGATGATGTATCAGGCGCGTATCGTCCCAGGTCGGGGGCGTGTCGGTGGTGCTCCGGGCCTCCGGAGGATCGGCGGGGGTGAGGCATGATGGAGGACCTGCCCGGTCCCGTGCCCGAGGAACGCACATGTCTGATTCCCTGCCGGCTCCCGTGTCGGCGCCCGTGACGGTCCTGCTCGTCGAGGACGACGAGGTGATCCGGCGGTCCGTCGCGATGGCCCTGGAACGGTACGGCTACCGTGTGGTCGTCGCGGCCGACGGGCTGACCGGGCTCGAACTCTTCCGGGAGGGGCGGCACGACCTGTTGCTGCTCGACGTGATGCTGCCGGGCCTGGACGGCATCGGGTTGTGCCGGCGCGTCCGTGAGACGTCCACCGATCCGATCCTGATGATGTCCGCGCGCGGCGACTCCCTCGACGTGGTGTCCGGCCTGGAGGCGGGAGCCGACGACTACGTGGTGAAGCCCGTCGACACCGCCGTACTGGTGGCGCGGATCCGGTCGCTGCTGCGCCGGGCCGCCTTCGCGCCACCGGCGGGCGGACCGGCCGTCGCACCGGAGGCGGACGGCCCGCTGGTCTTCGGCGACCTCTCCCTCGATCCCGCCGCCCTGGAGGTCCGCAGGGACGGCGAGCGGATCGCCCTCGCCCCCACCGAGCTGCGACTGCTGCTCGAATTCGTCGCCCATCCCGGGATCGTGCTGGATCGTCAGACCCTGCTGCGCGAGGTCTGGGACTACGGCTGGGACGGCGACACCCGGGTCGTCGACCTGTGCGTACAGCGGCTGCGCAAGAAGATCGGCGCCGAGCGCGTCGAGACGGTCCGGGGCTTCGGCTACAAGTGGAAGAGGTGAGCGGCCGGCGCCGGGGAGCGGTCTCCGGCCTGGTGCCGCACCCCCGCTCGCTGCGCTGGAAGATCGTTTTCCTGGTGGCTCTGGCCTGTGCCTCGATGGCGCTGACGGTCGGTGTCCTGGTGCACGACTCGGTGCTGCGGCGGTCCCTGAACGAGGGCGCGATCAGGGCCGGCGCGTCCCTGGAGAAGGCACTGGGGGATGCCGCGGCCACCGGCGAGGAGGGGCCGCTGGTCTCTCCCGGGGAACTGCCCGACCCTCTGCTGCGGCAGGTCGAGCACGGCGGCGAGGCCACGTTCTACGAGGAGGGGCCACCCGCCCCCGTCTTCTGGGCGGCCCGGCGGGAGGGCGGGAAACTGTACGCGGTCGAGGTCGACATGACCGCCGATCTGCTGACTCGGCAGGCCCTGGACCGGCACATGTGGAAGTACTCGCTGCTCACCCTGGGCGTCGTCGTCCCGGCCATGGCTCTGGCGAGCGAGCTCCCCGCCCGGCGGCTGCGCCGGGTGGCCCGCACGGCCCGCCGCATCACGGCGGGTGACCTCGACGCCCGGACCGGGCCGGTGCGCGGGGGTGACGAGGTCGCCGAGATCTCGGCCGTGGTCGACTCGATGGCCGACAGCCTCCAGCGGCGGATCGACACCGAGCAGCGCTTCACCGCCGATGTCGCGCACGAGCTGCGCACACCCTTGATGGGCCTGGTCACCTCGGCGGAGCTGCTGCCCGAGGGCGAGGTGACCGAGCTGGTCCAGGGCCGGGTGCGGGTGCTGCGCGATCTCGTGGAGGACCTCCTGGAGATCTCCCGGCTCGATGCGGGCGCCGAACGGTCCCGGCCTGGACCGGTCGACCTGGCCGACCTCGTACGGGACGCGGTCAAGCGTACGGGCCTCGCCGCGCGGGTGTCCGAGCAGGACGCGGCGGTGGTCGAGACGGACCCCCGGCGCCTCGACCGGATCGTCTCCAACCTCGTCGTCAACGCCCACCGGCACGGCGCCGGCCCGGTGGAGGTCGCCGTCGCCCGCCGGACGGTGACCGTACGGGACCACGGCCCCGGCTTCCCGGCCGACCTGCTGGCCCACGGTCCCCAGCGGTTCCGCACGGGCACGGCCGAACGCGGGCGCGGGCACGGCCTGGGCCTGACGATCGCGTCCGGCCAGGCAAAGGTGATCGGAGCGGCCCTGGCCTTCACCAACGCCGCGGACGGCGGCGCGGTGGCCACCCTGAGCCTGCCCCCGGACCCTGCACCCGCCGACAAGTGAGCCCTCTTCCTCCGCCGGGCCCCGGCCGGCCCCCCCGACGGGTGACCCCTTCCTCGTCCGCTGGACCCCGGTCGTCCCTCCGGCGCGTGTCCCACTCGCCGCCCCGCTGATACACGACCGATGGGTTCCCGAGCACGGGCCGCGTTCCGGTGTCCGCGGACCGGAGACCTCTGGCCAGGAGTCTGGCTGCCGTACCGCATCCGTACCGCAGCCCCTGGAGGCAGCCCGTGGCCCTTCCCCGCCCACACCGTCACCGCCTCGTCGGCGGTGCGCTTGCCCTGGCTCTGCTGACGGCCCTGGGCATCGCCGTCGTCTCCCCCTCCGGATCGCCCGCACCGCCGGACGGCGGGCGGCCGATCTCCGCCATCGGCCCCCTCCCGTGGCCTCAGGACGGCCAGAGCGCCGTCGAGCTGGAGGGGAGCGGTTCACTGGGCGAGAGGGGCGGGCGGCGGCCCGTGCCGATCGCCAGCCTGGCGAAGGTGATGACCGCCTACGTCGTGCTCAACGGGCACCCGTTGCGGCCGGACGAGGAGGGCCCCCTGATCGAAGCGGACCAACGGGCCGCGCACGAGGTGGGGGTCGGCGGTGAGTCGACCGTCCCCGTGCGGGCGGGCGAGCGCCACTCTCAGCGCCGGCTCCTGGAGCTCCTGCTGATCCCCTCCGGGAACAACATCGCCCGGCTGCTGGCCCGGTGGGACTCCGGCAGCCAGGAGGCGTTCGTGGCGAAGATGCGGCGCGCCGCCGAGCGGCTCGGCATGCGGGACACGGTCTACACGGGGGCGAGCGGCATCGAGCCGACGACCACGAGCACCGCGGCCGACCAGGTCCGGCTGGTGCGGGCCGCGATGAAAGACCCGGTCTTCCGGGCGATCGTGGCCACTCGCGAGATCACCGTCCCCGGCCTCGGCACGATCGCCAACACCAATCCCCTGCTGGGCACCCCGGGCGTCGTCGGCGTGAAGACCGGTTCCAGCACCCCAGCAGGCGGGAACCTGCTGTGGGCCTGCGAGGTGCGCGTCGGCGGCACGCCCCGGCTGCTCGTCGGCGCCGTCCTGCACCAGCGGGCGAACACGACGCCGGCCGAGGGCCTCCGGGCCGCCGTCGACGCCGGCCGCGGCCTGCTCACCGCCGTCCGCGACGGGCTGGCCGCCGGGACGGAGGGCCGGGGGCGATGACGGCGACGCAGCGCCCAAATTCCTGCGCCGGGGCACCGGACGGCAGGACGGCACAGCCGCCTCCCACCGCCGGGGCGGGCAGCACGACGGTCCGCCAGGACCGCGCACCCGGGACCGGGGGCCCGGCTGGGGTGCAGCCGGACCCGCGCCCCGGAGCGGTGGACGCCGCTGCGCGTCGGCGGTGGTGGCGACGGCGCGGGACGGCGGTCATTGGCTGCTCCGTCCTCCTCGCGATGGGCATCGCGGGGCACGGGCTGCTCCCCCGTTTGCCCGGACGGATGACCAGTCTGGCCGAGACCCTGCTGCCCTGGAGCGCGCTGGCCGTCCCCGTCCTGGTGGCCGCCGCCCTGCTGCGGCGGGCGGCGGTGGCGGCGGCGGTGGCCCTGCTGGTGCCGACGGCGGCCTGGGCTGCGGTATTCGGCGGGGCCCTGGTCGACAAGTCGGCCCCCGGCGGTGACCTCACGGTGGTCAGCCACAACGTCAACCAGGCCAACCCCGACCCCGTGGGGACCGCGCGAAGCCTGCTGGCCGCCGGGGCGGACGTCCTGGCACTGGAGGAGCTGAGCCCGGACACGGCGCCCGCCTACGCGCGGGCCTTGGCGGACGCCTACCCGTACCACTTCCAGCAGGGCACGGTGGGCCTGTGGAGCGTGCATCCGCTACGGGACGCGCGAGCCGTGCCGATCATGCCGTGGACGCGGGCGATGCGGGCCACGGTGGACGCGCCCGGCGGCCGGCTGGCCGTATACGTCGCCCATCTGCCGTCCGTCCGCGTGGGCCTCTCCGGCTTCACCACCCGGGCGCGCGACGAGGCGCTGAGCCTGCTGACGGCGGAGGTGCGCGCCGAGCCGGTGCGCCGCGTCGTCGTCATGGGTGACCTCAACGGCTCCACCGACGACCGCGCGCTGCGGCCCCTCACCGACCGCCTCGTCTCCGCGCAGGCCGAGGCGGGCGCGGGTTTCGGCTTCACCTGGCCGGCGCGTCTGCCGGCCGTCCGGATCGACCAGATTCTCCTCGGCGGCGTCCGGGCCGCTTCGACGTGGACCCTCCCCGCGACGGCCAGCGACCACCTCCCCGTGGCGGCCCGGATCATCCTTCCCCCTGATCCCGGCGCCTGATCCCGGAGTCTGATCCGGACGTGTCCGAAGAGGTAGCTGGTGGAACCTCACACTGGCGCAGATCAGCGGACATGGCCACGACACGGAACCCACGTCATCCCTGAACCGGTCGGCTGTGCAGCGTGAAGGGGCCCGGCGCCTGCGGGGCCCCTTCCTGCCGTAGCGGGGACAGGATGCGAACCTGCCGCCTCTGGGTCATGAGCCCAGCGAACCACCGAGCTGCTTCGTCCCGCGTCGGTTGCACCACCTGCACGCGGTGGCCGACGCGGGACGCCGAGCGCTTTCGTGTGGTCCGGCGGGTCAGCCGGGGATGTCAGTTGCGGACGATGTTCTCCGCCTGGGGACCCTTCTGGCCCTGCGTCACGTCGAAGGTGACCGTCTCGCCCTCGACAAGCTCGCGGTATCCATTGCCGGAGATGTTGGAGTAGTGCGCGAAGACGTCCGGACCGCCGCCGTCCTGCTGGATGAAGCCGAAGCCCTTTTCGGCGTTGAACCACTTCACGGTACCGCTGGCCATGCTCGTGTCCTTCGATCAAGCCGGGGAGGCCCGGCCGGGTGGGAAAAGGGACCCCTCCCCGTGCGGGAAGGCGTCCGGCACCTGTCCTACCCCACGCGCGCTCACTTAATCGATCATTCCGCTGCCGGGGCGGGCGACATCTGCGGCGAGGGGTGGGGTGCTACTCGACTCGGTGAGGGGTGGGGGTGTTACTTGCCCTTGGCGGCTTCCTTGAGCCTCGAGCCCGCGGAGACCTTCACGCCGCAGCCGGCCTAGATGTCGATCGGGTCGCCGGTCTGCGGGTGCGAGCGGTGCGTGCGGCACGGTGGGTGCGCTCGAAGGTCAGGAAGCCGGGGATGGTGACGACACCGGCCGACAACGCCTTCCCTGCATGCACCACACGGGCCTGTACGGAACGAGGGTGTCCCCCGGGGCGGTGACGGACTGCGGGCGGGCCTGAAGCGCGAGAGTGGACAACGACCGTAGTCCACCGGCGCAGTGGCGGACACGGGGCCGTGCGCGAGCAGGCCGGGTGGTATGACGAACCGTCAGCCGTGGCCGGCCCCGAGCCCCGGACCCCTCACGAGCCGACCGCTGACGCCGTGCCGCAGTTCCCGAAAAGGATCGTGGGAGACGGGGGCGGCCCCGGCCGTACGGCGTCCCGTCACGGGGACCGGGGGTTGTGCCGCGCACCCCATCCCGGCACGGGCCGAAAGCGAGCCCGGTCCGTCCAGGTGGCGCTGAAAGGCTGGTGGGAAACCGCACTCCTCCCGCGGTGAGTAGCATCCGGCAGCAACAACCCGGTACAAGGAGTGCTGATGGCCGAAGATCGCACACAGACCCCTATCCAGCACAGGTACGCGCAGCAGTACGCCGACGACCTCGCGGCCAACCGCAAGGAACAGGGCGACGTCACCGCGCAGATCGCCGGTCTCCAGGAGCGTCTGGAGCAGCTCAAGGCCGAGGAGAGCTGGCTGACCCGGGCGCAGGGCAGTCTGCCCGGCGCACCGGAGGTCCAGCCGGCCGCCGTGGGCGCCGAGGCGCCGTCGGCGACCACGGCCGGGCAGGCCGACACCTTCGCGCCGGTCGAGCCGGCGGCCGAAGCACCGCAGAGCGTTCCGCAGCCGCGGCAGGAGCGGTCGGTGAAGGCGGAGCGGCCCGAGCGGGCCGCCAGGAAGACGGCCGCTGCGAAGGCGCCCAGAAAGGCGACGGCGAAGAAGACCGCCTCGAAGAAGCCGCGACCCGAGAAGGCTCCGGTACCGTCGGCCGCCTCGACGGCGACCGACGCTGTCACGGTCGTGGAGAAGTCGGGCCCGCCTCTGTGGCGGCTCGCGCTGGCCATCCTCCTCAAGACCCCCGGGCAGCCGTGCGTGGCGCGCGAAGTCCATGACCAGCTCGCACAGGACCATCCCGACCGGGCGACGTCGATCCAGACCGTGCGCAACAGCCTGGAGACGCTCGTGGCGAAGAGCCTCGCCGAGAGGTCGAAGCAGCAGGGGAGCGTGATGTACACCGCGTCCGCGAAGACCGGAGCGGACGCGGGATCCGCTGCGGGCAAAGCCGGCGGCGACACGAAGGTACCCGCGAGAGTCTGACCTCCACCGCGGGCCGCCCGGGCACGCGCGACGACCCGGGCGGCCGAGCGCCGCGGTTGCCCACTCCACGCCCGGCACTCGTCTTCGTCCGGAGGAGGACCTCTCCGCGAGGGGGTAGCACCTGAAGAGGGCGACACCGAGGGGCACATCGTGCCGGACGCGGCCCCCGCCCAGCGGGGTCGTCGTGGCTCGTGCTCGCCACCCGTCCCGGGCCCGGGACGGGAACAGACCGGGCGGTGATCGCCGGGCAGGGCAGGGGGCCAGTCCGGGCCTCGGCGAGCGGGACCTGGAGGGCTTCCCCTTCCCCAGCGGGTCGAGGAGGACGACGAGTACCAAGCGCACGAGAAAGCCGGCCGTACGCGTCGGGGGATGTCCGCGTACGACCGGCCAAGGGGCGTTATCCAGTCGCTCCATGACGCCGCCTACCCCCACCCCACGGACCAAACACGACGATCGCGGCCGTGCGGCTGGAGCTGCTCCAGGGTGGTGACGAAGGGCACCGCCTACGCCATCGCACGAAATTCGGTAGTCGCCCGGCGAGCCCTCACGGGGGGATCGGTCAGCCTCCTGTCGAGGAGCCCGGCCGGACGACCATGAGGACGAGGACGACGGCCCAGAGGAGCGAGAAGATTCCCGTTGTCATCGACAGCTGCTTCAGGAGCGCGGTGGAGTTCTGAACGGTGCCGGGTCCGGAGGCGGAATCCGCTGCGCCGGCCGTGCGGCCGCCGTGCCGGTCCAGGAGGGCGAGGGCTTCCCGCTGCCCGGGGATGATGCGCGTGATGAGCAGTCCGGCCGCGATAGCGGTCAACGTGAGGGACGCGATGACCCAGGGGTCCCGCGTGACGCCCATCGCGGCGGCCGTGGCGATTCCCAGAAGGGGCACGGCCGCGCCGACCGAGGCGTACACCCGCGTGAGCCTGTGGAGCAGCCGGGCTTCGGATGCTTCGTTCGACCCGTTCTTGAGGCTGTTGCGCATGCTTCGCGGGAAGAGGCTGGCGGCGACGGTCACGGGCCCCACGGCCAAGACGGCGACCAGGACATGGAGGGTCAGGAACAACTTGCTCATCGACACGGTCCTAGTTTTAGGTTGGCTAAAACTTACGGCGAGGACAGTAGCATCGGTCGACGAGACTGCGAGAGGAGGGAGGGCGCGATGACCGAGGAGGCCTATGGGAGCCGCGACGATTCGGTACCCGCAGGGACCGGGCGGCCAGTCCCGGGAATGCCGCTGTCGCTTCAGCTGGCGGGGATCGGGCGCATGGTCCGGGAGACGGTCGAGAGCCGCCTGGAGGAGGCTGGGCTGTCCGTCCGGCTGTTGGGGGTGATGGGCCACCTTTCCGCATCCCCCGGCCTGTCCATCAGCGAGCTCGCACGCCGGGCGCGGATCAGCGCGCCGAGCATGCTCGCGATCGTGCGGCAGCTCGAAGCCGACGGACTCGTCGAACGCACCAGCCCCACGGGCAGGGGAAACACCGCGCAACTGAGCCTGACGGAGGCGGGACGACGTGCCCGCGCACGCGCGAACGAAACCCTGTCGGATCTCGACGGCGTGCTGTTCAGCCCTCTGACGCCGGAACAGCGTGACGCGTTGAAGGGCGCCCTGCAACGGCTCGGCACCGCGTTCATCGATCCGACGGCGCGAACCACGTCCCCACCCGAACGGGGGCGGTGACCCTCCTGTCTTGCGGACAGCCGCACGGGAGGCATCGGGAAAGCACCACGCCGTGAAGGCGACAGCCCGCCCGAGGCGGCGTCGCCTGTCCCATCTGGGCCGCCCGCCACCGACCCGGAGGCTCGGCCCGCCGAGGCGGTCCACCTCCCCACCCGGAGAGGCCGGCGGAACGTACCCTCACGTGCCGGCCGAACTGTCGAAGACCTCGCGCGCGTGCTCAATGGCGGGCATGTTCTCCGAGGCCCAGGCCGACAACACGTCGATGGGGTGCCGAAGGGACTTGCCGAGACGGGTGATCCGGTATCGAACCGCCACAGGCCGGGTGGAAACGACCTCACGCTCGATCACGCCGTTGCGTTCGAGTCGCCGAAGTGTCGCGGTCAACGACTTCTGCGTGACCTGGGGAACGGCCCGGCGCAGTTCGTTGAAGCGGCACGGGCGTTCGCACAGCTCGTTCAGCACACTGAGCGACCACTTGTCGAGAATCTGATCCAGCAGCTCACGGTGCGGTGCGTCCACGCGAAGCTCATCGGAGGTATCCATGGCGAAACCTGGTCTCGTTGAAGTGTCCTTCTGCTACTAGGTAGCTTACGGATACCTACAGCGGAGGAGCCAGTCATGACTGTTCAGCACTTCACCCCGGACGGCATGTTGCAGCCGACCCCGTACCATCACGTCGCCGTCGGTACCGGAACCAAGCACGTCCACGTCAGCGGCCAGATCGCACGACGGGCCGACGGAACACCAGTCGCACCCGGCGATTTGTCCGGACAGGTGGCCCAGGCACTGCGTAACACCTCCATCGGCCTGACAGGAGCGGGGGCGTCGTTCGCGGACGTCCTGCGTCTGACGTTCTACGTGACCGGATGGAAGCCTGAGAAGATCGGCGATTTCATGGCAGGAGTCGAATCCGTCGCCGACGAGATCGGGCTCCGTCTGCCCATGCCCCCGGCTTCTCTGATCGGCGTCGATCACCTCTTCGAGCCGGATGTCCTCGTCGAGGTCGAAGCGACCGCCCTGCTGGACTGATCGGCTGACTGGTTCACGTCTCCCGTAGGGTCAGCACGGCCGCGTCGCCCGGTTCCACCGACACGACGCGGTCCCGCAGCCGCACCTCGATCGGGGTCCGGTCCGAGGGAGGAGCGCCGATCTCCGAGCGCAGGGGTGTCACCCGTACCCGGATGCCCCGGTTCCCCCGTAGCGGAGGGAGAAGCCGTACTCGGTGAAGCGCGGCGAGGACACGGGGTCGAGCCACAGGGCGCCGTTCCCTGTCTCGAGGCCCGTGAGCCCGCGCTGGACCAGATCGATGGTGCCGGCCATCGCCCCCAGGTGGATCTTCCTCGGTGGTCCCGCCCTGGAGGTCGGCTACATCGCCTTCGAGCGCTTCCTGTACGTATGCGCAGGCCTCCCGGCGGCGGACCCTGGACAGCGCCCAGCCGAGGACCGGCCCGCTGAGGGTCGAGCCGTGGCTGTGCGTCGCAGGTAGTGGTCGACGGTGCGGGTCCAGGTCGCTTCGTCCAGCTCGTGTCCCAGGCGGCCGAAGAGCGGCCCGCCTCCGCGCGGTGAGAAGCGCCCTCGTGCTCTGCGGGACCCGGCCGCAGTGGTGCGTATCCAGCGCGGGGACGAGGTGTGCGAGGGTCGGGTCAGGGCCCGCACCGTCTTCGACATGCTTCGACGTGCGAGCCCGCGGCCTCACACGAACCGCACCCTCGCATGCGCGCCCTACGCCCCGCTCCCCCACTGAGCACGAAGGCCGTGCGGCCGTGGACGGCGGCGGGGGCCCCTCGGGCGGAGGGAGCGGACAACCATGGCGCAGCACCGGCCGGCGGACGAAGGGATGACGAGCGGAGTGGCCGGGCTCCCTCCGGCACTTCCTCCTACGAGCCGGCCGGCCTGCTTGCGGCCCGGTGGTTCCCGGCCTTGATGGTTCCCCGGGCCGGGCGAGGCCCGGGCAGGGACGCCGTGGCGGCCTGTCGGGATTTCGGCGCCGCGCTGTGCGGTCGGTGGGATCTCATGTCGGCTGCCGGCCGTCGCCCCAGCTCCAGTCGGCGACCTCGGGCAGGTCGGTGCCGTGTCGGCGGATGAAGGCGTGGTGGCGGGTGCGGGCGTCGGCCATGGCCTGGCGCACGCCCACGGCTCGCACGGCAAGGCCGGGCACGCGGTCGATCACGTCCATGACGAGGCGGTAGCGGTCGAGGTCGTTGCGCACGACCATGTCGAAGGGGGTCGTGGTGGTACCCACCTCCTTGTAGCCGCGTACGTGCAGGTTCTGGTGCCCGTTGCGGCGGTAGGCGAGGCGGTGCACGAGCCAGGGGTAACCGTGGTAAGCGAAGATCACCGGCTTGTCCCGGGTGAACAGGGCGTCATATTCCGGGTCGGTCATGCCGTGCGGGTGTTCGTCGTGGGGCATGAGCCGGGTCATGTCGACGACGTTGACCACCCGAACGACGAGCTGCGGGAGATGGCGCCGCAGGAGGCCGGCCGCCGCGAGGACCTCCTGGGTGGGGACGTCACCGGCACAGGCCAGGACCACGTCCGGCTCGCGGGTCCCGTCCTCGGTACCCGCCCATTCCCACATGCCGGCGCCGCGGGCGCAGTGGGCGCGGGCGTCGTCGAGGGAGAGCCAGTCGAAGCAGGGCTGTTTGCCGGCGACGATCACGTTGACCTGGTCGCGGCTGCGGAGCGCGTGGTCGGCGACGGTCAGCAGGGTGTTGGCGTCCGGCGGGAGGTAGACGCGGACGACTTCGGGGCTCTTGTTGAGGACGTGGTCGACGAAGCCGGGGTCCTGGTGGGAGAAGCCGTTGTGGTCCTGGCGCCACACGTGGGACGTGAGGAGGTAGTTGAGCGAGGCGACAGGGGCGCGCCAGTGCAGGGCACGGGAGGTCTTGAGCCACTTGATGTGCTGGTTGACCATGGAGTCGACGATGTGGACGAAGGCTTCGTAGCAGGAGAACAGCCCGTGTCGGCCGGTCAGCAGGTAGCCCTCCAGCCAGCCCTGGCAGGTGTGTTCGGAGAGGATCTCCATGACGCGGCCGTGTCGGTCGAGGTGTTCGTCGGTGTCCAGGAGCGGTTCCTGCCAGGCCTTGCCACTGGCTTCGTACACGGCCTGGAGACGGTTCGAGGCGGTCTCGTCGGGGCCGACGAGCCGGAAGTCACGGCGCTCGCCGGTGGCGGCCATGACGCCTTCCAGCAGGTCTCCGAGCACTGCGGTCGGCTCGTGGTGGGTCTGGCCGGGCCGGTCGACGGGGACGGCGTAGCGTTCGAGCGGAGGCAGAGGCAGGTCCCGCAGGAGCAGGCCGCCGTTGGCGTGCCGGGTCGCGCCCAGCCTCCGCTCGCCCTCCGGGACGCATTCCAGCACCTGGGGGCGCGGCCGGCCGGCTTCGTCGAAGAGCTCCTCGGGGCGGTACGAGCGCAGCCACGCTTCCAGTTGGGCCCGGTGGCCGTCGTCGTCGCGGACGCCCGGCAGGGGCACCTGGTGGGCACGCCAGGTGTTCTCGACCGGGACGCCGTCGACCGTGGCGGGTCCGGTCCAGCCCTTCGGGGTGCGCAGGACGATCACCGGCCAGCGCGGCCGTCCGACGGGGGCGCCGGTCCGGGCTTGCCGCTGGATGTGCCGGATGTGGTCGAGAGCCGTGTCCATGGCCGCCGCCATGGCCCGGTGGACCTGGTGGGGGTCGTCTCCGGTGACGTGCAGGGGGTCGTGGCCGTAGCCGCGCAGCAACTGGTCGAGTTCCGTCTCCGGCAGCCGTGCGAGCACGGTGGGATTCGCGATCTTGTATCCGTTGAGGTGGAGGACGGGCAGGACCGCTCCGTCGTGGACGGGGTCGAGGAACTTGTTGGAGTGCCAGGAGGCGGCGAGCGGTCCCGTCTCCGCCTCACCGTCGCCGATGACGCAGGCCACCAGCAGGTCGGGATTGTCCAGGGCGGCGCCATAGGCGTGCGACAGGGAGTAGCCCAGCTCACCGCCCTCGTGGATCGAGCCGGGGGTCTCGGGTGCCACGTGGCTCGGCACCCCGCCGGGGAAGGAGAACTGCCGGAACAGCCGGGCCATGCCGTGCTCGTCGCGGCTCACATCGGGGTAGGTCTCGCTGTAGCTGCCTTCCAGCCAGGAGTTGGCGAGGACGGCCGGCCCGCCGTGCCCGGGCCCCCAGACGCACAGCGCGTCGACGCCGTGCCGTTTGATGACGCGGTTGAGGTGGGTGTGCACGAGGTTCAGGCCCGGGGAGGTGCCCCAGTGCCCGAGCAACCGCGGCTTGATGTGGGACGGTTCCAGCGGCTTCCTCAGCAGCGGATTGCCCATCAGATAGATCTGGCCGGCCGACAGGTAGTTGGCGGCCCTCCAGTGCGCGTCGAGCGCACCGAGCTCCTCGTCGGTCAGCGGTACGCCTTCAGAGCGCTCGTCCTCACGCATGTTTCCTCCGTCGTGTGCGGTCGCGGGCGGCCTGCGGGCACCGGGCGGACGTGGCCGACGGGGGTCTTCCCCGTCACGGGAACGCGAATCGACCCAGGACCGCCCGAGGGCATGCACCCCCCGTGATTCCACGGGTCCTGGACCCCATCGTCGTAAGCGCACCCGCCGTTCGGGACGCTGACACAGCGAAAGTGTCGCAGTAAGGGCCGGATGGGGCACTTCGGCGGCCTCCTCGAAGCCCCGGTCCCGGTGCTTCGAGGAGGCCCGGTCCCGGTGCTTCGCGGAGGCTTCGACGCCTTGCACTGCCGGCGATGAAGAATGCCGAGGTCCGCGCTCGGATCGTGCCCGGTCTCGCGGGCCGGCCTTGACGAGGAGCCGTGCCCCACGGTCTTACGCAGCGTGGCCCTCCGCTCCACGCCGCGGGCGGATCGCCCCCGCAGAAGAACAGACGAAGTCGTGCTCACGGACGATGTCGTCTCGGCACCAGCCCGAGACACCGGTCTCTGCTCCCCCAGGGCTGCGACAGCCCTGAGGTCTCCCCCGTCCGTCCGCGTCCCGACCCGTGTCGTCCGACTACGCCGAAGCCTCGGCTCCCGCGCTGGGGGCGAATCCGTTCCCGTGCTCGGCGAACACCTTGATCGCGGCGCCCAGGAACTCCACCAGCCCGGGGTGGTAGGAATCGTGGAACGCCCTCATGGCCTCGTCCTCGGCGTAGAAGAGCGACATGCCGACGTACGCCTCCCTGGAGGGGGTGTAGAACCGGCACGCGATGTCGAAGTGCCTACGGACGAGCTCCTGGATCTGCTGGTCCCCTGGCAGGGAGCCGCCGTCCAGGAAAGCCGTGATCTCCCGGTACAGGGCGTCCCAGTCCCGGTGGACCCGCTCCCTGTCCACATGTTCCCAATTGTTGGTGGCGGCAAGACTCTTCGCCTGCTCCTCGGCCAACGACCGGCGACACTTGTCCTCGTCATCGTTCCCCACGGCACCGGTTCCCATCGTTTCGTCACCTCTCCAGCGGATCCCCGAGAGGCCGCCGACATGGCGACATCGACCGGCCGTCCATGATCGACTGCCGGTCCAGGCCGAACGGTGACACACAGCCACCGGGTCGGCAAACCATTTCCCGGACCCTTCGGTGCTCGTCCCGGTCAGCCGGCGGCGGAGAAGCGCGGCTCGACCGGCGAGCCGTCGGAGCAGGGCGTCCGACCGCTCGCCCGCGCGACCCGGATTCCCCGCGGCAACCTTGATCCTTCTGCCGGCCGCCCCGCTCGTGCGACAGGGCGTTCGCGATCCTCCGGGGACCGGACTCAGGACCTCGGACGGCCCGCCGAGCCGCCCCGGCCGCGGTGGTGCGGGGCGACGCCGACTGGTGGAGGCCCTGAAGCGGCTCGTCCAGGCCCGTCCGGCCGCATCGGTAGCCATGGAACCGGTGACCTGTCCAGCGGTCACGCTCCATCCCCAGCAGCGCGTCGTCGACGCCGCGCGCATCATGGAACGCCGCCGCATCGACCGGCGGCCCGTGATGCACGAGGGGAACCGCCTCATCGGCTTCACCACGCGACGCAACCTCCTGCGCGTCTTCCTGAGGACTGACGCGGAGATCCGTAGGAAGTCATCGACGCCGTTCATGCCCGGAGGGCGACCCCCGGCCGTGCGGTGGAGCTCCACGTCCATGTCGGGGACGGGATCGTCACCCTGGCCCGCTCGCCCGGGCCGGAGGTCGATGCGCCGGTACTGATCCGAGCCGCGTGGCGGGTGGACGGCGTCGTCGGTGTGCTGAACCGGCTGGCGGCCGAGCGGGAGAGACACGGCCCGCCGCGGGACGGGGCACCCTCGCCTGCCGCTGCCGACTGAGCACCGATGCGGAGACCGGTGCAGGCGTCGGTCAGGACCCCCTGCATGGCTGAACGTCCTCGATGCCGGCCGCCAGGTCGGTGCCCACCCGGTTCGAACCCCGATTTCCGATTCCTGGCGGACCGGAGACCGGTGGCCTTGGCCGCTGGACGACGAAGACCACGGCCGCATCGGAACGCATCGCGGAGGAGTACGGCCCCCGGGCTCGGCGTCCCGCGATCGATCTGGCCCGCACCCGGGCTCGTACCGCGTCCCGCGTCCCGCGTCCAGCAGCTGATGGCATGGCCTGCTCGGCCGGGTCCGCCCTGGTGAAGCCGAGGGGCGCCGTCGACGTATGGCAGCCCGAGAGGCCCCGACACGGCGGGAGGCCTCATTCACGGTGGGCACAGCCGTGGAAGGCGGCGATTCCGGGCCCGGCGATTGCGGCTGGTGGAAGCTCGCGCGGCCTTCACCCCCGCACCTCGGTCGTGATGTGACGGCCGGACCGGACGGTCGTCGCGCTGGACCACACGGGACAGTTGCGCCGTGACACAGATCCCGGGGACCAGCCCCTACTGCGACGAGCCCCTCACTCCGCGCACCGTCACGGAAGCCCGTGGGTCGGTCGAGCGCTGGTCTGCTTGCCGGGAATCGGACGGCCGTCGACGGGGTTGCTGGGGGACGAGCCGTAATTGGAGGGGTCATGCGGGCGATTCAGGTGTACGAAGTGGGCGGTCCCGAGGTGCTGCAGGAGGCCGAGGTGGACCAGCCGCGGCCGGGGCCGGGCGAGGCGGTCGTGGAGGTCGCCGCATCCGGGGTCAACTTCCTCGACGTCTACCACCGCGAAGGCCGCTACGGCCTCCCGCTTCCCTTCACCCCGGGCTCCGAGGGCGCCGGCACGGTCGTCGACGTCGGTCCCGGCGTCACCGACGTCGCAGTCGGAGACCGGGTCGGTTGGGTGGAGATTCCCGGCACGTACGCCGAGCGGGCCGTCGTGGATTCCTCCCGGCTGGTGCCGCTGCCCGACGACATCGGCTTCGAGACAGCCGCCGCCGTGCTCCTCCAAGGCATGACCGCCCACTACCTCGTCAAGGACGCCTACCCGGTCCAAGAGGGCGACACGGTGCTCGTGCACGCGGCCGCCGGTGGCATGGGGCTGCTTCTGACCCAGCTCATCACCCATCTCGGCGGCAGGGTGATCGGCACGACGTCGACCCCGGCGAAGGCCGAGCCGGCGAAGCACGCCGGGGCCGCCGAGGTGATCGTCTCCTCGGCAGTCGACGACCTCGCGGCCGAGGTGAGACGGCTCAACGGCGGCCAGGGACTGCCGGTCGTCTTCGACGGCGTCGGCGCGCACACCTTCGACGCGAGCCTCGCCAGCCTGCGCCCCCGAGGCCATCTCGTGCTCTTCGGCGCGGCAAGCGGTGCCGTGCCGCCCTTCGATCCGATTCGGCTCGCCCACGGCGGTTCGCTGACCCTGATCCGGCCCAGCCTCGGAGACTTCATCGCCGATCGGTCCGAACTGCTCCGACGGGCCGCCGACGTGTTCGCGTGGGTGCGCTCCAAGGCCCTTGAGGTCACCGTGACGGGCCGCTACGCATTGTCCGAGGCCGCCCGGGCCCACAGCGATCTGGAGGCTCGGCGTACCACCGGCAAACTGCTCGTCATACCCGATGCGGCCGCTTCGGGACACCGTGAGGAGACGGCTGCTCGCGGGTGACGGGGGCGACGCCCACCATGCGCGGCTCGGAGGCCCTCCGGATCGGGGCGCACGTCGATGAGGCGCAAGACCGTGCTCCGCCTGACGGGCACCCAAGAACCGAGTCGCAGGGCGGAGATGGGTGCGGAGATACGGCGACCGGAGCGCGGTCAAGGCGGCCGGGCAGGGGGCGGTGCTGGAGCTGCTGTTGCCGAAGGGTGCCAGGTCAGGGCGGCCGCCCGTCTGGCCTCGGCGGCGGCTGATCGACGGCCTACGGTGTCGAGTCCGGGACCGGAGTTCCGCGGCGGTTCGTCGCCGCCGCTACGGACCGTGGAACCGGCACTCCAACCGCCTCCGCAGGCGGCCGCACAACGGGACCTGTCACCGGATCCTGACCGACTCCGGACCCTGGCCGACGCGAAGGGCGCGACCGTCCGGGGCCTGAGCGTCGACTCCGCGGTCTGCCGCGACATCGGTACGCGGCCGGGTCAGCAAGCAGGGCGACCTGCCACCGCGGAGGGGACCTTGTGCACGCGGTTCGACCAGGACCCGTGTTCCGGGCAGGCGGCGCCGACCGTGGTGCACTTCGCGTCCATCCCGCACGATCACGATGTCACGTCCGTCAACGGCGCCGCTCCGTTCACGAACGACGGGAACGACAGCTCCTTCAGTGGGAACCCGGCCTCTTCCACTGGCCGGTACTGTGAGGCCGACGCCACGGGGCTGCCGCGGGGGTGGCTGCGGCACCGCCGTGATCTGAGGTGCTGCCGCGGCCATGAAGCGTCCTGCCAGGGTCAGCCGATTTTGCTGGCACGCCACTCGATCGCCTGCGGGACCTCGGTGAACTCCACCAGGTGCTCCCCCGCGAATCGTTCCAGTGCGGTGCGCACCTCCATGGGGGTGACGTAGAAGAACTCCTTCCTGGTGTTCACGCGGTTGACCCGACGGTCGGCGAACTCGTGGTGGAGGCGGGTTTCGAGGCCGACGGCGTCCTTACTGAAGATCAGGGCGTGGACGTCGAAGCGGAAGGGGACTGCCGCGCCGCTGAGCTCGTAGACGCGGTCGAGGGGCTCGAGGCGGCGCGTCATGCCGATCTTGACGATGCTGTCGCCGAAGGCGCCGATGTTGGAAACGACGTAGACGTAGCCGGCGCGGACGTTCGCGGCGCGGGCATCGACGTCCTGGAGCGCGTCGTGGATCTCGGCGAGTTTGGCTTCCATGTCACGCACGGCTTCGTGGTCGCCTTGGGCGCGCAGACGCTCGATGGCGGCTTCGTAGTGGTTGAGTTCCTTGCTCAGCTTCTCCCGTTCGCGCTCCAGCTCGCGCTGGGCGGCCGCTTCCTCACGCTCACGGGCGCGTGCCTCGCGCTGGGCCTCCCTTTCCTCCTCCTTCTTCTGCAGGAAGTCGGCGGTCAGCTGCAATTCGCGGACGCGGGCGTCGTGGTAGGCGTCGGAGATGCGGATGTGCATGGTGGCGCCGAGCTTGGCGATGGTCTCCCGGCTCTTGTAGAGGCGGTCGACCAGTGAGGTCAGGCGGTGGGGGCGCATGGTGCGGACGGCGTAGTCGGCCTCGGCGTTGTAGGCGCGGAGCATCAGTTTGGAGAAGTCGCGGATCATCTTGCGGCCCTCGCGGGTGGAGCCGTTGACGGTCCAGTCGGTGGCCGCCAGGACGGCCTGATTGTTGCGTGCGAGGTTCTTGATCTCGGCTTTGAGGGAGTCGAGGCGGCTGCGGTAGGCGACGGCATCGTGGAGCTGGTGGTGGTAGGAGTAGATGCCGGCCTGCTGGAGCAGGACGGTCTCGTCGGTGGTGACGATCTGCGCGCGCAGCTCGGTCAGGCGGTTCTCCGCCTGGTAGATCTCTCCTCGGTATTGCTCGGCTTCCTTGCGGATCCGCTCGGTTTCCCTCGCGGCCTGTTTGGCGTCGGCCTTGATGTCCTTGGCGGTCTGGCGGGCCTGTTCCACGAGGGCTTCGGCCTCTGTCTGTGCCTGCGCGTGCAGGGCGGCTGCCTCGCGGCGTGTCCGCTCCATGAGACCGGCGACCTGGACAGCGTCGGCGCCTTGGGTGTGCGCGATCCACTGCCTCAATTCCTCGAGCTCGCTCTGCTCGTCGCGCCGCCAACGCCCGAACAAGCCTCTCTTGCGCCCGCCAGGAACGCCGGGCGCAGGCGTGTACTGCCGGGGCACGGCGGCTGCCGGCAGTGCGCCTTCGGGTGTGTCGGGCAGCCACATCTGCCAGCCAGGAGGGGGCGGCCAGGACGGGTCGGGCTCCCAGCCCGCCGGAGGGACCCAGCCATGGGCCAGTGGCCAGCTCGGCGGCGGATTGAACCGGAACCCGTTCACACTCACCCCTGCACTCCCCTCCCCCGACACCCTTCGGTGCCCCGCCGTCGATTTCTGGCGCGATCATGCCGTGCAGGCCGCGGGGAAGGCGGCCGATTGCGAAGATCGGCGCAAAAGGATCCTTGGCCGGGATTTCCGGCCGAGGAATCACCGATGACGGCGGAAGCTGACCACGGGCGGACGTCGGCCGGCGGGGCCGGCTCCGACCGCCGACGCCGCTGCCTGCGCCGCTACCTCACAGCTCCGTTCTCAGATGTGCGAATCTCAGCGGACGGGACAGCGTTCCTCGCGGACGGGAAGAGGCCCCTCTCGGCCTCCACGGCGGACCCCGACAGCCGCTGCGTCGACTGCCGCGGCAGCCTGCCCTCGCCGGCCGGCCACCGGCCTTCGGCTCGGGCAGGGGACGGCAGTTCGTCGATCAGTCAGGGGCCATCAGCCCCGCTGGCCGTGTTTCAGACTGGTCGGCGGCCTCGGCTTCGGTCACGTTCTCTCCGCTCATCGGTGTGTCCTCCCTGATCGGGAGCGGCACCGGAACGATCGGCGGTCCCATCGTCGGAGCCGTGGCGCAGGTCGAGGGCGGGTTCGGGAGAGGGGGAGCGGAGTTCGGGTTCCAGGCCCTCTTCCGCGGGGTCGGTGCGCCGGAGGCCGGTGTCGGCACGCCACGCCTCGAAGACGAGGGTGGTCGCCGTGACCACGGCCAGCCCGAGCAGCCAGCCCCCGACGACGTCGCTGACCCAGTGCACGCCGAGGGCGACGCGGGTGAAGCCGACGCCGACCACACTGATCACCGCCAAGGCCCACGCCAGTAGCCGCCGGGACGGAGGGAGCAGCGGGAGCAGGACCAGCAGCAGGACGGCGCAGGAGGTGGTGGCGGTCATGGCGTGGCCGGACGGGAAGGAGAAGCCGGGCGCGTGGGAGACGGGGTCCGGCAGGTGCGGGCGCGCCCGCTCCACGACGTGCTTGGTCAGCAGGCCGATCAGCCCGCCGGCCGTGGCCGTGACGCCGGCCCAGGCCGCCAGCCTCCAGGCACGGCGGGTCAGGAGCCAGACCACCAAAGCCGCCACCAGCAGGCGCATCGTCACCGGGTCCCACACGACGCCGGTGAGGAACTCCAGGAGGTGTACCAGCACCGGGTGTGCGAGGGCGGCCCTGTGCATCCCCTCCGCGGTCTCCCGGTCGAGTCGGTACAGCGGCGGCCACCCGGACTCGACGAGCACGAGAGCGAGGGCGAAGGGCACCGCCGCCACGGCCGTGGCCGTCACCGCCAGCACCAGTCTGCGGCCGAAGGCCGCGTCGGGTCCGGCGCGGCGGGACAGGAGTGCCCGGATGTTGCGCTGTGCCATGGGGGCGCAGCCTCCCCTCAGGATCGGGATCGGGATCGGGATCGGGACGTGGGACGCGGGAGGTGGGACGCGGGCCGAGGGCTGGGCCTGGGCCTGAGCCTGGCTCTGGGCCTGGGACGGGAACTGCGGCGGGGCATGGGTCAGACGCCCGGGTCCTGGCTGACGGGTTCCCTCGTGCCGGCGCGTACGGCCTCCAACTGGGCCGCGAAGGAAAGGCCGAGGAAGAGGGCCAGCGAGGTGAGGTAGGACCACAGCAGCAGCGACATGACGGCGCTCAGCGGTCCGTACACACTCGTGAAGGAGCTGCTCGCGCCCACGTACAGGCTCAGGGCCCAGGTGGCCGTCAGCCAGAGCAGGAGGTGCACGACGGCGCCGAAGGCGAGCCAGGTGTAGCCGGGCTGGTCGCGGCGCGGCGAGAGACGGAAGATCGCGCTGGTGGCCAGCACGGCCAGCAGGATGCCGACCGGCACGCGCAGCAGGCCCCAGGCCCGGGTGGCGGCCGGGTCGAGGCCGTAGACCTCCGCGAAGGCCTGGGTCAGGTCGGCGCCGAGCACGATGAGGACGAAGCTCAGCCCCAGCGGGAGGCCGGCCAGGACGGCCATGACCAGGCCGCGGAGGTACTTGTGCAGGAACGGCCGGTCGCGTTCGTTGCCGTAGATGCGGTTGGCGCCGCGCTCGACCTGGCACAGGCCGGTCGTGACGTTCGAGACCGAGAACAGCAGGCCCAGCCACAGGGCGGCCTGGCCGCCTTCGCCCGCGTGCCGCCGGCTCTGGGCCAACGCCTCATCGACCATCTCCTGGCTCGGTCCACTGGCGAGCCGACTGATCGTCAGCTCGGCGACGCGTCCGATGCCCTCCGTGTGCAGCACCCCGGACAGGCCGATCGCGGCGATGGCCAGCGGCACGATGGACAGGACGGTCTGGAGGGCGAGCGCGCGGGAGTGGCTGAAGCCGTCCGCGTAGCGAAAGCGTATGAAAGAGTCCCGGGCCAGCCGCCAGCCGCCGTAGCGGCGCAGCGAGGCCCACGCCTCGTCGCCGGACAGCTCTTCGCCCCGTACGTCACGTCGCTGCGGTACCCGGGTCGCGGTTCCCATCGGTTTCCTGACTGTGTGGTGGTTCAGCGGTCTGCGGTGCGAGGAGCCCGGAGGGGGGCGGGCGCTCGTGCGTCGGGGGGCGGGCTCGTGGCGGCTCCCGGCCGGAGGCCCGCGGGCGTCCGGGCGTCTGCCGGCCAGGGCGGGGTGGTGGCGGGGGGCCGGGGCAGCCGGACGCGCAGGGCGGCCGGCTCGACGACGGCGCTCAAGCGGGCACCGTCGGGCAGGGTCTCGCCGTCGAGTTCCCGGGCGCGGGGGCGCGCGAAACGGATGTCGATGCGGGTGGCCGTGAAGTACTCCAGGGCGCCGCCTGCGACGGGGCCGTCCGTGGCGGCGGGGGTGCGGCGCAGCGGACGGCCGGCGATGTGGGCGGCGGCGGCCAGCCAGCCGACCGGGCCCTGCGGGTCGAACAGGACGAGTTCCAGGTGCCCGCTGTCCGGTCGGGCCCGCGGCAGCAGACGCAGACCTGCCTGGAGCGTGCCGACGTTGCCGATGACGGCCATCCGGGCCCGCCTCCGGATCCGGCGGCCCCCGTCGAGTCGGACCGTCAGCCGCATGCGGGGCTCGTTCAGATGCCGGGTAGCTGACAAGGCGTATGCCGGCCAGCCCAGGCTGGCCTTGAGGGCGGGAGAGGCGTCGCGGATCATGGCGGCGTCGAAGCCGGCGCCCGCCATGACCGTGAACAGCGTCGGTGTCAGGCCGTCGCCCCAGGCCCGTCCGGTGTCGATGTCGGAGTACCCGCCGTCGAGAGCCGCTTCGAGGGCCTTCTCCGGGTCCGAGGGCAGGCCAAGGTTGCGGGCGAGGAGGTTGCCGGTCCCGCAGGGGACGAGCGCGAGCGGGACGCCGGTTCCGGCGACCACCTCGGCGCAGGCGCGGACGGTGCCGTCGCCGCCGCAGGCCACGACCAGGTCGGCGCCGTCGGCGGCGATTTCCTCGGCGAGGTCGCCGCAGGGCCGGTTCGGGCCGGTGGAGATCCAGCCTTGGTCGGTGAGGCCGTGCCGGAGGAGGGTCGCTCGGACGCGCGCGGCCAGCTCGTCGGGGCAGGCATGGGGGTGGCGGACGACCACGGCCCGGCCGCCCTCGGGACGGCCGCCGCTGGCCTGCCCGTCATCGGGACGGCTACCGCTGGCCTGTCCGCCATCGGGATGCCCGCCATCGGCTTGATCGCCATCGGGACGTCCGCCACCGGTGGCCGCGGCGGTACCGGCCGGTCGCGCGGACCCGGCGGTGACGGGGCCAGGGCCGCGGCGGTCGGCAAGGAAGACGGATCCGATCACGAGGAGCGTGAGGGTTCCGTTGAGCAGGCCGGCCACCACGTCGGAGGGATGGTGCATGCCCCGGTACATCCGGGACAGCGCGACCACCGGCGGCACCAGCAGCAGGATCCCGGCCGCGAGGTACCGCCAGCGGCTGCGGGCCCGGGTCAGGGCGAGGACGGCGAGTCCTCCGTAGAGGGCGAGGGACGCGCCGACGTGGCCTGAGGGGAAGCTGGAGGTGGGTGGGGCTGCGTCCAAACGCGGGACGTCGGGGCGGGGCCGGTCCACGAGGGCCGCGACCAGGAGGAAGACGGCCGACTGCACCGCGACCGACCCGCCCAGGAACAGGGCCTCGGACCAACGCCGGGCGGGCGGCAACAGCAGCCCGAGGACGCACAGCAGGGTCACTCCGACCACGGCCGGGGTGTCGGCGAGGACGGACAGCCAGCGTGAGACCCGGTCGACGGGCGGGGTCCGGTGCGCGGCGAGCATGCGGACGAAGGTGTCGTCCGGGGCGAGGAGTCCGCCGGCCGCGACCACGCGGGTGATCAGCAGTCCCAGCGCCGTCATCACGACGGTCTGCACGACCACCAGCCACAGGAGCCGTTTCCGTCTCGCGGCCCCGCCGCTGTCGGTTGTCATGGGCTCCTTGTTGCCCGTCGCGGCCCGATGATGCTCCGGTACGGGGCCCGCATCCGCGCCGCGCCCGGGACAACCAGAGGCGTGCGCGGGGGGAACCCTTTCGGCGGGTGGAGGAGCGGTCCGCTCCGCCGCGGCGGTGCCGCACCCGTGCCGGAGGATTCAGCGGCGTCGACGACGTGTCACCAGATCGATTCCACCGCTGCACTCGCTCCTCGCTGACACCCGGCATCCGCGCGGTCTCAGCGGCCGAACGTCTCTGGCCGGTCGACTCGGCCGCCCGCACACGCCGGGCTTCGGCCGACTACGGCCGCGTCGGAGGACGAGCAACGCGAAGGCTTGAAAGGCAGGCCAACGGGATCCCACTTACGAAGTCGTCGAGCCCCCGAAATGGCGACAAGACCAGTAACGAGCTGATGCGGGACAGCGGTTGAAGAGTGCCCGGGCGAGGGTGTGCTGATCCAGTCCGTGGTGATCATGGTCGACCGGCACATCCTGGCACATCGGCTGTTCAAAGGGATCTCCGGGCAGCATCCGGTGTGCCTGGTCCAGGAGTCGGCCGAACCGCGGCCGACCGTAGTCGAGGGCAGTCGCCACGAGGCACGTGGCGGGGGCAGTGAACATGGGGGCGGGGCTGGCGCCCGGCATGGGCTGATGTTCGTCGACCGACTGATGGTCACGCTGATCCACCTGCTGATCCACCTGCTGATCCACCTGCTGATCCACCTGCGGCACGATCTCCCGCACTCCGTCCTCGCCTGTCGCCCGGTACCGACCGCTCCGCCGCCACCCCTGCGATCGAAGACCTACGCGGGCTCCTCACCGACCGCGGATGCGCGATCCCCGACCGTCCTCGCCTGCGGCTGCGGCTGCGGCTGCGGCTGCGGCTGCGGCTGCGGCTGCGGCTGCGGACCCTGGCGGACGTGTTCGCCCACGTCCAGGCCGAAGGCGTCGAACTGCGGCCGGACGCCATCAAGGTCGAGGCCCGCCGCCCCGTGGCGGGCCTCGGCGGACGACGCGCGTTCGTCTCGGGCAAGAAGAAATGATGCACGACGAAGGGCACCGTCCCAGGGCCCCCTCTGAACCGGCGCCCCGTGACCAGGGCGGATGCACGACGCGACCGGCGCACGTAACGAAGGGATCGGGGCCTGTTTCGAGGACTTCCCGGCCGTGGAAGTGCTGCTGGACGACGGCTGCTGACCCGCTGGACCCACCAGCGCGAGATCCTGCCCACCACCTACCGGGCCATCGCCGGCCTCGTCTCCGACCGCACCGCCAACGCCTCCCTACTGAGCGAAGCTACGACGGTGTCCCCAGCGGCCTGCCACCCGGCGGCTGTCCTGCGGTCGAGGCCAGCGGGTTGCTCTGCTGCCCACTCCACCAGCTCCAGCGCGCGGGGCGAAGGCCGCCGTCTCCACCGTACGCATCGATCCTCCGCTCTCTCGCGCAGGGCGGCCTGTCCGTCCGGCCGCGGGATCTCGGTTTGGCTGTCAACGTGTCGTCCGCCACGGCTGGCCGACGAGGACGTGGGGTCCGGGACACTCGCTTCCACATGCGCCCATGGATGCACCACGTCGGACTGGCCCATCGCCGACGACGCCGGCTAGCTCGTCTTCTTGGGCGAGCACACAGCATTTCCGCTGGGTTGAGATCAGGCTCATACGCTTACGCGGACAGCGCATACGCGCGCAACGGCTCGTCCAGGGAGAAAGGACAGCCGCTTTCTCCGCGCCGAGTATCCTTCCTGCCGTCGACTGCTGGGGTACCACCCGTGCGGGTGGTACCCCAGCAGTCGGCCCCGCCGTCCCGGGCACGGGGTCGTCGGCGGAACGGGTCAGGTTCCGGCGACCAGGGCACCGAGGATCATGCCGCCGATGAGACCCACTGCCGCCACCACGATGGCGGGCACGGCGAGACGTTCGTTTCTGACGGCCTTGGCGATGATGGCGAGCACCAAGCCGATCACTCCGAAGAGGAGGGGCAGGAACAGGAGCGCGACCGCTCCCAGCACGATGGCGATGATGCTCATGACATTTCCGGCCGCCGCTCCCGCCGACGCTCCGTGGGAGTACTGGCCGGGGTTCTGGTTGCCGTACGGCGTCGTCATCCGTTTCTCCCTCACAATGGTCACCGGGCCGGACCGATCGGACCGGCCTTCTTCGCCCGGATGCCCCCAATCCCCCTCCCCACACTGCCAACTCTCTTGACACAGGGGCGCCTTAGGCTGGCCGGAGTGGGCGCGTCACGGTCCGGGCGCCGTGTTCGGCAGCCCAACAACGCGTACTTGGGACATCGCGTCCCGGCCGGGAGAGGCGGGGGCGCTGCGGGCGATGCCACCCATTGCTCCCGAGCTGCGGCCGCTCGGGAGCAAGTAATCGACCCCGGCTTGCTTCACACCCCTGCCGCCCGCCAGGCGACCGCTCGGGTGGAGGTAGAGGCCACAGCGAGATCGTCGAGCACGAGGCGAGCGAGCAGGGCTGGACGACGAAGCAGGCCCCAGCTTCCGAGAAGGCGCACAACGGCTGTCCCCCGCCCGGAGATCCGGGCGGGGGACAGCCGTACAGCCGGTCGGCACGCGTCCGGGGGGGATAGTCCACGTCCGGCCGGCCCAGGAGGTGTCCGCTTCGCTCCGGTGATCCGCCTACCCCCGCCCCCGGCGCCCACACCAACCTGCCCGACCAGCTCCTCCAGGGTCCTCCGACCTCCGAGTCCTACTGCGTCCACTCGTGGACACGGTCACCGCGCCACTCGCCCCATGCGGAGTCGTCGGTGACCATCGCGGGGGCGGGCAGCTTGGCGAGCACGGCCAGGTAGTGGTCGAAGGAGGCCGGACCGAGGATCTCGTCACGGCCATGCCGGTGCACGGTACCCGCCGGACGGTGAAGGCCGGTGGGTCGTGTTCGCCGCCGTACCCCTCCCCCATCCTCCCCGGGACCCCCCACCCAGCCACCAGACCGGGACGGCGGTCGATCGTCGGCGGACGGCACAGGGCGGACGGCGGACGGCGGACGGCGGGGAAAGAAGAGCGGAGCTTTGCCACTGCGGGCCGGGGTGTCCCTAGTCGGCGGGGCCGTCTCCGAGTAGACGACGCTTGGTGCGCGGCACGGGGCCGTCGGGGGCGGAGGCCACTCGCCGGCGGCGGCGCGGCCGTCATCTAAAGGGTGTTGCAGAAGGTCCGCTTCGGGCAGGCCGGAGGGATGTTTGACTTGTCGGTTCACCCGGTGCGGGCGAGGTTGTGCATGGCGGCGA
>NZ_JBIBJV010000014.1:0-129502 GCF_042958885.1 Streptomyces sp. NPDC007945
GGTACTGCAGGGGGGACCCTGTGGGAGAGTAGGACGCCGCCGAACAATCATTGTGGGAAAGCCCCGCACCTTATGGTGCGGGGCTTTTCCGCGTTTCAGGGCCGGCCCTAGGCTGGCCCCATGCGCTACGACCTGGTCATCTTCGACAACGACGGCGTGCTCGTCGACAGCGAGCCGCTGTCCAACGGGCTGCTCGCCGGCTACCTCACCGAGCTCGGGCACCCCACCACGTACGAGGACTCCCTCCGCGACTACATGGGGGCAGCCCTGCACCGGGTCCACGACCTCGTCCTCGAACGGAGCGGGCAGCGGCTGCCCGAGGACTTCGACGCCACCTTCCACGCGCGGGTCTTCGCCGCCTTCCGTGCGGAACTGGAGCCGGTCGAAGGGGCGGTGGAGGTGCTCAAGCGGCTCGTGGCCGAGCAGGTCCCGTACTGTGTGGCCTCCTCCGGCAGCCACGAGCGGATCCGGGTCGGACACCGGAAGACCGGACTCGACGCCTGGTTCCCGGACGAACTCGTCCACAGCGCCGAGGACGTGGGGCGCGGCAAGCCCGCACCGGACCTCTTCCTCCACGCCGCCGCGCGGATGGGGGTGGCCCCCGAGCGGTGCGTCGTCGTCGAGGACAGCCGGCTCGGGGTCCAGGCGGCCGTCGCCGCCGGCATGGACGTGTACGGGTTCACGGCCATGACGCCCCAGGACCGGCTGACGGGAGCCCGCGGGTTCTTCTCGCGGATGGACGAACTGCCCGCCCTTTTGGGACTGTGATCCGTCTACCCATCGGTAGGAGGCGGCCCTACGCTGTGCCGCCATGACCGATCTACGGCTGCGCCGGGGCCGAGGCTCCCTGGCCCTCGGCTTCTTCGTCCAGGGCGTCGCCTTCGCGCTGCTCGTGACCCGGATACCCGGGATCCAGGACCGGTACGGGATCTCCGACGGCCTCCTGCCCCTCTTCCTCGCCGCCGTACCGATCCTCGCCGGGGCCGCGAGCGTCGCGACCGAGAAGGTCGTGGCCCGGGTGGCGCCCTCGCGGGTGCTGCGGTGGTCCCAGCCCGTCGTCCTCCTCGCACTGCTCGGGGTGGGGGCGGGCGACGCGCTGTGGATGGCGGCCGTGGCGCTCGGGGTGTTCGGGCTCGCGGTCGGCGCGCTCGACGCCTCCATGAACATGCTGGGGGTGAGCCTCCAGCGGGCGTACGGCCGGAGCATCATGCTCGGCTTCCACGCCGCGTACAGCCTCGGCGGGATCGCCGGCGCCTCCCTCGCCTGGGCCGGGGCGCACTGGCACCTGACGCTGCTCTGGTCGTACCTCCCGGCCGTCGTGGTGCTCGCGCCGGCCGCGTACCTCGGCAGCCGGTGGTACGTCGACGGGAAGGCCGCCCCCGACGGCGGCGGCGGATCGCGGGGCGGGGCGCTGTCGTTCAAGCTGCTGCTGCCGCTGTGCCTGGTGATGACGTTCGCGTACATCGGGGACTCGACGGTCTCCAACTGGTCGGCGAAGTACCTCCAGGACGTGCTCGGCGGTTCCGAGGAGGCGGCGACCGTCCCGTACAACGCGTACATGGTGACGACGCTGCTCGGGCGGGCCGTGGGCGACCTGGGGGTGCGGTACTTCGGGGCGGCGGCGGTCGTGCGCGGCGGGGCGGTGCTCGCGGCCTGCGGGTTCGCGCTGGTGGCGGTGGCGCCCTCGGCGTGGGTGGGGATCGCGGCCTTCACCGTCCTCGGGCTCGGGCTGAGCGTGATCGTGCCGCAGACCTTCGCGGCGGCCGGGCGGCTCTTCCCGGAGAACAGCGACGCCGCCGTCGCACGGCTCAACGTGTTCAACTACGTCGGCTTCCTCGTCGGCTCGCCGCTCGTCGGGGCGCTCGGGGACGCCTGGAGCTACCGGGGAGCCATGGTGGTGCCGATGGTGCTCGTCTTGGTGACGGTGGTGTATGCCACGTCGTTCGGCGCCCGAGGGGCCCGATACGGTGGCGGGCATGAGCGGCCGCGCACTGTTGATGTGGGATGAAGCTGTCACGGGGTACGACTTCGGGCCCCAGCACCCGATGGACCCGGTACGGCTCGCACTGACCATGGGTCTGGTCCGCGCCTTCGGGCTGGACCGGGCGGTGGACGTGGTGGCGGCCAAGCCGGCCGGGGACTCGACGCTGCGGCTCGTGCACCGCGAGGACTACCTGGCGGCCGTGAAGGCCGCCTCCGCCGATCCCCGCCGCGCCGACCAGGCGTACGGGCTCGGGACGGTCGACGATCCGGCGTTCGAGGGGATGCACGAGGCGTCCGCGCTGATCGCCGGGCAGTCGGTGGCCGCGGCGGAGGCCGTGTGGCGGGGCGAGGCCGGGCACGCCGTGAACTTCGCCGGCGGACTGCACCACGCGATGCCCGGCGGGGCGGCCGGGTTCTGCGTCTACAACGACGCCTCGCTGGCCATCGCCCGGCTCCTGGAACTCGGCGCGGAGCGCGTGGCGTACGTGGACGTCGACGTGCACCACGGGGACGGGGTGCAGGCGGCCTTCTGGCAGGACCCGCGGGTCCTGACGATCTCGCTGCACGAGCATCCGCGGACGCTGTTCCCGCAGACCGGCTGGCCCGAGGAGACCGGCGCCGCCGGGGCCGGCGAGGGCAGCGCGGTGAACGTGGCACTGCCCGCCGGCACCGGGGACGCGGGATGGCTGCGGGCGTTCCACGCGGTGGTGCCCGAGCTCCTCGCCGACTTCCGGCCGCAGGTCCTGGTGACCCAGCACGGGGCGGACACCCACTTCGACGACCCGCTGGCCCACCTGGCCGTGTCGCTGGACGCGCAGCGGGCCGTGCAGGAGGCCTGTCACGAGCTCGCGCACGCCCACGCCGACGGCCGGTGGGTGGCGCTCGGCGGCGGCGGGTACGCCGTGGTCGACGTCGTGCCCCGGTCGTGGACGCACCTGGTCGGGATCGCGGCGCACGCGCCCGTGGCGCCCGAGACGGTGGTGCCGTCCTCGTGGCGGGACGAGGTGTACGCCCGGACCCGGCAGCTGGGTCCCGGGCGGATGACCGACGGGCGGTGGCCGGTGGACTTCCGTGACTGGACGGCCGGTTACGACCCCGCGGACCGCCTCGACCAGGCGGTGCTCGCGACCCGGAAGGCGGCCTTCCCGCTGCGCGGGCTGCTCGCCTGATCCATGGCGTCCTGTTACGCCAACGGTGCGGAGTGCAACGGATACTGACGCCTCGCCAGCGGTGATCGGGCAGCATCGGACGGGTGTTGAGTACCGGGGCGCTACGGGCGCATCTGTTGGCGGCGGGGTTGGCGGGGACGGTGGCGACCTCCCGGGAGGAGAGCCTCCGGAGCTATCGGCTGTTCGCCGCGCGGGACCCTCGGGTGACGCTGGGCCTCGTGCCGGCCGGCGGCTGGGGCGAGGCGGAGCTGCTGCGGCTGATGGCGGAGAAGTGCGGGGTGTCCGGGGACCCGGCCTACCGCTCGGGTCCCGACGCGATCGATCCGGAGCGGACGCTGCGGGGCCTGGACGCCTTCGCCGGGCGGCTGGCGGTGGCGGCCGCGCGGCGGGCGCCGGTGCTGTTCGGGACGGGCCATCCGCACCGGCTGCTCGGTTTCTACGTCGCGCTCGCAGACGCCCTGTCGGCGGCGGGATGTGACGTACTCACCCCGGCGCAGGGGAGATGTGTCGACATAACGACCCGGTTCGGTCTACGTACGTACGTCCTCGACTACGTACGCGGCGTCGCGTACGTACGCGAGGCGGGGCCGCCGGAGGGTGGGCGCGAGCCGGGGGCGCACTCCCACTCGGCGCTGCCGGTGAGGGCCGCCCTGGAGGACGCGGCGGAGACCGGCGGGCCGCTTCCGGAGCTGGTCGTGGGCGACCACGGTTGGGTCTGCGGTGCTGGTCAGCTGGGTATCGAGGCGATCGGGCTGGCCGACACCGACGATCCGGCGCTGTTCGTGGGGGAGGCCGAGGGGCAGGTGGCCGTGGCCGTCCCGCTGGATGACGGGGTGCCCTCGGCGTACTACCGTCCCCTCACGCGCTATGTACTCAATCGAGCGTGTCTGTCACGGTAAACGGGCGATAGGGGCTCCTCTTCCCCACTCGCACCACCCGCCCCTAGGCTGATGCGTGAGCGTTCGACGACGAAGAGTCACCGGAGGGGAAGCCGGTGCGCGTCGCGGCGGAAGGTACAGGTGGGTCATGGCTGCTGGCGATCGGCCTCTCAACGAGGTCAAGTTCCTGACCGTGGCGGAAGTCGCCGCGGTGATGCGCGTATCGAAGATGACCGTGTACCGCTTGGTGCACAGCGGTCATCTGCCGGCGATCCGGGTGGGCCGGTCCTTCCGGGTCCCGGAGCAGGCGGTTCACGCGTACCTGAGGGAGTCGTACGTGGGGGTGGGGACCGCGTAGGGGGCGCGCGGCCGACCTGCGGCCGAACGGCCGGTGAGCCGCGTCCGGCCCTCGGATTACTCGTGTGGTGCCAAGGGCGGTAGGCTGACCCCTCGTAGGTCGTGTGGGCCCAGACGCCCCGCACCAGTGAGAAGAAGTGAGCGAGGGTAGTCGTGGGCTCTGTTATCAAGAAGCGGCGCAAGCGGATGGCCAAGAAGAAGCACCGCAAGCTGCTCAAGCGCACGCGCGTTCAGCGTCGCAACAAGAAGTAAGCGGCGCCGCGCGAGCGGTTTCCCGTACGTGGGAAGACGTGGCCCCTCACCGTTCTCGGTGGGGGGCCACGTCGTCATTGCGCCGAAATGCTCAGGCGCTACGGTGGCGCGTACGGGAAGACGGACGGAAGTTCGGACGGAAGGCGCTGATCTTGGGCAAGGTCGTGCTCGTCACCGGTGCCGCCCGGCATCTGGGGGGCCGTTTCGTGCGGCGGATCCAGCGGGACCCGGAGGTGGAGCGGGTGGTGGCCGTGGACGTGGCCGAGCCGGAGCATCCGCTGGGGGCCGCCGACTTCGTCCGGGCGGACATCCGCAGGCCGGCCATCGCCAAGGTGCTCGCGGAGCACGAGGTGGACACGGTGGTGCACCTCGACGTGACGGGGACGGCGCTGGGCGCCGGCGGCCGGACGTCGGTCAAGGAGACCAACGTGATCGGCACCATGCAGCTGCTCGGGGCGTGCCAGCAGTCGCCGCGGGTGGGCCGGCTCGTGGTGAAGTCCAGTACGACCGTGTACGGCTCCGCGCCCCGCGACCCGGCGGTCTTCACCGAGACGACGCCCGCGAAGTCGCTGCCGAGCGGGGGCTTCGCGAAGGACGCGGTCGAGGTCGAGGGGTACGTCCGCGGCTTCGCCCGGCGGCGGCCGGACGTGGCGGTGTGCGTGCTGCGGTTCGCGAACATCCTCGGGCCGCGGGTGCGGTCGCCGCTGACCGAGTACCTGTCGCTGCCGGTGCTGCCGACGGTCCTCGGATACGACCCGCGGCTGCAGTTCGTCCACGAGGACGACGTGATCGACGTGCTGCGGCTGGTGGCGCACGAGCCGCGCCGGGCGTCGCTCAACAGCGGGACCTTCAACGTGGCGGGCGACGGGGTGCTGCTGCTGTCGCAGTGCGCGCGGCGGCTCGGCCGGCCGACGGTGCCGGTGCTGCTGCCGGCGGTGACCTGGGTGGGTTCGGCGCTGCGCACGGTGGGGCTGACGGACTTCGCGCCCGAGCAGATCCGGCTCCTCACGCACGGGCGGGTCGTGTCGACCGTCCAGCTGCGGGAGGTGCTGGGCTTCCGGCCGCGGTTCTCGACGGCGGAGGCGTTCGCGGACTTCGCGGCGGGCCAGGGACCGGGGCTGCTGCCGCCGGAACGGCTCGCGGGGGCGGTGGACCGCCTGGCGGACCGGATCGCCCCGGGGGCGGTTCCTTCTCGTGACTCTTACGACGGTGCCTGAGGAGCGGCGACAGCGATGGCGGACGCCAAGGTGATTCCTTTCGACGACGACCGTTCGCGGGCCCGGCGGCGCCCGGGCCGGCCCGAGGAGCCGTCCGGGGCCGGGAACGGCGGTCCGGCGGCCGTACGGGCGCTGCCGGGGGCGCGGGAGCCGGACGAGGCGCCCACCGCGCCCACCGCCCCCGAGCCCGCGGCAGCACCGGAGACGGCAGGGGCCGGGCGGGCGGGGTGGGAGCGGAAGCTCGCGGGCGGGCTCGCGTTCCTGCGGCGGCGGGTCACGGGGGAGTACGAGGTCGACGAGTTCGGGTACGACGCCGAGCTGACCGACCAGGTCCTGATGTCGCTGCTGCGCCCGCTGTACGAGAAGTACTTCCGGGTGGAGGTGAAGGGCGTCGAGAACATCCCGGAGAAGGGCGGGGCGCTGGTCGTCGCGAACCATTCCGGGACGCTGCCGCTGGACGGGCTGATGATGCAGGTGGCGGTGCACGACCACCATCCGGCGGGCCGGCATCTGCGGCTGCTCGCGGCGGACCTGGTCTTCGTGCTGCCGGTCGTCAACGAGCTGGCCCGGAAGGCGGGGCACACGCTCGCGTGCGCGGAGGACGCGGAGCGGCTGCTGAAGGCCGGGGAGGTCGTCGGCGTGATGCCGGAGGGCTTCAAGGGGATCGGGAAGCCGTTCTCGGAGCGGTACAAGCTCCAGCGGTTCGGCCGGGGCGGCTTCGTCTCGACGGCGCTGCGGGCGGGGGTGCCGATCGTGCCCTGCTCGATCGTGGGCGCCGAGGAGATCTACCCGATGATCGGGAACGCGAAGACGCTGGCGCGGTTGCTCGGTCTGCCGTACGTGCCGGTGACGCCGACCTTTCCGTGGCTGGGGCCGCTGGGGATGCTGCCGCTGCCGACGAAGTGGACGATCCAGTTCGGGGAGCCGATCCCGACGGACGGCTATCCGCCGGAGGCGGCGGAGGATCCGATGCTGATGTTCAACCTGACCGACCAGGTCCGTGAGCAGATCCAGCACACGCTGTACAAGCTGCTGGTGCAGCGGCGGTCGGTGTTCTTCTGAGTGGTTGGCGCGGACGAGTGGTTCGCGCGGAGGTGAAGAAGGGGCGCCCCCCGTCCGTGGGGGCGCCCCTTCTTCTTGTCAGCGAGCGTCCTCGCTGTCGATGCCGAGGCCTGGAAGGAGGCCCGGCAGGAGTGGCGGGATGGTGACGTCGGGCGGTGTGGGGGTCGCCTGCTGTTCCTCGGGGGCGGGGGTGCCCGTCGGGGACGGCAGGAGGCCGCCGGTGTTGCCGCCGAGGAGTCCGTCGTCCTCGGGGGCGGTGGTGCCCGTCTCGGCGCCCGGGCTCGGGGTGGTGCCGGTGCCGGTGGTGCCGGTGGTTCCCGCGCCCTGGGTGGTGCCGGTGGGGCGGGGGGCGGTGGTGGAGTGGCCGCCCCGGGCCGGGGTGCCCTGGGTGGTCGTGGGCTGCCCGGTGTCCGTGCCCGGTCGGTCCTGCCGGGCGGTGGGGCTGCTGCTGGAGCCGGGGTCGGTCGCGCCCTTGTCGAGGGGGCGGGGCAGCATCGACTGGAGCGGCTCGACTTCCTGGTCTATGGCGTCGAAGACGCTGCTGACCTCTTCGCCGACGTCCGTGAGCTGGACGGGGAGCCGGTCGCGCAGGCCGTTCCAGGTGTCGCGGTGGGCCTGGGCGAAGGAGTTCAGCCGGGCCATGGGGGCGAGCTCGCCGTCCCGTTCGTAGGCCTGGCGGAGCAGCCGGTGGCCTTCCTCGGCGTCGTGTTTCATGCCGCCGAGGGCGCGCCGGATCTCGCTGAGGGACTCGTGGTCGAGGTCGCCGGAGCGGGTGCGCTCCATGAGGCGGCGGGCCTCGCTGAGCCGGGTGGACGCCTGGTCGAGGTAGATGCCCCCGCGGTCGGCGTCGTCGTCGGCCATCCCCAGCTTGAGGTCTTCCATGCCGCGCTTGAGTCCGTAGAGCGAGTCACCGGGGAGGGCGTCGGAGCTGGCGGCGGCGACGCCGCCGAAGGCTCCGGCCGCCACGCCGACCGTGAGGCCGCCGGCGGCGAGCCCCTTGGTCCAGCGGGTGCGTGGACGGAGCTTGCGCAGGGGGGATGCCCGGTGGGCGCCCCTGGTGCTCCGCTGCTCCGGGACGGTAGGGCCCGCGGCGGCCGTCCCCTGGGCGAACATCGCCTCCATGGCGGCGACGAGCTGGGCTCGCTGCACCACCTTGACCTCGGGGTCGAGTTCCGGTTTCGGCAGATCGCCGAGTCCGCTCGCCAAGGCCAACAGCCGTCCCTGGTCGCCCGTGTCGCCCGGGGCGTCGGACCGGTCGGCCGCCTCGCCCTCGGGCGCCCGGTCCTCCAGGGCCTGGGCGAAGGCGTTCGCCCGCCGGTGCACGTTCGCGATCACTGGCGGCACCTCCTCTCGTCATGACGGTCGACTCCCCAAGGGGTCCGGAAGGTTGCCCTCCTTGAGCGGATACACACGAACGAGTGAGTACCCGCGGGCAGGGCGTGACCACAGGGAGCCTGCATTTCGCACAACGAGCGGCGCGGCACTTGGGTTACGCGCGAAAGATGATCGGACCAGTGCGTCATCGATGCGTCACCAACTGTGATGTGGGACGGGCAGTGGTGGCGTGGGGGGAGGGAGGTGGGGGACAAGTGGCTTCTGGGGGACACCTGGACATGGGGACATGGGGGGACACGGAGAGGGGTGGCGGCGGTCGGCGGCCCGGGGGACGGTGGGCCGGTCGGGTCAGCGGGCGTCTTCGGGCAGCAGCCGGGCCAGGGTGCGGACGGCCCGGTACTGGAGGGTCTTGATGGCGCCCTCGTTCTTCCCCATGACCCGCGCGGTCTCGGCGACCGAGAGGCCCTGGAGGAAGCGCAGGGTGACGCACTCCTGCTGCTGGGGGTTGAGGCGGCGGACGGCGTCGAGGAGTGCGGCGTTGGAGAGGGACTCCAGGACGGAGTCCTCCGGGCTGCGCTCGACCTCGTTGGCGTCGAGCATCTCGCCGGTGGTGACCTCCAGCCGGAAGCGGCTGGACTTGAAGTGGTCGGCCACGAGGTTGCGGGCGATGGTGACGAGCCAGGCGCCGAAGTCGCGGCCCTGCCAGGTGAAGGTGGAGATCCGGCGCAGGGCGCGCAGGAACGTCTCGCTGGTGAGGTCCTCCGCGGTCGCCTTCCCGCCGACGCGGTAGTAGATGTAGCGGTAGACGGTGTCGCTGTACTGGTCGTACAGCCGGCCGAAGGCCTCGGCCTCGCCCGCCTGGGCGCGCTCGACCAGATCCATCATCCGGGCGCTGTCGCTGTCGGCGGTGGGGCGTCGGGCGGCGGTCGAGTTTCCGGTACCGCCGCGCGCGCCCCTTCTGCCGACGGCGGCACCGCCGTCGGCCAGGGCATAGCAAGGGCCGGCCGGTGCCGGTGCGGCGAAGGCGAAGGCGGGCGCAGGACCGACGTACGCGGTGGGGACGAAGCCACGCAAGTGGTCGAGGACCGTTGCGCGCAGCGTAGCCAGGCCCGAGGCGTCAACCCCGACGTGTGGGTACACGGGACTCCCAGAGGCAGAGCTTCCATCACGTGCAGTGCGGAGCCGTTCACTCGTCGTGGCGACGGGAGGGTTCCGCTGTGCGTCTGAGGAGAATAACGCTTCGTACAGGCAGCGCTACACCCAGTTGCTCAAATCATCGATTACGTCGGTTCCGTTACCGCTTGTAAGCAGATCAAGTCGCACTTCGTGATCGGCTATTGATCGAGTGACTTACGAGTGTGATTGCGTCGGCGTTGCGTTGTGCTCATGTGCGGTAGGGGAGAGTGAGCGCCGCCGCTCGTGGGTAAGGGCGTGGGAATGCCCGGGAGCCGGGGTGTGCGGGCGCTGTTCGACCACGGACGGGTGAGTCCCGCTGGTCCGTGGTTGTCGCAGGTGATCGCAGCCGAAACGCATGGGCACGGGCGTGGCGCTCCGTGAGCGGCGGGTGGCCGGCCGCGGGCGGGTCCGGGCGCGCGGTCAGCGGCGGCGGCGGTGCAGGGCGACCGCGGCGGCGGTGCCGCCGGCGACGGCGCCGAGGCCCGCGGCGGCCGGGATGCCGATCTTGGCGGCCTTGCGGCCGGTCCGGTAGTCCCGCAGCCGCCATTCCAGGTTCCGGGCGTGCCGGCGCAACTTGGTGTCGGGGTTGATCGCGTACGGGTGGCCGACGAGCGAGAGCATCGGGATGTCGTTGTGCGAGTCGCTGTACGCGGCGCAGCGGGCGAGGTCCAGGCCCTCGGCGGCGGCCAGGGCGCGTACCGCCTCGGCCTTGGCCGGGCCGTGCAGGAGCTCGCCGACCAGTCGGCCGGTGTAGACGCCGTCGACGGACTCGGCGACGGTGCCCAGGGCGCCGGTGAGGCCCAGGCGGCGGGCGATGATGGTGGCCGTCTCGACCGGGGCGGCCGTCACCAGCCAGACCTTCTGGCCCGCGTCGAGGTGGGCCTGGGCCAGGGCGCGGGTGCCCGGCCAGATCCGGTCGGCCATGTACTCGTCGTAGATCTCCTCGCCGATCGACATCAGTTCGGAGACGCGGTGGCCCTTGACGATGGAGAGCGCGCTGTCGCGGGCCTCCTGCATGTGGGCCGGGTCCTCGACGCCGGCCAGCCGGAACCAGATCTGCGCCCAGGCGAAGCGGGCGAGTTCGCGGCGCTGGAAGAACTTCCGCTTGTACAGGCCGCGGCCGAAGTGGTAGATCGCGGCGCCCTGCATGACGGTGTTGTCGAGGTCGAAGAAGGCGGCGGCCCGGACGTCGCCCGCGACGGGGAACTCGGGCTCGGGGGGCGCGGTTTCGGTGGCCGCGGCCGGTCCGAGGGCGGCGGCCTCCTCCTCGCGCTCGCGCTCCAGCTGGAGCGAGGTCTTGCGGGCCGCCTCGGCGGCGGCCTCGCCTGCGAGGACGCTGCGCGCGGTGGCGGAGCGCCTACGGGGGGTGAGCCATCCCAGAGCGGCCATGTCTGGAGCATAGCCAGTCTGTTCGGTCCTTCCCGACTCGTGGCGGTGCCGTCGCGTGAACAGTGCGGGTCCCGGCCGTGACCGGGCGGGACAATGGGCGGCATGTTCGGACGTGCGAAGAAGAAGGACGCGGCCAAGGATCCGGCCGCGCGGACCGTGACGCTGATCGGGAAGCCGGGGTGCCATCTCTGCGACGACGCCCGGGCGGTGATCGAGGCCGTCTGCGCCGAGACCGGGGCGCGCTGGGAGGAGCGGGACATCCTCCAGGACGAGGCGCTGTACAAGGAGTACTGGGAGCAGATTCCCGTCGTCCTGATCGACGGCGAGCAGCACACCTTCTGGCGGGTGGACGCCGAGCGGCTCCGGCGCGAACTGGGCGCCTGACCGAAAGCCGGTTACCATCATGGACGTTTTGTTGCCATTCGGGGGTCACGTCGTGAGGAGAGTGTGCGGCTTTGCCCCCTTCGGGTTCTCGACGCGTCGCGCGCCGTGACGGTTCCGTACCGTCGATAACCGGTCGCGTGACCCCGGTCACTTTGGGCAGACAAAACGGACACCATCTTTGTGCACGCGTTCACAAAGACATAGCCTGCATTCGACGGGGCGGTCCTGGGACATATGGCCGCCTGCAGCCCCGCTCATCCCGCAGGAGCACCGTGGCAACTGGCCGAACTCACCGACCGGCGACCCGTAGCCGAGGAATTCCCGAGGCCACCGTCGCCCGCCTTCCGCTGTATCTGCGCGCCCTCACCGCGCTCTCGGAACGCTCCGTACCCACGGTCTCCTCGGAGGAGCTCGCGGCCGCGGCCGGCGTCAACTCCGCGAAGCTGCGCAAGGACTTCAGCTACCTCGGCTCGTACGGCACCCGCGGTGTCGGCTACGACGTCGAGTACCTCGTCTACCAGATCTCCCGCGAGCTCGGCCTGACCCAGGACTGGCCGGTCGTGATCGTCGGCATCGGCAACCTCGGCGCCGCGCTCGCCGGTTACGGCGGCTTCGCCTCCCGCGGCTTCCGCGTCGCCGCGCTGATCGACGCCGACCCCGCCATGACCGGCAAGCCGGTCGCCGGGATCCCCGTCCAGCACAGCGACGACCTGGAGAGGATCATCGTCGAGGACGGCGTGTCCATCGGCGTCATCGCGACCCCGGCCGGCGTCGCGCAGGCGGTCTGCGACCGGCTGGTCGCCGCCGGCGTCACCTCCATCCTCAACTTCGCCCCGACCGTGCTCTCCGTGCCCGACGGCGTCGACGTGCGCAAGGTGGACCTCTCCATCGAGCTGCAGATCCTCGCCTTCCACGAGCAGCGCAAGGCCGGCGAGGAGTCGGGCGAGGAGACCGCCCCGGCGGCGCCGCCCGCCGCCCGCACCACCGCCGACGGCGCCCGCGCCGCCGCCGGTGTCGACGGCGGCCGCAAGGGACCCGACGGGGACGCCCCCGCGGTGATGCCGGCATGAGCCTCCTCGTCGTCGGGCTGAGCCACCGCAGCGCCCCCGTCTCGATCCTGGAGCGGGCCTCGCTGCCGGCGGACACCCGCAGCAAGCTCCTCCAGGACACCCTCGCCGCCGAACCGGCCGCCGAGGCCACCGTCCTCGCCACCTGCAACCGCATCGAGCTCTACGCCGACGTGGACAAGTTCCACGCCGGCGTCGCCGAGCTGTCCACGCTGCTCGCCCAGCACAGCGGCGTCGGCCTGGACGAGCTCACCCCCTACCTCTACGTGCACTACGAGGACCGGGCCGTCCACCACCTCTTCTCGGTGGCCTGCGGCCTGGACTCCATGGTCGTCGGCGAGGGCCAGATCCTCGGCCAGATCAAGGACGCCCTCGCCCTCGGCCAGGACCTGCACACCGCGGGCCGGCTCCTCAACGACCTCTTCCAGCAGGCCCTGCGGGTCGGCAAGCGCGCCCACAGCGAGACCGGCATCGACCGGGCGGGGCAGTCGCTCGTCACCTTCGGCCTGGAGCAGCTCGCCCAGGACCCCGACGTCGACGGCTGGGCCCGCGGCAAGAAGGCCCTGGTCATCGGCGCCGGCTCCATGTCCTCGCTGGCCGCCGCGACCCTCGCCCGCGCCGGGGTCGCCGAGATCGTCATCGCCAACCGCACCCTCGCCCGCGCCGAGCGGCTCGCCGAGATCCTCCGCGAGCCCGGGGGCACGGGCGTGGCCGCGCGCGCGGCCGAGATGGTTGCCGTCGGCGACGAACTGGGCCGGGCGGACATCGTCGTCTCCTGCACCGGCGCGACCGGACTCGTCCTCACCGGCGAGGCGATCGAGGCCGCCGCCGAGGGCCGCGACGACACCCTGTACCTGCTCGACCTCGCCATGCCCCGCGACATCGACGCCGCCGCCCACCGGATCCCCGGCGCCCGGCTCGTCGACATCGAGTCGCTCGCCGACGCCTCCGCCGACGCGCCCATGGCCAACGACGTCGACCAGGTCCGCGGCATCGTCTCCGACGAGGTCGCCGCCTTCGGCGCCGCCCAGCGCGCCGCCCACATCACCCCGACCGTGGTCGCCCTGCGCACCATGGCCGCCGACGTGGTGGCCAGCGAGGTCGCCCGCCTGGAAGGCCGCCTCCCCGGCCTCGACGACAAGCAGCGCGCCGAGATCACCCAGACCGTGCGCCGCGTCGTCGACAAGCTCCTGCACGCGCCGACCGTGCGGGTCAAGCAGCTCGCGAGCGAGCCCGGCGGCGCCGGGTACGCGGACGCGCTGCGGACACTCTTCGACCTCGACCCGGGGACGGTCGCTTCCGTCTCCCGGGCCGACCTGAATGACGCCGACGTCAAGAACCGAGGGCGAGTATGACCGAGAGGGCACTGAGGCTCGGGACCAGGCGCAGCAAGCTCGCCATGGCCCAGTCCGGGCACGTGGCCGACGCGGTCCGGCAGCTGACCGGCCGGCCCGTCGAGCTCGTGGAGATCACCACCTACGGGGACACCTCCCGTGAGCACCTCGCGCAGATCGGCGGCACCGGCGTCTTCGTCGCGGCCCTCCGCGACGCGCTGCTCGACGGCGAGGTCGACTTCGCCGTCCACTCCCTGAAGGACCTGCCGACCGCCCAACACCCCGAGCTGGTGCTGGCCGCGATCCCGCCCCGCGAGGACCCGCGCGACGTCCTGATCACCGGCGAGGGACTCTCCCTCGCCCGGCTCCCCCGGGGCGCCCGCGTCGGCACCGGCTCGCCGCGCCGGATGGCCCAGCTGCACGCGTACGCCCGCAGCCACGGCCTCGACCTGACCTGCGTCCCGATCCGGGGCAACGTCGACACCCGCGTCGGCTACGTCCGCAAGGGCGAGCTCGACGCCGTCGTCCTCGCCGCGGCCGGACTCAACCGCATCGGCGGCACCGAGGAGCTCCTCGGCGGCCTGTCGGCCGAGCACCTGCCGGTCGACTCCGTGCTGCCCGCCCCCGGCCAGGGCGCCCTGGCCGTCGAATGCCCGGCGTCGAACTCCGACCTCGTCGCCACGCTCGCCGCCCTCGACGACCCGCGGACGCGGGCCGCCGTGACCGCCGAGCGATCCCTGCTCGCCGCCCTGGAGGCCGGCTGCAGCGCACCCGTGGGAGCGCTCGCCGACATCCTCGCCGACGGCCCCGGTCACGGGCAGGTTGTCACCGAAATGCGCCTGCGCGGCGTCGTCGGCACCACCGACGGCTCGACGCTGGTGCAGCTGTCCACCACCGGACCCGTACCCACCTCGCACGACGAGGCGGCGGCGCTCGGACGCGAACTCGCGGCCGAAATGCTCGCCAAGGGTGCGGCCGGTCTTATGGGGGAGCGAGCACTTTGAACCCCGCCAGCCCGACCACCAGCCCCGTGTCCCCCGTCTTCGCGGGCCAGGGCCACGTCACCTTCCTCGGCGCAGGACCGGGCGACCCCGGACTCCTGACCCTCCGGGCCGTCGAGGCCCTCGCCGGAGCGGACGTCCTGATCGCCGAGCCGGAGGTCCTCGACGTCGTCCGCGGCCATGCGCGCGCGGGCGTGAGCACGCCTGAGCTGACGGTTGTTGACGAGGCGTCAACAACCGCCGGTGTCCCCGTGTTGAGGGATGCGGCCAATCTTGTCATGGAGGCCGCGCGCGGCGGCAGGCGGGTCGTCCGAGCGGTGACCGGCGACCCCGGCCTCGACGGGAACGCGGGAGCCGAGATGCTCGCCTGCGCCGCCGAGGGCATCCCCTTCGAGGTCGTCCCCGGCGTCGCGAACGTGGTCGGCGTCCCCGCGTACGCCGGTGTGCCGCTCCGCGACGAGCAGGGCACCGACGTCCGCTTCGTCGACGCGCGGACCGCCGACGACCGGTGCTGGGCCGAGGTCGGCGCCTCCGACGGCACCGTCGTCGTCTCCACCTCGCTGGACGCCGTCGCCGCGGCCGCCGGCGAGCTGGTGGCCGCGGGCCGCAAGCCGGACACCCCGCTCACCGTCACCATCGCCGGCACGACCACCCGCCAGCGGACCTGGACGGCGACCCTCGGGACGATCGCCCAGGTCTTCAAGCAGGGCAAGGTGCTCCCCTCCCCCGAGGGCCACCGGCCGGTCATAGCCGTGGTCGGCGAACGCAGCGCCCCGGCGCGGCGCGACCAGCTCTCGTGGTTCGAGTCCAAGCCGCTCTTCGGCTGGCGGGTCCTCGTGCCGCGCACCAAGGAGCAGGCCGCGTCGCTCTCCGACCAGCTGCGCTCGTACGGCGCCGTGCCGCACGAGGTGCCGACCATCGCCGTCGAGCCGCCGCGGACCCCGCAGCAGATGGAGCGGGCGGTGAAGGGACTCGTCACCGGACGGTACGAGTGGATCGCCTTCACCTCGGTGAACGCGGTCAAGGCCGTCCGCGAGAAGTTCGAGGAGTACGGGCTCGACGCGCGCGCCTTCGCCGGGATCAAGGTCGCGGCGGTGGGCGAGCAGACGGCCGCGGCACTGGTCGACTTCGGTGTGAAGCCCGACCTCGTGCCGAGCGGCGAGCAGAGCGCGGCGGGCCTCCTGGAGGACTGGCCGCCCTACGACCCGGTCTTCGACCCGATCGACCGCGTCTTCCTGCCGCGCGCCGACATCGCGACCGAGACGCTGGTCGCGGGGCTCATCGAGCTCGGGTGGGAGGTCGACGACGTCACCGCCTACCGGACCGTGCGCGCGTCGCCGCCGCCGGCGGACACCCGCGAGGCGATCAAGGGCGGCGGCTTCGACGCCGTGCTCTTCACGTCGTCCTCGACCGTGCGGAACCTCGTCGGCATCGCCGGCAAGCCGCACAACGTGACCGTCATCGCCTGTATCGGGCCGGCGACGGCCAAGACGGCGGAGGAGCACGGGCTGCGGGTCGACGTGCTGTCCCCCGAGCCGTCCGTCCACAAGCTCGCGGAGGCGCTGGCGGAGTTCGGCATCCGGCGTCGCGAGGCGGCGCTGGAGGCCGGGGACCCGGTGACGCGCCCCAGCGAGCGGCGCCCCGGCGCCCGGAGACGACGCACGACGTAGCACGGCGCGGGCGAGTGGATGGTGCGGGTCCCTGTCACGGGGGCCCGCGCTTTCGCGTTGCGGACGCAAGGCCCACGGGGCGGCTGGGGACGTGGACACGGTGTCGGTAAGTGGGGGTGGGGGGCGGGCGTAGCCTCCTGGTATGGAATCGTACGGAAGCTTTCCGGGGGCGCGCCCGCGGCGACTGCGGACCACGCCCGCCATGCGCCGGATGGTGGCCGAGACCCGTCTCTCCCCGGCCGACCTGATCCTGCCCGCGTTCGTCCGCGAGGGCGTCACGGAGCCCGTTCCGATCGGCGCGATGCCCGGCGTCGTGCAGCACACGCGGGACACGCTGCGCCGCGCCGCCGTGGAGGCCATGGAGGCCGGCGTCTCCGGGATCATGCTGTTCGGCGTGCCGGAGGACGCGAAGAAGGACGGGCTCGGGACCGCCGGGACCGACCCGGACGGCATCCTCCAGGTCGCCATCCGCGACGTCCGCGCCGAGGTCGGCGACGAGCTCGTGATCATGTCGGACCTGTGCCTCGACGAGTACACCGACCACGGCCACTGCGGCGTCCTCGACGAGGACGGCCGGGTCGACAACGACGCCACCCTGGAGCGCTACGCCGAGATGGCGCAGGTCCAGGCCGACGCGGGCGTCCACGTCGTCGGTCCCTCCGGGATGATGGACGGCCAGGTCGGCGTGATCCGCGACGCGCTGGACACCATCGGCAAGGAGGACGTGTCGATCCTCGCGTACACGGCGAAGTACTCCTCCGCCTTCTACGGTCCCTTCCGCGAGGCCGTCGGCTCCTCCCTCAAGGGCGACCGCAAGACCTACCAGCAGGACCCCGCCAACCTCCGCGAGTCCCTGCGGGAGCTGGCGCTGGACCTGGAGGAGGGCGCGGACATGGTGATGGTGAAGCCGGCCGGCCCGTACCTGGACGTGCTCGCGAAGGTCGCCGAGGCCGTGGACGTGCCGGTCGCCGCGTACCAGATCAGCGGTGAGTACGCGATGGTCGAGGCCGCCGCCGAGAAGGGCTGGATCGACCGCGAGAAGGCGATCCTGGAGACCCTCACGGGCATCCGCCGCGCCGGCGGTCGGATGATCCTCACCTACTGGGCCGTCGAGGCGGCGCGGCTGCTCTCCGCCGGGGCCCGCTAGCGCGACGACCCGGGTGCCGAAACGGTCCTCCCGGGAGCGGATCACGCTCCCGGAGGGGGCCGCGGCACCGACCGGTCCCCGTACGCCTTCGGGGAGTCGCGTCCCCGTCCGGGCGAGTGGTGGGGGCGCGCGGTACGGCGCACCCTGGAGAAGTACCCGACAGGTACCTCCCCGGAGGTGGTCCTCATGATGCACACGCTCGTCGGATGGCACGTCGACATGGAGTTCAAGGAGGAGGGCGACCGGACGCGGGCGGCGGCCATGGTCCGGCTCTCGGACGGCACCGAGTTCCGGGCCCACGGCACGGCCCACCGGCACCCCTCCGATCCCGACCAGCTGAGGGTCGGCGAGGAGATCGCGGGCGCCCGGGCCCTGATGGACCTCGCCTCGCAGCTCCTCCAGAAGGCGCACGCGGAGATCGACGAGGCGTCCGGGCGGACGTCGTACCCGATCAACCGGTAGCGTTCCGGCTCCCGTTCCGGGTCAGTACTGGAGGGCGTCCTCCAGTTCCTGCTGCCAGTAGGAGACGGCGGCGCCGTCGTCCACGTACGTGCCCTCCGGGGCCTTCAGCGTCACCATGCTGTCCGCGGTCAGGTTGACCTTGATCGTGCGGACGGTGGTGCCGTGGGTGTCCCCGCCCGGCTCCCCGGTGAGGATCAGAGAGGCGTAGCCCGACGCCCCGGGGGCGAGGGTCACCACGGCGTGCGGCTTGCTGTCCTCGACGATCGCGATCGGCGCCTGGCTGTGCTCGAAGCCGACCAGGGGCGCGTTCAGGGCGTGGCAGGTGCGGCCGCCGGTGTTCGTGATCGTGAGGGCGAGGTGGTTGATCGGCCGGCTCACCTTGCTCGCCACGACCTTCACGTCGGCGGCGGTGCAGGGGCGGAGGGCGAGGTTCCCGTCCGCGTTCCGAGGGGCTTCGGCGGCGGGCTTCGGCTTGGACGTCGAGGATGCCGTGGCCGTGGACGTGGAGGTGGCCGTCGGTTCGGGTGCGGGCTTCGTGGGCGGTGCGGTGGTCTTCTGAGGGGCTGTCTCCGGCGCCTCCGGCAGGGCCGTCGAGGGCTGCTCGGCCGGGGGCGCGGTGCTCGCCACGGGAGCCGCCGAGGTCGGGGCGGGCTTCGCGGGCGCCGGTGCCGCCGCCTCCTGGTCGGTCGACTGGCAGGCGGTCAGGGCGAGGGCCGCGAGGAGCGCGGCGGCGGGCAGGGTGAGGGTGCGGACGGACGTGCGCATGGTGGTTCCCCCGTGTGCGGTTGGGCGGGTCGGTCGGGCGGTGGATCGGCCGCTCAGCGGCCGTCGAGCAGGGCGATCACGATCGCGGTGCAGATGAGCAGCACCGTCACGGCCAGGGCGTCGGCGACGCGGCTGTTCGGCATGGCTCCATGCTGCGAGCCGGTGTGACCCGGTGTCGATCGGCGCGGGACAATGAGGGACGCTGGAACGCTTCCACCCCCTCTGACCTGGGGGGACATCCGTCGCCCGGAACGCGTTCCTGGGACGCCGACCGGTGATGGGGGAGCGACGCATGGACACGGGGGACCGGCTCGCCGGGCTGCTGCGGGGGCTGAAGGAGCGGTCGGGGCTGAGCTACGGAGCACTCGCCAAGCGGCTCCACGTCAGCACCTCCACCCTCCACCGGTACTGCAACGGTGACGCCGTCCCGACCGACTTCGCCCCCGTGGAACGGCTCGGCCGGCTGTGCGGGGCGTCCCGGGACGAGCTCGTCGAGCTCCATCGCGCGTGGATCGTCGCCGACGAGTCCCGAGGGCGGAGTGGAGAGCCGGCGGCACCCGCCCGGGCCGTCGAGCCCGCCCCGGCCGTCGAGCCCGCCGAAGCCGTCGAACCTGTCGGGCCGGCCGAGCCCGTAGGGCCTTCGGCATCCTCCGCGGCACCGGTGTTCGCCGCGTCCTCCGGGTCCTCAACCTCCTCCGGTGCCGATGAGACGGAGGTCGTGGTCGTGGCCGCATCCTCCGAGCCGCCGCGCCGGGCGCGGTTCACGGGGGTGCTCGCCGTCGTGGCCGTCGTGGCCCTGGCCGTGCCGGGTGCCTACCTGGTGGTGCGGGACGGGGAGAAGGAGCCGCGCGGGGGCTCCGCCGCGCCGCCGGTACCCGCTCCGCTGAGCGCCGGCATCAGTTCGTACAACTGGGCCGAACCCTGCGGGCAGTACTACGTCCTCGACCAGAAGCCGCAGCACGTGCCGCCCCCGCCCCCGCCGCAGGACACCCGTCCGTGGGCCCGCGCGCTCGGCGGCGTCGACGGCGGGCACATGCAGCTCCAGGTCACCGTCACCGGCCGCACCCAGGAGCCCGTCGTGCTGTCGCGGCTCAGCGTCCGGGTCGTCGAGCGGGACCGTCCGCCGGGCGGGACGGCGTACTCCATGGGCGACGGCTGCGGCAGCGGGGTCACCCCGCAGACCTTCGCCGTCGACCTCGACGCGCCCCGGCCGTACGTGAAGCCGGTCGCGGGACAGGACGGCGACCGGGTCGTGCCGGCGAAGGACTTCCCCTACAAGGTCGCCACCGGGGACCCGCAGGTGCTGAACCTCGACGTCCACACCGAGGAGCACGCCGTCGCCTGGTACCTGGAACTGGAGTGGAGCACCGGGGACCGGAAGGGGACCGTACGGATCGACGACGGCGGGGAGCCGTTCCGTACGCAGGCCATCGAGGGCCGTTCGGTCTACGGCTACTGGCCCGACAAGGGCGAGTGGGTCCCTCAGGGGTGACCCACCCGCCCCGGGAGCCGTCAGAGGCGCTCGGGCGTCCGGATGCCCAGCAGGGCCATGCCCTGGTGGAGCGTGCGGGCGGTCAGGTCGCACAGGAAGAGGCGGTTCTCGACCTGCTCGGGGGTGTCCGCCTTGAGGACGGGGCACTCCGAGTAGAACGTCGTGTACAGCGAGGCCAGCTGGTACAGGTAGGCGGCCAGCTTGTGCGGCGCGTACTCCGCGGCGGTCTCGGCGATCGTCTCGCCGAAGCCGTCGAGGTGGAGACCGAGGGCCCGCTCGGACGGAGCCAGCTCCAGCTCGGGGTGGGCGGCCGGCTCGGCGTCCCCGGCCTTCCGCAGGATCGACTGGATACGGGCGTACGCGTACTGGAGGTACACGGACGTGTCGCCGTTGAGCGAGACCATCTGGTCGAGGTCGAACTTGTAGTCACGGGCCGCCGACGTCGACAGGTCCGCGTACTTCACCGCGCCGATGCCCACCTGGGCGCCCCGCTCGGCGATCTCCTCCTCCGTGAGGTCCTGGGCCTTCTCGCGGACCACGGCCGAGGCCCGGTCGATCGCCTCGTCCAGCAGGTCCACCAGCCGGACCGTCTCGCCCTCACGGGTCTTGAAGGGCTTGCCGTCCTTGCCGAGGACCGTGCCGAAGGCCAGCTGGACGGCCTTCACCTCGTCGTTCAGCCAGCCGGCCCGGCGGGCCGTCTCGAAGACCATCTTGAAGTGCAGCGACTGGCGGGCGTCCACCACGTACAGCAGCGAGGTCGCCTTCAGGTTCTGCACCCGGTCGCGGATGGCGGACAGGTCTGTCGCCGCGTAGCCGAAGCCGCCGTCGGACTTCTGGACGATCAGCGGGACCGGGTTGCCGTCCGGGCCCTTGATGTCGTCGAAGAAGACGCACAGCGCTCCCTCGGAGCGGACCGCGACGCCCGACTCCTCCAGGATCCGGCAGGTCTCCTGGAGCATGTCGTTGTACCCGGACTCGCCGACGATGTCGGGGTCCCGGACGTCCATGTCGAGCTTCTCGAAGACCGAGTAGAAGTAGATCTTCGACTCGTCGACGAACCGCTGCCACAGGGCCAGGGTCTCCTCGTCACCGGCCTGGAGGTCCACCACCCGGGCGCGCGCCCGGGTCTTGAACTCCTCGTCCGCGTCGAAGAGCGCGCGGGACGCCTTGTACAGCCGGTTCAGGTTCGACATGGCCTCCTCGCCGGAGACCTCCGCGCCCTCGTCCTTGTGGTCCAGCTCGTGGGGGTGCTCGATCAGGTACTGGATGAGCATGCCGAACTGGGTGCCCCAGTCGCCGATGTGGTGCCGGCGGACCACGGTCTCGCCCGTGAACTCCAGGATCTCCACCATCGCCGCGCCGATCACCGCGGACCGGAGGTGGCCGACGTGCATCTCCTTCGCCACGTTCGGCTGCGCGTAGTCGATGACCGTCGTGCCCGCCGCCTCGTTCAGCGGCACGCCGAGGCGCGCGTCGGCGGCGCGGGCCGCGAGGGTCTCCACGATCGCCGCGTCCGAGACGGTGATGTTGAGGAAGCCGGGGCCGGAGACCTCGATCTCCTTCAGCACGTCGTTCGCCGGAATCGACTCGACGACCTTCGTCGCCAGCTCACGCGGATTGCCCTTGAGCTGCTTGGCCAGCGCCAGGATGCCGTTGGCCTGGAAGTCGGCCCGGTCGCTTCGTCGCAGCAGCGGGTCGGCGGAACCGGCCTCCGGCAGGGCTGCCGAGAGGCCTTCCGCGAGGCGCTGCTGCACGGTCGAAGCGAGGGAAGGGACCGAGGCCATGAGCTTCCGTTCCTGTTGTGTCGAGTCCGGGTTTCCGGTGGTCTATTTCGCTTGTCAAGTGTCCCATGGGTGGGCAACGTGTTTTCCCCGCCCGCCCCCGTCTGTGGACAACTCGCCGGAGGCGGATCCCGCCTGTGGACAACCTCGGGGCGGCCGGTTCCGTCTGGGACAATGGCAGGCACGGGGCCTTGAGGCTCCGAGGCATTCCCGCAAGGATTCCGGAAAGAAGGACGTACCGACCGTGGCTCAGAGCAGCACCGAGACCGACTGGGTCTCCCGTTTCGCGGACGAGGTCATCACCGAGTCGGAGCGACGTGCGCCTGGCAAACCGGTGGTCGTCGCCTCCGGCCTCTCGCCCTCCGGCCCGATCCACCTCGGCAACCTCCGCGAGGTCATGACCCCGCACCTGGTCGCCGACGAGATCCGCCGCCGCGGGTACACCGTCCGCCACGTCATCTCGTGGGACGACTACGACCGCTACCGCAAGGTGCCGAACGGCGTCCCGGGCATCGACGAGTCCTGGGCCGAGCACATCGGCAAGCCCCTGACCTCCGTTCCCGCCCCCGCCGGCTCGCCCCACGCCAACTGGGCCGAGCACTTCAAGGCCGCCATGGTCGAGGCCCTGGCCGAGCTCGGCGTCGAGTACGAGCCCATCAGCCAGACCGAGCAGTACACCTCCGGCGTCTACCGCGAGCAGATCCTGCACGCCATGCGCCGCCGCGGCGACATCGACGCCATCCTCGACCAGTACCGCACGAAGAAGGCGCCCAAGAAGCAGTCCCAGAAGCCGGTCGACGAGGCCGAGCTGGAGGCCGCCGAGGGCTCCGGCGCGGCCGGCGAGGACGACGGCTCGGGCGGCGGCGCCGGGTACTTCCCGTACAAGCCCTACTGCGGGCGGTGCGAGAAGGACTTCACCACCGTCACCGCCTACGACGACGACACCACCGAGCTGAGCTACACCTGCTCCGCCTGCGGCTTCGCCGAGACCGTCGAGCTCAGCGAGTTCAACCGCGGCAAGCTGGTGTGGAAGGTCGACTGGCCCATGCGCTGGGCCTACGAAGGCGTCATCTTCGAGCCCTCCGGCGTCGACCACTCCTCGCCCGGCTCCTCCTTCCAGGTCGGCGGGCAGATCGTCACCCTCTTCGACGGCGTCCAGCCCATCGGCCCCATGTACGCCTTCGTCGGCATCAGCGGCATGGCCAAGATGTCCTCCTCGAAGGGCGGCGTCCCGACCGCCGCCGACGCGCTGGAGATCATGGAGCCGCAGCTGCTCCGCTGGCTCTACGCCCGCCGCAAGCCCAACCAGTCCTTCAAGATCGCCTTCGACCAGGAGATCCAGCGGCTCTACGACGAGTGGGACAAGCTGGAGGCCAAGGTCGCCGACGGCACCGTGCTGCCCGCCGACGCCGCCGCACACGCGCGTGCCGCCCGCACCGCGGCTGGCGAGCTGCCGCGCACCCCGCGCCCGCTCCCGTACCGCACGCTGGCCTCCGTCGTCGACATCACCGCCGGCCACGACGAGCAGACCCTCCGGATCCTCACCGACCTCGACCCGGAGAACCCGGTCACCTCGCTCGACGAGGTCCGGCCCCGCCTCGACCGCGCCGAGAACTGGATCACCACCCAGGTCCCGGCCGACCAGCGCACCATCGTCCGCGAGGAGCCCGACACCGAGCTCCTCGGCTCCCTGGACGACGAGGGCCGGGAGTCGCTCCGGCTGCTCCTGGAGGGCCTCGACAGCCACTGGTCGCTCGACGGGCTGACCACGCTCGTCTACGGCGTCCCGAAGGTCATGGCCGGTCTCACCCCCGAAGCCAAGCCCACCCCCGAGCTGAAGGTCGCCCAGCGTTCCTTCTTCGCCCTCCTCTACAAGCTCCTCGTGAGCCGCGAGACGGGCCCCCGCCTGCCCACCCTGCTCCTCGCCGTCGGCGCGGACCGGGTGCGCAAGCTGCTCGGCGCGTAAGCCGGCCGGCCCACGGCGAAGGGCCGCCCCCGTCACGGGGGCGGCCCTTCGCCGTAGGCACCGCGCGGGTCAGGACAGGTCGTACTCCGCCCTGTGCTGCTGGATGCGCTCCTGCACCTCCGGCGTCACCCACCGGAGCAGGTCCGTCGGCGGGGCCGCTAGTTCCTGCTCGGCGTACGACTCCGCCATCAGCTGGTCCAGCTCGAACATCGTGGGGAAGCGGCCGTTCTCCTGCACGAAGCCGTACATCACCTTGTAGACCGCCTCCCGGAGCTCCTCCAGCTGCGGGTCCGGCTGCTGGTTCGGGTCGGGCTGCTGCGGCTCCCCGAACAGCTCGGGAGCCAGGACCTCGGGAGCCGAAGGATCGGTGACCGGCGGCTGGACCTGCCCCGGGAGACCCTCGGTGGCCTGCGCGGTGTACGTCCCCCCGTACGTCTCCGGCGTGACCTGCGGGGCGTCGAACCAGGGACTCTCGTGGGTCGGCTGGTGAGGCTCCTGGGGCGGCTGGGGGGCCTGCGGCTGAGGCTGCGGCCGGCCGCCCTGGGCCTGCTCCTGCGCCTGGCCCTGGAACGTCTGCGCCTGCCCCTGCTCCTGTGCCTGGCCCTGACTCTGGTACGCCTGCGCCTGGGGCGCCTGTGCCTGCTGCTGCGGCACCGCCGCCGGCAGCTGCGGGGCCTGGGCCGCGGCCGCGGCGACCGCGACCGGGGCCGGGTGCGCGAGGGAGTTCGCGGTCGGGTGCGGGGCCGGGTTCGGGGGCAGGAGGACCGGCTCGACGCCCGCCGCCGCGAGTCCCGCCGGGGCGGTCTCCGCGAGCGGGACGCCGTACCGGGCGAGCCGCAGCGGCATCAGGGCCTCCACCGGCGCCTTGCGCCGCCAGCCCCGGCCGAAACGGGCCTGGAGGCGGGCCTGGTAGATCAGCCGCTCCTGCTCCAGCTTGATCACCTGGTCGTACGAGCGCAGCTCCCACAGCTTCATCCGCCGCCACAGCCGGAACGTCGGCACCGGCGACAGCAGCCAGCGGGTCAGCCGCACGCCTTCCATGTGCTTGTCGGCGGTGATGTCCGCGATCCGGCCCACCGCGTGCCGTGCCGCCTCGACCGCGACTACGAACAGCATCGGGATGACCGCGTGCATGCCGACGCCCAGCGGGTCGGGCCAGGCCGCCGCGCCGTTGAACGCGATCGTCGCCGCGGTCAGCAGCCACGCCGTCTGCCGCAGCAGCGGGAACGGGATCCGGAGCCAGGTCAGCAGCAGGTCCAGGGCGAGCAGCACACAGATGCCCGCGTCGATGCCGATCGGGAAGAAGTACGAGAACGTACCGAAGCCCTTGTGCACGGCAAGCTCGCGCACGGCCGCGTACGAACCCGCGAAACCGATCCCCGCGATGATCACCGCGCCGCCGATGACGAGCCCGATGAGTATGCGGTGTGTGCGTGTCAGCTCCATCGCGGCCACCCGCGATCCCCTCCCGTGATTCGACGTCTCGCGGGCCCCAGAGTGGCACACATGAACGAAGCCCGGCCCCTTGGGGAGGGACGGGCTCCGCTCGGACATGCCTGTCTGTGTTGATTTGCGTCAGTAGCCGGGCGGCCGACGGCGGTTGGTCGAGGCGCCCGACGGGTACGACTACTTGTTCGCGGCGGCCACCGAGGCGACCGCTTCCTTCGCCGCCTTCGTCGCGCCCTCGACGATCGTCCCCGCCCGGGGCACGGGCGCGCCCGCGTACCCGGCGCCGTTGTACGACAGCAGCACCAGCACATTGCCGGTGCGGGCCACGATCGACGCGTAGGGGAAGTCCTCGCCGGTCTTGTTGACGGTGTACGTGACCATCTTGGCCTCGTCACCGATCCCGGTCACCGGCACGGTGCTCATCGTCTTCGCGCCCGTGGTGCCCTGGATCTTCCCGAGCTCCTTGGCGAAGTTCTCCTGGGCGCGCGCCTGGCCGCTGCCGAGGGAGACCTCGGAGTCGTACCGGTAGAACGACACGTCGAGCCAGCGGTACTGCGAGCCCTTGACGCCCTTGTCCTCCAGGCCGTTCCACGAGCAGCCGCTGCGGTGGGCGAGGTCCGTGGAGGCCACGGCCGTGCCGTTCTCGTTCTTCGCCTTGGGCACCAGCGCGGCGGTGGTCTTCGCCGCGATCGCCTTGCAGGCGGTGGGCAGCTTCGCGAACTTCGCGGGCTCGACGGTCGGCGTCGGGGACGGGGTCGCCGACGCGCTCGCGGTGGCCGTCGCCTTCTCCCCGCCCTTCTTGGCGGCTCCGTCGCCGTCGCTTCCCGAGTCCGAGGAGCAGCCGGCGACGACGAGCATCACGGGGACGGCTGCGGCGGCGAGGATGCGGGTGAGTCGCGGAGCTGATCGCTGCATGGTTCCTTCAGTCGCTTGTCGTACGGCCGGTGGTGCCGGTGCCGGTCGGCGCCCCTGGCGGCCCTGGGTACGCCGACACGTTACGTGGTCCCCCTGCCGCCCGGGGGTCCGCGCGGGACGCCGGGCGGCCGGCTACTCCTCCAGCCGGTCCGCCAGCAGGCGGGCCAGGTTCTGTGCCCTGTCCTGCAGTTCCTTGCTGTCCGGGGCCGGGGCGGCACCCGTCGTGCGCTGCCGGTACTCGACCGTGACGACGACGTTCGATGTGCGGAACACCACGCTCACGACCCGCTGACGACCGGCCCCGCCGACCGGACCGAGGGTGTCGCCGACGAAGGCGATGTCACCGAGCCCGCCGAGCAACCGGGGCTCCAGGCCGGTCGTCGCCGGCGCGGAGGGGTCTCCGGAGGCGGGGGCTCCGGAGGCGGTGGAGGAGGGAGTTCCGGTGGTGGTGGAGGCGGGGGCTCCGGTGGCGGTGGTGGCGGAGGCGGTCGTCGATGCCGTGGTCGCGGGCGGGGCCGTGGTGGCGGCGCCCGCAGCGCCCGAGGCGGGTGGGGCCGAGGCCGGGGCGGTCGTCGGGCCGTTGGACGGCCCGGTGGAGGGCGCGGTGGGGGTGGGCGTCGGGGTCACCGGTACGGCGATCCCGGCCGCGAGCTGCTTGCGGGTGTAGACCTCCTGCGCGCGCGTGGCGTCGCTCACCGTCGGGTCGTACGAGACCACCCGCTCCACGTCGAGCACCAGCCGGTGCGAACCGCCGTCCACGGTGTCGGCGGTCCAGGTGCAGCCGACGCGGCGGTCGGTGTCGTACGTGACGGCGGCCGTGCCGCGCAGCGCCTTGGCGCGCTCGGCGTCGGACAGCGCGAGGGTCCCGGGGAGCAGCTCGCGCAGGGCGGCCTGGGGGACGGCGCCGCACGGTTCGAAGAGGGTGCGGTAGCGGCCGGGGGGTGCGACGGGCGCGGCGGCGGAGCCGGCCTTGGCGTCGACGGTGACGTCCTCGGCGGTCCCGCCCGCCGAGCAGCCGGTCAGGGCGCCGAGCACGACGCCGAGACCGGCGCCGAGGCCGAGGAGGGTGCCGGGGACGCGACCGGGTGAGTACCTCTTTCGCTGCACCGTCCCAGGCTCCCTTCTCCCGAAAGTCTTTCCCGAAAACTGTTTGCCGCCCCCTGAAGGCGGATGGACACAATGTGTATCGCACGCGCAGCCGTTGATGCCGGTCCGCCGTCACCTGTACGGGCTTTGGCTCCGGTTTTTGCGTTATCGGACTTTTCGGGGGAATCGAGGAAGTATGTCGTACGTAGAGGTACCGGGTGCGCAGGTGCCCATCCGGATGTGGGCCGATCCTTCCACGGTCGAGGGCGGCGCGATGCAGCAGCTGCGGAACGTGGCGACGCTGCCGTGGATCAAGGGCCTCGCGGTCATGCCGGACGTGCATTACGGCAAGGGCGCGACGGTCGGTTCGGTGATCGCCATGAAGGACGCGGTCTGCCCGGCGGCGGTCGGTGTGGACATCGGTTGCGGCATGTCCGCGGTGAAGACGTCCCTCACCGCGGAGGACCTCCCGGCCGACCTGTCCCGGCTCCGCTCGAAGATCGAGCAGGCGATCCCGGTCGGCCGGGGCATGCACCGCGACGAGGTCGACCCGAAGCGGCTCTACCAGTTCCCGACGGGCGGCTGGGACGACTTCTGGTCGCGCTTCGACGGGGTGGCGGACGCGGTGAAGTTCCGCCGCGAGCGGGCGGCGCTCCAGATGGGGACGCTCGGCTCCGGGAACCATTTCGTGGAGCTGTGCGTGGACACGTCCGGGGCGGTGTGGCTCATGTTGCACTCGGGCTCGCGGAACATCGGCAAGGAGCTCGCCGAGCACCACATCGGTGTGGCGCAGGGGCTGCCGCACAACCAGGGGATCATCGACCGGGACCTCGCGGTCTTCGTCGCCGAGACCCCGCAGATGGCGGCCTACCGGCATGACCTCTTCTGGGCGCAGGAGTACGCGAAGTACAACCGCGCGATCATGATGGCGCTCTTCCAGGAGGTCGTCCGCAAGGAGTTCCGGAAGGCGAAGGTGTCCTTCGAGCCGGTGATCTCCTGCCACCACAACTACGTGGCGGAGGAGCGGTACGAGGGGATGGACCTGCTCGTGACCCGCAAGGGCGCGATCCGGGCCGGCTCCGGCGAGTTCGGCATCATCCCGGGCTCGATGGGCACCGGCTCGTACATCGTGAAGGGCCTCGGGAACGCGGCCTCGTTCAATTCGGCCTCGCACGGCGCGGGCCGGAAGATGAGCCGGAACGCGGCGAAGAAGCGCTTCACGACGCGGGACCTGGAGGAGCAGACGCAGGGTGTGGAGTGCCGCAAGGACTCCGGCGTCGTGGACGAGATCCCGGGCGCGTACAAGCCGATCGAGAAGGTCATCGAGCAGCAGACGGACCTCGTCGAGGTCGTCGCCAAGCTCAAGCAGGTCATCTGCGTGAAGGGCTGAGGCCCGCGCGGCGGAGGGCCCCGGTGCGCCGCGCCGGGGCCCTCCGCCGTGTTCCGCCTTTCGCTGTCTACGGCTCGCGGTGGAGCTTGGTGTTGGAGGCCTGGGCGCGGGGGCGGACGACCAGGAGGTCGATGTTGACGTGCGGCGGGCGGGTGCAGGCCCAGGTGATGGTGTCGGCGACGTCGTCGGCGGTGAGGGGCTCGGCCACGCCGGCGTAGACCTTGGCGGCGCGGTCGGTGTCCCCGCGGAAGCGGGTGGTGGCGAACTCCTCGGTCTTGACCAGGCCGGGGGCGATCTCGATGACGCGGACCGGCGTGCCGACGATCTCCAGGCGGAGGGTCTCGGCGAGGACGCGGGCGCCGTTCTTGGCGGCGACGTAGCCGGCACCGCCCTCGTAGGTGCCGTGGCCCGCGGTGGAGGAGAGGACGACGACGGTGCCGTCGCCGCTCGCGGTGAGCGCGGGCAGCAGGGCCTGGGTCATGTGGAGGGTGCCCAGGACGTTGACGTCGTACATGCGGCGCCAGTCCTCGGGATCGCCGGTGGCGACGGGGTCGAGGCCGAGGGCGCCGCCGGCGTTGTTGACGAGGACCGCCAGGGTGCGGAAGGCGGTGGCGAACTCGTCGACGGCGGCCCGGTCGGTGACGTCCAGGGCGTACGCGGTGGCCTGGTGACCGGCCTCGTTGATCTCGGCGGCGAGGGCCTCGATGCGGTCCTTGCGGCGGGCGGTGAGGACCACGCGGTAGCCGGCGGCGGCCAGCTGCCGGGCCGTCGCGGCGCCGATGCCGCTGCTCGCTCCGGTGATGACGGCGATGGGGGCGGACATGGCGGAGACTCCTCGCACAGGTGGTCGGTCGGGTCGTGGCCAGGATAGGCGGCGGGTCAGCGGCCCCGGGGGGCGTACATGATCAGGGCCATGCCGGCGAGGCAGACGAGGGCGCCGGCGATGTCCCAGCGGTCGGGGCGGTAGCCGTCGGCGACCATGCCCCAGGCGAGGGAGCCGGCGACGAAGACGCCTCCGTAGGCGGCGAGGACGCGGCCGAACTCGGCGTCCGGCTGGAGGGTGGCGACGAAGCCGTAGAGGCCGAGGGCGAGGACTCCGCCGCCGATCCAGATCCAGCCGCGGTGCTCGCGGACCCCCTGCCAGACGAGCCAGGCTCCGCCGATCTCGAAGAGCGCGGCGACGACGAAGAGGGCGATGGAGCGGGCGATCTGCATGGTCCCAGGGTGGCAGGCGCCCCGGGAGACACGCGGGCTGACAGGTTGTCAGAAAGTAAGATGACCTATGGGTATTTTTGCCTTATGCGTGCGATGTCGAAGGGTGTGCTAGGAGCCGCGCTGGCGGCGCTCGTGATGCTGGGTGCCGGTACGGCGGCCTGGGCGACCGGCGAGGGGAGCGCCGGGGGGATCGGCGACGTGGGGGGTGTCGCGGGCGGCGAGACGGCCGCCGGGGTGATTGCCGACGCCGCCACCGCCGAGGCGGACCTCGCCCACCACGGTCACGTCTCCCTGTGGGACGGTCGGGTCGGGGTGTGGCTGGTGACGAGGAACCACGGCCCGTCCGACGTCGCGGACGCCGCCGTCCGGCTGGCCTTCTCCGTGCCCATGGCGGGCGGCCAGGAGCTGCCTCCGGGGTGCCTGTGGAGCAGCGCCCGGGTGGTGTCCTGCCGGACGGGTGCGCTGACCGGCGGCGGGGCGGCGGGTGAGCTGGCGCTGGATCTGAGGACCGTCGGCACACCGCAGGAGCTGACGGTCGACGTGAGCACGGCCTGGCGGGCCGGCGGGGTCGACGGGAACTCGTTCAACGACCGGCACCGGGTGCTGGTCCTCGCCACCGCCGACCCGTACGTCTTCTGAGGCGCTCGCCCGGCGCCCCCGGGCGGTCACCGGCTGCTCCAGTGCACGTATCCGTCGGGGCGGACGAGGGCGGCGGTGCGGCGGTCCGGGTCCGTCCAGGTGGCCCGTACGACGCGGGCCGCGGCGGTCGGCGCGGAGGGCGGCAGGGCCGGGGCGGCGCCCTCGGGAGCGATGAGGACGAACTCGCCCGCGCGCAGCAACTCGTGGAGCCGGCCCTCACGGAGCGGGACGTCGGGGGCGCGCCGACCGGAGGTCCGGCCGCCGCCGGGGGTGGGGGCGTAGGCGATGCCGAGCCCGCTGATCATGCCGAGGGCCTTGGCGGAGGCGGGCCGCACGAGGCTGAGGACCGTGGTGACGGCGGCGCGCAGGGCGCGGGTGGCGGGGGTGTGGGCCATGGCGAGGCGGATGAGGGTGCCGCTGCTGCGCAGGACCATGGTGCCGACGGGGTGGCGCTCGGCCTGGTAGCTGTCGAGGAGGGCCTCGGGGTCGGGGGCTTCGCCGCGGTGGACGGCGGCGAGCTTCCAGGAGAGGTTGGCGGCGTCCTGGAGGCCGGTGTTCATCCCCTGGCCGCCGGCGGGGGAGTGGACGTGGGCGGCGTCCCCGGCCAGGAAGACGCGGCCGACGCGGTAGGCGGGAGCCTGGCGTTCTTCGCTGTGGAAGCGGGAGACCCAGCGGGCGTCGTGCATGCCGTGGTCGGTGCCGAGGGCGCGGCGGGCGAGGTCGCGGACCTCGTCGAGGTCGACGGGCTCGCTGTCGGGGACCTGGCGGGTGCGGTCCCAGCCCATGAAGCGGTACCAGCCGTCGCCGAAGGGTGCGATGAAGGCGAACGAGTCGCCGGTGCCGTCGACGGTCAGCGAGGCGGCGGGCTCCTCGGTGAGGCGGACGTCCGCGAGGACGATCGAGCGGATGACGCTCTTGCCGGGGAAGGGCAGCCCGAGGGCGGTGCGGACGGTGCTGCGGTGGCCGTCGGTGCCGACGAGGTGGCGGGCGCGGAGCGGAGCGGGGGCGCCGTCGGGCCCGGTGACTTCGGCGGTGACGCCGTCGGCGTCCTGGTGGAGGGAGGTGAGGGCGGTGCCGTGGCGGAAGGTGACACCGGCGTCGACCGCGCGCTGTTCGAGAAGGCGCTCGACCTCGTACTGGGGGGTGATGAGGATGTGGTCGAAGCGGGAGGGGAGGCGGCCGAGGTCGAGGGAGACGCTCCCGAAGAGGTTCATCCGGGTCAGCCGGGTGCCGGTGGTCTCCAGGGCGTCCGCGAGACCGCGGGTGTCGAGCAGCTCCAGGGTGCGGGCGTGCACCCCGAAGGCGCGGGTGAGGTTGGAGCGGCCCGCGGGGCGGCGCTCGACAAGGGTGACGGCGAGACCGGCGGCGGCGAGGTCGCCGGCGAGCAGCAGCCCGGTGGGGCCTGCGCCGATGACGACGACGTCGGCGTCGAAGGGCTCGGCGGTGGTGTCGGCCGGGTGGGATTCGGTGGTGCGCATGGCTGCCTCCGATGGGTCAACGCTTGTTGGCCTACGCTTGTTGGCAACGGTACGGCCACGGCGCGTGACGTGTCAACATCTGTTGGCCTACAGTTGTGGGCATGACGACCGCACGCCGATCCGACACCACTCGGGCCGCGATCCTGGAGGCCGCCCGCGAGCGCTTCGCCGCCGACGGGTACGAGCGCGCCACGATCCGGGCCATCGCCCGCGACGCGGGGATCGACCCCTCGATGGTGATGCGCTACTTCGGGAACAAGGAGGGGCTCTTCGCCGCCGCCTCCGAGATCGACCTGGCCCTGCCCGTCCTGGGCGCCCTGCCCTCACGGCACATCGGGGCCGTCCTCGTGAACCACTTCCTCGACCGCTGGGAGCGCGACGACGTCCTCACCGCCCTGCTCAGGGTCTGCGTCACCAACGAGGCCGGGGCCGCCCGCATGCAGGCGATCTTCCAGGCGCAGCTCGGCCCCGTCACCCTCGGCGTCTGCCCGAAGCCAGAGGAGGCCCCGGCCCGCGCCGCGCTCGTCGCCTCCCAGATCCTCGGCATGGCGCTCACCCGCTACGTGCTCCGCATCCCGCCGGCCGCCGAGATGAGCCGGGACGAGGTGCTGGCCTGGCTGGCTCCGACCGTCCAGCGCTACCTCACGGCCGAGACCCCCTGAGACGACCGAGAGCCGCCGAGAGCCCTCTAGGAGGCGGCCGCGCCGAACTCGCGTACCGCCTCGTCGACGATCGCCTCCAGGCGGGCGTGGTGCGCGCCCCGCCAGTACACCCGGTCGCACTCCTCGCACCGCGCGAACACGTCGTACGTCTTCTCGGTGCCGCGCTCCAGCCGCTCGCGCACCTCGTCCTTGCCGGTGTCGGTGAGCCGTCCGTTGCAGGCGGTGCAGCGGGTCCACGGCGCCAGCGGCGGCGCGAACCGCTCCAGGACGTCACGGAGCTGGTCCTCGGGCCGGTCGCTGTACACGTACGCCCCGGCCCACAGCTCGCGGCGGCGCAGCAGCCCGCGGTCGCGGGAGAGCATGACCCGCCGCTCCCGGGCGGAGAGCGCGGCGAGCGCCGGGTCGCCGATGTCCTCGTTCTCGTAGGCGGCGTCGACGCCCAGCAGGCGCAACCGCCGGGCCAGCGTGCCCAGGTGCACGTCGAGCAGGAACCGGAGGGGCGCCCCCGGCACCGACTGCGGCCGGGCGACGTCCTCGACCTCGACGGTCTCGCCCGCCGCGGGCACGTGCGCGGGGGCCACCGGACGGCCGTCGACCAGGAGCCGGCCCGCCTCGGTGAGCGGGACGCCGAGGGACTCGACGACATGGCCCAGCGAGGAGACGCCGTCGGTCACCACGGGGGTGCCCCCCGAGCGCCGCTCGGCGGCGACGAAGACGGCGAGTCCGGGCGCGAAACTGATCTGGATCTCCGGTCCGTTCACGGGGACAGGATCGCACCGGGTACGGACACCGGGCCAGGCATTTCCGGGCCGTGGCGGCGGGTCAGGAACGGAGTCGCGACCGGAGTCACGACCGGGGCGGCACGGCCACGACACGGCGCCGGGGGCTGGGTTACCTTCCCCGCATGAAGATCATCGAACTCGAGCCCGGCGACCCGCGTCTGGAGAGCGACCTCCTGCCGGTCCTCCTCGAACTGCGCCCGCACCTCACCCCCGCCCTCTTCCGGGACGTGTACGCGCGCGGCCACGCCCAGGGACTGCGCTTCACGGCCGCCTACGACGACGAGGGCCGGTGCGTCGGCGCGGCCGGCTGGCGGCTCGTCCACAACACCAGCTCGATCAGCAAGCTGTACGTCGACGACCTGGTGACCGCCTCCGCCGTCCGCTCCACCGGCGTCGGCCACGCCCTCATCGCCCACCTGGAGGGCCACGCCCGCGCCGCCGGCTGCCACGAGCTCAACCTCGACTCCGGCACCCAGCGCACCGACGCCCACCGCTTCTACCTGCGTGAGCGCTTCGACATCGTGGCCTTCCACTTCCTCCGGCCGCTCACCGACCCCCGGTAGCCCCCAGATCGAGTCGCCAGGCGTTGCAGCGCATCGGGCGGCCCGGCGGGTACTCGAGGTCCTCCTCGCCGAGCAGCTCGAAGCCGGCCTTGCGGCACACCGCGTTCGACGCGGCGTTCGCCACCGACGGGAAGGCGAACAGGTGGCGGTGGAGCCCCGCCGCCCGGGCGCGCTCCGCCACCGAGCGCGTGGCCAGGGTCGCGACGCCGCGGCCCTGGAGGCCCGGCAGGACCGCCCAGCCCGTCTCGTACACCGGCTCGCCCCGCCACTCCGACGTCCAGAAGCCGATGCTGCCCGCGACCCGCTCCTCCGGCAGCAGCACCACCCGGAACATCCGGCCCGCGTCCGTGGGATCGGCGCTCAGGTCCACGTACCGGCGGTGGCGGCGGACCAGCTGCTCCTCGCTCTCCGGCCCGCCCAGATGCCCCATCAGCTCCGGCGCGTTCAGCGTCCGGAGCAGCCCGGAGTCCCCCTCGGACCAGTCTTCGAGGCGTACGGACGCGGCGGCGGTCCCGGTGGTCGCGGACGGCTCGGGGAGGGCGCGGGGATCGGTCATGGGCGCACCGTACGGCACGGCACCGACAGCGGGACCGAAGGCCTTCCGGCGGGGCTACCGGCCGGGCCGCGCGTGAGCTTTGGCCCCGGCTGCCCGTAGGGGGTGGAGTCCGGGACGGGTCGGGGTCGCGACGCGTTTTTCCCACCGGTGGCCGGGGAGATCTCTCAGCGTCGGGTCCCGGTGGACGACGACACGCACCTTGCCTTCGAGAACAGTGGATCACGCGTCGGCGACCCGCTCCCGTCGTCCGGGGCGGCGCGCGGCGGGAGGGGAGGCGGTGCGCTCCGGGAGGCCCTCTTGTGCGGGACGGTGAACCGTTCGAAGGTGGCGGCGGAGGCAGATTCCGGCCGGGAGGGAGCAGCCGCATGTCCGGAACTGGTGTGCGCGGATGGGGTTTCACGGACGACAGGGGAGTGGAGGCGGGGGCCGAGGAGAGGCCGGCCCGGGTGCTCGCCTATGTGCGAGCGGGGGCGGCCCTCCTGGACCTGGGGGTGACGCCGGTCGCGGTGTACGGCTCCGGACACGACGGGGCGGAGCCGGACCCGGCGAAGGACGGCGGTCTCGCGGCGGCCGGGGTGCCGTACCTGGGGCCGGGGCGGGCGCTGGACGAGGAGCGGCTGCGGGAGCCGCGGCCGGAGCTGGTGGTGGACGTCACGTACGACGGGAAGAGCCCGTACGCCGTGGACGAGGAGCTCCTGGAGAGGGTGGGGGTGCCCCTGGTGGCGCTCTCCGTCGGCAGCGACCCGAGTCTGCCGGCGATCATCGGACGGTTCGGTGAGCTGGGGGCGGCGCTGGGGGCGCCGGGGCAGGGGCCGGGCGGCGCGGGGGTACCGGAGGAGGCGGAGCGGGCGGTACGGGAGGCGGCAGCGGCGGCCGGCGGCGGGTACGGGGTGCTGGCGCTCTCCGGGGGTGGAGCCGAGCAGGTGCACCTGGCGCGTCCTGAAGCCTGGCCGGAGCTGGCGCGGCTGGCCGGGCTCGGGGTCCGGCTGATCGACCCGGGGCCGGGGCCGGGCGCGAACTGGCTGACCACCGGCTGGGAGCGGGCCCTCGACCTCGCCCCGGCGCTGGTCCTGTACGACAGCAGGGCCCACGCGAGCAGGCCCGAGGGGCCGGAGCGCCTGCCGGCCGGCGCGCGGCTGCTGCCGTGGAACCCCGAGACCCCGCCGAGCCCGGCCGCCTACGCCCGTTTCTTCCACGCCCTGGCCCAAGCCCTCGCAGAACCCCCGCGGCCCTGACCGCTGCTCCCCGGACCTGCACAGACTCCCGCGGCCGCCCTCTCCCACGCCCGGCCCCCAGCTCCTGGGCCCCGCTCGCGGGTCCCAGCTCACGGGCCTCAGCCCCGGGCCCCAGCTCCCGGGTCCCCGCGTCCCGGACCCGGCCCTGGCCCTGGCCTGACCCCGGCCCCTCGCGTCCGTTCCGTCTCAGTACGTCAGGTGGGAGCGGAGGGAGGCGGCGAATTCCTCGGCGCGGGTGAGTTGGAGGCGGAGGTCGGCGACGCGGGCGGCGGCGGCTTCCTCGTAGCGGCGGACGCGGGCGAGCAGGAGTTCGCGTTCGGCCGGTTCGAGGGCGCCGTCCGTGCCGGGGAGGTCGGCGGCGAGGCGGTCGACCGAGGTGAGGAGCTCCCGGGTCTCGTCGAGGCCGAAGCCGAGCGGCTGCATGCGGCGGATCACCATCAGCCGGGCCACGTCGGCGTCCGTGTAGAGGGGGAAGCCGCCCGGGGAGGCGGCGGAGGGGACGACCAGGCCGCAGTCCTCGTACTGCCGGATGGTTCGCAGGGGGAGCTCGGTGCGGGCGGCGACCTCGGAGATCTGCATGGGCTCGCCCGCGGCGGTCCGCGCCCCGGGCATCCGGGCCGCGGGCGGGCGCACCCCGGTCGTTCCGGTCGCTCCGGTCCTTCCGGTGAAGCCGGTCACTCGGGTCACGACAGGGTCCTCCTCGTACAACGCCTGGTACCAACCTCCATGCATTAGATCCGATTCGTCTTAATTTCATGCGCTATGACGGTCGGAAACGCGGAGAGAGCCAGCCGTCAGGGCCAGACCAGGCAGTACGGCTGGTGGCCGGCCTCGTGGAGCCGGACGGAGAAGTCCTGCCACTCGTGGAGGAGCTGGTAGACGTCGAAGGCGTCGCGCGGGCCGCCGCGGTCGGGGACGGTGGACCAGATGAAGGCGGCGGCGCCGACCGACTCCTCGCCGATCGCGCGCAGCGGGTCGACCACGGTCGTCGGGAGCTTGACCACCGCGTAGTCGGGGTGCAGGACGACCAGTTCCAGCGGGGGGACCTTGTGCAGCGGCAGGCCCTGGATGCCGGTGAGGACCATCGCCGCTATCGTCTCGGGCTTGATCTTGGAGAACATGCCGCCCATGCCCAGCTCGTCGCCGCCGAGCTCCTCCGGGCGCATCGAGATAGGGACGCGGGCCGCCGTGGCGCCGTCGGGCGCGCCGAAGTACTTGTAGGTCACCGCCAAGCTGCGACTCCCCAGGGGCGGGTCGGCCGGAGGCTGCTCGGGGGACGCCCGATTGTCCGGCGCGGCCGGGTCCTCCGCCCGCCGGCGCCGGTGCCTCCCCCGCCGGACAGGCTCCGGACCCAGGTCGTCCGTCCCCTCGCCCGGTCCGCCACCGCGATGCATATCTCCACCCGACTGCTTTTTCTCGGCAACACGACCCCGCCGCGCAACCCGATCATCGTGCCAGTGACCTCCCCCGCGTCACTGCGGTGAAACACCTGTCCGCAAGAAACGCCGCCGCCTCTGACACCATGGTTCCCGTGAGCCAACCCCATGAGGTCCCTGCCGCCACAGTTTCGCAGACGCGGCGGCAGGTCGCCCCGGCGTGACGCACAGGGTGCCCACACCGTCCCTCCGTACCAGACGTCGTACTCGCAGGTCAGGATCGTTGTGTCGTATTCATACGAAGCCCCAGTCTCACAGACGCTTTTCGACCGCGCGTCCCTTGTGACGCCCGGGGGCGTGAACTCACCGGTGCGGGCCTTCCGGGCTGTGGGCGGTACGCCCCGGTTCATGGTGTCCGGCACCGGTCCGTACCTCACGGATGCGGACGGTCGCGAGTACGTCGATCTCGTCTGCTCGTGGGGACCGATGATTCTCGGCCACGCGCACCCCGAGGTGACCGCCGCCGTGCAGGCCGCGGTGGCCCGCGGCACCTCCTTCGGCACGCCCGGTGAGGGCGAGGTGGCGCTCGCCGAGGAGATCGTGGCCCGGGTGGAGCCGGTGGAGCAGGTGCGCCTCGTCTCCTCCGGCACCGAGGCGACGATGTCCGCGATCCGGCTCGCCCGCGGGTTCACCGGGCGCGCGAAGGTCGTCAAGTTCGCGGGCTGCTACCACGGGCACGTGGACGCGCTCCTCGCCGCCGCGGGCTCCGGCGTCGCGACCCTGGGGCTGCCCGACACGCCCGGCGTGACCGGTGCGCAGGCCGGTGACACGATCGTGCTGCCGTACAACGACCTGGAGGCCGTGCGGGCCGCGTTCGCCGCGCACCCGGGCGAGATCGCCTGTGTGATCACCGAGGCCTCGCCCGGCAACATGGGCGTCGTCCCGCCGCTGCCCGGCTTCAACCAGGGGCTCGCGGACCTGTGCCGGGAGAACGGCGCGCTGTACATCTCCGACGAGGTCATGACCGGCTTCCGTACCAGCCGCGCCGGCTGGTACGGCGTGGACGGCGTCAAGGCCGACCTGCTGACCTTCGGCAAGGTCATGGGCGGCGGCTTCCCGGCCGCGGCCTTCGGGGGCCGCGCCGACGTCATGGCGCACCTCGCCCCGGCCGGCCCGGTCTACCAGGCGGGCACGCTCTCCGGTAACCCGGTCGCCACCGCCGCCGGGCTCGCGCAGCTGCGGCTGCTCGACGAGGCCGCGTACGAGACGGTGAACGCGGTCTCCCGGGAGATCCAGGGCCTGGTCACCGGCGCGCTCGCCAAGGAGGGCGTGGCGCACCGGCTGCAGACGGCCTCCAACATGTTCTCGGTCTTCTTCACCGCCGACGAGGTCCGGAACTACGACGAGGCGAAGCGGCAGGAGGCCTTCCGCTTCAACGCCTTCTTCCACTCGATGCTCGCGGACGGCGTCTACCTGCCGCCGTCGGCCTTCGAGTCCTGGTTCGTCTCCGCCGCGCACGACGAGCGCGCGATCGAGCGGATCGCCGCCGCGCTGCCCGCCGCGGCCCGTGCCGCCGCGGAGGCCACGGCATGAGCGCGAGCGAGGACGTGAAGGGGCCGGAGGACATCACCGTCGTCCACCTCATGCGCCACGGCGAGGTGCACAACCCGGACGGCGTGCTGTACGGGCGCCGGGCCGGCTACCACCTCTCCGAGCTGGGCCGGCGGATGGCCGACCGGGTGGCCGAGTCGCTGGCCGAGCGGGACATCACCCGTGTCGTCGCCTCCCCGCTGGAGCGGGCGCAGGAGACGGCCACGCCGATCGCCAAGTCGCACGGTCTGGACCTGGTCACCGACGAGCGGCTGATCGAGGCGGCGAACGTCTTCGAGGGCAAGACCTTCGGCGTCGGGGACGGCGCCCTGCGCCGCCCGGCGAACTGGAGGCACCTCACCAACCCGTTCCAGCCGTCCTGGGGCGAGCCGTACATCGAGCAGGTCGTGCGGATGATGGCGGCGCTGGACGCGGCGAAGGACGCGGCCCGGGGGCACGAGGCGGTGCTGGTCAGCCACCAGCTGCCGATCTGGATCGTGCGGTCCTTCGTGGAGCGGCGCCGGCTGTGGCACGACCCGCGGCGCCGGCAGTGCACGCTGGCCTCGCTGACCTCGTTCACGTACAAGGGCGACAAGATCGTCTCGGTCGGGTACAGCGAGCCGGCGATCGATCTGGTGCCGGTGCACCTGCGCGCGGGTGCCAAGCCGGTGAAGGGCAGCCAGAAGGCCTTCGGGGCGTAGCGCCCGCACCCCCCGGGATCGCTTGACGGGCCACCGTCAAAACGGCAGGGTCGAGGCGACATCGTCAGGGCGACCGGAGAGAGGTTCCTCTCCGGTCGCCCTGAAATTTTTGTGCGAGTGACCGGAACCTCCGTGTTCCTCCCTGCATCTCACTCATTGTCGGTTTGGATGATGTTTCGGTCACACAACAGCGCGAATGGGGATGACATGCGCGGGATCAGTCGAAGGGGTCTTCTCGGAGCGGGTGTCGGAGCGGCGGCCGCGCTCGGGGTCGCCGGATGCAGCGACAAGGGCCAGGGCGGCCGGGGAAGTTCCGGACCGGACAAGGGCGGTTCCCCCGCGGCCGGCGGCGACGCCACCACCCCCGCCCCCACCAAGGACGACGTCCGGCTCATCGGCGACGGCTCCACCGCCGACACCGGCAAGCAGCCCCACCAGCCGGACGCCCCCGTCCCGCTCGAACCCGGCCAGACCCCGCCGCAGTTCGTGGTCTTCTCCTGGGACGGCGCCGGCGAGGTCGGCAACGGCCTCTTCCCCCGCTTCCTCGAACTGGCCCGCAACCACGACGCGGCCATGACCTTCTTCCTCTCCGGCATCTACCTGCTGCCCGAGTCCAAGAAGAACCTCTACCGCCCGCCGAACAACCGGGTCGGCGCCTCCGACATCGGCTACCTCACCGACGAGCACATCAAGGACACCCTCAAGAACGTCCGCCAGGCCTGGCTCGACGGTCACGAGATCGGCACCCACTTCAACGGGCACTTCTGCGGCGGCTCCGGCTCCGTCGGCAACTGGACCCCGGCGCAGTGGCAGAGCGAGATCGACCAGGCCGTGAAGTTCGTCACCGAGTGGAAGACCAACAGCGGCTGGACCGACCTCGACCCGCTGCCCTTCGACTACTCCAAGGAACTCGTCGGCGGCCGCACCCCCTGCCTCCTCGGCCAGGACAACCTGCTGCCCACCGCCAAGCGCCTCGGCTGGCGCTACGACGCCAGCTCGCCCGGCGGCCGCCAGGTCTGGCCCGTCAAGCGCCAGGGCGTCTGGGACTTCCCGCTCCAGGCCGTGCCCTTCCCCGGGCACTCCTTCGAGGTCCTCTCCATGGACTACAACATCCTCGCCAACCAGTCGAAGAACTCGACCAAGGGCATGCCCTCCCGCTACCCGGGCTGGCGCAAGCAGGCCACCGACGCGCTGATCGCCGGCTTCACGCGCGCGTACGAGACCAACCGCGCCCCCTTCTTCGTCGGCAACCACTTCGAGCAGTGGAACGGCGGCATCTACATGGACGCCGTCGAGGACGCGCTCAAGGCGATGGCCGGGAAGAAGGACGTCCGGCTGGTGTCGTTCCGCCAGTTCACCGACTGGATGGACGTCCAGGACCCGGCGATCCTGGCCCGGCTGCGTACCCTCGAAGTGGGCCGGAAGCCGGCCGGCGGCTGGAGCTCCTACCTCAAAGCCGCTTAGGCGATCTTGACAAGGGGCGTTACGGGCACGTAGGGGGGCGCCCAAGATCCCCCAAACGCCCATGCGAAACTTTTCACATGAGCCTTAGCCGTGGCCTCCGTCCTGCCCCCCGACGCGCCCTCGCCGCCGTCGGCGCGCTGTCCGCCGCCCTGGTGCTCTCCGCCTGCGGTGGCGACGACAACGGCACCTCCGGTGGCGGCAACACCAACTTCGTCACCAGCAAGGGCGGCATCTCCACCGTCGCCAAGGGCGAGCGCTCCGGGATCAACGAGATCGCCGGCGAGACCCTGGAAGGCGAGAAGCTCGACGTCGCCGACCTCAAGGGCAAGGTCGTCGTCCTCAACGTGTGGGGCTCCTGGTGCGGCCCCTGCCGCGCCGAGGCCCCGCACTTCGCCAAGGCCGCCGAGGACCTGAAGGGCGAGGACGTCGCCTTCGTCGGCCTCAACACCCGCGACGCCAACAAGCAGCAGGCGCTCGCCTTCGAGGACGAGTACAAGATCCCCTACCCGAGCCTCTACGACCGGGACGGCAAGCTGATTCTCTTCGGCTTCCCCAAGGGCACCCTCAGCCCCAAGGGCATCCCCTCCACCGTCGTGCTCGACAAGGAGGGAAAGATCGCCGCCCGCGCGCTCATGGCCGTCGACGAGACCAAGCTGCGGTCCATGATCGACCCGCTCCTCAAGGAGAAGTGAGCCGGTGAACGAGACCGTCACCAGCGGAGCCCTCCTGCTCGCCGTCCCCGTCGCCCTCCTGGCCGGCCTGGTCTCCTTCTTCTCGCCGTGCGTGCTCCCGCTCGTCCCCGGCTACCTGTCGTACGTCACCGGCGTCTCCGGCACCGACCTCGCCGACAGCCGCCGCGGCCGGATGACCGCGGGCGCCCTCCTCTTCGTCCTCGGCTTCACCGCCGTCTTCGTCTCCGGCGGCGCCCTCTTCGGCTACTTCGGCGCCACGCTCCAGGAGTACAGCTCCACGCTGAGCACGATCCTCGGCGTCTTCATGATCCTCATGGGGCTCTTCTTCGCCGGGCTGATGCCGTGGTTCACCCAGCGGGAGTTCCGCTTCCACCGGAAGCCCGTCGCCGGCCTCGTCGGCGCCCCGGTCCTCGGCGCGCTCTTCGGCATCGGCTGGACCCCGTGCATCGGCCCGACCCTCGCCTCGGTCAACGCGCTCGCCCTCGAACAGGCCAGCGCCGGCCGCGGGGCCATACTGGCCCTCGCGTACTGCCTCGGCCTCGGCGTCCCGTTCGTCCTCGCCGCCATCGCCTTCCGCAAGGCGCTCGGCGCGTTCGGCTGGGTCAAGAAGCACTACGTATGGGTCATGCGGATCGGCGGCGGCATGATGATCGTCACCGGTGTCCTCCTCCTCACAGGCGTCTGGGACAGCATGGTCTCCACGATGCAGGGCTGGTCCAGCGGTTTCACGGTGGGAATCTGATCCATGAGCAAGACAGACACGACGGACGCGACCGACACCGCGGACCCGGACCGGGCGACCGGTGACGACGCGGCGGGCGCGGACCTCTCCACCGCCCCCCGCGAAGAGCCGATCGGCGGCCCCACCCTCGGGGTCGTCGGCTGGATCCGCTGGTTCTGGCGCCAGCTCACCTCGATGCGGGTGGCGCTGATCCTGCTCTTCCTGCTCTCCCTCGGCGCCGTCCCCGGCTCCCTCATCCCGCAGACCAGCGCGGACGAGATGAAGGTCGCCGACTTCAAGCAGGCGCACGAGACCCTCACGCCGCTGTACGAGAAGCTCCAGCTCTTCGACGTCTACAGCTCGGTGTGGTTCTCCGCGATCTACATCCTGCTCTTCGTCTCCCTCATCGGCTGCATCGTCCCGCGCACCTGGCAGTTCGTCGGCCAGCTCCGCGGACTGCCGCCGGGCGCCCCCAAGCGCCTCACCCGCCTTCCCGCGTACACCACCTGGCGCACCGAGGCGGACCCCGAGGAGGTCCGCGCTGCCGCCCTCGGCGTCCTCAAGGGCCGCCGCTTCCGGGCCCGCACGGCCGGTGACGCGGTCGCGGCCGAGAAGGGCTACCTCCGGGAGGCCGGCAACCTCCTCTTCCACCTCGCGCTGATCGTGATGCTGGTGGCCTTCGCGTGGGGCCAGCTCTTCAAGTCCGAGGGCGGCAAGCTGGTCGTCGAGGGCGACGGCTTCTCCAACACGCTCACCCAGTACGACGACTTCAAGGCCGGCTCCCAGTTCGGCGTCGACGAGCTCGAACCGTTCAGCTTCACCCTGGACAGCTTCACCGGGACGTACGAGAAGAGCGGCCCGCAGCGCGGCACCCCCCGCACCTTCGAGGCGGCCGTCACCTACACGCGGGGCGACGGCAAGGACGACAAGGCGGTCATCCGCGTCAACGAGCCGCTGAAGATCGGCGACTCCAAGGTCTATCTGATCGCCCACGGTTACGCCCCGGTCGTCACCGTCAAGGACGGCAAGGGCAAGGTCGTCTACCGCGGCGCGGTCCCGCTGCTGCCGATCGACAACAACATCACCTCCACCGGCGCGATCAAGGTGATGGACGGCTACCGCGACAAGAACGGCAAGCCGGAGCAGCTCGGCTTCAAGGCCTTCTTCGTGCCGACCTTCGCGGGCGCGGGGCAGGGCTCCATGTTCTCCCAGTTCCCCGCGCTGGACTTTCCCGTGATGGCCCTCACCGGCTACCACGGCGACCTGCGGGTCAACTCGGGCCTGCCGCAGAACGTGTACCAGCTCGACACCTCCAAGATGACCCAGTTCACGGTCGAGGGAGGCACCGGCGTCGCCCAGCGGATGCGGCCCGGCGAGACCATGACGCTGCCCGACGGCGCCGGCTCGATCACCTTCGAGAAGGAGATCAAGGAGTGGGCGAGCTTCCAGGTCTCCCAGCAGCCGGGCAACGGCCTCGCCCTCGCCGGCGCGGTCGCCGCGATCGCCGGACTCACCGGCTCGCTCTTCATCCAGCGGCGCCGGGTCTGGGTCCGCGCCGTCCGCGGCGAGGACGGCACGACCGTCGTCGAGATGGCGGGCCTCGGCCGCAGCGAGTCCGCCAAGCTGCCCGAGGAGCTCGCCGAGCTCGCGGTCGCGCTCACCGCCACGGCGCCCCCGGCGCCCGAACCCGCCGATCCGGTACCCGCCGATCCGGAGCCCGCAGCACCGGAGTCCGCCGATCCGGAGTCCGCCGCACCCGAAGCCGCCGAAGCAGAAGCCGAAGCATCAGAAGGGGTCGAGAAGTGATCCTCGCCGCCGAGACCAACGAGAGCCTGGCGCAGATGAGCAACACGCTCGTCTACTCCTCGATGGCCGTCTACACCCTGGCCTTCCTCGCCCACATCGCCGAGTGGGTGTTCGGCAGCCGCAGCAAGGTCGGCCGTACCGCCGCCGCGCTGACGGAGCAGAAGCAGGCTCCGGCCGCCGCCGTGTCCGTGCAGGTCAAGGGGGCCGGTGGCACCACCGTCCTGGACCGGCCGAAGGTGGTCACCCGGGCCGCCGCCGGCGCCCGTGACGTCCCCGACGGCCCCGGCGCGGCCGGCGGCACCGTCAAGGGCGACCTGTACGGCCGGATCGCGATCTCGCTGACCGTCCTCGCCTTCGCCCTGGAGGCGGCCGGCGTGGTCACCCGCGCGATCTCCGTGCAGCGTGCCCCCTGGGGCAACATGTACGAGTTCTCCACCACCTTCTCCACGGTGGCGGTCGGCGTGTACCTGGCGTTCCTGCTCGCCGGGAAGAACGTCCGCTGGATCGGCCTCCCGCTGGTCACGACGGTCCTGCTCGACCTGGGCGTGGCGACCACCTGGCTGTACACCGAGAGCGACCAGCTGGTCCCGGCGCTCGACTCGTACTGGCTGTGGATCCACGTCTCCACCGCGATCTTCTGCGGCGCCGTCTTCTACCTCGGCGCCGTCGCCACCCTGCTGTACCTCTTCCGCGACTCGTACGAGAACAAGCTCGCGAGCGGCGGCACGCCGAGCGGCTTCGCTCGCTCCGTCCTGGAGCGGCTGCCCTCCGCCGCCTCCCTCGACAAGTTCTCGTACCGGGTCAACGCCGCGATCTTCCCGCTCTGGACCTTCACGATCATCGCGGGCGCCATCTGGGCCGGTGACGCGTGGGGCCGCTACTGGGGCTGGGACGCCAAGGAGGTCTGGTCCTTCATCACGTGGGTCGGCTACGCCGCCTACCTGCACGCCAGGGCCACGGCCGGCTGGAAGGGCCGCAAGGCCGCGTACATCGCGCTCATCGCCTTCGCCTGCTTCCTGTTCAACTACTACGGCGTGAACATCTTCGTCAGCAGCAAGCACTCGTACGCGGGCGTCTGAGCTGGCACCGGCCCCGGCGCGGGGCCACGCTGGAGGTATGAGCGAGATACCCAGGGGCAGGAGCGAGACCCATGACGGCGACACGCACCTGCTGCGGTACGTGGTCGAGCTCCCGCACCCGCAGGCGGTGGTGTGGGAGAAGGTCGCCTCTCCGGAGGGGCTGCCCTCCTGGCTCTGCGCGGCCGACCCGCTGGAGCCGAGGCTGGGCGGGGAGGTCACCCTCCGCTGGCTGAACGGCGAGACCGAGGTCTCCGGGCGGGTGACCGCCTGGGACCCGGACCACGTCGCCGAGTACACGGTCGGCGCCCCGCACGGACGGATCCGGTTCCATCTGGAACCGGACGCCGGCGGAGCGTCGACCGTCCTGCGTTTCACCAACGAGATCCGCGGCGACCGGGACCTGCTCCTCGACTGCCTGGCCGGCTGGCACGACCACTTCGAACGGCTCGGGGACGCGCTGGACGGCCACCCGACGGACTGGCGGCAGTGGACGACCGAGCGCTGGAACGAGCTGCGCGAGCTGTACGCCCAGGACACCGCACGCTGGCCCAAGTGGGTGCCCTAGGTTCTTTCCTCAGGAGCTCCCGTCCGGCCGGACCGCCGAGAGCGGTTCGGCGATGTCCTCCAGCGAGCGGCGCTCCGCGTTCACCGCGAGGAAGGCCGCCACCAGGCCCGCCGCGCACATCAGGCCCGCCCCGATCTGGAAGGCGAGCACCGTGTCGCCGACCACCCCCGACTCCGTCAGCTTGGCGAAGATCAGCGGGCCGCTGATGCCGCCGGCCGCCGTGCCGAGGGCGTAGAAGAAGGCGATGGCCATGGCGCGGGTCTCCATGGGGAAGATCTCGGAGACGGTCAGATAGGCGCTGGACGCCCCGGCCGAGGCGAAGAACAGCACCACGCACCAGCAGGCCGTCAGGGTCGTCGCCGACAGCGAACCCCGGTCGAAGAGCCACGCCGTGCCGAAGAGCAGCAGGCCCGAGAGCAGGTACGTGCCCGAGATCATGATCCGGCGGCCGACGGTGTCGAAGAGCCGGCCGAGCAGCAGCGGCCCCAGGAAGTTGCCCGCCGCGATCACCGCGAAGTAGTAGCCGGTGCTGCCGGTCGGCACGTCGAAGAAGGTGATGAGGATCGAGCCGAAGCCGAAGGTGATCGCGTTGTACAGGAACGCCTGGCCGATGAAGAGCGACAGGCCGAGGACGGCGCGGCGGGGGTAGCGGCCGAAGACGGTCTTCGCGATCGTGCCGAAGCCGATGCTCTTGCGCTGGTGGATGGTGATCTCGCCGGCCGGCGGCGGCAGCGCCGCGCCCTTCTCCGCCTCGATCTCCCGCTCGACGGAGGAGACCAGCTTCTCGGCCTCCTCGCCGTGCCCGTGGATGAACTGCCAGCGTGGACTCTCCGGTACGTGCCGGCGCACCAGCAGGATGACGAGGCCGAGGACGACGCCGAGGGCGAAGCTGAGCCGCCAGCCGAGGTCCTGCGGGAAGATGTCGGTGTCGAGCATGACCACCGACAGCAGGGCCCCGCCGACGGCGCCCAGCCAGTAGCTGCCGTTGATGATCAGGTCGACGCGTCCCCGGTAGAGGGACGGGATCAGCTCGTCGATCGCGGAGTTGATGGCCGCGTACTCGCCGCCGATGCCGAAGCCGGTGAGGAAGCGGAAGAGGAAGAACCACCAGGACTCGAAGGACAGCGCCGTCATCGCCGTGGCGCCGAGGTACACCACCAGGGTGATCATGAAGAGTTTCTTGCGGCCGTAGCGGTCGGTCAGCCACCCGAAGAACAACGCGCCCGAGCAGGCGCCCGCCACGTACAGCGCGGCGGCCACCCCGGTGACCTGGGCGGCCGTGATGTCGAGGCCGCTGCCCTCCTCGGCCAGCCGGCCGGCGACGTTGCCGACGATGGTGACCTCGAGGCCGTCGAGGATCCAGACGGTCCCCAGGCCGATGACGATCATCCAGTGCCAGCGGGACCAGGGAAGGCGGTCCAGCCGGGCCGGTACGGCCGTGGTCACCGTTCCCGTCCCGGCGCCCGCGGAAGACGGCGCGCTCATGGTTCTCCTCTCGTCGTTGCGTCGAATGCCTCTCCGCGCGTCCGGTGGTCGTCGGCGCGGTCCCTCCCCGTCCGGTCAGCCGTCGGCGCGGGTGCGGCGCAGGCGCAGGCGGTCGCGGCGGGTGAGGCGGGTGAGGCGGGCGCGCCGCTCGGCGGCCTGCCGGTCCAGCTCCTCCATCAGCCTCCGGCCCCGGTGCTCGGGGTCGAGCTCGTCGAGGATCCGGTCGATCTCGGCGAGCATCGCCCCGTACAGCTGCCAGGAGCCGGGGTCGGCGAGGGCGAGGGCGAGGAGCCGGTCGGCCGCGTCGTCCCGGCAGGCCCTGGCCGCCCGCAGCTCGCCCGCGAGGCGGCTCTCCGCCGCCTCGGCGGCCTCGCTGCCGCGGGCGGTGACGAGGACCGCGAAGCTGACCAGGGAGTCGGCGGTGTACTGGGCGGTCTCCCGGACGGCGAGGGCGACCCGGTCCGGCAGCAGTGCCTCCCCGTCGCGGTGTTTCGCCAGGTCGGTGAGGGTGCGGGCGAGGACCCGCAGGACGACGGCGCTGATCTCCAGGGTGTCGAGGCCGGTGCGGAGCACCACCCGGTGGAGCAGGCCCTCCTTGACGCGGGGGTTGAGCCGCAGGCTGTCCTCGGCGGTGCGCAGGGCCGCGTCGACGTCGGCGACGTCGTTGTCGAGGCGGCGGGCCTCGTGGAGCCGGGCGGCGGCCCGCTCGACGGGCGGCGCGCCGGTGAACTCCTCCGCCACGTCCAGGAGCAGCAGGCGCATGCGCCGGGCGAGGTCCTCGATGGACTCGCCCGCGGTGTCGACCCAGACGGGCGGGGCGAGGAACAGGTTGAAGAGCATGCCGACGACGGCGCCGATGAGGGTCTCCAGGACCCGGTCCCAGGCGGTGTCGGAGACCTGGGTGACGCCGAGGACGAGCATGGCGCTGATCGCGACCTCGGGGATGAACTCCTCGACCCGCACGAGCCGGCCGACGAGCAGCGAGGCCAGGATCACCAGGGCGAGGCTCCACCAGGACAGGCCGACGACGACGCTGAACGCGATGGCGATGAGGACGCCGACGACGACGGAGTTCACCCGCCGGAGGCTGGTGGTGAGGGTGGAGTACAGCGTGACCTGGACGACCAGGAGGGCGGTGAGGGGCGCGGTGAGGGGCACCGGCTCGCTGCTGAGCCGGAGCGCGACGACGTAGCTGAGGGTGGCCGCCGCCGTGGACCGTACGGTCTGCACGACGAAGGGATCCCGGCGGAGCCGTGCCGCCGCGCCGTCCTCCCGGCCCCGTCCCGTTCCGCCGCGCGCCACGTCCCACCTCGTCCCGTCGCCTCGCCCGCCCCGGAGGGGCTCTCTGGACGACCGCTTGCCCGGCCGGCCGCGGACTCATGCGCGGATACGGCCGGGCGGACGCGGGATCACCCCCGCTTCGGGGGGAGGCACGAGGTCGTCGGGGGTTCTCCCTCGGGCCAGGCGGTCTGGACGAAGCGCTGGGTGCCGTCGGGGGCGAGCTCCACGATGGGGACGGCCTTGTTGTACGGGTTGCCGTGGTTGTCGAGGCAGATCCAGCCGCTCGCGCCCTGCACCCGCAGCGAGCCCTTGACCTGCGGCCACTGGGTGCCGACGTCGGCGAGCTCGGGGTAGGGGGCGTTCGCCGGGGTGGCCTGGCGGATGGCGTGGACGGCCGTCGCCATCGCGTCGTAGGCGATGATCGCCTGCCCGTCCCTGAGCGGTATCGGCTTGGGGTCGGCGCGGGCGATGTCGGTCAGGAAGGTCTCGAAGGCGACGACCGAGCCGCCGGTCGTCGGCACCGGCCGGCCCGGGGCGGGCTTCCAGGCGTCGGGGTGGGCGAGCGCGGCGTACCGGACGGTCAGCTTCTTGCCGAGGGCGGCGCGGTTCAGCTTCTCGTCGGCGCCGAGGTACGAGCCCTCGTCGCCGGTCAGGACGGTGAAGGCGCGGTCGGCGCAGCCGCGGGAGCCGAGCGCGTTGATGAACTGGCGCAGCTGGGTGTGGCGGCCGGCGAAGAAGACGGTCTCGGCGCGGGTGTCGCAGATCAGGTGGGTGATCTGGCGGAAGGTGTTGGCGGTGGTGCCCTCCTCGGTGTTGTCCTTCGGCGAGGTGTAGAGCTGCGGCTCGTACGGGGCGCCCTTGAGGGACTCGGCGAAGGCGGTCCGGAGGGTGTCGATGTAGTGGTCGCCGGTGCGGGAGTCCTGGACGAGGATCGCGCGGGCCGCGTCGACCCTGCCGAAGTCGGCGAGGGCCCGCGCCTCGTCGCTGTTGGTGGGGGAGACCCGGGCGAGGCCGGGGAAGCGGTCGCGGCCGGGGCCGTTGGCGAGGTCGTCGGCGGTGATGGTGGTGCCGACGACGGCGATGCCCGCGCCGGTGAGGGCGGTGACCGCCTCGCGCACCTCGGCGGAGGAGGTGGCGACGCCGGAGACGGCGCGGAGCCGGTCCGGGGCGCCGGTCATGGCGACGAGCCGGTCGACGACGGTGCGCCAGTGGGCGTTCTTGTTGCCGGTGTTGGCGAGGACGAGCCGGATCTTGGGGGTCTCGCTGTTGGACTCGTGGTTGGCGCGGTACTGGTAGGCGTACGCGCCCTGGAGTTCGCGGAGGATCTTCTCCCGGGTGCCGGGGTCGGTGGCGGTGATCGGGAGCAGGACGGCGACGGTGGCGTACTCGCCGGCCGCGAGGGTGGCGTTCTCGCGCCCGATGGCTCCGGTGATCGCGGCGAGGGCGGGGACGCCGAAGGAGTGGCCGTCCCCGTTCACGCCGACGCACTCCCCGCTGCCGGAGGGCCGCTCCACGCCTGCGGCGCAGGAACGGTCCTCCGGCTGGAGGATCCGCACCAGGCCCCAGCCGCCGAGGCCGGCGACGAGGGCGGTCGCGAGGAGCACGGTGAGGAGTTTCTGCCGGGGCGTCCAGAAGAAGCGGCGGCGCAACCGGTCGAACATCGCGTCAGACTCCGTCCTCGCGCCCCGGCGGCAGCGACAGCTCCCGCCAGGCGCGGATGTCACGCGGCCAGTGTCCGGCCGCGTCCCACAGTGGACCGCTGCCGGTGAGGTGACGGCCGGAGAGCCGGCGCAGCTCGTACGCGAGCCGGTCGGCGACCTCCTCGTCGGGCAGCGCGAGCGGATCGGTGAGCAGCCATACGGCGTGCAGCAGCCGCCGTACGGAGAGGTGCAGTTCGGCGGCGTCGGGGCCGAGCCCGTCGGGCAGCGCCGGGTCGGCCTCCTGGCCGAGGGCGACGGCCCGGCGCGGGTCGGGGCCGGTGCGGCTCCGCTCGCGCGGGTAGGGGGCGGCGGCCACGAACCGCAGCAGGCCGAGCCAGCCGAGGACGTCGGGGCCGGGGAAGGTGAGCCGGAGGTGGGCGACGGCCTCGGCGGTGTCGCCGAGCGCCAGGTCGTGGTGGAGCCGGTGCGGCCCCGGCTGGGGCCCGTAGTGGCGGCGGAGGGTCTCGTGGACGGCCCGCCAGGCGGAGTACTGCGGAGCGTCGGCGTCCTCGAAGCGGAGCCGGTGCAGCAGCAGGGAGCGCAGCAGCGGGTCGCCGACGAAGTGGCCGGGGTGCTCGGTCCAGTGCTCGGCGCGGAGCCGGTCGCGGACGCGGAGGGCGACGTCGCCGTCGAGGGACTCGGCGGCGAGCCGGGCCTGGGCCAGGCGGCGGGCCGAGTCCTCGTCGTGGGCGGCGGCGAGGACCGCGTACGGCCCCGGTCGGGGCACCGGCAGCAGGGCGTCGAGGAGGGCGGGGGCGACGGGCACGGGCGCCGCGTCCTCCCGGAGCTCCACCGTCCGGTCGAGGAGCGCGCCGGGGGTGAGGCGGGCGCGGTCGGCGGCCGGGGTCTCGCCGGCGGCGCGGGCCAGCAGGTCGACGCCGAGCGGACGGCCGCCGGTGAGCCGGTGGACGGCCCGGGAGAGCGTGGCGGGAGCGGTGCCGACCGGGTCGTGGCGGTCGAAGGCGGCGCGGGTCTGGGTGGGGGTGAGCGGGGTCAGCTCGACGGCGAGGAGGCCGGAGCCGACCCGTCCGGTGCGCGGGCAGGGCGCCTGGTGGGCGGTCTCGGGCAGCCGCAGGCGGGTGGCGTGGCGCAGTGCCTCGTGCTCGCGCAGCCGGGACGCGGCGAGGACGACGGTGTGGTCGCGGCGGCCGTCGGAACGGGCCCGCAGAATCGGTTCGACCAGGGAGCGGCCCACCCGCTCGTGGGCGTTGTCGAGGAGGATCAGGGGCCGGCCGACGCGGCTGCCGCGGCGCAGCCCGGTGTAGGCGCGGAGCAGGTCCTCGGTGAGGGTGAGGACGAGGAAGGCCTCGGCCTCCTCGCGGCGCGGCCCGCCCTGCGCGAAGTCGACGGCGAGCTGCTGGAGTCCGGCGCGGCCCCGCCCGCCCGCGTTGCGGTAGCCGCCGAACCACTCCTCGGGGGCCTTCTTGAAGCGGTTGAAGAACTCCTCGACGACCGTCTCGACGGTGGCCTCGGCGACCAGCCCGGCGAAGGGCGCGCCGGCCTCGGCGGCGGTGCCGGCGAGCTTGGCGAGCACCCGGCCGACCCAGGCGGCGGCGGCCGCGCGCCCGGCGTCGACGGTGGCGAGCAGCGGCCCGAGGCGTAACAGGTCGCGGCGGGCCCGCTCGTCGTCCTCCCGGGTCCAGCCGACCGAGGCGACGGCGACGAGCCCGAGCGCCAGCCGCGGGAACGGTACGGCCCTGACGGCGTCGGTCTTCCGCCCCAGCTGTACGGAGAGCTCCGCCAGCGCGCCCGTCACCGGCGACCAGCCGGCCCCGTGGTCGGCCGGTTCCTCGACGCGGGCGCAGTCGAGGAGGGCGAGCGGGGTGACGTCGCGGTAGCGGTTGCGGACCTCCTTGAGCAGCACGGACTTGCCCATGCCGCGCCCGCCGGTGAAGACGGTGACGGGTGGGTCGTCGCCGTGCTCGAAGGGCACCCGCCCCTGGCCGTACGGTCCGAGCCCGACGAGCCGCGCCGCCAGTCCGCGAGGATCCAGGACCGCCTCGCGGCCGTACAGCTCTCTGTCCACCCGCCACCCCCGTCGCAGTGAACTCCAGGATAACGACGGCGTGTTGGGAACAGGAGGGAACGGGAACGCCTTTTCGGGACTGTTGCCGAAGTGTCGTCGGTCCGTGGCGATCGCGTCGAGCCGCGCCCCGTGCCGGCTCAGGAGGCCCGGTGGTCCGGGTCTCCGGTCGCGTACGCCAGCGGGGGAGCGATCGCCTGGGCGTCCGCGCCCTCCCCGACCCACAGGGCGATGAACAGCGCGGCGGTCGCCTCCAGGAGTCCGGCGCGTTCGAGGCCGCCGCCGGAGACGGGAAGGCAGCCCGCGTCGCGGACCAGCGCGTGCACGCGCGCGAGGGACGCGTCGTCGTCCCCGCAGACCGGAACGGAGAGGGGACGCCCGTCGAAGACGGGCGGGCGCATGCGCCACACGTCCTCGTGGCAGAGGTTGAAGGCCTTGACGACGTGGGCCCCCGGCGCCGCCGCGGCCAGGCGCTCCGCGGCCGAGGGGCCTGCCTCGGTCAGCAGCCGGAAGCCCGGCCCGACCGGGTTGGAGCAGTCGACCAGCGCCTTGCCCTCCAGCGCCGCGCGCAGCTCCCGCACGACCTCCGCTCCCGCCCCGAAGGGCAGCGCGGCCAGTACCACCTCGCCGGACGCGGCCGCCGCCCGAAGGCTCGCCGGCCGCGCGCCGCCTCCGACGCGCCGTGCCAGCCGCTCTGCCTTCTGCGCGTCGCGTCCCCCGATCACCACCTCGTGCCCGGCCCGCACCCAGTGGGTGGCGAGCGCGTCGGCCATGCTGCCCGTGCCCAGTACGCCGATCCTCATCACGCGGTTCCTCTCCGTACCCGACCTGCTTCGTCCGTTCACACCGAAGCTAGAAGGCCGCTCGGGCACCATTCGGTACGTGACCACCGACGCCTTTCTCGCGGACTGCCGGGCCCGCCTGGCCTTCGACCTGCTCTCCCACACCTGGAACGCCGTGGTGCTCTGGGCCCTGCGCGACGGCCCCGGACGGCCCGTCGAACTCCGCGAGCGGATCGGGGGCATCAGCTCCAAGGTCCTCACCGAGACCCTGCGCCGGCTCCAGTTCAACGGGCTGGTCGACCGGCAGGCGTACCCGGGCGCGCCGCCCCGCGTCGAGTACCGGCTCACCCCGCTGGGACGGACCCTGCTGGCGCCCATCGACGCGGTCGGCGCGTGGGGTTTCGAGCACGGGGACGAGGTCATGGCCGCGCAGGAGGCGGCGACCGCTTCCGACGGGCCGGGCCCGGAGTGATCAGGCCGTGGCCTCCTCGTACGCGAACAGGGCCGGCTGCGCCTCGGTCGCGAAGAAGGTCTTCGCGCGGATGAGGGCCTGTTCGTCGGCGCGGACGCGGCCGGGGCGGGAGGCGGTGCCGAGGAGGACGCCGCCGAAGCGCATGCGGAGGTAGGCGGCGGAGTTGTGGAGGGCGGTGGTGAGGCCGTCCGCGACGACGTGGTGTTCGTGGGACAGGGCCGTGACGCCCCACAGGGTGCCGCCCGCCATGCGCTGCTTGAAGTCGGAGTCCGGGAGGTTCAGCCAGCCGGACCAGTAGTCCAGGTAGCGCTTGGTCTGGGCGGAAAGGGTGTACCAGTACAGGGGGGAGACGATGACGACGTCCGTGGCCTCCCGGGTGGCCTGCCACAGGTCCGCCTCGACCTCGCCCATCCGGTGGGCGGCGGTCTCGTGGCGGCCGTCCTGGAAGTCCGGGAGGTCGAGGGCGTTCAGGTCGACCCAGCGCTGCGGGGTGCCGGCGGGCAGGTGGGCGGCGGCCTCACGGGCCAGGATCTCGGAGTTGCCGTCGGCGCGGGAGCTGCCGAGGACGAAGAGGAACGAGCGGTCGGCGGCGGGGGTCGCGTCGGGGGACATGGGTGCTCCTGGTTCGTGGGCGCGCACGGGCGGGGCGGCCGGGGTCTCTACCCCTGCCAACTAGCCGTCGCGCGCGGGCATTCCGCCTGCGCCCATCGAGTTTTCCGATGGGGCCCATCGGAAGGACGCCCCAGCGGACCGTGGACCGGGTCCCACCGCCGTTCGTAGCGTCGACGGCATGAGAAACGAGACCGGGAACGAAGCCAGGGGAACCCTCGAACTGACCCTCGCCATGGTGCTGTCGGGCACCCTCGGCGTCTTCGTCGTGGAGTCGGGTGCCTCGCCCTTCGAGGTGGTGTTCTTCCGGTGCCTCTTCGGCGCGGTCGCCCTCGGCCTGTACAGCCTGGCCCGGGGCCACCTCACCGGGCACGGCTTCACCGCGCGGTCCTTCGGACTCGCCGTCCTCGGCGGCGTGTTCATCGTCTTCAACTGGGTGTTCCTCTTCGAGGCCTACGCCGCCTCGTCCATCTCGCTGGCCACCGTCGTCTACCACACGCAGCCGTTCTTCCTCGTGCTGCTCAGCGCCCTCTTCCTGCGGGAGCGGATCCCCGCCGGGAAGGTGGGGTGGCTCGCCGTCGCCTTCGCCGGGCTGGTCCTCGTCTCCGGCGTGCGCCCGGGGGACACCGCCTCCCTCACGGGGCTCGGGTACGCGCTGGCCGCCGCCGTGCTGTACGCCCTCGCCACCTTCGTGACCAAGCGGATCACCGGCGTACGACCGCATCTCGTCGCCCTCGTGCAGGTGGTGGCCGGCGTGCCGCTGCTGCTGCCGTTCGCCGACTTCGGGGCGGTCGCCGGACTCGGCGCCGGGTGGTGGTGGCTGGCCGGGCTGGGCCTCGTCCACACCGGACTCATGTACGTCCTCATGTACGCCGCCTACGCCAAGCTGCCCACTCCGAAGATCGCCGTGCTCGCCTTCACCTACCCGGCGGTCGCGATGGTCGTCGACTGGGCGGTGTACGGGCACCACATCGGGCTCGTCCAGGCGCTCGGCGTCCCGCTGATCGTCCTCGCCAGCCTGAAGGTCACTCTCGCGCGAGCCGCCGCGCCTGCTCCACGAACAGCCGCACGTGTGCCGGAAGCCGCTTCCCCCGCCGCCACGCGAGCTGCGTGAAGAGGGTGAACGGCGGCTCCCAGCCGAGCGCCACCAGCACCCCGGACGCCAGCTCCTCCTGGACGGTGATCCGGGGCAGCAGGGCGATCCCGAGCCCGGACGCCACCGCCCGCTTGCTCGCCTCGATCGTCCCGAACTCCAGGAACTCCGGCCGCGCCCCGCCCGCACCCGCGAGCTCCGCCTCGAAGAGGTCGCGGTACGCGCAGCCCGGCTCGGTGCCCACCAGCGCGGTGCCCGCGAGATCGGCCGGGGCCAGTCCCGTACGGCCCGCGAGGGCGTGGCCCGGAGCGGCCACCAGGACCAGCGGCTCCGGCGCCAGGACCTCCGTCTCCAGGCCCTCGTGCTCGGTCTCCGCCTCCATGAGGAAACCCAGGTCGTACGTGCCCCGGCGCAGCGCCTGCCGGGCCGCGTCGCCGAGGGTGGGCCGCAGGGACAGCCGGACGGCCGGGTGCCGGTGGTGGACGTACTCCAGGAGCGGCGGGAGCCGGTAGGTGGTGAGCGACTCCATCGTCCCGATGGTGATCGTCCCCGCGGCCTCCCCGGCGGCGACCGCCGCCCGCGCCTCCTCGGCGAGGTCGGCCATGCGACGCGCGTACGGCAGCAGCCGCTCACCGGCCGCGGTCAGCCGGATGCGGCCGCCGAGCCGCTCGAACAGTTCCGTGCCGAGGGCCGTCTCCAACGCCTTGACCTGCGAGGTCACACTGGACTGGGCGTAGCCGAGCTCGGCGGCGGCGCGGGTGAAGGAGAGGACTTCGGCGACCTTCTCGAAGGTCGCGAGGAGGCGCAGCTCCATCAGGCGGGCGTCCCCGGCCGGGAGGGCGCGCGGCTCACGCGTCCTTCTCCCCGTCGCCCTCTTCGCGGCGCCTCAGCTCGTCCTCGCGGCGGCGCAGGTCCGCCTCCCAGTCCTCGAACAGGGCGTCGTCGCGCTCCTTCTTCTCCGCCGCCTTCTCGTCGGAGAGGGACTTCAGGAACTCGGGGTTGTCGTCCGGCGCCACCCAGCCGCCCCTGCCGCCGCGCCCTCCCCGCCCGCCGGCCGCCGTGGTCCGCCGGGCCTTGCCCGCGAAGATCCACACGATCGGGCCGACGAACCAGAACAGCAGGATGATGATCACCCAGACCACCTTCGGCAGGTGCTTGACCTCGTCCTCGGGGGTGTTCAGGCAGTCGATGAAGGCATAGATCGTCAGCGCCAGCGGCAGGATGAACAGCAACGCCCGAAGCATGTGGAGCAGCCCCCTGGAAGAGGTGGCGGGGGCGCGTCGAGTCGGCCCCGGTGACAACTCCAGCGTAGCCGGTGACCGATACTTGCCCGTATGGCTTACGACGATCTCCGCTCGCTGCTCAGGGCCCTGGAGCGTGAAGGCGACCTCAAGCGCATCAAGGCCGAAGTCGACCCGTACCTGGAGGTCGGGGAGATCGTCGACCGGGTGAACAAGGCAGGAGGGCCCGCGCTTCTCTTCGAGAACGTGAAGGGCTCCGCCATGCCGCTCGCGATGAACGTGTTCGGCACGGACCGGCGGCTCCTCAAGGCACTCGGCCTGAAGTCCTACGAGGAGATCAGCGAGAAGATCGGCGGGCTGCTCAAGCCCGAGCTCCCGCACGGTTTCGTCGGCGTCCGGGAGGCCTTCGGCAAGCTGGGCTCGATGGTCCACGTGCCGCCGAAGAAGGTGAAGTCCTCCGACGCGCCCGTGCAGGAGGTCGTCCTGACCGGCGACGACGTCGACCTCGACCGGCTCCCGGCGCTCTTCACCTGGCCCAAGGACGGCGGCTCCTTCTTCAACCTGGGCCTCACCCACACCAAGCACCCCGAGACCGGCGTGCGGAACCTGGGGCTCTACCGGCTCCAGCGCCACGACAAGCGCACCATCGGCATGCACTGGCAGATCCACAAGGACAGCCGGAACCACTACGCGGTCGCCGCCGAGCGCGGTGAGCGGCTGCCGGTCGCGATCGCCTTCGGCTGCCCGCCGGCCGTCACGTACGCCTCCACCGCCCCGCTCCCCGGCGACATCGACGAGTACCTCTTCGCCGGCTTCGTGCAGGGCAAGCGGATCGAGATGGTCGACTGCAAGACCGTGCCGCTCCAGGTCCCGGCGAACGCCGAGGTCGTCATCGAGGGCTGGCTGGAGCCGGGCGAGATGCTGCCGGAGGGCCCCTTCGGCGACCACACCGGCTTCTACACCCCGCAGGAGCCGTTCCCCGCGCTGAAGATCGACTGCGTCACCATGCGGAAGCGCCCGCTGCTCCAGTCGATCGTGGTCGGCCGGCCGCCGACGGAGGACGGCCCGCTGGGCCGGGCGACGGAGCGCTTCTTCCTGCCGCTCCTCAAGATCATCGTGCCGGACATCGTCGACTACCACCTGCCGGAGTCGGGCGGCTTCCACAACTGCGCGATCGTCTCGATCGACAAGAAGTACCCGAAGCACGCGCAGAAGGTCATGCACGCCATCTGGGGCGCCCACATGATGTCGCTGACCAAGCTGATCGTCGTGGTCGACAAGGACTGCGACGTGCACGACCTGCACGAGGTGTCCTGGCGGGCGCTCGGGAACACCGACTACGCCCGCGACCTGACCGTGGTCGAGGGTCCGGTCGACCACCTCGACCACGCCTCCTACCAGCAGTTCTGGGGCGGCAAGGCGGGCATCGACGCCACCAGGAAGCTGCCGGAGGAGGGCTACACCCGGGACGGCGGCTGGCCGGACATGGTGGAGTCGGACCCGGCGACGGCGGCCCTGGTGGACCGCCGCTGGAAGGAGTACGGGCTGTGATGGCGACGGCCGCCGTTCCGGGCGCGCAGCCGGGGCGCACGAAGGCCTTCCTGCGGCTCGTGATGATCGAGCACTCGGTCTTCGCGCTGCCCTTCGCCTACATCGCCTCGCTCACCGCGATGTTCCGGCTCGACCGCACGATCGACTGGTGGACGCTCCTCCTCGTCACCGTCTGCATGGTCGGGCTGCGGACCTTCGCCATGGCCTGCAACCGGATCATCGACCGCGAGATCGACGCGCGCAATCCGCGCACCGCCCAGCGCGAGCTGGTGACGGGCGCGGTGTCGGTGCGGTCCGCGTGGACCGGGGCGGGGATCGCGGTCGTCGTCTTCCTCGGCGCGGCCGCGCTGCTCAACCCGCTCTGCCTGGCGCTCGCGCCGCTGGCCGTCGTCCCGATGGTGGTCTACCCGTACGGCAAGCGGTTCACGAACTTCCCGCACGCGATCCTCGGCCTCGCGCAGGCCATGGGGCCCATCGGCGCCTGGCTCGCGGTGACCGGCGCGTGGTCGTGGGACGCGGTGATCCTCGGTCTCGCGGTGGGCGTCTGGATCGGCGGCTTCGACCTGATCTTCGCCTGCCAGGACGTGCAGGCGGACCGGGCGCACGGCGTGATGTCGGTGCCGGCCCGCTTCGGCGTCCCGGCGGCGCTGTGGGGCGCCCGCGCCTCCGCCGTCGTCACCACGGGGTTGCTGGTCTGGTACGCGCTGGCCACGGACGCGGGCCTGTTCTTCTGGATCGGCCTGGTGATCGTGGTCGCGGCCTTCTGCTACGAGCACTCCATCGTGAAGCCGCACGACCTGTCCCGGCTCAACCGGGCGTTCTTCACGACGAACGGGTTCATCGGCATCAGCCTCTTCGTCTGCGCCCTCCTCGACCTGCTGGTCCGAGGGCTCACCCTCTAGGCTCGGCGCCATGGACGACGGCAAGCGCACCCCGTGGATCGTGGGGGTTTCCGGGGCGTCGGGGACGCCGTACGCGGCTTCCGTGCTGCGGGGGCTGCTCGCGGCGGGGGAGAGCGTCGACCTGATCGTCTCGCGGGCCTCGCGGCTGACGCTGCTCGACGAGACGGGGATCGGTTTCCGGGACGCGCACTGGCGCGAGGACCTGGCGGCGTGGCTGGCCCGGGGCGCGGACGGGAAGCCGGACGCGTACGGCGACGTGGACGTGAGCGACGTGCGGTACTGGGCGGCCGGCGACCTGGCGGCGGGTCCGTCCTCGGGGTCGTACCCGGCGAAGGGGATGCTGATCGTGCCGGCCTCGACCGCCGCGGTGGCGGGAGTGGCGCTGGGTCTGTCGAAGGACCTCTTGCAGCGGGTGGCGAGCGTGACGCTCAAGGAGCGGCGTCCGCTGGTCGTCGCGGTGCGGGAGACCCCGCTGAGCGGTCAGACGCTGAAGCAGATGGTGGCGCTGGACGAGGCGGGCGCCGTGGTGCTGCCCGCCTCTCCGGCGTTCTACGCGGGGGCGACGCACATCCAGGATCTGGTGGACTTCGTCGCCGGGCGGGTGCTCGACGCGGCAGGGGTGCCGCACGGGCTGTACCGCCGGTGGCGGGGGGAACTCGGAGGAGGAGCTCCGGGGGTTCCCCGTGCCGGTTAGCGCTTCTTCGCGGCCTTCTTCGGGGCGCGCTTCGAGGCGGAGGCGGTCTGGTGGGCACGCGAGCGGTTGGCCAGGTCCTGAAGCTCGCGCATACGGGCGTAGGCCATCTCGATCGTGTACACGGTGTTCTCACTCCTGAAAGATCGTCTTTGATCTGTTGAAAGATTCGCAGGCTCAAAACCCCTGCATGCCTTAGATTCTACACCTAAACTTGCGGTATCGCTGGACAATGGAAGGTCGTATACCTATGGACGCCGTGGACAGGCAGCTCATCCAGGCCCTGCGCGAGAACGGCCGCGCCTCGTACGCCGAGCTGGGACGGCTCGTCGGGCTCTCCGGCCCCTCCGTCACCGACCGGATCAACCGCCTGGAGGCGGCCGGGGTCATCACCGGCTACCGCGCCACCGTCGACGCCGCCTCGCTCGGCCTCGGCGTCACCGCCCTCATCGGCATCTCCCTCTCCGACGCCGCCGACCACGAGGACGTGGCCCGCCGCCTGAAGGACCTCGCCGAGATCGAGGACTGCTGGTTCATCGCCGGCGACGACTCCTTCATGCTCAAGGTCCGCGCCAACGACGTCGACGGCCTGGAGAAGACCATCCGCCGCCTCTCCGGCACCAAGGGCGTGTCGCGGACCCGGACGACGATCGTGCTCTCCACCAAGTGGGAGAACCGGGTCGGGGACCTGCCCGAAGAGGCCTGAGAGTACGGTGGGTGAAGCCTGATTTCGTCGGATACATGGGAGGCGGCCGCATGGACGCGGGGCTCAAGCGGGAGCTGGAGCAGAAGGTGCTCGCCGGAGAGCGGCTGAGCCGTGAGGACGGCATCGCCCTCTACGACTCCGACGACCTCGCCTGGCTCGGCGGGCTGGCCCACGAGGTCAGGACCCGCAAGAACGGCGACGTGGTCCACTTCAATGTCAACCGGCATCTGAACATGACCAACGTCTGCACCGCCTCCTGCGCCTACTGCTCCTTCCAGCGCAAGCCGGGCGAGAAGGACGCGTACACGATGCGCATCGAGGAGGCCGTCCGCCTCGCCAAGGCGATGGAGAACGAGAACCTCACCGAGCTCCACATCGTCAACGGCCTCCACCCCAACCTGCCGTGGCGGTACTACCCCCGGTCGCTGAGCGAGCTGAAGAAGGCGCTGCCGAACGTCTCCCTCAAGGCCTTCACCGCCACCGAGATCCACCACTTCGAGACCATCTCGGGCCTGTCGGCCTCCGAGATCCTCGACGAGCTCATCGAGGCGGGCCTGGAGTCGCTGACCGGCGGCGGCGCCGAGATCTTCGACTGGGAGGTCCGGCAGCACATCGTGGACCACCGCACCCACTGGGAGGACTGGTCCCGGATCCACCGCCTCGCCCACGAGAAGGGTCTGAAGACCCCCTCGACGATGCTGTACGGGCACATCGAGGAGCCGCGCCACCGCGTCGACCACGTGCTGCGGCTGCGGGAGCTCCAGGACGAGACCGGCGGCTTCCAGGTCTTCATCCCGCTGCGCTACCAGCACGACTTCGTGGACATGCAGGACGGCAAGGTCCGCAACAAGCTCCAGGCGCGGACGACGATGGCGACCGGCGCGGAGGCGCTGAAGACCTTCGCGGTCTCCCGGCTCCTCTTCGACAACGTGCCGCACGTCAAGGTCTTCTGGGTCATGCACGGCGTGCAGACCGCCCAGCTCGCGCTCCAGCACGGGGCCGACGACATGGACGGCTCGGTGGTCGAGTACAAGATCACGCACGACGCCGACAACTACGGCACGCCGAACAAGCTCACCCGCGAGGACCTGCTGGAGCTGATCCGCGACGCCGGCTTCCGGCCGGTCGAGCGGAACACCCGGTACGAGATCATCCGCGAGTACCCGGGCCCGGACGCCGGGCGGCGGGAGACGCCGCAGGCGATGCGGGTCTGAGGTCCGCGGTCTCCGCGCGCGGAGGAAGGGCCGGTGGGGATCCCCCGCCGGCCCTTCTCTCATGCCGCCGCGTGCTCCACCGGGATCCACAGCTCCGCGGCCGCCGTCCTCCAGTCCTCCGCCGGACGGACCGAGAGGATCTCGGGGCCGGGGCGGCTCCGGTAGGGGTTCGACGGGAACCACTCGGTGAAGACGTCCCGCCAGAGGTGCTGGAGCGCCTGCGGGTAGGGACCCTCGCTCTCGAAGACGGCCCAGGTGCCGGCGGGCACGTGCAGGCTCTCGTACCCCTCCGGCTCCCGCGGGCCGGTGACCGCGCCGTACCAGTGGTCGAGCTCCACGCCCTCCTCGCGGCTGTCGGTGAGGTGGACGACGGCGGAGACGAGCCCGGCGGGCTCCCCGGCCGAGAGGCCGGCGAGCCGGTCCAGGGTCTCCCGGCCGAGCCCCCGGATCTGCGCGGCGATCGCCGGATTCTCGCCCTCGTGGACGAGCGGGACCCGGGCCCTGCTGCCGGTGATCCGGAAGGCGTCCCGGGTCGTGACGCGGTACTTCATGCTGCTGTTCCCTTCGACGACGAGGCGGAAGGACATGCGCGGCTGCGCGGTGAGCACGGCGCCCGCGCGGCGGGCCTCGCCGGGCCCCACGCCGTGGACGGCGCGGAACGCGCGGGCGAACGCCTCCCCGGAGCCGTAGCCGTACCGGACGGCGATCTCCAGGAGCGTCCGCTCCCCGGCGAGCACCTCGGCACCGGCGACGGTGAGCCGCCTGCGCCGCACGTACTCCGACAGCGGCATCCCCGCGAGGGCGGAGAAGAGCCGCCGGAAGTGGTACTCGGACGTGGTGGCGATCCGGGCCAGCTCGGCCGGGTCGAGGTCGCCGTCGAGGCGCTGCTCGATGTGGTCGAGAGCCCGGTTCAGTCCGTCGAGCACGGCTGGTCCTTCCTGTTTCCTGATGTCCTCACCGTAGGAACGGGGAGTGGGCCGGCACCCGACCATCCATGCCCGTTCGGGTCGGGTCGGACCGGGTCGGGCCGGGTCAGGTCAGGGGCAGCAGCATGGTGATGTCGTCGCGGTCGTCGCCGGGGGCGACGCGGATGGCGCCGGGGACCCGCCCGACCTCCTTGTACCCCGCCTTCGCGTAGAAGGCGTCGACGCCGGTGCCGCCGCGGACGCCGAGCCGGATGGCCTCGATCCCCTCGAAGCCGGGGGCGGTACGGGCGGTGCGCTCGACGGCCGCCATGAGGTCGAGACCGTACCCCTTGCCCTGGTGCCTCGGGTGGACCATCACCGTGTACAGCCACACCCAGTGGGTCATCAGGCGGTGGCTGTTGAACGTGAAGAAGGCGGTGGCGGCGACCTGCCCGTCCTCGTCCCGGCCGACCAGGAGCCGGGTGGTGCCCTGGACCATGGCGGCGAGGTGCGTGCGGAGGGAGGGACGGATCTCCTCGGCGGTGACGGGCGGGACGAAGCCGACGGCGCCGCCGGCGTTGGAGACGTCGGCCCAGAGGGCGAGGATGCCGTCGGTCAGGGCCGCGTCGACGGCCGGATCGGCCTCGAAAGTAAGGGTCATAGCTCGACTGTATCTATTACTTCTGTCGACCCTCAAGGGGATTCCGCCCCTCGGACGCCCCGCCCTCCGGAGGCGGGCCTACCGGGCCCCGCCTCCGACGGGCCTCCCGCCCCGTGCTTCACTGGGGACGCTCGTCCCGTAATGGGAAGGTTCGGCACCCCGGCAGCCCGGAACTCCGGAACCCCGGAACCTCGGAACGAAAGAGTGGGTCATGCTCCGCTACTCGCTGATGCGCCTCGGCATCTTCGCCGGGTGCTTCCTCGCCCTGTGGGGCCTCGTCTACGTCGGCGCGCTCCCGCGCGGCCTCGGCGACTCCAACCTCCTGTGGGTCCTGCTCCTCTCCATCGTCGTCTCGGCCCCCCTGAGCTACGTCCTGCTCCGCAAGCAGCGCGACAGCCTGAGCGCCGACATCGTCGAGAAGGTCGACCGCGCCAAGGGCCGCCTCCACGACAACCGCACCCGCGAGGACGCGGTCTAGTACGCGGCGGGACCCGGGTGGCTGCGACGGCGAGGGGGAGGCAGGCGCATGACGGGCGACGCGTGGATCGGTGAGACCGCGCCGTACCTGGCCCCGCGCGAGCCCGGGCAGAGTGACGCGTGGACCGACGAGGCCGCTCGCCGGGGGCGCAGGGGCGGACAGCGCCTGCTCCGGGCGGGCGAGGTGGACGCTCCCGACGTCGTGCGGGCGGCCCTCGGGTTGTCCCTCGGTGAGCGGGTCGTCGTGCGACGACGGCTGATCCTGCTGGACGACGTGCCGGTGGAGCTGGCCGACTCCTACTACCCCCCTCTCCATCGCCGGCGGCACGGCCCTGGCGGAGCGGACCGCCGACGGAACGCCCATGGAGGCGGCCCTCATGGTCATGCCGGACGCCCGGCACCTCAGGTACCGGCTGTCCGTGGGCGGACGGGGCGATGTAGGGGACGCGTAAGGTTCCTCACAGGTCGGGCACCCCTGGTGTGAGCCGGATGGCTCTCACCAGGGGTGTTCTCGTTTCGGCCGGGGGTGGCCGGTTCCTCGTCCCAAAGAAGGGCTTTGAGGTTCTCAAAGTTCAAGTGTTAACGTATCGACCATGACGACAGCAGAGCGCCTCCTCGACGCCGCGGGCACCCCGCTCGTGGCGCGCCTGCACGTCGATCTCTGCCGCTGTATGTCCGCGGCCTGTTGTCGCCGCGAGTCCTGAGGCCCCGCCTCCCCGGCAGCATGCAGCGGCGCCCCGCGCGAGAGCGTGCGAGTGTGCCGCACCCCCCCTTCCGTATGTCCCGATACGCATCAGTGGAGTGTGTCCGTGTCCGCGTCCGCGTCCGCCACCGAGGTCAAGCCCTCGTCCCGGATACCCAAGATCCCCTTCTGGGCCCAGATCGTCGCCGGTCTCGTCCTCGGCGTCCTGCTCGGCTGGATCGCCCGGAGCCAGGACGTCGCCTGGCTGAAGGAGACCCTGATCCAGGTCGGCGGCATCTTCGTCCAGCTGCTGAAGCTGGCCGTGGCCCCGCTCGTGTTCTTCGCGATCCTCGTGTCGATCACCAACCTCCGGAAGGTCAACAACGCGGCCCGCCTCGCCGCCCAGACCCTCCTCTGGTTCATGATCACCTCGCTCGTCGCGGTCGCCATCGGCATCACGATCGGCCTGCTCACCAACCCTGGCGCCGGCACCGGCCTCACCCCCGCCGACGGCAAGGCCCCCGAGGGCAAGGGCAGCTGGATCGACTTCCTCACGGGCATCATCCCGACGGACGTCATCACGCCCTTCACCGAGCTGAACGTCCTCCAGATCGTCTTCATGGCCGCCGTCGCCGGCATCGCCGCCCTCCAGCTCGGCGAGAAGGCCCAGCCGATCCTCTCCCTCTCGGAGTCGATCCTGGAGCTGCTCCAGAAGGCCCTGTGGTGGGTCATCCGCCTCGCCCCGATCGGCACCGCCGGCCTCATCGGCAAGGCGATCGTCAACTACGGCTGGGACCTCCTCGGCAAGTACGCGACCTTCACCGCCGACGTCTACATCGGCTGCGCCCTGGTCCTCTTCGGCGTCTACCCGCTGCTCCTCGCGACCGTCGCCAAGGTGAACCCGGTCCAGTTCTTCAAGGGCGCCTGGCCCGCCATCCAGCTGGCCTTCGTCTCCCGCTCCTCGGTCGGCACCATGCCGGTCACCCAGCGCGTCACCGAGCGCCTCGGCGTCCCGAAGGAGTACGCCTCCTTCGCCGTCCCGTTCGGCGCCACCACCAAGATGGACGGCTGCGCCGCGATCTACCCGGCGCTCGCCGCGATCTTCATCGCGCAGATCTTCGACGTCCAGCTCGGCGTCAAGGAGTACCTGCTCATCGCCTTCGTCTCGGTGATCGGTTCCGCCGCCACCGCCGGCCTCACCGGCGCCACGGTCATGCTGACGCTGACCCTCTCCACCCTGGGCCTCCCGCTGGAGGGCGTCGGCCTGCTCATGGCGATCGACCCGATCCTCGACATGATCCGCACCGCCACCAACGTCGCCGGCCAGGCGCTCGTCCCGGTGATCGTCTCCGCCCGCGAGAAGATCCTCGACCTCACCGCGTACGAGAACGCCTCGGCGTCCCCGATCGACGGCCCCGAGGACGCCCGCGAGACCGCCCCGGAGAAGGTCGCGGTCGCGGCCTGACCACCGCCCCCGGCGCCACGTGCCCCTCGCCCCCGTCCGGGCGGGGGGCACGTAGGCTTTCGCGGGCGGACGATCGATCGTGGAAGCGGGGGCGGAGGGACGCGTGGCGAGGACCAAGAGGCTGCCTCGGGCCGTGCGCGAGCGGCAGATGATGGACGCCGCCGTGGCCTGCTTCGCCCGGCAGGGGTACCAGGCGGCCTCGATGGACGAGATCGCCGAGCTGGCGGGCGTGTCCAAGCCGCTCGTCTACCTGTACCTGAACTCCAAGGAGGAGCTCTTCACCGCCTGCATCCGGCGGGAGGCCCAGGCCCTGCTCACGGCCGTCGCCGAGGCCGTGTCCGACGGGTCCGCCCCGCCGGACGAGCGGCTGTGGGCGGGACTGCTCGCCTTCTTCGGGCACGCCGCCGACCACCCCGACGCGTGGGCCGTGCTCAGCCGGCACGCCCGCACCCAGGGCGAGCCCTTCGCGACCGAGGCGGCGCGGATGCGGGAGGAGATCGCCGACTTCGTCACCGGTCTGATCGGCGAGGCCGCGCGGGCCGCGCACGGGCCGGTCGAGATCGGCGAGCGCGACGTGGCGGCGCTGGCGCAGGCGCTGGTGGGGTCCGCCGAGTCGCTGGCGACCTGGGCCAACGAGACGCCGGGCGTGACGGCGCGGGAGGCGGCGGCCACGCTGATGAACTTCGCCTGGTCCGGGCTGGGGAACCTCATGAAAAACGAGCGCTGGTCTCCCCGTTGAGGCTTACCGCGCAGTAAGGTTACCGGCTAGTTCCCCGCGCGTCGGGTCCCCGGACCCCGAACGGCCGCCCTTCCGCTCCACGCCTTCCGCTTCACGCACCTCCGCTCCACGCACTTCTGCTCCACGACGTACGACCTTCGTCCATCGCGCAGACCGAGGAGCCGCCCGTGCCGACCGAGCTCGCCTTCCTCCGCGTCGACGGACGGGTACGGGAGGTCTCCGCGCCCGCGCTCGTGCCCCGGGTCGAGCGGGGTTCGCTCGCCGACCTGCCGTACGACAACGCCCGGCGGGAACCCGACGCCGTCGTCTTCTCCCGGAAGGACGAGGAGGGGAACTGGCGGGACGTCACCGCCGCCCGCTTCGCCGCCGACGTGCACGCCGTCGCCAAAGGGCTCATCGCCCACGGGCTGCGCCCCGGCGACCGGCTCGCGCTGATGGCCCGCACCACCTACGAATGGACGCTCGTCGACTTCGCGGCCTGGGCCGCCGGGCTCGTCACCGTCCCCGTCTACCCGACCTCCTCCGCCTTCCAGACCCGCTGGATCCTCCAGGACTCCGGCGCCGTCGCCTGCGTCGTCGAGGACGCGGGGCAGGCGCGGCTCGTCTCCGCCGAGCGCCGCCTCATCCCCGGCCTGCGCCACCTCTGGGTCCTCGACGCGGGCGCCGTCGCGCAGCTGCGGCAGGCCGGGGCGCGGGTCCCCGACGAGACGGTGACGGCCCGGCGCGGACTGCTCACCCCGGACGCCCTCGCCACCCTCGTCTACACCTCCGGCACCACCGGCCGCCCCAAGGGCTGCGCCCTCACCCACGCCAACTTCTTCGCCGAGGTCGACAACGCGGTCAAGCTCCTCCACCCGGTCTTCGCCCCCGAGGGCGGCGATCCGCCGTCCACCCTGCTCTTCCTGCCGCTCGCCCACGTCTTCGGGCGGATGGTGGCGGTCGGCTGCGTCCGGGCCCGGGTACGCGTCGGCCACGCGCCGTCCGTGGAGGGCGAGGACCTCCTCGCCGACCTGGCCGGCTTCCGGCCGACGTTCCTGCTGGCGATCCCGTACGTGATGGAGAAGGTCCACCGGCGGGCCCGGGCCACCGCCGAACGCTCCGGGAGGGGCGCCGCCTTCGACCGGGCCGAGCGGGCCGCCCGCCGCTTCGGCCGCGCCGAGGAGCCGTCGCTGTCGGTGCGGGCGGCGCGCGCCCTGTACGACCCGCTGGTCTACCGCCGGATCCGGGCAGCGCTCGGCGGGCGCGTGCGGTACGTGATCTGCGGCGGCTCGCCGCTGGGCGTCCGGCTCACGGAGTTCTTCCGTGGCGCGGGCGTCGACGTCTTCGAGGGGTACGGCCTGACGGAGACGACGGCCGCGGCCACCGTCACCCCGCCGCACGCGCCCCGGGCCGGCACCGTCGGGCTGCCGCTGCCCGGCACGGGGGTGCGGATCGCCGCCGACGGGGAGGTGTGGCTGCGCGGCCCGCACGTCTTCGCCGGATACTGGGACGCCCGGCGCGGCACCGCCGTCCCGCACACGGACGGGGGCTGGTTCCCGACCGGCGACCTCGGCGCGCTGGACGAGGACGGCTACCTCACCATCACCGGCCGCAAGAAGGACCTCCTCATCACCTCCGCCGGCAAGAACGTCGCCCCGGCCCCGCTGGAGGACTGGCTGCGGGCCCATCCGCTGGTCGCCCAGTGCATGGTCGTCGGCGACGACCGCCCGTACGTCTCCGCGCTGATCACCCTCGACCACGAGGGGCTCGCCCACTGGCGGCGGATGCGGCAGAAGGACCACCTGGCGCTGTGGGAGCTGACCCGGGACCCCGAACTGCTCGCGGTGGTGCAGAAGGCGGTCGACGACGCCAACCGGCTGGTCTCCCGGGCCGAGTCCATCCGCGCCTTCCGCGTCCTGACCACCGAGTTCTCCGAGACCTCGGGCCACCTCACCCCCTCCCTGAAGCTCCGGCGGCGGGCGGTGCTGCGGGACTTCGCGCGGGAGATCGAGGAGATGTACGGCTCGGAGTACGCGTAGGGGCGCCCGCGGTGGACGCCCCCGGCCGCGCTCACACCGTGAGGGGCACCTCGTGGATCTCGTCGGCCGCGTGACCGGTCCGTTCGTGGATCCGCCGCACGGCGTCGGCGGAGGGGCCCGTCGACAGGCAGTAGACGGTGCCGGACTCGGGATCCGCCCACGCCTTCTGGAAGTGGACCCCTTCCTCCTTCTCGATCGCGAGGTCGGCGCGGTGGGCTTCGAGGAGCTGGTCCGCCGTGATCCCGACCATGCCGCGGTGCACGTCCATGTAGGTCGCCATGGTTCTCACACCTCCCTCTCCATGGTGCGCCCTCAGGGCCAGAGCAGCTCCTTGGCCCAGCCGGAGGGGGCGTCCGGGGTACGGCGGTAGCGGAGGCGGAGGTGGCGGCGGCGGGCGTCGCCCTGGAAGAACTCGACCTCGGCCGGTTCGACGACGTACAGCGTCCAGGTGGGGGCGTCGGCGTCCGGTTCGGCCTCCGCGCGCGCCCACGCGGCGGCGCTCGCCTCCGCGAGGGTCTCGGGGGAGTCGAGGGGTTCGCTCTGGCGGCCGGTGAGCGCGGCGGCGAGGGCGCCGGTGGTGCGGGCGTGCAGGTCCGCGTAGGCCTCCTCGCGGCTCGCCGTGGCGACGCGGCCCCTGATCCGGACCTGGCGGCCCCGCACCGGCCAGTAGAAGCCGAGCGCGGCCTCCGGGTTGGCGGCCAGCTGCCGGCCCTTCGCGCTGGTCGCGTGCGAGGCGAAGTGCCAGCCGCGGTCGTCGGCGTCGTGGAGCATCACCGTGCGGACGTCGGGGCGGCCGTCCGGGCCGGCGGTCGCGAGGGAGAGCGTGTGCGGTTCGCTCTGGCCCGCGGCGACGGCGTCGAGGAACCAGGAGTGGAAGAGGGGGAGGGGGTCGGCGGGGGCGGTGGCCGGGTCGAAGGCGGGCAGCTCGGTGTCCCACACCCGCAGCGAACGCAGCGCGTCACGGAAGTCGCTCATGCGCCGAGCCTAGGCGGCGCGGCGGAGCGAGGGGGCAGGCGCGGGGGGTCCGGCGCGGGGCGTCAGGCGCGGGTGGTCAGGACGAGGGTGGCGGCGGAGCAGAACCAGCCGCCGGTGGCGGAGGCGAGGGCCAGCTCGGGAAGGGAGCCGTCGGCGCGGCGGACCTGGAGACCAGGTGCCTCGCCCCGGAGCTGGCGGACGGCCTCGACCAGGAGGAAGAGGCCCCGCATGCCGGGGTGGCAGGCGGACAGCCCGCCGCCGTCGGTGTCGAACGGGACCGTCGCCCCGTCCGTCACGTACGCGCCGCCCTCGCCCTTCGGGCAGAAGCCCAGGTCCTCCAGCGTCACCAGGGTCATGTAGGTGAAGGCGTCGTAGATCTCGGCGACGTCGATGTCCGCGGGCGTCACCCCGGCCCGTTCGAGGGCCGGCCGCTCGGCGGCTCCGACTTCGGCCGCCCCGGCCACCCCTCCTGGACGGCCAACCTGCTCGCCCACCTCGACGCCGAGATCAGCTGGAAGGGCGAGACGCTCCCCGTACGGGCCGAACGGCTCACCGAGGAGGAGCGGGCGGCGGCCTGGCGGGCGGCCCTCGCCTTCTGGCCGCCGTACGCCGCCTACCAGGCCCGGGTCGAGCGCGAGATCCGGCTCTTCCGGCTCACCCGCAGACGAGCGGAAGGGTCCGGACACGACGACGCCGACGGCGGTCCCGCCCCTCGCGGGGGACGGTGGCCGGCGTCGGCGTCGACGACAGGACGGGGGAAGGAAAGGGCTCCGGTACGGCCCCGGGCCTATCTCACCGGCTTCTTGCCGGTGATGCCCAGGTGCACCAACAGGGCGAGGTTCGGCTTGAGTTCGGCCTGCTTCACACCCCAGGTGGTGAAGCCCTTCTGGTGGCCGGCGACCGACGCCAGCATCGCCACCAGCGAACCGGCCATCGCGGCCGCGCTGACCTCCTTGTCGACCTTGCCCTTGGCCTGGAGCTCCTTCACCGCGTCCGTCAGGGAGTTGGTGACCGAGTTCAGGATCTTCATGCGGATCTTGTAGAACCGCTTGTCGCCCTCCGCGGCGCCGAGGTCCACGACCCGCAGGATCGCGTCGTGCCTCCGCCAGAAGTCGAGGAAGCCGTCGACGAGTTCCTCGGAGGTCTGCCAGGCGGCCTTGCCGACCCAGGAACGGCCGGAGACCAGCTCGGTCAATCCGGCGCCCTCCTTCGCCATTTCCTCCGCGATCTCCAGGACGGCGCCCTCGACGTCCGGGAAGTACTGATAGAACGTCGCGGGTGAAGTACCCGCCTTCCGGGCCACGTCGATGACCTTGACGTCCCGGTACGGCGAGGAGCTGAGCATCTCACCGAGGCAGTCGAGCAGCTTCTGCCGCGTCGCCTGGCCGCGTCGTCCGGCCACGCGGCCGTCGACGGTGCGTACTTGTCCTGTCATGCCGTCAGCTTACCGAGGGGGGATCAGCGCGCGATTCGGCCGACTGCAAATGGGGTGCCCACCGTTCTCCGAGGTCGGCGGGGGTCTCCCCGGCGCGCCACCCGACGGGATCGCGCCAGGACCCGGCGCCGTCCACCCGCCGGCCCTCCGTGTGCACAGCCTGTGGACGGCCTCCCCCGGGGGCCGCGCCCCGGACGGCGCACACCGGAGCGCGTCCCCGCCCCCGCCGCCCTAGCGTGGGGCCATGGCCGTATACACGGAAGGCACCCCCTGCTGGGTGGACGCGCAGCTCCCCGACCTGGAGGCGGGCAAGCGCTTCTACGGCGAGCTGTTCGGCTGGACCTTCGACGACGACCGCGACGAGGCCCTCCTCGACGGCCGCCGGGTCGCCGGGCTCCTCCCCAAACGGGACGGCCGCATGCCCACCACCTGGACCGTCTACCTCGCCACCCGGGACGCCGGCACCGTCGCCGCCCGGGTGAAGGCCGCCGGCGGGCAGATGGTCATGGAGCCCTACCCCGTCGGCCCCTTCGGCGTCCTCGCCCTCGCCGCCGACCCCGGCGGCGCCGTCCTCGGCCTGCGCCAGTCGGGCGAGGACGACGGCTTCGAAGTGGTCGACGAGCCCGGCTCCTTCTGCTGGATGGAGGTGTACACCCGCCGCCCCGGGCCCGTGGACACCTTCTACGCCTCCGTCTTCGGCTGGCTGGGCCGCCAGGCCGACCCGGAGGAGGAGGGCAAGGAGCCCGGCTTCGACTACCGCGTCTGGTCCCCGCCCGGCTCCCGCCCCGGCGACGACACCGCCTTCGGCGGCCGGGCCGTCATCACCGACGCCTTCCCCGCCGAGATGCCGGGCCACGTCCTCGTCTACTTCGCCGTCCGCGACTGCGACGAGGCCTGCGCCACCACCGTCCGCCTGGGCGGACGGGTCGCCGAACCCCCCGTCGACACCCCCTACGGCCGCATCGCCGTCCTCCACGACAACCAGGGCGCCCGCTTCGCCGTCCTCGCCGAACCCACCCCCGCCGCCCCCCTCGACGCCCCCGAGGAACCGGCCGCCCTCTCCACCGACCCCACCCCCCTCGGCAGCCCCGCCCCCACCCTCTCCACCCTCTCGGAGCCCCCTGCCGAACCGTGAGCGATCCGCTCCGTATGACCTGTGACACCCCGATCCGCCCCCGGGTTCGCAACCGGGGCCTCGGACAGGAAGAATCAGGCCCGGGCCGTATCGTCGTGGCCCGTACGGGGAGGTGGCAGGCAAGTGGAACAGCTGACGCAGCACGACCCGAGACGCATCGGGCCCTTCGAGGTGCTGGGCCGGCTCGGCGCGGGCGGTATGGGTCTGGTCTATCTCGCGCGTTCGGCGTCCGGCCGGCGCGTGGCGATCAAGACCGTCCGCACCGAGCTCGCGGAGGACCAGCTGTTCCGGGTGCGGTTCACCCGTGAGGTGGAGGCCGCCCGGGCGGTGTCCGGGTTCTACACGGCCGCCGTGGTCGACGCCGACCCGCGGGCCGCCGTGCCGTGGCTGGCGACCGCCTACGTCCCGGCGCCCTCGCTCGAAGAGATAGTGAACGAGTGCGGGCCGCTCCCGGCCCAGGCCGTCCGCTGGCTCGCCGCCGGCGTCGCCGAGGCGCTGCAGTCCATCCACGGCGCCGGGCTCGTCCACCGCGACCTCAAGCCGTCCAACGTGCTCGTCGTCGAGGACGGGCCCCGGGTGATCGACTTCGGCATCGCGTCCGGCGTCTCCAACACACGGCTGACGATGACCAACGTCGCCGTGGGCACCCCCGCCTACATGTCGCCCGAGCAGGCCCGCGACTCGCGCAGCGTCACCGGCGCCAGCGACGTCTTCTCGCTCGGCTCCATGCTCGTCTTCGCCGCGACCGGGCACGCCCCCTTCCACGGGGCCAACCCGGTCGAGACCGTCTTCATGCTGCTGCGCGAAGGCCCCGACCTGGAGGGCCTCCCGGACGAGCTGCGGCCGCTCATCGAGGCGTGCATGCAGATGGACGTGGCCCAGCGGCCCAGCCCCGCCGACCTCCAGGCCATGCTCGCCCCGCACCTCTTCGGCCCGGGCAGCGACGACAGCGGCACCGCCTCCGCGTGGCTGCCCGAGTCCGCCGTCACCATGATCGAGACCCGGCGCGGCGGGCGCCCGACCCCGCCGCCGCCGGTCTCCCCGCCGCCCATGCCACCGCGCCCGCCCGCCCCGTACGAGGGCGGCGACCCGCGTGCGTCCGAGCCGGCCCCCGCGGGCGGCCGGCACGCGGGGCCCGCGGCGGAGTCCGGCGGTCCGGTGCGGCTCGGCGGCGCCACCGTGCCGATCGGGCCCGGCCCCCGGGTCGCCGACACCCGGGCGGCGCTCCGCCTCGGCCAGGCCGCCGACCCGCACGCCACCGGCTGGGTCCGCCCGCCGGGCGGCGCCACCGAGCCGGCCCCCGCGCCCGCCCCCGTACCCCAGCAGGCGGCGCAGCCCGAGCCGGGACCCGGACCCTGGCGGCCGTGGCGCTTCCGCATGTCGAACGACGTGTGGGGGACGCCGGTCGTCGACGGCGACCTGCTGTACGTGACCTCCTTCGAGGTGCACGCCCTGGACACCGGCTCGGGGCGGCGCCAGTTCAAGACGAGGGACGTCGCCTGGTCGATGGCGGTGGCCCAGGGCCGTATCCACGCCTCCGACGGACCGACGCTGTACGCGCTCGACGCCACCGACGGCAGCGAACGCTGGCGGCTGCGCACCGACGCCTGGGTGTACTCCCTCAAGGTCGACCGGGGCACCGTCGTCACCGGCACCCGGGGCGGCGGCGCGCAGGGCTGGGAGGCGTCCAATGGCGCCAAGCTGTGGGAGGTCACCGGCTGTCAGACGGACTTCGAGACCCCGGAGGCCGGCCCGGCGATCCACGGCGACACCGTGTACGTGTGGCAGGACGCCCGGCTGAGGGCGCTCGACGCCCGGACGGGCGTCGAGCGCTGGTCGTACCCGGTCGGCGACGCCGCCTCCTGCGGGCACGTGCCGGTCCGGGTCGCCCCGGCCGAGGACGGCTGCGTGTACGTCTCCGCCGGCACCCGCGTCCTGTCGATCGACATCGCCGCCGGGCACGTCCGCTGGCACTTCGAGGCGCCCGCCGTCTTCCTCTCGCCGCCCGCCTTCGCGCCCGGCCCGGCCGTCACCGGCGGCGGCGTCTACCTCGCCGACCACCTCGGCACGGTCTACGCCCTCGACGCCACCACCGGCCAGGACCGCTGGCGGATCGCGACCGAGCAGCGCCAGTCCTCGGAGCCGGTGCTCGTCGCGGACGGCAACGTGCACGTGGGCAGCGGCAGCGCGCTCTACACCCTGGACGCGGTCACCGGCACCCCCCGCTGGCGGTTCGCGGCCGGCGCCGAGCTGGTGGGCACGCCGGTCGTCGCCGACGGCCGGGTCCACTTCGGCTCCGCCGACCACGTCCTCTACACCCTGGACGCGACCGGCGGCCAGCTCCGCTGGAAGCTCGCCACCGGCGGCGAGATCACCGGCTCGCCGGTGGCGAAGGGCGGAGTCGTGTACGCGTGCAGCAAGGACCGCTGCGTGTACGCGCTCGACGCGGCGAAGGGCACGGCGACCTCGGGCCGCGCCGGGGCGGCCCGGGCCTAGGTCCTCGGGTCGTCCGGGTCGCCGTCCCAGGGGTGGCGGTCCGGGTCGCGCGGCCGTTCCGCAGGGGCGTCGGAGCGGCCGGGAGCGGCGTAGGGCATGGACCGGGTCTCGGAGTCGTACGGGTCGCCGGTCCCGCGGTCCGTCGTCCCGTGTCCCGTTGCGTACGGGTCGCCGGTCCCGCGGTCCGTCGTCCCGTGTCCCGTTGCGTACGGGTCGTCGGTCCCGCGGTCCGTCGCCCCGTGTCCCGTCGCGTACGGGTCCCGGGTCGTTTCGTGGTCCGTCGTTTCGGGTCCCCTGTCGTAGGGGTCCCGGGTCGTTCCGTACGGGGCCGGGGGCGGGCCGTCGTCGAGGGGCGGGTGGGCGTGCGGCCGGTCGGCGGCGGGTTCGAGGTGGCGGCGCTTCGGGCGGCCCGACATGACGAGGGCGCCGATCAGCAGCAGTAGTCCGCCGCCGAGGGCGTTCGCGACGCCGTCGCCGAGGCCGCGGCCGCCTCCGGAGACCACCAGGCTGCCCTCGGCCTGCCCGACCCGCACCATCCACAGGACCGTGAAGCCGAGGACGACCACCGCGGCGATCGCGACGAGCAGCCGTGAGCGCAGCACCACTCCGACCAGGGTGACGAGGGCGGCGAAGGCGAACGGCAGCAGGATCGAGGCGATGACTCCGCCGCCGGAACCGGTGATGCCGGTGAAGAGGTCCCCGATGCGGTAGTCGCTGCCGTGACGGCCGTCGTACCAGGCACGGAAGGGGCTCCAGACGGCGGCCGTCGCTCCGACGAGGGCCAGGACCGAGCCGACGACGTTGCGGATCATCGATCGTCCTCCTCGGGGCTGCGAGGTCCGGCTCTCTCGCTTCCGACGCTACGCCCGGTCCCGGGGGCCCGCCATGCGGGATCGCGGGTCCCGCTAGGGTGTGGCGCGCACACGACGGACGGACGGGGGAGACGGTGAAGGTGGCACGGACCCGACTGAAGATGGCGGCCACGCTGACGGTGGTGGTGCTGGCGCTGACCGGTTTCCAGACGAGCAGCAGCGGTGGCGGCAAGGGCGGCAGCGGGAAGAGCAAGAGCAAGAGCAGCGGGGGCGGTTGCTCCAGCGACAAGAAGGACAACGACGACTACCAGGGCTCCGGTTCCGGTTCCGGCAACAGCGGGAGCGAGTACACCGCCGAGCCGGCGGCCACCGCCACGGCCACCTACGGCCCCGGCGTCGACGTCCTCGTCGTCGACTGCGTGAAGCCCGAGCAGAAGAAGCGCAAGGGCAAGCCCGCCCGCAAGGCGGACACCACGGCGACGCTGCGGATCGTCAACGAAGGGCTGTACAGCACCACCGAGACCTACCGGGTGACCCTGGAGTTCAGGAACCGCGCCGGTTCGGTCGTGGACACGGCGGAGACGGTCGTGACCGTGGAGGGCGGGCAGCGGAAGGACTTCGAGGTCAAGATGGCGAAGCCCCGCCTGGTCGGCAAGGTCACGTCGTGCGTCATCCGCGAGGCGGTCGAGGCAGGCGCGACGCCTACCGCGTCCGGTAGCCCGTCGTCCGCCTCCTGAACAGCTCCGCCTGCCGCTCCGCCGGCAGGTTGCCGAGGGTGACGAGGTGCGGGGCCTGGGCGAGGGCCTGCGACCTGACGGCCTCCTTGGCGGACCACAGGGCCCGCACGGTGCCCTGTACGGCCCCGGTCGGGTAGGAGGCGAGGACGGCCGCCGCCCCCCCCGCGCCGCGACGAGCGCCCCGCCGGTGGCCGTCACCTCGCTGACCAGGCCCGCCTCGTAGGAACGGCGGGCGGAGACGCGTTCGGCCGAGCCCATCATGGCCATCCTGGCGACCTCCCCGAAGGGCATGCGCTGCGCCATGTGGACGGTCTCGAAGGCGCTGACGATGCCGTAGGTGGTGTGCGGGTCGAAGAACGCGGCGGTCTCGCCAGCGATGAGGAACTCGGCCTCGCCGAGCAGGTAGAAGGCGCCGCCGCAGGCCATGCCCTCGACCGCGGCGATCACCAATTTCCACAGGTCGTTGGCCTTGGGGCCGATGGCGACGAGCGGGTCGTCGAGGGCGTACGGGGACGAGGGCTGCGGCACCCGGCCGGCGTCGTCGCGGTCGATGCCGGTGCAGAAGGCCCGCCCGCCGGCGCCGGTGACGACGATCGCCCGGATGTCGTCCTCGTACCGGAACCCCCGCCAGACCGTTCCGAGTCCGCCCGCCATGGCGAGGGTGAGCGCGTTGAGCCGTTCGGGCCGGTCGAGGGCGACGACGGCGACGCCGGCCCGCGGATCGCGCTCCACCGAGATCGTCATCCGCGCTCCAGGAGCCAGCGGGGGACGGCGATGCCGTCGATCTCGGTGAAGGCGACGCGGACGGCGGCGCCGGCCTCTCCGAGGCGAGCGGCCTTGTTGCCATGTGCCGCCGCGACGACCCCGACGAGACCGTCGCCACCACCGCCGGCCGCCCCGTGCCCGGCACCGAGGTCCGCCTCTCCGACGCGGGAGAGGTCCTGGTCAGGGGGCGCAACGTGATGCGCGGCTACTTCGAGGACGAGGAGGCCACGGCCGCCGCGATCGACCCCGACGGCTGGCTCCGCACCGGCGACGTCGGCGTCCTCGACGCGGCGGGCAACCTCCGGATCACCGACCGGCTGAGGGACATGTTCATCGTCGGTGGCTTCAACGCCTATCCCGCCGAGATCAAGCAACTCCTGGGCCTGCACCCGGGCATCGTCGACGTCGCCGTCATCGGCGTCCCCGACGCCCGCCTGGGCGAGGTCGGCAAGGCCTTCGCGGTACGGCGCCCGGGCGCGGGGGTCACCGCCGACGACCTGATCGCCTGGTCGCGGCGGGAGATGGCCAACTGCAAGGTGCCGGGGCAGGTCGAGTTCGTCGCGGAACTCCCGAGGAACGCGAGCGGGAAGGTGGTCAAGGGGGAGCTGCGGAAGAGGGGTTGAGGCGGACGGGAGCCGTTTCCGGAGGATTGGAATCCGATTACAGAAAGTCCGCCGGGGACGCAACCAGCCCGTCGCGTGTACACGTCATAGAGGCGCGCACTCCCCGTCCCCCTCCGAACCGAGGAGCAGCAGGTGCCCACCCAGGAGATCCCCCTCACCCTCACCCCGCAGCAGGCCGCCGCCGGGGTCGTCATCCCGGTCACCCTGCCGACCGGCCCCACCCAGCTCCACGTCCCGCCCTGCCGCCACGGCGACCTCGTCCCGGTCCAGCTCGCCGGCGGAACGGTCCTCCTCCGCATCACCGTCGCCGGCGGCCCGGCCCCCGCCCGACGCAGGTCCGGCGTCGCCGGCTGCCTCGTCCCCCTCCTCGTCATCGGCGCGATCATCGGTGGCTCCTACCTCCTCGACGCCAACGACGGGACGGACACGCCCGACGCCCGCCCCACCATCCCCACCTTCTCCTTCTCCCCCTTCCCGACCCTCGACCTCGGCGACCTCGCCCCCACCGCGACCCCCACCCCCACCGAGGAGGAACCCGACCCCTACGACAAGGGCACCTGCCTCAACGGCACCCTCCCCGACTCGGAGACCGCCCAGTCCGTCAGCGGTGTCGACGAGGTCCCCTGCTCGGCCTCGGACGCCCACTACAAGGTCATCCAGACCTTCCCCATGACCTCCGACATGAACCGGTGCAACGCCAACCCCAAGACGGAGTACGCCTTCTCCCACCGCTACACCATGAACGGCACCACCATCAGCGAATACGTCTACTGCCTGGTGGGCCTGGGCTCGTACGCCCGGAACTAGCGGGTGGGCCTGACCCCGGGCACGCCGGAGGGGCCGGGCGTGTGCCCGGCCCCTCCTCTGCGGTGGCCTGGTCGCGTCGTGCGGTCGCCGTCCGGACGGATCCCCCCTGGTTCCGCCGCACGTCCCCCGGACCGCGCGCTCCCCCGTCGACCGGCCCCTGTGGATGGCACCGGCGGCTCCCCCGAAGTCGCCGCCGGTACCGTCATCCCCGTGGGGAGTGGCTCTACTTGGCCGGGGCGGGGTGGCCCTCGCCGACGACCTTCTCCGTGATGGCGTCGACGGCCGGCTCGGAGGTGGCGTGCATGTCCTTGGTGGTGATGTCCGACTCGGCGCCACCCGTGATCTTCTCGGTGATGGCGTCGACGGCCGGCGTCGAAGTGGCGTGCATGTCCAGGGGCTTGATGATCGGGTCCTGGTTCAGCGGATCGGTCATGCTCGTCAACTCCTGCGTGTGGGATAAGAAAGGAGAAGATCCGGCCGGCCCTTCCCCCATGGAGGACTGGCCGGATCTCCAGGGCCGACCACCCTAGACCTCAGGGTCCTCGGCCGTGACACCGGGCCGCCTGCCCCCCGGCGCGGCGGCCTGTTGTGAGAACCAGCATGCCGGGGGGCGATAAACGAACGATGAACGTGCTGGCGGGGGGCGTCTAGGCGGCCGCGGCCGGGGTCAGCAGCGCGCGCACCTGGGCCGCCTCCGGGGAGTCGAGGGACTCGAAGACGCCCAGTGCCTCGTGCCAGCAGGCCTCGGCCCGGCCGCTCTGGCCGAGGTGGTAGAGGGCGCGGCCGAGGACCGTGAGGACGTTGGCCCGCCGCCACTCGCCCCCGATGCCCCGGAGCACCGTGAGCGCCATCTCGGCGTTGGACGCCGCCTGGCCGTACCGGCGGGCGGCGAGGTCCACCTCGGAGAGGCGGAACAGCGTCATGCCCTCCCACAGTCGCTGCCTGCTGTCCGCGAAGACGTCCAGGGCTTCCTGCAGGCGCTCGGCCGCCGCGGCGAGCTGGTTGTCCTGGGTCAGCGCCAGCCCCAGCGCGTACCGTCCGTTGGCGCCGCGGAGGGCGTGCCCCATGGAGTCGTATATCTCCGTGCCCCGGAGGGCCAGTTCGATCGCGCTCGACGTCCGCCCCATGGCCAGGTGCATGCGGGACAGGTTGCAGAGGGCGCTCGCCTCGCCGGGGTCGTCGCCGATCTCCCGGAACCGTTCGATGGCCTCGGTGAGGTGCTGCTCGCCCTCCGCGAAGCGGTTCTGGTAGAGCGCGATGATGCCGCGGGCGTTGGCCGACCAGCACGCCGGGACGGGGTCGCCGGCCTTCTCCGCGCAGGGGAGCGCCAGCTCGGCGTCGCGGTCCGCCTCCTGGAAGCGGCCCGCCGTGTGGTGGACCCCCGCCAGGACCATGAGGGCGCGGCCTTCGGCCTTGGCGTCCCCGAAGGCACGGGCGGCGTCCCGTACGACGGCGCCCGTCGCCTCGAACTCCCTCGAATCGGCCCCGGATTCGCCGAGGTCCAACGACGCCCACAGGAGGTCGACCGCGCGGCGGAGGGTGGTGGGGGTGGCGGCGGAGTGGCGGACGCAGGCGAGGAGGCAGTGGGACTCGGCGTAGAGCCAGTCCTGGGCCTGGTGGCGGTCGGTGAAGGTGAGGCCCTCGTACGCGGTGCGTTCCAGGTGGTCGACCAGGCGGTCGCCGGGGCGCTCGATGGCGTACACCCGCGCCGCCGTCGACAGGTAGAAGTCGAGGAGGCGGGAGAGGGCCGCGGCCTTCTCCGTCGGCGGGTGCTCGTCGCGGTCGGCGCAGGCGCGGGCGTAGAGGCGGACCAGGTCGTGGAAGCGGTAGCGGCCGGGTGCGGCGGACTCCAGGAGGGACGTGTCCACCAGGGCCTCCAGGAGGTCCTCGGTGTCCCACAGGGGCAGGTCGAGGACGGCCGCGGCCGCCGCGAGGGAGATGTCGGGGCCGTCCGCGAGGCCGAGGAGCCGGAAGGCGCGCGCCTGGGCCGGCTCCAGCTGGCCGTAGCCCAGTTCGAAGGTGGCCTTGACGGCGAGGTCGCCGGCCTGGAGCTCGTCGAGGCGGCGGCGTTCGTCCGCCAGCTTCGCGGCCAGGACCGAGACGGTCCACGTGCGGCGGGCCGCCAGGCGGGACGCCGCGATGCGGATCGCCAGCGGCAGGAAGCCGCAGGCCGCGACGACGTCGAGGGCCGCTTCACGCTCCGCCTGGACGCGTTCCGTGCCGACGATCCTGGTGAAGAGCTGCAGCGCCTCCTCGGGGGACATCACGTCGAGGTCCACCAGGTGCGCGCCCGCCAGGTCGACCATGCGGATCCGGCTGGTGACCAGCGCCGCGCAGCCCGCGGTGCCGGGCAGCAGGGGGCGGATCTGGGCGGCGTCCCGGGCGTTGTCCAGGAGGACCAGGACGCGGCGGCCGTCCAGCGTCGAGCGGTAGAGGGCGGCGCGGTCGTCGAGGGAGTCCGGGATCGCCGAGTCCGGGGTCCCGAGGGCGCGCAGGAACGAACCGAGGACCGTCTCCGGCGCCGCGGCCTGCGCGCCCGCGCCCTGGAGGTCGACGTACAGCTGTCCGTCCGGGAAGTGCGGGCGCGCCTCGTGGGCGACGTGCACGGCGAGCGTCGTCTTGCCGACCCCGCCGATCCCGGCGAGCGCCGAGACCGCCATGACCGAGCCCTCGGCGGTCGCGAGCCGGTCGCCCAGCTCCCGGACGAAGGACGCCCGGCCGGTGAAGTCGGGGACGGTGGCCGGGAGCTGCGCGGGGCGGGCCGGGGGCGCCGCCGCCGGGGCCTGCTCCTCGACGGGGCGGGCCAGCTCGGCGTCGCCCTGGAGGATGCGCTGCTGGAGGCGTGACAGCTCGGGCGTCGGGTCGACGCCGAGCTCGTCGGCGAGGAGCCGGCGGGTGTCGGCGTACACGGCGAGCGCCTCGGCCTGCCGGCCGCCGCGGTAGAGCGCGAGCATGAGGAGTTCGCGCAGCCGCTCGCGGAGCGGGTGCGCGGCGGTGAGCGCGGTCAGTTCGGAGACGGCCTCGGCGTGCGCGCCGACCTCCAGGTCGATGTCGAGCCGGGTCTCCAGGAGGGTGAGCCGCCACTCCTCCAGGCGGGTCCGCTGGTTCTCGGCGTACGGCCCCGGTACGGCCGCCAGCACCTCGCCGTCCCACAGGTCGAGCGCCTCCGCGAGCCGCGCCCGCGCGCCGGTCCGGTCGCCGGCCGTCCGCAGCCGTTCGGCCTCGGCGGCGAGCTCCCGCGCCCGGGTCAGGTCGAGGGCGGTGGTCCGCAGGGCGTATCCGCCGTCCACGCTGACCAGCACCTCGGCGCCGAGCGCCTTGCGCAGCCGGGAGGCGTACGTGCGGAGCGCGGCGAGCGCCTGCGAGGGGGGCTCCTCGCCCCAGAGCGCGTCGATCAGCTCGGCCGCCGTCGCCGTCCGTCCGCCGCGCAGCAGGAGCGCGGCCAGCACGGCCCGCTGCTGCGGGGACCCGGTGGCCAGCGGCTCCTCGCCCCGCCAGGCCCGCACGGGCCCGAGCACGCCGAACCGGAGGCCGGCGGCGGGGGGTGCGGGGGCGGGCGGGGATGCCGGAGAGGCTTGGGGTGCGGGGGGCGCCGAGGAGGCAGGGGGCGGCGAGGGTGCCGACGAGGTCTGGGGTGCGGGCGGTGCCGGGGGTGCCTGGGGTGCCTGGGGTGCCTGAGAGGCAGGGGGTGCCGACGAGGCAGGGGGTGCCGGGGGCGCCGAGGAGGCCGGGGGTGCCGACGGTGCCGGAGAGGCCGAGGGCGCCGAGTGCGCCGGGGAGGCCGGGCCGCGGCTGTCCGGGCCCCCGTCCGGCCGCCGTCGGGGTACGCCGGGGGCGGCCCCGGCGTCGTGTGTGCCGAGGGCCTGCGCCGGGACGCGCGGCCCTTTGTCCTGACCCATGGCTCCCCCTGCCCCTACCGGTGGTATCGCCCCGGACAGTCTGCCTTGTCCGGAGGGAGCGCGTCAGCATCGGGGCGTCCTTGTGGAGGAGCTGTGACCGGGGCCGGGCGTCACGACAGCTGATGGTTCGTCAGATCGCCGCTACCGTGAGGGGCATGGGGACCCAGGAGACCTTCCCCAGGGTCATCTCGGTGGACGACCACACCGTGGAGCCCCCGCGCGTCTGGCGGGACCGGCTCCCGTCGCGGTACCGCGACACCGGCCCGCGGATCGTCCGCGCCCCGTTGAAGGAGATGACCTTCCTCGGCGGCAGGTTCGCCCCCGTCATGGGCGCGAAGGGCGACGACGGGCCGCTCGGCGACTGGTGGGTCTACGAGGACCTTCACCGGCCCCTCACGCGGCTCGACACGGCCGTCGGCTACGACCGGGACGAGATACGGCTCGAAGTGATCACGTACGAGCAGATGCGTCCGGGTTCCTTCTCCGTGCCGGAACGGCTCGCCGACATGGACGTCAACCACGTCCAGTCCGCGCTCTGCTTCCCGACCTTCCGCGCTTCTGCGGCCAGACCTTCACCGAGGCGCCCGACCGCGAGCTCGGGCTGCTCTGCGTGCGGGCGTACAACGACTGGATGGTCGAGGGGTGGTGCGGGCCCGACGCGCGGGGGCGGCTGATCCCGCTCACCCTCGTCCCCCTCTGGGACCCGGAGCCGGCCGCCGCCGAGGTGCGGCGGAACGCCGCCCGCGGCGTCCGGGCCGTCGCCTTCTCCGAGATCCCGCCGCACCTGGGGCTGCCGTCGGTCCACACGGACCACTGGGACCCGTTCCTGCGGGCCTGCGACGAGACCGGCACGGTCGTCGCGATGCACATCGGTTCGTCCGGCCGGATGCCGTCCACGTCGGCGGACGCCCCGCCCGCGGTCGGCTCCACCATCACCTTCGCCAACTGCTGCTTCTCGATGGTCGACTGGCTGATGAGCGGCAAGTTCGAGCGCTTCCCGAACCTGCGGATCATGTACGCGGAGGGCCAGATCGGCTGGATCCCGTACATCCTGGAGCGCGCGGACGTCGTCCGGGAGGAGAACCGCGCGTGGGGCGGGGTCGCCGACAAGGTCACCCGGCCGCCGTCGGAGCTCTTCACCGGGCACGTCTTCGGCTGCTTCTTCGACGACGCCTTCGGGCTGCGGAACCTCGACGCGATCGGCGCGGGAAACGTCCTCTACGAGACGGACTACCCGCACTCCGACTCCACCTGGCCCCGGTCCAAGGAGGTCGGCGAGGCGCAGATGGGCCACCTGGCACCGGAGGTGGTCGAGCGGATCGTGCGCGGCAACGCCATCGACCTCCTGGGGCTGTCTCCCGAGGGCCTCTGGCGGCCCTAGGGGGCGTCCGCCGGGGCCCGTTCACTCCACCGGCCCAAGGAGACCGCTCCCTGATGGCTTCCCGTCACCAAGTGCGCACTACTGGTAGTCGAGTGTGCGTTTGACGTACGCCACGAGACAGCCATGGTGGACACCCTCCGGGGCGCCCACGAACGGAGCCTGACATGACCACCGACCTTCCGCACATCCCGTCGGCGGACGACGACACGGAGCCGACCGAGAGGCCCACCGCAGGACCGGCACGTCGGCCGACTGTCTCCCCGTCCTCGGCGCCCGGCACGCCACCGATCCCCGAACGGCCCGCCCTTCCCCCCGTCGTACCGACCGTCCCGGTCCTGACGACCCTCCGGGCCGAATCCGGGCCCGCTCCCGGCGTCGCCGAGGCCGGAGCCGTCTCCGGCGCCGGGTCCGCTCCCGGCCTCGGGTCCCCTTCCGACACCGGGTCCGTTCCCGACTCCGGGTCTGTTCCCGGACCCGTGCCCACGTCCGCGCCCCGGTCCGCGGCCGCATCCGCGTCCGCGTCCGCGCCGGACCGCGGGTCCACATCCCACCCCACGCCCGACCCCGCCCGCCGGGAGCGGCGGGAGGGTCCCTCCGCTCAGGAGCCCCCTGCCTCTCCGGAGCCCTCGGCCGAACCGGAGCACCTCGCCGCGTCGGAGCCGCGGGTCGCTGCGCAGCCGCTGACGGCTTCGGAGGCCAAGGCCGCTTCGGAGCCGCCGACCGCCTCGGAGGCGCGGGTGGCCTCGGAGGTACGGGCCGACGCGGACGCGCGGGCGGCTTCGGCCGCGGGGGCCGAGGCGGACGCGCCGGACCAGGACGGTTCCGGCGACGAGGCCGTCCACACGCTCCTGCGGACGGCGGCGACCGAGCGCCCGGTGGAGGAGGTCGCCGCGCTGGTGGCCCGGCTCCAGGAGACCGGTGAGCTCTCCAGCCCCGCGGACGTGGCGCTCCGCGCCGCCGCCGTCACCCGCCCCCTGGAGGAGGTGCGCCAGCTGCTCGCGCTGCTCAACGCCTCGGGGTACGACCTCCAGCAGGCCGAGACCACGCTGCGCGCCGCGGCGGTGGGCCGGCCGATCGAGGACGTGGTCCAGCTCGTCGGCATCCTCGGCGCCGACAGCAGCGACTGGCAGCCCTCGCCGGGCGGGGACCCCTCGGCGCGGCCGGGCGGGCCCGGCCGGGGGGACCCCGTGGCCACCGTCGACCAGCCGCAATCCGCCCAGGGTGCCACCGGGCGGAAGTCGGTTCTGGACGGCGCCCTGGCCGTGGGCCCCGGCAGCCACGGCGTGTCGCCCGGGCTGCGGTCGGCGCTGCGCTGGCCCGCGGCGGTCGCGCTGGCCGTCTGCGGACTCGTCCACCTGCCGACGGACCTCGCGGGCCTGCGTTCGGGCGGTGACGCCCAGACGCTCTCCGTGGTCGTCAGCGTGCTGTCCCTGGTGTGTGCCGTGTGGCTCGCCTCTCGGGACACGCTGACCGCCTGGGCCGCCTCCGCCGGTCTCGCCGTCGTCGTCATCGTGCTCCACGGGGTCGAGAGCGCCCGCGCCGTCGACCTGCTGGGACCGAGCCTCGGTACGACGTACGCCTGGGCGAGGGCGCTGGCACTGCTGAGCGCCATGGCCGTCGTCTTCCTCGCGGGTTCGGCGCTGGTGCGCCACGCGAAGGCGGCGGCCGCGGCGGACGGCACCTGACGCGCCGGCCCCCGAACACCGCTCCCCCCGCCCGGGCAGCCCCCGCTGCCCGGGCGGGCCCGCGTGCGAGCGCGCCACAACCGCCCCCACCTCCGGCCGTTGCCCCCCGCCTCGGGCCGTCCCCCACTTCCGGCCCCCCGCCTGGGGCCGTCTCCCCGCCTGGGGCCGTCTCCGCGCCTCGGGCCGTTTCCCGCCTGGGGCCGTCCCCCGCCTCGGGCCGTCTCCCCGCCTCCAGCCGTTGCCCCGGTCTCCGGCCGCCCCCCATCGTCACGGGCGGCGAGCGCCCGGACCTCGCCCGGGGCTTCTACGTCGCCCCGACGCTGCTCGCCGACTGCACCCGCGAGATGCGGGTCGTCCGGGAGGAGATCTTCGGTCCCATCGTCGTGGTCGTCCCCTTCGACGACGAGGAGGAGAGATCGAGCTCGCCGGCGACAGCGACTACGGCCTGATCGACTACGTGTGGTCCGGCGACGTCGCCCGCGCCTTCCGGGTCGCGGCGCGGCTGCGGACCGGCGGGGTCGGGATCAACACCGTCGCCCGGAACATGGAGGCGCCGTTCGGCGGCTTCAGGAAGAGCGGGGTCGGACGGGACGTCGGGTCCTACGCCCTGCACGCCTACAGCGAGACGCAGGCCCTCGTCCGGCCGGGCTGACCGGTCGGTACAAAGGCCGGAAGCCAGTCCTCCCAAGGGTTCCGGCCCTCCGGCGGTCGCCCGGGAAAATTCCTCGGGAAAATTTGGAAACGGACATTTCGGCCTTCGCTGCGGTTCCCGCATATCGGACGGCCGGCGGCCGACCTACCAGTTGGTCGGTGCACCTGGTTGGTCGATCTTTCAATCATTGGCGAGGGCCCCGTTCCGCCCTCGCAATGCAAGGTGATGATCGATCAACTGAGCGGAGTTCGAGCCTCCGGATAAGGAAACCGCAGCACTTAACGTCCTGTTCATGACTCAGGTGGAAGCACGGCCCCAGGCCGGAGACACGGTAAGGGGCGCCACCGCCCCGGGAGACGCCGGTGGCGTCCGCAAGAAGGGCCTCGGCGGAAATTCCGTCGGCCTCTTCGGCAATGCCGTCATCGGCATCTCCACCGTCGCCCCGGTGTACTGCCTGACCTCCACGCTCGGCTCCACCGCCGGCGAGGTCGGCCTCCAGATGCCCGCCGTGTTCCTCGCGGGCTTCCTCCCGATGCTCCTCGTCGCCTTCGCGTACCGGGAGCTCAACCGGGCCATGCCCGACTGCGGCACCTCCTTCACCTGGACCGTGAAGGCCTTCGGCCCGAAGATCGGCTGGATGTGCGGCTGGGGCCTGGTGATCGCCACGATCATCGTGCTCTCCAACCTGGCCGGCGTCGCCACCTCGTACTTCTGGCTCCTCGCCGGCGAGATCACCGGCAACGGCTCGATCGCCGCCCTGGACGACAACAAGGCCGTCCACATCCTCACCTGCCTCGCCCTCATCGCCGCCGCCACCGCGATCAGCTACCGCGGCATGACGGCCACCAAGGGCGTCCAGTACACCCTCGTCGTCCTCCAGCTCGTCGTCCTCGCCGTCTTCGTCGCCCTCGCCCTCTCCAAGGCGGGCTCCTTCGAGACCTCGGTCGACTTCTCCTGGTCCTGGATGAACCCCTTCGCCGTCCAGTCCTTCGCCGCCTTCACCGCCGGTCTCTCCCTCTCGATCTTCATGTACTGGGGCTGGGACACCTGCATGGCCTCCAACGAGGAGACCGTCGGCAGCGACAAGACCCCCGGCCGCGCCGCGCTCATCGCGATGGTCGTCCTGGTCGGTTCCTACCTCGCCACCGGCATCGCCGCGCAGATGGCCGTCGGCTCCGGCGAGGAGGGCCTCGGCCTCGCCAACCCGGACACCTCCGACAACGTCTTCGCCGCCCTCGCCGGCCCCGTCATGGGCCCCGTCCTCGGCGTCCTGCTCTTCGTCGCCGTCCTGGCCTCCGCCGCCGCGAGCCTCCAGACCACCTTCATCCCGGTCGCCCGCACGGTCCTCGCCATGTCCACGTACGAGGCGCTGCCGAAGTCCTTCACCAAGGTCCACCCGGTCTTCAAGACCCCCGGCAAGGCCACCGTCGTCGCCGGCGTCGCCACCGGCGTCTTCTACACGGTGATGACCCTGGTCAGCGAGCACGTCCTGGTCGACACCATCTACGCGCTCGGCCTCATGATCTGCTTCTACTACGGCATCACGGCCTTCGCCTGCGTCTGGTACTTCCGCGCCGACCTCTTCCGCTCGGCCCGCGACCTCACCTTCAAGGGCCTCATGCCGGCCCTCGGCGGCCTCATGCTCACCGCGGTCTTCGGCAAGACCCTCTACGACATGTGGGACCCGGCCTACGGCTCCGGCTCCGCGGTCTTCGGCGTCGGCTCCGTCTTCGTCATCGCGGTCGGCCTCCTCGTCCTCGGCGCCGTCATCATGCTGTGGATGCAGCGCCGCAGCCCCGCCTTCTTCCGCGGCGAGGTCCTGACGAAGGAGACCCCGTCCCTGGTGGTCCCCGACTGACCGACGCGCCACACACCTGAGTCACCGAGAACGCGAAGGCGGCGGGCCCGTGGGGGGTCCCGCCGCCTTCGTCCGTCCGTCGTCGGCCGGGGCTACCTCCGTCCGGGCAGCAGCTTCTCCACGGCCTGGTTGGCCTCGGGGAGGTCGGCGGCCTGGGGCGGCAGGGGCTTCGGGTTCAGGACGCCGCTGAGGGGGACGACGGAGGGCAGGTTCATGCCGCCGGTGTCGGCGGCGGCGGAACCCGCGGAGGCGAGGCCGCCGGTGGCGGCGAAGGCGGTCAGGGCGGCCGCGGTGAGGAGCTTCTTCATGCCCGCTCCAACGCGGGGCGGGTGCGGGCGGTTACGACCCCGCTCCTCCGACGCGGCGGGGAAGACCGTGCGGCCCGCATGCCGCTGCGAGCGGGAGGGGTCCGTGCGGGAGGCGGAGGACGGGGCGGACGTCCTTCCGGTCCGGGCGCCGACGGCTCTCCCGTCCGCGGCGTCTACGGCGCCTCCGGGGCCTCCGCGATGAGGGCGGTGGCGACCGTGCGGAAGCCGAGGCGGGCGTAGAGGCGCTCGACGTCCGCGTCCGAGGCCGTCAGGAAGACCAGCTCGGCGCCCGCCGCGCGGGCCCGCCGCACCAGCTCGGCGGTCACCGCGAGGCCGAGGCCCCGGCGGCGGGCCTCCGGGCGGGTGCCCACGCCGACGACCTCCGCCACGTCCCCGACCGGCTGGACCTGGCCGCCCGCCAGCGCCTCCCCGCCCGCCGCGTCGAAGGCGGCGGCGAGGACGGTCAGGCCGGCCGCGATCCGGGCGGCGACGCGCTCCGCGTCACCGGGGCCCGGCGTCGCGCCGAAGGCCGCGTACGGGGCGGCGACGGCGGCCGCGAGGTCCGGGTCGTCCGCGCCGAGCGTCCGCACGGCCGCGCCCCCCGGCTCCGGCACGGGCAGCGGCGCGCCGTCCAGGACCATCAGCGGGTGCTCGTGCACGACGAGGCCGCTCGCCTCGACGGCGGCCCGCAGCCCCGGCGTCGTCTCCGCCACCCACTCGAACGCCTCCGGCAGCCCCAGCTCGCGCTGCCGGGCCCGCACCCGCTCCACGTCCGCCACCGCCACCCCGCCCCGGTGCCCGAGGGTCGGCCGGGCGTAGAACGGCCATCCGTCGTCGCCCTCCCGCACGAAGAAGGTCAGCGGGCCGAAGTCCTCCGCGCGGGCGGAGGAGCGGGGCACGGCGTCGTAGTACGTCTCGATTCGCGTCAGCACGCGGGCCATCCAAGCAGGCCGGCCGCCGCGGCACCCGCGGATTTCCCCGCCCCGGGCCGGGAGCGGGCCGACGGCGCGGACGCCTCCGTTCCCCGACCCCGCGATGCCGTAACGCGAGGCCGCGCCCCCGGGGCGGACGTGTCCCTTCTTCGCCCCCGTGCCGTAACGGGTATCCCCGCCCCGACCCCGCGCGGGCCCACGGTGCCGACGCGTCCCTTCCCCGCCCCCCCGGCGCACGGGTCGCGGCGCGCCGCCCGCCGCGCGCCGTACCCCTCGGAAACCCGCGTCGCACCCCCTACCGTGCGGTCATGCGGATCTCGACCACGATCTTCCTGACCGACGAGACCATCTCCCCCGTGCGGCTCGCCCGCGAGCTGGAGGCGCGCGGGTTCGACGGGCTGTACCTGCCCGAGCACACCCACCTCCCCGTCTCCCGGGACACCGCGCACCCGGCCGGCGGCGAGGCCGCCCGGGAGTACGGGCGAACGCTGGACCCCTACGTCGCGCTCGCGCAGGCCGCCGCCGTCACCGGGCGGCTCGCGCTGGGCACCGGCATCTCGCTGCTCGCGCAGCACGACCCGATCGCGCTCGCCAAGCGGATCGCGACGCTCGACCACCTCTCGGACGGCCGCTTCACGCTCGGCGTCGGTTACGGCTGGAACCGCGAGGAGGCCGCCGACCACGGCGTCGCCTGGGCCACCCGCCGGGACCTCGTGCACGACCGGCTCGCCCTGATGCGTGCCCTGTGGGCTCCGGAACCGACCGCGTACGAGGGCCGGTTCGGGTACTCCGTGCGCGCCTCGGAGGCCTGGCCGAAGCCCGCCGGCGGGGCGCCGCGCGTCCTCCTCGGCGGCGCGGCGGGCCCGAGGCTGTTCGCCGCGGTCGCCGCGCGGGCCGACGGCTGGATGCCGGTCGGCGGACGCGGCCTCACCGAGCACCTGCCGGTGCTGCGCCGGGCCTGGGAGGAGGCGGGGCGCGACCCGGAGGCCCTCCAGGTCGTCCCGTACGCCGTCCTGCCGAACCCCGGCAAGCTCGCCCACTACGCGGACCTCGGCTGCGCCGAGACCGTCCTCCAGCTGCCGCCGGCGGGGGAGGACGAGGTGCTGCGGGTCCTCGACGCGTACGCGCGGTACGTGCGGTGACGAGCTGCGGGGACCCGTCCTCCGCGCCCCGTCGCCGCTCGTATGCTCGGTGCATGACGGACCACCAGACCGGCCGGGAGGCCGACCAGCGGGCCGAGGGCGCGACGGCGCCCCCGACGCGGAACGCGATGCGACGGGCCCTGCGGCGGGCGCGGGACGGGGTCGCCCTCGACGTCGGCGAGGCCGCGGTGCTGCTGCGGGCACGCGGCGAGGACCTGGACGAGCTGGTGGCGGTCGCCGGGCGGGTGCGGGACGCCGGACTGGAGGCGGCGGGGCGGCCGGGGGTGATCACGTACTCGAAGAGCGTGTTCATACCGCTGACCCGACTGTGCCGGGACAAGTGCCACTACTGCACCTTCGTCACCGTGCCGGGGAAGCTGCGGCGCGAGGGGCACGGGATGTTCCTGTCGCCGGACGAGGTCCTGGACATCGCCCGGCGCGGCGCCGCCCTCGGCTGCAAGGAAGCGCTGATCACGCTCGGCGACAAGCCGGAGGACCGGTGGCCCGAGGCGCGGGAGTGGCTGGACGCGCACGGCTACGACGACACCCTCGCGTACGTGCGGGCCATGTCGGTGCGGATCCTGGAGGAGACCGGGCTCCTCCCGCACCTGAACCCGGGCGTGATGTCGTGGACGGACTTCCAGCGGCTCAAGCCGGTCGCCCCGTCGATGGGGATGATGCTGGAGACGACCGCCACCCGGCTGTGGTCCGAGCCCGGCGGCCCGCACCACGGCTCCCCGGACAAGGAACCGGCCGTGCGGCTGCGGGTCCTGGAGGACGCAGGACGCTCCTCCGTGCCCTTCACCTCCGGGCTGCTCCTCGGGATCGGGGAGACGTACGAGGAGCGGGCCGAGTCGCTGTTCGCGCTGCGCCGGATCGCGCGGGCCTACCACGGCATCCAGGAACTCATCATCCAGAACTTCCGCGCCAAGCCGGACACGGCGATGCGCGCGGCACCCGACGCCGAACTCGACGACCTGGTGGCCGCCGTGGCCGTCGCCCGGCTCATCATGGGCCCGTCCGCCTGCCTCCAGGCGCCGCCGAACCTCGTGGACGCGGAGTACGCGCGGCTGATCGCGGCCGGCATCGACGACTGGGGCGGGGTCTCCCCGCTCACCATCGACCACGTCAACCCCGAGCGCCCCTGGCCGCGGATCGACGAACTCGCCGCCCACTCCCGGGCGGCCGGCTTCGAGCTGCGCGAACGGCTCTGCGTGTACCCGGAGTTCGTACGGCGCGGCGAGCCGTGGCTGGATCCGCGGATCGTGCCGCACGTGCGGGCCCTCGCCGATCCGGAGACCGGTCTCGCCGACCCCGACGCGGTCGTCCGCGGCCTGCCGTGGCAGGAGCCGGACGAGTCCTTCACCGCCTCCGGTCGCACCGACCTGCACGCGACGATCGACACCGAGGGCCGCACGGGCGACCGGCGCGACGACTTCGACGAGGTGTACGGCGACTGGGAGGCGCTGCGGGAGGCCGCCGCGCCCGGCCTCGTGCCCGACGCCGTCCCCGAGCGGATCGACGCCGACGTCCGCGAGGCGCTCGCCGTCGCCGCCGACGACCCGACGAGGCTCACCGACGCGCAGGCCCTCGCCCTCTTCCACGCCGACGGGCCGGCGCTCGACGCGCTGTGCGCGGTCGCGGACGACCTGCGGAAGTCGGTGGTCGGCGACGAGGTGACGTACGTCGTCACCCGGAACATCAACTTCACCAACGTCTGCTACACCGGCTGCCGCTTCTGCGCCTTCGCCCAGCGCCGCACCGACGCCGACGCGTACACCCTCTCCCTCGACCAGGTCGCCGACCGCGCGCAGCAGGCGTGGGAGGTCGGCGCGGTGGAGGTGTGCATGCAGGGCGGCATCCACCCGGACCTGCCCGGCACCGCGTACTTCGACATCGCCCGGGCCGTGAAGGAACGCGTCCCCGGCATGCACGTGCACGCCTTCTCCCCGATGGAGGTCGTCAACGGCGCCACCCGCACCGGCCTGTCGATCCGCGAGTGGCTGGCGGCGGCGAAGGAGGCCGGGCTCGACTCGATCCCCGGCACGGCCGCCGAGATCCTCGACGACGAGGTCCGCTGGGTGCTGACCAAGGGCAAGCTGCCCACCGCCACCTGGATCGAGGTGATCACCACCGCGCACGAGCTGGGGCTGCGCTCGTCCTCGACGATGATGTACGGGCACGTGGACCAGCCCCGCCACTGGCTCGGACACCTCCGCACCCTCGCCTCCGTCCAGCAGCGGACGGGCGGGTTCACGGAGTTCGTCACCCTTCCCTTCATCCACACCAACGCGCCCGTGTACCTCGCGGGCATCGCCCGCCCCGGTCCGACGGTCCGGGACAACCGCGCGGTGACGGCGATGGCCCGCCTGCTCCTCCACCCCCACATCCCGAACATCCAGACCAGCTGGGTGAAGCTGGGCGCGGAGGGCGCGGCGGAGATGCTGCGCTCCGGCGCGAACGACCTCGGCGGGACGCTCATGGAGGAGACGATCTCCCGCATGGCCGGGTCGAGCTACGGCTCGTACCGGTCGATCCGCGACCTGGAGGCGATCGCGGAGGCGGCCGGCCGCCCGTCACGGCCGCGCACCACCCTGTACGGGCGGGTGCCCGCCGAGCGGCAGGCCGCCGCCCGTGCCTCGGACGGCCACCTGCCGGAACTGCTGCCGGTGATCGACGGCTGAACTGTGGTCAAAAGCGGACTGAAGGGCGTCCGCTCACATAAGGAAACGACCCCCGGGCGGGCACATCCGGTCGATTAGAGTGCTGCGCAGACCGGTGTCAGAACGGCGAGAGAGCAGGACCTCGGACGGGGGAGGGCACGTCGTGACCACCACTGCCGCGGCCGTGTGGGGCCGCACCGAACAGCAGGACTTCCGTGCGCGCGTCCGCGGCTGTCTGCTCGGCGCGGCCGTCGGCGACGCGCTCGGGGCCGGCGTCCACGGACGGACGCTGGAGGAGATCCGTACGGCGCACGGCGACGCGGGTCTCGTCGAACCCCCCGACGGCACCCTGCCCGTGACCGCCGCCACCCAGATGAGCCTCTTCACCGTCGACGGCCTCATCCGCGCCCACGTCCGCCGCGACGGCGGCGTCTGGCACCCGCCGAGCGAGATCCACCGCGCCCATCTGCGCTGGGCCGCCACCCAACGCGACTGGGGCCCCGACGAACGCCGCCACGACAACGGCTGGCTCGGCCGCCAGGAGTGGCTGTACGCCCGCCGCGACGCGCCCCGCGCCTGCCTCACCGGCCTCGGCGACGAACGCCTCGGCACGCCCGACCGGCCCAAGAACCCCGACGCGGGCGACTCCGGGACCCTCGCCCGCTCCGCGGCCATCGGCCTGCTCGTCGGCTGGGAGCCGCAGCTCGTCTGCCAGCTGGCCGTCGAGTGCGCCGCCCAGACGCACGGCGCGCCCGCCGCGACGCTCGCGGCCGGCGCGCTCGCCGTCGCCGTCCACGGCGTGGCCCGCGGCGCCTCCGTCGACGCCGCCGTCGGTACGGCCCTGGGCCTACTGGCCGCGCGCCCCGGCCACGAGCCGGTGACGGAGGCGCTGACGCGCGCGCTGGCGGCGGTCCGCGAGGGCGTCCCCGACGCGGCGCGCGTCACGGCGCTCGGGGCGGACGAGGACCGGGCGGAGGGGCAGCTCGCGGCGGCCGTCTACTGCGCGCTCGTCGGCGAGGACGTCCGGCACGGGCTGCGGCTGGCGGTCAACCACGACGGGCCGTCCGCGGTCACCGGGGCGGTGGCGGGGGCGTTGCTGGGGGCGCAGCACGGCGAGACGGCGTTGCCGCCGGCGTGGTTGGCGGCGGTGGAGGGGCGCGGGACGATCCTCGAACTCGCCGACGACTTCGCCATGGAGCTCACCCAGGCCCCCACCCTCCACACCCCCACCTGGCACACCCGCTACCCCACGCCGTGACCCCGTCGCCGCCGGCGTGCGCCCACGCGCGCGTCCCGGCCCGGACATGAGCGTGCCCCCTCGGCCAGGACGGCGGACCGGACGAGAGGGCGCTCTGCGGTACTGCGGGCGGTGCTGCGGGACTCAGAGGGCCCCGTCGCTCACCTGGCCGACGAAGGCGTTCCACGAGCCCGGTCCGAAAGAGAGGGACGGACCCTCGGGGGCCTTGGAGTCGCGGACGGCGATCGCGGCGACGACCGGGGACTTCACCTCGACGCAGGCGCCGTTGCCGCCGGAGTAGGAGGACTTGGTCCAGTTGTCGGTGGCACCCTGGATGATGGCCATGATGTGCTCAGCTCCGGTTCTGCCCGAAGGGCGTGAGAGTCGGTGCCGGCGTGATCTCCACCGGCCTGATCGACGCTACTCGCCGGTCCCCAGCGGCGGGACCGGCGTTCACACGACCGGGTGGCATATTCCAACTGGTCTTCCGTCGGACCGAGTCGGGGGTGTACCGTGCCTGCCCCCCGTGGTCTGACCCTCCCGGGCCCGCGGGACGCGCCGGAGGGGACGGATCCGCCGGCGCCCCGACGGTCGTTTCCGGCCTGCCCGTGCCCGCGCCCCTGCCGTGACCGGCTCAGGCCTCCGCGTACTGCTTCGCGATCCCGGCGACGAACTCCCGCGTCTGCTCCACGCCCAGCGCCTGCGCCCGCAGGTGCTCGTACATGAAGCTGTACTTCGCCACGTCCGGCCCCTTCTCCAGGTACAGGTCGCTGGTCACGCCCTCGATGTAGACGACGCTGGAGTCGGAGGCGTCCGGGAACTCCAGGATCGAGTACTGGCCGCTGATGCCGGGGTGCGCGCCCGTGTCGAAGGGCAGCACCTGCACGGTCACGTGCGGCAGGTGCGACTGCTCGACAAGGTGCTCCAACTGCTCGGCCATCACCTGCCGGTTGCCGACGACCCGGCGCAGCGCGGCCTCGTCGATGACCGCCCACAGCCGCAGCGGGCGCTCCTCGTCGCGGACCCGCTCCTGGCGGCGGGTGCGGACGGTGGCGCGCTTCTCGATGTCGGCCGCCGTCGATTCGGGCAGCGCGCCGGAGATGACGGCGGTGGCGTACGCGCGGGTCTGCAGCAGGCCGGGGATGATCTGCGGTTCGTAGACGCGCAGGCTCTGGGCGTCCGTCTCCAGGCCGATGTAGACGCTGTAGGGGATGTCGCCGAAGGCGTGCCACCAGCCCTGCTGCCGCGAGTCCTTGGCCATCTGCATGAGGGAGTTGACCATCGCCTCGTCCTCGACCTCGTACACCCCGCACAGGTCGCGCACGTCGCGCTGGCTGATGGAGCGACGGCCGTTCTCGAGCCGGCTGATCTTGGACTGGGAGACGAGGAGGCGCTCGGCGACCTGCTCGGCCGTCATGCCCTTGCCCTCGCGGAGCTTGCGCAGCTCCTGCCCCAATCGGCGTCGCCTGACGGTGGGGTTGACACTGGACGCCACGGAAACTGCACCTCCGGCTGCTGTCTGCGATGCGTAGCTGTGAGTATCTACTGCTTGGCAGACTGCCACCAAAGGTGCCGGGTGCGCTGGGAAAACCCGACAACCCGGGGCCGGGGACGCCGATGTGCGGGACGCCCGGAGGCGCCCCGCACACCTGGTGCGGCTCCCGGAAAGGGTCGTGGTGCGGCGGTGCGGTGTGGTGCCCCGGGCCGTGCGCCCGCCTCAGTGGACGGCGGCGCGGGCCATGGGGCCGCGCGGCTGGGCGGGTACGCCCTGGCCGCTCCGGCGCGGCTGTGCCGCCGCGCCGTTCTGGACGTCCATCACGGCGTGCGCGACGAGACCGCCCATGGGGTCGTGCCGGATCAGGTCGCGCAGCCGGGACCGCGACGACCGTCCTTCGTTGCCGGGGTACAGGTGCTTGCCGAGACCGACCGCGTGGGCCAGTGCGGCGAGCGCCGCGGTCCGCGGGTCCGGGGGTACCCCGGTGCGGATCGCACTGTCCAGCCGGGCCTTGATCTCCCGGCTGATCGCCGTGTCCGTCGCCTGGTAGCGAGTCGTCGGCAGCACCCCGCACATCTGGCCCTCCACGGCATGCACCATGCCGCATCGCTCCAGATGCGAGAGATACGTCTGGCGGAGCCCCAGTCGGGGCCCGCCGATCCAGTGGACGGCCCGGACCGGACTGCCGCGCCTGCGCAGCAGTTCCAGTGCGGAGTCCAGAGTCGGATCTCCGGTCGGCCGTGGCATCACCACGGCGATACGATCCCCGTCAGGGGCTATCCGTCCTGCCAGGGCCAGCTCTACTAGCTGTGCTCCGGCCAGGCCCAGATCGAGCGACTGCGGCTGCGCTGTGGTACCCGTGGTCGGGTCCAGAGCGAGCAGCAGAAGCTCCTCCGGAAGTGTTCTGCGGCTCCTGCCCATCCATGCCTCCCCGCGTGGATGAATGACAGGGTGACCCCTCTCACATTCATCTGTCGAGAGTGCCTGTGCGGTTCGTCCGGGAACCGGCAGGTATGTCGTTCTCGTCTAGCACGGGGGCCAAGGGGTTCACACAGGACACTGGTAGACGGTTCGGACGTACGCATGACGCATGGAGGAGGCACGGTGGCGGGCGAGTCCCCCGACAGGGCGGAGCAGCAGGGGTCGTCGGAGGGGAGGACGCCGTCGGGGTCGTCGACGGTTGCCTCCTCGGATTCCCCGGCGTCCGCGGGGTCCGCGCCGACGCCGGTGGACCAGCCGACGGCGGTCTTCAAGACCGTGGCGCCGCGCGTCCCGGAGGACGACGCGGAGCCGGCGGAGCCGTCCGGCCCGGCTGAGGAATCGATTCCGGAGTCCGGCGGGGCCGCCGCGCCCGGGGGCGACCGCCTGAAGCAGGCCGTCGCGGCGTGGGTCGCCACGGCGGGGAAGCCCACCGAGCCCGCCGCGCCCACCGAGCCCGCCCGCGAGACGTCCGAGCCCGCCGACGCGTCGCCCGGGACCGGTGGCGAGACGTCCGGGACCGGTGACGAGGCGTCCGCGAGGGCCGAGGAGGCCGCGTCGGCGTCCTCCGGGCCCGAGGAGCGCCCGGAGGCCCCCGGGGCGGCCGGCGAGCCCGTGGCGGCCCCTGACGCGCCCACCGGGGCGCCGAAGGCGGCGGAACCGACGTGGTTCGCCGCCACGAAGCCCGGTGAGCCGAAGACCGATGAGCCGAAGGCCGGCGAGCCGAAGACCGATGCCTCCGGAGCCGCGCCGTCGGCGTCCGAGGCGCCGAGGTCCGAGGTCCCGGCACCCGCCGGGCCGAAGTCCGACGCGGCCCCCGCCGACGCGCCGATGGCCGCCCCGTCCGACGCCCCCAAGCCCGACACTCCCAAGGCCGACGCCCCCAAGCCCGACGCTCCCAAGCCCGACGCCCCCAAGGCCGAGGTGCCCGGGCCCGCCGGGACGGAGCCCGCCGGGGCGGAGCCGGGCGTCTCCGAGGAGCCCGTCGACCAGCCCACCACCATGTTCCGGGCCGTGCGGCCGCCGGTCGTGGACCAGCCGACGACGGCGCTCAAGCTGCCGCGCGACCTGGCGGGCCCCGACTCCGACAGCGAGCGGACGAGCACCTTCGTGCCGCTGCGGCCGGACGTCCCGGCCGACCAGAAGGCGGCGAAGCCGCAGGCCGCCGCCCCCGAGCCCCGGCCGAAGGCGGAGGCCGCCGCCCCCGCGCCCGCGCTCACGGAGCCCGAGCGGACGCGGCAGCAGCCGCTGCCCCCGCTGCCCCCGCTCGATCTGCTCGCCGAGCTGACGAACACCCCGCCCCCGCCGCCGAACGCCTGGCGCACCACCCTGCGCCGGGTCAGGATCTGGACCCCGCTGGTCCTGCTCCTCCTGATCGTCTTCGCGATCGTGCAGATGGTCCGCCCGCTCCCGGCGCCCGCCCTGAAGCTCTCCGGGACGCCGACGTACACCTTCGCGGGCGGCCCCCTGAAGATGCCGTGGCCCGGCGAGGGCCAGGGCGCGGTGGAGATCGAGGGCGTCGGCTCCATGGGCACGTACGGCGCGCAGAAGCCGGCCCCCATCGCGTCCGTGACGAAGACGATGACCGCGTACGTGATCCTCCGCGACCACCCGCTCAAGGGGAACCAGAAGGGTCCGCGGATCACCGTGGACCAGAAGGCCGCCGACCAGGCGAAGGCGGCGCACGAGTCGACGGCGCCGGTGAAGAAGGGCCAGACCTACACGGAGAAGGAGCTGCTGCAGCTCCTGATGATCCCGTCCGCCAACAACGTCGCCCGGCTGCTCGCGCGCTGGGACGCGGGCTCGGAGCAGGCGTTCGTCGACAAGATGAACGCCGCCGCCAAGGAGCTGGGCATGACCCAGTCCCGGTACACCGACCCGTCCGGTCTGCTCGACTCCACCGTGTCGACGCCGCAGGACCAGCTGAAGCTGGCGAAGGCGGTCATGAAGTTCGACGTGTTCCGCGAGATCGTGGACATGCCGAACGCCACCATCGAGGGCGTCGGCTACATCGAGAACAACAACAGCCGACTGCTGCTCAAGGACGGCGTGACCGGCATCAAGACCGGCTCCTCCACCCCCGCGGGCGGCAACCTGCTCTGGTCGGCGAACACGGTCGTCGACGGCAGGACCCACCGCATCGTGGGCATCGTGATGGGCGCGCAGAACGCCGAGACGCTCAACAAGAAGCTGGAGCTGTCGCTGGACTACAGCTACGAGCTGATCAAGCAGGCGCAGGGCGACACCACCTCCGCCGCCGTCGTGAAGAAGGGCCAGGTCGTCGGATACGTCGACGACGGGCTCGGCGGGCAGACCCCCGTCGTGGCGACGAAGGAGATCAAGGCCGTCGGCTGGCCGGGCCTGAAGGTCGACCTGGAGCTGACCGACGGCGGCAAGGCCGTCCCCCACTCCGGCAAGGCCGGGGACGTCGTCGGCACGGTCTCGGTCGGCGAGGGCGCCGGCCGGATCAGCGCCCCGGTGGCGCTCCGGTCCGACCTGGTGGAGCCCGGCTTCGACAAGAAGCTGACCCGCGTGGGCTGAGCCCGCGGCCGTACGGACGACAGGGCGCCCCGGACGACCGGGGCGCCCTGCTGTTAGCGTCTTCGGGATGCCGGCCGCGCCCCCGCGAGAGGGACGACCCGCACACGACAGCACGGAAGCAGCACGGGAGAGGGCCGCAGTGACCACCGTCGAGCCGACACGCGCGGGCCGCGGCGAGGCCGCCGCGGACGGGGCCGCCACGGACCGGACCGCCACGCGTCCGGACCCCCGCCGCCGCTCTCCGCAGGACGCGGGGCCGCCCGTCGCGCAGGATGGCGGGGAGGAGGCCGCCCCGGCCTCCGGCTCCCTGCCGCCCCCTACTCCCGGTTCACCGTCGCGAATAGTGCTCCCGAACCAGCGCTCCGCCCCCGAGCGGACCCCGGCCGCCTCCGCGCCCGTCTCCCCGCCCCCGCGGCGGCGCCGCAAGCGCCGCTATCCCGTGATGGTGGCGACGGGCGTCGCCGCGCTGCTCCACGTGCTCTGGTTCTTCTGGTTCGCGAACAGCGGCGGCGACCTCGCGGCGCAGGACGCGTGGGCGGAGTTCGTCGGCCGGCACCCCGACTCGGCGTACAACCTCGCCTGGTACGGGGGCATGCACCCGGTCTCGTACAGCGTGGTGTCGCCGTACGTGATGTCGGTGCTCGGCGTCCGCTCCACGATGATGATCGCGGGGACGCTCTCCGCCGCGCTGACCGCGCTGATCCTGGTCCGGGTGCCGGCCGTCCGGAACCCGATGGCCTGCTCGCTCGCGGGCGTCTTCGCCTTCCTCTGCAACGCGCTGTCGGGCCGGGTGACCTTCGGCCTCGGCATGATGTTCGCGCTCGGCGCGGTCGCCGCCGTCTTCTGCTGGCCGCACCGCTGGCGCCGCAAACGGTGGGCGAAGGCCGCCGTCGCGGCGCCGCTCGCCGGGCTCGCGACGGCGTGCAGCCCGGTCGCGGGCCTCTTCCTCGGGGTGGTCGCGGCGGCGCTCTTCCTGAACAAGCGGAGGCCCGGCGCGTACGCCATCGGCCTCGCCCCGGTCGCGGTCGTCGCGCTCTCCTCCTGGCTCTTCCCCTTCTCCGGCACCCAGCCGATGTCCCTCGCGTCGACGTCGCTGCCGCTGCTCTTCGGGATCCTCGTCCTCGTCCTCGTGCCGCGGGACTGGCGCACCGTCCGCACGGCCGCCGCCTGCTACACCGTCGGCACGTTCCTGACCTGGCTGATCGACTCCCAGATCGGGTCGAACATCTCGCGGCTCCCGATGCTCTTCGCGGGCGTGGCGCTGCTCGCGGCGCTGCCGTACACGCGCCCGCGGTCGCGCCGCTGGTACGCGCTGGCCGTCGCCTTCCTCGGCCTGAACCTCTGGATCGGCTTCAAGGGCGTCGACGACGTCATCCGCACCCGCCCGGACGCCTCCTGGGCCTTCGAGGTGGCGCCGCTGATCAACCAGCTCCAGGTCCGGGAGGCCCGGAAGGCGCGCGTCGAGGTCGTCCCGGCGTCGAGCCACCGCGAGTCCTCGGCGCTCAGCCCGTACATCAACCTCGCGCGCGGCTGGAACCGCCAGGCGGACATGGAGCGCAACCCGCTCTTCTACGACGACACCCTCAACGCCGTGAACTACCGCGAGTGGCTCCACCGCTGGGCCGTCCGGTACGTCGTCCTCCCGACCGGCGCCCCCGACTCGGGCGCCGCCCGCGAGGCCGAGCTGGTCGGCGCGGGCCTGCCGTACCTGAACCAGGTCTGGTCCGACGCTAACTGGCGGCTGTACGAGGTCGCCGGCGCCACCCCGCTCGCCGACGCCCCGGCCCAGGTCGAGCGCGCCGCCGAGAACGAGGTCGTCCTCCACCTGGACCGCCCGGCCCGGGTGAAGATCCGCGTGCCCTACTCGCCGTGGCTGGCGCTGATGGACGAGAACGGCGGCAAGGTGGAGCCCCCGCAGGAGACCGAGGAGTCCAAGCGGGCGCGGGAGGAGTCCGAGACGGAGCTCCCGAAGGTCTTCGCCAACGAGAACGGCTGCCTGGTGAAGGCCGAGCCGGACGAGCAGGGCGACGAGTGGACGGAACTGGTCGCCCCGAAGGCGGGCACGTACCGCCTGGCCGCCCCGTACAAGCTCTTCCCGCGCGGCACGGCCTGCCCGGAGGAACTGCGCTGATCCCGCGCCGCCGGCGGGTCACCCGTAAGGAGGGCGAACCCGCCGGGGGACTGCTCCACGGCGGCCACGGGCCCTAGGGTCGACCCATGCGGCAGGAACCAACTGAATCGGGGCGGGCGGACATGACGGACAGCACGGACGTGTCGACGGAGCCGAGGCCGGCCCCGGAACCGGAGGCGGCCCCCCGGAAGGGCCGGCGCCGCACCCTCTCCCCGTGGCTGGAGTACCCCCTCCTCGCCGTGGTCGCCCTGGGCCTCGCCTTCCTGATCAAGACCTTCCTGCTCCAGGCGTTCCTGATCCCCTCGGGCTCCATGCAGAACACCCTCCAGGAGGACGACCGGGTCCTCGTCGACAAGCTCACCCCGTGGTTCGGCTCGGAACCCGACCGGGGCGAGGTGGTCGTCTTCCGCGACCCCGCCGACTGGCTCGCCGGACACGAGACGCGGCCCCCGAGCACCGTGCAGAAGGCCCTCGGCTTCGTCGGCCTGATGCCCGCGGCCGGTGAGCAGCACCTGATCAAGCGGGTCATCGGCGTCGCCGGCGACACCGTCGAGTGCACCGGCACGGGCCCGCTCCAGCTCAACGGGACGCCGCTCACGGAGCCGTACGTGTACGCCGGCAACACCCCGTGCAGCGACGACGAGGGCGGCCGCTTCAAGGTCACCGTCCCCGCCGGGCACCTCTGGGTCATGGGCGACCACCGCCAGGCCTCCCAGGACTCCCGCTACCACCAGGACGACCCGCACGGCGGCATGGTCCCCCTCGACGACGTCGTGGGCCGCGCCGTCGTCGTGGCCTGGCCGCTGACGAACTGGTCGACCCTGCCGGTCCCGGACGCCTTCACACCGGAGAACCGAGCGAGGTGATCTATTCACGCCACATGCGTTGAAGTGTTCGGTGGGATCGGGTCCAATGGTTCACCTTCACCGGTGCGAGGACCACGGAAAGTCCGTCATGACCCACCACAGCCAGCTGTACGCGATCGCGCCGCAGTCCCGGGTCGCGCTTCCCACGGCGGCGGAGCGCGCCTGGCTCGCCGGCCTCCAGAGCGCCCGTCACCTGGTCGACGCGGAGGTGCGGCGGCACGAACGCCGCAACGCGCTCCACACGTTGAGGGGCCTGCAGGTGCTGGCCCGGTTCGCGGAGGAGCGGGCGGACGCCTTCGCCGCCTCCTACGGGGTGCCGGTCGCCACGGTCGAGGCGATCACCCGCCGGATCGCCGACCCCCTGGTCCGCGCGCAGGCCGTGGGCCGGCTCATCGCCGCCGCCGAGCGCGGCGTGGACCTCCGGCTCTGTCCCGCCTCCCGGCTGCCCGACGGCCTGGAGGCGGCGGGGGAGATCGGCGCCGTCCTCGGCAACCTCGTCGACAACGCCCTGGACGCCGTCACCGGCGCCGGACGGCCGGAACCCCGCGTCGAGGTCGCGCTCCGGTACGAGCGGGGAACCGTCGACCTCTCCGTCCACGACAACGGCCCCGGTGTGGCGCCCCACCTGCGCGGCTGGGTCTTCGAGCGGGGCACCTCGACGAAACCGGCCTCGGCCGAACGCCCCCGCGGCATCGGCCTCGCGCTCGTCCGCGCCGTCGCAGAGGCGCGGGACGGATCCGTCGAGGTGCGGGCCCGGCGGGGCGGCGGCGCCGTCTTCACCGTCCGGATGCGCGCCGGCGAGCAGCACCGGGGCGCCCGCCCGAGGGCGGCGTGCCCGGGGGAGGCGGACGCGCCGGGCCGGCCGCGGGAGGGCCGGTGATCAACGTGCTCGTCGTCGACGACGACTTCTACGTGGCGAGGATCAACGCCCACTACGTGTCCGAGACGCCCGGCTTCCGGGTGGCGGGCATCGCCCACAGCGCGGCCCCGGCCCTGGCGGCCGTCGAGCGCGGCGGCATCGACCTCGTCCTGCTCGACCAGCACCTCCCCAACGAGAGCGGACTCTCCGTCACCCGCCGCCTCCGCGGCCTCGACCTGGACGTCGACGTCCTCATGGTCACCGCCGACCGCAGGCCCGAGTCGGTCCGCGCGGCCCGCCGCGCGGGCGTCGTGCACTACCTCGTCAAGCCGTTCACCCCCGAGGACCTCCGCGAACGCCTGGAGTCGTACGCCCGGACGCGCGCCGCGCTCGCCGACGCCACGGAGATGGACCAGGACGCCGTCGACCGGACCCTCGGCGGCGGCTCCCCGCCGGACGCGGTGCGTGACCTGCCCAAGGGCTTCTCCGAGCGCACCGCGGACCTCGTCTCCCGCATGGTCGAGGAGCACGGTGCCGGGCGGGAGCTCGCCGCCCAGGAGGTGTCCGAGCTGACGGGCATCAGCCGCTCGACCGCCCAGCGGTACCTGAAGCACCTCGCCGACCGCGGGCGGCTGCGGCTCACCCTCCGGTACGGCACCAGCGGCCGGCCCGAGCACCTCTACTCCCGGGCGTGAGGCGGCGGTCCGCCCGCCCTTCCGCACCGCCCCGCACCCTCCACCACGCGACAGGAAGACGACAGTGCCGATCCGCATACTCCCCGAGCCCGGCCCCACCCGGCTGCTGACGTTCATCACCATGGTGATGAGCCTGGGGCAGGGGCTGTGGATGGCCCTCAGCGCCATCTACGCGGTGACGGTCGTCGGGATGTCGCCCGGCGAGCTGGGCGTCGCCCTCGGCGTCACGGCCGTCCTCGTCCTGGTGTCCAGCATCCCGCTCGGCCACCTCGCCGACCGGGCCGGCCCGCGCACCGTGCAGCTGTGGTCGTTCCTCGCCCTGGCCCCGCTGACCGCCGCCCTGGTCGCGGCGCAGGGCTTCTGGTCGTACCTCGTCGTCACCTCCGTGCAGGGGCTCGCCTACCGGGCCGGCAACAACGCCCGCAAGGCGATGATCGCGGCCAACGTGCCCCGGGAGAAGCGGGTCCACGTCATGGCGTACATCCGGGCCGCGGTCAACGCGACCCTCGCCGTCGGCGCCTGCCTGGCCGGCCTCGTCCTCGTCTGGGACGAACGCGTCGGCTACCAGAGCGCCGTCCTCTTCACCGCCCTCTGCTTCCTGGTCACGGGACTCCTCACGCTCAAGGAGCGGCCCGTGCCCCCGGCGCCCGCCACGCCCGGCGCGGCCTTCTCGGTCCTGCGGGACACGCCGTTCCTGGCGTTCACCGTCCTCGACGGCGCCCTCGCCACCCACGCCCTGCTGCTCGACCTCGTGCTGCCCCTGTGGGTCGTCCACCACACGGACGCGCCCCGCTGGACCAGCGCGGCCCTGCTCCTGCTGAACACGGTCCTCGTGGTGGCCTTCCAGACCCGGGCCGCGCGCGGCGTCGACGGCCCGAGGTCCGCGTCCTTCGCGAGCCTCCAGGGCGCCGGCTGCGTGGCGGCCGCCTGCCTGCTCTTCGCCCTCACCGACGGCGCCGAGGTCGTCGCCGCCTGCGTGCTCCTCGCCGCCGGCGCGCTGCTGCACGCGTTCGGGGAGATCCGGCAGGCGGCGGGCAGCTGGACCATCGTCTTCGACCTGGCGCCCGACCACGCGCAGGGCCAGTACCAAGGCACGTACAAGATGGGCCAGGACATCGGCAAGATGTTCGCCCCCGCCGTCCTCGCCTGGCTGATCATCGGTCACGGCGCCGTCGGCTGGGTCGTCCTGGCCGTCGCCTACACCGTCCTCGGCGCCGTCGTCCCGGCCGTCGTCTCCCTCGGCACCCGCAGGGCAGAGGCCCCGGCGAAGGACGCCGCCACCGTCTGAGCGCGCCCCTCCCTCCACGGCGACGTGCCCCGGCCCGGGGCGCGTCGCCGTCGCCGTCGCGTGGTCCGCCGACGCGCCCGGCGCACCCGGCGCACCTGTCTGCGGGGAAAACGAGCAGAACGCGCTTTTCCCCGGTCAAGGGTGTTTAGCGCGCCAGTGCGCACAACCGGGACCGCCCTCCCGGGCCGTCGATAGCTTCGAGCCGATCCGCCGTCGACGAGTTCGGACAGACATGACCACAGCAACGGACGTACGCCTGGGCGCGGGCCTCCTGAAGCACGCGCTCGTCCAGCCGGACCGCACCGCGCTGACCCTGGGGCGCCGGGAGGTGAGCTACGCCGAGGCCGCCGCCACCGCGCGCCGCTGGGCCGGCCCGCTGGTCGAGGCCGCCGGCGGCCGGCCGGCCCGGGTCGGGGTCTTCGCCCACCGCAGCGAGGTCTCCTACCTGGGAGTCGTCGCCGCGCTGTACGCGGGCGCCGCGTTCGTCCCGCTGAACCGCAGGTTCCCCGCCGAGCGGACCCGCTCCATGCTGGAGCGCGCCGACGTCGACGCGCTCGTCGTGGACGCCGCCTCCCTGCCCGGCCTCGCCGGCCTCCTGCGGGGGCTGCCGCGCACGCCGGTCGTGCTGCTCCCCGACACCGAGCGCGCCGAGGCCGGCGACCTCGGCGACGCGCGGGTCCTGGACGCCCGGGACCTGGCGGCCGCGGCGCCGCTGGAGGACCTGCCCCCGGTCGCCCCCGACGACCTCGCGTACCTGCTGTTCACCTCGGGCAGCACCGGCGAGCCCAAGGGCGTGCCCGTCACCCACGGCAACGTCCGCGCGTTCCTCGACGCCAACCAGGAGCGCTACCGGCTCACCCCCGACGACCGGCTGACGCAGACCTTCGACCAGACCTTCGACCTGTCGGTCTTCGACCTCTTCATGGCCTGGGAGAACGGCGCCCGGGTCTGCTCGATGGACCCCATCGAGCTGCTGTCGCCGTTCAGGTACCTGGAGCGCAACGGGATCACCGTCTGGTTCTCCGTGCCGTCCGTCGCCGCCGTGCTGCGGCGGCGCGGGAAGCTCCTGCCCGGGACGATGCCCACCCTGCGCTGGAGCCTGTTCTGCGGCGAGGCGCTGCCCCGCGAGACCGCCGAGGCCTGGCAGGCGGCCGCCCCGCGGTCGGTCGTGGAGAACCTGTACGGGCCCACCGAGCTGACCATCGCCTGCACGGTCCACCGCTGGGACCCGGTGACCGGCCCCGCGTCCTGCGTCCACGGCAACGTGCCGATCGGCCGCCCCTACCCGGGCCTGCACGCGCTGGTCATCGGCGAGGACGGCGCGCCCGTCGCGGACGGCGGGACCGGCGAACTGTGCGTGGCGGGCCCGCAGACCACCCCCGGCTACTGGCGGGCGCCCGACCTCACCGCCGAGCGCTACTTTCCGTACGAGGGACGCACCTACTACCGCACCGGCGACCTGGTGCGCCTGCGGGACGACGCCTACGTCCACCTGGGCCGCAACGACCAGCAGGTCAAGATCGGCGGCTACCGCGTCGAACTCGGCGAGATCGAGGCGGTCCTGCGGCGGGCCGGCGCCGTGGAGGCGGTCGCGCTGCAGTGGCCCGACGACCACACCGTGACCGCCGTCGTCTGCGGCGACGCCGACCCCGCGGAGCTCACCGCCGCCTGCGAGGCCGCGCTGCCGTCCTACATGACGCCCGCCCGGATCCACGTGCTGCCCGAGATGCCCCTCAACGGCAACGGCAAGACCGACCGGGGCGCGCTCCGCGACCTCCTCCGGGCGGGCCTGTGACCCGCACCCCCTCATCCGTGCCCCCGACGACCCCGCCCCGCGATCCGCGACCCGAAGAGAGCCCATCGTGAGCACAGTCGACCAGCTCGTCGCCCGCACCCTGGGCATCCCCGAGGACCGCCTCACCGCGGATCTCGCCTACCAGTCCGTCCGCGAGTGGGACTCGCTGGGCCACGTCGCGCTGATGGTCGCCCTGGAGCAGGAGTACGGCGTCGAGGTCGACGACGACCTCATGCTGGAACTGCGCACGCTCGACGCGGTCCGCGCCTTCGCCGACGGCCTGGCCGGCACCGCCGCCGACGGCTCCGCGACCGGCGCGGAGGGCGCCGGCCGTACCGGCTCCGCGACCGGATCCGACTCCGTGAGCGGTACGGCCCCCGGGGGCGTCGACGGGCCCGCGCCCGCGACCCCGCCCGCCGTCACCGTCCACCGGGGCCTGGAGGGCGTCACCTTCGACCACTCCGCCGTCACCCTCATCGACGGCGCCGAAGGCACCCTGGAGTACCGGGGTTACAGCATCCACGACCTCGCCGAGCACGCCTCCTTCGAGGAGGTCGCCCACCTGCTGGTCCACGGCCACCTCCCCGACCCGGCCGCCCTGGAGGTCTTCACCAAGCAGCTGCGCGCGGCCCGCACACTGCCCGCGCCGGTCCTGGAACTCGCCCGGACCCTCGCGCACGCCCACCCGATGGAGGCGCTGCGCACCTGCGTCTCCGCGCTCGGCGCGTACGGCCCGCACCGGGCGGCGGGCACCGACGAGACCCTCGACGAGGCCCGCGAGGCCGGCATCGAACTCATCGCGCGCATACCGATGATCGTCGCCGCGCACCACGCCTTCCGCAGCGGCCGCGAACCGCGCTGGCCCCGCGAGGACGCCGGCCACGCCGAGGCGTTCCTCACCGTGCTCCTCGGCGAGGAACCCACCCCCACCGCCGTACGCGTCATCGACAAGGGCTTCGTCGTCCACGCCGACCACGGCTCCAACGCCTCCGCGTTCACCGCCCGCGTCGCCATCGGCTGCCGCGCCGACATGACCGCCGCGCTCACCGCCGCCATCGCCGCCTTCTCCGGCTCGGTGCACGGCGGCGCCGCCGAACGCGCCATCAAACTCGTCGACGAGGTCGGCACCCCCGAGAACGCCGAGGCGCACGTCGCCGCCCTGCAGAGCCGCGGCGAACCCGTCATGGGCTTCGGCCACCGCGTCTACCGCACCGAGGACCCGCGCATGCGCCACCTGCGCGCCAGCGTCGTCGAGCTCAGCGAGGAGCGCGGCGACCGCACCGGGCTCGACGTCCTCGACGCGGTCGCCGCCGCGATGCGGCCCCGGCAGCGGCACGGCGTCGCCCCCAACGTCGACCTCTACGCCGGCCTCTCCTACCGCCTCCTCGGCCTCCCGGACGACCTGGCCGTCGCCCTGTTCGTCATCGGCCGGACGCCCGGCTGGGTCGCCCAGGCCCTGGAACAGCACGCCAACAACGTCCTCATCCGCCCGCTGCTCGCCTACGCGGGCCCGCGCGGCCTCACCTACCCCTCGGGAGCCGCGCGATGAGCCCCGCGTCCGCCCCTTCCGGCCTCTCCGCCCCGGCCGCCCCTGCCACGCCGGCCGCCGCGCCCGCGCGGCTGCCGGACTTCGCCGCGGAGCACGGCTTCGACCTCGGAGCCGTCCCCTACACCGGCCGCGTCCTGCTGGAATCGCTGCTGCGGGCCGGGGACCCCGCGCAGGCCGCGGTCCTCGGCAAGCGCCTCGCGCTCGGCGAGGACCCGGCCCTGGAGATGCCGTTCCGCCCCGCCCGCATCCTGGTGCAGGACTACACCGGCATCCCGCTCCTGGTCGACCTGGCCGTGCTCCGCGACCGCGTCGCCGAGCCGGGCCGCGTCAACCCCGCCCTCCCCGTCGACGTGGTCGTCGACCACTCGGTGCAGACCGACTGGGCGGGCCGCCCCGACGCCCTCGGCCTGAACGAGGCCCTGGAGATGGACCGCAACCGCGAGCGGTACGCCTTTCTCAAGTGGGCCGAAGGCGTCTTCGACGGCGTACGCGTGATCCCCCCGGGCCGCGGCATCGTCCACCAGGTCAACCTGGAGCAGCTGGCCACCGTCGTGACCGAGGCCCCCGACGGCTCCCTCGTGCCCGACACCGTCCTCGGCACCGACAGCCACACCACCATGGTCAACGGCCTCGGCGTGCTCGGCTGGGGCGTCGGCGGCCTGGAGGCCGAGGCGCAGATGCTGGGCCTGGCGCAGGCCATCCGCATCCCCGCCATCGTCGGGGTGCGGCTGACCGGCACCATCAGCCCCGGGACCTCGCCCACCGACGTCGTCCTCGCGCTCACCCGCCGCCTGCGCGAGGAGAACGTCCAGGGGCTGATGGTGGAGTTCACCGGCCCCGGCGTCGACGAGCTCTCCGCCCCCGACCGCTGCACCGTCGCCAACATGGCCCCCGAGTACGGCGCCATGTCGGCGTTCTTCCCCGTCGACGAGGAGACCCTCTCCTACCTGCGGCGCACCGGCCGCGACGAGCCGGCGGTGACCCGCGTACGGGAGTACTGCCGGGAGCAGCGCCTGCTCCGGGAGGCCGCCGAGCCCGTCTTCGGGCGGAGCATCGCCTTCGACCTGAGCGAGGTGGGCCCGGGCCTCGCCGGCCCCAGCCGCCCCGACCAGCGCATCTCCCTGGGCGACCTGCCCGGTTCGCTGGCCGCGCTCTGCCCCGAGGGGCCGCGGAGCGAGGGCGGCGTCCGGGACGGCGACCTCGTCATCGCCGCCATCACCTCCTGCACCAGCACCTCCAACCCCAAGGCCATGCTCGCCGCCGGGCTGCTCGCGAAGCGCGCCGTCGAACGCGGCCTGCGGGTCCCCGCCCACGTCAAGACCAGCCTGTCGCCCGGCTCCAGGGCGGTCACCCGCTACCTGGCCGACGCCGGGCTCCTCACCCACCTGGAGACCCTCGGCTTCCACGTCGCCGGCTACGGCTGCATGACCTGCAACGGCGGCAGCGGCCCCCTCAACGAGGGCGTCGGCAAGGCCGTCGACCGCGGCGGCCTCACGGTGGCCGCCGTCCTGAGCGGCAACCGCAACTTCGCCTCCCGGGTCCACGCCCAGGTCCGCGCCGGCTACCTCGCCTCGCCCGCCCTGGTCGTGGCGCTCGCCCTCGTCGGCGACGTCCGCACCGACCTGGAGAGCAAGCCGCTCGGCGTCGACCGCGACGGCGTCCCCGTCCACCTGCGCGACCTGTGGCCGCACGCCGCCGAACTGCGCGAACTGGAGGAGCGGTACGTCACCCCCGAGGTGTTCGCCCCCGACGCCGCGCCGCAGCCCGCGTGGGAGGCGATCACCGCCCCCGACAGCGAGGTGTACGCGTGGGACGACACCTCCACCTACATCCGGCCGCCCGCGTACGTGGACTCCGAGGGCGGGCTGCCCGTCCTGACCGGTGCCCGCGCCCTGGTGGCCCTCGGCGACCACGTCAGCACCGACCACATCTCCCCCGTCGGCGCCGTCCCGGCGGACTCCCCGGCCGGGGAGTACCTGCGGGCCAGGGGCGTACGGGACTTCAACTCCTACGGCTCCCGGCGCGGCAACCACGAGGTGATGGCCCGCGGCACCTTCAGCAACCCGCGCCTGCGCAACCTGCTCGTCGGCGACGGCGACAGCGGCGGCACCACCCTCCACCTGCCCGGCGGCGAACGGCTGCCCGTCTACGACGCCGCCCGCCGCTACGCCGAGAGCGGCACCCCCCTGATCGTCCTGGCGGGGCGCGGCTACGGCATGGGCTCGTCCCGCGACTGGGCCGCCAAGGGCCCCTGGCTGCTCGGCGTCCGCGCGGTCCTCGCCGAGGACTTCGAGCGCATCCACCGGGCCAACCTGTGCGCCATGGGCATCCTGCCGCTGCTCCTGCCCGCCGGGCGGAGCTGGCGCGACCTCGGCCTCACCGGCCGCGAGGAGTTCTCCGTCGACCTGTCGCGGGTCCGCGAGACCGGGGAGGCCCACGTCACCGCCGACGGCACCGCCTTCGCCGTACGCGCCGACGTGCGGTCCGCCGGCGAATGGGACGTCCTGCTCGCCGGCGGCACCCTGCCCTACCTGCTGCGGACCATGGGCGCCCGACCGGAGGACCCGGCATGACGCACATCCTGGACACCCTGGGCCTGCGCGCCGCGGTCGAGGCCGACGCCCTCGCCGCGGGCGCCAAGACCTTCGTCCCCGTCCACACCGGCACCCACGACCTGCCCGTCGGCCTGCTCCTGGACGCCCTCGCCGACGACCCGTCGCTGCTGCCGCCGCGCACCGGCCACCTCGGCAACTGGGAGGACATCGCGGCCGGCCGCGCCGGGCCGATGGACTTCAACACCGCCATCTGCGGCGGCGGCCACGGCTACCCGCTGATCTACGGCTTCACCCGCACCGAGGCCGACACCGAGGGCGGCGACGAGGCCTACCAGCCCGGCTCCCTCATCGACCAGGGCAAGCGGCACGTCCTGCCGCTGCACACCTGGGACGGCTCCCGCTTCGTGCGCCGCGACCGCTCCGCACCACTCTTCTGCCCCCTGGTGCAGGCCGAGGTCGACGGGGAGCTCGTCCCCCTCGTCGACCTCCACCGGCAGCGGATGGAGGCCCTGCCCGGCTACCGCTTCCGCCACTGGGCCACCGCCCTGACCGACCGCGCCGAGCTCGTCACCGACATGCTCACCCTGCTCCTGGAGCAGGCCGGCGCCCAGGGCCGCAACCAGGCCTTCGCCGAACTCATCAGCCAGGCCGTGCGCTCCGACGGCGAGGTGGCCCGCTGCCGGGTGCGCCCGGAAGGCTCCGGCTACCTCCTGGAGGACCAGTACCACCCCTCGGCGCGCTCGCTCGCCGAGGCGGTCATGGTGACCGTCCACGCGCTCGTCGACCCGGCCGCGTTCTTCGCCCGGCTGCCCGAACTGCCGCCGCTGCTGCCGGTGATGTCGCTCCAGCTCACCAACGTCCTCTTCGCGCTCCTCGACATGCACCACCCCGACGCGCCGCCCGGCCCCCCGGAGCAGCCGTTCATCACCCACCTGCACTGGGGAGCCCGCGCCATGGCCGGCTGCCCGCCCCGCCGCCACGGCTACCTGACGAGGCGCTCCACCGTGCGGTCCCTGCGGGCCATCACCGACCCGCTGGTCGCGCACTTCGAGGCCGCCCGCCCGGTGGCGTTCGTCCTGCTGCCCGCCCAGACCTTCATGCTCTGCCCGCCCAGCACCTCGCCCCGCGACGTCGACCTGATGGCCGGCCTGTTCGCCCGGCTCGCCGCCGCCGACCCGGCCGCCGCTCACGACACCACGCTCCGCTGGCTCGACGGCCACGCCGAGCGGCTCTCGCCGTACCTGCGCGGCCGGTTCGCCGGCGGCAGCGGCGTACCCGCCGACGGCACCGTCCGGGAGCCCGCCGTCCCCGTCGAACCCGACGGCTTCCGGACGCTGACCTTCCGGCAGGCGTGCGGCGCGGTCGCCGCGTTCGAGGAGGTCCTCGGATGAGGCTCGCCCACCACGAGATCGTCATCGCCCTGCGCGAGCCCTTCGTCAGCAACACCGGCGTCACCACCGAAGTGCGCCAGCGCGTCGTCGAGCTCACCTGGGGCGGGCTGCGCGGCCTCGGCACCGCCCGCGACGCCGACCCCGGCGACCTCGACGCCTGCGCGCCCGCCCTCGCCGGAGCCACCCCGTACGGGCTGCGCGCCGCCCTCGACGCGCTGCCCGACATCGGCCCGGCGGCCCGCTCGGCCGTCGACATGGCCCTGCACGACCTGCTCGGCAAGGCCACCGGCCGCCCCCTGCGCCACCTCCTCGGCCTCGACGGCCTGCCCGTACCGCCCACCGCCCTGTCCATCGGCGCCTGCCCCGACGACGAACTGGTCCGCCGCGGGCGCGCGCTCGCCCACTGGCCGGTCCTCAAGCTCAAGCTCACCCCCGGCGACGACGGCAGCCGCGCCGGTGTCCTCCGCTCCGTCTACCCCGGCCGCATCCGCGTCGACGGCAACGGCTCGTGGGACCGCGACCAGGCCCTCCGGGTCGCCGAGGAACTCCACCGCCACGACGTCGAACTCCTGGAGCAGCCCGTCGCCCCCGGCCGCCTCGACGACCTGCGCCACGTCCACGAACACTCGCCCGTGCCCGTCTTCGCCGACGAGGACTGCGCCACCGCCGACGACGTCCTGCGCCTGCGCGGACACGTCGACGGCGTCAACATCAAACTCGTCACCTGCGGCGGCCTCGCCGAGGCCCACCGCATGATCCTGCTGGCCCGGGCCTGCGGCCTGCGGACCATGCTCGGCTGCAAGGTGGAGAGCGCCCTCGGCGTCTCCGCCATGGCCCAGCTCGCCCCCCTCGCGGACCACCTCGACCTGGACGGCCCCGTCGGCCTGCGCGACGACCCCTTCACCGGGGTACGCGTCGACGCCGGCGTCCTCGCCCTCCCCACCGGCCCGGGCATCGGCGCCGCTACCCTCCATCCGACCCCGATCACCTGGGACAAGGACTGACATGAGCCTTCGCTGCGCCGTACTCGACGACTTCCAGCAGGTGGCCACCACCGCCGCCGACTGGAGCCCCCTCAAGGACCGGGTGGAGGTCGTCAGCTTCCCCGAACACTTCGCCACCGAGGACGAACTCGCCGCCGCCCTGGCCGACTTCGACATCGTCGTGACCCTGCGCGAACGCGTCCCCTTCCCCGCCTCCCTCCTCGACCGGCTGCCCCGCCTGCGCCTCCTCATCGCCTCCGGCATGCGCAACAGCGTCATCGACCACGCCGCGGCCGAGCGCAACGGCGTCACCGTCTGCGGCACCGCCAGCACCTCCACCCCGCCCGTCGAACTGACCTGGGCCCTCCTCCTCGGCCTGGCCCGGGGCATCGTCACCGAGAACACGGCGCTGCGCACCGGCGGTCCCTGGCAGTCCACCGTCGGCGCCGACCTCCACGGCCGCACCCTCGGCCTCCTCGGCCTCGGCAAGATCGGCAGCCGGGTCGCCCAGGTCGCCCTCGCCTTCGGCATGGACGTCCAGGCGTGGAGCCAGAACCTCACCGACGAGCGCGCCGCCGAGGTCGGCGTCCGGCGGGCCGCCTCCAAGGAGGAGCTCCTCGCCACCAGCGACTTCGTCTCCCTGCACCTCGTCCTCGGCGACCGCACCCGCGGCCTGATCGGCCCCGCCGAACTGGCGCTCCTGAAGCCGACCGCGTACCTCGTCAACACCTCCCGCGCCGGCCTGGTCGACCAGGACGCCCTCCTGGAGGCCCTGCGGGAGGGCCGCATCGCCGGCGCCGGCCTGGACGTGTACGACGTCGAGCCGCTGCCCGCCGACCACCCGGTCCGCACCACGCCCCGCCTCCTGGCCACCCCCCACCTGGGCTACGTCTCCCAGAACAACTACCGCACCTACTACACGCACGCCGTCGAGGACATCGAGGCGTACCTGGCCGGCGCACCGGTCCGGCTCCTCGGCTGAGACCGCTGCCGCTGCCGCCGCCGAGGGGGGCGGCTTCCGCCTCCTCGGCGGCGGCTCCCTTCCGTCCCCTCCGTCCCACCCGCCCCTGCTTTGCCGACCGTGGAGAACCCTGGTGAGTCCGCACCGCCGCATGATGAAGCTCGGCGCCTTCCTCCCCGCGCCCGGGCACCACATAGCCGCCTGGCGGCACCCCGAGGCCCGCCCCGACGGCGGCCTGGACTTCGACTACTACCGCTCGCTGGTGCAGACCGCCGAGCGCGGCATGTTCGACATGGTCTTCCTGTCCGACGGGGCGGGGGTGCGGACCAGGTACAAGGACGCCGACGAGCTGAGCCGCCAGGGCCGCATGGTCCACTTCGAGCCGCTGACCCTGCTCTCCGCGCTCGCCGTGCACACCCGGCACATCGGCCTCACCGCGACCGCCTCCACCACCTACAACGAACCCTTCACCCTGGCCCGCCAGTTCGCCTCCCTCGACCACCTCAGCGCCGGCCGCTCCGGCTGGAACGTCGTCACCTCCGCGACGGACGCCGAGGCGCGCAACTACCACCTGGACCAGCAGCCCGAGCACGCCGCCCGCTACCACCGCGCCCGGGAGTTCATGGAGGTCGTCACCGGCCTGTGGGACAGCTGGGAGGACGACGCCTTCCTCTACGACAAGGAGTCGGGCCGCTTCTTCGACCCGGAGAAGCTGCACATCCTCGGCCACAAGGGCGAGCACTTCTCCGTGCGGGGCCCCCTGAACGTCGCCCGCCCGCCGCAGGGCCACCCCGTCATCGTCCAGGCCGGCTCCTCCCCGGACGGGCAGGACTTCGCCGCCCGGTGGGCGGAGGTCGTCTTCACCGTCCAGCAGACCCTGGACCAGGCGCAGGTCTACTACCGCGGTCTGAAGAAGCAGGTGGCCGACCACGGCCGCGACCCCGACCACGTCAAGATCCTGCCGGGCGCCTTCATCGTGGTGGGCCGCACCCTGGCGGAGGCCGAGGACAAGTACGCGACCCTCCAGTCCCTCGTCGACCCGGTGGTCGGCCTCGGGATGCTCTCGTACCAGCTCGGCAACGTCGACCTCACCGGACACCCGCTGGACGGCCCCCTGCCGGAACTGCCCGCCATCGAGGGCAGCACCAGCAAGCAGCAGGTCATCTACGAGCAGGCCCGCAGGCAGGGCCTGACCATCCGCGAGCTCTACCTGGCCGTCGCCGCCGGACGCGGCCACCGCTTCCTCCTCGGCACCCCGGAGACCATCGCGGACGAGCTGGAGGACTGGTTCGTCAACGAGGCCGCCGACGGCTTCAACATCATGCCGGACTACCACCCGGGCGGCCTGGACGCCATCGTCGAGCTCCTCGTCCCCGAACTGCAGCGCCGTGGCCTGGTGCGCACCCGCTACGAGGGCACCACCCTGCGGGACAACCTCGGGCTGCCCCGGCCCGCGTTCCCGCCGGTCCCGGCGAGCGCCGTATGACCGTCGACGGGACGGTCCTGCGCTCCGTCCTGCGCGCCCACCCCTCGGGGGTCACGGTCCTGACCGCCACCGGGCCGGACGGCGCCCCGGTCGGGGTGACCGTCACCTCGTTCACCTCCCTGAGCGCCGACCCGGCCCTCGTGGCCGTCGCCCTCGCCGACACCTCCTCCACCTGGCGGAGGATGGCGGACAGCGAGCACTTCGCGATCCACCTGCTCGGCGCCGACCAGGCGGACACGGCCGTCCGCTTCGCCACCCCGGGCGCCGACCGCTTCGCCCCGCCGACCGCCTGGCACCCCGGCCCGTACGGCGTCCCCCACCTGGCGGGCTGCCTGGGCCGGCTGCTGTGCTCGCGCCACAGCACCGTGCGCCTGGGCGACCACCACCTGCTGGTGGGCGCCGTCGAGCAGGCCGAGCACGGCGAGCCGGGCGACGGCCTCGTCCACCGCCACGGCGACCTGCAGCCGGTCACGACCCCTCTCCCAGCAAGGACCTGACACATGCCCACCGTTCTGCTGTTCTCGCGGCAGCCGCTCACCGGCCGCCCGCTCCAGGAGTGGCTCGACCGCCCCGAGGACGCCGTCCTGATCACCACCCCCAAGGCGGTCGCCGGCGCCGAGGACGTCCTCGCCACCTCCTTCCCCCGCCACCGGCTGGTCGACGACTACCACGGCTGGACCACCGAGGAGACCGCGGAGCGGGCGGCCCGCGCGTACGGGGCGGACCTGGTGGCCAGCACCAGCGAGAGCGACGTCCTGCGGGCCGCCAGGCTCCGGGCCCGCCTCGGCCTGCCCGGACAGGACGTCGCCTCGGCCACCGCCTACCGCGACAAGGTCGTCATGAAGGAGGCCGCACGGGCCGCGGGCGTACGGGTCCCGGACTTCGCCGCCGTCGACAGCCCGCGGGACCTCCTCGACTTCGTCGACGCCCACGGCCTGCCCGTCGTCGTCAAGCCGCGCTTCGGCGCCGGCGCCGAAGGGGTGGCGTTCCTGCGCGAACCCGCGGACGTCACGGCCTTCTTCGCCCGCGAACGCGGCTCCGACGTGCCGTACCTGCCCGGCCAGTGGATGGTGGAGAGCCTCGCCCACGGCGACTTCCACCACGTCGACGGCATCATGCGGGACGGCCGGGTCGTCCACTCCTGGCCCTCCCGGTACGCCGGCGGTCTCGCCGAACGCATCCGACAGGACCTCCACCTCGGCAGCGTCCTGCTCGCCCCGGACGCCCCCGCCACCCGCGCCCTCCAGCGCCTGGCCGCCGACGTCGTCGCCGCCCTGCCCCCGGCGCCGCACCCCCTCGCCTTCCACCTGGAGGCCTGGGTCGGCCCCGACGGCGTCCCCGTCCTCTGCGAGATCGCCAGCCGGGCCGGCGGCGCCCTCATCGCCGAGCAGTACGGCAGGGCCTTCGGCGTCCACCTGGCGCGCGAAGGGCTCCGGGCGCAGTGCGGCCTCCCCCTCACCCTCACCGCCCAGCCGGCCGTTCCGGCCCGGGCCACCGGCCACGTCCTGCTGCCGCCCGGCCACGGCGTCTTCGTCCCACCGGCCGAGCCGTGCCCGGTCTCCGGCGTGGAGCTGAAGCTGCTGCGCGAGGCCGGGACGGTGGGCCGCGGCGTCGAGTCCGTCACCGACGCGGTGGCCAGCGTCTTCGCCGAGGCCGACACCATGGAGGAGGTGGAGTCCCGCCTGGCCGAAGCGAGGGAGTGGTGGCACCACCACACCCGCTGGGAGTGACCCGCTCCCCCTCGCTCCCCTCTCACTCCCACCTCCCCTCCGGAAGGGACAAGCCGCCTTGTCCGAGCACGTCCTGATCGTCGGCACCGGCCGCGACTTCCCCGCCCGCATCCGCGCCGCGCACCCGGGTGCCCGCACCACGGTGTTCTGCCGCCTCGACTCCGTCGGCCGGGTCCGCGCCCCCGGCGACAACGCCCGCGTCCTCGGACTCCGGGACGACGCCCCCGAGCAGGAGTGGGTCGACCTGGCGGCGGCCGTCCACGCCCGCGACCCGTTCACCCGGATCGGCACCTTCGGCGAGCGCAACCAGAACCACTACGCCCTCATCGCCGAGGCGCTGGGACTCGCCGCGCACCGCCCGGACACCGTCCACCTGGTGCACGACAAGCACGCCATGCGGGCCCGGCTGGGCGAGGCGGGCGTGGACTCCACGGCGGGCGCCCGCGTCGCCGACGTCGACGAACTGCGCGCCTTCGTCCGCCGCCACGGCCTGCCCTGCGTGGTGAAGCCGGTCGCGAACTCCGGCAGCGCCGGCATCACCAAGGTGACCGACGAGAGGGAGCTGGCGGAGGCCTTCGCCCGCGCCGACGGCAGCTACGGGGACCTGCCGCACGCGGGCGTCCTCGTCGAGGAGTTCCTCGACGGGCCGCAGTTCAGCGTCGAGGCCGTCTCGGAGGCGGGCGAGCACCAGGTCGTCGCGATCACCGCGAAGTTCTCGGACCCGGCCACCTTCGTCGAGCTCGGCCACGTCACCCCGGCACCGCTCACCGACGAGGACCGCGACCGGATCCACGCCTACGTCGCCGCCGTACTGGACGCGCTCGGCGTGGAGTTCGGCCCGACCCACTCGGAGATCTGCCTCACGGAGAAGGGCCCGCGCCTGATCGAGACGCACGTCCGCATGGGCGGCGACGAGATCCCGGCCCTCGTCCTGGACGCCACGGGCGTCGACATCGATGACTGCGCGGCCCGCCAGACCCTGGGCCGGAGCGTCCTCCCGGCCGTCCGCGCCACCCTGGCCGAGCCCCGCCCGCCCCGTTCCTCGGCCGTCTGGTTCGTCGCCCTGGAGGCCACCGGCGTCCTCGACCACGTCACCGGCCTCGAAGAGGCCCGCTCCCTCCCCGGCGTCACCGAGGTCACCCTCCTCGCCAAGCCCGGCACCGAGGTGGGCGGCCTGACCTCCTCCGCCTCCCGCGTGGCCTTCGCCCGGGCGACCGCGGCCACCCCCGAGGAAGCCACCCGCGCGGCCAAGGCAGCCGCCGAACGACTCGCGTTCACCCTCAAGATCACCCCCCACCGAACCGAGACGATCTGACCCCTCTCGCCCCCCGGGAAGACGACGAGGCCCCTGCCGCCCCCGGCAGGGGCCCTCCCGCCGCGAGCCTCGGCAGGACTCGAACCTGGCGGAGGATGGTGCTCATGTGCGCTCTTTTCGACCCTCCCGTGCCTCGCCGCGTCTCGTCGGGCGAGTACCCCATGTGGGACCAGGCCCTCGCCCTCGTGAACCGGGACCTGGCGGTGACGCTTCCCCAGCTGGAACCCCTGCGGCTGCTGGCCCTTCCGTCCTGGGACTCGGAGGAACCGGAGTACGTCTACGTCGCCATGGCCAACGGTGAGTGGCACGGCAACCACCTGGACCCGGACTCACGGGACGGTCTCGCCTCTGCGCTGGCGAGCGTCGCCGATGCCGCGCAGGAGACCGTCATGGAGCTCCTCTGGCAGGTGTGGCCCCTGTGCCCCGAGCATGGCCTGGGCATGCACCTGACGGAGGACGCACAGGAGCGACTGTCCTGGCAGTGCGCGGGAGAACGATCGCGCCGCGGCCCGGCCCACATCCACGCGGCCGTGGGCGCACTCGATGCCTCGGGAGCATCGCCCCGTACACGGTCCTGAAGACCGTAGGTAGAGAGACCCACGACAGGTCCTTCGCCGCTCCTCGGCTATGTCGTGGTGAGTGCGTCGGCGATGGCGTGCATGTCGTCGGTGATGGTGTCGGCCTGGGCTTCGGCGAAGAGGTCGGCCTTGTGGGGCTTGTTGGCGTAGGCGATCGCCGTGGCCCCGGCTGCGTGGGCCGCTTGGATGTCCGTGAGCGAGTCGCCGATCAGGGTGCAGTTCGTGACGTCGATGTGCATCCGCTCGGCCGCGGTGATGAGCGGGAACGGGTTCGGTTTCATCAGGTGGGGCTGTCCCGTCGGTCGGCCGACCACCTTGGCGACGTACCCCTCCAGCCCGTGCGCCTCGAGGAAGCTCTCGACGCACGCGGCCGAGTTGTTGCTCACCACCGCGACCGCCCTCCCCGAAGCGTTCACGGCGTGGAGGGCCTCCACCGCCCCCGGCGTCGGTGGGCCCGCCACCGCGACGGCTTCGATCTCCGCTTCCGTCAGTCGCTGCTCGATCTCCCCGCCCACCTCGGCGTCCGCCTCGTGCGCGATGCGCAGGACCTCGATGGGGTCATCGGTCTCGGCCGCCTTCGCGCCCGCGGCCACGTCCTTCGCCGTGAGGATCGCGGTGAGCTGTTCGGCGACTCGGGAGGCCGGGAGGCCGGCGAACACATCGCACACGGGGCCGTCGAAGTCGAAGAAGACCACCCGGGCGTTGCCCAGGACCTCGGAGAGTCGGTCGTCGTGCGTCATGGTCGAAGTCCCTTCCGAAGGTCTTCCGGACGCTCTCTCACCACATCCGGGCTTGCTGGACCTGCTGCGCTCCGCCGCACGCGAGGCGATCAGTCATATGGACCGGCTGCTCAAGAGGCGGCCCGGCCAATCCTGATCCCGGCGGTCAATGTCAGATGTGGACGTCAAAGGCCCCTCACCTGCGGATATCCGCAGGTGAGGGGCCTTTGAACTGGTGCCCCCGGCAGGATTCGAACCTGCGACACCCGCTTTAGGAGAGCGGTGCTCTATCCCCTGAGCTACGGAGGCGGGGATGGCCGGTCACAGCCTAGCGGATGGGGGGTGGTGGGGGCGCCTCGGTTTGTGGGGGGTGGGGGGAGGCGGGGTGGTCAGGTGGTGCGGGGGGTGAGGGTGGCGGCGGCGGTGAAGGAGAGCTGGTCGTTCTGGGTGGCCTGGACCTCGACCGTGTGGGCGGGGGTCGGGCGGGTGGTGATGTAGCAGGGGGCGTCCAGTTCGATGTAGCGGTGGAACGTGGTGTGGAGGCCGGTGAGGACGGCGGTGGGGTGGCCGTCGGGGGTGGTGTGGTGGGCGGCCTGGCGGGCGGCTTCGATGAGGAGCATGCCGGGTGCGTGGTCGACGGGGTGGTCGAAGAGCACCGGGTGGGTCGGGTCGATGCGCAGCTGGGTCCGGTGGGGGGCCGGGGTGGGGGCCAGGACGACGTCGGTGCGGCGGTCGCGGTCGACGTGGTGGGGAGGCAGCGGGGACGGCGCGGGGAGGGCCGTGGAGAGGGCGCGGGCCGTGTCGGCGTACGGACCGCGCAGCCGCTGGTAGAGGTGGGGCGGCTGGTTGGTGAAGGCGGCCTCGGCGGTGCCGAGGGGGGCGCCGTCGCGGGTGAGCTCGACGTGCATCGTGAGGCCGTGCAGGCGGCCGGCGCGGCGGATCACGTCGGTGCACCGGACGTGCATGTCGATGTCGGCCGGGGTGGCGCCGACGGCGAGGGCGTCGGGGTCGAGCGTGAAGGAGAAGGTGTTCCAGATCTGGCGGTGGCCGAAGGGCACGTCGTAGGCGACGTGGCTCAGCAGCGGGACGGCTTGGCGGACGGTCTCCGCGAGGAGCAGCGGGTCGTGGCGGCCGGCGCTGGGCGCGTAGAACGCGTGGGTGCGGGGCCACTGGGCGGTGACGGTGAAGGTGTCGGGGCCTTCCGTCTTCCAGCCGGTGAGGAGGACTTCGGAGTGCGCGCTCTTGTGCACGTACTCCCTCGGTAACGCGCTGCTCAGGCCCGCGTGGTTCGTGAAGGCGGTGTGATCGACGTATGGAGTCATCGGATTCCCCCAGGTGTCGTGCGCTGTGTGATGGCCCTGGCCGGGCACACGCCCTAAAATAGAGGATGTTCGTTTTTTTTGTCGAGAGGGGAGCGGGACGGTGGCAGAGCGGAACCGGCAGAGGACGCCGCAACCGAGGGCGGTGCAGACCCGGGCGGTGATCCTGCGCGCCGCGGCCGAGGTCTTCGACGAGTTCGGGTTCAGTGGGGCCAGCATCAGCAAGATCATGAAGCGGGCCGGGGTCACCCAGGGAGGCATGTACTTCCACTTCGGCTCCAAGGAGGAGCTCGCCTACTCCGTGATGGTCAGCCAGGGCGAGGGGCTCGACTTCCCCAAGGGGGAGGACGGCCTCCAGCGGCTCATCGACATCACCCTGTACCTGGCCGTCGAGCTGCGCCGGAATCCGCTGCTGCGGGCCGGCGTCCGACTCGCCGTCGAGCAGGGGGAGTTCGGGCTGCGCGACGATGTGGCCTATCAGGCCTGGGTGTTGGAGTTCCGGCAGCAACTGCGGTTCGCCCGCGCCCGGGGCGAGCTCCTGCCCGGCCTCGACGACGAGGACTTCGCCTGGGTGCTCGTGAGCTCCTTCACCGGTGCGCAGCTGTTCTCCCAGGTGTCGTCCGAGCGGCGCGACCTGCCCCAACGGGTCGTCTCCCTCTGGCGCTACCTGCTGCCCGCGGTGGCCGTGCCCGAGATCAGGGACTCGCTGCGGTTCGACCTTCCGGAGTGGGGGGCCGGGCCGGAGGGCGAGGTCGAGGGCGAGGACGAATCGGGGGCCGGGTCGGCGTCTGCGTCGGTGGCGGAGGAGGTCCGTGTCGGGGAGTGAGCGGCGAGGTGCCATAGCCGTCGCGTGAATCGGCGGTGTGCGGGCGGGTGGGATGGAAGCGCGGGTAGCGTCCGGCGGCGTCCCTCCCCTCCGCCTGAAGGAGCTCGACGTGTCGAAGGTGTTGTCGTCCCCCGTTGCCTCGCTGGCCGCGATCGTGAAGGCGTACGACGTCCGCGGGGTCGTTCCGGACCAGTGGGACGAGGAGGTCGCCGAACTCTTCGGTGCCGCCTTCGTCCGTGTCACCGAGGCCGATGCCATTGTCGTCGGCCACGACATGCGGCCCTCCTCGCCGGGTCTCTCCGACGCCTTCGCCCGCGGTGCCGCCCGCCTCGGCGCCGATGTCACCCTCATCGGGCTGTGCTCGACGGACCAGTTGTACTTCGCTTCGGGGAGCCTGGGTCTGCCGGGTGCGATGTTCACCGCTTCGCACAATCCGGCCCGGTACAACGGGATCAAGATGTGCCGGGCGGGTGCGGCGCCGGTCGGGCAGGACACCGGGCTGTCCGAGATCCGGGCGCTTGCCGAGCGCTGGCTCGTCGAAGGCGCCCCCGCCGCCGCTCCGGAGGCCGGGACGATCACCGAGCGGGACACGCTGGCCGATTACGCGGCCCATCTGAAGGGGTTGGTGGATCTCATCGGGATCCGGCCGTTGAAGGTGGTCGTGGATGCCGGTAACGGCATGGGTGGGCACACCGTGCCGACGGTTTTCGACGGGCTGCCGCTGGACCTCGTGCCGATGTATTTCGAGCTCGACGGTACTTTCCCGAATCATGAGGCGAATCCGCTGGATCCGGCGAACATCGTGGATCTGCAGGCGCGGGTGCGGGCGGAGGGTGCGGATCTGGGTCTGGCTTTCGACGGGGACGCGGACCGGTGTTTCGTGGTCGACGAGCGGGGTGAGCCGGTCTCGCCGTCCGCGATCACGGCGCTGGTCGCCGCCCGTGAGCTCGCGAAGCATCCCGGCGGGACGGTCATCCACAATCTGATCACGTCCTGGTCGGTGCCGGAGGTCGTGCGTGAGCAGGGCGGTGTTCCGGTGCGGACCCGGGTGGGTCACTCCTTCATCAAGGAGGAGATGGCGAGGACCGGTGCGGTCTTCGGTGGTGAGCACTCGGCGCACTACTACTTCAAGGACTTCTGGAACGCCGATACGGGCATGCTCGCCGCCCTGCACGTCCTCGCCGCCCTCGGCGGACAGGAAGGGCCGCTGTCGTCGTTGGTCGCCTCGTACGACCGGTACACCGGCTCCGGCGAGATCAACTCCACCGTTGCCGACCAGGGCGCGCGTACCGCTGCCGTCCGGGCCGCGTACGAGCGCGAGGACGGCGTCGTCCTCGATGAGCTCGACGGCCTCACCGTGACCTCCGCCGACTGGTGGTTCAACCTCCGCGCCTCCAACACCGAACCCCTCCTCCGCCTCAACGTCGAGGCCCGCGACGCGGCCACCATGGCCAAGGTCCGCGACGAGGTCCTCGCCCTGCTCCGAGCCGAGGGGTGACTCCCCCCGGCCCTCAGGGTCGCGACGGCCACGGCCCCGTGAACGGATGAGGGCCCAGGGTCCAGAGCCCAGAGCCCCTGGACCCTCATCCCGAGGGGGCCGTGGCAGCCGCGCCGCACGCCTCCCCGCCGGCGGCGGTCACGCCGCGCCGGGGAGGCGGTGGCGGTGCGGGGCGGCCGGGGCGGCGTCGTAGGCGTACGCCGCCGAGACCAGCGTCATGTGGTGGTGCCAGCCGGGGTACGAGCGGCCCTCGAAGTCGAGGAGGCCGTACGCGTCGGCCAGGCGGCGGGTCGTCGCGGCGGGCGCGCCCTGGAGGAGGGTCAGGTGGAGCAGGTCGTCCATCCGGTGGCGGGTGAGGGTCGTCAGCCAGAAGGGGCCGTTGCGGCGCTGGGTGAACAGGCGGCAGGGCTGCGGGAGATCGGGCAGGCGCACGAGGGTCGAGTGGACCCGCATGGCCTGGGGGTGCCGTAGCCGGCCGAGGGCGGCGACGCCGGCGGCCGTGAGCTCCGTGCCGGTGGGAAGGCCCGCGGGCGTGAGCGTGAGGGTCGGCGGGACGGCGACGAGCAGGTCCCAGCCGCGTGCCGCGAGCGCGGCGACCAGCTCGCCCGCCCGCGCGGTCCGGCTCAGGTCCGCGACCAGGGGTGCGCGGGGCGCGTCCCGGACGGAGTCCGCGAGGTCCAGGATCAGCGAGGCGGGGGAGCGGTAGGAGGTGTCGGGGTCTATCCGGGCCCGGCGGCGCCGGTCGGCGTCCGCGAGCCAGGGCTCCGGAAGGAGCAGCCGCCAGTCGACCGGGATGCCGGTGCTCTCGTCGAGGCCGGCGAAGATCCCGATGCCGAGCTGGCAGTTGAGGGTCCGTCCGGCGGCCGGGTCGAACCGGCGGTGCACGCCGACGGAGTGCGAGCCGCGCTTCGGCAGGACCGCCTGCCCCACCGTCCAGGCGGCGGGGGCGTGGCGTTCGCCGACCCAGCGCAGGAGCTCGCGGCGGGCGGGCTCCCACTCCCAGGGGCTCGCGTTGATGAACTGCTGGAGCGACTGGTACGCGGTGGGGGAGTCCGTGACCGAGGCGGCGAGCTCCCGTACGGACTTCTTGCCCGGCGCGGTCAGCAGCCCCTGGAGGTAGACGTGCGCCCAGCGCCGCTGGTCGGCGCGGGACAGGTGGCCGAAGAGCCGCTCGGTGTAGCCGGTCAGGGCCGGGTCGGCGGCGGCCGACGGGGCAGGGCCGGGGGCGGCCGTCGGAGTCGGCCCGGCGCCGGACCGCGGGGCGCCCAGCGGCGTGGGCCCAGGCCCCGACCGAGGCGCGGATCCGGGGCCCGGCTGAGACGTGGGCCCGGGTGCGGACCGAGGCGTGGGCCCATGCCCCGGCCGAGGCGTGGACTCGGGGCCTGACTGAGGCGTGGGCCCGGACCCCGACCGAGGCGCGGGTCCAGGACCCGGCCGAGACATGGGCCCGGGAGCGGACCGAGGCGTGGCCTCCGGTCCCGGCCGAGGCGTGAGGCCGGGTTCGGACCGCGGTGTGGGGTGGGTTCCGGACCGCGGTGTGGGCTGGGGTAACCGCTCGCGCGGCGTCTCCGTGGCTCTGGGAGCCAGGGGGAGGGTCAGTGCCGTCATCTCTCCGCCTCCTCGGCAACGGCCGGTGGGGTGCCGGCCGGGCTGTCCGTCGGCCGGTGGGTGCCGGCCGGGCGATCCCGACGGTCGATCCAGCGAGCGACCGTCACCAGCAGAATACAGAACGATCGTTTTTTTTCGAGTGTTCCTCTGGCCTTCGAGGGACGACTTCGGCAGGTTGGGGGAGGGCACCCCGCGGAGCACCCGGGGCGGGTGACGTCTTCGCCAAGTAGCCCTCGCGTCGGGGAGTGCGGGCGGGCAGGCTGCGGTGCCGCTGACCCCTCGGGGACGGCGCGCGACGGCGCGCGCCGACGCGATCGGCGCGCTCGGCGCGTGCGGGGCACCACGGAGCGACGCGTGCCCCGGCGCGAGTGTCGACGCGTGCGTGTCGACGCGTATCGGCGGGGCAGTGACGATCGAATGGCAGTGATGAACACGTGGTGAAACAAACGCGCGCCGTGCGCACCCGTCAGCAGCTTCTCTCCGCGGCCGCGGTCGAATTCGACCTGCACGGTTACGAGGGAACCTCGTTCTCCCGGTTGAGCCGGCGCGCGGGCATTTCCGTGGGCGCGGTGACCTTCCATTTCGAGGCGAAGGCCGATCTCGCCGCCGCCGTGGTCCAGCGCGGAACGGCCATGGCCCGGGGCGTCGTCGGCGAAGCCGAGCGGCGCGGCGGCCGGGCCGTCGACACCGCCTCCGTCCTGCTGCTCGCCCTCGGCGCGCTCGTCGAGCGCGAGCCGGCCGTCCGGGCCGCGATCCGGCTCTCCCAGGAGGGCGGGCGGCCCGGGCAGTCCTGGTGCGGGGCCTGGCTGCCCTCCTTCCAGGAGCTGCTCGAACAGGCCGCCGCGAAGGGGGAGCTGGTGCCGGGCGTCGAGCCCCGCCCGGTCGCCGGGCTCGCCTGCCACCTGCTGTCCGGCACCGCCTGGCGCGTCCGGCGGCGGCCCACCGCCCTGCCCGGCCGCGCCCTGGAGGAGTTACGCGAGCTGTGGCGGCTCGTCTGCCGGGGGGTGGTCGCGGAGCCGTACGCGGAACCTTCCGCCGCCGGTCCGTACGGTGAGCTCCGCACCACGCTCCCGTACGGCGGCCGCTCGCCGTCCGTCCCGCCGCAGGGCGGCCCCTGACGCCCCCGCTCCGGACCCGGGTCCGCCTCCGACCCGTGCCCCTGCTCCCCCTCGCCCCGGCCGCGCTCATTCGCGACCGGGGCTTTTCTCGTGAGCGGGGAAACGTTTACGGAATCCCTCGTACCGCATTTTCCGTATTCGGATCGGGGTGGCCCGGACGACTTTGCCGAAATGCCGAAGTGGGACCCGGGAGGGCGGCGGACAGTGCTTTTGCGGGGCCGGATTACCTAGCCTCACCACCATGTCGAAAACACCTTCCCCCATCACCAAGGCGGTCATTCCCGCGGCCGGCCTCGGCACCCGGTTCCTGCCGGTCACCAAGGCCACGCCCAAGGAGATGCTGCCGGTCGTCGACAAGCCCGCCATCCAGTACGTCGTCGAGGAGGCCGTCGCCGCCGGCATGGCGGACATCCTCATGGTCACCGGTCGCAACAAGCGCGCCCTGGAGGACCACTTCGACCGCAACCACGAGCTGGAGGAGGCCCTGGCCCGCCGGGGCGACCAGGACAAGCTCGACAGCGTCTGCGCCTCCACCGAGCTGGCCGACATCCACTACGTGCGCCAGCGCGACCCGCTCGGCCTCGGCCACGCCGTCCTCTGCGCCGCCCCGCACGTCGGCGACGAGGCCTTCGCCGTGCTCCTGGCCGACGACCTCATCGACCCCCGCGACCCCCTCCTCGCCCGGATGACCGAGGTCCGCGAGCGCCACGGCGGCAGCGTCGTGGCGCTCATGGAGGTCGGGCCCGACCGCATCCACCAGTACGGATGCGCCGCCGTACAGCGCCTGGCCGGCAGTGACGGCGTCCGTATCACCGACCTGGTGGAGAAGCCCGCCCCCGGCACCGCGCCCAGCAACCTGGCCGTGATCGGGCGCTACCTCCTCGACCCGGAGATCTTCGAGGAGCTGCGCCGCACCCGTCCGGGCCGGGGCGGCGAGATCCAGCTGACCGACGCGCTCCGCGGGCTCGTCGAGCGGGGCCGGCCCGTGCACGGCGTCGTCTTCGGCGGCCGCCGTTACGACACCGGCGACCGCGCCGAGTACCTCCAGGCCACCGTCCGCCTCGCCTGCGAACGCGAGGACCTCGGGCCCGGATTCCGCTCCTGGCTCCGGGACTTCGTCGGCGCCCAGGAGCTCGTGGGTGTCTGACCGGCCGCTCCACCCGGCGGCGGGCGAGACGCTTCCCGCGGGCCCCACCGGGGCACGGCACCAGACCCCGGTGGGGGCGTGGCACCCGGCTCCGGCGGGGGCGTGGCACCTGGCTCCCGCCGGGGCGCGGCGTCCGGCCCCCGTCGGCGCCTGGCGCGTCGCCCCCGTCGGGCCGGCGGACGCGTCTCCCGCTGGGGGGTTGCGCCTCGCCTTCGTCGGCCCGGAGGGCACAGCCCTCACCGGTCCGGAGGACGCTCCCCCCGCCGCCCTGGCGGACGCGTCTCCCGCTGGTCCGGCGGGCGCGTCTCCCGCTGGGGCATGGCGCCTCGCCCCCGCGGACCCGGCGGACGCACCCCCCGCCGGTCCCGCGCACGCGTCTCCCGCCAAGACGTGGCGCCCCGCCCCCGCCGCCCCGGCGGACGCACCCCCCGCCGCCCCGGCGGACGTGTCCCTCACCGCCCCGGTATCCGCACCCCTCGCCCAGGTGGTGGGCGACTGCGCAAGACCCGCAGTCGCCCACCATCGCCCGCCCCGGGGCGGGGAGTTGCCAGAGTCGCTTCGGGAGCTCGCGCCCGATGCTAGTTACCGAACGGTAGTTACTTACTGTCCTTCTGGGCCGCCGAACGAACCCGGCGCCCGGGCCACTCCCGGAAGGAGGTGAACCCATGAACCTGAACCTCAGAAAACTCCCCACACCCCTCGCGCACACCACCCCGCTCGCCGACGCCGCCGGCGCCGTGGTCAGGGTGCCGACCGCGACCCTGCGGACCGCCGACTCGCCGCGGACCGTCGGACTCGACGAGGAGTACGCCCGCACCCTGGCCACCGCCGAGGGTCCCTACCGGCCGCTCCTCGTCCACCGCGCCACCATGCGGGTCATCGACGGAACCCACCGGCTGCGCGCCGCACGGCTGCGCGGTCAGAACACCGTGGACGTCGTGTTCTTCGACGGCAGCGCCGAGGACGCCTTCGTCCTCTCCGTGGAGGCCAACATCCGCCACGGACGCCCCCTCACCCGCAGGGAGCGCACCACCGCCGCCCTGCGGATCCTCCGGACCCACCCGGACTGGTCCGACCGCTTCCTGGCCGACCGCACCGGGCTGTCCGCCCGGACCGTCGCCGCACTGCGCGCCCGGGCGACCGGGCCGACGGCGGTGGACGGCAGGATCGGCCGCGACGGCCGCATCCGGCCCCTGGACCCGGTAAGAGGCCGGGAGGCCGCGGCCCGGCTGCTCGCCGACCACCCCCAGGCCTCGCTCCGGGAGATCGCCCGGGCGGCCGGCATCGCCCCGTCGACCGTACGGGACGTCCGGCGCAGGATCGGCGAGGGCGCCGACCCGGTGCCCGCCGGCCAGCGGCGCGCCCGCCCCCCGCTCCACGAGAGCGGCGGCCTGACCGCCGTACCCGGTGGATCGGGGCAGGGCGCCCCCACCGGCCCGAACGGCCCGAACGGCCCGCCCGGCGCGGCCGGTCAGCGGCTCGCCGCCCTGGTGCCCGCGCTCTGCAAGGACCCGCTGCTCCGCCTCAGCGAGGCGGGCCGGCTCCTGCTGCGGATGCTGGACCTCCAGGTCAGCGCCCTGCGCCAGCGGGAGCGCATCGTCGCCGCGGTCCCCCCGTACCGCGCCGAGACGGCGGCCGCCGCGGCCGCCCAGTGCGCGCAGGTCTGGCAGGAACTGTCGGACGAGCTGCGCCGCCGGGGCTCCACGGAGTCCTCCGCCTGAACGCGCCGCGCACGCCCCCGGGTTCCCGCCGGCCCCGCCCTGCCTGACCCCCACCCCCACCCCCCATCTCACCCCCCACATCCCCACATCCCCCCGCTTCGTCGTGTTCGAAGGGCCGTCCTCCCCGCTCGGAGGGCCGTCCCCCCTGTGTGAAAGGACTGGTTGGTCATGTCGGTTGTCGAGAGTGCGCGTCCGGGTCCGGACGCGAGCGTGTCGGCGAGTGGTGGTGAGCCGGCGCCCGAGAGGCTGGACGGCCGGCT
>NZ_JBIBJV010000015.1:0-114479 GCF_042958885.1 Streptomyces sp. NPDC007945
GAAGCTAAGCCTTTCAGCGCCGATGGTACTGCAGGGGGGACCCTGTGGGAGAGTAGGACGCCGCCGAACAATCATTGTGGGAAAGCCCCGCACCTCATGGTGCGGGGCTTTTCCGCGTTTCAGGGCCGCCCCGCCCCCGGGCCTTCGCCGCCCCGCGCAAGGACTTCCCCTCCACGGACAGGCCGCGCGGCCCCGGCTCCAGCCGGCTCGCGGTCGGCGGACCGTCGTCTCGGCCGGGACCTGGCGCTGGGGCAGCGCCGGGTCAGAGCGGGCGCCGAGCCGCTCCAGTGCGGGCGGCGGGGCGCGCGCTGCACTCGCCGACCGCGAGCAGGGAGGTCGCCCCGGCCGGCACCGCGCACGGAGGCAGTCAGGGTGAGAGCGGGGGCGAGCGCGTGCCGCACTACGCGCGGATCGCGCGGGTCGGGTACCTCAGCCAGACGCTGCAGCAGATAGGGTACCCCGGTGGGCGCGATGTCGGGCCCCTCGTGGAGCTGGTCCAAGGCGGGCGGGATCGGCGTGGCAGCGCGGCTGGCACGATTTCCAGGCGGATCACGAGGCGTAGAGCACTCCATGATCACGGGACTCTTCCCGGTCAGATCAACGCGGCGGCCCGACCCGCCACCCAGGCCCGCCAGACACGACGGGTATTCGGCAGCTCGGGGTGGTCGAGGAGCCAGAGAACATACCCGGCCTGCACCGGGCCCACGGGCTGTCCGAATCGACGGCACGATCGAGCCTGCCGCGCACATCGGCGCTGTCGACGGCTCGGGCAACCCGCACGTATTCGCGGTCTTTGCAGCGATAAGCGCGTCGGACGACGATCTCGACCAGGTCGGTGAGCGTCGCCTTGACCGCCTCGTCCTGATGGGTGCGGGCCATGTCCCGGATCAGGCTCTGCTTCGTACCCCACGACTTCGCATGCCGGGTCCACTCCTGCGGGAACCTCGCCTCCCACTCCAAGAAGAGCAGGGCATAGGGCAACCCGGCCACGTCGCCAGATCTCCACTCACAGGGCGACTCCACACCCCATCAGGCAGTGAACCGCTCTGAGCCTGCTGATACTTCTGTCGTGCCTGTAGAAAGGCCGGCTCCTGGTACTGCTCGCTCGCTCCCAGAGGGTGCGTCAGCAACCACATCTCGTTGGATCGGCCGCGTGCTGCCGCGACCTTACGCTGGGCCTCAGCCAGACGAACAAGCGCCGCGGTTCTCGTGGCCGGATCATCCGCTATCAGCCCGAATGCCCAGCCCAGCCGCTCATCCCACGCACGAGCGCCGGCCGCGCCTGCACCTACCTCTTCACTCACGCAGGGGATCATCCCTCAAGGCAGTCGGCGAGCTCGACCTGACAGGGCGGGGAGGCGCGAGGCCACCTGGCGGCATGCGACCGCGACGTGTGCGGAGCCGACCGCACTCACGGCGTGGGGGCGGAGGCGTTCTTCTGTCTGTGCCAGTCGGCGTACGCGTCCGCGTCGATGGCCGGGTTGCGGAGTCGGGCCCAGAAGGTGTCGTCGGGTTGCGGCGGGAGCGGCGGGCCCCCGAGGTCGGCGTGGAGGTCGTCGCGCCACAGGCGGACGTACAGGGCCCGGGTCGTGGGGATCTGGGCGACCGCACGGTAGGCGGAGCCCCGTACGGCGTGGGCCAGTTCGACGGCGGCCGCGGCCCGGACGCGGTCGCCGGACGACTCCGCCCACGCCTTCACGGCACGCAGGCGCAGGAGGGCGGGGCTGTCCAGCGGAGGGGCGGACGCCGAGGTGCCGGACGTGTTCGAGGCATCGAGGGCAGCCAGGGCGTCGGCCAGCTCCGGGTACGCCGCGAGGCCGGTCTCCTCGGCCAGGCGGCGGGCCTGTTTGCCGGCCGCCGCGGCGATGCGCTCCGGAGGGAGGGTGGCGACGAGGGCGGCGAGCTCGCCCAAGCCGTACAGGCAACCCACCTTCAGGCGTTCCGTCGGGTCCTCGGGCAGGTCGAGCGGGGGGAGTTCCACGCCAGGGCCGGGGAGCGGCGCACCGGCGTGCCGCCACTCCGGGAGGCGTTCGGACGGTCCCTCCCAGATGAGCCGTCCGGCGAAGACCACCGGTGCCGGGTGCGCCGTGCCCTCCAGGCCGTCCGCCAGCCGCGTCAGATAGGCGCCCAGCGAGTCGGCCTTGCCGAAGGTGGTGCCGATCTCGTCGAAGAAGCGGCCGATCGTGCCGTACGTGTCCCGGCGCGGATCGCAGTCGATGACGACACCGTCGGCGGTGACCTCGTACGAGCCGAACTGCACGTAGCCGTGCGCCCAGTAGCCATCCGCTCCGTCTTCGTTCTCCTCCTCCTCCTCTTCCTCCTCCTCGTCGTACAGGTCCGCCGCGATCGACCGCAGGAAGCCGGTCGCCTCCACCATGCCCCGGAGCCCGAGGAGTCGGTCGTGGGTGTCGAAGCGGAGCGCTTCCGGCCCCGGCCGGGTGCCGTCGTGACGCAGCAGCGAGGCGCGGAGGTCCGGCGGGAAGGCGACCCCCAACTCCCGCTCGGTCGCACGGATGTCCTCCTCCCGTGCGGGCGGTGCGAGCGTGGCGAAGGTGCGCGGCGCGTGCGTCAGGAGCCAGCGATCGATGCGGTCCCACGCCGCGTCCACCAGGTGCGTCGTCGTCATGCGGCCGAGCCTAGCCAGCCCGACTGACAGGGCGGCCCCGTCTCGGCCCACCTCGGCCGGCCCGCCCCCCTTCCCGTAACCCGACCCGACCCGACTCGGCCGGCCCCGGCCGGTCCCGTCCACCACCCCGACCGGTCCGTCCGATAATCGGTTGACCATCTCCGGGCGCGCCGCCGAGGGTGAGACCGTGATCAAGAACGACCGGACGCCGCCCATCGACGCGGCCCGCTGGCTCCGCCTCTACGAGGACGGTTGTCCCGCCCCTGCCGCCGCCGACCTGCCCGCGCTCGCCGACGAGCTGGCCGAGGCGCTGCGACACCCCGATCCCGACCTCCGCGACGGCGCGCCTCACGTCGTGCTGCGGACCTGGATCGAGCGCGACGTGATCGACCGGCCGCTGCGCGCGCGCCTGGGTGCCGTGATGGCCGCCCGTTTCGGCGACCCCGAGGTCCAGGCGCGTACCTTCGCCCCGCTCGTCCTCGACATGATCGTCGCCCGCGGCGACTTCGACCCGGCGTGGCTCGCCGCCTTCCGGCGGTGGTACCCCGCCGAGACCGACCTGCGCGGCCACGACGCCCGGCTCGGCTGGCTGCACGCCGTCGCGCACGGGGCCGACCTGCTCGGCACCTTCGGCTCCCACCCGGAGGTCGACCCGGGCGGCATGCTCGCCCTCGCGGCCGAGCGGCTCGTGGCCCCCACCGACCACGTCTTCGACCAGCAGGAGGACGACCGGCTCGCGCAGGGCATCGCCCGCACCCTGAACCGGCCCGAGCTGACCGAGGCCGAGGCGCTGCGCTGGCTGGAGCCGGTCGAGGCGGCCTTCGCCGCCGGGCGGCCGCCCGGCGTCCCCACGACGGCGGCGCACGTCTCCAACGCCATGCGTACCCTGCGGATGCTGTACCTCCTCGCCGACGTCGGCGTACGCCCCCGGACCGGGGGCCCCGGCCCCGTACGGACCCCGCACGCCGAGCCGCTGAAACGGCGCCTCGCGGAGGTCCTCTCCCTGGTCTTCCAGATGGCGTGAGAGGGGCCCGGGAAGAGCGGGCCGTCGTGACCTCATCGGTAGCCGGGGGAGGGGTGCGGCGTCTGGGCTGAGGTGGAACGACGACCTCTCAGCGGTTGTCGGCGGTCGCCAGCGGTCGTCGGCGGTTCCGGTCGGCGTCTGCTGACGGGCGTCGAGCCGCCCATAAGGGCCTTTCCCCGGCACCGGACGCCAGCGAGTCCGTCGACCGACTCGCCCCCCCCGGCCCGACGACGAGTCGAGGGCGCGGGCGTCCCCGAGGACCATGCCGCAGCGGTCGACCGGCAGGTCACCGAGCCGGATCGGCTCTCCGTCGGCGTCGCCCGTGCCCGTACGGTCAACGGGTCACCGGGCTCGGGCCATTGATCGATCCAGCCGCCGCCCCCAGGACAAGCGCACCGGACCGCACCGTGACGACATCGAGGTCGACGGAGGTCTCACTCATCCGCCGATTCGAGCAGGGGGGACTTTCACCGACGGCGACGGGCGCCGCGGGCGCCGGCCAGCGCCGCCGTCCGCCGAGCAGCGCCGGCGATCACAGCCGTGAGGCGTGTCTCATCGGTGGCCGACCGCCTTGCTATGCAACCAGTTGCATAGCAGGATCGTCGGTATGGCGCTCGAACACGCGATCCTCGTGTCCCTGCTGGAGAAGCCGGGGTCCGGATACGAACTGGCCCGCCGGTTCGAGCGGTCCATCGGCTACTTCTGGACCGCCACCCACCAGCAGATCTACCGCGTCCTCAAGCGGATGGAGAACGACGGCTGGGTGGCCGCCCGCGAAGTGCCCCAGCAAGGGCGGCCGGACAAGAAGGAGTACTCCGTCGCCGACCTCGGGCACGCGGCGCTCAGCTCCTGGCTGCACGAACCGATCGAGCCCGAGAGCGTCCGGCACGACCTCGCCGTGAAGATCCGGGGCGCGGCCTTCGACGACCCGGCCGGACTCGTCCGCGAGGTCGAGCGGCACCGGCAGGCGCACGCCGACCGCCTCGCCCACTACCTCGCCGGCGAGGAGCGCGACTTCCCGGCCGCGCCCGACGGGCCCCCGGACCCCGAGCGCGAGCTCCAGTACGTCGTGCTGCGCGGCGGCATCGCGTACGAACGCATGATGATCGCCTGGCTCGACGACGTCCTCGCCACCCTGCGCCGGTTCTGAGGCCCCCGGAACCGGCCCGCGCCCTTACCCAGTCAGTCTCATCCATTTACCCCTCATCCACCCACCCTCACCCACCCTCAACACCAAGGCGGTTGCCCCATGACCGACGCGCTCCTGTTCAACCCCCGCACCTACGACCCCGCGCACTTCGACCCCGAGACCCGCAGGCTGCTGCGCGCCACCGTCGACTGGTTCGAGGAGCGCGGCAAGCGCCGGATCATCGAGGACTACCGGACCCGCGCCTGGCTCGGCGACTTCCTCGCCTTCGCCGCCGAGGAAGGGCTCTTCGCCACCTTCCTGACCCCGGCGGCCGAGGCCGGCGAGGGCCAGGGCGACAAGCGGTGGGACACCGCCCGCATCGCCGCCCTCAACGAGATCCTCGGCTTCTACGGGCTCGACTACTGGTACGCCTGGCAGGTCACCATCCTCGGCCTCGGCCCGGTCTGGCAGAGCGACAACGCCGACGCCCGCGCCCGCGCCGCCGAACTCCTCGACCAGGGAGAGGTGTTCGCCTTCGGCCTCTCCGAGAAGACGCACGGCGCCGACATCTACTCCACCGACATGCTGCTCACCCCCGACGGCGAGGGCGGCTTCCGCGCCACCGGCTCCAAGTACTACATCGGCAACGGCAACAAGGCGGGCCTGGTCTCCGTCTTCGGCCGCCGCACCGACGTCGAGGGCCCCGACGGCTACGTCTTCTTCGCCGCCGACAGCCGTCACCCGGCCTACCACCTGGTCAAGAACGTCGTCGACTCCTCGAAGTACGTCAGCGAGTTCCGCCTGGAGGACTACCCGGTCGCCGCCGCCGACGTCCTCCACACCGGCCGCGCCGCCTTCGACGCCGCCCTGAACACCGTCAACGTCGGCAAGTTCAACCTCTGCACCGCCTCCATCGGCATCTGCGAGCACGCGATGTACGAGGCCGTCACCCACGCGCAGAACCGCGTCCTCTACGGCCGCCCCGTCACCGCCTTCCCGCACGTGCGCCGCGAGCTCACCGACGCCTACGTGCGCCTGGTCGGCATGAAGCTCTTCAGCGACCGCGCCGTCGACTACTTCCGCACCGCCGGACCCGACGACCGCCGCTACCTCCTCTTCAACCCCATGACGAAGATGAAGGTGACCACCGAGGGCGAGAAGGTCATCGACCTCATGTGGGACGTCATCGCCGCCAAGGGCTTCGAGAAGGACAACTACTTCGCGCAGGCCGCCGTCGAGATCCGCGGCCTGCCGAAGCTGGAGGGCACGGTCCACGTCAACCTGGCCCTGATCCTCAAGTTCATGGGCAACCACCTCCTCGCCCCGGCCGCCTACGAGCCCGTCCCCACCCGTCTCGACGCCGCCGACGACACCTTCCTCTTCCGTCAGGGACCCGCCCGCGGCCTCGGCTCCGTCCGCTTCCACGACTGGCGGCCGGCCTTCGACGCGTACGACCGGCTCCCCAACGTCGCCCGCTTCCGCGAACAGGCCGACGCGCTCTGCGACTTCGTCCGCACCGCCGCGCCCGACGAGACCCAGAGCCGCGACCTGGACCTGCTCCTCGCCGTCGGCCAGCTCTTCGCGCTCGTCGTCCACGCCCAGCTCGTCCTGGAGCAGGCCGCCCTCACCGGCCTCGACGAGGACGTGCTCGACGAGCTCTTCGCCGTCCTCGTCCGGGACTTCTCCGCCCACGCCGTCGAACTCCACGGCAAGGACTCCGCCACCGAGGCGCAGCAGGCCTGGGCGCTCGGCGCGGTCCGCCGGCCCGTCGTCGACGAGGCCCGCACCGCCCGCGTCTGGTCCCGCGTCGAGGCGCTGTCCGACGCGTACGAGATGAAGCCCTGACCCCGCGGGTCCGGGCGGCGCGCTCCGGTGCGCCGCCCGGGCCGACGGCTGTCACCCCGGCCGCCTACGATGACCGCTCATGAGCACGAGTGACGACGACGGCAGACCGCTCGTCGACGGACGGTTCAGGCTGGTCTCCCGGCTCGGCAGCGGTGGCATGGGCACCGTCTGGCGGGCCCGCGACATCGCCCTCGACCGGGACGTCGCCCTCAAGGAGGTCCGCCCGCCCGACCCCGCCGCCGAGGCGGCCCACCCCGGCCTCACGGAGCAGCTGCGGGCCCGGGCCGTCCGCGAGGCCCGGGCGCTCGCCCGGCTCTCGCACCCGCACGTCGTGACGGTCCACCACATCGTCGAACCCGCCGACGGCTCGGCCCCGTGGATCGTCATGGAACTGGTCGAGGGCAGCTCGGTCGCCGACCGGCTCGCCGCCGGGCCGATGTCCGTCCGCGAGGCGATCGCCCTCGGCCGGCAGGTCCTCGGCGCCCTGCGCGCCGCCCACGCCGCCGGCATCCAGCACCGCGACGTCAAGCCCGCCAACGTGCTGCTGCGCGCCGAAGGCGGCGCCGTGCTCACCGACTTCGGCATCGCCGTCCTCGACGAGTCGACCTCCCGGCTCACCGCCTCCGGCGACCTCATCGGATCCGCCGAGTTCATCGCCCCCGAGCGCGTCCGCGGCGAGGAGGGCAACCCGGCCTCCGACCTGTGGTCCCTCGGGATGCTCCTGTACGTGGCCACCGAGGGGTACCACCCGCTGCGCCGCGCCACCAGCCTCGCCACCGTCGTCGCCGTCCTCGACGACCCGATCCCGGCGCCGGTCCGCTCCGGCGCCCTCGCCCCCGTCCTCGCCCGCCTCCTGGTCCGCGACCCGGCGCTGCGTCCGGACGGCGCGCTCCTCGAACTCCTCCTCGCCGAGGCCGAGGCGGCCGCGGACGGCCCGGCCGACGCCGTGCCCGCGGGCTTCGGCCCGCCGACACCCGTCGCCCACCCGGCACTCCTGCCCCATCCGGCACCCCCGCCCCACCCGTACGCCCGGCCCGACCACCGCCCGCCCGTCCCGGCCCGCGCGCCCGACCGGCGCCGGCGCCTGGCCAGGATCGCCGGCGGCCTGGTCCTGTCGGCGGCACTCCTCGCCCTCGGCATCTCCCAGTTCCTACCGAACGGCGACGGCGGCGGAACCGGCGCCCTCGGCTCCGCCGACGGCAAGCAGACCGGCACCGCCTCGCCCGGCGGCACCGCCGACCGCACCGCCTCACCCGGCGGCACCTCGACGACCAGCGCTCCGACGTCCACCCCGGCCGCCGGTTCCCACCTCACGCCCGCCGGGGTCCGCACCGCCGTCGCCGCCTTCCGGGACGCCACCGGTGTGTCCACCGTCAAGCAGCTGTTCGTCTACGAGGAGTACGTGATCGCGGAGATCCCCACCAGGCCCGGCGCGAGGACCTACGACCGGTACCAGTACCGGGACGGCGAGGTCAGCCGGCAGGGGGTGGGTGGCACCATCAGCTCCTCCCGTGCCGACGAGCAGCCGTTCGACCCGACCCGGATGCCCTGGGACGACCTGCCGGAGCTGGCGAAGCGCGCCGACCGCGAACTGAAGGTCGAGGCGGCCACCTCGCGGTACCTGATCGCGCAGCGCTGGTCCTTCAACAAGGACCGCCCGACCCTCCTCGTCTACCGCACCAACGATTACTCCGCGACGGGCTACCTGGCGGTCGACGCCGACGGGACCGTGGTGCACAAGCTGGTCGCCGACTGAGCGGGCCCCTCCGCCCGGCGGCGGGGGAGAATGGCCCGCGTGAATCATGACGATCCGTACCTGTGGCTGGAAGACGTGGACAGCGAGGCAGCCCTCGCCTGGGTGGCCGAGCGGAACGCCGAGACGGAGGCCGAGTTGGCCTCCGATCCCGGCTTCGACGCCTTCGCGGAGCGCCTGCGCGAGGTGCTCGACGCCGTCGACCGCATCCCGTACACCACCCGCCGGGGCCCCTACCTCTACAACTTCTGGCAGGACGCCGCACACGTACGGGGCCTGTGGCGGCGCACCACCCTGGAGCAGTACCGCAAGGACGCCCCCGAATGGGAGGTGCTGCTCGACGTGGACGCGCTCGCCGAGGCCGAGGGCGAGAAGTGGGTGTGGGCCGGGGCCCGGGTGCGGCGGCCCGACCACGACCGGGCGCTGGTCAGCCTCTCCCGCGACGGCGGCGACGCCGTCGTCGTCCGCGAGTTCGACCTGCCGTCCCGCGGCTTCGTCGAGGACGGCTTCACCGTCCCGGAGGCGAAGACGAGCATCGGCTGGGTCGACGCCGACACCGTCTTCGTCGGCACCGACCACGGCCCCGGCTCGCTCACCGACGCCGGCTACCCGCGCACGGTCCGCCGCTGGCGGCGCGGCACCCCGCTCGCCGAGGCCGTCACCCTCTTCGAGGGCGAGCCCTCCGACGTCTCCGCCTGGGCCTGGCACGACCCCACCCCCGGTTACGAGCGCGACTTCGTCGGCCGGTCCCTCGACTTCTTCCGCAGCGAGACCCACCTCGTCACCGCCGGCGACCGGCTCGTGCGGATCGAGGTCCCCGAGGACGCCGAGGTCTACGCCCACCGCAAGCACCTGATCGTCACCCTCAAGTCGCCGTGGCTCGGGCACCCCGCCGGCGCCCTCCTCGCCTTCGGCTTCGACGCCTTCCTGGCCGGCGACCGCACCGCCGAGGCCCTGTTCGTCCCCGACGAGCGGACGGCGCTCGCCGGACACTCCTGGACCCGCCACCACCTGATCCTGGAGACCATGCGGGACGTCAGCACCCGCATCGAGGTGCTCACCCCGCGCGAGGAGGGCGGCTGGTCGAGGGCCCCGCTCGCCGACGTCCCGCCGCTGTCGGCGGTCGCCGTCACCGACACCGACCCGGACGTCTCCGACGAGTACTTCCTCGACGTCTCGGGCTTCCTCCAGCCGTCCACGCTCACCCGCGGCGACATCGGCGGCGACACCGAGGTCCTGCGTCAGGCGCCCGCCCGCTTCGACATCACCGGGCTCTCCGTCGAGCAGGCCTTCGCCGTCTCCGACGACGGGACCCGCGTCCCGTACTTCGTCATCGGCCCGGACCGCTCCGAGGGCCCCGGCCCGACCCTGCTGTACGGCTACGGCGGCTTCGAGGTCTCCCTCACCCCGTCCTACGCCTCGCTCACCGGCCGCGGCTGGTTGGAGAGCGGCGGCACCTACGTCATCGCCAACATCCGGGGCGGCGGCGAGTACGGCCCCGACTGGCACCGGGCCGCGCTCGGCGTCCACCGGCACCGGGCCTTCGAGGACTTCGCGGCCGTCGCCCGCGACCTCGTGGCCCGGGGCATCACCACCCCGGAGCGGCTCGGCGCGGCCGGCGGCAGCAACGGCGGCCTCCTCATGGGCGCCATGCTGACCCGCTACCCCGAGCTGTTCGGCGCGATCGTCTGCCAGGTGCCGCTGCTCGACATGGTCCGCTTCCACAAGCTGCTCGCCGGCGCCTCCTGGATCGCCGAGTACGGCGACCCCGACGACGAGGCCGACCTGCCGCACCTGCGGGACCTTTCCCCCTACCACCGGCTCACCGCCGACGCCCCCTACCCGCCGGTGCTGCTCACCACCTCGACGCGCGACGACCGGGTCCATCCCGGGCACGCGCGCAAGGCGGCGGCGCGGCTGCGCGAGCTGGGGCACCCGGTCCTCTTCCACGAGAACACCGGCGGCGGGCACGCGGGCGCCACGGACAACGCGCAGGCCGCTCGCAACAAGGCCCTGATGTACACCTTCCTGCGCAAGCACCTGGGCGCCTGACCCAGGGGGCCGCGAACCTGCGGGGCGCCCGGGGTCGGGGGCCCGCGAACCTGCGGAGCTCCCGCCCCGGGGCCCGTGGGCCTGCGGGGTCCCCGCCCCCGGCCGGGGGCAGGGACCCCGCAGGTCAGAGCCAGCCGTGCCGCTGTGCCTGGAGCGCCAGCTGGAAGCGGTTGGTGGCGCCGAGCCGGGCCATCAGGACCTGGATGCGACGGAAGAGGGTGCGGCGGCTGACCCCGATCTTCCGGGCGATCACCTCGTCCGCCGCACCCCCGGCCAGCAGCCACAGCAGCCGCCGGTCGGCCGGCGGGAGGCCGCCCGGGAGCGCGGTGCGGCCGTGGAAGGGCAGCGCGTCCCGCCAGGACTGCTCGAAGAGCGCCACAAGCGCCGAGAACAGGCCGCACGGCTGCACCACCAGCATCGTGGTGAACACGTCGGCCTCCCGGATCGACAGCGACACCAGCGCGTACGCCTCGTCGATGATCACCAGCTTGACCGGTACGGACGGCAGCACCCGGGCCTGCTCGCCGGCCGCGATCACCGGCTCGATCGACCGCTCCAGATGGCCGGGCTGCTCCAGCGAGGCCCGGGAGTAGATGACCCGCTGGGTGACGCCGCGGGCGAGGGTCGCCAGGGCGTCGTCGGTGGCGCCGGGGACCGCGAAGTACGGCGGCGAGTCCAGCTGCCGGATCTGCTGCCGGGCGCTCGCCCACGCCTGCCGCATCCGCGGCCCGATCGCCTCCCCGGTCACCACCTCCACCAGGTCGTCGTTGTACGCGGCGAGCCGCTGCCGCCGGAACGACTCGAAGGCGCCGCCCACGGTGATCCGCGACTCGTCGAGCTCCGCCGCCCGGTGCCGGCCGAGGATCTCCAGGCCCGCCGCGGGCGGCACCGGAGCCACCGTGTCGCCGTCGTCGACCGCCGGGCTCGCGAGCCCGGCGTCGACGAGCTCCCCGTACGCCTCCGCCAGCGCCGCCCCCTCGACCCCGACCGCCGCGCCGACGGCCGCCAGCGGCGCCGGCGCCCGCTCCAGGAGCGCGCGGTAGACCCGCGCCGCCGTCTCGCCGAGGCCCAGGAGCCGCAGCGCCTCGCCCAGTCTCTCCTTCGCCATGGCCCCATTCTGGCCGCCGCCCGCACCCCCGTGTGTCCGATCCGTGCCACTGGCACTCTCCGGCCCCACGGCCCGGCGGGGCGGGCTACGGTCCGTGAGCCGCCGACGACCGGCGGTTCCCCGCGAGGGACTCGACGAAGGAGCACGACGTGGCGAAGGGTCGCAAGAACGGCCTGTACGACGGCATATCCGAGGAACTCTCCGCGCTCATGCGGACCGGCTGGGCCGACACCGAGCGGCACGACCTGACCGAGTCCGAGCAGGCGCCCTACGCCGCCGCCCGGCGCGCCGCGCTCTCCGCGCGCTTCCCCGGCGAGCGCCTGGTGATCCCGTCCGGCAACCTCAAGGTCCGCTCGAACGACGACACGTACCCCTTCCGCCCGCACTCCGCGTACGTCCACATGACCGGCGACCAGGCCCGCGACTGCGCCCTGGTCCTGGAGCCCCGCGCGGACGGCGGCCACGACGCGTACGGCTATGTGCTGCCCCGCGACGGCCGCGACGACGACACCTTCTGGATCGGCTACACCGCCGAGCTGTGGATGGGCCGCCGGCTCTCCCTCGCCGAGGCCGAGCGGGTCCTCGGACTGGCCTGCCGCGACGTCCGCGAACTCCCCGCCCACCTGGCGGCGGGCGCCGGCGTGCCCACCCGGATCCTGCGCGGCGTCGACCCCGCCCTGGAGGCGGCCGTCACCACCGACGAGGAGCGGGACACCGAACTGGAGGACGCGCTCAGCGAGCTCCGCCTGGTCAAGGACGCCTGGGAGATCGGCGAGCTCCGCAAGGCCGTCGACTCCACCGTCCGCGGCTTCACCGACGCCATCGGCGACCTCTCCACCGCCGTCGCCACCTCCGAGCGCTGGATCGAGGGCACCTTCTTCCGCCGCGCCCGCCTGGAGGGCAACTCGGTCGGCTACGGCTCCATCTGCGCCGCCGGCGACCACGCCACGATCATGCACTGGACCTCCAACGACGGCCCCGTCCGCCCCGGCGAGCTGCTCCTCTTCGACGCGGGCGTGGAGACCCACTCCCTCTACACCGCCGACGTCACCCGCACCCTCCCCATCAGCGGCACTTTCACCGACGTCCAGCGGCAGGTGTACGACGCCGTGTACGAGGCCCAGCAGGCCGGCTTCGACGCGGTGAAGCCCGGCGCCCCCTACCGCGCCTTCCACGAGGCCGCCCAGCGGCACCTGGCGGCGAGGCTGGTCGAGTGGGGCTTCATCGAGGGGCCGGTGGACCGCGCGTACGAGCTCGGCCTCCAGCGGCGCTTCACCATGGCGGGAACGGGCCACATGCTCGGGCTCGACGTGCACGACTGCGCCTCCGCGCGGAACGAGGAGTACGTCGACGGCGTCCTCGTGCCGGGCATGGTCCTCACCGTGGAGCCGGGCCTCTACTTCCAGCCCGACGACCTCACCGTGCCCGCCGAGTGGCGCGGCATCGGCGTCCGCATCGAGGACGACCTGCTGGTCACGGAGGAGGGCCACGAGAACCTGTCCGCGGCGCTGCCCCGCACCTCCGCCGAGGTCGAGGAGTGGATGGCCCGCGTCGCGGGCTGACCGCCGGGAGGCACGGGCCCGGATGTGCGGCCGGGCCCGCGCCCTCCGCGGGGGAAGGCGGGGCGGAGCGCGTACGGGTCCTCCGGCGGGAGCGCGGGGGCCGGGAACCGGCCCTCCGGAAGACACCGGGCGTCGCCCGCGCCCCCGGGACTGCATGATGTGATCATGATGCAGTCCTTCCTGCCCGTCCTCGAACGCGTCGCCGAGGAGATCGAGGGCCTCGCCGGCCGTGGCCGCCCGGCCGACTACATCCCGGCGCTCGCCGCCGGGGACCCCAACCTGTTCGGCATGGCCGTCGCTGAGGTGGACGGCAGCGTCTACGGGGTGGGGGAGTGGCAGCGGCCCTTCTCCACCCAGTCCGTCACCAAGGTCTTCAGTCTCGCGCTCGCCCTCGACAAGGAGGGCGACGAGCTGTGGGAGCACGTGGGCCGCGAGCCCTCCGGCAACCCCTTCAACTCGCTCGTGCAGCTGGAGTACGAGAACGGCATCCCCCGCAACCCGTTCATCAACGCGGGCGCGCTCGTCGTCACCGACCGGCTCCACCGGCTCACCGGCGACGCCTCCGGGGTCCTGCGGGACTTCCTGCGCGCCGAGAGCGGCAACGACGACCTCGACTTCGACCGGGACGTCGCCGCCTCCGAGGGCGAACACGGCGACCGCAACGCCGCCCTCGCCCACTTCATGGCCTCCTACGGCAACATCTCCACCCCCGTCCCCACCCTGCTGCGCGAGTACTTCCGGCAGTGCTCCGTCGAGGCGTCCTGCGCCGACCTCGCCGTCGCCACCGGCTTCCTCGCCCGGCACGGCGTCCGCGCCGACGGCAGCCGGCTGCTCACCCGCAGCCAGGCCAAGCAGATCAACGCCGTCATGCTGACCTGCGGCACCTACGACGCCGCCGGAGACTTCGCCTACCGCGTCGGGCTGCCCGGCAAGAGCGGCGTGGGCGGCGGGATCATCGCCGTCGTCCCCGGCCGCTGCACCCTGTGCGTGTGGAGCCCGGGCCTCGACGAGCGGGGCAACTCGGTCGCCGGCGTCGCCGCCCTCGACCGCTTCACCACCATCACGGGCCTCTCCGTGTTCTGAGTTCCGACGCCCGGCTCCCGGAGGGCCCGGACGGCCCGAACCGCCCGGCCGGCCCGGATGCGGAGCCGGGCCGCACGGGGTACACCTCCGGTGGGGCGCCGTGAGCGCCCGGAGCGAAGGAGGTCGCCGTGGAGAACCGCACCACCGGATTCGTGCAGTCCTTCAACCGCCGCGCCGGATACGGCTTCGTGCTGCCCGTGGGATCGGAGGAACCCGTCTTCTTCCGGGCGGAGGACGTCGAGGACGGGGTCCGCTCCCTCTCCGAGGGCCAGCAGATCACCTTCGTCCTCGTCCTCGGCCAGGGCCGCTTCGAGGCGCGCGAACTCCGCGTCTGACACCCTCCCCGGTCCGTCGTTCGGAGCAGCCCCGAGCAGGGGTACGTCCCCGGCCACGCGCGCCGCCCGGGGTCGGGCACCGATACCGGGCCGCGCACGTCGGCGCCGCGCACGGGCGGGGTCCGCGGGCGCCCGGGCCGGTCCCGGGACCGCGCCCGACGGCCTGACGGGCGGCGGCGTCCGTGCCAGGGTGGGGGCATGACCATCGACGTGCGCCCGGCCTCCGTCTACGAGGACGTCCGTGCCGTGATCGGCCCCAAGTCGCCCACGGCCAATGTGTGTTTCTGCCTGAGCTACCGCATCCCGTCCAAGCTCAACAACGAGCTGCGCGAACCGGCCAGGGGCGAGTACGTCGCCGGCCTGTGCGCCCAGGAGCCGCCGCCGGGCGTCCTCGCCTACGACGACGGAGAACCGGCCGGCTGGGCCGCCGTCGCGCCCCGCGCCGAGACCACCTTCGCCCGCAACCGGAAGATTCCGCACGTCGACGACCTGCCGGTCTGGTCACTCTGGTGCGTCCGGGTCCGCCCCGGTCACCGCAAGAAGGGCGTCAGCCACGCCCTGATCGCGGGCGCGGTCGAGTTCGCCCGCGCACACGGGGCGCCGGCGGTGGAGGCGTACCCGCTGGACAACGGCGACGCCCGCGTGGACATGACGATGGCCTACGCGGGGCTGCGGAAGAACTTCGAACGGGCCGGCTTCGTGTGGGCCGCCGACACCACCTCGGTGCTCGCCGGGCATCCCCGGATCCTCATGCGGCTCGACCTGCGCTGAGAGGTGATCCGGACGGCCGCGCCCCCGTCGACTGCCCTCTTCAACGTATAGCGCACGGGGGGCCTTGCGGCAAGGCCCCCCGAGTGGCGCAGAATCGGCGCCTGAACAGCGCAAACAGATGGGGGAACGTTCATGTTCGATGCCGATGTCCTCGTGATCGGCGGCGGGCCGACCGGGCTCGTGCTCGCGTCCGAGCTGCGCCTGTGGGGCCTGCGACCGCTCGTCCTGGAGAAGGCGGCCGAGCCGACCGGTCACAGCCGCGCGCTCGGGCTGCACGTCCGCAGCATCGAGGTGATGGACCAGCGCGGCCTCCTCGACCGCTTCCTCGCCCGCGGACAGCAGTACCGGGTCGGCGGCTTCTTCGCCGGGCTCGGCACCTCCTGGCCCGAGGGGCTCGACACCGCCCACTCCTACGTCCTCGGCATCCCGCAGAACGTCACCGAGGAGATCCTCGACGAGCACGCCCGCGAACTGGGCGTGGAGCTGCGGCGCGGCCGGGAACTGGTCGGGCTCGACCAGGACGCGGAGGGCGTCACGGCCGAGCTCGCCGACGGCAGCCGGCTGCGGGCCCGCTGGCTCGTCGGCTGCGACGGCGGGCGCAGCACGGTGCGCGCCCTGACCGGGATCGGCTTCCCCGGGGTGCCCGCCCGGCACGAGACGCTGATCGCCGAGGTGCGCATCGGGGTCCCCTGGGAGGAGGTCGTCCCGGTGGTGGCCGAGGTCCGCAAGACGCAGATGCGGTACGGCGTGATGCCGCTCGGCGACGGGCTCTTCCGGGTCGTCGTGCCCGCCGCCGGGCTCTCGCGGGACCGTTCCGCGCCGACCCTCGACGAACTGAGGGAGCGTCTGATCGCGGTCGGGGGAACCGACTTCGGCGTCCGCGACCCCCGCTGGATCTCCCGCTTCGGCGACGGCACCCGGCAGGCGGAGCGCTATCGCGAGGGCCGGGTCCTGCTCGCCGGCGACGCCGCCCACATCCACCCGCCGACCGGAGGCCAGGGCCTCAACCTCGGCGTGCAGGACGCCTTCAACCTCGGCTGGAAGCTGGCCGCGGAGGTGCGGGGCTGGGCGCCCGAGGGGCTGCTCGACACCTACCACTCCGAGCGCCATCCGGTCGCCGCCGCCGTGCTCGACAACACCCGCGCCCAGATGGAGCTGATGTCCGAGGAGCCGGGAGCGCGCGCGGTGCGCCGGCTGCTCGCGGAGCTGATGGAGTTCGACGAGGTCAACCGGCACCTGATCGCCAAGCTCATCGCGATCGACATCCGCTACGACTACGCGGAGGACGGGGATCCCGAACTGGTCGGCCGCCGGCTGCGCGACGTGCCGCTGAAGGAGGGACGCCTCTACGAGGCGGCGCGGACCGGCCGCGGACTGCTCCTCGACCGGACGGGAACGCTCTCGGCGGCGGGCTGGGAGGACCGGGTGGACGTCGTCACCCCCACCGGCGACGAGCCCGGCGCGCCCGCGGCGCTGCTGCGTCCGGACGGCCACGTCGTCTGGGCCGGCGACGACCCGTCGGAGCTGCGCGCGCGGCTGGAGCGCTGGTTCGGGGCGCCGGCCGCGCACTGACCGCACGGAACGGCCCGCTCCCGGCTCCGGGGGGGCGGGCCGCCGACGAGGCGGCCCGACGGTGGCCGGCCCGGCGGCGCCCGGCGGGACGCCGGACTCCTCTCCGTCCGGCGCGGCGACGACCTGGCGCTGACCGTGCCGCTGCCGGACGGCGCTGCGGGGCGAGGGCCGGCCGGGCCGCTCGATCGGATCCGTACCGCGCGGCGCGGGCGCGCCGTCGTCCTCGGCCCCGCCGTCGCGCGCGCCGACGCCGCGCTCGACTGCCGGACGGCGGTCGGGGCGGGGATGAAGGTGGGGATCAGGGCGGGGTCGGCACGGGGGGCACGGGGGTTTTCCTGCGGGGCCTCGTCCTGGCCGAGGTGGGGCCGGGGGCCCGGGGGGGGGGGCCTCTGCCGCGGGCCGCCCCCGTCGGCCGACTGCTCGCCGCCCGGGCCCCGCTTCCTGCGCGGAGCAGCAGCCCGGCCGAGCCGACCGGCTCGCCAGACCCCGCCGGCGCTGCTGGTGTCCTGGGGCCGGCCGTACCGCCCCCGAGACCGCCCGCGTGCTCGGCATTCCCCGGGACCGCCGGCCGCCGACCGCACCGGCTCGCCGCCCCGTTCGGCACGGAGCACCCCTGACCCCTCGCACGCGCGTCCGACGTACCGGGGGACGTGTATTCACCGGATCCGGTGACTGAGGCCAAGGCGAAACGTCCCTCCCGCCCTGACTACGGCCACCCTCGACCTGACACTTGGACCCACCCTGTGGAGCGTCCGATGCAGTTGATCCCCCGTCATGACCCCCATCTCGCCGTCCGTGCGGCTGGCGCCCTGACCGTCGCCGTGCTCCGTGGCGAACTGGACCTGGTCCTCGTCCGCCATCTGCGGCCCGAACTCGACGCGCTCGTCCGCGAGGCCGACGCCCTCGCCGTCGACATCCGTCCGCTGGGCTTCTGCGACGCCACCGGCCTCGGCCTGCTCGCCCACTGCGCCCGGAGCGCCCGCGCGCGCGGTGCGCACTTCCAGCTCGTCTGCGACCAGCCGTGGATCCACCGCCTGGTCCGCCTCACCGGCCTCGACGAGCTGCTGCGGCCCGAGCCCGTGCTGCGCCCGCTGCCCTCGCCGCTGTCCACAGGTCCCCGCGCCCGGGCGCAGCACCCGGTCTGAGGCACCGCGATACGGTCTCCGCATGTCCGAAGTCCGGCTGACCACGCCCTCCTTCCTCGTCCTCGGCATCATCGACGCGCTGGGCGAGGCCAGTCCGTACGACGTCAAGGTCGAGGCCGCGCGGACCGTCGCCCCCTTCTGGTCCGTGCCGCACGCCCAGGTGTACGCCCAGTGCGACCGCCTCCTGGAGGCCGGACTGCTCTCGGAGGTGCGCCAGGAGGGCGGCCGGAACCGACGGCTGATGCGGCTCACGGAGGAGGGGGCGGCGGCGCTGCGCGGCTGGCTCGCCGACCCCTCCTTCGCTCCGGTCGAGGCGCGCGAACGGGGCATCCTGAAGCTCTGGTTCGGGGCGAGCCCGCGCGTCCACGCCCCCGTCCAGGTCGCCGAGCACCGGCGCACCCTGGAGGAGTACGAGGGACTGGCGGGCGAGGTCGGCGAGCTGCTGAGCCGCGGGCAGCGCGAGGCGCTGGAGTTCGGCATCCGGTACGAGCGGATGATGGTCGACTTCTGGCACTGGGTCGGCAGCCGCGAGCCCGAGGCGGCCGACGGGACCGACCCGGTCGACCCCGAGCAGCGCTGACCGCCGGTAACACGACTTTGTTACCGACCGGTTGACCTCGGTCGCGGGCGCCCCCTACCGTCCCTCATAGTCCAGAGTGGACTATCGCGCAGCCGCGCGCAGCCCGCGCACCCGCGCAGACGCGCGCACCTCGCAGAGGAGGACCGCCGTGGGGCGTCCCACCAGCACCGGACGCGGAAGGGTGGCCGTGGTCGCGCTGACGGCGGTCTGCCTCGCGTACGCGCCGATCGCGTTCACCGAGCTCTGGCCCTACGCCCGCCCCGGCGCGCCCGCCGTCGGCGAGTGGCTCCTCGGCCGCGCGGTCTCGCCCGAGTTCGTCGCCGACGCCGTCCGCGACCGCATGGGCCCGTACGGCCGTAGCCTCGTCCCGCTGATCGTCCACTCCGTCCTCGGCGGCCTGCTCATGCTCCTGGGCCCCGTCCAGCTGCTCAGCGCCGTCCGCCGCCGGATCCGCCTCCACCGCGCCCTCGGCGCCGTCTTCGCCGCGACCGTGTACGTGTCGATGGCCGGCGCCGCCGTCTACCTGGTCCGGACGCCCCCGGAGCGGGCGTTCAGCGGCGCCGCCTTCTGGATCGTGCTCGCCGTCATCCTGGTCGGCACGGTGGGCAGCGTCACCTTCGGCACCCTCGCCGCCTACAAGGGCTTCCCCGACCTCCACCAGCGCTGGCTGCTGCTCTGCTACGGCTTCCTGATGACCGCGCCGCTGCTCCGCATCGAATGGAGCCTCCTGCCCGCGCTCTACCCGGGCCTGTCCCTCCAGGACGTCAACCGGGTCGCGATCATGCACCTGGGCGCGCTGGTCTCCTTCGGCGCCCTGCTCGCCACCCGCGCGCTCGACCGGCGCACCTCCGTCCCCGGCCTCACCGGCACCTGGGCGCCGGGGCCGGTGATGGTCCTCGCCCACCTCGCGGGCGCCGCCGGCCTCGCCGCGCTCGTCCCCGCCTTCCTCGACCAGGGCACCGCCGGACGCCGGCTGCTCCTCGCCTACCTGCTGCCGTACGCGGTCGTGTACGCCGTCCTCGCCGCCCGGGCCGCCGGGGCGCGCCGCGCCGGCAACGGCTGGGCGCGCGAGGAGTGGCGCCTCCACCTCGCCGCCCTGCTCCTCGCCCCCGCCTTCTCCGCGGTCATGGTGCCCGTCCTGGAGCGGGCCATGGGCCTCGACCGGGCGACGGCCCTCACCGCCGCGGCCGGCATCGGCTGCGGCATGCTCGCCTACGCCGCCGTCACCGTCGTCGGCCTCCGTGTCCTCGCCGGACGCGAACTCCTGCGCCGCCGGGCCCCGCAGCCCCCGCCCCCGGCACCCGTACCGGCGCTCGGCGGCGCCGCCGCGACGGGGGAGGAGGACCGGTGAGCGCCCCCGACCGCCGTCCCGGACGCGAACTGTCCGCCGCCGTCGCCGTGATGGGCACCGTCGTGGGCCTCGTCAGCCTCGGTGTCGGCGCCCTCCTCGCCGTCGCGGCCCTCACCGGGCACGCGGTGGGCGCCTGGGCCTCCCCCGAGGCCCTCAGCCCGGGCCTCATCGGCGCGGCCATGGCGGGCGTGGCACCCGCCCTGCTCACCCTGGGCCGAGCCGACGACTGGGAGGAGGCGCGGAGCCTCTACCTGCCGCTGGTCGTCGTCCTGACCGGACTGCTCGCCGTCACCCTCCTTAACCCCGGCGCCCTCCGGGCCGCCACCGGCGGCCCGCTCTTCCTGGTCCTCTTCAGCCTCGGCTGGGTGCCCGTCGTGGCCCTCCTCGCCCTGGCGTCGGTCGGCTGCCTCGCCGCCCAGTACCGCAGGCCGGCCGGGGCGGTGCGCACGGGTCCGCCGGGTACCGCGCCCTCCCGGACCGGCGGGGCGGTGCCCGTGCCCGCCTGGTCCAGGCCGCTGCTCGCGGTCCTCGGCTCGGGGTGGCTCGGCACCGGCGCCGGGCTCCTCTTCCTGCCGGGCTTCTGGAGCGCGTTCGTGCCGTGGACGGTGAACCGCGCCGACGCCCAAGGCCTCGGCGTCTGGGCGCTCGCGCTCGGCACCGGCGTCCTGGCCTCGCTCGCCGAGGACGACCTGACGCGCAGCCGCCCCGCCCTCCGGGCCGTCCCCGCGGTCGCCGTCGCCTGCGGGATCGTCCTCGCCGCCCGCGCCGCGGACGTCGACTGGAGCTCGGGCGGCGCCGTCTCCCTCCTCGCCCTGCTCGGCGGGCTGTTCACCACCGGGGCGACCGGGCAGGTGCTGCTCCGCAGGGCGGCGACGGCCGGAAACCCCGTGGAGCGGCCGCGGTCGGCCGCGTGATGATGACCGCATGACCGCGCACCCCGTCCCGCCCGACCCCGACCCCGACTCCCCGCGCCCGGCGGCCTCGTCGCTCCCGTCCGACTCCCCGATCGCGACGGATTCCCCGCTCCCGTCCGACCCTCCGCTTCCGTCGGTCGACACGCTCCTCCTCGTCGACGTGCAGACGGCCTTCGTCACCGGCGAAGGCGCCGTGCCCGACGCCGCCCGGCTCGTCGACCGCACCGCCGGGCTGATCGCCCGGGCCCGCGCCGCCGGCGCGCTCGTCGTCCACCTCCAGAACGACGGCCCGCCCGGTGCCGAGGACGAACCCCACACTCCCGGATGGGAGTTGCACCACCGCGTCAAACCCGGCCCCACCGAGTTCGTGATCCGCAAGCCGTACGACGACGGCTTCGAGGAGACGACCCTGGGCGCGGTGCTCGACGCACACGGCAGCCGTGCCGTCGCCGTCTGCGGGGTGATGTCGGAGATGTGCGTCCGGGCCACCGCCCGTACGGCCCTGGACCGCGGCTACCGGGTCGTCGTCCCGTACGACGCCCACGCCACCCAGGACTGCCCGGCCGTCCCCGGCGTCGCCGACGCGGTCCCGGCCGCGGTGGTCTCCCGCGTCGCCGCCTACTCCCTCGGCTCCGACGCCGAGGTCACCGACCCGGCCGCCGCCGTCTCCTTCACCACCCCGTCGCGAACGGTCGCCCCCTCCCCGCCGGCGAGCCCCGTGCGAGGATCGGTCGCATGATCACGCTGCACCACCGCCCGGCGGGCGAGGCCGACCTCGCCACCCTCGTACGGCTCCGGGACGACGCGGCCCGCTGGATGCTGGAGCGGGGGATCACCGGCCAGTGGCGGCCAGGCGAGCTGGGCGAGGACCACTTCCGCCGGATCATGGCGCACGGCGAGGTCTGGCTCGCGGAGCGGGACGGGCGCGTCGCCGGTGCCTGGGAACTGTGGTGGGACGACGAGGACGCCTGGGGCCCCCAGCCACCCGTCGCCGGGTACGTCCACCGGCTCATGGTGGACCGCGATGTCGCCCCCGGCGCCGGACGGCTGCTGCTGGCGGCCGCCGAGGAGCGGGTGGCCGCGGCCGGCCGCACCCGGGTGCGCCTGGACTGCCTCGCCACCAACCCGAAGCTCGCCTCCTACTACCGCGACGCCGGCTACCGTGTCGTCGGCCGGAAGGACGGCAAGCCGCAACCGGGCGGCCCGGCGAAGTCCTTCACGCTGATGGAGAAGGAGCTCCCGCCGGTCGTCCGACCCTCCGCGGCCCCTCCTCGTCCGCTCCCTCCTCCTCGTCCGGCCGGATGCCGGCGAGGAGGTTGAAGGCGCCGGTGAGCGGGTCGAGGCCGACGAGCCCGACCACCTCGGCGACGACCCGGTCGCTCCAGCCGTGCGCCCGCACCTCGGCGACGTCCGCGTCGCCGTGCTCGACGTGCCCCGTCGTGCCCCCGCCCCTGTCGCGCTCCACGTGCCACCCCTCCCGTTCGTGCTCACGGACCAGAGTGCGCTCCGGAAGATCGGCTTCGCCAGGGCGTGCGGAGGGGCGCCGGACGCACGTGAACAGCGATGCCCTGTGCATCCATGGGCGGTTTGCGTGACCACCGGCGGGATCCGGCCGTCCGGCCGTGCGCGGGAACCCTGACGGGCCCCGCGCGCCAAGGCGCCTGCCGCCCCGACCCGCCGGAATCGGCCACTCCGTCAGCCGTACGCCCTCGTCCTCCGCGCGGCGCGCGTGGCGCCTTCTCGCCGCCCGGGCCTCCGCCACCTGGCGAGTCCTTGCCACGGCGCGCCCGCCGGCCCTCCGGAAGCCGGAAGGTGACTCCCGGTCCCCGAGGCTCGTTGACCCGGCATGAATCCGCACACCCCCGCGGCCCTGCTGGCCGCCCTCCTCCTCACCGCGCCCATGATCGGCGGCTCCGCCTCCGACGAGGGACCGGTCCTCCCCGCCCCCACGACGGCCCTGCGGCTCACCGTCACCGGCCCCGCCCCGGCCACCACCGCCCTGTCGCCCGACGCCGCCGACGTGTCCGCGCCCGCCGCGCGCTCCGTCACCCTCCACTGCGACCCGGCCGCCGGCGACCACCCCCGCGCCGACGTCGCCTGCGCCGACCTCGACGCCTCCCAGGGGCGCGTCGACCGCGACTCCGACACGGCATGCATCCTCCTCTACGACCCCGTCGAGGTCCGCGCCGAAGGGTTCTGGCACGGTCGGTCCGTCTCCTTCGCCCGCCAGTACGGCAACACCTGCGAGCTGAACGCCCGCACCGGGGCGATCTTCGCCTTCTGATCCCGTGGAGGCGGGCGCTCACCGAACGGAGGCGCCTCGCAAGCCCCCCGACGGCTCCTCGGCTAGGGTGATCCGACAGGGATTGCCCTCCGGGGCCAGGCCGATGCGTAGGTCGATGCGTGGACGCTCATCAGTCGTCACCGAGCAGGGTTCCGCAGCCGCCGCGGGCGGCCGTCGGGGACGCGGGCGTGCTCCGGGAACTGCTCCCGATCGCGCTGTGGCGCGAGGACGCCGAGGGGCGGATCGTCGAGTGGTCGCTCGCCGCCCAGGACCTGCTCGGCCACCGCCCCGAGCACGTCCTCGGGCTGCCCGCCTCCCCGCTCCTCGTGCCCGACGCCAACCGCGAGCTCGCCGACCGGCTCACCCGCCGCGTCCAGGCCGGCGAGACCATGGTCGGCACGCTCCCGGTCCGCCACCGCGACGGCCACACCGTCCCCATGGAGATGTGGATCGTCCCCGCCGCCGACCCGGCGGGCCGGCCCGGCGCCATGCTCATCGCCGTGGAGACCTCCGAGGTCCTGCGGATGCGGGAGAACCTCGCCGCCATGGAGAGCCTCTTCACCCAGTCGCCCATAGGGCTCGCCCTGCTCGGCCCCGACCTGCGCTTCCTGCGGGTCAACGACGCCCTGGCCCGGATGAACGGCGTGGCCGCCGCCGAACACGTCGGCCGCCGCCTCACCGAGGTCGTCCCCGGAGTCAACGCCGCCTCCCTGGAGTCCCTGATGCGGCAGGTCCTCGACTCCGGTACGCCCGTCATCGACGCCCGCCGCGTGGGCCGCACCCCCGCCGACCCGGGCCGCGACCACATCTGGTCCTGCTCCTACGCGCCCCTCATCGACCGCGGCACCCGCTCCCTTCCGGGTGGCGACGGCGCCGCCGGGACCGCCGACAGCGCGGCGGACCCCGCGCGCTCCGGACGGCCCCTCGGTCTCATCGCCTCCCTCGTCGACATCACCGAGAGCCAGGAGGCACACCTGGAGGTCGAGCGGGCCCGGCACCGCTTCGCCCTGCTCGCCGAGGCCGGCGCGCGCATCGGCACCACCCTCGACCTGTGGCAGACCGCGGACGAGGTGGTCCGCTTCCTCGTGCCCCAGCTCTGCGACTCGGCCGACGTGCAGATGCTGGAGGCGGTCCTGGAGCCCGACGACCCGGCCGCCTCCTCCCGGGGCGTGCTGCGCCGCATCGCCGCCGTCTTCCCCGATCCGGTGCCGCCGAGCCCGCTCCTGGGCCCCGGCCAGACCTTCCAGCTGCCCGCCGGATCCGCGTACGAGCGGCTCGTCCTCGACGGCCGGCCCACCTTCCTCACCGACAAGGACATCCCGGTCCTCTTCCCCGGCAAGGCCGCCGAGTCGCTGCGCGCGTACCTGTCGACCCGCTTCGGCTCCGCCCGCACCGTGCCGCTCGTCGCCCGCGGCCAGGTCCTCGGCGCCGTCACCGTCACCCGCCTGAAGACCCGGGAACCCTTCGACGACCAGGACGCGGTGCTCATCGACGAGGTCGTCGCCCGGGCCGCGCTCAACATCGACAACGCCCGGCTCTACACCACCCAGCGCGCCGCCGCCCTCGCGCTCCAGCGCAGCCTCACCAACAGCGCCCTGCCCGCCGTCCCGGGACTCGACCTCACCGGTCGCTACCTGCCCGCGAGCGCCCACGACGTGGGCGGCGACTGGTTCGACGTGATCGAGCTGCCCGGCGGCCGCACCGGGCTCGTCATCGGCGACGTGATGGGCCACGGCATCCACGCGGCCGCCGTCATGGGCCAGTTGCGCACCGCCGTGCGGACCCTGGCCCGCCACGACATCCCGCCCACCGAGATGCTGCGCTCCCTCGACGCCGTCGTCGCCGACCTCGGCGAGGACACCATGGCGACCTGCCTGTACGCCGTGCACTCCCCGGCCACCGGCACCTGGACGATCGCCCGGGCCGGCCACCTCCCGCCCGCCGTCGTCACGCCCGACGGCGAGGTGTCCTTCCTGCGGTCGCCGCCGGGCACCCCGCTCGGCACCGGCGTCCACGACTTCGGCACCGAGGAGCTCCCGCTGCCGCCCGGCGGACTGCTGGTGCTCTACACGGACGGACTGATCGAGGCCAGGGACCGGGACCTCGACGACGGGATGGGCGAGCTGCGCCGCGCCCTGGAGCACGCCATCGACCGGGCGGGCGGCACCCTGGACGAGGTGTGCGACGGCGTACTGGCCCGGCTCCTCGTGCACCCGGCCCAGGACGACGTGGCCCTCGTCCTGGCCCGCACGACCGGCTGAGCGTCAGCCGGTGGGGCGGGCGAGGATCCGGTACAGGTCGCGCAGCAGGGCGATCTCCGCCCCGTGGTGCAGGAGTTCCTGGTTGACCCACCACACGACCTCCAGGAACGGTTCCTCCGGGTCGCCGCCGTGCGGGTAGGAGCAGTGCCCGACCGTGTCCAGGTCCTTGTCGTCGACGGAGAGCAGCGCCGCCCGCCACGCCCCGGCCGAGGCGTCGAAGTCGGCGACGGCCGCGGCCGCGTCGCCGGGCGCGCGGTAGTCGTCGCGGGTCAGCGAACGGCTGCCGTGGGTGTGGTCGGCGCGGAGCGCCAGCAGCTCGCTGAGGTGGGTGAGCCGCCAGGCGAGCGTGGTGAACGGCGGCGGCACGGGGTGCGGGTACGGGGCGGTCTCCCGGCCCCACTCGCCGGCGCCGGTCAGCAGCGCGGCGGCCGGACCGGGGCCGTCGGCCCGCCGCCGTACGGACCAGCACCCCGGCGCGGGCTCCCACAGGTACTCGGCGTCGGTCATCGGGCCCACCGGCACGTCCGTGCCGTTGCCGCTGTCCACCACCGGCCCCGACAGACGGTCCGTCAGCCGCTTGCGGGCGAAGTCGAATTCGGCGAGCAGGGGCACGAGTCGTTCGGGTGTCGCCATGGGAGGCTCCGGTACGTGAGGAGGTGCGCGGGCGCGGGAACGCCCGTACCCTGCCACGCCGCCGCCCGCCCCGCACCCGGGTTTCACCCGGCCCTCCGGCACCGGCTCCCCACCCCGCCGACGCGGCGGCCATCCGGACTGGACGACCACCCGAAGTCGCCGACTCGTCGGCTCACGGACCCCCGGGCTCATCCCCCTCCCCGCTCGACACGCGGGGGCCCGCCCGTGCCGGGGTCGCCCCCCTGCCCGCTCTATATCCGCCGGCTCACCCGTCCTGGGCTCAGCCCCCGCCCGCTCGATGCCGGCCGGCTCACCGTCCCCCGGTCCGTCGCTCCGCACCGGCCCGGCCCATCGACTCCACCAGGGGCAGCATCCGGTGGGCGACCCGTTCGCGCAGCGCGATCTCGGTGCGGGTGCGGACCACGCCCGGCAGCCGGATGAGCCGCTGGATGACGTCCTCCAGATGGCCCGCGTCCCGGGCCACCACGCGCGTGAGCAGGTCGCCGCCGCCGGTGATGGAGAACGCCTCGACGATCTCCGGCACGGCGGCCAGCGCGTCGCCGACCTCGTCGAGGCGGCCCTGCGTGACCTCCACGTGCACGAAGGCCAGCACCGGATGGCCGAGTGCGGCGGGGGAGAGGACCGGCCCGGTCGCGGTGATCACCCCGTCCCGCTCCAGCCGGTCGATGCGCGCCTGCACGGTGCCCCGGGCGATGCCCAGGATGCGCGCGTACTCCCGCACGCTGGTGCGCGGCTGCTCGATCAGGAGCCGCAGGATGCGGGTGTCGAGTTCGTCCACCGCCATGGCGTGCCGGCCTGCCTCTCGGTGCTCACCGGTGCGGGCCGCGCCGGTGTCAGGTTCGGTCCGGCGGGGCGATGCGCCGGAATGGTCCCGACTTTACCCAGTGGGCGGACCCGACCCAGCCGGCGCCCGCAGCGGATGGACCGGCGCGCGTACCGCGGGTCGGCGCGGTCCGGGGTCGTCCGATCGGCTGACCCCCCGGTCCGCCGGGCGGGTCCGGACGACCATCCGCCGGGCCGACCGTCCGGGCGCGGGGGCGGACCCAGGATGGAGGCAGAGCGGGACGGCGCGAGTGCCTCCCACCGAGCCGGAGGAGTTCCGTCCATGCAGCAGATCTCGAAGCGCGCCCGTGTCCTGACCGGCGGTGCGGCCCTGGTCGCCCTGGGCGCCGGTGCCTTCGGCGCGGTCTCCGCCAACGCCGCGCCCCCGGCCGCCGTCCCCGCCGCCGCCGTCAAGGCCGACGCGAAGAACAAGAACACGACCACCAGCACCCACCTGACGATCGACGCCGCCACCAAGGCCGCCGAGGCCGTCCTCGACGCCGCGGCGAAGGAGAACCAGAGGGTCTCCGTCGCCGTCGTCGACCGCAACGGCAACACGATCGTCACCCTGCGCGGCGACGGCGCCGGCCCGCAGTCCTACGAGTCGGCCGTGAAGAAGGCGTTCACCGCCGTCTCCTGGAACGCCCCGACCTCCGAGCTCGTCAAGCGCCTGGAGCAGGCCCCGAACCTGAAGGACATCCCGGGCACCCTCTTCCTCGGCGGCGGCGCCCCCGTCACCGCCAAGAACGCCCCGATCGCCGGCATCGGCGTCGCCGGCGCCCCCTCCGGCGACCTCGACCAGAAGTTCGCCCAGGCCGGCGTCGACGCCCTCGCCAAGTAACCCCGCCGGGCCCCCGGCGGGGCCCCCGAAGCCCCGACGGCGCCCGCGGCCGCGATGCCCCGCGGAGTCCCCGCCGGGGCCCGTGAAGCCCCGACGGCGCCCCGGCACGCCCGCCCGGACGCCGTCGGCCCCGCCCCGCACCCCCGCACCCCCCTGTGCACCACCCCCCACGCCCCGGCGTGCCCGCCCGCACGCCGTCAGCCCCGTCCCGCACCCATGCACCCCCGCGCACCCGCCCCCACGCCCGAGGAGGCCGCCGTGACCGCCACGCCCCACCACCGTCTCCTCGCCGCCGCCCGCCGGGGCGACGCCGTCGGCGTCCGCGCCGCGCTCGCCGACGGAGCCCCGACCGAGACCCGCGACGAGGAGCTGCGCTCCCCGCTCCTGCTCGCCGCCCTCGGCGACCACGTCGAGGCCGCCCGCGCGCTCGTCGACGCCGGCGCCGACCCCGACGCCCGGGACGCCCGGCTCGACACACCCTGGCTGGTCACCGGCGTCACCGGCAGCGTCGCCATGCTGCGGGTGCTGCTCGCCGCGGAGCCCGCCCCCGACTTCCGGCTGACGAATCGCTTCGGCGGCACCAGCCTCATCCCCGCCGCCGAACGCGGCCACGTGCCGTACGTCCGGACCGTCCTGCGCGACACCCCGATCGACGTCGACCACGTCAACGACCTCGGATGGACCGCCCTCCTGGAGGCCGTCATCCTCGGCGACGGCGGCCCGGCCCACCAGAAGGTCGTCGCGCTGCTGCTCGCCGCCGGGGCCGACCCCCGGCTCGCCGACGCGTACGGCACCACCGCCCTGGAGCACGCCGAGCGTCGCGGCCACACCGGCCTCGCCGCCCTGCTGCGCCGGTCCGCGGCCCCGCCCGCCGCCCTCACCTGAGCGCCGCGCGCTGAGCGTCCGGGCACCTGGGCGCCCCCGCTGGTCCACCGGCCCACAGACGGGCCGGCCGCCCGGGCGGACACCGAGCCAATGGCCCAGCGTTTCGAAGGCGATTTGAGCCAAGGGCCCGGTCGGTGTTTTTCTTGTGTCCATCAGAAGATTGCGGCGCCGCAGCGCCGGGACGGCGACGAGGCCGCTCCGGACGCCGGCGCCTTCGTCGTGTCCGTACGCGCCCCACCACCCCCGGGGCAGGTCGTGCGGCGGGCGAGCGGCAAGACGAGGGGGCGGCCGACCGTCGTGAAGAGGATGTTCGTGGCTCCGGACCCGGGGCTCCTCCGGCTCAGGACCGGATTGCGAGCGGTGCTCGGCATCGCGCTCGCGGTGACCGTCGCCGAACTGGCCGGTTTCTCGCTCACCGCGTCGATCACCGGAGGACTGGCGGCGCTGCTCGCCCTGTTCACCGTCGCCGACGCCACCGTCCGCGGCCAGGCCGTCACCACCCTGCTGCTGCCGCTCGCCGGCTTCCCGGTGCTCGCGCTGGCCACCCTGCTGCACGACCACACCCTGCTGCGGGACGCCTCCTTCCTGCTGGTCGTCCTCGCCGGCGTCTACGCCCGGCGCTGGGGCCCGCGCGGCCACGCGCTCGGCATCTTCGCCTTCATGAACTTCTTCAGCACCCAGTTCCTGCACGCCCTGCCGGCCCAGCTTCCCGAGCTGTACGCGGCCGTGGGCATCGCCCTCGCGGCGGCCGGGGCCGTACGGTTCGTGCTCTGGCCGATCGAGCGGCGCACCCCGCCGCCCGCCGCGCCCGCCCCGCTGCCCGGCACCGGGCTCGCCCGGATCACCACCCGGCAGGCGATCCAGGCCACCGCCGCCTGCGCCGTCGCCCTCGGCATCGGCCAGGTCCTCTCCGAGGACCGCTGGTACTGGGCCGTCGGCACCACCTGGTGGATCTTCGTGAACACCGTCTCGCGCGGCGAGACCCTGGTCCGCGGCTTCCGCCGCTTCCTCGGCACCCTCCTGGGCATCGCCGTCGGCATGGTCGTCGCCCTCCCGCTGCACGGCGCGCCGCTGCCCACCGCCCTGCTGGTGGCCGTCTGCGTCTTCGGGATCTTCTACACCGCGCCGCTCTCCTACAGCTGGATGATGCTCGCGGTCACCGTCATGGCCGGCCTGCTCTACGGACTCCTCGGCGTCCTCGACCCGGCGCTCCTCGTGCTCCGCCTGGAGGAGACCGTCGTCGGCGCCGTCTGCGCCGCCCTCGCGGTCCTGCTGATCCTCCCGGTCACCACCCACGCCATCAACGACGCCTGGATCCAGCGCGCCCTGCGCGCCGTCCACGCGGCGACCGCCGCCTCCGAGCGGCGCCTCGCGGGCGACGAGGCCGCCGACCCGAGCCCGCACGTCGCCGAGCTCGATCTGGTCCTCGGCCGGGTGCGGCTCTCCCTCGCCCCGCTGGTCCACCCGCTGAGCCCCTTCCGGGGCCGCAAGGCCCGCGCCCGCAAGGTGCTGGCCCTCCTCGACGAGTGCGCCGCCGAGGTGCGCGGCCTGGCGGCCGTCGCCGCCGACCCGGACGCCAGCCACGACGCCCGGCTCGCCGCCGCCTGCTGGCGGGTGGAGACGGCCGTCGAAGGCCTCACCTCGCCGGGTTCGAGCCGCCCCGCGCCGGCCGCCGAGCCGGAATCCGTCCCCCACCCGGCGCCCGCCGCCCTCGGTCACGTCAGCGGTCTGGAGCGGCTGCTCGCCGCCCTGGACGAGCCGCTGCGCACCCCGCGCGGCTCCCTCCCGGTCCGCTCCTGACGGACTCCGCCCGGCCGCTCAGGCTTGGTCTAGACCCCCTGCTAACGTCGCCCGCAGACGGCCGGTCGCAGCGACCGGCCCCGGGGCAGGGAGGCGCCGTGGGCGGGACCGACGAGACACATGGGCGGGGGACGGGGCCGGTACGCGCCTACCTCGGCTCCTTCACCTCGGCGGGCGGGCGCGGCGTCCTCGCCGCCGACGTCGACCCGGTGACCGGCGCGCTGACCGTCACCGGCGCCACCGACGCCGTCGCCGACCCGTCCTACCTCGCCCTCTCCGGCGGCGTCCTCTACGCCGTCTCCGAGACCGATCCGGGCGCCGTCGCCGCCCTCGTCCCCGGGCCCGCGCCGCGCCCGCTGGGCGCCCCCGTGCCCGTCGACGGCGCCGGCCCCACCCACCTCGCGGTCACCGCCGGGCACCTCCTCACCGCCAACTACACGTCGGGCAGCGTCACCGCGCTGCCGCTGGGCGAGGACGGCGTCCCCGGCGCCGCCACCGCCGTCCTCCACCACGAGGGCAGCGGCCCGGTCGCCGACCGGCAGGCCGGCCCCCACGCCCACCAGGTCCTTCCCGACCCGAGCGGGCGCTGGGTCCTCACCGTGGACCTCGGTACCGACTCCGTCCGGGTCTGCGCCCTCGACCCCGCCACCGGCGCCCTGCGCCTCCACGGCGAGACCGCCCTGCGGCCCGGCTACGGCCCCCGCCACCTCGCCTTCCACCCGGCGGGCGGCCATCTGTACGTCGTCGGCGAGCTGGAGCCCGCCGTCACCGTCTGCCGCTGGGACGCCCGGGCCGGCGAGCTGACGCCGCTCGCGGAGATCCCGCTCGTGGACACGGACGCCGCGGGACCCGCGTACCCCTCCGCCGTCGTCGTGGCGCCCGACGGACGGTTCCTCTGGGTCGCCGTGCGGGGCACCGACACCGTCGCCGTCCTGGTCCTGTCCCCGGCGGGCGACGAGGCGATCCGCTCCACCACCGTCCCCTGCGGCGGAGCGTGGCCCCGCGATCTGGCCCTCGACCCGGCCGGACGCCGGCTGTACGCGGCGAACGAGCGCTCCGGCGACGTCACCTGGTTCGACGTCGAACCCGAGACCGGCACCCCCGTGCGGGCGGGCTCGGTCGAGGTTCCGGCGGTCACCTGCGTCGTCTTCGGCTGACGCGCCGGAGCGCCGCGCCCCGGGGACGCGCGGCGCATGCGGAAGGGCCCGCGCCGACGGTGGTCGGTGCGGGCCCTCGCGCGGTTCCGCGGTGTCAGTGCGCCGGGGCCGCGCCGTGCTGCGGGAGGCCGAGCACGGCCGAGTACTGCGACAGGATCAGCTTGCCGATGGCCGGGTAGGAGCCCAGCGCCTCGGCCGCCGGGCAGCCGGCCTCCTTCGACGCCTCGTCGAGCAGGCCCTCGGCCAGCTCCGGGCCGATCAGGTACGGCGCCAGCGCCAGCTGCACCGCACCGGCCTCGCGCAGCTGCTCGGCGACGGAGGCGATCGAGCCCTCCTGGTCGAGCGCGGCGGCCATCACCGGCACGGCGAGCCGGGCCGCGAGCAGCATGCCCGTGATGCCGGCGGCCTGGACGGCCTCCTCGCCGCCGACCGTGGCGAGGACGATGCCGTCCGCGGCCGTGGCGACGGTGAAGAGCCGCGCGCGGTCGGCGCGGGCGAGGCCGGCCTCCGAGAGGCGCACGTGCAGCGCCTCGGCCAGCAGCGGGTGCGGGCCGAGCACGTCGGTCAGCTCCGCGGTGTTGCCGCTGTCCATCACGGCCTGGCGGACCTGGCGCATGACGGCGCTGTCCGGGCCCGCGAGCAGCGGGACGACGATCGCGGCCGGGCCCTGCGGGGCCTCGACCTCGCGGCCGGCGGCCAGCGCGATCCGGTACCGCTCCTCGCGGAGCTCCGCGGCGGCGGTCAGCACGCCGGCGAGCGTCGGGTACTCCGCGCCGTCGCCGTCCACGAAGCCGATCGCGGCCTCCAGGCCGGGCAGCTCGGACCGGGCGATGCTCACCAGCTCCTCGGCCAGCGAACGTATGGCGGACGAGGGCGCGCCGGGGACGGCGAGCACCAGCGCGGGAGCGCCCTCGGGCGCCGCCGCCGGGTCGGGGCGACGGTGCCGCCCTGACGGGCGGGGGCGCGGCATTCGTACAGGCAGGCCGTTGGCGGGCCCAGTGGGGGTGCTCATGGCGCCGCATGCTACTGGTTTTGCGGACGGGAGCGTTCGGTGAGGTGCGATCATGCGCCATCTGCCCCTGTATGTCCGGTCGGGGGTGCGCCGGATCGTGGACGGGGTCGCGATCGGGCCCCCGCACGCCCTGGACCAGCGGCGATGCCCGTCGTGCGGGGCGGCGGGGTCAGAGGCGGCGGAGCAGCGCGGGGTCCTCCGGCAGCCCCTCGGCACCGGCGGCGTGCCCGACGGCCAGCGTCAGGGCGCCGTGGAGCGGGTCCCCCGCGGGAGCGACGGTCCGGATCCCGGGCAGTCGCTCGGCGAGCGCCGCGCGCAGCGGTACGAGGAGCGGGTCGCCGAGCCGGAACAGCCCGCCGGTGAACGCCACCACGGCCGCCGGATCCGGCGGGCAGGCCGCCTCGGCGGCCTCGGCGATGTGCCCGGCGGCCCGCTCCAGGATCCCGGCCGCGACGGGCTCGCCCTCGGCCGCGCAGGCCGCGACCTCGGGGGCGAAGGCGGCGAGGACCGCCGGCCGGTCGGTGCGGGGGTAGAGCGCGGCGGGCAGTCCGGCGGCCGGGCCGTGGACCTTCTCGGCCCGGGCCAGCAGGGCCGGGGAACCGCCCCGCCGCCCGTCGTACGCCCGCATCGCCGCCTCCAGGCCCGCCCGGCCGATCCAGGCGCCGCCGCCGCAGTCGCCCAGGAGGTGGCCCCAGCCGTCGGCGCGGCGCCAGCCAGTCAGGTCGGTGCCGAGGGCGATCAGCCCCGTGCCGCCGGCGACGACCGCGCCCGGCCGGGTGCCGAGCGCTCCCGCGTAGGCGGTGACGGCGTCGGCGGCGAGCACCGTCCCGCGCACCCCCCACGCCTCGGCGAAGGTACCGGGGAGGACCGCCCGCAGCTCCTCGCCGAGCGTCGCCATCCCGGCGGCGCCCACGGCCGCGGCGAGCACCGGTCGGTCGTCCCCGGCCCGGGCCCGCAGCGCCGCGACGGCGGGCAGCGCGCACTCCAGGAAGTGGGCGGCGGAGATCCCGTCGGGACCGGTCCGCACGGGGCCGGGTGCGGCCGTCCGGTCCAGCACCGTGCCGTCGGCGGCCCGAGCGAGGGCGACACGGAGCCCCGACCCGCCCGAGTCGATGCCGACGACCACCGGGTCGCTCGGTCCGCCGCCGTGGCCGCTCTCGAAGTCCACCCTGCAACCGTCCCTTCCCGGTGGGTTCCTGGGGCCCGAAGTCTAGGCCGGAGGGCGTTGTCGGTGTAGGCCGCTAGAGTGACGGACCGTGACTGCGAGACCGTTGAACGAACTGGTGGAGCCCGGCTGGGCCAAGGCCCTGGAGCCCGTCGCGGGCCGGGTCGCCGAGATGGGCGACTTCCTGCGCGCGGAGATCGCCGCGGGCCGCACCTACCTGCCGTCGGGGCCGAACGTGCTGCGCGCCTTCCAGCAGCCCTTTGACGACGTGCGGGTCCTGATCGTCGGTCAGGACCCCTACCCCACACCGGGGATGGCAATCGGCCTGAGCTTCGCGGTGGCGCCCGAGGTGCGGGAGCTTCCGGGGAGCCTCCTGAACATCTTCTGGGAGATGCACACCGACCTGGGCCACCCCCGCCCGTCGAACGGCGACCTCACCCCCTGGACCCGGCAGGGCGTCCTGCTGCTCAACAGGACGCTGACCACGTCCCCCCGCAACGCGGGCGCGCACCGCAACAAGGGCTGGGAGGAGGTCACCGAGCAGGCCATCCGCGCCCTTGCCGCGCGCGGCAAGCCGCTGGTCTCCATCCTCTGGGGCCGCGACGCCCGCAACGCCCGTCCGCTGCTCGGGAATCTGCCGGCGGTCGAGTCGGCGCACCCGTCCCCCCGCTCGGCCGACCGGGGCTTCTTCGGCTCCCGGCCCTTCAGCCGGGCCAACGAGATGCTGGTCGCCCAGGGCGCGGAGCCGGTGGACTGGCTGCTGCCCTGAGCGGTGCGCCGACGGCGGTGCGGCGGCGGGGACCTCAGACGACCGCCGCCCGTACGCACAGCACGTCGGGCAGGTGCTCGGCGAGCAGCTGCCAGCTGTCGCCGTCGTCGGCGCTGGCGTACACCTCGCCGTTGCGGTTGCCGAAGTAGACGCCGGCCGGGTCGGCGTCGTCGGTGCACAGGGCGTCGCGGAGGACCGTGCCGTAGTGGTCGCCCTGGGGGAGGCCCCGGTGCAGCGGCTCCCAGCTTGCGCCGGCGTCCGTGGTCCGGAAGACCCGGCAGCGGCGCTCGGCCGGGACCCGGTCGGAGTCGGCGGCGATGGGGAAGACGTAGGCGGTGCCGGGGCGGTGCGGGTGCGCCGCGGCGGCGAAGCCGAAGTCGGAGGGGAGCGAGCCGCCGATGTCGGTCCAGCTGTCGCCGGCGTCGTCGCTGCGGTAGACGCCCCAGTGGTTCTGGAGGTAGAGCCGGTCCGGATCGCCCGCGTCCTGTGCGATCTTGTGGACGCACTGGCCGAACTCCGGGTGCGGATCGGGCAGGAAGGACGCCGAGACACCGCGGTTCGCGGGGGCCCATGAGGCGCCGCCGTCCCGGCTGCGGAAGACGCCCGCGGTGGAGACGGCCACGGTGACGGCGTCCGGATCGCGCCCGTCGGTGACGACCGTGTGCACGGCCTCGCCCCCGCCGCCCGGCACCCACGCCGAGCGGCTCGGGTGCTCCCAGAGCGGCCGGACCAGGGAGAAGGTGGCTCCGCCGTCCTTGGAGCGGAAGAGCGCGGCCGGTTCGGTGCCGGCGTAGACGACCCCGGGGGAGTGGGCCGGGGCGGGATGGAGCTGCCAGACGCGCTCCAGGGAGGCGCCGGTGTCCTGGGGGAACTTGACGGCGGGCGCGGGCGGTTCGGCCCAGGTCCGGCCGAGGTCGTCGGAGTGGAAGACGGACGGCCCCCAGTGGGAGCTGTCGCCGCCGACCAGGAGCCGGGGGGTGTCCGGCCGGGTGTCGATGGCCACCGAGTAGACGGCCTGGGCCGGGAAGTGGGGGTCGTCGAACTCCCAGCGCCCGTCGTGCCTGCGGCCGATGAAGAGTCCCTTGCGGGTGCCTACGGTGAGAAGTACGTCGGGCATGGGGCCCACCTCCAGGACGCCGTTGTCGCGGATACGGGCCAGTCTGCACCCGGCCACTGACAACGGCCCCCGGGACACCCCGTGACCGCCTGGTCACGGGGTGTTCCAGGGGGGTGGGTCAGATCGCCCAGGCGTACTGCGGCGGCGTGAGGGTGGTGGCCCCGAGCTCGCGGGCGGCCCGGCGCGGCCAGGAGGCGTCGCGGAGCAGCTCGCGGCCGAGCAGGACCGCGTCGGCCTCGCCGTTGGCGAGGATCTTCTCGGCCTGCGCGGGCTCGGTGATGAGTCCGACGGCGGCGACCGGAAGTCCGGTCTCGGCCTTGACGCGGGCGGCGAAGGGCACCTGGTAGCCGGGGCCGACGGGGATCGAGGCGGGCCCGCCGTTGCCGCCGCTGGAGACGTCGAGCAGGTCGACGCCGTGCTCGCGCAGGAGGGCGGCGAAGCGGACGGTCTCGTCCGGGGTCCAGCCGGCCTCCTCCAGCCAGTCGGTGGCCGAGACGCGGAAGAAGAGCGGCAGTTCCTCGGGCCAGACGGCGCGGACCGCGTCCACGACCTCCAGGGCGAGCCGGGTGCGGTTCTCGAAGGAGCCGCCGTAGGCGTCGGTGCGGCGGTTGCTGTGCGGGGAGAGGAACTCGCCGATCAGGTAGCCGTGGGCGCCGTGCACCTCGGCGACCTCGAAGCCGGCGGCCAGGGCGCGGCGGGCGGCGGCCGCGAACTGTCCGACGATCTCGCGGATGCCGTCCTCGGTCAGCTCGGTGGGCACCGGATAGCCCTCGTCGAAGGGGAGCGGGCTCGGCGCGACCGGCTGCCAGGCCTCCTCGGCCGGAGCGGGGCCGCGGCCGAGCCACGGGCGCTGGGTGGAGGCCTTGCGGCCGGCGTGGGCGAGCTGGATGCCGGGGACGGTGCCCTGCGCCTTGAGGAAGGAGGCGATCCGGCGCAGCGCCTCGGTCTGGGTGTCGTTCCACAGGCCGAGGTCGGCGGGGCTGATGCGGCCCTCGGGGGCGACGGCGGTGGCCTCGACGAGGATCAGTCCCGCGCCGCCGGTGGCCCGGGAGCCGTAGTGGGCGAAGTGCCAGTCGGTGGCGACACCGGCGTTCGGCCCGAAGACCTCCGCGGAGTACTGGCACATCGGCGCCATCCAGACGCGGTTGGGGACGGTCAGCGAGCGGAGGGGGTAGGGCTCGAAGAGGGCGGCGCTCATCGGGGGCTCCGTTTCGGGACGGCCGGGGTGCCGGGCGTGGGGAGGCCCGGCGGGATGCTCGTACGATACCCATCGTAGTACGGCGACTGTCAAACTACGAGGATCCTCGTACAATGAAGGCCGCCCGGTACGACCCTCCGGAGAAAGTGGAGCCGCCGCCATGACGACCCCCGCCAGCACCCGCCTCCTGGAGCACCCCGGGCGCGAGGAGATCCGCCTGGAGTCGGTGCTGCACGCCCTCTCCGACGCCGTCCGGCTGCGCATCGTCCGCGAACTGGCCGCCGCGGAGACCGAACTGAGCTGTTCGTACTTCGTCCTCCCCGTCACCAAGTCGACCACCACCCACCACTTCCGGGTGCTCCGCGAGGCCGGCGTCATCCGGCAGGGCTACCGCGGCACGGCCAAGCTCAACGGCCTGCGCCGCGACGACCTCGACGCCCTCTTCCCCGGCCTCCTCGACACCGTCCTGGCGGCGGCCGAGGCCCAGTCCGCCCGCCAGGACCCGAGCGGAGCGCCCGGAGGCGCCGGAATCACAGCGACCGCATCCGGTTGATCTCGGCGGTCTGCTGCGCGATCACGTCGTTCGCCATCTCCTCCACCTGGATGTTGTTGCCCTGGCCGAGCACCTCGGCCGCCATCGTCACGGCCCCCTCGTGGTGCCGCACCATCAGCTCCAGGAACAGGTCGTCGAAGGCCGCGCCCCGCGCCTCCCGCAGCTCCGCCAGCTGGGCCTCGGTGGCCATGCCGGGCATGGCGTGATGGTCGTGGGCGCCCTGGTCGCGCGGTCCGCCGTGGGTGGTCAGCCACCCCTCCATCGCGCCGATCTCCGGCTGCTGCGCCGCCGCGATCCGCTCGGCCACCTTCCTGACCCCCGCCGAGCCGGCGCGGCTCGGGGCCAGCGCGGTCATCGTCAGGGCCTGCCGGTGGTGCGCCACCATCATCTGCACGTACCGGAAGTCCGCGCCGTTCGGCCGCTCGTCGGGGAGCAGGCTCGCCGCCTCCTCCGGTGAGATCCGCCGGGCCGGCTCGCCCGGTCGGCCCGGTGCCACGACCGCCGCGGCCGTCCCGGTCGGCGCCGGTTCCGGCGCGGCGGCTCCGGAGTCCGACTCGCAGGCGCCCAGGGCGAGTACGGCCAGTGCGGCGAGGGCCCCGGCGAGTGCGGCGCGTCGGCGGTGGCGGTTCAGCAACGGTGCCTCCAAGGGGTTTTGCGGGCTCAGGAGCCGTTCCTAGCAGTTCCTTCCGGGGAGTCGCGCGGATTCCCTCATTACATCTGTGTTGCCATCTGTTGGGATGTGCACGCCAAGGAACATACTGCCGGGATCCAGCACCGTTCAGCATTGAACGGAGAACACGGAGGACGGAGTGACCTCGTTGCCCACCCCGCAGAGTCCACGCTCCCGGATCAGACGGTTCGGCGCGGCCACCGCCGCGGCCGGCCTCCTGGCGGCACTGCTCGTCGGCGGCACGGCCGCCGCCACCCCCGATCCGGGAGACGCCCCGGCCCAGGCGCCCGTCCCGGCCGCGCAGGCCGCCGAGGCGCGGGCGGCGATCGAGAGCGGCGCGATACCCGGCGTCGACGAGATCGTGAAGACCGACAACATCCAACTCCTGGCGAACGTCCCCAAGGACGCGCTCCCCAGCCTCAACACCGACCTCGCCTTCCAGGGCTCGTACGCCTTCGCGGGCAACTACGACGGCTTCCGGATCTTCGACATCAGCGACCCGAAGGCCCCGAAGACCGTCGCCCAGGTGCTCTGCCCCGGCTCCCAGAACGACATCTCCGTCTCCGGGGACCTCCTCTTCCTCTCCACCGACTCCTCCCGCAGCGACGACTCGTGCGCCAGCACGACGCAGCCGGCCTCCGTCAAGGAGTCCTGGGAGGGCATGAAGATCTTCGACATCAGCGACGTCACGAACCCGAAGTACGTCGCCTCCGTCGAGACCGCGTGCGGCTCCCACACCCACACGCTCCTGCCGCAGCGCAAGGACGTGTACGTGTACGTCTCCTCCTACTCGCCCAACGTGGCCTTCCCCGACTGCCGGCCGCCGCACGACGGCATCTCGGTCATCAAGGTGCCCCGCGCGGCGCCCGAGCAGGCCAGGGTCGTCAACTTCCCCGTCCTCTTCCCCGGTGAGGGCCCCGACGGCGGCGGCAACCCCGGCGCCCCGACCAACCCGGGCGTCTCCAAGACCACCGGCTGCCACGACATCACCGTGCTGCCCGGCAAGGACCTCGCCGCCGGTGCCTGCATGGGCGACGGCATCCTCTTCGACGTCTCCGACCCCGAGCACCCCCGGGTGATCGACCAGGTCCAGGACAACGTCAACTTCGCCTTCTGGCACTCCGCCACCTTCAACCAGAAGGCGAACAAGGTCGTCTTCACCGACGAGCTCGGCGGCGGCAGCGGCGCCACCTGCAACGCGGCCGTCGGTCCGAACCGCGGTGCCAACGGCATCTACGACATCACCGGCAAGGGCAAGAACCGCCAGCTCGTCTTCCGCAGCTACTTCAAGATCCCGCGCCACCAGGCCGCCACCGAGAACTGCGTCGCCCACAACGGCTCGCTGATCCCGGTCAAGGGCAAGGACCTCATGGTCCAGGCGTGGTACCAGGGCGGCGTCTCGGTCTGGGACTTCACCGACTCGGCGCACCCGAAGGAGATCGGCTACTTCGACCGCGGCCCGGTCTCCGACACCGCCCTCACCATCGGCGGCTCGTGGTCCGCGTACTACTACAACGGCCACGTCTACTCGAACGAGATCGCCCGGGGCCTCGACGTCCTGAAGATCTCCGACCGGCGCACCGACCCCGCGAAGCGGATCCGGATGGACGAGCTCAACGTCCAGACCCAGCCGGACTACTTCGAGGACTTCGGCGACCTCGACTGACCCGGCCGCCTCAGAGCGCGCCGTCGGGCGGACCACCGTCCGGCGGCGCGCCGCTCTCCCAGTCCAGGCCGTAGCGGTGGAACAGTTCCGCCCGCAGCCGTGCCATCGGCATCGGCGCCCCCGGCAGCAGCACCGCCACCACCGCGCCCATCAGCAGCGCCCGCAACAGCGGATAGTCCCGGTCCACGTCCTCGGAGCCGTACCGCTCCACCGTGTCCCGCAGCAGGAAGGCGAGCCGCTGCTGCTCCTCGCAGCGCACGAAGCCCTCGGCCTGGAGGATGCCGGCCATGTGCGTGCGCATCAGCGTCGGGCGGTCCACTGCAAGCCCCAGGATCGCGTCGATCGCGCGGGCGAGCCGCTCCCTGCCGTCCTCGGTGCGCGGCGCGCGCTCCAGCGCCTCGGCGAGCGTGAGGTGCATCAGCCGGTGCACCGCGGACTGCAGCAACGGGCGCTTGCCGGGGAAGTAGTACGACACGAGACCGCGCGCCACACCCGCCTCCCGGGCGATGTCCCCGAGGGTCGTCGCCTCGTATCCCCGGCGTCCGACGAGGTCCACGGTGGCCGTCAGGATCCGCTCCCGGGAGCGTCGGCGAAGCTCTTCGTTGACCGATGGGCTACGCGGCGTCATGCTGGGCTCCTGCGTTGACTGGCTCGCGGCCAATATACTCAGCGTGGCTCGTCGTCCCGCCTTCGCGGCGCGACGGCGGGGAGGCCGCCTTTCCTGGGCGACACGGGGGATCGTCCAGGACGGGCGGCCTCGTCATGTTCCTTCCCCTCCCCGCTCGCGCGACTCGCCCGTGGGCGCCGGAAGGGGCCCGCCGCCGGTCCTCCTCCGGTACGCGACGACGGCGACGGCCACGCAGCACCACCCCATCAGCCAGCCGGCCAGGACGTCCGAGGGCCAGTGCACCCCGAGGTGGACACGGGTCCACCCGACCCCGAGCACCGACACCACCGCGAGGCCGACCGCCGTCCCCCAGCCGTACCACGGCTCCCGCCCCACCAGCGCGAACACCCAGAGCAGCAGCCCGCAGACCACCGCGGCCGTCATCGCGTGTCCCGACGGGAAGGCGGCGAACGACGCCGTGTCCACCGGCTCCCGCCACACCGGCCGCTCCCGGCCCACCAGCGCCTTCACGCCCTGCTGCACCCCCGCCGCGGCCAGGAGGGTCCCCACCACCCACAGCGCGAGGCGCCGGTGCCCGCGCCGCAGGAGCAGGAGCGCCACGACGACGGCCAGCGCCCGCAGCGTCCACGGGTCCCACACCCAGTCGCTCAGCACCCGGTTGACGCGGGTGAGGCCGGGATGGGCGAGGGCGTGTCTGTGCAGCGCCTCGTCGACCGAGCGGTCGAAGGCGAGGAGCGGGGACCATTCGGCCGCCACGAGCACGAGCAGGATCAGGGCGAGCCCTCCGGAGACCATCGCGGAATTTCGCATTCCTCGATCCTGCCGGATCGCGGGCCGCGACCCGCTCCGCGGGCGCCGTCCCGCGGGTCGCGGGTCACGGCGCCGCATCTCCGCCGGAGCGCTCCTCCCCGCGGGCACCGCGTCAGCCGAGGGCGGCCAGGCCGGGGAAGGCGGCGATGAGCACCGGGACCGCGGGGACCAGGGCCGCCGTCGCCGTCAGGCGCAGGCGGTGGGCGGCGGGGAGCCGGGGGGTGGCGGCGAGGAGGCGGTCGACGCGCCGGGGGAGGCCGGCCTCGGGGCCGGTGCCGGGCGGGGCGGCGAACACGCCCCGTTCCTCGTTCAGTTCCACCAGGGCGAGCGCGACGGTGAGCCGCCCGAAGCGGCGGGAGGCCACGTCGTCGGCGGCGAGCTCGACCAGTCGGTGCATCTCCTCGCGGAAGGCGATGAAGACCGGGACGCCGGGGAAACCGGAGGCGAGCGCGCCGGAACAGTGGAGCAGCCAGTCGTGCCGGGCCCGGGCGTGCCCCTGCTCGTGGGCGAGCAGCGCGTCGAGCTGACGGCCCTTCAGGCGGCGCAGTGCGGCGGTGGTGACGACGAGCCGGGGCGTGGCGCCGGGCAGCCACCAGGCGTCGGGGCGCTCGCCCTCCAGGACGACGAGCCGCCCGCCGTCCGGCTCCTCTCCGGGCAGCTGCGGGGCGCGGACCAGCAGGTCGTCGCGGCGCTTGCGGCGGCGGGCGCGGGCGAGCCCGATCTCCCGCCCGAGCATGGCGCCGGTCCACAGCCCGCCGGCCGCGAGGACCACGGCCAGCGCCGCCGACCAGGGGCCGCCGTGGGTGGAGAGTTCGTACGCGTCGAGGACCGCGCGCGGCGCGGGCGCGAAGACCTGCCCGCGCACGGCCTGCCAGGCGACGGAGGCGCTGAAGGTCATCGAGAGCGCGAAGCTGACCAGGATCGCGGCCACCACGCACTGCCACACCCAGAGCGCCACGACCGGTTCTCGCTCCGCCCAGTCGGCCCGGGCGAGCAGCCGGGGGGCGGTGAGCGCGGTCAGGACGCCGAGCAGGAGCAGCGCGAGGGAGACCCACATGGGCGTCACCCTATGAGCGGGTGCTCCCCGGGGGTATGGCCTCAGCCGCCAAGTGACGTACGCCACGGTTTCGCCGGTGGTGATCCGAACGCCCGCGCGGGACGCGGGGGCTCAGAGCGTGCACAGCATCGCCAGCGTGGCGAGCCCCATCGACAGCCGGCAGGCCAGGGTGAGCTCGGGCCGGTTCGCCCAGCCGGGCGCCCCGCCGCCCGCCGGTCTCCCCGGGGGCGGGTGCGGTCCGGCGGGGACGAGGCGGGCCCCGGAGCGGAGCACGTACACCGCGTAGTAGAGGAGCAGCCCGCCGGTGAGCAGGGGCGTCCCCCCGGCCGCCGCCCCCGTCCCGTGCGCCGCGTGCACCCCCTGCGCGCCGGTCGCCGCCGCCGGGGCCATCGTGAGCGCCATGTAGACCATGGTGAGGGAGCCGACCGCGTGGTGCAGCCGGTGCGCGTCCCGGCGGGCCGCGACGAGGTCGGCCGCGGCCGCCGCGCCGAAGAGCGCCGCGTACCCCGCCCAGCTCCAGGACGGCGGGGTGAGCACGGCGGGCGGCAGCGCCATCGCCGCCATCCCGAAGCCCATCACCGCCTCCGCGCGCGCGGCCCGCCGCTCCTCGCCCGCGCTGGCGCGGCTCCGCAGCGCGCAGTAGGCCCCGACGGCCGCGCAGAGCGCGACGAGCAGCCACCCCGACAGGGCCGGTCCGTGCACGGCACACCCCCCTCGCCTCGTGCCCCGTGGAGGGACTGCCCGCCGCCGGGTGCGCGCACGCGGGCGCACGGGCGCGCACAGGCGTACGGAAGGGGGTGAGGCGGCGCGCGTTAGGCTCGGTCCGACCGCGCACGCCGGTCGACAGCGCCCGAGGGGAGCCCCGCACGATGGACACCGCCACGCCCGTTCCCGACACCGCCGCGAGCCAGGAGCCCGGCGTCCTCACCTACCGGCAGGCGGTGCTCGGCGACGTGCCGGTGGTGGTGCCGCTCGTCGAGTCGGCCTACCGGGGCGACGCGAGCCGGGCCGGATGGACCACCGAGGCGGACCTCCTGGACGGCCAGCGGACCGACCCGGAGGGCGTGGCGGCCGTGATCGCCGCCCCGGGCAGCGTGCTGCTGCTCGTGGAGCGGGACGGCGACACGGTCGCCTGCTGCCAGCTGGAGCACCGCGGCGAGGCCGCCTACTTCGGCATGTTCGCGGTCCGGCCCGAGCTCCAGGGAGCCGGCCTCGGCAAGCGGATCATCGCCGAGGCCGAACGCCGGGTCCGCGAGCTGTGGGACGTCCGCGAGATGCACATGACGGTGATCACCGCCCGGGAGGAGCTGATCGCCTGGTACGAGCGGCGCGGCTACCGGCGCACCGGCGAGACGAGCCCCTTCCCGTACGGCGACGAGCGCTTCGGTCGGCCCCGGCGCGACGACCTCCGCTTCGAGCTCCTCGTGAAGCCGCTGGTCTGATCCTTCCGCCGGAAGCACGTGTTCACCCCCCGGCTGACAGGAAAAAATGCGGTCGAGGGGGTGTCTCGCAAGAGAATCTCTCTTCCTCCCCTTGCGGTCAGGAGTCATGCGCGATTACGGTTCCTTTACGCAAGGTTCTCCTGTGGAGGAAGAGGCATGACGGAAATTCTTGTGCACGACGTGACCGGCGAGGGCATAGCCACCGCCCGCGTCATCGACCACCCCGCCTGGCCGGAGCTCAAGAACGCCGTGGAGGAGATCCGCGTCTGGCAGCGTGCCGACGGTTCGGTCGACTTCGAGGCCGAGGGCGCCCCCGCGCGCTCCCTCGTCGAGCTGACCGTGGACCGGCTGGTGGCCGCCGTCGAGCAGCTCTCCCCGCTCGTGCCGCACGACGCCGCGTACCACCGCGCCCTCGTCGCCGACCTCCGCAAGTGGTCCGAGGGCGGCTTCGGCGTCCCGGACTTCCTGGACTCGCTGCTGGCCTTCCACCCGGCCTCCGGCCGCGAGGACGGTCTCCAGCACCTCGTGCTCTTCCCGATGTACACGCAGAACGGCAACCCGGACCGCAACTTCGAGGCCGTCGTCCTCCGCATGGTCTGGCCCGACTGGCTCGCCGAGCTGGAGGCCACCCGCTACGACAACCCGGGCTACATCGGCATCACCTTCGAGGACTTCACCGCCGGGTACGACACCAACTCGGCCGTCCTCTTCCCGGAGACCGTCGCCGTCCGCGAGGTCCCCGAGCGCTTCACCTGGGGCGGCATCTTCTGCGACCGCGAGGCCGCCCGCTTCCGCAAGGTCACCGAGGCCGCCGTCGACACCCTGGGCCTCGAACTGCCCGCGGACATCGCCGCGATGCTCGACGACCAGAGCCGCTGCGAGCAGGCCTTCGCCCTCTGGGACCTGGTCCACGACCGCGCCCACAGCCGCGGCGACCTGCCGTTCGACCCCTTCATGATCAAGCAGCGCCAGCCGTTCTGGATGTACGGACTCGAAGAGCTCCGCTGCGACCTCACCGCCTTCAAGGAGGCCGTGAAGCTGGAGGCCGAGGGCAACTCCCACGGCCGCGACGTGCAGTACGCGGTCCTCTTCGACCGGATGTTCCGCTTCCCGCTCACCGGCGACCGGAACCGGAACTACGACGGCCTGGGCGGCCAGCTCCTCTTCGCGTACCTCCACAAGAACGACGTGGTGCGCTGGACGGACAACGTCCTCACCATCGACTGGGACCGCGCCCCCGAGGTCACCAACCGCCTCTGCTCGGACATCGAGACCCTCTACCGCGACGGCATCGACCGCCCGAAGCTGGTCCACTGGATCAAGGCGTACGAGTTCGTCTCCGGCTACCTCGCCCCGCACCCCGGCTCCAAGTGGGCCAAGGGCCCCGACGCCCTGGACCTCACGCTCCCGCCGCGCAAGCTCGTCGACGACGTGCTTCCCGACGAGTTTCCGCTCAGCATGTTCTTCGAGGCCCTTTCCAAGAAGATGAAGGGCGTGATCGCCGACACCAAGGGCATCACCGCCGCGGACATGCCCGAGCGGGTCGCCGCGTGACCGACGGTACGCAGCACACGGAGGAGGCGCCCATGAACACCGGCGGAAACGGTGGACCCCTCGACGGCGCGGTCATCGCGGTGGCCGGCGCGGCGGGACCCGCCGGCCGGGCGGCGCTGCTGCGCCTCGCCGGCGCCGGCGCGACCGTGGTCGCCGCCGACGCCGACCCGGCCCGGCTCGCCGAGGCCGTCGAGGCGGCCCGCGAGGTGCACGGCGCCAAGGTCGTCGGCGACACCGTGGACCTCCTCGACCTCGACGCCACGCGCGGCTGGGCGGACAAGACGGAGAAGGAGTTCGGCCGGATCGACGGGCTCGTCCACCTCGTGGGCGGCTGGCGCGGCAGCTCCTCCTTCACCGAGACCGACCTGAAGGACTGGGACTTCCTGGAGAAGCTCCTGATCCGCACCGTCCAGCACACCTCGCTGGCCTTCCACGACGCCCTGCTCCGCAGCGGCGGCCGCGGCCGCTACGCGCTCATCAGCCAGGTCGGCGCCCACAAGCCGCAGGCCAACAACGCCGCGTACAACGCGGGCAAGGCCGCGGCCGAGGCGTGGACGCTGGCCATGGCGGACTCCTTCCGCAAGCTGGGGGGTGAGGACGGCCCCCAGGCGGCGGCTGCCATCCTGGTGATCAAGGCATTGGTGCACGACGCGATGCGCGCCGAACGCCCCAACGCGAAGTTCGCGGGCTTCACCGACGTCAAGGACCTGGCCGACGAGATCGCCGGCCTGTGGGACAGGCCCGCCCAGGAAGTGAATGGACAGCGCCTGTGGCTGACCCCCGCACCGTGACCGCCGCCCTCGGACACCGGACCGACGCCCGTCGTCACCACGACCCGTCGGTCCGGGGCTTCGCGAGCGACAACTACGCCGGCGTCCACCCCGAGATCCTCGCGGCGATCGCCCTCGCCAACGACGGCCACCAGGTCGCCTACGGCGAGGACGACTACACCGACCACCTCCAGCGGATCGTGCACAGCCACTTCGGCCCGCACGCCGAGGCCTTCCCGGTCTTCAACGGCACCGGGTCGAACGTGACCGCCCTCCAGGCGCTCACCGACCGCTGGGGCGCCGTGATCTGCGCCGAGAGCGCCCACATCAACGTGGACGAGGGCGGTGCGCCGGAGCGCATGGGCGGCCTCAAGCTGCTCGCCGTGCCCACCCCGGACGGCAAGCTCACCCCCGAGCTCATCGACCGGCAGGCGTGGGGCTGGGAGGACGAGCACCGGGCGATGCCCCAGGTCGTCTCCATCACCCAGAACACCGAGCTGGGCACCGTCTACACCGTGGACGAGGTCCGCGCCATCGTCGAGCACGCCCACTCCAAGGGCATGAAGGTGCACCTCGACGGCGCCCGGATAGCCAACGCGGCCGCCTCCCTCGACGTGCCGATGCGCGCCTTCACCAACGCGGTGGGCGTCGACGTCGTCTCCTACGGCGGCACGAAGAACGGCATGCTCTTCGGCGAGGCCGTGATCGTCCTCAACCCGGACGCGGTCAGCCACATGAAGCACCTGCGCAAGCTGTCCATGCAGCTCGCGTCCAAGATGCGCTTCCTGTCGGTGCAGCTGGAGGCGCTGCTCGCCAAGGACCTGTGGCTGCGCAACGCCCGCCAGGCCAACGCGATGGCCCGCCGCCTCGCGGACGGCGTGCGCGCCCTGGACGGGGTGGAGATCCTCTACCCGGTGCAGGCCAACGCGGTCTTCGCGCGCCTCCCGCACGAGGTCAGCCGTCGGCTGCAGAAGCGGTTCCGCTTCTACTTCTGGGACGAGCAGGCCGGCGACGTGCGGTGGATGTGCTCCTTCGACACCACGGAGGACGACGTCGACGCCTTCCTCCAGGCTCTGAAAGAAGAACTGGCCCGCTGACAGTGAATGAATAGCTATGCGGTCGAGCGGAAAATGATTGACTCCGCTCGGCCGCATTCCTATGCTCGCGGATCGTGGAACTCATCCAGCAGTACCGTGACATCGCCCCGTATCTCGCGGCCGGCGAGGCGGTCGACCGCGACCATCCGCTCGTCCGAGCCGCGGCGGACCACATCGCCGCCGCCCATGCGGACGCATACTCATACGCCAAGGCCGCCTATGAGTACGTCCGCGACGCCATCCCGCACTCCCAGGACTCGGGGGACCTCCGCGTCACCTGGCGCGCCTCCGACGTCCTGCGGCAGGGCACCGGCATCTGCTACGCCAAGTCCGTCGCGTACGCCGCCCTCCTGCGCGCCCGGGGGATCCCCGCGGCCCTCTGCTGCCAGCGCCTCGCCGACGAGGACGGTGCGCATCCGGTGATCCACGGACTGGCCGCCGTCCTGCTGCCCGGCGAGGAGCGGTGGGCCCGGCAGGACGTGCGCGGGAACGTCCCGCCCGGCGTGGACGCCCAGTTCTCGGTGGGTGAGGAGCGTCTGGCCTGGGTCGTACGGCCGGAGGTCAATGAAGTGGACTACCCAGTGCTCTATGCTGAACCAAATCCGGTCGTCCTCCGCGCGCTCCAGGCCGCGACCGACCGGCCCCACCTGTGGCGGACCCTCCCCACGGACCTGTGACCCCCGGCAGCAAGGAACGGCGCCCATGCCCCTGACGCTCACCGTCTCCGACGAGGTGCGCGCCCTCGTCCCCGGCTTCACCCCCCTCGCCCTGGAGGCCCGCGGGCTCGTCAACGGCCCCAGCGACGCCACCAGCGCGGCCCTCCTCGACGAGGCCGCCGCCCGGCTCGCCGCCCGTCTCGACGGCCGCACCCCGGACCAGGACCCGCACGTCGCCGCCTGGCGCGCCGCGTACACCGCCTTCGGCGCCAAGCCGTCCCGCACCCGCAACTCCGCGGAGGCGCTCGCCCGCCGCGCCCTCGCGGACGGCGGGCTGCCACGGATCAACCGCCTCGTCGACGCCTACAACGCGATCAGCGTCGCCCACCTCATCCCCGTGGGCGGCGAGGACCTGAACCGGATCCAGGGCGGCATGCGGCTCGTCCGGGCCACCGGCGAGGAGGAGTTCGTCACCGTCGCCGGCGGCGAGGAGACCGTGGAGCACCCCGAGCCCGGCGAGATCGTCTGGTGCGACGAGCGGGGCGTCACCTGCCGCCGCTGGAACTGGCGCCAGGGGCCGCGCACCCGCATCGACGACGACACCACCGACGCCCTCTTCCTGCTGGAGTCCCTGGCCCCCATGAGCCGGGAGGAACTCCTCACCGCCGGCCAGGAGCTCGCCGAGGCACTCCGCAAGGTCAGCCCCGGGGCACGGATCACCGTCCGCGACCCCGAGTGACGCGCCGGCGCTCCTTCGGCCGGGACGGTCGTCACGACCCCGAGTGACGTCTCTTCGCCCGGGGGCGCGGATCGCCGTCCGCGCCCCCGGGCGAGGCTCCCGCGCCGCGGCTAGTTACCGGCGGCCTTCAGCTGCTCCGGGGTCGGCGCCGTGCCGCCCAGGTGCGCGGGGATCCACCAGGTGTCCGTGGCGTCCTTCGGGCGCACCGGGTAGGCGCGCTGAGCGGCCTCCAGGAGCTCCTGGACCCGGTCGCGCAGCCGGCGCGTGATCGCGCCCGCGAACTGGTCGGCGGGGGCCTCCACCGGCTCCCCGACCCGGATCGTCACCGGGATGTGCGCCCGCTTGAAGTTCCGCGGCCGGCCCTTCGTCCAGATCCGCTGCGTGCCCCACAGGGCCATGGGGATCAGCGGCACCCCGGCCTCCTGCGCGAGCCGGGCGGCGCCCGACTTGAAGCTCTTCAGCGTGAACGACTCCGAGATGGTCGCCTCGGGGAACACGCCGACGATCTCGCCCGCCCGCAGCGCCTCCAGGGCGTGCTTGTACGCGTGCTCGCCCTGGGAGCGGTCTACCGGGATGTGCTTCATCGCCCGCATCAGCGGCCCGGAGACCTTGTGGCGGAAGACGGACTCCTTCGCCATGAAGCGGACGAGCCGCTTCTGCGGCAGCGCGGCCAGACCGTCGAAGATGAAGTCCAGGTAGCTGATGTGGTTGCTGACCAGGACGGCGCCGCCGGTCCGCGGGATGTTCTCCGAACCCTGTGTGTCGATCTTGAGATCGAGCGCCTTGAACATCGTCAGCGCGGCGCCGATCACCGGTCGGTACACGAGTTCTGCCATGCGAGAGATACCCCTTCTTCTCGGCCTGTGGGAGGGCTCTCCCGGCGAAGTTACGCGGCCGTAGGTTTTCGGCTTTGGGCAGATCGTGCCCCATGTGGGCCGCCGTGACCAGTCCAGGCGGCTTCGTACGGGGAGATTCTCGTCACTCGCGGTGGTCGTGGCGGGAATCGTTCGGTTCCGTGCGACGCTGCACGGGAAGAAGGACGCGGAATCGGCGCCCGAGGATGCCGGAGGACGAGGGATGGCGGGAGAACGCGGAATGACGGTGGAGGCGACGCGACGGCTCGGGCCGGAACTCCTCGGCGGCGTGCCGCTGGGGGAGCGGGCGACCCTCGTCCAGTTCTCCAGCGCCTTCTGCCAGCCCTGCCGGGCGACACGGCGGGTGCTCGACGGGGTGGCCGCCATGGTGCCGGGCGTGGCGCACGTGGAGATCGACGCCGAGGAGCACCTCGGCCTCGTGCGCGACCTCGGAGTGACCCGTACCCCGACCGTCCTCGTCCTCGACGCGGCCGGCGCGATCGTGCGCCGGGCCGTCGGACAGCCCCGCACGGCGGACGTCATCGCCGCCCTCGGTCACGCGCTGTGAGCCGGCCCGGCACCGGCCCCGCAGCGGACCGGACGGTCCCCGGTTCTGACGCGGTGACACATCTCCCACATCGCGGTACGCACTTGACCAGGGCGGTCACCCGTCGTCACCCTGACGGAGTGACCGGTGACCTCCTTCTCTACGGCCGGGCCGACGTGGACCTGGGCCGCCACGCGAGCGCGCGCTGTCCGGGCCTCTGACGCCCCCGGACCCCGCTCCACACCGCCCCGCACGAAGGACGACTCCATGACGGTCTCGCCCGAGCTCCGCGCCGTTCCCACGACCGGAGCCCACCGCTCCGCCTCGCCCGAGCTGCTGCGCTCCGTCTTCCGGCGCCACGCCGCCGGCGTCGCCGTGATCACCGCCCACGGCGAACGCCCCGTCGGCTTCACCGCCACCTCGCTCAACTCCGTCGCCGCCGACCCGCCGCTGATCTCCTTCGGCGTGGGCACCGGCTCCTCCAGCTGGCCCGTGCTCGCCGAGGCGGAGCACATCGGCGTGCACATCCTCGGCGAGCACCAGGAGGAACTGGCGACCACCTTCGCGCGCAGCGGCGCCGACCGGTTCGCCGCGCCGACCCGCTGGAGCCGGGGCCCCGAGGGCGTGCCCGTGCTCGACGGGGTGCAGGCCTGGCTGGTCTGCCGGGTGGTGGCCCGGGTGCCCGCCGGCGACCACCGGATCGTCATAGCCGAGGCCGTCGCGGGGGACCCCGGTGGCGCGGGCCGTCCGCTCCTGTACCACCAGGGGCGCTTCAACGCGCTGCGCGACTGAGAGTTCCCGCGGCGGCGCCCTCGCGCGCGTTGGGCAGATCACAGTGCTGAGCGCTTGCTTACTGGTCACGAACTGGGTGTACTGACGAGTAATATCTGGTCGAGGCGTCCGGCGCCCCGGCCGGAAACCCGCCCTTCAGGCGCCTATGCTGCGAGCAACAAGGCAGCCCCGTTAAGACGATGCAGTAGGAGAGCCGGCGTGAGCTTGAGGATCGTTGTCTGTGTGAAGTACGTGCCGGACGCCACTGGCGACCGGAAGTTCGCCGACGACCTGACGGTCGACCGCGAGGACGTCGACGGTCTCCTGTCGGAGCTCGACGAGTACGCGGTCGAGCAGGCGCTGCAGATCGCCGAGGAGGCGGACGACGCCGAGGTGACCGTCCTCACCGTCGGCCCCGAGGACGCGCGCGACGCGCTCCGCAAGGCGCTCTCCATGGGCGCCGACAAGGCCGTCCACGTCGACGACGAGTCCATCCACGGCTCCGACGTCATGGCCACCTCCCTGGTGCTCGCCAAGGCGATCGAGAAGACCGGCTACGACCTGGTCATCGCCGGCATGGCCTCCACCGACGGCACCATGGGCGTCCTCCCGGCGATCCTGGCCGAGCGCCTGGGCGTCCCGCAGGTCACCCTGCTCTCCGAGGTCAAGGTCGAGGACGGCAAGGTCACCGGCCGCCGCGACGGCGACACCGCCTCCGAGCAGCTGGAGGCCTCCCTCCCGGCCGTCGTCTCCGTGACGGACCAGTCGGGCGAGGCCCGCTACCCGTCCTTCAAGGGCATCATGGCCGCCAAGAAGAAGCCGGTCGAGGAGCTGGAGCTCGACGACCTGGACATCGACGAGGACGAGGTCGGCCTGGAGGGCTCCTGGACCGCCGTCGACTCCGCCGACGAGCGTCCGGCGCGCACCGCGGGCACGATCGTCAAGGACGAGGGCGAGGGCGGCAAGCAGCTCGCCGAGTACCTCGCGAGCCAGAAGTTCATCTAAGGCTCCCGAGCCGCGCCGTCCCCTCAGGCCCTCCCCTTTTCGTTCGCAGGAGATTGAAGTCCCATGGCTGAGATTCTCGTCTACGTCGACCACGTCGACGGAGCCGTCCGCAAGCCCACCCTGGAGCTGCTGACCCTCGCCCGCCGCATCGGCGAGCCGGTCGCCGTCGCGCTGGGCAACGGCGCCGCCGACACCGCCGCCGTCCTCGGCGAGCACGGCGCCACCCGCGTCCTGACGGCCGACGCCCCCGAGTTCGCCGACTACCTCGTCGTCCCGAAGGTCGACGCGCTCCAGGCCGCGTACGACGCCGTCTCCCCGGCCGCCGTGCTCGTCCCGTCCTCCGCCGAGAACAAGGAGATCGCGGCCCGCCTCGCGGTCCGCATCGGCTCCGGCATCATCACCGACGCCGTGGACCTGGAGGCCGGTGACGAGGGCCCGGTCGCGACGCAGTCCGCGTTCGCCGCCTCCTTCACCACCAAGTCGCGCGTCTCCAAGGGCACCCCGGTCATCACGGTCAAGCCGAACTCGGCCCCCGTCGAGGCCGCCCCGGCCGCCGGCGCCGTCGAGGCCCTGTCCGTCTCCTTCTCGGAGAAGGCCACCGGCACCAAGGTCACCGCGCGCACCCCGCGCGAGTCGACCGGCCGCCCCGAGCTGACCGAGGCCGCGATCGTGGTCTCCGGCGGCCGCGGCGTCAACGGCGCCGAGAACTTCGCGGTCATCGAGGCCCTCGCCGACTCGCTCGGCGCGGCCGTCGGCGCCTCCCGCGCCGCCGTCGACGCCGGCTGGTACCCGCACTCCAACCAGGTCGGCCAGACCGGCAAGTCGGTCTCCCCGCAGCTGTACATCGCGGCGGGCATCTCCGGCGCGATCCAGCACCGCGCCGGCATGCAGACCTCGAAGACGATCGTCGCGATCAACAAGGACGCCGAGGCGCCGATCTTCGACCTCGTCGACTACGGCGTGGTGGGCGACCTCTTCGACGTCGTCCCGGTCCTGACCCAGGAGGTCCAGGCCCGCAAGGGCTGACGACCAGCGCTTCCGCAGGTCCCGGGGGCCGCACGGCGAGTTTCGCCGTGCGGCCCCCGGCCGTTTCGGACAACCATTGACGCAGGTCCGACGGCCTACTAACTTCGCTATACGGATTGTTGATTCCGTGAAGCGGAAAACAGGAGGATCAGGGATGGGTCAGCAGGAGAAGGTGTCGACGAGCCTCGCGGGCGCGGTCAGCGAGGGCATCAGCGCCTCCCTCGCCGCGGTGGACGCCGAGCTCGACCGCCGCTACCCGGGCGACCCCGGCACCCGCCAGCCCGTCCACACCGTCTACGTCCCCGGCAACGTCTTCGACGCCGGCACCATCCGCTCCTGGGGCGACCAGGCCCTCGCCGCGCTCGACGAGCACGCCCCCGACGCCGCCTCCTTCGCGGCCGTCCTCGGCCTCTCCGACGCGCTCGCGGAGGACGTCTACACCCGCGTCCGCGCCAAGCTGGAGCGCGAGCCCATCGAGGACCTCCGCGTCGACTTCGAGGACGGCTACGCCGGGGGCGGCGGGGCCGCCGAGGACCACGACGCGGCCCGCGCCGCCCGTCTGATCAACGAGGCGTACGCCGACGGGACCGCCGCCCCCTACATGGGCATCCGCATGAAGTGCATGGAGGCCGCCGTCCGCGACCGCGGCATCCGCACCACCGACGTCTTCCTCACCGGCCTCCTGGAGAGCGGCGGCCTGCCGGACGGCCTCGTCCTCACCCTCCCGAAGGTCACCTACCCCGAGCAGGTCACCGCCTTCGTCCGCCTCCTGGAGGCCTTCGAGAAGACGCACGGCCTCGACGCCGGCCGCCTCGGCTTCGAGATCCAGATCGAGACCAGCCAGTCGATCCTCGCCGCCGACGGCACCGCCGCCGTCGCCCGCATGATCGACGCCGCCGAGGGCCGGGCCACCGGCCTGCACTACGGCACCTTCGACTACAGCGCCTGCCTCGGCGTCTCCGCCGCCTACCAGGCCAGCGACCACCCGGCCGCCGACCACGCCAAGGCGATCATGCAGGTCGCCGCCGCCGGCACCGGCGTCCGCGTCTCCGACGGCTCCACCAACGTCCTCCCGGTCGGCTCCACCGCCCACGTCCACGAGGCGTGGAGGCTCCACTACGGCCTCACCCGCCGCGCCCTGGCCCGCGCCTACTACCAGGGCTGGGACATGCACCCGGGTCACATCCCGACCCGATACGCCGCCGTCTTCGCCTTCTACCGCGAGGGCTTCGAGACCGCGGCCAAGCGCCTCTCCGCCTACGCCAACCACGCCGGCGGCGACGTCATGGACGAGCCGGCGACCGCCAAGGCGCTCTCCTCCTACCTGCTGCGCGGCCTCCAGTGCGGCGCCCTCGACACGGCCGAGGTCGACGCCCTCACCGGCATGACCCGCGCCGACGTGGAGCGCTTCGCCGCCCCGCGCCGCGGCGACCTCACCGCCGGCGCCGGTCGCTGATCCCGCTCAGCCGGACGGCGGCGGCGGGACCTCGCCCGAACCCCGGGCGAGGAGCCGCGTCCCGATGACGACCCGGCGGGGCGCCCCCGCGGCCCCGTCGAGCCGCCGGAAGAGCAGCTCGGCGGCCGTCCGGCCGAGCGCCACCGGATCCTGCGCGATCACCGTGACGCCCAGGACGTCGCCGAGCTCGACGTCGTCGAAGCCGACCAGCGCCACCGGGTGCTCGCCGGACCGCCCGGCGAGCACCCGGACGGCGGTGACGGTGACCCGGTTGTTGCCCGCGAAGAGCGCCGTCACCGGCTCGGGGCCGGACAGCATCCCGGTGAGCGCCGCCGCCACCCGCTCCGGATCGGTGGGCCCCGACGCCACCCACCGCTCGTCCACCGGCAGCCCCGCGTCCTCCATCGCCGCCCGGTAGCCGCGCAGCCGCTCCGCCGCCGTGTGGATCCGCGGCCGGTCGCCCACGAAGCCGATCCGCCGGTGACCGCGGGCGATCAGGTGGGCCACGCCCTCCCGGGCGCCGCCGAAGCCGTCCGAGAGGACGGCGTCCGCGTCGAGGAGCCCGGCCGGCCGGTCGGCGAAGACCGTGGCCACGCCCGCACGCATCTCCGGCTCCAGATACCGGTGGTCGTCCCCGGCCGGGATGACGATCAGCCCGTCCACCCGGCGCGCGCAGAGCGTCAGCGCCAGCTCCTGCTCCCGGCCGGGGTCCGCCGCGCTGGAGCCGTTGATCAGCAGCGTGCCGTGGGCCCGCGCGACCTCCTCCACGGCGCGGCTGAGCTGCCCGTAGAACGGGTCGGCCAGGTCCTCCAGGACGAGTCCGACGGTCGCCGTCCGGCCCTTCCGCAGGACCCGGGCGCTGTCGTTGCGGCGGAAGCCGAGCGCGTCGATGGCCTCGCGGACCCGCCCCTCGGTCTCCGGCGTGACCCCCGGCTCGCCGTTCACGACCCGCGAGACCGTCTTCAGGCCGACGCCCGCCCGGGCGGCGACGTCCTTCATCGTGGGCCGGTTGCCGTAGCGGGGCTCGGGGCGGGTGGTGTCGGCCACGGTGCGGGAATCCTCCTGGTGGGGGCGCCGGCGGGGGCGGCCACCGGCGGATCATGCGCTGTCGACCGAGCATAGAGCGTCGAAAACGTTGTCATCCCAGCGCTTTCCGGTACGGGCCCGAGGCCGCCGAACGGCCCCGTGAGAACCTGAGGCCCATGCCCACCGCGCCCGCTCCCCGCCCCGCCTCCGCACCCGTCGCCGCGCTCGACGTCGGGGGCACCAAGATCGCCGGGGCGCTGGTCGACGTCGACGGGCGGATCCTGGCCCGGACGCAGCGGCCGACCCCGGCGGGGGAGGACGCGGAGACCGTCTTCGGCGCGGTCGGCGCGGTGCTCGACGCGCTCGCGACCTCCCCGGCCTGGGCCGCCGCCGAGGCCGTGGGCATCGGCAGCGCGGGCCCGGTCGACGCCGCCCGGGGCACCGTCAGCCCCGTCAACGTGCCGGGCTGGCGCGGCTTCCCCCTGGTCGAGCGGGTCCGGGAGCATGCGGGCGGCCGGCCGGTCACCCTCGTCGGCGACGGCGTCGCCATGACGGCCGCCGAGCACTGGCTCGGCGCCGCCCGCGGTCACACCGACGCCCTCGGCCTCGTCGTCTCGACCGGCGTCGGCGGCGGCCTCGTCCTCGGCGGCCGCCTCCACCCCGGCCCCACCGGGAACGCCGGCCACATCGGCCACCTCAGCGTCGACCTGGACGGAGCCCCCTGCGCCTGCGGCGGCCGCGGCTGCGTCGAACGCCTCGCCAGCGGTCCGCACATCGCCCGGCACGCCCTCGACGGCGGCTGGCGGCCCGGCCCCGACGGCGACGCCTCCGCCGCCGCGGTGGCCGGGGCCGCGCGCGCCGGCCACCCGGCCGCGGTCGCCGCCTTCGAACGGGCCGCCCGCGCCCTCGCGGCCGGCATCGCCGCCACCGCGCACCTCGTCGAGGTCGACATCGCGGTGATCGGCGGCGGAGTCGCCGGCGCGGGCGAGGTCCTCTTCGCCCCGCTGCGCCGCGCCCTCGCCGACTACGCCACCCTCTCCTTCGCCCGCGACCTGGCCGTCGTCCCCGCCGCCACCGGCACCGACGCGGGCCTCCTGGGCGCGGCCGCCGCGACCCGCGAACCCCACTGACCGGCCGCCGTACGCGCGGGGAGACGTGGGACCGGGCCGACCGGGGGGTTCACCCGGGACCGCCGGGCGCGTTCACCCGGGACCGCCGGGCGCCCTCACCGGGCCCCCACCTGGGCGCGCTCCCCGGACCACCGTTCACCCGGGACCGCCGGGCTGCGCCGGCCGGGCCGCGTCGGTCGGGGCCGGGCGTACGCACGGGCGGTGCGGCCGGTGCGGCGGTCACTCGCGTACGGGAGCGGGCCGGGGCTCCGTCCGCCGCGGCGCGCGCTGTTCCACCACGACCAGGAAGGTGTCCGACGCCAGGTCCATCACCACCCGGGCCGGCACTCCCTCGTCGCGGCGCGCGCCCGCGTACTCCTCGGCGGGCCAGTGCCCTCGCGGTCCGCCCGCGGGAAACCGCTTCAGAACCGTACGGTCCATCTCGCACCCCCTCGTGCTCGCCGTTCTCAACGAGCTCAGGCCCCGAAGCGTTACGGCTCGGCCCCGGACGTGTGTTCGTGGTTTCCGTGGCAGGGTGTTGCGGGCAAGCCACAGGGGGCCGTCGATGAGGGGGGAATCGTGATCGTCTGGATCAACGGTGCTTTCGGCGCGGGCAAGTCGAGCACCGCGCGCGAACTGGTCGGACTGATCCCGCACAGCACGCTGTACGACCCCGAGGCGACCGGCGCCGCGCTGCGCCGGCTCCTCCCCGACAAGCGCCTCGCCGAGGTGGACGACTACCAGGACCTGCCGATCTGGCGCCGGCTGGTGGTGGACACCGCGGCCGCCCTGCACGCCGAGGTCGGCGGGGTGCTCGTCGTCCCGATGACGCTGCTGAGGCAGGAGTACCGGGACGAGATCTTCGGCGGACTCGCCGCCCGCCGCATCGATGTCCGGCATGTGCTCCTGGCACCCGAGGAAACGATCCTGCGATCCCGGATCGACGGCCGCGCCGACTACGGCGACCCCGGGGTCGACGCCGACGTCCGCCGCTGGTGCCGCGCCCACCTGCCGCCCTACCGGGAGGCCGTCGCCGGCTGGCTCGGCGCCGACGCCCACGCCGTCGACAGCTCGGGACTCACCGTCGCCGAGACGGCCAGGGCCGTCGCCGACGCCGTCCAAGGCGGCCTCGCCGCACCCTGCGGGATCGTCCAGACGCCCGAGCCGACCCGCGAGACGCTCGCCGCCGGCGTCCTCCTCTTCGACGACCAGGACCGCTTCCTCCTCGTCGACCCCACCTACAAACCCGGCTGGGAGTTCCCCGGAGGCGTCGTCGAGCCCGGCGAACCACCCGCCCGCGCCGGGATGCGCGAGGTCGCCGAGGAGATCGGCCTCGAACTCGACGCCGTGCCCCGGCTGCTCCTCGTCGACTGGGAGCGCCCCCAGCCGCCCGGCTTCGGCGGCCTCCGCCTGCTCTTCGACGGCGGGCGCCTCGCCGCCCGCGACCGTGACCGGCTCCGGCTCCCCGGCGCCGAACTGCGCGCCTGGCGCTTCGTCACCGAGGAGGAGGCCGCCGACCTCCTCCCGCCCGTGCGGTACGACCGCCTCCGCTGGGCCCTGCGCGCCCGCGAACGCGGCACGGTGCTCAACCTGGAGGCGGGCGTACCGGTGGGCTGACACCGCGTCGGCCCGGCCCGGGAAGGGCCCTGCCGCCCTCGTGCCCGGGGTGGGGCCGGATCGGCGGCGCGGCTCCGGTCCACCGGTGCATCCGGAACGCGTCAGCCCGGTGCGACGGCGCCCGCCGCCACGGCCGCCGAGAGCCGCTCCGCCGTGTTCTCCGTCACCGCGGGCCCGTGCCCGCAGCACAGCACCGACGGGCGCAGCTCCGCCAGCCGACCGAACGATTCCAGGGCCCGCGCGCGGTCCACGTGCATCACGCCGAAGGTCACGCCCCGCACCGACGCCACCGTGTCGCCCGCGAAGAGCACACCGTGACGGGGGAGATGGATCGCGATCGAGCCGGGGGTGTGGCCGGGGACGTGCACCGCGACCGCCCCGTCCCCGAAGCCGAGCTCCTCGCCGTCCTCGACCTCCCGGTCCACCCGGGTGGGCGGCGCCTCCGGACAGGTGAGGCCGTGGTCCCAGATCGGGCGCTCCCAGTCCAGGAGGTCGGGCAGCGGCATCGGCAGCTCGCCGCGCACATAGGGCGCGTCGAGCCGGTGCGCGACGATCTCGGCGCCGTGCCGGTCGGCCAGCTCCTGCGCCGCCCCCACGTGGTCGCGGTGGCCGTGGGTGAGGACGATCCGGGCGAGCCGGTCCGGGTCCAGACCCGCGGCCCGTATCGCCTCGTCCGTGGCGTCCGCCGAGCCGGCCCAGCCGGCGTCCACCAGGGTCAGTTCGCGGTCGTCGCGCCAGAGGTACGCCTGCCCGATGCCGTGGTCGAGCAGGTGCAGCCGGGGCGTGATCTCGAAGGCTTCCATGCGCCGAACGTACGCGGCGGATCCGCCCGTCGGGGGCTTCTACGCTCTCGGCGAGCTTCGCCCAGCGCGCAAACGGAAGGCCGCCGGGACCGGTCGGGAGGACCGGCCCCGGCGGCCGTGCGAGGCCGGGCCCGGACGGCCGCCGGGGGCGCCGGGCCCCGGCGGCCGTCGGCGCGTCAGGCCCGGCGTGCCTCCGCGTAGTTCGCCAGGAACAGCGCCTCGGCGACGGAGAGCCGCTCCAGCTCCTCCGGGGACACGGACTCGTTGACCGCGTGGATCTGCGCCTCCGGCTCGCTCAGGCCGATGAGCAGGATCTCCGCCTCCGGATAGAGGGTGGCGAGCGTGTTGCACAGCGGGATCGAGCCGCCCATGCCGGCGGCCTGCATCTCCTGGCCGGGGTACGCCACCCGCATCGCCTCGGCCATCGACGCGTACGCCGGGCTGGACGTGTCCGCCTGGAACGGCTGGCCCTGGCCGACCTGCTCCAGGGTCACCCGCGCGTTCCACGGCGTGTGCTTCTCGATGTGGGCGAAGAGCAGCTCGGTCGCCTCGGCCGCGTCCTGGCCGGGCGGCACCCGCAGGCTCAGCTGCGCGCGGGCGGTGCGCGGGATCGAGGGGGTGGCGCCCGCCACGGGGTGGCAGTCGATGCCGATGACGGTGACCGCGGGACGCGCCCAGATGCGGTCGGCGACCGACCCGGAGCCCGGCAGGTCCACGCCCGGCAGCACCTTGGCGTCGGCCCGGAACTGCTCCTCGGGGTACTGGAGGCCCTCCCACACGGCGTCCGCCGGCAGTCCGTCGATCACCGTCGAGCCGTCCTCGGCCCGCAGCGAGTCCAGGACCCGGATGAGCGCGGCGAGCGCGTCCGGAGCGGCGCCGCCGAACTGGCCCGAGTGGAGGTTGCCCTCCAGGGTGTCGATCCGCACCCGGATCATCGTCATGCCGCGCAGGGTGGCGGTCACCGTCGGCAGACCGACGCGGAAGTTGCCCGCGTCGCCGACCACGATGGTGTCGGCGGCCAGCAGCTCGGGGTGCTCCTCGGCGTATCTCTCCAGACCACCGGTGCCCTGCTCCTCCGAGCCCTCGACGATCATCTTGACGGTCACCGGCACGCCGCCGTTGGCCTTGAGGGCCCGCAGCGCGAGCAGGTGCAGGATGAAGCCGCCCTTGCAGTCGGCGGCGCCGCGGCCGTACCAGCGGCCGTCCTCCCGCTCCGTCAGCTGGAACGGCGGGGTCAGCCACGCCGACTCGTCGAGCTTCGGCTGCACGTCGTAGTGGGCGTAGAGGAGTACGGTCGGAGCGTCCGCCGGGCCCGGCAGAATGCCGTAGACCGCCTGCGAACCGTCCGGGGTGTCGAGCAGCGCCACGTCCTGGAAGTCCTCGGCGCGCAGGGCGTCGGCGACCCAGTTCGCGGCGGCCTCGCACTCGCTCCGGGGCGCCACGGCCTCGTCCGCGACCGACTCGAAGGCGACCAGCTCCGTCAGCTCGGCCTTCGCGCGAGGCATCAGGGACCGGACGGTCTCGGCGATCGGATTCGGGGACATGGGCACGCTCCTCGTGGGTGCGACGTTGAGAGTCGGGGGGAACGAACGGCGTATCGGGTGGTACGGCGTTCGCACCGTCGATCCTACGACCGGGCTCAGGCCTACCGAGCCGTAGGATGCGGGAAGCAGACGCCGGTCGGATCAGGAGCAGAAGCACATCGTGAGCAGCGAGAACGCAGAGAACGCCGGACCGGAGCCCATCGAGCCGCTCGCGCCCGGCGATCCGGCCCCGGCGGTCGAGTCGTCCGGCCCGTCGGCGGGCGCGGCGACGGACGCTTCGGGTGACGCGGTGGCGGATGCGGCGGCGGACGCCGCGCCGGAGGCGGAGCCCGTCGAGGAACCCGGTTCCGGGGCGGACGGCGACCGGTCCGACGTCTGGGACGTCGTGGTCGTCGGCGCCGGCCCGGCCGGCGCCTCGGCCGCCTACGCCGCGGCGGTCGCCGGTCGCCGGGTGCTGCTCCTGGAGAAGGCCGAACTGCCCCGGTACAAGACCTGCGGCGGCGGCATCATCGGCCCCTCCCGCGACTCCCTGCCGCCCGGCTTCGAACTCCCCTTCCTGGACCGGGTGCACGCGGTCACCTTCTCCCTCGAAGGCCGCTTCGCCCGCACCCGCCGCTCGCGCCGGATGCTCTTCGGCCTCGTCAACCGGCCCGAGTTCGACGCCCAGCTCGTCGAGCACGCCCAGAAGGCCGGCGCCCAGCTGCGCACCGGCGCGACCGTGACCCGGGTGGAGCAGCACGGCCCCTCCGTGCCCGACCGGCGGACGGTCGCGGTGGTGCTCGCCGACGGCGAGACGGTGCTGGCGCGGGCCGTGGTCGGCGCGGACGGCAGCGCCAGCCGGATAGGGGCGCACGTCGGGGTGAAGCTCGGCCAGGTGGACCTGGGCCTGGAGGCGGAGATCCCGGTGCCGCCGTCGGTGGCGGAGGACTGGAAGGGCCGGATCCTCATCGACTGGGGTCCGATGCCCGGCAGTTACGGCTGGGTGTTCCCCAAGGGCGACACCCTCACGGTCGGCGTCATCTCGGCGCGCGGCGAGGGCGCCGCGACCAAGCGGTACCTGGAGGACTTCGTCGCCCGGCTCGGCCTCGCCGGCTTCGAGCCCGCGCTCTCCTCCGGCCACCTCACCCGCTGCCGCACCGACGACTCCCCGCTCTCCCGCGGCCGGGTCCTCGTCTGCGGCGACGCGGCGGGCCTGCTCGAACCGTGGACCCGCGAGGGCATCTCGTACGCGCTCCGCTCCGGCCGGCTCGCCGGCGAGTGGGCGGTCCGGGTCGCGGAGGCCGCCGACGCGGTGGACGCCCGGCGCCAGGCGCTGAACTACGCCTTCGCGATCAAGGCGGGGCTCGGGGTGGAGATGGCGGTCGGGCGGCGGATGCTCGCGGTCTTCGAGCGCCGTCCGGGACTGCTGCACGCGGTGATCACCGGGGTGCGGCCGGCCTGGAAGGCGTTCGCGGACATCACCCGGGGCTCGGCCACGCTCGGCGGCATGGTCCGCTCGAACGGCCTGGCCCGGCGTGCCCTCGACGTGCTCGACAAGCGCATGGACACGGACTCGGGCGTCGGTCCGGCGGGCCGTGGCGTGACCCGGAAGGACGAGGAGGACGCCGCCGCTCCGGAGGAGGCCGCCGGGGCGCTCTGACGACCGGCCGCCGCCGGGGTACGAGGGCGGGCGCGGGCCTCCGGGGCCGTGCCCGCCCTCGCGTGTCTCCCGCCGCGGTGACACGGAAGACGGGGTGCTTGTGCGCGACGGCGCGCAGCCCGTCGTGGGTGGAGTCCGGGGCGACGCCGCCGAAGAAGTCGCCCACCTCGGCCTTCCAGCGCGTGAGGCGGGCATCGCGCTTCCGCCGCTTCCGCCGCTCCCGCCGCTCCCGCTCCTCCCGGCGCCCTCGCGCCGCCGGGACTCGCGTGCCCGGGGCCCGCGCTGCCGGGCCCCCCACGGTCGGGCCTCGCGCCGCCGGAGCCCGTGCCGCCGGGGCCTGTCAGGCCGTCGTGGCCGGGGCGGGGGAGCGGTCCGGCCGGGTCCGGAGCGCGGCCCCGATCATGGCAGACTCGGGCGCATGAACGGCAAGGCGACGACGACGCGTACTCGGCTGGACAGGGGGCGCAGCGCGCTCGGCCCCGCGCTGGAGCTGGTGCACACCGGCCGGGCGCCGACGCGGGCCGTCCTCACCGCCGAGCTGGGCGTCACCCGGGCCACCGCCGGTGCCGTCGCCGCCGAGCTGGAGGCCCTCGGGCTCATCAGGGTCGACTCCAACCCCGGGGCCGCCGCCGGTTCCCAGGGCCGGCCGTCGCACCGGCTCGCCGTCGACGAGAAGGGGCCCGTGGCGCTCGCCGCCCAGGTCCACGCGGACGGGTTCCGGGCCGCGCTGATCGGCCTCGGCGGCACCCTCGTCGCCACCGTCCCCGGCTCGGTGACGGTCTCGGCCGACCCGGCGCAGGTCCTCGGCGCCGTCGTGGACGCGGGCGCGGCGCTGCTCCGCGAGAGCGGGCGGCACTGCGTCGGCGCCGGCCTCGCCGTTCCCTCCGCGGTCGCCGAGCCCGAGGGCACCGCGCTCAACCCGCTCCACCTGGCCTGGCCGGCCGGGGCGCCGGTCCGCGAGATCTTCGCCGAGCGGATCCGTGCCGCCGGCATCGAGGGCCCGGCCTTCACCGCCAACGACGTCAACCTCGCCGCGCTCGCCGAGCACCGGCACGGCGCCGGGCGCGGCGCCCGCGACCTGCTGTGCGTGGCGACCGGCCACCGGGGCGTCGGCGGGGCGCTCGTCCTCGACGGGCGTCTGCACACCGGCAGTTCGGGGCTCGCCCTGGAGGTGGGCCATCTGACGGTCAACCCGGAGGGCCGGCCGTGCCACTGCGGCGGCCGCGGCTGCCTGGACGTGGAGACCGACCCGCTGGCCTTCCTCACGGTGGCCGGCCGGGCGCCGGGCCCGGAGGTGTCCCTGCTCCAGCAGGCCCGCGACCTGCTGCGGACCGCGCCGGACGACCCGGGGGTGCGGGCGGCGGTGGAGGAGCTGATCGACCGTCTCGGCCTGGGCCTGGCCGGCCTGGTGAACATCCTCAACCCGGACCGGATCATCCTCGGCGGCCTCCACCGCGAGCTGCTCGACGCCGATCCGGAACGGCTGCGCGCGGTCGTCGCCGACCGCAGCCTGTGGGGCCGCAGCGGCGGCGTCCCGATCCTGCCCTGCACCCTGGACCACAACAGCCTGGTGGGTGCGGCCGAACTGGCCTGGCAGCCGGTCCTCGACGACCCCCTCACCGCCCTGGCCGGAGCCCCGGCCCGATCCGGCGACCCCGCGGAAAACGGGGTGGGCGTCCGGGGCGCCGACGGGTAACGTCCCGGTCCATGATCTCTGACGACGCCCCGCTCCCGCCCCGCCTGGGCAGCCTCACCTTCCACGGCCCGCTCTCCGAGGAGCGGGCCGCGCGGCTGGTCCGCCGCATCGCCGACTCCGGCCCGGCCGACGTCCTCGACATCGGCTGCGGCTGGGGCGAGTTGCTGCTGCGGATCCTCGACGCCGCGCCCGGCGCCAAGGGCATCGGCGTCGACATCGAGGCCGAGGACCTCGCCCGCGGGCGGGCGCTCGCGGCGGAGCGGGGGCTCGCCGACCGGGTCGCCTTCGTCGAGGAGTCCGCCCGGGGCAGCGAGCGCGGCCCCGTCGACGCGGTCCTCTGCCTCGGCTCCAGCCAGGCGCTGTGCGACCCGGAGCTGCCGCACGACCCGGCTCAGGCGCTGCGCGAGCTGCGCCGGCTGGTCCGCCCCGGCGGCCTGGTCGTGCTCGGCGAGGGCTTCTGGGAGCGGACCCCCACCGAGGCGGAGCTCGCGGGGATGTGGCCCGGCGCGAGCACCGGCGACCACCACCCGCTGGGCGAGCTCGTCGACCTGGCGATCGCCGCGGGGTTCCGCCCGGCGTGGATCGAGACGGCGAGCCGCGACGAGTGGGAGGACTTCGAGTCCGGCTACCGGTACGACACGGAGCTCTGGCTGGCCGCCCACCCGGACCACCCGCTGGCGGCCGAGACCCGCGAGCGGGTCGACCGGCAGCGCTCCGGCTGGCTGAACGGCTACCGGAACGTCCTCGGCATCGCGTACCTGACGCTGGTCGCCACCGTCTGACCCGCGGGCCCCGGCGCCCGGCTCAGGGGCGTGCGCCGCTCGCCGCGAGCGCCGGGGCCTCCGCCGGCGTGCCCACGGGGACGCCGGCGAGCCGGCTGTACGAGACGACCGGGGCGAGCGGCACCGCGTCGAGCCCGAGCTCGAAGCCGAACCCCGCCTCGGCGCCGACCGCGGCCGGCCCGGGGGTGGGCGGCGGTGCCGTCAGGGTGAACCAGACGACCTTGCCGCTCGCGCCCCACGGGCGCACGCCCCAGCTGTCGCTGAGCGCCCCGACGATGGCGAGGCCGCGGCCCGAGGTGGCGAGCCCGTCCGGTTCGTCCGACGGATCGAGGAAGGCCGACTCCGTCGCCACCGGCATCCGGGGATCGTTGTCCCGGACCGAGACGGTCAGCCGGTCGAGCAGGAGTTCCAGCTCGACGGTGCACTCCTTGTCGGGCTGCGCATGGCGGTGCACATTGCTCAACAGCTCGGTCACTCCCAGTTGGACGGGATCGACCAGGGCGTCGAGGCGCCAATGACGCAGATGGGCGGCGACGATCCTGCGGATCTGACCGATCCGCGACGGCAGGGCCTGGAGCTCCACCGCGTAAAACCTGCTCGGCTCGCTGATCACGGCTGCGACTCCCCGAAGTAGTCCTGAAGAACGGAGATTCGGATCTGTCATGCGGTACGTCAGGGCGGCGCACTGAGCGCAGTGTCACCACCGTTGAACCCTCAGTGAGGTGGTTCCAGCGTGAACCAGCCGTCACCGAGCCGCAACCCGCCGCGAGCTTCCGCAGGTCAGCGCCCCGCCACGGGCCTCACTCGGCGCCGCCCGCCCGCCTGAGCGCGGCCAGGAAGCGGCCCGCCTGCTCGGCGTCCCGGTCGTCGTCCTCCCCGGCGGCGTCCATGGTCAGCCGATAGCGCGTGCCGTTCACGGTCGCCACCGTCTCGTCGGCCTTCGCGAACCACGGGCGGCCCGCCCGCACCGCCTTGACGGGCGCGCTGTCGATCTCGGAGCCGTAACTCGTGAGCAGCGCGAGCCGGCCGTCCTCGATGCGGACCTCCCCGGCCCGGGTCAGCGAGCGCGGCCACCGCTCGATCCGTACGCCCCGGGCGCTGAACTCCGGTTCCGCCATGGCGATCCACCCCTTCCGACTGCCGGTCCCTCCCAGTGTGCCGGGCCGTCGGCCCGGACGCCAGAGACCCCCGCGCAGGTGTTCCCCAAGGCGTTCCTATGGACCGTCAAAGTGAACGTTTGCCCAGGTCGGAGCGGTATCGTCGAGAGCGGGAAGCCGGGTTCCGACCCGGCGGGACAGCGAGGAGAGCACCCTTGAGCACCGCCGCCAGCAGCACCCCCCAGACGGGCGGGGCGATGGCCACCGTGGACGTCGACCGCACCGACCCGGCCTACCGCGCCTGGCTGAAGGAGGCCGTCCGCAAGGTCCAGGCCGACGCCAACCGCTCCGCCGACACCCACCTCCTGCGCTTCCCGCTCCCGGAGAAGTGGGGGATCGACCTCTACCTCAAGGACGAGTCCACCCACCCGACGGGCAGCCTCAAGCACCGCCTCGCCCGCTCGCTCTTCCTGTACGCGCTCTGCAACGGCTGGATCCGGCCCGGCAAGCCCGTCATCGAGGCGTCCAGCGGTTCGACCGCCGTCTCGGAGGCGTACTTCGCGAAGCTCATCGGCGTCCCCTTCGTCGCCGTGATGCCCCGCACCACCAGCCCCGAGAAGTGCCGGCTCATCGAATTCCACGGCGGCCAGTGTCACTTCGTCGACGACTCGCGCACCATGTACGAGGAGGCGGCGGCGCTCGCGGCGCGCACCGGCGGCCACTACATGGACCAATTCACCTACGCCGAGCGGGCCACCGACTGGCGCGGCAACAACAACATCGCCGAGTCGATCTACCAGCAGCTGCGCCTGGAGCGGTACCCCGAGCCGGCCTGGATCGTCGCCACCGCCGGCACCGGCGGCACCTCTGCCACCATCGCCCGCTACGTCCACTACACCCAGCAGAACACCCGGATCTGCGTCGCCGACCCGGAGAACTCCTGCTTCTTCGACGGCTGGGTGCACCACGACCCCGACGCCACCTCCGACTGCGGCTCCCGCATCGAGGGCATCGGCCGGCCCCGGATGGAGCCCAGCTTCGTGCCCGGCGCCGTCGACCGCATGATGAAGGTCCCGGACGCGGCGAGCGTCGCCGCCGTCCGCGCCCTGGAGGGCGCGATCGGGCGGAAGGCGGGCGGTTCCACCGGCACCGGCCTGTGGAGCGCCCTCAAGATCGTCGCGGAGATGGTCGCCGAGGAGCGCACCGGCAGCGTCGTCACCCTGTTGTGCGACCCGGGCGACCGCTACCTCGACAAGTACTACTCGGACGCGTGGCTCGCGGAGCAGGGCCTCGACATCGCCCCGTACGCCGTCGCTATCGAGCGCTTCCTGGCGACGGGCGTCTGGCCGGAGTGAGCCGCCGGTCCAGCGCGGCGGCGGCGCGGCGGAAGGACAGGCCGAGGCCGGGGGAGGCGAGCCGCAGCCCGGCGCGGAAAGGGGCGGGGCCGTCGGCGGCCATCGTCCAGCGCAGCCGGGTCCCGGCGCCGTCCGGCGCCAGGGTCCACTCCTCGGCCAGCGCGGAGACCGCGGGCGCGTTGGTGAGGTCGACCCGGTAGGCGTAGCGCAGGTCCGGTTCGGAGGCCAGGACGGTCTCCTCGAACCGGACCCCGCCGCGCAGCCGTACCGTCCGGCGCGCCCCGTCGTCGAGCGGGACCGCCGAGGCGACCGCGGTGAACCAGGCGGGCAGGCTGCCCACCTCCACCGCGATCGAGCGGTAGACCGCCGCCGGCGGCGCCAGGAGGGTGGCCTCGAAGGCGAGGCGGACGGGCGCGGTGGCGGTGAAGCCGAGCTCCACCGGCCGCAGTCGGCGTGGCATGGACCGGACCTCCCGGATGAGTGGAAGACGCACCCTAACTGACCACCCGTCAGCGCGAAAGCCCGTTCGAGACAAGGTGGTCGGCGGGCGCGGCACCGTCCGGAAAGACGCCCCCACCGGACCGCGACGGCCCGGTGACCACCGCCCCCCGGCGGGCGCCGTTATCGGACCACCGCCGACCCGTCACCACCGTCCCCAGCGGGCGCGCCCACCGGACCGCGACGGGGCCCCGTCACCACCGTCCCCAGCGGGCGCGCCCACCGGACCGCGACGGGGCCCCGTCACCACCGTCGCCGTCGGGCGCCGCACCGGTCCGCGACGGACTCGTCACCCCTGACCCCGGCGGGCGCTCCCGCCCGAACCCGACAGCCGCGTCACCGCCGGTCCCCGGTCGGCGTCCCCAGCAGGCCGTCCAGCGCGCGGCCGAAGACCGCCCGCCCCGCCCGGGCCAGCACCCCGTCGAAGGCGCGCGGCAGTCCGCGCACCGACAGGTCCTCGGTCCACACCACCCGGGTGCCGCCGGGCTCGGGAGCGACCTCGATCTCGGCCCACCCCCGGACCGGCCGCCCGTACTTCTCCAGGCGGCACAGGCCGGGCCCGTCGCCGCGCGGCGGCTGCCAGCGCGTCACCTCCATCGGGTCGTCGAAGCCCAGCCGCCCGATCCCGGTGCGGGCCGTGAAGCGGGTCCCGACCCGGCTCGGGCCGGACGTCAGGACCGTGGTGCGCGTCAGCGGCACCCGCCGGCCGTGCGCCGGCCAGTCCGTCAGCCGCCGCCACGCCTCCGCCGGGGCCAGCGGCACCACGCGCACCACCCGGAAGAGGCTCACCCCGACGTCCCGCCGGCCACCAGCAGTCCCGGCACGTGCTCGGCGACCTCGGACCGCACCTCCGCGGCCATGCCCCGGTCGGTCACCCAGGTGTCCACCTCGTCGAGGGTTCCGAAGGAACTCAGGCCCACCGTCCCCCACTTGGTGTGGTCCGCGACCACCACCACGCGGCGCGCCGACCGGATCAGGCAGCCGTTCGTCTCCGCCTCCGCCAGGTTCGGCGTCGACAGGCCCGCCTCCACCGACAGGCCGTGCACGCCCAGGAAGAGCAGGTCGAAGTGGAGCGAGCGCACCGCCCGGTCCGCCACCGGGCCCACCAGCGCGTCCGACGGCGTCCGCACCCCGCCCGTCAGCACCACCGTCGCCGCCCGCCGGCCCTCGCCGGCCGTCTGGCGCGCCTCGTGGAAGACGTCCGCCACCCGGACCGAGTTCGTCACCACGGTCAGGTCCGGGACGTCGAGGAGCTGCCGCGCCAGCGCGTACGTCGTCGTCCCGCCCGACAGCGCGATCGCCGAACCCGGCAGCACCAGCGAGGCGGCCTCGCGCGCGATCTCGTCCTTCGCGCTCGGCTCCAGCACCGACTTCGCCTCGAAGCCCGGCTCGTGCGTGCTCGGCTCCGACACCGGAACGGCCCCGCCGTGCACCTTCGCGACCATGCCCTGCCGGGCCAGCGCGTCCAGGTCACGGCGGATCGTCATGTCCGAGACGCCGAGCCGCCGGGTCAGTTCGTTCACCCGTACGCCGCCGCGCCGCCGCACCTCGTCGAGGATCAGGGCGCGCCGCTGCTCCGCGAGGAGGTTCTGATTGTCAGTCACCGCCGGGGCCGTTCCTTCCGCAGGAGACGAGGGGATGGCTGTCGGATTCGGTGAGAGACGTGCGCGGGCACACGCTCGTCCGCGATCCTGGAGCCGACGTCGCATCCTCCCACTCCCGCGAGGAGGACTCCTAAGTGTCCCCTGCCACACCCGCCCCGGAGCACGGGGGCGCCGCGCTCGAACTCCTCGTCCACGGGGTCGGCGGTGCCACCCCGCAGTCGATGCTGGACGACCCGAGGACCGTACGGGTCACCGGAGACGACACCGCCGCCGTGCACCGGCGCGCCGAGGACCTCGACGCCGAGGAACACCCCGAGCGGTACGCCGCGCGGCCGGTTCCGGAGGCGTACGTCTGGTCCCACCTCACCTCCGGCGACGGCGCCCGCGCCCTCTGGCTGCTGCTCCTGCCGTTCATGGTCGTCAACCTCGCCCACTGGATGCGGCCCCCCGCCACCGGCCGTCCGGGACTGGTCCGCCTCTACGGCGTCCTCGTCCGCCTCCTCGCCCTCACGCTCACCGCCCTGCTCACCGCCGCCGCCTGCGAGGTCGCCCTCGACCTGACGGCCTGGCAGTGCGCCGGGACCGCCGGCTGCGCCGACGGCCGCCCCTGGCTCGGCTTCCTCGCCGCCGACCGCGGTGGCTGGTGGTCCGCGCCCGGCCGCCGCCTCGCCCTCGCCGCCGCCCTCCCGGCCGCCCTCGTCGGACTCCTCTGGTACCTCTCCCACCGCACCTGGAGCGCGTACGAGGCCCAGCGTCCGCCCACCGACGAGGACCCGCCCGGACCCGTGCCGCCCGCCACAGCGCCGTCCGGGCCGGTGCCCGAGGACCCGCGGCCGGCGCTCGGAAGGCCCGGATTCTGGTACGGGAGGCGGCTCGTCGCCCGGCTGCGCGCCGCGCACACCGCCGCCGGCCTCCTCACCGTGGCCGGCGCCCTCGCCGCCGCGTCCGCCCGCCACGACACGGGCGCCCTCGCCGCCACCGGACTCGCTCTGCGGGCCGCCCTCCTGGCGACCGCCGCCGTCGTCCTGTGGTCGGTCTGCGCACGCGGCCGCAGCGAACGCCGGCTCGACCAGCGCGTCGACAGCGCCGTCTTCACCCGGCTCCCCACCGCCGCGCTCGCCCTGCTCGCCCTGACCGTCCTGCACACCGCCTGGGACCGGCCCGGCTGGACCTCCGCCGGCACCCTCCCCGGGAACGCCGCCTTCGGCGCCCTCACCGTCGCCCAGGGCGGTCTCGTCGTCGCCCTCGGCGCCGTCGCCCTGCTGCTCCAGCGGCCCCGGCGCGACCCCCGTACCGCCCTCGCCGGACTCGGCGGCCCCGCCACCGCCACCCTGGCCTGCGCCCTGGGCGGGGTCATGTCCGGCGGCGTCGCCCAGTGGGTCGCCGACCGCCTCGGCGAGACCGGCCGCCTCGCCGGCCCGCCCGTCCTCCTCACCTGGCAGGCGTCCGTCATCCCCGTCCTGCTCCTGCTGCTGCTCCTGCCCGCCGCCCTCCTCGGCGTCCGGACCGCCCTCGCGACCCGTCGACTGCGGGCCGCCGTCGAGGCGGACTACGCCGGCGAGCGCCCCGACGCGGTGCGTACCGGCCAGATCGCCACCAGCCGCGCCCGCGCCTCGCTCACCGACTCCGCGCCCGTCCTGATCGGCGTCGTCGCCGGCACCGCCCTGTTCCTCGGCGCCGCGTCCGTCGCCGGCGCCTGGACGAGCGGAGAGGTCCCGGGGAGCGCCTTCTCCGGTGCTCCTCCCGCGATCGCCGCCCTCGCCTCCACCACCCAGGCGCTCGGCTCCTGGATGATCGGCTTCGGCTTCCTGCTCTTCGTCACCTGGGGCCGCCGCGCCTACCGCGACGCCTCCGCCCGCCGCACCATAGGCATCCTCTGGGACGTCGGCACCTTCTGGCCGCGCGCCGCCCACCCCTTCGCGCCGCCCTGCTACGCCGAGCGGGCCGTGCCCGACCTCACCTGGCGGATGAGCTCCTGGACCCGGCACACCGGCGGCCGGCTCGTCATCTCCGGCCACTCCCAGGGCAGCGTCCTCGCCGCCGCGGCCGTCTGGCAGCTGCCGACCGAGACCCGCGCGCGGGTCGCCCTCCTCACCTACGGCTCACCGCTGGAACGGCTCTACGGCCGCTGGTTCCCGGCCTACTTCGGTGCCGAGGCGCTGCGCGGGCTCCACCGAGCCGTGCGCTGCTGGACCAATCTGCACCGTGCCACCGATCCCATCGGCGGCCCCGTCCGCGTCCCCGCCGAGGACGGCCGCCCGGCCGTCGACGCACCGGAGCTGCGCGACCCGGTCGCGTACGGACGCACCCACACCCACCCGCTGCCCGAACCGGTCCGCGGCCACTCCGACTACCAGGCCGACCCGGCCTTCGCGATCTGCCGGTCCGCCCTCCTCGACCGGCTCCTGCCCGCGATGCCCCGGCAGCGCACCGTCGGCCTGCCGGACGACGCCGGTCCGGGGCCGAGCCGCTCCGATCAGGGCAGTTCCGGCAGGTCCTCCGGATAGAGCAGGGTCAGGTCGTCGGTGCTCGCCTCGGCGAGCACCGCGACCCGGCCCGCGTGCCGTTCCACCATCGACTCGAACGTCTGCCGCGCGGTCCGCCCGTTGCCGAACGCCGGACCCTTCGGCAGCTTCTCGAAGTACGCGAGGAGGGCGTCGTCGGCGCCCTCCGCGAGCCGGTACTCGTGCTCGTCCGCCTGCTGCCGCACGATCCGCAGCAACTCCTCCGGCGTGTAGTCACCGAAACTGATGGTCCGTGAGAAACGGGACGCCACACCGGGGTTGACGGTGAGGAACCGCTCCATCTCGGCGGTGTACCCGGCGACGATCACCACCACCGCGTCCCGGTGGTCCTCCATCAGCTTCACCAGCGTGTCGATCGCCTCGCGCCCGAAGTCCCGCCCCGAGTCCTCCGGCGACAGCGCGTACGCCTCGTCCACGAACAGCACCCCGCCGCGCGCCCGGTCGAACGCCTCCTGGGTGCGGATCGCGGTCGACCCGATGTGCTCGCCGACCAGGTCGACCCGGGAGACCTCCACGAGATGGCCGCGCTCCAGGACGCCGAGCGAGGCGAGGATCTCGCCGTAGAGGCGGGCGACGGTCGTCTTCCCGGTGCCCGGGTTGCCGGTGAAGACGAGGTGGCGGCGGACCGAGGCGGCCTTCAGGCCCGCCTCCTGCCGTTTGCGGCCCACCTCGATCATGTTGGTGAGCGTCCGCACCTCGTGCTTCACGCTGTCCAGGCCGACCAGCGCGTCGAGCGCCCCCAGCACGTCGTCCGAGGACCTCGGCGCGGGGACCGGCGCGGCCACGGCGGCCGGCGCGGGCGCGGCGGCGGTGCGCGGCGGGGGAGGGGCGTCGAGCAGGCCGGGGGCGTGCCGGGCCGCCGTCAGGACCGGTGCCGGAGCCGCGGGAACGGGCGCCGGCGGCGTCCGCACGGCGCTCTCGTCCCCGGTGCAGTCCTCCACGACGGGCCCGTCCTCGGGGAACTCGTACCCGCCCCGCGCGCACCGCTCGGTCCGGCAGCGGCGCAGCACCGTCCGGCAGCCGTCCATCACGTGGAAGCCGTATCCGCCGCTGCCCGTGACGCGGCAGCCCAGGAAGGTCCCCCGGCCCTCCGCCGACACGTAGAAGCCGGCCTCGGCCGGGGAGGTGACGACACAGCGCTCGACCGTGGGGTCCGCGCCCTTGGTGACGATGACGCCCGTCTGCACGGTGTCCACCGTGCAGTTGGCGAGGGTGCCGCCGCTGCCGTGGTCGCGGAACCACGCCCCGGTGGACGCCTCCTTGATCCGGCAGTCGTCGAGCTGGGCGGTGGCGCCGTCGCTCACCGACACGGCGGTGTTCCGCACCTGCGTGAGGTCGCTGTCCACGACGTCCACCCGGGAGCCCCGGTCGAGCACGAACAGGGCGTCCGGCACGTCGTGCACCCGGCACGCGTCGAGCACGGCGCTCGCCCCGTCGCTCACCCACACCGCCGGATAGTCGCCGGTGCTGTCGTGGATCTCGCACCGGTGGGCGTCCACGCGGGTGCCCGGGTCCCACACCGACAGGCCGTTGCGCCCGAAGCGGCGCACGGTCGACCGGGTGAGCGTCAGCACCGAACGCGACCGCAGGTCCACGGCGTTCTCCGGCACGTCGTGGATGTCGCAGTCGGAGAGCGTGAGCACGGCGTCGGTGTCCAGGGTCACGCCGTCGGCGGAGGTGCGGTGCACGGAGGAGTCCACGAGGTGCGCGGTCGCGCGGCCCGCGATCTGCAGCCCGGCGCCCTTGATCTCGTACACCTCGCAGCCGACGCCCTCCAGGCCGCTGCCCTCGCCGGTGACGGCGATCCCGGCGCCGGAGGCGTGGTGCACCCGGCACCGTTCGAGCCGGGGGTGCGCCCCGCCGCGCACGGCCACCCCTGCCTGCCCGGCCGCCACGACCTCGCACTCCTCGAAGACGCCGCCGGCGCCGTCGACGGCCGCGATGCCCACGCCCGCCGGGTTGTCGATCGTGCACCGCCGGACCGTCGGCCTGGCCTGCCCGCGCACCTCGATCCCGGCGGCCGAGCGCGTCATGATCCGCAGGTCGAGGACTTCGGGGGTGCCGTCCTCGACGAGCAGCGCCGGGGCCGCCACGTCCTGGCCCTCGATGTGCAGGTCCCGCACGATCGCCGAGGCGCGCAGCGTCAGCGGCACCCCGTCCGGCGGCGCGATGCGCACCGGTCCCGTCCCGTCCTCCGGTCCCCGCAGCGTCACCGCCCGGGTCACCACGAGGTTCTCGCGGTACGTGCCGGGCGCGACGGTGAGGACGTCGCCGTCCCCGGCCGCCTCCAGCGCGGCGGCGAGGGAGGCGTATTCGCCCGTGCGGCGCCGCCACCGCGACGTGCCGGTGTGCGTCACCTGGACCGTGCCCTCTGCCATGGGTGTGCTCTGCCCCCGCCTCGTGCCGTCGACGTCGTACCGGACCCGGTGCCCACCGTAGCGCGCGCGGCGGCGCGGGGTTGACGGGTCGTCGAGCCGCACCCTTACGGGGCACGGAACCCCTGGTTCCGGGACGGGGTCAGCTGCCGGCGCCGGTACGGCCCCAGTCGGGGCCGACCTCCGCCCAGGCGCGGTCCAGGCGGGCGTACCGCCTGCAGCGGAGGCGCCGCATGACCAGGCGCCGGACCAGCTCGACGCCGGCCCCGGCGAGGACGGCCGCCATCAGGCCGACGAGGACGGCGTGGGCGCGGGCCGTGTCGCGGGCCAGCGGCGCGGCGACGGGCCGGCCGTCCCGGTCGGTCCAGAGGGAGAAGGCGTCGCCGGGCGCGGAGTCGGCCCGGGAGGTGGTGACGGTGCCCGTGCGGGTGGTGCCGTCGGGGGCGGTCCACCGGGCGACGACCGCGCGCCGGAAGCGCTGTTCGGCGGCCTGGTCGCTCGACGCCGTGGCGCTCCGGGCCGCGGGGGCGGGCCGGAGCACATGGGCCGTGGTCTCCGCGCGGCCCTGCTGCTGGGCGTGGACCGCGCGCTGGAGCGAGTGCTGGGCGGCGGCGCCGGCCGCCCAGCCGGCCGCGGGCACCGCCAGGCACAGCGCGAGGACGGCCACGAGCGCCACCCACGCCTCGACCAGGTCCGTCGTGCGGCGCAGGGGATTGTGCCGCCAGCGCCAGAGTCCGGTGACTGCGCGCATGTGCCGCAACCCCCTCGTTCGTCGGTCCTCCGACGAGTCTGCCCTCGGGGTGCGGGGTTCGCCTGTCGAGCGGCGAGGCCGGGGGTCAGTCGAGGATCTTCACCGGGTCGCCGACGCGGACGGTGCCGCGGTGTTCGGGGACGAGGTTCTGGCCGAAGACGAGCTTGCCGTCCCGCTTGCGGTGCCGGCCGAGGGTGCGCAGCGGCTCCTTGCCGCGCGCCGCGGTCGCCTGGTCGGTGGTGGTCACCACGCACCGCCCGCACGGCTTGGCGACCCGGAAGGTCACCTCGCCCACGGCGAGCCGGGTCCAGCCGTCCTCCGCCCAGGCCTCGGTGCCGTCGACGACGAGGTTGGGCCGGAAGCGGCTCATGGGCAGCGGGCCCTCGTGGGCGTGGTCGCCCGCGGCGATGAGCGCGTTGAGGGCGTCGAGGGAGGCGCTGGAGGCGACGAGCAGCGGATAGCCGTCGGCGAGGCTCACGGTCTCGCCGGGGAGCGCGTACGCGGGGTCGATCGGGCGCCGGTGCTCGGGCGCGTCCAGGTGCACGAGGCGCGCGTCGGTGTCCAGATGGGCGGAGAACCAGGCGGCGGCCGGTTCGCCGGCGGGCACCGTCTCCACGTCCTTGTCGAAGAGGTCCGCGGTCAGCGTGGTCGAGGGCTCGGGCACCGGAACCACGAGCGGTGCGCGACCCGGGGCGGTCAGCCGCAGGCCGCCGTCCTGGAGGGGTTCGGCGGCGGCGAGGGCGAGCCGGGGGTGGCGGCGCTGGGTCATGACGGTGCCGGCGGCGTCGACGACCGCCCAGCGCCGGTCGTGCGCGAGTCCCCAGGGCTGCACCTCTGCCTCCGCGCGGTCGAGCGCGCGGAGGGCCTTCACCGGATGGACGTGGACGGAGCGGAGGACGGGATCAGCCATGGGCTCATCCTGCCAGCCGCTCCGTCCCCGGCCTCACCGGTCCGCGCGCCGTCAGTAACCACCGCCCTGGTAGGGGCGGTTGTACGGGTCGTGGTACTGCGCGGGGGCCGGGACCGGCGCCGGTGCGGGGCGCGGGGCGGCGGGGCGCATCGCCTCGTAGCCGGTGGCGGCCGGCCGGGCCGGCTGCGGGACCGGCCCGCCCGGGTAGCCGCGCGGCGACGCGGGCTGCTGCGGGATGTACGGCGTCGGGGCCGGCTGGAGCGGCGCGGGCGCCGCCATCTGCGGGGCCGGCTGCGGATATCCGTAACCGCTGCCGCCGAAGTAGCCGGGGGCGGGCTGGGGGGACGGTGCCGCCGGGAGGGCGGGCAGGGCGGCCGGCAGCGCCGGCAGATAGGAGCCGGTCGGCGCGGGCGCCGGATAGCCGACGGGGGCCTCGTACGCGGCGGGCACTCGGATCGGGGCGATCTGAGGCGTGCCCCGCTCCGCGACCAGGGAGTCGTAGATAGGGGTGTCCGGGAAGGACGGCGCGGTGTGGTAACCGCCTCCATAGCTGGAGCGGGGGGAGGTCATGGCACATAAGTTAAGCCCACGATCTGCCGATTGGGGAGCCTGCTCAACGCCTTCTTTGACGGGGTTCCGGCGGCCGTGGATCCCCAACCAGAGCGAACGCGTAGAAAACGGGCACGCCACTGTCCCATGATCGCGTAAAACCCGAGTTGAGAGGGGGTTACCGCTGGGTCGGACCGCGCGGCTCCGGCGACCTCGCCCGGTATGAAGAACGCATAAAGAAAATGCGGCCGGAAGGGGAGAGGAGAAGTGATCTTGGGTAAGTCGGAAAGCCGATCCGACATCGAACGGCGAGATGTACACAGGCCGAATTCGCCGCGTTACTCCCCGTGGCGGGGAGTGAATTCCCCGCCACCCGTCGCCGCCCGGGGTCCGGGGTGGACCCGGCCCTTCCACGCCCCGCCCCGGCCCCGATGGTGACGCACCGCCGAATCCACCGTCATCAGCAGATAGAGGAAGGCGGTGAACGGCAGCAGCGGCGCCGTCCCCGGCGACTGGCGGTAGTAGCGCAGCATCGGGACGTACGTCCCCGTCATCACCGCCCAGGCCGCCCCGCCCGCCCACGCCGCCGGCGCGTCCCCCGCGACCAGCCCGGCCACCAGCGCGGCCGGCGGCACCAGGTAGACGAGAGCCAGGCCGGCGACCGTCCCCAGCAGGAGCGGCGGGCTGTAGCGCAACTGGGCGTACGCGCTCCGCGTCACCATCCGCCACAGCTCCCCGAGCCCCGGATACGGGCGCACCGAGTCGACCCGGTCGGCGAGTCCCAGCCAGATCCGGCCCCCGGCCTCCCGCACCGCCCGGGCGAGCGACACGTCGTCGATCACCGACGTACGGATCGCGTCCGGCACGTCGGCCTTCACCGCCGTCTCCGTCCGCAGCAGCACACACCCCCCGGCCGCCGCCGTCGCCCGCGGCCGGGCCGCGTTGATCCAGCGGAACGGGTAGAGCTGGGCGAAGAAGTAGACGAAGGCGGGGACCACGAGCCGCTCCCAGAAGGTCGCCACCCGCAGCCGGGCCATCTGCGACACCAGGTCGCGGTCGTCGTCCCGCGCCGCGGACACCAGCCGACGCAGACTGTCGGGTTCATGGGCGATGTCCGCGTCCGTGAGGAGCAGGAACTCCGGTCCCCGCGCGCGTGCCAGCGCCATCCCGTGCCGCAGCGCCCACAGCTTCCCCGTCCACCCGGGCCCCGGCTCGCCCGGCGACACCACCGTGAGCGGCAGCCCGTCGTGCCGCGCGGCCAGCCCGGCGGCCAGCCGGCCCGTCCCGTCGGTGCTCCCGTCGTCCACCAGGATCACCTCGGCCCGGCCCGGGTAGTCCTGGGCCAGCAACGACGGCAGGCTCAGCGGCAGGACCCCGGCCTCGTCCCGCGCGGGCACCACCACGACGACGTCGGGCCACGCCGCCGTCCCCGCGCGCGCGGGGCCTCTGCCCGGGCGGGCCTTCGGAAGGCGCTGGTCCGTGCGCCAGAAGAAGCCCTGGCCGAGCAGGAGCCAGACCCAGACGGCGAGGGAGAGCGCGGCGAACCAGGCGAGGGTGCTCATTTGTCGCAGTCTGCCCCAGAACGCCGGGGACACAAGGCCCATCGGCTAGGGTGACCGGGTGAAGATCGCGCTCATGGACTCCGGAATCGGCCTCCTCCCGGCGGCCGCCGCGGTGCGCCGGCTCCGCCCGGACGCCGAGCTGCTGCTCTCCAACGACCCCGACGGCATGCCGTGGGGACCGCGTACCCCCGAGGACCTCACCGGCCGCGCCCTCGCCGTCGCCCGCGCCGCCGCCGCCCACCGGCCCGACGCCCTGATCGTGGCCTGCAACACCGCCACCGTCCACGCCCTGCCCGCGCTGCGCGCCGCCCTCGAACCGGCCGTCCCGGTCGTCGGCACCGTCCCGGCGATCAAGCCGGCCGCCGCGGCCGGCGGCAAGGTCGCCATCTGGGCGACCCCCGCCACCACCGGCAGCGACTACCAGCGCGGCCTCATCCGCGAGTTCGCCGGAGGCGCCGAGGTCACCGAGGTGCCCTGTCCCGGCCTCGCCGACGCCGTCGAGCACGCCGACCCCGAGGCCATCGACCGGGCCGTCGAGGCAGCCGCCGCGCTCACGCCGCCGGACATCCGGGCGCTCGTCCTCGGCTGCACCCACTACGAACTCGTCGAGGACCGCATCCTCGCCGCCCTGGCTCCCCGCCGCAGTCCCGGCCTGCCGCCGCTCGTCTTCCACGGCTCCGCCGACGCCGTCGCCGCCCAGGCGCTGCGCCGCGTCGGCGCCGCGCCCGCCCCCGACGCCGAGCCGACCGGCACCCTCTCCGTCCTGCTGAGCGGCCGCCCCGGCTCCCTTCCGGCCGCCGTCCTGGAGTACGCCGCCGGACGGCTCCTGGCCGCCGCCCCGGCCCCCTCCCTCTGACCGCGGGGCGGATCCGCCGCCGTCACCCAGGGTCACCGGGCGGACGCGCTCCGGCGCGCGGGACCGGACACCCCTGGGTAGTCTTCCGGACATGAGGAAGGAATCCGGCCAGGTGCGTGCCGACGGGCGTCCGCCCGCCGTCTGGACCGGCCGCGCGACCAACCGTTTCCAGTGGATCGCCGCCGTCGCGGGCGCCGCCTTCCTGGCCCTCGGGATCACCCTCGCCGTCGTGTCCGCCTGGACCTCCGGCGTCGCCGCGCTCGTCATGGCCGTCTTCGGCTGCGTCGCCGCCGGCCTCCTCGTCCTCTTCGGCACCCTCGCCTTCGTCCACGTGGAGGTCCGCGTCGACGACCGGGCCATGGAGGTCCGCTGCGGCCACATCGGCGTCCCCCGCCGGACCATCCTCCTCACGGAGGTCGTCGACGCCGACTACGCGCCCCGGGTCACCCCTCGCCACTGGGGCGGCTGGGGCTACCGCTGGCGCCCCGACCGGGGCACCGCCGTCGTCGTGCGCCGGGGCGAGGGCCTGGTGCTCCGCCTCGCCGACGGACGCAGCTTCACCGTCACCGTCGACGGCGCCGAAGGGGCGGTCGACACCATCCGGGGGCGCCTGCGCCACCCGGCCCCGCCCCAGACCCCCGCCGGCGCCTGACCGGCACGCGCGCGTACCGATGGCCCGCTCTCCCGGGGCCCGGCGCGGCCCTCGGCGCCGCCCGATGCCGGACCGGGCGTCGACAGGCACGGCACGTACACTCCGCAAGGTGAGCACCACCATCACCCCCGAGGCGGCCGGAGCCGCCGACGATCCGACCGCGACCGAAGACCGGCCGCGCCGTCTCGCCCGGCTCCAGCGGTTCGTCCGCCCCGGAACGGCCCTGCTCTCCGGCGTCCTGCTCTACCTGAGCTTCCCCCCGCGCCCCCTGTGGTGGCTCGCGCTGCCCGCCTTCGCGCTCCTCGCCCTGGCCCTCCACGGGCGCCGCCTCCGCGCCGGCTTCGGACTCGGCTACCTCGCCGGGCTCGGCTTCCTGCTGCCGCTCCTCGTCTGGACGGGCGAGGAGGTCGGCCCGGTGCCGTGGCTCGCCCTCGCCGCCGTCGAGGCGCTCTTCGTCGCCGTCGTCGGACTCGGCGTCGCCGCCGTCTCGCGCCTTCCCTGGTGGCCCGTCCTCGCCGCCGGGGTGTGGATCCTCGGCGAGGCGGCACGCGCGCGCGTGCCCTTCGGCGGCTTCCCCTGGGGCAAGATCGCCTTCGGCCAGGCCGACGGGATCTTCCTGCCCCTCGCCGCCGTCGGCGGCACCCCCGTGCTCGGCTTCGCCGTCGCCCTCTGCGGCTTCGGCCTCTACGAGGCCGTCCGCCTGGTCCGCCTCCACCGCGCCACCGGCACCGTCCCGCGCGGGCCCCTGGCCGCCGCCGCGCTCTCCGTGCTCGTCCCGGTCACCGGCGCCCTCGCCGCCCTGCCGCTCGTCAGCGCCGCCCCCGAGGACGGCACCGCCACCGTCGCCGCCATCCAGGGCAACGTCCCCCGCCTCGGCCTCGACTTCAACTCCCAGCGCCGCCAGGTCCTCGACAACCACGCCGCCCGCACCCGCGAACTCGCCGCCGAGGTGAAGGCCGGGACCGCGCCGCAGCCGGACTTCGTCCTGTGGCCGGAGAACTCCTCCGACATCGACCCCTACGCCAACCCGGACGCCGCCGCCGTCATCGAGGGCGCGGTCGACGCCGTGCGGGCCCCCACGGTCGTCGGCGCCGTGGTCTCCCCGCCCACCGGCAAGCTCCGCAACACCCTCATCCAGTGGGAGCCCGGCAAGGGACCCGTCGCCACCTACGACAAGCGGCACGTCCAGCCCTTCGGCGAGTACATCCCCCTGCGGTCCGTCGTCCGCCTCTTCAACAGCGACGTCGACCGCGTCGCCCGCGACTTCGGCCCCGGCACCGAGGTCGGCGTCTTCGACCTCGCCGGCACCAAGGTCGGTCTCGCCACCTGCTACGAGGCCGCCTTCGACTGGGCCGTCCGCGACACCGTCACCCACGGGGCGCAGCTGCTCACCGTCCCCAGCAACAACGCCACCTTCGGCCGCAGCGAGATGACCTACCAGCAGCTCGCCATGTCCCGCGTCCGGGCCGTGGAGCACAGCCGGGCCGTCGTCGTCCCGGTGACCAGCGGCGTCAGCGCCGTCATCCGCCCCGACGGCGAGATCGTCGCGCAGACCGCCATGTTCACCCCGGACTACCTGGTCGAGGAGGTTCCGCTGCGCTCCACGCGGACCCCCGCCACCCGGCTCGGCACCCTCCCCGAGGCCCTGCTCGCCGCCGTCGCGGCCGCCGGCCTCGGCTGGGCCGCCGCCCGGGGCGTCCGCGCCCGCCGCACGCGTACCTGAGCCCGCGGGCCGGCCCGGAAGATGATCTAGGGTCGGACCCATGGCCACCCCCGACTTCATCCGCGAACTGCGCAGGACCGCCGGGCACCAGCTGCTCTTCCTGCCCGGCGTCAGCGCCGTCGTCCTCGACGACCGGGGCCGGGTCCTGCTGGGCCGCCGCGCCGACACCGGCGCCTGGGCCGTCATCGGCGGCATCCTCGAGCCCGGCGAGCAGCCCGCGGACTGCGCGGTCCGCGAGGTCGAGGAGGAGACCGGGGTGCGCTGCGTGCCCGAGCGGGTGCTCCTCGTCGAGACCCTGCGCAAGCCCGTCGTCTACGCCAACGGCGACATCTGCCAGTTCATGGACGTGTCCTTCGTCTGCCGTGCCGTCGGAGGCGAGGCCCGGGTCAACGACGACGAGTCGATCGACGTCGGCTGGTTCGAGGTCGACGCCCTCCCCGAGATGAAGCGCTTCTCGCTGCGCAGGATCGAGAAGGCGCTCGCCGACGGCCCCACCTGGTTCCGCACCGCGACCGACGACTGAGCCCACGGCCCGGCAACCGCACGAACTCGGCGGGAGTCGTCCACAGGGGCCGTCCACAGGGGTGGTGCGGGCCCGCGTCCGCCCGGTATTCCTGTGTCCATGTCCCATGAACACGTCTCCTATCTGGAACTCCTCGCCCGGGGAGCCGCCACGGAGGCATACGACCGGCCCGTGCTCCTCGCCCGCGCGAGCGGCGCCGAGCCCGAGGTGCTGGCCGGGCTCGAAGAGGCGAAGCAGCTCGCCCTGCGGGTCCGCGCCGACCTGGAGGGCCGGCGACGGCGCGAGGCGGAGCTGTCCGCGCTCTTCGCCACCGCCCACGACCTCGCGGGACTCCGCGACCTCGACGCCGTGCTGCGCGCCATCGTCCAGCGGGCCCGCGCCCTCCTGGGCACCGAGGTCTCCTACCTGAGCCTCAACGACCCGGTGGCCGGCGACACCTACATGAGGGTCACCGAGGGCTCCGTCTCCGCCCGCTTCCAGCAGGTGCGCCTCGGCATGGGCGAAGGGCTCGGCGGCCTGGTCGCCCAGACCGCCCGCCCCTACGTCACCGCCGACTACTTCGGCGACGACCGCTTCCAGCACACCGGCACCATCGATTCCGCCGTCCGCGACGAGGGCCTGGTCGCCATCCTCGGCGTGCCGCTGAGCCTCGGGAGCCAGGTCATCGGGGTGCTCTTCGCCGCCGACCGCCGCGCCAGGGTCTTCGAGCGCGAGCAGGTCGCCCTCCTCGGCTCCTTCGCCGCCCACGCGGCCGTCGCCATCGACACGGCCAACCTGCTCGCCGAGACCCGCTCCGCCCTCGCCGAGCTGGAGCGGGCCAACGACATCATCCGCGCGCACAGCGCCGTCATCGAGCGCGCCTCCGAGGTCCACGACCGCCTCTCCGAACTGGTGCTGCGCGGCGGCGGCGTCCACGACGTCGCCGAGGCCGTCTCCGAGGTCCTCGGCGGCACCGTCGAGTTCACCGGGACCACCCCCGAGGGCGCCGCCCGCCGCTCCGGCGGGCACGCGGTCCGCGAGGGCGACGACTGGATCGCCGCCGTCTCCGCCGGGGGCGAGCACCTCGGCGCCCTCGTGCTGCGCGGCCGCCCCGACCTCGACCCCGTCGACCTGCGGACCCTGGAGCGGGCCGCCCTCGTCACCTCCCTGCTGCTGCTCGCCCGCCGCTCGGCCGGCGAGGCAGAACAGCGGGTACGGGGCGAACTGCTCGACGACCTCCTCGACGCCCCCGACCGCGACCGCCGCCTGCTGCGCGAGCGCGCCGCCCGCCTCCGCGCCGACAGCGACGCCCCGCACGTGGTCCTCGCGGCCCGCGTCGACCGCACCGGCCCCGCCGACGAGACCGAGCGGTCCGGCAGGGAGAGCGCCGACCGGCAGCGGCTCCGGTCCGCCGCCTCCCACCTCGCCGCCACCCGCGGCGGCCTCGCCTCCGCCCGGGACGGCGGTACGGTCCTCCTGCTGCCGCTGGGCCCCGGGGAGGACGCCTCGGCACTGGCCCGCCAGACCGCCCGCCACCTCGGCGGCACCCTCCGCGAACCGGTCACCGTCGGCGCCTCCGCCCCCGTCCGGGACCCACTCGACCACCCGGACCGGGTCGCGGGCGCGTACCAGGAGGCCCGCCGCTGCCTCGACGCCCTCGGACTCCTGCGGCGCGCGGGCGAGGGCGCCGCCGCGGCGGACCTGGGCTTCCTCGGCCTGCTGCTCGCCGACGGCCGCGACATCGGAGGCTTCGTGGAGCGCACCATCGGGCAGGTCGTCGCCTACGACCGGCGACGCGGCACCGACCTGGTGCGCACCCTCGACGCCTACTTCGCCAGCGGCATGAGCCCGGCCCGCACCAAGGACGACCTGCACGTCCACGTGAACACCGTGGCACAGCGCCTGGAGCGGGTCGGACGGCTCCTCGGCCCCGACTGGCAGGCGCCGTCCCGGGCCCTGGAGATACAGCTGGCGCTCCGCCTGCACGCCCTCTCCCCGGCCGTCACCCGCACCTGACCGGCACGCAGAAGATCCGGCGCCGCCCGCTCACGGATCCGCCCCGTCCCCGCAGTGGCCGGTACTGCTCCCCGACGGCCGTGCGAACGCTCGCCCGTCGGGCGGAAGCCGGGCCGATGGCCGTGCCCCCGACGCCCGTCCGCTGTTCTCCCCCGTTGGAAAGATCGTTTCGAGGCGGGAGAGGGACGGCGCATGCGGCGGGACGGGGAAGGCGGTCGGCGTAGGTGACCCTGTCCGAGGAGGCCCGCACCAGGGCACACTCCGCCCCCGCCGACCCCGCCCGCACCGCCCGCACCGTGGCCGGGGCGCTGCTCGACCGCACCCTCGGCGCCCTGCCGGGCGGCGACCGGAACCGACCCGCCTGGACCGTCGGCGGCACCGGTCCCGTCGGCATCGACGCCGGCGACGAGCGGGCCGTCCAAGCCGCCTGCGGCGTCATGCACGTGCACGGCCGGGCCACCGGCGCCCCCGCCCCGCTCACCGCGGAGTACGTCTCCGCCGTCACCGGCGTGCTCGCCGCCCAGGGCGTCACGGCCGCCCTGTTCGCCCGCGCCCAGGGCCGCCCGCCCCTGCGCACCGGCACCTCCCTCGCGCAGGGGGCGCTGCTCACGGTCACCCAGTACCTCGCCGCCGCCACCGCGCCCGACGACGCCCCACCGCCCGGCGGCCCGTCCGGACTCGCCACGCTCGTCACGGCCGACGGCGCCCGCGTCGAGATCGAGACGCTCGACCCCGAAGCCTGGGCCGGATTCTGGAGCCGACTGGGCGTCCCGCCGCGCACGGCCGGCCGCGGCTGGCTGCCCTTCCAGTCCCGCTTCGGAACGGCGGTCTGCCCCCTCCCCGCCGAGCTCCGGGACGCCGTCCTGGCCCTGCCCCTCGCTGCCGTACACGAGGCGGGTGCCGCACACGGCGTCTCCGTCGCCGAGGTCGGCGCGTCCACGACGCCCCCGCCCGGCCTCGCCCCCTGGACGCTCGACCCCGCCCCCCACGCCCCGCCCCGGCCTCCGGCCGCCGCGCCGCTCCGCGGGGACGCCCTGCCGCTGGCCGGCGTACGGATCGTCGAGTCGGCCCGCCGCGTCCAGGGCCCCATGGCCGGCCACGTCCTGCGCATGCTCGGCGCCGAAGTCGTACGCGTCGAGCCGCCGGGCGGCGACCCCCTGCGCCACCTCCCGCCGGTCGCCGCCGGCTGCTCGGTCCGCTTCTCCGCGCTCAACCACGGCAAGACCGTCGTCGAGGCCGATCTCACGACCCGCCGGGGCCGCGCCGCCGTCGCCGAACTCGCCGCCGGCGCCGATGTCTTCCTCCACAACTGGGCCCCCGGAAAGGACCGCGCCCTCGGCCTGGACGCCGACGCGCTGCACGCCCTCCACCCCCGCCTGGTGCACGCCTCCGCCTCCGGATTCGGCACCGCCCTCGGTCCCGTCCCGCCGATCGGCACCGACTACCTCGCCCAGGTCCACGGCGGCCTCGCCGCCGCCCTCCGCCCCTCGGAGGAACCCCCGGCCCCCTCCCTGATGACCGTCACCGACGTCCTCGGCGGACTGGTCCTGGCCCAGGCCGTCCTCGCCGGTCTCCTCACCCGCGAGCACACCCACCGGGGCGCCCGCGTCCACTCCTCGCTGCTCTCCGCCGCCGCCCTGGTGCCCCGGGCCGGCCGCCGGGTCGCCCTCTCCCCGCTCGACCACCCGCTGCCCACCGCCGACGGCCTGCTCCACCTCGGCGCCCGGGCCCGCTCCAGGCCCGCGGAGCTCGCCCGGGCCGTCGGCGCGCACGGTCCCGACGGCGTGCGGGAGCGGCTGCGGAGCCGTACGACGGAGGAGTGGCTGGCCGGCCTCCGCGCGGCCGGACTGCCGTCGGTCGCCGTCCGCACCGATCTGGCCGGCCTCGCCCGCGACCCCGCGTTCGCCCGCGCCGTCCTCCCGCCGGACGAGCACCACCCGTTCGCCCGCCCGGCCGCGCCCTGGACGTTCACCGAGGAGGCCTCCACGTGAGGCACCGCCGCCCCGGATCCGCCGCTCCCACGCGCTGACGCGGCCGCCCGTCCACGCGCGCCGGACGCCCGCGTCCGGCGCGCCGAGGCCCCACGCCCCACCCGAACCACCCGGAAGGCAGAACCCCGATGACCGCGACGTCCGCCGTGCGGGAGACCCTCTGGCGTTCCCGCAACGGCCTGGAGCTGCCCGACCGGGTGCCGCGCGCCGACCGTGCCGCCTGGGAGGCCCGGGGGCTGTGTCCCGACGCCGACCTCTTCACCCTCTTCCGGCGCAACGCCCTCGCCTTCCCCGGCCGCGAGGCGGTGGTCGACGACCGCGGCACCCTCACCTACGGCGAGCTGTACGCCGACGTGCTGCGCGTGGCGGGCCTGTTCGCGGAGGCGGGGCTCGGCGCCCGGGACGTCGTCGCGCTGCGCCTGCCCAACGGGCGGCTCGCCGCCGCGGCCGAACTCGCCGTCTACGCCCTCGGTGCGGTCGCCCTGCCGTACCCGCTCGGCGGTGGGGTCCGCGACACCCGCGCGCTGCTGTCCCGCTCCCGGGCGGGCGGAGCCGTCCTCAGCGAACCGGAGGACGCCCGGGTGGCGGCGGAACTGCCGTGGACGCGCGCGGTGTTCCGTACGTCGTCCGGCGCGGACGGCCTGGACCGTGCCGTGCCCCGGACGGCCTTCCGGCCGGCGGACCGTCCCGCCGAGGCCGGCGCCCCGGCGCGGTTCCTCGTCTCCTCCGGTTCCGAGGCCGAACCGAAGCTGGTCGCCTACAGCCACCAGGCGATCGCCGGGGGCCGGGCCGCGTACGTACGCGCCCTCGCCGGTTTCCCGGCGGAGCCGCCCCGCTTCCTCGTCCTCGTCCCGCTGGCCTCCTCGTACGGCTCGCTCGGCGTCCCGGTGGCGCTCGCCGCGCTCGGCGCCACCCTGATCACGCGCGAGCGCTTCGACGCCCGCGAGGCGCTCCGGGCGATCGTCGACCACCGGCCCACCCATTTCTTCGGGGTGCCGACCATGCTGCGGCGGATGGCGGACCTGCCCCGCCTGCCGGGGGAACCCGCCCCGGGCCTGCGGGCCGTGGTCTCCAGCGGCGCCGCGCTGCCCGACTCCACCGCGACCGCCTGCCGGGAGCGCTTCGGCGTGCCGGTCGTGACCGTCTACGGCTCCTCCGACGGCGTCAACTGTCACACCGTCACCCCGGCCGGGGACACCGCCGGCGTTCCCGACCCCGCCGTGGCCGCGATCCGGATCGTCCGCCCGGACGGCACGCCGGCGGCCGTGGGAGAGCCCGGCGAGATCCAGGCCAAGGGTCCGATGACCCCGCTGTGTTACGTGGGTGCCCCCGAACTCGACGCCCGCTACCGCACGGAGACGGGCTGGGTCCGCTCCGGAGACCTCGGCGCCCTCGACGCGGCGGGTCGGCTGCGGGTCCTGGGACGGCTCAAGAACGTGGTGATCAGGGGCGGTTACACCATCAGTCCCGCTGAGGTGGAACGGGAGCTGGGTACCGACCCCCGGATCGCGGAGGCGGTGTGCGTGCCCGTGCCCGACGAGGAGTTCGGTGAGCGGCTGTGCGCGGTCGTACGCCCGGCTCCGGGGGTGCCGGCGCCGGCCCTGGACGCCGTGACCGCGCACCTCGCGGCCCGGGGGCTGGAGCGCCGCAAGTTTCCCGAGTACCTCCTGGTGCTCGACCGGATGCCGCTGCGGCCCACCGGGAAGGTCTGCCGGCGCACCGTCACCGCCCGGGCCGCGGAGGCCTTCGGCGGTGCCACCCCGGTCGGCGCGACGGTTCGCGTCGACCTGGAGGCAGGGCCTTTCACTCATGCGAGCGAACTCGCGCATTGATTGCGCGGAGACGCGAAATCGCATGCAATCCTGTCAATGCAAACGGAATCTTTGATTCAACTTCCTTGTGCGGGAAGTGAATCACGGGGGGACGCATGTTCACAGAAGTCGCCGTGGTCGGTCTCGGCTACGTCGGTCTTCCGCTGGCCCGCCGGGCCTGCGAAGCAGGACTCGCGACCGTCGGCTTCGACGTCGACACCGAGGTGGTGGAGGGACTCGGCCGGGGGCGCTCGCACATCGAGGACATCCCGGACGAGGACGTCGCGGCGATGCGCGCCGCCGGCTTCCGGGCCTCCACCGACCCCTCGGTCCTCGCCGGCGCCCACACCGTCGTCATCTGCGTGCCCACCGGCCTCACCCCGGCCGGAGAGCCCGACCTGTTACCCCTGACGACGGCCGTTCGCACGGTCGCCCGCCACCTGGAACCCGGCGTGCTCGTCTGCGTCGAGTCCACCAGCCACCCGGGCACCACGGAGGAGATCGTCCGGCCCCTCCTCGAAGCGCACGGGCTGCGCGTGGGCGGGGACTTCCACCTCGCGTACTCGCCCGAGCGCATCGACCCCGGCAACCGCCGCTACAGCCTGCGCAGCACCCCCAAGGTCGTCAGCGGCTGCACCGAGCTCTGCGCCAAGCACGCGACCGCCTTCTACGAGCGGCTCGTCGACGAGGTCGTCGTCGCCGCCGGGACGCGCGAGGCGGAGATGGCCAAACTCCTCGAGAACGCCTACCGGTACGTCAACATCGCGCTGGTCGACGAGGTGGCCCTCTACTGCGACCGGGTCGGCATCGACATCTGGGACGTGCTGCGCTGCGCCGACACCAAGCCCTTCGGCTACTCGGCCTTCCGGCCGGGCCCGGGCGTCGGCGGCCACTGCATCCCCGTCGACCCCCGCTACCTGATGAGCCACGCCGCCGAACAGGGCTTCACCTTCCACACCCTGGGCGCCGCCCGCGCCGTCCTCGACGCCATGCCCGGACACGTCGCGGACCGGGCCCGCGACCTGCTCGTCGCCGCGGGGAAGGACCCCGCCGGGGCGAGGGTGACGCTGCTCGGCGTCGCCTACAAGGCCGACATCTCCGACACCCGGGAGTCACCCGCGTACCCCGTCGCCCGGGCCCTCGGCGCGCTCGGCGTCCGGCTCTCCTACCACGACCCGTACGTCGAACGCTTCGAGGTGGACGGCGTTCCCGTCCCCCGCCGGCGCTCGTGCGCACAGGCCCTCGCCGACAGCGACCTGGTGGTGCTGCTCCAGGAGCACGCCGCGTACCGGTCCGCCGACTGGGACGGCGCGGACTGCCCGGTCCTGGACACCCGGGGGACGGCGGAGGGCAGACGCGTGGTGCGGCTCTGACGCTGCCCCGCACCCCACAGACCTCCGGTCCGGCCCCGGCGCGCAGGGCGGGACCGAGGAAAGGCCGTCCGGACGCCCGTCCGAACGGCACCACGGAAAGATCTAAGGAGAAAATCTCATGACCATCGCCCAGGAGCGTCTGGCCAAGCGTTTCGAGAAGTGGGACGTGAACGGCGACGGCGTGCTGGAGCCCTCGGACTTCGTCACCGAGGCCGCCAACATCGCCCGCGCCTTCGGCGAGACCCCCGAGTCGGCGAAGGGCAAGCAGCTCCGCGACGGCTTCACCGCGATGTTCGAACTGCTCGCCGACAAGGCGGGCGTCTCCGCGCAGGGTCAGATCAACCGCGCGCAGTTCCTCCAGGCCGCCGGTGAGGTCGTCGAGGGTGGCGCCGCCACCTTCAACCCGGTCCTCGGCCCGGTCACCAAGGGCATCGTCGCCCTCGCCGACAAGAACGAGGACGGCGTCATCGACGAGTCCGAGTTCGCCGCCTGGCTCGGCGCCATCGGCCTGGACGAGCGGGAGGGCCGTGCCGCCTTCCAGCAGATCGACGCCGACAAGGACGGCTCGCTCTCCGAGACCGAGCTGCTCGACGCGGTGCGCAAGTTCCACACCGGTGAGCTCGACGTCGAGCTGCTCGGCTGAGCCTCCCCGCGCCGACGGCGGCCGGCCGGCACCCTCTCGGGGGGTGCCGGCCGGCCGTTCTCCTGTGCGCGCCGCACCCGGCTCAGCCGGCCGGGGCGAAGACCACGGTCGTCTCGGGTTCGAGGGCCAGCGACCGGCCGGTGAGCAGCCGGGGCGAGAGGATCACGATGTTGTAGTGGTTGGGCAGGTGGCAGCCGTCGAAACCGAGCACCGTGCCCACCGGCTCCCCGCCGATCAGCACCGTGTCGCCCCGGTCGACGACCCCGCCGGCCTCCAGCTCCACGAAGCCGAGGAAGCCGACCCGGTCCACCCGCGCGCCCGGCACGTCGGTCCACCGGTCGGTCGTCAACAGCTCGTGGACCTCGCCCCGGCGGACGCAGCGGGCCGCGAACGGCTCCAGAGTCATGCCCCGGTCCGTGCGCTCGTGCAGCAGCACCTTCACCAGCGTCCCGCGCACCGCGCGCTTGGCGCCGTTCTCGTGCCGGCCGGCGTCCAGGGAGGCGGCCGGCACCACCGGGGTCGCGGTCACGGGGCCGCCTCCCTCGCGTAGACGTCGGCGACCAGGCCCAGCGCGGCCAGCCCGCCCTCGACGGCCCGGGACGGGTCGGGCAGGGCGCGGAGCCCCGCGACCTCCCTCAGCACGCCCTCGTACTCGTGCCACAGGGACTCCTTGAAGCCCGGCCGGCCGCCCAGCATGTCCGCGGAGAGCTCGGTGCCGTCGCTCAGCCGCACCACCACGTCCTTGACCTCCCCGGGGTACGACCAGTCCAGCTCCACCACACCGCGGCCGCCCGGACCGGCCAGCTCGACCACGGCCTGCCGGTCGGTGCCGGCACCGTCCCGGCCCACCTTCGCCGCGACGACCTCCAGCGGGGCCTCGCCCAGCAGCAGGCGGACGAGGTCGAAGGCGTTGGGGCCGTTGTCCGCGACGCAGCCGCCGCCGCAGCGGGCCGGGTCCAGGTACCAGGTGTCGGTGCCGATGTGCTCCTCGATCCGCTCCAGGTACCGCACCCGTACGGACTCCACCCGCACCGGCGCGTCCGGCGCGGGCAGCCGGTCGCGCAGGGCGAGGACCCGGTCGTTGTGGCGGCGGTGGAAGGCGGTGAGCAGCGGGACGCCGTACTCCTTCGAGAGCGCGGCCAGACGGTGGCCGTCCGCCGGGTCGAGGGCGAGCGGCTTCTCCACGCAGACCGGGACGCCGGCCCGGAGCGCGTCCGCGCACACCTCGGCGTGCGCGTGGTTCGGCACGGCGACGACCAGGGCGTCCAGCGGGCCGGCGGCGAGCAGCTCCCGGTGGTCGGTGTGGCAGGCGACTCGGCCCCGGAACGGCGCCAGGGCCTCCTCGCGCAGGTCGCAGACCGCGGCGAGCTCCCACTCGGGCATCCGCTCGGCGGCGGCCACGTAGAAGCGGGAGATCACCCCGAGCCCGGCGATTCCCAGGCGCAGGGGGCGCCCGGTGGCGGCCGTCATCGGTTCTCCTCCGGGGTGAGCGGGAGGCGGAGGCCGAGGGCGGTCAGTTCGGCGTGGAGCGCGGCGGAGAGCGGGACGCCCGAGGCGCGCCGCCGCTCGGCCCGTTCGGCCTCCGGGTGACCGGGGTAGCGGACCGGTCCCCGGCCGGGCAGCGGCGGGCAGTCGAGGATCGTGCCGAACATCGCGCGGGCGTCGTCGTCGAAGCCGTCGCGGAGCACGTGGGGCGCGACGGCGAGGACGAGGAAGCCGATGTCGTCGTCGGTGCCGCCCGGCCTGCCGTCACCCTCCAGGGCGGCGGGGGAGGGGCCGCTGGCCGCGCCGGGCAGCACGGCGGCGAGGAGTTCCACGGCGAGGCCGAGGCCGAAGCCCTTGAAGGCACCGGTCGCGGGGGTGCCGCCGAGCCAGCCCAGCCAGGCCTCGCCCCGGTCGTAGGCGGACGCGTCCCGCACCGGCCGTCCGGCGTCGTCGGTGAGCCAGCCCTCGGGGACCTCGCGGCCGTCGCGGGCGGCCGTGCGGACGCGGCCGGTGGGGACGACGGTGGTGCTCATGTCCAGGACGAACGGGCGGTCTTCGAGGGCGGGGGCCGCCACGCTCAGCGGGTTGGTCCCCAGGAGGGCGGCGGCGCCGAGCGGCGGGCGGGCGATGCGCTGGCCGCCGCAGTTCGAGGCGACGACGCCGATCATGCCCCGGTCCGCGGCCCGCTTGGCGTGCACGCCCGCGCAGCCGAAGTGGGTGGCGCCGCGCACCGACACGAGGCCGATGCCGCAGCGGGCGGCGCGCTCCACGGCGAGGTCCATCGCCTCCGACGCCGCCCACAGGCCGAGCGCCCGCCGGTGGTCGACGGCCACACAGGGGCCGAGGTCGCGCAGGATCAGCGGTTCGGCGCGGGGGTCGGCGCGGCCGGAGCGCAGCAGCGGCTCGTAGAGGCGGGCGAGGTTGAAGACACCGTGCGAGTCCATGCCGGTCAGGTCGCCGTAGCAGAGCGCCTCGGCGGCCAGCCGGGCCCGGCCCTCGGGGAGTCCGAGCCGGACGAAGCGGGCGGCGGTCTCGTCGAGCAGCGTCTCGTACGCGACCGTCACCTCCCGGCCCTCTCCGGGTGCCGGACCGGTGCTCCGGGGGACGGCGCCGTCGGGCAGCGTGGACGTCATGCGGTTCCTGCTTTCTCGGTAGGTACCGGCAGGGCGCGGTGTTCCGCGCCGGACCGGAGGTCGTCGGCGAAGGCCGTCAGCAGTGCGGCGACGCGGTCCGCGAAGGCCTCCAGATCGGCGAGGTCGACGAACTCGCCCGGGGCGTGGGCCCCGTTGGCGTCCAGGGAGCCCGGGCCGAACACCGTGGTGAAGGTGGTCTCCGTGCCGTCCAGCCAGATCGCGTCGCAGGTGAAGGCGGGCTCGTCGTCGGGCCACCGGGGGATGCCCGCGCGGGCCATCAGCTCCTCGCCCCAGGCGGGTTGGGGGCCGAGCGCGGGCAGGCCGCGCTTCTCCCAGTCGAGGCGGGTGATGCGGGCCGCGTCGGCCGCCGTGCGGGCGAACAGGGGCAGGCCGGAGAAGCGGGCGGTGAACTCCCGGAGCCCCTCGTCGAGGGCGCGGGCGAGCGCCCGCTCGGCGGCCGCGCCCGCCTCGGCGGTGGCGTAGGGGAGGTTCAGCAGCAGACCGCCGGTGCCGTGCACCTTGTTGTGCAGGGTGCCGGTGTGCAGCCCCGCCACGCAGACCGTGGGCGGCGGCCCGCCGACGGGTGCCCGGCCGAGGGCGGCGGCGAGGTGCTGCGCGAGGAAGCCGAGGAGGACGGTGGCGTTGTGGCCGGCGCCGGGCCGGTCGTCGACGGCGTCCTCGCCCTCGACCGTGACGCGGGCGGTGGCGGCGGCGGTGGCGCGCGGCAGGTGGCGCAGCCCGGTCGGCTCGCAGAACACGTTGAGCCGGCCGACGTGGCCCGCCTCCACGAGCGGCCGGGTGCCGAAGGTGCCGAGCGCCCCGCCCTCCTCGCCGGCCACGGCCTGGACGAGGACCGCGACGTCCCGCCCGATCGCGGGACGGCGCGCGGCGGCCTCCGCGATCCCGGCGAGCAGCGCGACCGCGGGGCCCTTCGCGTCGACGGCGCCCCGGCCGTGGAACCGGGCTCCGTCGAAGGCCGGCGGGCCGCCGCCGGCGACCGTGTCCAGGTGCACGTTGAACATCACCGTGCGCTCGCGCGGAAGTTCGGGGCCGAGGCGCAGCAGGAGGCTCGGCTGGCCGGCCAGGAACGAGGGGTCGGCGGCGACCGCCCGGCGCACCGGCCGGGGGGTGTCGTCGCGCAGCACCGCCTCGGCGGACGGGGGGCCGAGGCGCACCGTCGTGAGGCCGTGCCGGGCCGCCGCGGTGGCGTAGGCGCGCAGGGCTGCCGTCAGGTGGTGCGGCGCGTCGGGGCCGGTCTCCAGGGGGCCGGCGGTGGGCGTGTGGAGGAGGTGGAGCAGCAGGCCCGTGTCGACACCGGCGGGAGTGCGGGGCCGGTCGGGGGCCGGGCTGGGGGAGGGGACCGCGGGGGCGGGGACCGGGAGGTCGGCCAGACGCCGGGCGGCCCGCACGAAGGGGTCGGCCGTGTCGGTGCCCCCGCCGCGGACGCCCTCGTGCGGGACCACCGCGAGATGGGGTTCGAGCGAGTACGCGCCCCGGTAGCCGTGCTCCTCCAGGAGCCGTACGCAGTCGGCGACCCGGGCGACGCCCTCGCCGGGCAGCGTGTACACGGCCTCGCCGGGGCGGTCGCCGGGCAGCGCGTCCTTGACGTGGACGTGGGCGACGTGCGGCAGCAGCCGTTCCAGGAGGGCGAGGCCGTCGTAGCCGTACGGGACGCCGTTGCCGATGTCGAAGAGGACGCGCAGTGCCGGGCTGTCCACCTCGGCGAGGAGCCGCAGCGTCCGGTCGGCGTCGGAGCCGGCCCAGCCGGCGCAGTTCTCGTGGAGCAGTTCGACGCCGAGCCGCTCGGCCCGGCGGGCGAGCCGCCGCATCCGGTCGATCGCCGCGGCCGCCCACTCCTCCTCGGGCAGCCCGCCGTCGGTCCACGACATGACGCGCAGGCTGCGGCAGCCCAGCACCCTGCCGTGCTCGGCGAGCCGGTCCAGCTCGTCCAGGTCGGCGGAGAAGGGGCCGGTCACCGGGCGGGCCCAGTTGCCGATCCGGGAGTCGAGGCAGACGACGCCGAGCCCCGCCGCGTGCAGCCGCGCCGCGGCCTCCCGTACGGCCCGCGCCGGAAGGTCGGCGAGGGCGGTGCCGTCGAGGCTGCGGAGCTCCAGGGACGACCAGCCCAACTCCCGCGCGACGGCGATCTGGTCGTCGAGTCCCGGGGCGGCCTCGTCGCCGATGCCGGTGATCCGGCCGGTCAGGTCAACGGGCCACGGCACGGCGGACCTCCTCGTCGCGCCCGCCGGCCGCGTCCGCCGCGCAGAGCCGCTTGGCCGCGTCGAGGATGCGGACCACGTCGGCGTGCAGGGCGAAGTCGGCGCCCCAGGAGGGTTCCTCGGCGGGGACGGTGGCGAAGCGGGTGTAGGTCCGGTGCAGGAAGGCGGTCAGGGCGTCGTCGCGGAACACCTCGCGGCGCCCGTCGACGTCCAGTTGGACGTGGTCGTCGGCGTCGCTCGGCGCGAAGTGGCCCACCAGGGCGCCGCGTTCGAAGGTGAGGGCGACCCGCCGCTCGCGCACCGGGGCGGTGAGGTCGGAGTGGATGCGGGTGCGCACCCCGTTCGCGTGGAGCAGGTCGAGCACGGCGCCGCCCAGGCCGGGGCGTACCGTCTCCCCGATCCGCAGGTCGGTCAGCCGGGCGTCGGTCGCCTCGGCGGGGCCCGCGAGCGACAGGACCAGACCCAGGGAGTGCGGCAACTCCACGTCGAAGGCGGTGGGGTGGCCGTCGTCGGGGCGCAGCCCGCGGGTGAAGCGCGGCTTGTGCTGGATGACGTCGATGCGCAGCAGCCGCCCCCGCTCCCCCGAGGCGAGGGGGGCGCGCAGCCGGTCGGCGAGAGCGGAGGCGGGCCAGTGGGCCACCACCGCGACCCGCAGGGCGTACCGGTCCACCAGCTCGGTGACGGCGTCCAGTCGGTCCGCGTCGGCGGCGAGCGGCTTCTCCACGACGAGGTCGCGGTAGCCGGCGGCGGCCAGCTCGGCGAGGACGGCGACCCGGGTGGCGGGCGGGGTGCAGACGTGGACCACGGCCCGCTCCGGGGGCAGCAGGGCGCGGGCCTCGCCGAGCGTGGCCGTCACGGTGACCCCGTCCGGGACCGGGGCCCGCTCGCCGGGCCGGGGATCGACGGCGACCACCGGCCCGTGCCACAGGCCGGGCGAGCGGTCCAGGGCGGTGCGCAGGGCCCGCAGGTGCAGCCCGGCGCCGGCCCGGCCCAGTCCGATGATCAGGGGCTGCCTCATACGGTTGTTCCATTCGGTGATTCGGGCGGGACGCAGCGAAGAATCTCGCCGCCGTGCGCGACACCGGTCAAGGAAATCGGTGACATGATCACCGAGAAGTATGAATTTCCTTTGAGGATTCGTGACGCCGATCTTCGCGCTGTTACGCTCGCCCGGCAGGCTTCCAGGGCAGGCAGTGACCGGCCCCTCATCCCTCTCGGGCCTTCTCCCCGGCCCCAGTTGACGCCGGCGTCCCGTCGGCCGAGAAGAATTGTTTCCGCGTGACGCGATCCAGCATTCCCTTTTTCTCCCAGGCGAAGACGTTCGAAAAGATCTGGCCGGAACTGCGGGCCGGAGTGGACGAGATTTTCGCCGACGGCAAGTTCTCGCATTCCCGCCAGGTCGGCCGCCTGGAAGACGCCCTCGCGCGGTACACCGGCGCCCGCCACGTCATCGGCGTGAACAGCGGCACCGACGCCCTGGTGCTCCTGCTCCGCGCCTGCGGGCTGCGCCCGGGGGACCGGGTCCTCGTCCCCACGTACTCCTTCGTCGCCACCGCCAGCGCCGTCGTCCTGGCCGGCGGCCGGCCCGTCTTCACGGACGTCGAACCGGACACGTACGCCATGAGCCCCCACACGATCCGGGACGAGGACGCGGACGGCGCCCGGTTCCTGATGCCCGTCCACCTCTTCTCCCGGATGGCCGACATGGCCGCGCTCTCCGCCTACGCCGCCGACCGGGGCCTCACGCTCCTGGAGGACAGCGCCGAAGGCATCGGCATGCGGCAGCACGGCGTCCACGCCGGGCTGCACGGCCGCGGCGGCGTGCTCTCCTTCTTCCCCAGCAAGACCCTCGGCGCGCTCGGCGACGCCGGCGCCGTCCTCACCGACGACCCGGACCTCGCCGAGCACGTGGCAGCCCTCCGCCACCACGGCCGCACCGGGCGCACCCTCGCCCACTTCCCCGGCATCTCCAACGAGACCGTGCACATCGGCCACAACAGCAAGATGGACGACCTCCAGGCCGCCGTCCTGCTCGCCAAGCTCACCGTCCTCGACGAGGACATCCGCCACCGCGCCGCCCTGGCCCGGCGCTACGACGAGGGCCTGCGCGACACGCCCGGCGTCACCCGGCTGCCCGCCGTCACCGGCGCCCCCGACGAGGTCTTCTACGTCTACCTGATCGAGACCGAACGGCGCGACGCGCTCGTCGACCACCTCCAGGACCAGGGCATCGGCACCGAGACGTACTACCCGCGCCCGCTCCACCTCCAGCCCTGCTTCGCCGGACTCGGCCACCGCCCCGGCGACTTCCCCGCCGCCGAGGCCGCCGCCCGCGCCGCCGTCGCCCTGCCCCTCCACGCCGATCTCACCGAGGCCGAGGTCGACCGGGTCTGCGCGGCCGTCCACGCGTTCCACACCGGGAAGGTGCCCGCATGACCACCACCAGCGACCGGCCCGCCGAGCCGACCGCCGCCCCCGGCGACCGCGTCCCCTTCTTCCCGCCCGACCTCTTCCACGAGGACCGCGACACCCTGCTGCGGCTCCTGTACGAGATCGGTACCGGAGCCGACCAGAAGTTCATCCTCGGCGACCGCACCCGCGCCTTCGAGGACGCCCTGCGCGCCCGGCTCGGCGCCGCCGACGTCGTCGCCTGCTCCAGCGGCACCTCCGCCCTCCAACTGATCCTCACCGCGCTCGGCATCGGCGACGGCGACGAGGTGATCGTCCCCGCCTTCGGCTGCGCCCCGCTCGCCGCCGCCGTCCTCCACACCGGCGCCGTCCCCGTCTTCGGCGACATCGACCCCCTCACCCTCACCCTCGACCCGGCCGACGCCGAGACCCGCGTCACCGGACGCACCAAGGCCCTGATGCCGGCCCACATGTTCTCCGTCATGGCCGACATGCCCCGCTTCACCGCCCTCGCCGCCGAGCACGGCCTGCGGCTCGTCGAGGACTCCGCCGTCGCCCAGGGCGCCGTCCTCGACGGCACCCCCGCCGGACTGTGGGGCGACGCCGGGCTCTACTCCTTCGTCCAGGTCAAGTCCTTCGGCATGCCCGGCGAAGGCGGCGCCGTCGTCACCCGCGACGAGGAGACCGGCCGCACCGTCCGCATGCTCCGCAACCACGGCCAGGACGGCGTCCACCGCTTCCTCCACCACCGGATCGGCGTCAACAGCCGCTTCGACGAGATCCAGGCCGCCTTCCAGCTCCACCGGCTCGCCGGCCTCGACGCCCGCCTGGAGCGACGCGCCCGCATCGCCGCCCACTACACCGAACACCTCGCCGGACTGCCCGGCATCACCACCCCGCCGCCCGGCACCGACGGCCGCTGCTACTACGTCTACACCCTGCTCGCCGACGACCGGGACGCCCTGCGCGACCACCTCTCCGCCGCGGGCGTCGACACCCACGTCTACTACCCGAGGACCCTCCCCGAGCAGACCGCCTTCGCCCCCGTCGCCGCCGCACGCCCCGGCCCCGGCCTGCCGCACGCCCGCGACGCCGCCCGCCGCCACCTCTCCCTGCCCGTCCACCACCGGCTCACCGACAGCCAGGTCGAACGCGTCACCGACGCCGTCCGCGGCCACGTCCTGCGCACCCGCCGGTGACCGCACCGCCCCGGGCGGGCCGCGCCCCCCGCCCCCGCCCCGCACGGAGTACCCCCGCATGACCCCTGACCTCGACATCGCCGTCATCGGCTCCGGCCTCGCCGGACTCGCCGCCGCCCACGAACTGCGCCGCAACGGCCACGAGGTGTGCGTCTTCGAGGCCGCCGACGCCCCCGGCGGCCGGATGCGCAGCGTCCGCCGCGACGGCTACACCATCGACACCGGGGCCGAACAGATCTCCGCCCAGGGCTACCGCGCCACCTGGCAGCTGATCCGCCGCGCCGGACTCACCCCCCACGACGTGCCCCGGATCGGCCGCCCCATGGCCGTGTGGCGCGGCGGCCGACCCCACAACGGCGTCGGCGAACCCCGGGCCGTCCTCACCGGCGCCGGACTCGTGCCCGCCGCCCGCCCCTCCCTGGCCCGCTTCCTCGCCTGGAGCGGACGCCGCCGCGCCGAGATCGACCACGACCACCCCGAGACCACCCCGCTCGGCTCCGACACCGTCGCCGACGCCGCCCGCGCCTACCACCCCGACCTCCACGACCACCTGCTCCAACCGCTCTCCTCCGCCTTCTTCGGCTGGGACGCCGGACGCAGCGCCGCCGCACCCCTCGTCGGCCTGCTCCTCGCCGTCGGACCCGTCTCCGCCTGGCGCACCTACCGGGGCGGCATGGACCTCCTCGCCACCCGCCTCGCCGCCGGACTCGACACCCGGTACGGCCGACGGGTCGACGAGGTCACCGACCACGGCGACCACGCCCGGCTCACCGTCGACGGCACCACCCTCACCGCCCGCGCCGTCGTCCTCGCCGTGCCCGCCCCGGTCGCCCTGAAGCTCACCGGAGGCCCCCACCCGGCCGACGCCGGCTACGTCGCCGCCTCCACCTTCCGGCCCATGTTCAAGGTCAGCTGCGCCCTCGACCGGCGCCTCGCCCCCCGCGGCGGCGGCTACGCCCTGCTCACCCCCGCCGTCGAGGAACCCCTGCTCTCCTGCGTCATCGCCGACCACCTCAAGTGCGCCGACCGGGCCCCCGCCGGTGCCGGCCTGATCAGCCTGCTCGCCTCGCCGCGGCACCTCCCCGAACTCGCCGCCGGTACCGAGGAGGAAGCCGCCCGCCGGCTCACCGCCGCCGCCGAACGGTACGTCCCCGGCCTCGGCGCCGCCCTCACCGCCACCCACGTCCACCACTGGCCCGAGGCCATGCCCGAGCTCACCCCCCGCGCCCTCGCCGTCCGCGCCGCCTTCCTGCGCCGCCCGGCCCGCGCCGTCGAGTACGCCGGCGACTGGGTCGCCGCCCGGCCCTCCAGCGAGGGCGCCGCCCGCTCCGGAGCCCTCGCCGCGGCCCGCGTCCTCGCCCACCTCGCCCCCCACCGGGGCCGTACCGCCCCCCAGGAGACCGCCGCATGACCCCCCACGACCTGGGCACCCTCTTCGACGAACTCGCCGAATCCGGCACCGCCACCCGCGTCCACCTCGACCGCCCCTTCGACCTGGCCCCCTCGCCCACCGGCGCCGGCGCCACCGAATGGACCGTCCCGGAACTCGCCCTGCTCGTCCGGGAGACCGCCGGCGCCCTCGCCGCCGCCGGCGCCGGCCCCGGCGACCGCGTCGCCATCGTCAAGGCCAACCACTGGGACTACGACCTCCTCGCCTGCGCCGCCGTCCGCACCGGCGCCGTCCCCGTCAAACTCTCCGACCGGCTCGCGCCCGAGGTCCTGCGCGTCCTCCTGGACCGCTGCGCCCCCACCGTCCTCGTCACCGACGCCGACGTCCTGCGCCGCGACCCCGCCGTCGACCTCGCCGGGACCGCCCGCACCACCGTCGTCCTCGGCCCCCGCGACGGGCTCCCCGACGGCACCGTCCACATCGACGAACTCGGCGGCCGGCCCGACCCCGGACCGCACCCCCGCGACGACGACGCCCCCCTGGTCGTCGTCCACACCAGCGGCACCACCGGCGTACCGAAACTCGTCGCCCACACCACCCGCACCCTCATCCACCACCTCGCCCGCTTCGAGACCCTGCCGACCCCCCGCATCGGCCTGCGCCGCGACGACAGCCTCTTCAACGCCAGCTCCTACGCCCACGGCCGCACCATCTGCTGGACCGCCGTCGCCCCCGTCCGCGGCCCCCGGCACATCTCGATCGACTCCCAGGGCCGGCCCGACACCGCCGACCTGCTGCTGCGCGCCCACCCGCCGACCGTCGTCGAGGCGCTGCCCTCCCACTACGTACGGCTCCGCCCGCTCACCCGCCGCCTCGACCAGCCCTTCCGGGACGTCCGCACCTACATCAGCACCTACGACGCCGTGCACCCGCCGGTCATCCGCTCCTACCTCCAGGCGAGCACCCGGCGCCGGCCGCTGTGGATGCAGGGCTGGGGACAGAGCGAGACCGGGCCGCTGACCTTCGCCTTCCACACCCGCCGCTCCGTCGCCCGGGCCGCCGACGGCACCCCGACGACCGCGCGCGACCTCGGGCGCCCCGTCCCCCTGAAGACCCGCCTCAAGGCCGTCGACCCGGACACCTTCCTCCCGGTGCCCGCCGGCACCCCCGGGCTCCTCCTCTGCCGCACCAGGGCGCTCGCCCCCGACTACCCCGGCGAGTCGGAACGCTGGGCGGCCAAGGCGCACGGCCCCTGGTGGAACACCGGCGACATCGGGACGATCGCCCGCGACGGCAGCGTCCGGCTCCTCGACCGCGAGGTCGACCACCTCCCCGGCTTCAGCTGCCTCCGGACCGAGGACATGCTGGAGGACCGGCTCCCCGAGGCCCTGGAGTGCGTCGTCCTCGCCCGGACCGGCGGCGCCCCGCCGCTCCCCGTCGTCGTCACCGAGGACGGCACCCTCGACCCGGCGCACTGGAAGCACGCCGCCGACGGCCTCCCGCCGCTCGCCGAACCCGCCGTCGTCGCCTGGGACGACGTCCCGCGCACCGCCACCGGCAAGGTCCGCCGCGCCGTCCTGCTCGAACAGCTCACCGGCAGCGCCGAGACCTGCGGCACCGGCCGCTGGACCTGACGTGACCGCGCCCCCGCCCGCCGCGCCCGGCGGCTACGTCTTCGACAACGACAGCCCGCACAGCGCCCGCCACCACGCCTCCCTCGAAGGCGCCCTCGACCCCCTCACCCTCGGCCACCTCCGGGAGGCCGGAGTGACGCCCGGCATGGACTGTTTGGAGATCGGCGCCGGCGCCGGCAGCGTCGCGCACGCGCTGCTGCGGCTGGTCTCGCCCGGCGGGACCGTCACCGCCACCGACATCAAACCGGGCCGGATCGCCCCGGCGCCCGGGCTGACCGTCCTCGCCCACGACGTCGTCACCGACCCGCTGCCCGAAGCGGCCTACGACCTCGTCATCGCCCGCCTGGTCCTCCAGCACCTGCCCGAGCGCCGGGCCGTCCTCGCCCGGCTGGTCCGCGCGCTGCGACCCGGCGGACTCCTCCAGGTCGACGAGTTCGACGCCGGGCACGAACCGTGCCTCCTCGCGCCCTCCCCGGAGGACGCCCGGCTGTACGAGCGCTTCACCACCGCCAAGACCGGCCTGATGCGCGCGGCCGGCGGGGACCCCACCTGGGGCCGCCGCGCCCCCGCCGCCCTGCGCGAGGCGGGCCTCACCGGCCTGCGCATCCGGCCGCACGTCCTGGTGCGCGCCCCCGGCACCCCCGCGCTCGGCCTCCAGCTCCACCACCTCGCCCATCTCGCGCCCCGGCTCCTCGACGAGGGCTTCACCCCCGCCGAGCTCGACCGGCTCGGCGCGCTGATGCGCGACCCGGGGTTCGCCGCCGCGACCGGCGTCCTCTACTCCGTGCAGGGCCGCCGCCCCGCCGGTGTCCCCCTCTCCACCCCACGCTCCGAGGCGACATGACAGACTCCACGCTCACGACGACCACCGCGCCCGCCCCCGACGGGCCGACCGCCGCCCCCGCCGCCGGCAGGCTCCGGATCTACGCGCGGCTCGGCAAGCTGGACGTCTACGACTACTACCTGGGCACCTTCATCGCCCTCTCCGCCGTCCTGCCGCCCGCCGACGCGCTCACCGGGCGGACCGCCGCCCTCTTCGGCGTCTTCCTCGTCGGGCAGGTCCTCCTGCTCATGGCGATGACCGCCTTCGACGACGTCACGGGCTTCCGCGACGGCAGCGACATCACCAACTACGGCCCCGACCACCCGCTGCGCAACGTCCAGCGCAAGCCGCTCGTGGCGGGGACGCTCACGGTGCCCGAGGCGCTGCGCTTCGCCTGGGGGAGTACCGTCCTGGCCGCCCTGCTGTTCGGGGCGACCGCCCTCCTCGCCCCGCACCGGCCCGCCTGGACCACGATCGGGCTGGTCGTGCTGTGGGTGGTGACGCTCCAGTACTCCTACGGGGTCAAGCTCAGCTACCACGGTTTCCAGGAGCTCTACCTGGTCGCCCTCGGCTTCGCCCTGGTGATCCTCCCGTACGGCATGGTCACCGGGCAGGCCACCGGATTCCTGCTGGTCCAGGCCGTGCTCTTCGGTTTCGGCCCGCTGATGTTCGGCGTCTACTCGAACACCAACGACGTGGAGGGCGACCGCGCGGTGGGCCGGCCCACCGTCGCGGCCCTGGTCTCGGAGCGCGGCAACGCCCGGTTCATCGGCGCGCTCTCCCTCGCCGAGTTCCTGACGATCGCCGTCGCGAGCCTCGTGGGCGTCGCCCCCTGGTGGTTCGTCCTGGTGATGCTGCCCGCCTCGCTGCTGCGGCTGCGCCAGTACCTGCTCGGCTTCCGGTCCGGCGACATCATGCGGGCCCGCCGCACCGGCTTCGCCGTGCACCGGCTCGGGGTCGTCCTCATGATCGCGGCGAACCTGCTGGCGGCCGTCACCGCCTGAGCCGCCGGGCGGGAAGCGGGGGAGGGGCGTTCGGCGAATCGGTGCGCCCCTCCCCTGACTCGCGGCCCGGATCGTGCTACGGTGGTCGTGTTGCAGTTGTGGTACCCATGAACCTATGTGCGCCTGACCGGAATGCTTTTCCGCAGGCGCATTATTCGTTTTACCGGCATCTCCGGATGGGGCCTCTGCCTACAGAAGGAGAAGGTCATGGCACAGGGAACCGTGAAGTGGTTCAACGCGGAAAAGGGCTTCGGCTTCATCGAGCAGGACGGTGGCGGTCCGGACGTGTTCGCCCACTACTCGAACATCAACGCCTCCGGCTTCCGTGAGCTCCAGGAAGGCCAGCGCGTCACGTTCGACGTCACGCAGGGCCAGAAGGGCCCCCAGGCGGAGAACATCGTCCCCGCCTGATCGCCGCCGGACGTCAGTCCGTCGCCCGCCGGGGTTCGCACCTTCGTGGTGCGGACCCCGGTTTGTGCTGTTCGAAGAAAGGCAGAATTTTTATGTCCCGCAGGCCCCGGAAGTCGAGCAAGCGAGGCTCCGTTCCCCTCTCCGTTCCTTCCTCGGTGGCCTCCTCGGCCTCGGTCGGCGAGTTCCGCATGCCGGAGAGCGCGACGCCCGCCCTCCCGGCCGTGGACGACTTCGCCGCCCTGGACATGCCGGCGGGACTGCTCGCGACCCTCACCGCGCAGGGCGTGACCACGCCCTTCCCGATCCAGGGCGCCACCCTGCCCGACTCGCTCGCCGGCCGTGACGTGCTGGCGCGCGGACGGACCGGCTCCGGCAAGACCCTCGCCTTCGGGCTCGCGCTGCTCGCCCGCACGGCCGGGCTGCGGGCCGAGTCCAGGGCGCCGCTCGCGCTGGTCCTGGTGCCCACCCGCGAGCTGGCGCAGCAGGTGACGGACTCCCTCGCCCCGTACGCGACCGCCGTGAACCTCCGGATGGCCACCATCGTCGGCGGTCTCTCGATCACCAAGCAGGCGGCCACGCTGCGGCGCGGCGTCGAGGTGGTCGTGGCGAGCCCCGGCCGTCTCAACGACCTCGTCGAGCGCGGCGACTGCGTCCTCGACGACGTCCGCATCACGGTCCTGGACGAGGCCGACCAGATGACCGACATGGGCTTCCTGCCGCAGATCACCAAGCTGATCAAGCAGGTGCGGGACGACGGTCAGCGGATGCTGTTCTCCGCCACCCTGGACCGCAACATCGACCAGCTGGTGAAGCGCTTCCTCACGGACCCGGTGGTGCACTCCGTCGACCCGTCGGCCGGGGCGGTCACCACGATGGAGCACCACGTGCTCCACGTGCAGGACGCCACCGACAAGAAGGCCGTCACCACCCGCATCGCGGCCCGTGACGGCCGGGTCATCCTCTTCCTCGACACCAAGCGGTCGGCGGACCGGCTCGCCAAGCGGCTGCTGTCCGTCGGCGTCCGGGCGGCGGCGCTGCACGGCGGCCGCACCCAGCCGCAGCGCAACCGCACCCTGGAGCAGTTCAAGAACGGCCAGGTCACGGCGCTGGTGGCGACGAACGTCGCGGCCCGCGGCATCCACGTCGACGACCTCGACCTCGTCGTGAACGTCGACCCGCCGGGCGACCACAAGGACTACCTGCACCGCGGCGGCCGCACCGCCCGCGCCGGCGGCTCGGGCAGCGTCGTCACGCTGGTCCTGCCGGAGGAGAAGCACGAGGTCACCAAGCTGATGCGGGACGCGGGCATCCAGCCCCGCACGACCCGCCTGAAGTCGAGCGACGCGGAGCTGACCACCCTCACCGGCGCCCGCGAGCCGTCCGGCGTCGCCGTCACCATCGAGGTGCCCCAGCAGGCCGCCCCGGCGGCCTCCCGCCCCGCCCGCAAGCCGGCGGGCGAAGCCGGTGCCCGTCCGCCGCGGCGACGCCGCGGCGGGGGCGGCGGCACCGGTGCCGCCGCCGGAGCCCGCGGCGAGGCGGGCACCCGTGGCGCCGGTGGCAACGGAGGCGCCCGTGGCACCCGTGGCTCCGGCAACGGCGGTGAAGCGAAGGCCGGCGCCGGCACGGGTGGCCGCGGTGGTGCGGGTGCCCGCGGTGGCGCCGCTGCCGCCGGGGGCGCCAAGACCGGCGGACGGGCCTCCGCCGCCGGCGGGCGGGGAACCGCTCGCCGTACGTCCTCCGGCTCGGCGGGCGCGGCCAAGGCCGACGGTCCCGCCACGTCCGCCGCACGCGGCGGCGAGCGACGGCCGCGCCGGCGCACGCCCGCGCAGGGCGGCGGGGCGGTCTAGGGCCTGTCGTCGAACTCCCGCCTGCCCCGCGACGCCATGCACGCACTCTCGCCGCACCGGGCACAAGGCCAAGTACGTCCCGTACGAGGCCTCGCGCCCGGCACGCCGAGAGCACGCACCTGACGCCGCGGGGCCGCCCTCCGGGCGACGGCGGGAGTTTGACGACAGGCCCTAGCACCGACCCTGCCGCCCCGGCCCCGCCCGGCGGCGCATCCGCCGCCGGGCGGGGCCGGGGCGCGACGGGCCGGGCCGTCAGAGGTGGTCGGCCACCAGCTCGGCGAAGGCCTCCGGGGTGAGGACCTCGACACCGAGCTTCTCGGCGGCCACCGTCTTCGAACTGGGCTTGCCCGTGGGGGAGGCGGCGGCGACGAGGTAGCTCGTCCTTCCGTTGACGCCGCTGCCCGCCCGGCCGCCGGCCCGCTCGATCAGCTCGTTCATCCGCGAGCGGCCGAAGCCGTCGAGCCGGCCGGTCATCTTTCCCGTGACGACGACCGTCTTGCCGGCGAGGGGGCCGGCCGCGGGTGCGGACCCTTCGGCGTCCGCCGGCTCCGCCTCATCGGCCGCCGGGCGTCCGGACGGCTGAGGTTCCGTCATGTTCACGCCCGCCGCGACCAGTTTGTCGACCACGGGGGCGAGCGCCGCCAGCTCGGCGACGACGACCGGGGCCTTCTCCGGGCCGATGCCCTCCACCGCCAGCAGGTCCTCGGCGCTCGCGGCGCGGATCGCCTCCATCGTGCCGAAGTGGGCGGCGAGCCGCCGCGACATGCGGCGGCCGGTGCCCCGGATGCCGAGGGCACAGAAGACCCGGCTCAGCGGGCGACTGCGGGCCAGCTCCACCTGCTCCGCGAGCTTCGCGCCGCGCCGGGCGCTGCCCGAGGCGACCGCCAGCTGCTCCTCGGTGAGGGTGAACAGGTCGGCCACGTCGGTGACCATGCCGGCGTCGATCAGCGCCTTGACGTACGTCCTGCCCAGGCCGTCGATGTCGAGGACGTCGCGCCCGGCGGCGTACTCGACGAGCGGGGCGAGCGCGCACCCGGCGCCCTTCGCGCACCGCCAGCGCTCCTGGCTCCTGTCGATGTCGCCGCCGCAGTTCGGGCACGCGGACGGCAGCGGGACCGGCACGGCGTCCTCCGGACGCAGCTCGACCACCGGCGCCTGCACCCGCGGGATGATGTCGCCGGCCTTGTGGACGGTCACGGTGTCGCCGAGGTGGAGGTCGCGGCGGGTGATGTCCGCCGGGTTGTGGAGGGTGGCGCGGGAGACCGTGGAGCCGTCGATCTCGACCGCGTCGAGGACGGCGGTCGGCGCCAGCACGCCCGTGCGGCCGACCTCCCACACGACGTCCCGCAGCACCGTCTGCCGCTCGACCGCCGACAGCTTGTACGCGACGGCCCAGTACGGGAAACGGCTGCCGAGACCCGCCTCGGCCTGCTCGGCCGCGCTGTTCGCCTTCACCACGACCCCGTCGATGCCGAAGGGGAGCCCGGCGCGCAGCGCGCCGATGGCGTCCACCCGGGCCTGGGCCTCGGCGACGGTGTCGACCACGTGCAGCCCGGCGGGGGTGTCGGCCGTCGTCCGGACGCCGGCCGCGGCGACCGCCGCCAGCACCTCGGCGTGCGTCGCACCCACCGGCAGAAACGATCCGCCGTCCAGGTCCACGGCGCCGTACGCCCAGAACGCCATCTCCAGGCGGTACGGCCGGTCCTTGGCCCGAAGCGTCCCCGCCACCGCGTTCCGCGGGTTCGCGAACGGCGCGCCGCCGTGCTCGGCGCGCACCCGCTGCGCCGTCTCGAACTGCTCGTGCGTGAAGAGGACTTCGCCCCGCACCTCGAACGTCACCGGCTCCGCCAGCCGCTCGGGCAGCCCGACGACCGAACCCACCACGTGGCTGACGTCCTCGCCGTGCGTCCCGTCGCCGCGCGTGACCACCCGCACCAGCCGCCCGTCCCGGTACCGGGCGGCGACCGCGGCGCCGTCCAGCTTCGGCTCGACGGTGAACCCGCCCTCCGCCGGCCGGCCGAGCCGCCGCTGGAGCGAGGCGCCCCACGCGACCAGCTGCTCGGGCCCGAACACGTTGTCCAGGCTCAGCAGCGGGGTGGTGTGCGCGACGTCGCCCTCCGGCGCGGCGCCGTCCGCCACGAGCCCGGTCGGCGAGCCGGGCGCCTCGCCCGGGTGCGCCGCCTCCCACGCGAGCACGGCCAGCCGCAGCGCGTCGTACGAGGCGTCGTCCAACGGGCTGTTCCCGCCCGCGTAGTAGGCACCGGACGCGGCACGCAGCCGGTCGAGGGCGTCCGCGTAGTCGGCGGAACCGGACAGGACGAAGTGCGCCTCAGCGGCGGGAATCGCGGTCATGGACCCATCTTGTCGGGAGGGTCTGACAACGCCCCTCCGGCGCCCGGCCGGGGGCCGCTCAGGAGGCGAACGTCGGGGCCAGCGCCGCCACCAGGCGGGACGCCAGCTCCTCGCGGAGGGACGGGCCGGACGCCGCGTCGGCGTCTCCGTGGTCGTCGGGGAAGGCCGACCAGTCGACTTCGCGGGCCGCCCGCTCGAAGACGGCTAGGTCGAGCGGTACGCCGACGCCCAGCGGCCACTCGTCGGCCTCGTCCATGACCGCCTCCAGGAGCGCGCGCGGCAGGGTGCAGCTCTCGGCGAGCAGGACGGCGTCGTACAGGTCCTTGGCCTGCGGATACATGTCGCAGCTCAGCCAGAGCAGCTTCCACGCCAGCGACAGTTCGCGGTCCGCCGCCCGCACGCGCACGCCGGCGACGTCCGCCGGCCGCGGCGGGGTCGGCAGGCGCTCGTGGAAGACGAAGTCGAGCTGCACCTGCCCACCGGGCAGGCCGGGCGCGCTCCACGGCAGCACGAGACGGTGGCCGGGGACCCGTTCGTACGTCCAGATGTACTCGGTCACGGCGCCGGCCGCGTCGATCACCAGGTCCAGGTCGAGCGTGCGGGCGAGCCGGTCGGCGGACCGGGCGATGTCGTCGAGCATGGTCCTGGTCCGGGGCTCCTCGATGCGCCAGGTCTCGGGGACCACGACGAAGTCGATGTCCTTCGGCGGCCGGGCGGCCTCCCCGAACCACGCCGACATCAGCATGCTGCCCCGCAGCACGAGGGAGTCCGCCCACGCCGATCCGGCGACCGACGCCAGGACGAGGTCGAGGGCGGAGCGGCGGGCGGCCTGCCAGCGTGCGCGCAGCCGCGGGTCCTCGATGACGTCGTCCGTGGGACGGAAGGCGTCCCGGAAGTGCTTCAGGGCGGGGTCGAAGGCGCGGTGCCGGACGGCCGCCGCCCCGACGCCGGCGGTCAGCGTGCTCGGGTGCGCGCTCTGGCGCCGCCGGTACTCGGCGGCCGACTCACCGGCCGTGCCGGGGCCGTTCGGGATGGGATCGGTCCACGTCGCGCCGGTGCCGGTGTCGCTGCTCGTGTCGCCGCTGGTGTCGGTGTCGTTCGTGCCGTCGTCGCTCATGCCGTCTTCTCCGGGGTGTCGGGACGGTCCGTGGTACCGGTGCCGTCGTCGGGTTCCAGCCAGCCCGCGTCCACCGTGAGGTCGCTGTCGTGGAGGACCCGTTCGCGCTCCTCGCCGACCACGGCGTATCCGGCGGCCAGCAGGTCCGCGAGGAGGGCGTCGCAGGCGCGGAGCGCGTCGGGCGCCGGGCCGGGGTGCCGCTGCGTCACGAAGCGTTCGTGGCGGCCCTCCGGGCCGGGCAGGACGCGGCGGGCGTTCCACGACACGTGGGCCCCGTGGGGGACGACCAGCGCTTCGAGCGCGGCACGGTCGTAGGGAGACGGCAGCGCCAGCTTGAGGTGGTGCTCGTGGTAGCCGCCGCCCGGCCCGGCCGGCTCCGTGCTCCACGGCACGGTCTCGACCTTCACCCGCACCGGCTCGAACCCGTCCGCCCGCAGCGCGGCCACCAGCGACGGGTGCCCCGTCCGGTCGGGGAGGGTGAGCATCGGCTGGACGGGCGTCCGGCCCCGCGCGAGCACGATCGTGGTGAGCTTCAGGCCCCGGCGCGCCGCCCACGCCTCCAGGCGGTCCCGTTCGGGCCGGGTCGTGCAGCGGACGGTCACGTGCGTCTCGTACGGCCCCTGGGCGTCGGCGGGTTCGTCGGCCCTGGGGGCCGTGTCCTTCGCGTGCACGTTCGAGCCTTTCTGTCTGCGGGGCGAGTGTGCCAGACGGGCCTCCGTCCCCTCATCCGAATTCCCGGACCGTACGATCCCTGGGTGCGTCCACCGTCGAACCCGCAGGCCGGCCCGTGGCCGGAGCTTCCCGAACCCTTCCCGGTGAGCCCCGAGGCGGCGCTCGCCGCGGCCGCCGCCGGGGTGCCCCCACGGGGGTGGCGGGAGTGGCCGGACGACGTGCTCGCGCCGTCCGTGCGGGTGGCGTTGGTGCGGGCGGAGCTCGTACGGGACCCCGCGGCGGTGCTCGGGCGCGAGGCGCGCGGAGAGGTGCTGTACCAGGCGGTCCGGGGGGTCCACGCGCGCGTGGAGCCGGCCGGAGCCGTCGGAGCGCCCCACGCGGGCGCGCCCGCGCGCGTGGCGGAACTCGTCGGCGCCCTCGCCGGCACCGGGGACGCCGTGCTGGAGGCGGAGGCGCTGCGGCTGGCCGGGGAGGGGCTGCGGACCGGCGGGCTCGCGCCCCGCTACGTGCGCGGCGTCCTGAACGGGCTGCTGGACTCGTCCGCGGAGACCGTGGTGCGGGACGCCCTGATCGAACTCGCCGCGCCCTGGGCCGCGTCCGAGCCGCTGCCACGAGCCCGGTGGGCCGGTCTGCTCGCGGTCTCCGGAACGCCTGGGGTGTGCGGGGTGTCCGGGACGTGCGGGACGTGCGGCGTGTCCGGGGCGTACAGGACGTGCGGTGTGTCCGCGACCTGTGGGACCCCGGAGGCGCCTGCGGCGTCCGGGTCAGCGGACCTCGCCGGGGCATCCGGGTCGTCCGAGTCGCCCGGGTCGCCCGCATCATCCGAGGTGCCCGGGCCATCCCCGTCGCCCCCGTCACCCGCGCCGCCCCCGTCGCCCGCACCGTCTTCGCCGCCCGCGCCGCCCGCGCTGCTCCCGTCGCCCGTTCTGCCCTCGTCGTCCGAGCAGTTCGCACCACCCCCGCCGCGGATGTCGGCCGCGGTCGTCGACGCGGCGCTCACCGCGGCTGCCGCGCACGGGCACGGAGACCTGCTCCGGTGGGTGGCCATGGACGCGGACCGTACGCCGCCCCGGGTACGGAGGCGGGCGCTGGCCCTGTACGGCGGGTGGGCGCGGCGGGAGGACGTGACCGCCGTCCTGGACCTCGCCGGGACGGACCCGCTGCTGCTCGCAGGGCCCGCGGTCGACTGTCTGCGGGCGATGCACCGGCGCGGCCACTTCGTCACCGACGCGGACGTGCCGGCCGTCCTGGCCCTCGCGCTCGCCGACCACACCGTGCCGGCCGAGGCCGTCGCGACGGTGCTCTTCACCGCGCGGCACGCACTGCTGCGTCTGCTCGTCGACGCGCCCCCGGCCGATCCGGGGTGGCCGCGCCGGCTCGACCTGCTCGTCGCGCTCGACGGGCAGGGGGCCGGGGGTTTGCCGGTCGCCGAGGAGATCGCGCGCCTGCTGCCGCGCGCCCAGGCACCCGGGCCGTTCCTGAAGGCCGTGCGTGCCCTGCGCGACCCCGGCACCGAGGACGCCGTCCTGGACGCCCTCCCGCACGCCCCCGCCGACGCGCTCGACGCGCTGGAGGCCGTGGGCGGCGAGCGGACGGTACGCGTCCTGGGCACGGGCCTCGGTGTCGACGCGGTCGCCCCGGACGACACTGCGAGGCCTGAACCCGCCCGCGTCGAACGGGCGTTGCGCGGTCATCGGAAGCGAGCCCTGGAACTCGTCTGGCTGCTGAACGACGACCCCGAGGTGCGGCGGCAGCTGCTCGCCCGACTCGACGCGGCCGAGCTGCCCGCCCGGATCGCCGCCGACCTCGGCGGACCCGACGAGCGCGAACTCGCCCTCCTCGCGGCCCACCTGGACCCGGACCGTCCCCTCGCCGCCCTGGAACGCCTGGCCGCGCACGCCGGCCCGGGTCTCCTGCCCGTTCTCGCCGACCTGCTGCTGCGGATCGCCGGGGAGGCGGCCGCCGCCTGGGAGCCCGGCGGCGCGGCACCCGTGCCCGACGCGGAGCCGGTGGTGCCGGAGGCCGCCGTGAACGCGCTGGGTTCCCTGGGGCGCCGGCTCAGGGAGCGCGGCAGGATCCGCCCGGTCTGCCTCCTGGACGCGCTCCGGGACGAGGCCGGTCCGGCGCTCGTCACGGACGTCGTCCTCGGCCTGCTCGACCGGCCCGGACTCACGCCGGGCGAACAGGCCGTCCTGCTCCGGGTGCTGCTCGACCTTCCGCAGGCCCCGCACCGCACGGTCCGGCGCCGCGTCCACCACCTTCTGCGCCACCCCGACCGGCACGTCCGCAAGCACGTCGTCGCCCTCCTCGCCCGGGACGCCACCGGCGACGGCGTCGCGGCCGTGTCCGCCACGCTCCTCGCGCTCACCGGCCCCGACCGCGACCCGCAGACCGTCCGGCAGACCCTGAGCGCCCTCGGCGACGCCGGGGCCCGCTGGGCGTCGGACGCGATCGCCGCCTGTCTGGCCCACCCCGTCATGAACGTCCGCAAGACCGCTGCCCGCGCGCTCGCCACCGCCGGAACGCCCCGGGCCGTCCCCGCCCTGCTCGACCGCCTGGCCCACGACGACAACCCCGGCCTGCGGGACCACCTCCTCGACGCCCTGCGCGCCCTCCTCGGCGACACCCTCGCCGCCACGCTCTCCGAGGCGGCGGACCACGCCACCGAGGCGTCCGCCCGGGCCCGCCTGCGCGCCGCGCTCGCCACCACGGCGCCCGAAACGGGCCAGGCCGAGTCCGACCTGCGCCGCCTCACGGAGGAGGGCTGGGACCCGGACGCCGCCCTGCGCCTCGCCGCGTCCCGACGGCGCGCGGTCCGGCTCGGCGCGACGCGCCCCTACCTCTCCGAGTGGCTGGAGCTCGCCGCCACCACGGCCGGGGCCCGGAGGGCCGTCCTGGCGGTGCTGCCGACGGAGATCTGCCCGGCGCCGTGGTCGGTGCACGAGCGCGCGGCGCTCGCCCGTCACGCCACGTTCCTCCTCGACGGCCTCGCGGAGGCGGAGGGAGAAGAGCGGGACGGGCTCCTCGGCCTGCTGGAGTCCGTCGCCGGCCGAGTCGCCGACCGCTCCGAAGTCATCGCCGCCGTACGCGGGTTGCCGGTGCGCCGCTCGGGTCGCCGCTCCACCCTGCCGCTGCTGCGGCTCGCCGGTGCGGTCGTCGTCCGCGCCGATCTCGACCGCGAACTCGCCTGCGCAGCGCGCGGCCCCGAGCCGACGGAGGCGGGGATCCGGGTGCTGCGGGAGGCGTTCGGCGTCGAGGCCGGTGAGGTCCCGCGATCGGCCTGGTACGGCGAACTCGCCGCCGCCGCGGGGAATGTGGGGATCTTGGCGGACTTCCGGCGGCGGCCGCGCCCGGCGGGATCGCGTGCGCTGTCGGCCGCCCTGGTGGAGGTGTGGGGCGGGGCGGCGGAGCACGTACGGGAGGCGTTGGTCGACTGGATGACGTCCCTTCAGCCGCTCGACACACCGCCGTGGAACCTGGCGGAAGCCGAACCCGGACCGGCGGCGGCGCAGCACTCGCACCCGGACGAGCTCCGTTCCGCCGTAGGACGGGACCGGCTGCTCCTGTCGCTGGGGACCGGCGACCCGAAGGAGCGGAACACGGCCGCCCGCACCCTCGTCCACTGGCCCGAACCGGCGCCGCGCGCCGCCGTGCTCGACGCGTACCTGCGCGGCCGGGTCGACGAGTCGGCGGTCCGCGACGCGGGCGCCGCCCTGGCGGACGCCCTGACGGAGGCGGCCCCCGAGTCCCTGCGGAATCCGGAGCTCCGGCCCGACCGGGTCGCCCGGCTCGCCGCCGCCGTCCGCGACGAACGGCGGCTCGCACCGCTGCTGCCCCTGCTCGTGGACCTGTGGCAGCACGGCCCGACCGAGGCGCGGGCCGACGCGTACGCCGCGCTTCGGTCCGTGAACGGCGACGCCCTGGCGGTCCACCTGGAGGATCGGCTCGCCGCGGGAGAGGTGGGCCTGCTCGCCCTGCTCACCGGTCGTCGCCTCCGGCGCACGCCTCTCCTCGCCCGGCTGGCCGAGAAGCACCCCGAGGCCGGGATCGTCCTCGTCGACGGACCGCCGTACGGCCCGGAGGCCGCCGCACGGCAGCAGGCGGCGCTCCGCGCCCTCCGCGCCCGAGCCACCGCGCCCGTACGGGACGGGGGCTCCCTCCCGTACGGGGAGTTGGTCGCCCTGCTGCGGTCGCCGGAGCCCCGGCGGGTCCGCCGCGCGCTGGCCGTGCTCACCGAGCGGTCGCTGGACATCGAACCGGCGCTGCTGGAGGGGGAGTTGCGTGCGCTTCTGGGGCACCGCGAGACGGGGGTCCGGCTCCACGCGCACCGGGTCGCTCGGGCGCTGCTCGACCGGGACGCGTATCTGCGCCTGACCGAGGTGCTGCTCGGCGACGCGCGGCCCGACGTGGTGCGCGGCGCGATCCGCGTCCTGTCGCGGGCGCGCCGGCCGTCGGCGGTACCGGAGTTCGTCGCCCTGCTCGGCCACGGCCGGGAGACCGTACGGCGCGCGGCGGAGGCGGCCGTGCTGTGCGCGGGCACGGAGGCGGTGCCGTCCCTGCGCAGGGCCGCCGCCCATGCCCGTCCCGACCGCAGGGCCGTGTACGAGGCGCTGCTGGCGCGGATCGCGGACGAGCGGTGACGTGACGCGGCACGCGCGGGGGCGGCGCACGCCGACGGGTGTCGGGTACGCCGCCCCGGGGGACGCGCGGGGTTCCGGTGTGGCCTACTCGGCGCCCCGGTGGAAGGCGGACTTCGACCAGAGGTAGCCGAGGACGGTGAGGCCGGCGCACCAGGCGAGGACGATCCAGGCACTGTTGCCGATTTCGGTGCCGAGGAGGAGGCCGCGGAGGGTCTCGATCGCGGGGGTGAAGGGCTGGTACTCGGCGATCGGCTGGAACCAGCCCGGCATCGAGTCGATCGGGACGAACGCGCTGGAGATCAGGGGGAGGACCACCAGCGGGAGCGCGTTGTTGGAGGCGGCCTCGGCGTTGGGGGAGACCAGGCCCATGCCGACGGCGATCCACGTCAGCGCGAAGGCGATCAGGGTCGTCAGGCCGAAGGCGGCGAGCCATTCGAGGGCGGTGGCACCGGTGGCGCGGAACCCGATGGCGACCGCGACCGCGCCGACGAGGAGCACGCTCATCACGCACTGGAGGACGCTGCCGACGACGTGCCCGACGAGGATCGACGGCCGGTGGATGGCCATCGTGCGGAAGCGGGCGATGATCCCCTCGGTCATGTCGTTGGAGACGGAGACCGCCGTCCCCACGACCGTGCCGCCGACGGTCATCATCAGGATGCCGGGGACCACGTAGGCGATGTACGCGGCACGGTCCGCGCCGCCGCCCAGGCCGGCGCTCATCACGTCCCCGAAGACGTAGACGAAGAGCAGCAGCATCATCACGGGGGTGAGGAGGAGGTTGAGCGTGAGGGAGGGGTAGCGGCGGGCGTGCAGGAGGTTCCGCCGGAGCATGGTGGACGAGTCGCGGGCGGCGAGGGAGAAGGCGCTCATCGGGCGGACTCCTGGTTCCGGGTCGTCGGGGCGGGGGCGGGGGCGGGGGCGGAGTCGGTGAGGGCGAAGAAGACGTCGTCCAGGTCCGGGGTGTGCACGGTGAGTTCGTCCGCTTCGACGCCGGCGGCGTCGAGCCGGTCGAGCAG
>NZ_JBIBJV010000016.1:0-47199 GCF_042958885.1 Streptomyces sp. NPDC007945
GGGGGGGGGGGGGGGGGGGGGGGGGGGGGGGGGGGGGGGGGGGGGGGGGGGGGGGGGGGGGGGGGGGGGGGGGGGGGCGGGGGGCCCCCCCCCCGACAGGCTCTAGGCCAGCAGGTCGTCGACCTGCGCCTCCCCTTCCCGGTAGCGGCGGGCGATCTCCGCCCCGCAGTCGTCGGCGGTCCGCTGGAGCGACTGCCGGCGCTGCGAGATCTGCTGCTCGTACCCGGCGAGCCGCCCCATCGCCGCGTGCAGCTCCTCGTCCGTACGGGCCGTCAGGTCCGACAGCTCGACCTCCGACAGCATCTCGGCGGCGAGCCGCCGGTACTCCTCCCCGCGCGGCGTCGACAGCGTCACGTGCCGGGCCGAGGACCGGTGCCGCGACGGCACGTCCGCGAGGATCTCGGACAGCCGGTCGAGCACCGGCGCCTCCGGATCGGTGCGGCGCGCCAGCTCGGCCCGCAGGATGTCGATCCGGCCCTGCAGCATGCGGCGCACGTAACTGAGGTCGGCCTCGTCGCTCTGCGCGTCCCGGCGCAGCGCCCGCAGCTCGGCGAGGCGCAGCCCGCCGAGGTCGAGCACGGGCCGGCCGGACGGCGCCGGCTCGCCGGTCCGCTGCACGGGCGGCCGCGCGACCGGCCCGCCGGGCACCGGGCCCGCGGAGCGGATCAGCGGTACGGGACCGGACGGCGTCGGCCCCGTGCTGGATGCACTCATGAGAATCGTCCCCTCGACCGGTGCGCAGCCGCACCGCCTCCTGGCATGGTGCCACTCCCGCACGCGCGCGTGCAGGCGCTCTGCACCCGTTCGGCCCCCAGAAATCCCCGATCGGTAGGTTGGGGCCCATGCGAGCTGTGGTGCAGAGGGTGGACGGCGCGAAGGTCGTCGTCGCAGGGGAGACGGTCGGCGAGATCACCGGCGAGGGACTGTGCGTCCTGGTGGGGGTCACCCACGACGACACGCCCGAGACGGCCGCCCGATTGGCGAGAAAGCTCTGGTCCGTCCGGGTGCTGGAGGACGAGAAGTCCTGCTCCGACGTGGCCGCGCCGCTCCTGGTGATCTCCCAGTTCACGCTCTACGGCGACGCCCGCAAGGGCCGCCGCCCCACCTGGAACGCCGCCGCCCCCGGCCCCGTCGCCGAACCCCTCGTCGACGAGGTCGTCGCCCAGCTGCGGAAGCTGGGCGCGCACGTGGAGACGGGCCGCTTCGGAGCCGACATGCGCGTCAGCCTCACGAACCACGGCCCGTTCACGGTCCTGCTGGAGGTCTGAGCGGCTACGGCTCGACGACGGTCTCCTGCGCGGCGGCCGTCGTCCCCGCCACCAGCGGCGCGTCCACCGGCACGTTCCGCTTCACCAGCGCCAGGGCGATGGGGCCGAGCTCGTGGTGGCGGACGGCGGACGTGACGAAGCCGATCTGACGCCCGTCGGGGCCGTCGGCGGCGAGCCGCAGCGGCGTCCCGTGCCCCGGCAGGGTCACCTCGCTGCCGTCCAGGTGCAGGAAGACCAGGCGGCGCGGCGGCTTCCCCAGGTTCTGCACCCGGGCGACCGTCTCCTGCCCCCGGTAGCAGCCCTTCTGCAGGTGCACGGCCGAGCCGATGAGCCCGACCTCGTGCGGGATCGTCCGGTGGTCGGTCTCGAAACCGAGCCGCGGCCGGTGCCCCTCCACGCGCAGCGCCTCGTACGCGAGGACACCCGCGGCCGGCCCGTGCGCCCCGGCGAAGGCCTCCAGGTCCGCGCGCGGCAGGAACAGGTCGCGCCCGTGCGCCGTCTCCCGTACGACGACGCCCTCGGGCGCCTCGGCGGTGGACCCGGCCGGCAGGTGCACGACGGCGAAGTCCGCCGTCCGGTCGGCGACCTCGACCCGGTAGAAGAACTTCATCGACTCCAGGTAGGCGATCAGCTCGCCCTGCGTCCCCGGCTCGACGTGCGCCCACACCGTCTCGCCGTCGTCGACGAGGGAGAGGGCGTGCTCGATGTGCCCGTTGGCGGAGAGGATCAGCGCCTCGGTGGCCTGACCGGCCGGAAGCGCGCTGACGTGCTGGGTGAGCAGCAGGTGCAGCCAGCTCAGCCGGTCGTCGCCGGTGACGGTGACGACCCCCCGGTGCGACAGGTCGACGAACCCCGCCCCGTCGGCGAGGGAACGCTGCTCACGGAACAGGTCGCCGTAGTGCGCGGCGACGCCTTCGTCACGGCCTTCGGCGGGAACGGCGCCGGGCAGGGACAGCAAAGGGCTCTTCGAAGGGCTCTTCATGGGAAAAGCCTACGACTCCGCCGTCAGGACTCCGCGGCGGCGGCCTTCCGCGCGCAGTCCGCGCACCGCCCGAAGATCGCGAAGTGCTTCATGTCGGTCTCGAAGCCGAAGGTCTCGCGCAGCTTCCCGGTGAACCCGGCGGCCACCTCGACGTCCGCCTCGATGACCTCCGAGCAGTCCCGGCACACGAGGTGCAGATGGTGGTGCCGGTCCGCCAGGTGGTACGTGGGTGCCCCGTGCCCGAGGTGCGCGTGGCTGACGAGCCCGAGCTCCTCCAGGAGCTCCAGGGTCCGGTACACGGTGGAGATGTTGACCCCGGAGGCGGTCTTCCGCACCTCGACGAGGATGTCGTCGGGCGTGGCGTGCTCCAGCACGTCCACCGCCTCCAGGACAAGCTGCCGCTGCGGCGTCAGCCGATAGCCGCGCTGCCGCAGATCGCTCTTCCAGTCGGTGCTCACCACGCCCCCCAGTGTAGGAGGGCGCGGCGGGCTGACGGAGGTCGCGCGGCGGCCTACTTGAAGAAGGCGATGCCGTCGTCGGGCATGTCGGGGAGGTTGCGCGCCATCTCGGCGACCTCCTCGGGAGTGACGACCTTCTTCAGGTGGGCGGACATGTAGGGGCGGAGCGGGACCTCGGGGGTCGCCTTCTCGCCGACCCACATGAGGTCGCTCTTCACGTAGCCGTAGAGGCGCTTGCCGCCGGAGTACGGGCCGGAGGCGGCGGTGCGGGCCACGGCGTCCGTCGCCAGGTCGATCTGCGGCTTCTGGTCGGCGAGCTCGCCGTACCAGACCTCGACGACGCCGTCGTCGCGGACCATCACGACCTCGACCTTGCGGTCCTTGTCGATCCGCCAGAAGCCGCTCTCGCTCTCCAGCGGGCGGACCTTGTTGCCCTCCGCGTCGAGCACCCAGGAGTGCGAGTGGTACTCCAGGAAGTCCCGGCCGTCGTGGCTGAACGTCACGGACTGGCCGAAGTTGCACTTCTCGGCGCCGGGGAAGTCGGACACTCCGGCGCCCTCCCAGGTCCCGAGGAGGAACGCGAGCGGGACGAGGTCCGGGTTGAGGTCGGACGGGATCTGGATCATGAGCGACTCAGACGATCTGTGAAGGGGGCCGGGGGGAAGGGGAGGGACCGAGGGGTCAGCGCTGACCCTGGTACAGCTTCTTCACGGCCAGGCCGGTGAAGGCGAGCACGCCGACGGCGACCAGGACCAGCAGGGTCTCGAAGAAAATGATCACGGGGTGCTCCTCGGCTGAGCGGTGAAGGCGGAACGGACCGGACTCCAGCTTAGTGGGCGGGGCCCCGGCACACTCGGTGAGGTGGGTCTCCCCCGCGATCAAGCACCGGTACGGACCCCGGCATTACAGTTCGTGCATGGCGAAGAAGCTCGTGATCAAGGTGACCGCCGGGGCCGACGCCCCGGAACGCTGCTCCCAGGCCTTCACGGTGGCGGCCGTCGCCGTCGCCAGCGGCGTCGAGGTGTCGCTGTGGCTGACCGGCGAGTCGTCGTGGTTCGCCCTGCCGGGCAAGGCGGCCGAGTTCGAGCTGCCGCACGCCGCCCCGCTGCCCGACCTCGTCGAGTCGATCCTGGCGGCCGGCCGGATCACCCTGTGCACCCAGTGCGCGGCCCGCCGCGAGATCACCGAGCAGGACGTCCTGCCCGGCGTCCGCATCGCCGGCGCCCAGGTCTTCGTCCAGGAGGCCATGGCCGACGGCGCCCAGGCCCTCGTCTACTGATCCGGCCCTACCGGTCCCGGCGCTTCCTGCCGTCGAGCTCGTCCCACCACTCGTCCGACTGCGGGTCCCCGGACGGATCGTCCCACCACCGGTCCTCCGGCCCCCGCCGGTTCGCCACCATCGCCGCGACCGGCGGAATGACCATGGCGACCACGCACATCCCGATGGCCACGGGCATGGAGAACAGGCGCACGACGGCCCAGGCGCCCACGAAAAGCACCAGGCAGGCGCCCATCATCCAGAAGTAGACACGCCGACGCCGTGCGTACACGCCTTCAGCCTACGACCGGTTCCCCCGTCGCGGACAGACCGGAGGGCCGTGCCCCGAGTCCTGGTGATGGCGTCCAACCCCCCAGGGGACACGGCCCTCCGGCCGGCTGTGGTGTGACGGGTCAGACCGCGATGGCCACGTCCGTCAGGCTGCCCGTCTCGGTGACGACGACCTTGCGGTCGGCCTGGGCACCGGGGATGAGGGCGCGCAGGGTCCACTCGCCGGTGGCCGCGTAGAAGCGGAACTGGCCGGTGGCGGAGGTGGGGACCTCGGCCGTGAACTCGCCGGAGGCGTCCAGCAGGCGGACGTAGCCGGTGACGGGCTCGCCGTCCTTGGTCACCTGGCCCTGGATGGCCGTCTCACCGGGCTTGAGGGTGCTGACGTCGGGGCCGCCGATCGGTGCTCCACACATGTTCTCTGTCCTGTCCTAGAGGGGGAAGGTCGCGCGACCCGGTCTTACTTGTTGGCGCCGAGCTCGATCGGCACGCCGACGAGGGAGCCGTACTCGGTCCAGGAGCCGTCGTAGTTCTTGACGTTCGGGACCTCGAGGAGCTCGTGCAGGACGAACCAGGTGAGGGCGGAGCGCTCGCCGATGCGGCAGTAGGCGACGGTGTCCTTCGCCAGGTCGACCTGCTCGGCCTCGTAGAGGGCCTTCAGGTCCTCGTCGGACTTGAAGGTGCCGTCGTCGTTGGCGTTCTTCGACCAGGGGATGTTGCGGGCGGACGGGACGTGGCCCGGGCGCTGCGACTGCTCCTGCGGAAGGTGGGCCGGGGCGAGCAGCTTGCCGGAGAACTCGTCGGGCGAGCGGACGTCGACCAGGTTCTGGGTGCCGATGGCGGCCACGACGTCGTCGCGGAAGGCGCGGATGGAGAGGTCCTGGGCCTGGGCCTTGTACTCGGTGGCCGGGCGGTTCGGGACCTCGGAGCCGTCGACGAGGTCGCGGGAGTCGAGCTCCCACTTCTTGCGGCCGCCGTCGAGGAGCTTGACGTCCTGGTGGCCGTACAGCTTGAAGTACCAGTAGGCGTACGAGGCGAACCAGTTGTTGTTGCCGCCGTAGAGGACGACCGTGGTGTCGTTGCCGATGCCCTTGGCCGAGAGGAGCTTCTCGAAGCCCTCCTGGTCGATGAAGTCACGGCGGACCGGGTCCTGCAGGTCCTTGGTCCAGTCGATCCGGATGGCGTTGCGGATGTGGTTCTTGTCGTAGGCGGCGGTGTCCTCGTCGACCTCGACGATCGCGACGGCCGGGTTGTCGAGGTTGGCCTCGACCCAGTCGGCGTCGACCAGTACGTCGCTGCGAGCCATGTCTGTTCTCCTCCGGGGCAGTGTGCGGCGGTGTGGTGCGGGGGTGGTGCTGCATGTGCGGGTGCGCGTCGGGGCTGCGCCCGACGGCGTCGTGCTGCGCGGTGCGGCCTCGACCTCGGGGGTCGGCGGGCCGGGGGGAATACGGGCGCGGAGCGCGTCCCGCTCAGATGGAGCGACAGAGCATGGCGGCGATGCGGCACAGGTCTACTGCCCGCCGCTTCGTGAGTTCCGCCTGTCGCTTCATGCCGTCGATCGTAGGGACGGACAGGCGACCGTGTCACCGGCGTGTCGCATCGTGAGACGCGATCATCCGAAAGGTGAGATGAGAAGGGGGTGGAAGTGACTCCGGAGGGGCGGCGGACCTGCGTCCGGTCCCGTGCTTCTGCGGATCGGACCCGTGCGTCTCAGTATGTGGAGAACGACCCCCGGAAGGGTGACGCGGAGGCCCCTTCGCGCGGCCCCCGCCCCCGACGCGCGGCCCCGTCCCTTCCGTCGGCCTTCCGGAAGTCCCGCCGGAAGTCCTTCCGGAAGTCCTGCCGGCCGCTCCCGCGCCGTCCCCGCGGTCAGCCCGCGACCGCGACGTCCTTGCCGTGCACCGTCACGGCGAGCCCCTCGGGGCGCGGTTCCACCTCGGTGACCCGCATGCCGGCGACGCGGCCGATCGGGCGCTCGAAGTCGGTGCGTTCGCGGACCAGGTCCTCCAGGAGCGGGATGCCGCCGCCGGGCACCTCGTCGGCGCGGACCTTGAGGGTGTCGCCGCCCACCAGCGTGACGGAGGAGACGACGGTACGGGTCACCTTGCGGCCCAGGACCTCGACGCTGCCCGTCACCTTCACCTTGCCGGGGCCGCCGTACTCCATGGCCGTGGCCCGCTCCGAGGCCTCGACCAGGTCCGCGTAGGAGATGAGCGCGGTGCCGGTCGCCTCGCCGGCCCGGTAGCCGCTCCAGTCGCCGGTGACGGTCACGTCCCGCAGGTCGACGGTGAGCTCGCCGATCCGGACGGGCTTGCCGCCGGCCTGGGTGCGGACGCCCCGCGCGACCACCTCGACCTCGCCGAAGCGCTTGTCGGCGGCCTGGGTGAGGAAGGGGAAGCCCTTGATGTCGACCTCGACCGACTCGGTGCCGCCGCCCGCGAGCGAGGCGCGCCCGGCAACCTCCGACTCGGCCCAGGTGGCGGCGAGCCGGTCGGCGCCCAGCAGGATTCCGCCCAGCACGACAGCCACGACCAGCAGGATCCGCAGTGCTCGCATGGCTCGTCTCTTCCCCCGTCGCCGGTTCGTCAGTGTGCCGGTGATGCGTGTCGGCCCCCCGACACGAAGATCGACGTGTCGGGGGGCCGGACGGTTCCCGGGCGCCCCGGGCGGGCCGTGCGTGGGTCAGACCAGGGCGCGGCCGAGAAGGTACACGGCGGGCGCGGCGGCCGTCAGCGGGAGGGCCACCCCGGCGGTCATGTGCACGAAGCGGGACGGGTAGTCGTAGCTGGCCACCCGCAGGCCGACGAGGGCGCAGACGCCGGCGACGAGGCCGAGGAGCGCCCCGGAGGCGCCCATGCCGTTCACGGTGCCGGCGGCGATGCCCGCACCGGCGCCGGCGAGGAGCGAGACGACGAGCGAGACCGGGCCGGGCAGCGGGAGCGCGCGGGCCAGGACGGTCGCGCCGACCGCGGCCGCGCCGACGGTGACCGCCGCCGGCTCGGCGCCGAGGTGCCCGGCGGCGAGGACGGTCAGGGCCGCCGACGTGACGGTGGCCATGAGGCCGTACATCCGCTCGTCCGGTTCGGCGTGGCTGCGCAGCTGGAGGACCAGGCAGAGCAGGACCCAGACGCCGAGGGTGCCGAGGAGGGCGGGGGCGGCGTGCTCGCGGCCGGTGGCGAGGAGGGCGGCGTCGGCGACGAGTCCGCCGAGGAAGGCGAGGGCGATGCCCTGCCGGGCCGGCCACATGCCGTTGAGCCGGAACCAGCCGGCGGCGGTCAGCGCCTGGAGCGCGACCAGCGGCAGCAGCGGTCCGTAGCCGCCGAGCGCGGCGCCGCCGGCGAGCAGCAGCCCGAGGACGGCGGTCAGAGCGGCGGGCCGCATCCCGGGCTCGATGATCGGCGACCGGCCCTCGGCGCGGGCGCGCTGCGCGTCGGTGATCCGGGTGTTCCCGGAGGTGGTGGGCGAGGAGTACGCGGGCGCCGCCGCGTCGTCGACGGGGGCGGGCACCGGGGCGGGCGCGGGCTGTGCGGGGGACTCGGGCTGCGCGTACGGCTCCGGCCGGCCGTACGGCTGCGCGTACTGCTGCGCCGCGTACCGCTGTTCCGGCTGCGCGAACGGCTCGGGCTGGGCGTACGTCTCCGGCTGCGCGTACGCCTCCGGCCGGCCGTAGGGCTCCGGGTGCGCGTACGGATCGGGCTGTACGTACGCCTCCGGCTGGGCGTACGGGGCGTACGCCGGCCCGCCGTGGCTCTCCTGCGGGTAGCCGTACGGCTGCTGTGCCTGCGCCTGCGGGGCCGGGTGGCCCTGCGCGGCGTCCTCGGGGCGGACCGCCGGCTGGTACGTGGTGTCCCAGGTCTGGCCCTCCCAGGTCTGGGTGACCGAGGGGTCGTACGCGTTCGGGTCGTGCGGCGCGCCGCCGTACGGCTGGTCGTTGCTCATGATGTGGGGTTCACCCTCCTGCGAACGGGGGGAGCACCTCGACCGTGCCGCCCTCGGCAAGCCGTACCGTCTCATGGCTCCGGGTGCCGACCGGGTCGCCGTCGACGAGGAACGAGCACCGCTGGAGGACCCGGACGAGCTCGCCCGGGTGGTCCGCGCGGGCGGCGTCCAGGGCCTCGGCGAGGGTCTCGGCGGTGTACGGCTCCTCGGCGACCCCGGCGGCGGCCTTGGCCGCGGCCCAGTAGCGGATGGTTCCCGCTGCCATAGCGGCGCTCCCTTCGTTCGTGTGCGCGCCGCTCCCCATGATGGGCTATCGGCGGACGAGCCAGGCGCCGAGCCGGTCGAGGAGCTCCTCGCCGGCCGCGTTCTCGGCGTGGCCCATGCCCGGCTCCAGCCAGAGTTCGACGGGGGCGCCCTCGGGGGCGGCCGCGGCGAGCATCCGCGGGCGGTCGAGCGGGAAGTAGGGGTCGCGGTCGCCGTGGACGAGGAGCAGCGGGACGGGCGCGATCAGGGGGACGGCCCGGTGGGGCGGGAGCGGGTCCGGGTCCCAGGGGCGGGCGTCGACGCGGGTGCGGAGCCCGTACCGGCCGACGAGCCGGCCGACCGGGCGGGTGACCATCCAGTGGAGGCGGCGCATCGGCGCCGTGCCCCGGTAGTACCAGCGGGCCGGGGAGGACACGGCGGCGACCGCGTCGGGCCCGGCCGGGGTGGAGCGGTCGAGGGCGGCCTGCCGGAGGACGACGGAGCCGCCCATGGAGAAGCCGACGGTCGCCACGCGCGCGTGCCCCAGCTCACGGGCCCAGCGGACGGCGGCGGCGAGGTCGAGGACCTCGCGGTCGCCGAGGGTGGAGAGGCCGCCGGAGCGGCCGTGGCCGCGGAAGGAGAAGGTGACGACGGCGGCCGCGTGCCGGCCGAGGGCCCGGGCGGCGCGCCGGACGGCGGGGCGGTCGACGGCGCCGGTGAAACCGTGCGCGACGACGACGGCGGTGTCGGCGACACTGGCGGGGAAGGCTTCGTGAACCGCCTCGATCCGGACATCGTCGTCCGTCCTGAGGATGGCGCGGCGGGGACCGGAAGTGAGCGAGGAAACATCCATCATGTGAAATCCGCCCTCTGCCTCGGAACGCATGTGGGCTATTCTCCTTGGCAGGGATCCGGGCGATGTCGCCACCGGGTCCTTTTGCGTTTTCCGGCCGTTGTTACGGACGGGTGAACAAAAGCTCTCAGGGCGCGAGAGCGACGGGTGAGCCGCTTACCGGAGCGGCACCGCCCACCGGAGCAGTACCGCAGTACCCCAGCAGTACCGCAGATGTCCTCGCAGGGACCGAGGAGGAACCGACGTCATGGACGAGCGTACGAAGCACGACCGACCGACGAGCCGGCCGACCCTGGCAGGGGGAGAGGCCCGATGAGTTCTCTGCTGCTCCTCACCAACGCCCTCCAGCCGTCGACCGAGGTGCTGCCCGCCCTCGGCCTGCTGCTGCACAACGTGCGGGTGGCCCCCGCGGAGGGACCGGCGCTCGTGGACACCCCCGGCGCCGACGTGATCCTCGTCGACGGGCGGCGCGATCTGCCGCAGGTCCGTTCGCTCTGCCAGCTGCTGCGTTCCACCGGCCCCGGCTGTCCGCTGGTCCTGGTGGTCACCGAGGGCGGCCTGGCGGCGGTCACGGCCGACTGGGGCATCGACGACGTCCTGCTCGACACGGCGGGACCGGCCGAGGTCGAGGCGCGGCTGCGGCTCGCGCTCGGCCGCCAGCAGATCGTCGCGGACGACTCCCCGATGGAGATCCGCAACGGCGACCTGTCGGTGGACGAGGCCACGTACAGCGCGAAGCTGAAGGGCCGGGTCCTGGACCTCACCTTCAAGGAGTTCGAGCTCCTGAAGTACCTGGCGCAGCACCCGGGCCGGGTGTTCACGCGGGCGCAGCTGCTCCAGGAGGTGTGGGGGTACGACTACTTCGGCGGCACGCGGACGGTCGACGTCCACGTGCGGCGGCTGCGGGCGAAGCTGGGCCCGGAGCACGAGTCGCTGATCGGCACGGTCCGCAATGTGGGATACCGCTTCGTGACGCCGGAGAAGGTGGAGCGGGCCGCCGAGGAGGCGCGCGCCAAGGAGGCCAAGGGGGCGCCGGGGCGGGAACCCGGCGGGACGAAGGGGGCCGAAGCGGGGCAGGACACCCGGGAGGAGCCCGGCACCGGGGGCCGTGCGGAGGCTCGCGCGGGCGCCGGAGTCAAGGGCGCCACGGCCGACACCACCCGTTAGGGGGACGGTAACGTGGCGTACGCCACAACGCGACCTGCCGGTAGGTAGGTCACCCCGCGTAGACTTCCGCGCGTGGCCAAGGTGACGCGGGATGACGTAGCGCGACTGGCGGGTACTTCGACCGCGGTCGTGAGTTACGTCATCAACAACGGACCCCGGCCGGTCGCCCCGGCCACGCGCGAGCGTGTCCTCGCCGCCATCAAGGAGCTGGGCTACCGCCCCGACCGGGTGGCCCAGGCGATGGCGTCCCGCCGCACCGACCTCATAGGCATGATCGTCCCGGACGCGCGCCAGCCCTTCTTCGCGGAGATGGCGCACGCGGTCGAGCAGGCCGCCGCCGAGCGCGGAAAGATGGTCCTGGTCGGCAACTCCGACTACCGCACCGAGCGCGAGATCCACTACCTGCGGGCCTTCCTCGGCATGCGGGTCTCCGGGCTGATCCTCGTCAGCCAGGGCATGAGCGAGCAGGCCGCGAGCGAGATCGAGGCCTGGGACGCGCGCGTGGTGCTGCTGCACGAGCGGCCCGAGGCGATCGACGACGTCGCCGTCGTCACCGACGACATCGGCGGCGCGCAGCTCGCCACCCGGCACCTCCTGGAGCACGGCCACCCGTACGTGGCGTGCCTCGGCGGCGTCCCCAACACCCCGGCCGTCGGCGACCCGGTCGCCGACCACGTCGAGGGCTGGCGGCGCGCCATGCGGGAGGCCGGCCGCGAGACCGAGGGCCGGCTCTTCGAGGCCCCGTACAACCGGTACGACGCCTACCAGGTGGCCCTGAAGCTCCTCGCGGGCCCGGACCGCCCGCCGGCGATCTTCTGCTCCACCGACGACCAGGCCTTCGGCGTGCTGCGCGCCGCCCGCGAGCTGCGCATCGACGTCCCGACCGAGCTGGCGGTGGCGGGCTTCGACGACGTGAAGGAGGCGGCGCTCACCGACCCGCCGCTGACCACCGTCTTCTCCGACCGCCCGGCCATGGCCCGGGCCGCCGTCGACCTGGTCCTCGACGACTCCGTCCGCGTCAACGGCTCCCGCCGCGAGCGCGTCAAGCAGTTCCCCTCGGCCCTGGTGGTCCGCCGCTCCTGCGGCTGCCACTGACCCCGGCGGGCGAACGCCCCCCGCCCTTTATTTCGGGCATACAGGGTTCTGTCGGGCTTCTCAGCCGGTCCTCAGACGGCTCTCATCTCCCGGGCCGAGAGTCGGTGCCATGACGGACCACACCCAGCCCCAGCAGCCGTACCACCCGCCGCGCCCGCCGTACGAGCCGACGCGGCCGATCACCACCGAGCCGGGCACCACCGTGTGGCCGTCCGGGTCGGGTTCCGGGTACGGCACCGACCACGGGTCGGCTTCCCCCTACGGGACCGGCGACGCCGGGTTCGGCGGCCACGGCGGGTACGGCGCTCCGCCGGCGGCCGAGCCCCTCCCCGCCGCGCCGGCGCCCGGCGCGCGGCGGCGCGCCCGGCGCGGGGTCGGCCTGATGGCGGCCGTGGCGATCGCCGCCGCGGCGGTCGGCGGCGGCACCGCCACCCTCGTCCAGCAGCTCACCGCGCACGACGCGCCCGTCACCGCCTCCTCCTCGGTGGTGAGCGGCACCAACGTCTCCGCGAGCGGCACCGGCACGGTCGCCGGGGTCGCCGCGGCCGTCTCCCCCTCCATCGTGGAGATCTCCGCGAACTCCGCCTCGGGCTCCTCGACCGGCTCCGGCGTGATCATCACCGCCGACGGCGAGATCGTCACCAACAACCACGTGATCTCCGGTGCCTCCGAGCTCACCGTGCGGACCAGCGACGGCAGGACGTACGGGGCCGAGGTCGTCGGCACGGACCCCGACAAGGACCTGGCGCTCATCAAGCTCAAGGGCGCCTCCGGCCTCAAGGCCGCCGCCCTCGGCGACTCCTCCCGGGTGAAGGTCGGCGACGAGGTCGTCGCCATCGGCTCCCCCGAGGGCCTCACCGGCACCGTCACCAGCGGCATCGTCTCCGCCCTCGACCGCGACGTCACCGTCGCCAAGGACGACGGCGACGGCGGCGGCCGGGACGGACAGCAGCAGCAGTGGGACCCGCGACAGGGCTGGCCGTTCGAGTTCGGCGGACAGCAGTTCAACGGCGACACCGGCTCCTCGAAGACCACCTACAAGGCGATCCAGACCGACGCCTCCCTCAACCCCGGGAATTCGGGCGGCGCGCTGATCAATATGAACGGAGAGATCATCGGGATCAATTCCGCCATGTATTCGCCCAGTTCTTCGAGCGGTTCCACCGCGGGCAGTGTCGGCCTCGGATTCGCCATCCCGGTGAACACCCTGAAGGCCGACCTCGAAGCCCTCCGTTCCGGCGGTACGAGCTGAGCACGCCGGACCCGGAGGCGTGGCACGCTGACTGCATGACCGGGCAGCCGAACGACCCTGAACGCATCCTCATCGTCGACGACGAACCCGCCGTGCGGGAGGCCCTGCGCCGCTCCCTCGCCTTCGAGGGGTACGCGACACGGGAGGCCGTCGACGGGGTCGACGCGCTCGCCGCCATGGAGTCGTACGACCCCGACCTCGTCGTCCTCGACGTGCAGATGCCCCGCATGGACGGGCTGACGGCGGCCCGCCGGATCCGGGCCGCCGGCTCGACGGTGCCGATCCTCATGCTGACCGCCCGCGACACCGTCGGCGACCGCGTCACCGGCCTCGACGCCGGCGCCGACGACTACCTCGTGAAGCCCTTCGAGCTCGACGAGCTCTTCGCCCGCATCCGCGCCCTGCTGCGCCGCAGCTCCTACGCCGTCCCGGCCGCGCCCACCGCCGACCCGGAGGACGTCCTGTCCTTCGAGGACCTGCGGATGGACCTGGCGACCCGCGAGGTCACCCGCGGCGGCCGGCCGGTCGAGCTGACCCGCACCGAGTACACCCTCCTGGAGATGTTCCTGGCCCACCCGCGCCAGGTCCTCACCCGCGAGCAGATCCTCAAGGCCGTCTGGGGCTTCGACTTCGAACCCAGCTCCAACTCCCTGGACGTGTACGTGATGTACCTGCGGCGCAAGACGGAGGCGGGCGGCGAGCCGCGCCTCGTCCACACGGTGCGCGGCGTCGGCTACGTGCTCCGCGCCGGAGGCGGCACCGAGTGACCCTCCCCGCCCCCGGCCCCTCCCCCGCCACCGGCACCGAGCCCGATTCCGCACCCCGCCCCCGGCGCCGTACCCCCCTGGCCTGGTTCCGGTCCCGGCCGCTGCGCTCGCGGCTCGCGCTGCTCACCGCCTTCGCGGTCGCCGTCGCGGTCGCCGCCGTCTCCGCCGCCTGCTGGTTCGTGACGCGGGCGCAGCTGGAGGGCGAGATGGACTCCGCGCTGCGGAACACCCGGCTCGACGCGAACGCCGTCCGCAGCCTCCTCACCCTGTGCCGACAGGGCGAGACCCCGCCGCCGGCGGCCGGCTCGTACACCGTGCAGATCATCGACTCGGCCGGCGGCGTCTGCACCTCCGGCAAGGCGGCCCTCCCGGCTGGGGCCGGCGACCTCGCGGTGGCCCGGGGCACGCTCGCGTACGTCCTGCACACGGTGAAGGACGCCGACGGGCGCGAGATGCGGGTCTACACCTACCCACAGCCGGGCCCGCCCGGCCTCGCCGTCTCCGTGGCCCGCCCGCTCGCCGAGATCGACAACTCGCTCTCCACCCTGGGCTGGGTGCTGCTCCTGGTCTCCGGCATCGGGGTCGTCGGGGCCGGCGCGGCCGGTCTGTGGGTGGCGCGGACCGGCCTGGAGCCGGTGAACCGGCTGACGGGGGCGGTGGAGCACGTGGCGGCGACGGAGGACCTGACGGTACGGATCCCGGCCGACGGCGAGGACGAGATCGCCCGCCTGTCGCGGGCCTTCAACCAGATGACGGCAGCGCTGGCCAGCTCGCGGGACCGGCAGGCCCGGCTGATCGCGGACGCCGGCCACGAGCTGCGGACCCCCCTCACCTCCCTGCGCACCAACATCGAGCTCCTCGCGCGCAGCGAGGAGACCGGCCGGGCGATCCCGCCGGAGGACCGCCGGGCCCTGATGGCCTCGGTGAAGGCCCAGATGACGGAACTGGCCGCGCTCATCGGCGACCTCCAGGAACTGGCCCGCCCGGACGCGGTCCGGCCCGGACCCCTGGAGGTGGTCCCCCTCCACACCGTGCTGCGCTCGGCGCTCGACCGGGCGCGGCTGCGCGGCCCGGAGCTGACCTTCGCGACGGACCTGGCGCCCTGGTACGTGCGCGCCGAACCGGCCGCACTGGAACGGGCCCTGGTCAACGTCCTCGACAACGCCGTGAAGTTCTCGCCGCCGCGCCGCACGGTCGAGGTGACCCTGATGCGCGGCGAACTGACCGTCCGCGACCACGGTCCCGGCATCGCCGCCGACGAACTCCCGCACGTCTTCGACCGCTTCTGGCGCTCCCCGTCCGCCCGCAGCCTCCCGGGCTCGGGCCTGGGCCTCTCGATCGTCGCCCACACGGTGAAGCGGGCGGGCGGCTCGGTGAGCCTCTCCCCCGCGGAGGGCGGCGGCACGGTGGCAACCCTCCGCCTCCCGGGCGCGCCGACGCCCCCGCCGGAGGTCACGGCGTGACCGTCCGGTGAGGCCTACTGGCCGACGCGCCCGTCGACGCGCTCGCGGAGGAGGTCGGCGTGGCCGCAGTGGCGGGCGTACTCGGTGATCTGCATGGTGAGGAGCTCGCGCAGCTGCCCGCCGTCCGGGGTCGGGGCGCCGAGGTCGGGGGCGGCGGCGAGGTAGGCGTCGGTGGCCGCCGCCTCCTCCTTCCAGCGGCGCCGGGCCTCGGCGACGACGTCCGGGTCGGCGACCGCGCCGGTCCAGTCGGCCTCGCGGTCGTCCGGGGTGCGGTAGATCCGGGGCGAGTCCTCGCCGGCGAGGCGGCGGAAGTGGCGCTCGTCCTCGGCCATGTGCCGGATCAGGCCGAGGAGGGACATGGTGGAGGGCGGCACGGAGCGGCGGGCGAGCTGCTCGGCGTCCAGGCCCTCGCACTTCAGCTTCAGGGTGAGCCGGAAGTGGCGCAGGGCGTCGAGGAGGGCCCCGCGCTCGTCGCCCACGGCCGCGCCGCCGTCCTCGCGCGGGTCCTCGCCGGGGTCGGCCCACATGTCGGTGTGGACGGTGGAGGCGGTCCACCGCCGCACGTCCGTGTCGTCGTCGCTGGTCTCCATGCGGGCATCGTCGTACGGGCGGGGGGTCGGCGCCAGCGAATTGGTCCCGGGTTCAGTTGTGCCGGAGCAGCGACTCCACCAGCCCGGCGCGCGTGGCGGGGAAGTCGAGGGGCACGATGCCGAGGCCGGTGCGGCCGGCCGCCCAGGAGCCGTCCAGCCAGCGGTGGACGCGCGGGTTGAGGTTGTCGGAGTTCCAGCGGGGCGGCAGCCCGGCGGAGGTGCTGACGAAGTTCACGTACAGCGGTCCGGGGCGCTCGACGGCGGCGCGGAAGTGGGCCTCGATCTTGGGGTACTTGGCGTCGGGCAGCGCGTTCCAGTCGTCCTGGACGGCGAAGTACCGGGAGTCGGCCCACCGCAGGCCGGGCAGGCCGGCGTTGTCGGCGAGGAGCACGACCCGCCCGCGCGCCTCCCCCAGGAGCGGCAGGCCGTCCCCGATCCGGAAGAGGGAGCGCCAGCCGCGCCGGTCGAGGTAGTCGTCGAAGACGGCCCGGAAGGTGGCGTCGGACTCCTCGGAGTACTCCTGCTTGACGCGCATGAGCACGGTCTCGGAGGGGTGGGCGGCGAGGAAGTCGCGGCAGGCGATGAGGACGTCGCCGAACATCATGTTCTGGTAGGCGGCGCCGTGGTGGATGGCGAAGGACCCGTTGGTGACCCGGCACCGCACGTCGAGGAACCGCACCCCGCTGTCGAGCTGCTGGGCGATGGTGGTGTCCTGGCACTGCGCCCACCACCCGCCGAACCGCGCCCCCGAGTCGTGCGTCCCGGGGATGGTGAGCCGCGCGAGCGCGGTCCCGTCCCCGTGCGCCGCCATCCACGCGCGCGTGTCCACGGCCGTGCCGGTCGCGGCCCGCGCCGCGGGCGCTCCGGCGAGCAGGGCGGCCCCGGCCCCGAGGGCCCCGGTGAGAAAGCGTCGTCGCTCCATGGCACCGGATGATGACAGGTCCGCGTCAATGAACACCAGGGTGCGGAAGAGGGGGCCGCCCCCCGCCGGTCGGGCGGAGCACGGCCCCCTCTTCGAGGAGTCGGCGAGTGCCGAGGACTACTTGACGATCGTGATGCGGCCCGTCGCCGGCGCCCGGAGCGGCTCGGCGGCCGAGGAGTTGGCCGTCAGGTAGGCGATGAAGACGTCCAGGTCCGACGCGCCGACCAGCTTGTTCTTACCGGTGGCCAGGACCGGGAAGCCGTCGCCGCCGCCCGTGAGGAACTCGTTCATCGCGACCCGGTAGCTCTTCGACGGGTCGATCGGCTCACCGTTCAGACGCACCGAGTCGACCACGATCCGGTCCGCGCCCGTCTTGGTCATGTCCAGGGTGTAGGTGAAGCCCTTCGACACCTGGAGGATCTTCGGGGAGGCCAGGTTGGCCCCGCTGACCTGCTGCTGGAGCGCGGTGACGAGCTGGGCGCCGGTCAGGTCGACCACCGTCATCATGTTGGTGAACGGCTGGACGGTGTACGCCTCGCCGTAGGTCACCACGCCGTCCCCCAGGGTCAGCGGCGCACGGACGCCGCCCGGGTTCATCAGCGCGAGCTGCGCGCCGCCCTTGTCGGCCGGGGCCAGGCCCGCCAGCTGCGCGTCGGCGATGAGGTTGCCCAGCGGCTTCTCGTAGACGTCGGTGGGGTTCTCGATGCTCTCGCCGATGTGGCCGACGGCACGGTTCGCGATCGGCTCGGCCAGCGCCTTCCAGCGCTTGATCAGGTCGCCGATCCTCCCGTGCTGCTCCACGTCCCGGGTGACGACGTGGTTCGCGGAGGCGACCGCGGTGCGGACGATGTCCTTCGAGCGCCGGTCGTAGGTGAGCGTCGTGTCGGTGTACAGCCGGCCGAAGGAGGCCGCCGAGGTCACCGTGCGCGGCTTGCCCGCCGGGTCCGGGATGGTGCACGCGTACGCCTGGTGGGTGTGACCGGTGACCAGGGCGTCGACCTGCGGGGTGACGTTCTTGGCGATGTCGACGATCGGGCCGGAGATGCCGGCGCCGGCGCCCGGGGTGTCGCAGTCGTAGTTGTACGCGCCCGAGGCGGGCATGCCGCCCTCGTGCAGCAGGGCGACGATCGACTTCACGCCCTTGCGCTCCAGCACCTTGGCGTACTTGTTGATCGTCTCGACCTCGTCGCCGAACTTCAGGCCCTTGATGCCCTCGGCCGAGACGATGTTCGCCGTGCCTTCGAGCGTGACGCCGATGAAGCCGATCCGGACGCCGTCCTTCTCCCAGATGAAGTACGGGTCGAGCAGGGGCTTGCCGCTCTTCTCGTCCGTCACGTTGGCCGCGAGGTAGGGGAAGTTCGCCCCCTCGAAGGTCTTGCCCTCCTCGAAACAGCCCTCGGTCGGGTGGCAGCCGCCGTTCTGTATGCGGCTCAGCTCGCGCGCGCCCTCGTCGAACTCGTGGTTGCCCACCGAGCTCACGTCGAGCTTCATCTCGTTGAGCGCCTCGATGGTCGGCTCGTCGTGGAAGAGACCCGAGACCAGCGGCGAGGCGCCGATCATGTCCCCGGCGGCGGCCGTGATGGAGTACCGGTGACCCGCGCGGGCCTGCTCCAGGTGCGTGGCCAGGTACTCGGCACCGCCGACGTTGTTGATCGTCTCGGTCGAGCCGTCCTCCTTGACCCGCGTCAGCCGGCCCGACGAACCGGTCGGCGGCTCCAGGTTGCCGTGCAGGTCGTTGAAGGACAGCAGCTGGACGTCGACCATCCGGCCCCAGCCCTTGCCGTTCGTCCCGCCCTCGCTCACGGCGTCCGACGAGGCGCCCGCCGGCATGGCGGCGACGAGCGCGCCGACCGTCGCCAGCCCCGCGCCCGCGGCCAGAATCCGCCGCCCGGCCTTGCTCTTCCTGCGGTTCACTGCCATCTCTCCTGAGGTCCCCTTTGCCCCTTGCCCCGATTCGCGGCTTTGATCGTCGACCGCGTGTGCGCTCGCAGCCTAGAGTCAACGCGCGTAGCGCAACAGGGGGTAGCGGGTTACAAGACAGTTGCCGATGCCCGAAGGGGCGGCGCCGTAGGCTCGGCACATGACTTCCGACGCGGCGCCGACCCTCGAACCGGGACGGCAGATCCAGACGTACGACGAGCTCAGCCCCGAGCAGGTCCAGGAGGTCATGGACCTGCTCGCGGCAGCGGACAGCGCCGACGGCGTGCACGCGGTGTCCGAACAGGGGCGGCTCTACCTCCGGCACGGGCGGCGCGAGGGGGTGCGGCACTTCCTCCTCACCGTCGGCCCCCGCCTCTACGGCTACGCCCAGCTGGAGGAGACCGACCCCGTGGAGGCGCCGGCCGCCGAGCTGCTCGTCCACCCCGACCAGCGCGGCCGCGGCCACGGGCGCGCCCTCGGCACCGCCCTGCTCGCCGCCACCGGCAAGCGGCTGCGGGTCTGGGCGCACGGCGGCAAGCCGTCCGCCCGCCACCTCGCCCAGGTCCTCGGGCTCACCCTCTTCCGCGAACTGCGCCAGCTGCGCCGGCCGCTGGCACCGCTGGACGTCCCCGAGCCGGTGCTGCCCGAGGGCGTCACGATCCGTACCTTCGTCCCCGGGCAGGACGACGCGGCCTGGCTCGCGGTCAACGCCGCCGCGTTCGCCCACCACCCGGAGCAGGGCTCGCTGACCCAGCGGGACCTGAACGACCGGATCGCGGAGCCGTGGTTCGACCCGAAGGGCTTCTTCCTCGCCGAGAAGGACGGGGAGCTGGTCGGCTTCCACTGGACGAAGGTCCACGCGGAGGAGCGGCTCGGCGAGGTGTACGTGGTCGGGATCCTGCCGGGGGCGCAGGGCGGCGGCCTCGGCAAGGCGCTCACCGCGACGGGCCTGCGGCACCTCGCGGGGCAGGGGCTGCCGACGGCGATGCTGTACGTGGACGCCGACAACTCCGCGGCGGTGCGGGTCTACGAGGGGCTCGGCTTCCGGACCCACGAGGTGGACCTGATGTACCGCGCGGAGTCCTGAACCGGCCGGCCGCAGGGGGCGGTTGACACCGCCCCCTCTCTTCCACCACCCTTTCACTACTTGATTAGTGAAAGGGTGGTGGAAGGGACGTGGTCGAGTACCGCATCGACCGGCGCAGCGGCGTCGCCACCTACCTCCAGATCGTCCAGCAGACGAAACAGGCCCTCCGGATGGGCCTCCTGGAGCCGGGCGACCGACTGCCCACCGCGCGCGAGGTCGTGGAGGCGACGGCCATCAACCCGAACACGGTCCTCAAGGCCTACCGCGAGCTCGAACGCGAAGGCCTCGTCGAGGCCCGCCGCGGCCTCGGCACCTTCGTCCGCACCACGCTCGGCACCGCCGCCCCCGCCGACTCCCCCCTCCGGGGCGAGCTCGACGCCTGGGCCCGCCGGGCACGCGCCGAGGGCATGGACCGCGAGGACGTGGCCGCGCTCTTCACCGCCGTACTGGCACAGCACTTCGAGGGGGACGCATGACCGACCCAGTCATCGAGGCCACCGGCCTCGGGATGCGCTACCGCAGGCGCGACGACGCCTGGGCGCTGAAGGACTGCACCTTCACCCTGCCGGTGGGCCGGATCGTCGCCGTCGTCGGACCCAACGGGGCCGGCAAGTCGACGCTCCTCATGCTCGCCGCCGGTCTGGTACGGCCCACGGAGGGCCGGATCACCGCACCGGCACGGGAGCGACTCGCCTACGTCGCCCAGGAGAAGCCCCTCTACGGGCAGCTCACCGTCTCCGAGACCCTGCGGATGGGTCGCGAGCTCAACCCCGACCGCTGGGACGGCGCCGTCGCCGACCGCGTCGTCGCGGCCGGACCGCTGCCCGCGAAGGCCAAGGTCCGCTCCCTCTCCGGCGGCCAGCGCACCCGCCTCGCCCTCGCGCTCGCCCTCGGCAAGCGGCCCGAGGTCCTGCTCCTGGACGAGCCGATGGCGGACCTCGACCCGCTGGCCCGGCACGAACTGATGGGCACCCTGATGGCCGACGCCGCCGAGCGAGGCACGACCGTCGTCATGTCGTCGCACATCCTCACCGAACTGGAGGGCGCCTGCGACCACCTGCTCCTCGTGCAGAACGGCCGGATCCGACTCGACGGCTCGATCGACGACCTGCTCGCCGCGCACTCCCTGCTCCGGGGCCCGGTCGGCGACCTGGCCCCGCACACGGTGGTCGACTCCCGCACGACGGGCCGTCAACTTACCGCGCTGATACGGCGCGAGGGGCCGGTCGACGGCGCCTGGGAGGTCACCGAACCGTCCCTCGAAGAGCTCCTCCTCGCCCACCTCCGCGGCTCCCGCTCCCCGGAAGGGGTCCCCGCATGACCGTCCTCGCCCTCAGCGGCTCCCGTTGGGTGACGATCCGCCAGCACCGGCGGGCCCTGTGGTGGGCGCTCGCCCTCGCGGCCGTCGCGCTGGCCGTCATGGTCGCCTCACGGCTGTGGTCCGACGCAGCGGTCACCGCGCTGCGCGAGGCGGGCTGCGCCGCGGACAGCACGGAACGCTCCTGCCAGCAGGCCGAGCGCGACTACTTCGACGGCCAGTGGTTGGCCAGGAACCTCCTCGGATACGCGTCGATAGGCATGCTGATCCTGCCCGGCGTGCTCGGAGCCTTCGTCGCGGGCCCCATGCTCGCCCGCGAACTGGAGTCCGGGACACATCGTCTGGCGTGGACGCAGTCCGTCAGCCCGGCGCGCTGGCTCGCCGCCAAGATCGCGGTACCCGCCGCCCTCTCGCTCGTGGTCGTCACCCTGCTGAGCCTGGTCTTCCACTGGTCCTGGTCCACGGGGCCCGCGAACGACTACCCCACCTACTGGTACGAGCCGATGATGTTCGTCTCGTACGGCACCGTGCCGATGGCCCACGCACTGCTCGGACTCGGCCTGGGTACCCTCGCCGGCCTGCTCGTGCGCCGCACCGTCATCGCGATGGGCGTCACGGCTCTCGCCGTCGGTACAGCTCTGGCGGTTCTCGCCGAGCTGCGCCCCGGCTTCTGGCCCGTCCAGACCCTCACCGGTGGAGAGGGTCCCCCGGTCAGCACCGCCTGGCGGCTCGACTGGGGCATGCTCACCGCGTCCGGGGAGCGCGTCCTCTGGGAGGACTGCCTCGCGGCCCCGTCGGTGAACGTCGAGCAGTGCATGGCCGACCGCGGCGGGGTCGTAGGCTTCACGGACTTCCACCCCGCCTCGCACTACTGGCCCCTCCAGCTCGTCGAGAGCGGCATCTGCGTCGCCCTCGCCGCCCTCGCCGTCCTCGCGGCCTTCCGGGTGCTCCGGGCCCGACACCCGTAGCCCGTACGGGTGAGCACGGGGGCGGGGCCCGGCACAGGCCCCGCCCCCGATTCCCGCACGACATGTCGTCGTCACCCGCCATTCAGACGCGCTTGCGACGCTCACGCAATGAAGCGATCCGTGATCACTCCTGGCGGGGCTCCCTCCGCGGGAAGACTCCCCAAGGGGAGACTGCCCTCCCCCACGGCCCGCTCCGACGCGCCCGAGGACCCCTTCGCGCGGAAGAATGGGGCCATGAGCCAGCAGCCCGCCGAGGTCCCGGTCCAGACCTCCGCCACCGCGTCCCCGCAGCCGTCCCTGGGTTCCATCGCGGCCCACCGCCCGCACGCCGTGAACGGCGGAGCCGTGAGCGACCTCGAACCCGACCTCGACTCCGAGATCGACGCGTACGAGGCGGACGAGGACGCCTCCGCCGAGCTGCCGCAGGGCCGCTTCCTGGACCGCGAGCGCAGCTGGCTCGCCTTCAACGAGCGGGTCCTCGAACTCGCCGAGGACCCCACGACGCCCCTCCTCGAACGGGCGAACTTCCTCGCGATCTTCGCCTCGAACCTCGACGAGTTCTTCATGGTCCGGGTCGCCGGCCTCAAGCGCCGCATCGCCACCGGCGTCGCCACCCGCTCCGCCTCCGGCCTCCAGCCGCGCGAGGTCCTCGACCTCATCTGGACCCGCTCGCGCGAGCTGATGGCCCGGCACGCCGCCTGCTACCAGCAGGACGTGGCCCCGGCCCTGGCCGACGAGGGCATCCACCTGATCCGCTGGCCCGACCTCACCGAGAAGGAGCAGGCGCGGCTCTTCACGCTCTTCCGCCAGCAGATCTTCCCGGTCCTCACCCCGCTCGCCGTGGACCCGGCGCACCCCTTCCCGTACATCTCCGGCCTGAGCCTCAACCTCGCCGTGGTCGTGCGCAATCCGGTCAGCGGCCACCGCCACTTCGCGCGCGTCAAGGTGCCGCCGCTGCTCTCCCGCTTCCTGGAGGCCTCCCCGCAGCGGTACGTGCCCCTGGAGGACGTGATCGCGGCGCACCTGGAGGAGCTGTTCCCCGGCATGGAGGTGCTGGCGCACCACATGTTCCGGGTGACCAGGAACGAGGACCTGGAGGTCGAGGAGGACGACACGGAGAACCTCCTCCAGGCCCTGGAGAAGGAGCTCATGCGGCGCCGCTTCGGCCCGCCGGTCCGCCTGGAGGTCGAGGAGTCCATCGACCCGTACGTCCTCGACCTGCTCGTGCGCGAGCTGAAGGTCTCCGACGCCGAGGTCTACCCGCTGCCCGGCCCGCTCGACCTCACCGGCCTGTTCGGGATCGCCTCGCAGGACCGGCCGGAGCTCAAGTACCCCACGTTCGTCGCCGGCACCCACCGGGACCTCGCCGAGGTCGAGACCGCGTCCGCGCCCGACGTCTTCGCGGCGATGCGCGAGCGGGACGTCCTGCTGCACCACCCGTACGACTCCTTCTCCACCTCCGTCCAGGCCTTCCTGGAGCAGGCGGCGGCCGACCCGGACGTCCTCGCGATCAAGCAGACGCTGTACCGGACCTCCGGCGACTCCCCGATAGTCGACGCCCTGATCGACGCCGCCGAGTCCGGCAAGCAGGTCCTCGTCCTCGTCGAGATCAAGGCCCGCTTCGACGAGCAGGCCAACATCAAGTGGGCGCGGAAGCTGGAGGAGGCCGGCTGCCACGTCGTCTACGGCCTCGTCGGCCTCAAGACCCACTGCAAGCTGTCCCTGGTGGTCCGCCAGGAGGGCGACCTGCTGCGCCGCTACTCGCACGTCGGCACCGGCAACTACCACCCGAAGACGGCCCGGCTCTACGAGGACCTCGGCCTGCTCACCGCCGACCCGCAGGTCGGCGCGGACCTCTCCGACCTCTTCAACCGGCTCTCCGGCTACTCGCGCCGCGAGACCTACCGCCGCCTGCTGACCGCCCCGAAGTCGCTCCGCGACGGGCTCGTCTCCCGGATCACCAAGGAGATCGCCCACCACCGGGCGGGCCGCCCGGCGTACGTGAAGATCAAGGTCAACTCGATGGTCGACGAGGCCGTCATCGACGCCTGCTACCGCGCCTCGCAGGCCGGCGTCCCGGTCGACATCTGGGTCCGCGGCATATGCGCCATCCGCCCCGGCGTCCCCGGCCTCTCGGAGAACGTCCGGGTCCGCTCCGTCCTCGGCCGCTTCCTGGAGCACTCCCGGATCTTCGCCTTCGGCAACGGCGGCGAACCCGAGGTGTGGTTCGGCAGCGCCGACATGATGCACCGCAACCTGGACCGGCGCATCGAGGCCCTGGTCCGGGTCTCCGACCCCGCCCACCGGGCGGCCCTCACCCGGCTCCTGGAGACCGGGATGTCCGACACCACCTCCTCCTGGCACCTCGGCCCGGACGGGAACTGGACGCGCCACGCGACCGATCCCGAGGGCAAGCCGCTGCGGCACGTGCAGGAGATGCTCATCGACGCGCGGAGGCGCCGGCGTGCACAACCCTGACCCCACGCAGTCCCCGCAGGCCACGAGGGACCTGACCGCGGGCGAGGTCCTGGCCCCCTACCTGCACGCCCGGGCCGCGGACTTCCTCCGCGGCCTGCGGCAGCACGGCGAGAGCGGCGCGGACACCTCCGGAGCGGACGAGGCCGCCGGTACGCTGCGGGCCGCCGCCCGGCGCATCAGCGGCAGCCTGCACACCTTCCGGCCGCTGCTCGACACCGCCTGGGCCGACCAGCTCAGGACCGAGCTGGCCTGGCTCTCCGGCACCCTCGCCCAGGAACAGGCGTGCACCTCCCGGCTCGTCCGGCTGATGGACGCGCTGAACCGGCTGGCCGGCGGCCCCGGGCCGGTGCCGGCCGCCCGCGGCTCGGAGGGCGCCGGCCTCACCGTCGGCGCCGCCCGGGCCGGCGCCCTCCTGGAACGGCAGCTCACCCTGGCCAGGACCCGCGCCCACTCGGCGGCCCTCCAGGCCCTCGGCTCGTCCCGCTTCCACGCGCTGGCCGACGCCGTCGCCCTGCTCGCCTCCGAGGTGCCCCTCGGCCCGGCGGGCGCGGCCCCCGCCCCCGAGGTGCTGGACGCCTCCGCGTCGGTCGCCCGCCGACGCCTCCTCGACGCGGTCGACGCGCTGCCGCTGACCCGGGCCGCCCACCCGTACAACGCGGAGGCGCTGGCCCTGGCGGGCGAGAACCAGGACGCGCCCTGGCACCACACCCGGCTGCTGCTCCGCCTCCACCGGTACGCCACCGAGGTGACGGCCCTCGGCTCGGAACCGGACGCCCCGCTGTACGAGGCGGCCCGGGCGCTGGACCGGCACCGCGACGCCGCCGAGGCGGCGGCCGCTGCCGCGGCGGCGGCCCGCACCCCCCGGATCGCACCGGCCACCGCGTACGCCCTCGGGGTCCTCCACGCCGACCAGCGCCACGAGGTCGAGGCGGCCCGCTTCGCCTTCCAGCGCGTCTGGCACACGGCCGCCATCCCGGTCCCATGACGGCCCAGGACCCGACCCGGGACGAGGTTCGGGACCCGGCCCGGGCCCGGGAGCCGGCCCCCGTCCAGGCCCCGGACCAGGCGGCACCCGCCCAGGTCCCGAAGCCGGAGCCGGTCCACGCCCCCGACCCGGCCCAGGACCCAGCCCGAGGCCCGGCCCAGGGCCGGGAGCCGGCACCCGGCCAGGACCGGGCGGGGCAGCCCGCCGGCCGCCCTGCGGCACCCGGCCAGGGCCCGGACCCGGCCCCCGCCTACGCCCCCGACCCCGCGCCCGTCCAGGGTCCCGACCCGCGGCCGGTGCTGGCGGCGGGGTGTGTGCTGTGGCGGCCGGCACCGACCGGGCACGGCATCGAGATCGCGCTCGTCCACCGGCCGAAATGGGACGACTGGTCCCACCCGAAGGGGAAGCGCAAGCGCGGCGAGACCGCCGAGGCCTGCGCCCTGCGGGAGGTCCTGGAGGAGACCGGGCACCACTGCGAGCTGGGCGCGGGCCTCCCCACCGTCCGCTACGTCGTCGCCGGCCGCCCCAAGGAGGTCGCCTACTGGGCGGCCCGCGCCCTCTACGGCGCCTTCGTGCCCGGCCGGGAGGTGGACCGGCTGTGCTGGCTGGCCCCGGCCGCGGCCCGCACCCGCCTGACCCGGCCGCGCGACCGCGAACTCCTCGACGCCCTCCTGGCCACGACCGCGGTCCCCGGCGGCCCGCCGCACGGCGTGACCGACACCGACTGACACGGCGCCGGTACCCACCGGCACCGCCCCGCACCGTCCGGCACGGTGTGGCACCCGGCGGCGGCACCCCGTGCCCGGCCGCACCGTGGCTTACGGCACGGTTCACCTCGCGTTCACTCTCAACGGCTGACCGCTTCACCTGATCTGCCTAATTTCGGCCTTACGCGGTGCACGGAGCCTGACGATGCACCGGACAACCCGACACGCGCCGCCCTCGAAGCGACGGACACCCGGTCCGGTCACGGCGGCTTCTGGAAGGAACCCCCGAAAGTGAAGCTTTCGCGCAAGAACGGGCTTCGCGCCTCCGCGATCGGTGCCCTCGTCGTCTCCGGCGCGCTCGTCCTGTCGGCGTGTGGCTCCGACGACAACACCGAGCCCACCAAGGGCGGCGGCGAGAAGACCTCGGCCGCGGCGTCGAACATCAAGTGCGACGGCGCCAAGGGCCAGCTGCTCGCCGCGGGCTCCAGCGCGCAGAAGGGCGCGATGGACCTGTGGGTCAAGAACTTCCAGGCCGCCTGTGACGGTGTCGAGGTCAACTACCAGGCCATCGGCTCCGGTGGCGGCATCACCAAGTTCAACCAGGGCCAGGTCGCCTTCGCGGGCTCCGACTCCGCCCTGAAGGACGAAGAGGTCGCCGAGTCGAAGAAGATCTGCAAGGGCGGCACGGGCATCAACCTGCCCATGGTCGGCGGCCCCATCGCCATCGGCTACAAGCTGGAGGGCGTGGACAACCTCGTCCTGGACGCCTCCACCCTCGCCAAGATCTTCGACAACAAGATCACCAAGTGGAACGACCCGGCGATCGCCAAGCTGAACCCGGGCGCCAAGCTTCCGGACTCCACCATCCAGGCCTTCCACCGCTCGGACGAGTCCGGCACCACCCAGAACCTGGGCAAGTACCTCTCCACCGCCGCTGCGGCAGACTGGAAGCACGACCCGAAGAGCAAGTCGTGGCCGGCCCAGGGCGGCCAGGCCGCCAACGGCTCCTCCGGTGTCGCGACCGCCGTCAAGGACGCCGAGGGCTCCATCGGCTACTTCGAGCTCTCGTACGCCACCGCCAACAAGATCTCCACGGTCAGCCTCAACACCGGCGCCTCCGCCCCGGTCGCGGCCACCTCGGAGAACGCCTCCAAGGCCATCGCCGCCGCCAAGGTCAAGGGCACCGGCAACGACGTGGCCCTCTCCCTCGACTACGCCACCAAGGCCGAGGGCGCCTACCCGCTCATCCTCGTCACCTACGAGATCGCCTGCGACAAGGGCAACAAGGCGGAGACCCTGCCGACCCTGAAGGCGTTCCTCAACTACACCGTCAGCGACGAGGGCCAGAAGGTCCTCGCCGAGGCCGGCTACGCCCCGCTCCCGGCCGAGATCGCGGCCAAGGTCCGCGCGATCGTCCCGACCCTGTCCTGACCCTCTGCCGGGGGCGGCGCCCCACCTCCCGTGGAGGTGCCGCCCCCGGCATCCGGTGCACCGCCGCCAGGATCCGTACCCGTACGGCTCCGCAGACCGGAGAAACCAATGGTTACCACCACACCACCAGCAATGGACAAGAACAGGAGCAGGCGCGCCAAGAGCGCGGCCCGCCCCGGGGACCGCATCTTCAGCGGCCTCTCCAAAGGGTCCGGCATCACCCTGCTCGTCATCATGGCCGCGATCGCCGGCTTCCTGACCTACCGCGCGATCCTCGCCATCTCGAAGGACAGCACCAACTTCTTCACCACCTTCGAGTGGAACCCGGCCGGCAACCCGCCGGTCTTCGGCATCGCCGTCCTCGCCTTCGGCACGATCGTGTCCTCGGTCATCGCCATGGTCATCGCCGTGCCGGTCGCCATCGGCATCGCGCTCTTCATCTCGCACTACGCCCCGCGCAAGCTGGCCAAGCCGCTCGCGTACGTGGTCGACCTGCTCGCCGCCGTGCCCAGCATCATCTACGGCCTCTGGGGCGCGATCTTCCTCGTCCCGTACCTGGACGGCCTCAACCAGTGGCTCGACGAGTACCTCGGCTGGACGTACATCTTCGACAAGTCCGCCGACGGCGTCGCCCGCAACCTCTTCACCGTGGGCATCCTGCTGGCGATCATGATCCTTCCGATCATCACCAACGTGACCCGCGAGGTCTTCCTCCAGGCCCCGAAGATGCACGAGGAGGCCGCGCTCGCCCTCGGCGCCACGCGCTGGGAGGTCATCCGCATGGCGGTGCTGCCCTTCGGCCGCTCCGGCATCATCTCCGCCTCGATGCTCGGCCTCGGCCGCGCGCTCGGCGAGACCATGGCCGTCGCCGTGGTCCTCTCCCCCAGCTTCCTGCTCTCCGGCCACCTGCTCGATCCGGGCGGCGGCACCTTCGCGCAGAACATCGCCGCGAAGTTCAACGAGGCCGACGAGTTCGGCCGGGACGCCCTGATCGCCTCCGGTCTCGTCCTCTTCGTCATCACCCTGCTGGTCAACGGCGCCGCGCGCATGATCATCGCCCGCCGCAAGGAGTACTCGGGGGCCAACGCATGAGCCACGCCGTCCAGGAACGCCCGGTCACGTACAGCAAGCCCCGCGGCCCCCTCGCGCACGCCCGCCTCCCCCGCTGGACCCCGGCCGCCGTCGCGGCGGGCTCCATCGCCGCGGGCATCGGCATCGGCTTCGCCGCCGGCTGGCACAGCAAGGTGCAGTGGGGCATGCTCTCCGCGCTGCTCTTCGTCCTCGGCACCTACGCGATCACCACCAAGGTGGAGGGCGCCCGCCAGGCGAAGGACCGCGTCGCCACCAGCCTCGTCTGGGTCTGCTTCGTCCTCGCCGTCATCCCGCTGGTCTCCCTCGCCTGGGTCACCATCAGCAAGGGCATGGAAGTACTCGACGTGTACTTCCTCACCCACTCGATGAACGGCGTCCTCGACGCCGAGGCCGGCGGCGGCGTCTACCACGCCCTCCTCGGCACCCTGGAGCAGGTCGGCATCGCGACCCTGATCGCCGCGCCGATCGGTCTGCTCACCGCGGTCTACCTGGTCGAGTACGGCACCGGGAAGCTCGCCAAGGCGGTCACCTTCTTCGTCGACGTCATGACGGGCATCCCGTCGATCGTCGCCGGCCTCTTCATCCTCTCGACCTGGACCCTGATGCTGGGCTTCGGCCCCTCCGGCTTCGCCGGCGCCATGGCCCTCGCCATCCTGATGATGCCGGTCGTCGTCCGCTCCACCGAGGAGATGCTCAAGCTCGTCCCGAACGAGCTCCGCGAGGCCTCCCTCGCCCTCGGAGTCCCGAAGTGGCGCACCATCCTGAAGGTGGTCCTCCCCACCGCGATCGGCGGCATCACCACGGGCGTCATGCTCGCGGTCGCCCGCATCACCGGTGAGACGGCCCCCGTCCTGCTCCTCGTGTTCGGTACGAAGCTCATCAACCCGAACCCCTTCGAAGGCGCCCAGTCCTCGCTGCCGCTCTACGTGTACGAGCAGTACGCGGTCGGCACCGACGCCGCCGTGGCCCGCGCCTGGGCCGCCGCGCTCGTCCTGATCGCCTTCGTCATGATCCTCAACCTGGTGGCCCGCGGCATCGCCCGCTGGAAGGCCCCGAAGACCGGCCGCTGAGCCGAACGGAAGTGAACTAGTTATGGCCAAGCGAATCGACGTCAGCGGCCTCTCCGCCTACTACGGCGCCCACAAGGCGATCGACGACATCTCCATGACCGTCGAGCCCCGCTCCGTGACGGCCTTCATCGGCCCCTCCGGCTGCGGAAAGTCCACCTTCCTGCGCACCCTGAACCGCATGCACGAGGTCACCCCCGGTGGCCGCGTCGAGGGCAAGGTGATGCTGGACGACGAGAACCTGTACGGCTCCGGCGTCGACCCGGTCGCCGTCCGCCGTACCGTCGGCATGGTGTTCCAGCGCCCCAACCCCTTCCCCACCATGTCGATCTTCGACAACGTGGCGGCGGGCCTGCGGCTGAACGGCTCGTACAAGAAGTCCGAGCTCGCCGACATCGTCGAGCGCTCCCTCAAGGGCGCGAACCTGTGGAACGAGGTCAAGGACCGCCTCAACAAGCCGGGCTCCGGCCTCTCCGGCGGTCAGCAGCAGCGTCTGTGCATCGCGCGGGCCATCGCGGTCGAGCCGGACGTCCTGCTCATGGACGAGCCCTGCTCGGCCCTCGACCCGATCTCGACCCTCGCGATCGAGGACCTGATCGGCGAGCTGAAGGAGCGCTTCACGATCGTCATCGTGACGCACAACATGCAGCAGGCCGCCCGCGTCTCGGACCGCACCGCCTTCTTCAACCTGGCGGCGGTCGGCCAGCCCGGCAAGCTCATCGAGCTGGACGACACCGAGCGCATCTTCTCCAACCCGAGCGTCCAGGCGACCGAGGACTACATCTCCGGCCGCTTCGGATAAAGACTCGTCTGCGGTGCTGCATGGCGGTGCCACCGCATGACGAAGGGCCCGGCTCCCCTGAGGGGAGCCGGGCCCGACCACTTTCCACGACCGTCAGCCGAAGAAGAGCCGCACTGCGGCGAAGCCGCTCGTCAGCCGAAGAAGAGCTGCACCACGTAGAAGCTCAGCGCGGCCACGATCGCCGCCGCCGGCATCGTGATGAACCAGCCCAGGATGATGTTCTTCGCGACGCCCCAGCGCACGGCGTTCACCCGCTTCGTCGCGCCCACGCCCATGATCGCGGAGGTGATGACGTGGGTCGTCGAGATCGGCGCGTGGAACAGGAACGCCGAGCCGAACATGATCGACGCACCGGTCGTCTCCGCCGCGAAGCCCTGCGGCGGGTCCAGCTCGATGATCTTGCGACCCAGGGTCCGCATGATGCGCCAGCCGCCCGCGTACGTACCGAGCGAGAGCATCACGGCGCAGGCGATCTTGACCCACACCGGGATCTCGTCGCCCTGCTGCTGCACGTCGGCGATGACCAGGGCCATCACCACGATGCCCATCGTCTTCTGGGCGTCCTGGAGACCGTGGCCGAGCGCCATGCCGGCGGCCGAGACGGTCTGGGCGATGCGGAAGCCGCGCTTGGCCTTGTGCGGGTTGGCCCGGCGGAACATCCACAGGATCGCGCACATCACCAGGTAACCGGCGAGGAGGCCGACGACCGGCGAGATGAACATCGGGATGACGACCTTGTCGAGGACGCCGCCCCAGATCACCTCGGTGCCGCCGGCCAGCGCCGCGCCCACCATGCCGCCGAACAGGGCGTGGGAGGAGGACGACGGAAGGCCGAAGTACCAGGTGACCAGGTTCCAGATGATCGCGCCGACGAGGGCGGCGAAGAGGATGCCCATCCCCTTGTCGCCGTGCGGCGTCTCGATCAGGCCCTCACTGACCGTCTTGGCGACGCCGCTGCCCATGAAGGCACCGGCGAGGTTCATGACGGCCGCCATGGCGAGCGCCGCGCGCGGCGTCAGCGCCCGCGTCGACACCGAGGTGGCGATCGCGTTGGCGGAGTCGTGGAAGCCGTTCGTATACGTGAAGCCGAGCGCGACGCCGATGGTCACGATCAGGGCGAAGGTGTCCACGAAGCCTCAGGACTCCTTGACCGCGATGGTCTCCACGGTGTTCGCCACGTGCTCGAAGGCGTCGGCCGCCTCTTCCAGCACATCCACGATCTGCTTCAGCTTGAGCACCTCGATGGCGTCGTACTTGCCGTTGAAGAGGTGGGCGAGCAGCTTGCGGTGGATCTGGTCGGCCTGGTTCTCCAGGCGGTTGACCTCGATCCAGTACTCCGTGAGGTTGGCCATGGTCCGCAGGTTCGGCATCGCCTCGGCGGTGAGCTCCGCCGCCCGGGCCAGGACCTCGATCTGCTGTTCGACGCCCTTGGGCAGTTCCTCGACGTTGTAGAGGACGACCAGGTCGACGGCCTCCTCCATGAAGTCCATGATGTCGTCGAGGGACGAGGCGAGGGAGTAGATGTCCTCACGGTCGAACGGCGTGATGAACGAGGAGTTCAGCTGGTGGAAGATCGCGTGGGTGGCGTCGTCGCCGGCGTGCTCCGCTGCCCGCATCCGCTCCGCGATCTCGGCCCGGGCGGAAGGCTCCGCTCCGAGCAGTTCCATCAGGAGCTTCGAGCCCGTGACGATGTTGTCCGCGGACGCGGCGAACATGTCGTAGAAGCTCGTCTCCCTGGGGGTCAGACGAAATCGCACGTGAGGTCCTCGGGGTGCTGGGTTTCGGTCAGGCTGATGCTAGGCGCATCATCCGGCCACGGCTAACCGGCGTCCTCTCAGTGTCGCCCATCAGGCACAGTGAACTGCACGAGACCCCCGCCCCCAAACGGCGGGGATCGGTACCATATACCCACGAGGGGTATACACCCCCTTATCTGGACAACGGGAGGACGCGATGACGACCACCGAGGCGGACCAGGTCACCCCCGACACCGTCGAATCCGTCGAGCCGGCCGACCACGCCCACGGGGTGCACGGCTACCACAAGCAGAAGGACGAGCACCTCAAGCGGCTGCGGAGGATCGAGGGTCAGATCCGCGGTCTGCAGCGGATGGTCGACGAGGACGTCTACTGCATCGACATACTCACCCAGGTCTCGGCCTCCACGAAGGCGCTGCAGTCCTTCGCCCTCCAGCTTCTGGAGGAGCACCTGCGGCACTGCGTGGCGGACGCGGCCACCAACGGCGGGGACCTCGACGCCAAGGTCGAGGAGGCCACCAAGGCGATCGGCCGGATGCTCCGCACCTGAGCCCCGGCGCCCGCGGCGCGCTCAGCCGGCCGGTTCGACCCGGAGCACCTCGTCGATCAGGTCCGCGCTGAGCCGTTCGCCGTCCGCGGCGGAGGCGGCGATCATCAGGTCGCCGCACAGCTCTATCTCGGCGAGGGCGACGCCGTCGGGATCGGCGGTCGCGATTGCGGTTGCGGTACCGAGCGGAGCCACGCGCCTTCACCCTCTTCCGGACGGAGTCGGTGTCCCAGCGTACGGATCGGGCCACGGACCGCGCATGACACGGACGGACCATTTGCCGATGGTCCGGACCCCTCAGACCTCGACCTTCCCGGCGTAGATGTCGCGCCCGTGCGGCAGCGTCACCAGGACCCGCGTCCCGAAGCCGTACAGCAGGGTCGTCGAGGAGACGGCGACCGTCCGCCCCTGATTGCTGAAGCTGAACTGGTGGCGGACCTTCCGCAGCCGGCCGTCGCCGTCGAGATACGCATCGAAGGGCACGGCGTCGGTGGAGAACCCTTTCGCCGCCGCGGTGAGCGCGCCCCGCAGCTGCGGGGCGGCGACTCTCGCCGCCGCCGCGATGTCGGCGACCCCCCGGAAGTGCCGGACCTTCACCCCGGCCAGCTCCGTCTCCCCCACGTACACGACCTGCCGGGCCCCGCGCAGCAGCTCGGCCGCCGCGCCGGGATCGGTGGCCCCGCCGGTGACGAGGTTGCCGTCGTCGAGGGCGGTGGTGTCGACCCTGACCCACTTGTCGGCGGGGACGCCCGCGCCGCGGTTCTTCATGTAGAGGGCGCCGGGGGTGAGGAGCTCGGTGATCGGCCGGTGCGCGGTGGCGCCGGACGCGTCCGTGGGGAGCACCACCCGGAGGTGGCCGGTGCGGCGGCGGAAGTCGTAGCCGCCCTCGCCCCGGATGGTGACGCGGGTGCCGCCGGAGGCCATCTCCATCGCGGTCGACGCCTTGGAGCTGCCGGCCCTGACCAGGGCGTCGGCGGCGCCCCGCACGGTGCCGGCCGGGTCCGGCGGCGCCGCCGGCTCCTCGGGGGCGACGCAGCCGGTGACCGCCGCGGCGACCAGGGACGCGGTGACGGCGAGCGCCCCGCCGCCGACGCCTCGCGGAAGCCGGTACCGCTGCACCACCATCGCCCGTCGACCCCCAGAAGCATGGATTCCCGATGCGCATAACGACGGCACGGGCGAGCCGTCACGCGCAGTACCGTGGGGGTGTGCACGAGCAGTCGGCGACCGGCCCGCATCACACGACGACCATGGAGCGCGGTTCCTTCGCGCTCGCCCGCTGCAGCTGCGGCTGGAGCGGCCCGGCCCGCCGCTCCCGCGACCGCGCCCGCACCGACGCCACCGACCACGTCGACGCGACGGCCGACGCCGACGCGGACGCCCCGACGACTTAGGGCCTGTCGTCAAACTCCCGCCTGCCCCACGACGCCATGCACGCACTCTCGCCGCACCGGGCACAAGGCCAAGTACGTCCAGTACGAGGCCTCGCGCCCGGCACGCCGAGAGCACGCACCTGACGCCGCGGGGCCGCCCTCCGGGCGACGGCGGGAGTCCGACGACAGCCCCTAGGCCGCGAGGCCCCGCTCGCCGCGGCCGTCCTCGGCCGGGCCCCCGACGCGGGGCTCGGGGATGCCGAGGGCCTCGGGGCGGCCCGCCGCGGCCGTCCCCGCGCGGCGGGAGCGGACCAGCCGGCCGGCGCGGGGCGAGCGGGCGACGGCGGACATCAGCGGGGTCAGCAGTCCGAGCGTCAGCGGGGCGAGCAGCAGGGCGACGGCGGTGCCGAGGGCGAGGCCGCCGAGGACGTCGGTGGGGTAGTGGACACCCATGTACACGCGGGCGAACGCCTCGGTGAGGGCGAGGCCGATGGCCACGAGCCCGAAGCGGCGGTGGGCGACGAAGAGGGCGACGGCGATCGCCATCGCCATGGTGGCGTGGTCGCTGACGAAGGAGTAGTCCGTCTTCCCGTCGACCAGGACCTCCAGGCCCTCGTGGTCCACGAAGGGCCGGGGGCGCTCGACGAAGCCGCGGATCGGGATGTTGACGAGGAGGGCGATGCCGGCCGCGAGCGGCGCCCAGACGATCCCGGCGACGGCCGAGACGGAGTCGGCGAGCGCCCCGCGCCGGCGGACGCTCCACCAGCACCAGAGCGTCACGAGGACCATCGCGAGCATGATCCCGTACTCGCCGGTGTACTCCATGACCCGGTCGAACCACGGAGGAGCGGCCTTCGCCAGCCCGTTGATGTCGTACAGCAGCGCGACATCGGGACTGGAACCGTCCGATGCGAGTTCAGCCATCTGCCGCGGCCCCTTGCTCTCGTGTCGTCGGAGGGGGGAACGAACCCGCTGAGGGAGTCGTTCCGCCGGACCCGGTTGATCATGATGACGTTACCGAAGAGTGATGCTCCCCCGCAGCTCAGGACCCGTGCCTGACGGAGGGTCCGCTGCGGGCGCGCCGTCAGTTCACGCCTGCTGCCCCGGCGGACGCGTCGGCAGCGCGGCGGCGCCGTCCTCGGTGACCCGGGTGGCCCCGAAGTAGTCGGGCGTGTCGATGGGGTCGAAGCGGATCACCGCCCCGGTGCGCGGCGCGTCGATCATGTACCCGCCGCCCACATAGATGCCGACATGTCGGATCGCCCGAGAGTTCGTCAGGTCGTCGGAGAAGAAGACCAGGTCACCGGGGAGCAGCTCCTCCCGGCTCGGGTGCGGTCCCGCGTTGTACTGGTCGTTGGCGACGCGCGGCAGCGTGATGCCCACCGCGTCGTACGCGGCCTGGGTCAGGCCCGAGCAGTCGAAGCGCCCGCCCTGCGCCGCCGTGCCGGTGCCGCCCCACAGGTACGGGGTGCCCAGCTTGCCCTGCGCGTAGTGGATGGCGCCGGCCGCCTGCTGGGAAGGGGCGAGCCGGCCCTGCGGCCGGGCGAAGCTCTTCTCCAGCGAGCGGATGATCCGCACGTAGTTCCGCGTCTCCTTGTACGGCGGGACGCCCCCGTACTTGATGACCGCGTAGGCGCCGGCGTTGTACGCCGCCAGCATGTTGCTCGCCGGATCGCCCGGCACCTTCTTCACGTACCCCGCCAGCGCGCAGTCGTACGAGGCGGCCGAGGGGATCGCGTCCTTCGGGTCCCAGATGTCCCGGTCGCCGTCGCCGTCCCCGTCGACGCCGTGGCTCGCCCACGTGCCGGGGATGAACTGCGCGATGCCCCGCGCGTCCGCGGGCGAGACCGCCCGCGGGTTCCAGCCGCTCTCCTGGTACAGCTGCGCCGCGAGCAGCGCCGGGTTGATGGCCGGGCAGAGGTTGCCCCACTTCTGCACCAGCCCCTGGTACATCGCCGGAACCGCGCCCTTGGCCAGCGCCACGGTGCCCGTCGCCGCCGAGCCCGCGCCGCCGAGGATGCCGGCCGCCGCCGCGTACGTACCGACCAGCAGCAGGGCCAGGAAGCCGGCGCAGAGCCCGAAGGCCCCGCCGGACAGCAGCCACGCCTTGCCCGCCCTACGCACCGTCAACCACCCCTCGGTTCCTGGCAGTACGCCCGGGGCGCCAGTCTAGGCGGGGTGCACCCGCCCGGAAACGGTGCCCGCCCGACGCGGCCCCAAGAGTGCAACAACGACAATCATTGCCCGGAGTCACCCTCCGTGATACACAGAGTGACCATACGCGTCTTTGCATGGAATCCGGCCGCACCACCGCAGGTCAAGACGGTCAGACCGGTCAAGTGTGCGGGGATCGGGTAAAGAGAGCCGCCAAGCCGTCACACGCGAGCGGTTTCATCAGCGAAGATAGTGGCGATGACCCATGCCGTCCGGCAGGGGTGACCAACGACCCGACAGGGGCGGTGAGTTCTATGTACCTGGCGGCCGAGAAGGGCGACATCACCACCATCATCGGTGGAATCGCCCCGAACTGGGGCCCTTTCGGGAGCCTCGGCGCCGAAGCGAAGATCATGATCGAGGTCGTGATGGCCGTGGCCATCCTGCTCTGCCTCGGCATCGCCATCTGGGGAGCGGCCAAACAGCGCATCGGCGCGACGGCGCTCCGCGACACCTTCAGCGCGGAACAGGGCAAGGGCCTGATCGTCGCCGGCCTCACCGGCGTCTTCATCATCGGCTCCCTGGGGACGCTCTTCACCATCGTCTACGGAATGGCCATCTGACCGCCCGTCACCAGCGGTCCCACCGACGCACGAACGAGGGGGCGTACCCGGCATGAGTCCCGGCGACGAGCACGACGGCTACGGCGGCTCGGGCCAGACCCGTACCCGCCTGCCCGAGGGCAACACCGGTGACGTCCACGGCGGCCCCCGGCGACCCGCCCGGGGCTCGCGCTCCCTGCTCATGGGCGTGGGCGTGGTGGTGCTGCTCGTCGCCGCCATCGCCTTCGCCAACCGCGGCGGCGACCCGGCGGACCCGCCCGCCTCCGCCGGCACCCCCGGCACGTCCGCCACCGCCCCCACCGGCACCCGCCCCGTCCCCCACACCAACGGCACCGTCCCCACCGGCCACGCCCACGACGAACAGGGCGCCCAGTCCGCCGCCGCCAACTACGCGGCGGCCCTGGGCTCCCCGGACATGTACCAACGGGGCCCCCGCGAGGCCCTGGTACGAGCGGTGTACGCGCCGGAGGTGGCCGACGCCCGCGTCGCGGACCTCGACAAGGCCTACGGCGACAAGACGCTCCTGGGCCGCATCGGCCTCCAGGAGGACGGCACCGCCCCGCAGGGGCTCACCTTCGTCGCCCGGACCATCCCGGTGGGCACGAAGGTGGAGACGTACACGCCGGAACGGGCGACGGTGTCCGTCTGGCACTCGTACCTCTTCGGACTCGCCGGGGAGGAGTCGAAGAACCCCGTCTCCGAGGCCTGGTACACCAAGACCTACGAGCTCCTCTGGGCCGACGGCGACTGGAAGATCGTCGACGTCCGCCAGCAGGACGGCCCGGTCCCGGTCGGCCGCGACCAGCGGGCCTCGTCGTCCCAGGACATGGCGGACGCCGTCGAACAGTTCGGAGGCTTCACCTATGCCCGGTAGGCCCGCCGCCCTCCTCGCCCGCGCCGCCGCCGTCCTGGGCACCGCCCAGGTGGCCGTCGTCCTCTTCGCGGGCCGGGCCCTCGCCGACCCCACCACCCCGCCGTCGGCACCGACCCCGACGGCCACCACCCCGGGCACCCCGACGCCCGCCCCGAGCGACAGCACCAACCCCTGCGGGCTCCTCAGCGACACCGCCCGCGACTACTGCGAAGGACAGGGCACCGGCGGCACCGGCGGCGGAGGCTCGTCCTCCGGGACGGTCAACGACCCCGCCTCCGCCCTCGACCCCCTCACCTCCCTCGCGCGGGGCTGTGCCGACGCCGCCGTGGCCGTCGTCGACTACCTCTCGAAGGCGGTGAAGGAGACCGCCGAGGTCGACTTCACGAACGCCGAGTTCCTCTCCCGCTACGCCGTCGTCTTCGCCGCCGCCACCTTCCTCACCGTCCTCCTCTGGCTGCTCGCCGTCGCCAAGCGCGCCATGCGCGGCGTGCCGCTCACCACCGCGCTCTCCGAGGCCGTCGGCTTCCTCTGGCTGACCGTCCTCGCCTCCGCCTTCACCCCGCTGATCCTCTACACCGTCGTCAACGCCACCGACGCCGTCACCGAGGTCATCGCCTCCGGCACCGGCCAGCAGACCGACGTGTTCTTCGGCGCGTTCAAGCAGGCCCTCCAGAAGGGCGACTCCATCAGCGGCGGACCGATCATGCTGATCATCGTCAGCCTGGTCACCGTCCTCGCCGCCGGCGTCCTCTACCTGGAGCTCTTCCTCCGCGCCGTGCTCCTCTACGTCGGCGCCCTCCTCGGCGTCGTCGTCTACTCCGGCCTCGTCGACAAGAACATGTGGGGCCACGTCCGCCGCTGGGCCGGCATCATGATCGCCGTCATCCTGGTCAAGCCGATCATCGTGATCGTCCTCGGCCTCGCCGGCGCCCTCTCCTCCGGCACCGGCCCCGACTCCTTCTCCGCCGTCGTCTCCGGCCTCGCGATCATCCTCCTGGCGATCTTCTCCTCCGCGATGATCTACCGCTTCGTCCCCGGCTTCGGCGACGAGATCGTCGCCTCCCGCAACAACCGCCTCCACCGCGCCGGCGAGAACGCGGCCGCCGCCGTCATCTCCTCCCCCGCCTCCCTCGTCTCCCAGGGCATCAAGACCCACAGCACCCGCGACAGCGGCGGCACCGGCGGCGGCCAGACCTCCTCCGCCACCCCCCGCCCCGCGAACCCGCTCTCCGGCGGCGTCGCCGCCCACAGCAGCCGCCCCGCCCAGGGCGGCGGCTCCACGCCCCCGCCCCGTAGCAGCAGCCCCACCACGGGCACCCCGCACAGCAACCGCAGCAACAGCAAGAACCCAGGAGCAGGAGGTGCAGGGCGTTGACGACCCAGTCCCAACCGGTCACGCCCCGCCGCACGTATCTCATCGGCCGCGCCCGGCCGAACGCGATCGTCGGCAAGAACCGCGAGACCGGCGAGATCGCCCTGATCGTCGTCGGCGCCTTCCTCGGCATGATGAGCGGACTCCTCGTCCCCGTCCTCCCCCTGCGGATCGCGCTCCTCGCCGGCCTGCCCGTCCTCGCCATCGCCGCCGTGTACCTGCCGTACAAGCAGCGCACGTTCTACAAGTGGTTCGAGATCAACCGCAGCTACAAGCGGATGCTCAAGCGCGGCACCGCCTACCGCTCCACCGCCGTCGAGGCCGGCACCCGCCTCGACGGCCGTGAGGTCGAGGTCGGCCCGCCCCCGGGCATCGGCCGCGTCAGCTGGCTCTCCGCCCCCTTCGGCCCCGACGAGATCGCCGTCCTCCTCCACGCGGACCGCCGCACCGTCACCGCCGCCATCGAGATCGAGGGCCCCGGAGTCGGCCTGCGCGACTCCGAGGACCAGGAGGCCCTGGTCGACCGCTTCGGCACCCTCCTGAAGCACGTCGCCAACGGCGACGGCTTCGTCACCCGCCTCCAGATGCTGGCCCGCACCCTCCCCGCCGACCCCGACGCCCACGCCAAGGACGTCGCCCAGCGCGGCGACCCGACCGCGCCCGGCTGGCTCCAGGAGTCGTACGACCAGCTCCAGTCCATGGTCTCCACCTCCAGCGAGCAGCACCGCGCCTACCTCGTCGCCTGCATGCACTACACGCGCGACCTCGCCGCCGAGGCCAACGCCATGGCCCACGCCACCCGGCACGCCACCGGCGCCCGCCGCCTCGACCGCGACGGCGGCCTCGCCGTCGTCATGGCCCGCGAGCTCACCGACATCTGCGCCCGCCTCACCGAGGCCGACATCCGGGTCCGCCAGCCCCTCGGCCAGTCCCGGCTCGCCTCCCTGGTCCACTCCATGTACGACCCGGACCACCCGATCGACCACATCCAGGCCATGACCAAGAGGAACGCCTGGCCCGCCGAACTCGACGCCATGGAGGCCACCTACCTCCAGGCCAAGACCCGCGAGTCCTCCACCCGCGCCCCCTGGTGCCACGCCACCGCCTGGGTCAAGGAGTGGCCGATGACCCCGGTCGGCGTGAACTTCCTCGCCCCGCTGCTCGTCCACACCCCCGACGTCATCCGCACCGTCGCCGTCACCATGGACCTGGAGCCCACCGAGGTCGCCATCGAGCGGATGCTCACCGAGAAGACCAACGACGAGGCCGAGGCCTCCCGCCAGGCCAAGATGAACCGCACCGTCGACCCCCGCGACATCGCCGCCCACGGCCGGCTCGACCAGCGGGGTGAAGATCTCGCCAGCGGTGCCGCAGGCGTCAACCTCGTCGGGTACATCACCGTATCGGCACGCTCGCCCGAGGCACTCGCCCGGGACAAGCGCACGATCAGGGCCTCCGCCGGCAAGTCCTACCTGAAGCTGGAGTGGTGCGACCGCGAGCACCACCGGGCCTTTGTGAACACCCTGCCGTTCGCGACCGGCATCCGCCGATAGGGCCGAAGGGGCACCGACCGATGCGAGATCCGCTGTCCGTCCTCACCGAAGCCTTCACCTCCTTCGTCCTCGGGAAGGTGGAGACCACCCGCCCGCCCGTCCGCACCTCCACCGGCCAGGCCCAGGCCGTCTACCTGCCGACCGCCGCCCCCGGTCTCGGCGACTCCGGCGTGATCATCGGCCGCGAGGTCTACAGCGGCAAGGGCTACGTCTACGACCCCTTCCAGCTGTACGGACAGCAGCTCCCCGCCCCCCACTGGCTCGTCCTCGGCGAATCCGGCAACGGCAAGTCGGCGCTCGAGAAGACGTACGTGCTCCGCCAGCTCCGCTTCCGCGACCGCCAGGTCGTCGTCCTCGACGCCCAGGGCGAGGACGGCGTCGGCGAGTGGAACCTCATCGCCCAGGAGCTGGGGATAACCCCCATCCGCCTGGACCCCATGGTCGCCAACGACTCCGGGATCCGCCTCAACCCGCTCGACCCCGCCATCACCACCACCGGCCAGCTCGCCCTGCTGCGCACCATCATCGAGGTGGCGATGGGCCACGGCCTCGACGAGCGCTCCGGCTTCGCCCTCAAGGTCGCGCACGCCCACGTCAACGAGCACATCACCGACCGCCAGCCGATCCTCACCGACATCGTCGAGCGGCTCCGCCACCCCGAGGCCGGGTCGGCGGAGGCGATGAACGTCGACATAGACGACGTACGGGCCTGGGGCCTCGACGTGGCCCTCGTCCTCGACCGGCTCGTCGACGGCGACCTGCGCGGCATGTTCGACGGCCCCACCACGGTCGGAATCGACCTCGACGCGCCCCTGATCGTCTTCGACCTCTCCCACATCGACCGCAACTCCATCGCCATGCCCATCCTCATGGCGATCGTCGGCGTGTGGCTGGAGCACACCTGGATCCGCCCCGACCGGAAGAAGCGCATCTTCCTCGTCGAGGAGGCCTGGCACATCATCAACAGCCCCTTCGTCGCCCAGTTGTTCCAGCGCCTGCTCAAGTTCGGCCGCCGCCTCGGCCTGAGCTTCGTCGCCGTCGTCCACCACCTCTCGGACGTCGTCGACGGAGCGGCCGCCAAGGAGGCCGCCGCGATCCTCAAGATGGCCTCCACCCGGACCGTCTACGCCCAGAAGGCCGACGAGGCCCGCAACACCGGCCGCGTCCTCGGCCTGCCCCGCTGGGCCGTCGAGATCATCCCCACCCTGACCCCCGGCATCGCCGTCTGGGACGTCAACGGCAACGTCCAGGTGGTCAAACACCTCATCACCGAGCGGGAACGCCCCCTCGTCTACACCGACCGCGCCATGACCGAGTCCTCCGGCCCCGCCGACCCGGACCTGGAGTGGGAGACCGAGCAGCGCGCGCTGATGAGGGAACGCCGGCTGGACGACACCCCCCGGTCGACGGTGGCGTGACGTGACCGAGGCACGGCAGAAGCAGGGCGGCGTCTCCGACGGCTTCCTGATCGGACTCTTCGTCCTGATCCTCGGCGCCTCCCTCCTCGTCTGGTCCGCGACCGGCCTCTCCGGCCTCCTCGCACACGGCGCCTGGCCCGACGGGGTGGAGCTCACCCGCACCCCGCCGGCCCTCCGCGCCCTGGCGACCGCCCCCACCGACCTCCCGGCCGCCTGGCCGGACACCCCGCCCGGCCAGCTCTCCGGCTACGGCCTCTTCTGGGGCCTGGTCATCGGCCAGGCGATGGTCCTCGCCGTCGTCGCCGTCTTCCTCCTCGGCACGTACGCCCGCTGGCGCGCCGTCCGCGCCCACCGCAGGGCGGGCGCGTACGCCGGTGCCACCGCCCCGGTGTCCGCCCCGGCCCCCGTACGGGAGGACCCCGCGCCCGCACCCGTACGGGAGAGGCCCGAACCCGCCCCCGTACCCCCGCAGAAGACCGCTCCGGCACCGGCGCCGGAACCGGCCCCCGTACCGCAGGAGCGGCCCCGGCCCGCCGGCGGCACGGTCTACGGCCCGCCCGGCACCCGCCGCCCCCTCGCCGTCCAGGCGGTCCACGACGCCGAGGGCCCCGCCCTCGTCGTCACCTCCGACCCCACCGTCTGGTCCGACACCAAGGACGTCCGCGGCAAGCTCGGCCCGGTCCTCGTCTACGACCCCGGCCACCTCTGCGACACCCCGGCCCGCCTCCACTGGTCACCCACCGAGGGCTGCGGGGACCCCGACACCGCACGGGCCCGCGCCGCCGCCCTCCTCGCCCCGGTCCGCCCGCACGCGCGGCTCGACGCGGCCACCGCCACCACCGCCGAAACGCTCCTGCGCTGCTGGCTGCACGCCGCCGCCGTCGACGGCCGCCCCTTCCGCCAGGTCCACCGCTGGGCCCAGGGCACCGACGCCCACGAGCCCGTCCGCATCCTCCGCGGCCACCCCAAGGCCGCCTCCGGCCTCGCCGGCCTCCTCGAAGCGGCCCTCACCGCCCACCCCGACACCCGGCGCACGGCCCAGGAACTGACGGCCCGTGCCTTCTCCGCCTTCTCCTCGGTCCACATCCGCGAGGCCTGCACCCCGAATCGAACGGATTCGCTGGCCCTGGCATCTTTCCTCGCCGAAGGGGGCACCCTCTACGTGGTGGGCGAAGCGATCGAGGATCCGCGCACCCACCCGGGCGCGATGCCCCTCCTCACCGCGCTCGCGTCGCACGTGGTCGAGCACGGCCGCCGCATGGCCGCACGGTCATCCGACGGTCGGCTCGACCCACCACTCACCCTGGTCCTCGACGACGTCGCCGCCGTCGCCCCGCTCCCGGAGCTCCCGGCCCTCGTCGCCGACGGCCCCCGCCAGGGCCTTCCCACCCTCGCCCTGATGCGCTCCCCGGAACAGTCCCGCACCCGCTGGCCCGAGCACGCGCTCCCCTGACCGCGAGCGCCGTCACCGTGCCCGCGCGGCATCCCCGCCGGGCCGGGCCGCCGTCGGCGGCAGCAGCTCGTACTCGACCTCGTACGAGCCCGTGCCGCCCGGCACCGGGGCCCGCTCGCCCGAGGGCACGAAACCGAAGCGCCGGTAGAAGGCGGCGGCGCGGGCGTTCTCCTCGTGCACGTACAGCCGGACGCGCCGGATCCCCCGCACCGTCCACGACCACTCCACGGCCGCCCGGAACAACGCGTCGACCACCCCCGCGCCCCGCGCCTCGGGCCGGACGTAGACGCCCACGAGGTGCGTCTGGTCGACCTTCGCCGGCTCCCCGAACCGCACCTCGTCCGCGGGCCGTTCGACGAGCACCGTCACGGAACCGAGCCAGCGCCCGTCGGGCGCCTCGGCGACGAACTGCCGTACGCCCCCGGCACCGGCCGCCGAGGCGTTCGCCGTCCGCTCCTTCCAGAAGTCGTCCGGACGCGCCACCGCGTCCTCGTGGGCCTCCAGGAAGGCGAGGTGCGCGACGGGGTCGAGGAGCGCGGCGAGCCGCAGCTCGCGCGCCTTCTCCCACTCGTCGGCCAGGACCGTGCGGATCGTGAGGTTCATGCGGCATCCTCACCCGCCACCGCCCCGGCCCACAAGGGAGATTCGCAGCTCAGGACGGTGCGTGGTACCCCGGTACGACGCCGACCGGCCCCCTGCCGACCACGGTCGGACGCCCGTGGCCCGCCCGCTCCGTAGCGTCGACGGCATGATCCGAGCAGAGCGGCTCACCAAGCGGCACGGCGACCGCACCGTCGTCCGGGACCTCTCGTCCACCGTCCGCCCCGGCACCGTCACCGGCTTCCTCGGCCCCGACGGCGCCGGCACGTCCACCACCCTGCGCCTGGTCCTCGGCCTCGACGGCCGCGCGTCCGCCGCCCACCGGGCGCCGCTCACCCGGGTCGACGCCCCGTCGACCGGCGCCGCCCTGCTCGCCCTCGCCCTGTGGGCCGGGGCCGCGCTCACGGCCCCCGCGCTGCTGCTCCGCCGCCGGGACGTCCGCGGACGACGGCGGGGATGATGGCGGGGTGACGACGGAGACGACGGCACCCAGCCGGTGGACGCAGCAGCTGATCACCCGAGTCCGGGCGACCGACGCGGCCCGACCCTGGCTCTGGGACACGGCGTTGACCCTCGGCTGGACGATCGCCGCCCTGGTGGACGCGGCGGGCGGCTGGCGGAACATCGCCCGCGACCCGACCCTTCCCACCGCCTTGGTGGTGGGTCTCAGTCTGGCCTTCGCCCTCCCCCTGTACGCCCGCAGGCGCCGGCCGACGACGGTCCTCGCGGTGACGACGGCGGCGGCCTTCGTGAGCGAGGTGTCCGGCGCCTTCCTCCAGGGCGCCTTCCTCCAGGCCCTGCCGCTCTTCCACATCGCCCTGACCCGGCCGCCCGCCCGCCTCCCGTGGGCCTTCGCGCTGCTCGCGGCCCCGCTCCTGACGGGAGCGCTGCGCCACGACGGCGACGCGTGGGACCTGCACGTCGTCCCGGCCATGTGGGGGTATCTGATCGTGGCCCTGATCGGCATCACGGTCCGCTCCCGCCGCGACCACACGGCGGGGCTCGTCGACCGGGCCCGCCGCCTGGAGGTCGAGCGCGACCAGGAGGTGCGCCTCGCGGCCGCCGCCGAACGGGCCAGGATCGCCCGGGAGATGCACGACATCATCGGCCACAACCTCTCCGTCATCACGGGCCTCGCGGACGGCGGCCGGTACGCGGCGGCCAAGAGCCCGGAGCGGGCCGCCCAGGCCCTGGACGCCATCGGCACGACGAGTCGCCAGGCCCTGGACGAACTCCGCCGGCTGCTGGGCGTCCTGTCCGCCCCCGACGACACCCCGTCCGCCGCCCGTGCCCCGCAGCCGACCCTGGAGGACCTGCCCTCCCTCCTGGAGGGCGTACGCAAGGCGGGCCTGCCGGTCGCGTCGGAACTCCCCGCCCTTCTCCCGTCCTTGCCGCCGGGCGCCCAACTGACGGTCTACCGCGTGGTCCAGGAGTCCCTGACGAACACCCTGAAGCACGCGGGCCCCGGGGCCACGGCCGCCGTCCGTCTCCGCACCGCTCCGGACGGGCTCCTGGTCACCGTCACCGACGCGGGCACCCCGTCCCCCACGCCGGGTCAGGGCCAGGGCCTCGCCGGAATGCGCGAGCGCGCGGCCCTGTACGACGGCACACTCGACAGCGGCCCCCTGCCGGACGGCACCGGCTGGCAGGTGCGGCTCCGCATCCCCACGACTCCGGAGGAGCACCGCCCGTGACGACGGTCCTGATCGCCGACGACCAGCCGATGCAGCGCTTCGGCTTCCGCATGCTCCTGGAGAGCCAGGACGACATGACGGTGGTCGGCGAGGCCGCGAACGGCACCGAGGCCGTCCGCCGGGTCGCCGCCCACCACCCGGACGTGGTCCTGATGGACATCCGGATGCCGGGCCTGGACGGCATCGAGGCCACTCGCCGGATCGTCGCCGCGGGCTCCCGCACCCGCGTCCTCATCATCACCACCTTCGACCTGGACGAGTACGCCTACGACGGCCTCCGCGCCGGCGCGAGCGGCTTCCTGGTGAAGGACGCCCAGCCCGAGGAGCTCCTCGCGGGCGTCCGCGCGGTGGCCGCCGGCGACGCGGTCGTCGCCCCCAGCCTCACCCGCCGCCTCCTGGACACCTACATCCACCACCTGCCCCCGACACCGCACGCAGCCCCGGACCCCGCACGGGAGGATCCGCGCCTGACCGCCCTGACGGACCGCGAACGCGAGATCCTCACCGTGGTCGGCCAGGGCTGGACCAACACGGAGATCGCCGAGCGCCTCCACCTCGCCGAGTCCACGGTGAAGACCCACGTGGGCCGCGTCCTGGCGAAGACGGGCGCGCGGGACCGCATCCAGGCGGTGATCCTCGCCTACGACACCGGCCTGGTGAAGCCGGCCTGAGGACGGTCCCGGACGCCGGCCCGGCAATCCGGTCGACGGCGGCCGCCGGGGTGTTCGATCATGCGTGCATGCCCATCGGAGAGACCCTCGCCCGAATCGACGCTGACCTGGCCGCCGGCCGGGTTCCGCTGGCCCGCCAGCGGCTGCGTGGCCTCGTCTCGTCCTTCCCGCACGACCTGACGCTCCGCCGGCGCCTGGCCGAGGTGTACCGGCTGTACGGGGACACCGCCGAGGCCGGGCGCTGGATGTACCTCGAAGAGGACCGCGACGCCGACGAGACCGCGGCCTTCGAGGAGCGGTACGGGGCTCCCGCGTGGCGGATGAAGGCCCTCGCCTGGCGCGGCCCCGAGGCGCTGGCCGCCACCGCCTTCGCTCAGGGGTGTCTTGCCACTCTGCGGGCCGCCTGCGCCGAGGAGCTGGGGCACCCCGTCGACTGGGACGACCCGGCTTCCTACCAGGACGGCCTGGAGGAGAAGTACCGGGAGGTGCCCTCGGAACCGTGGACGCTCAAGGGTGTGCTGGCGGGCGTCGGCTGTTCGGTGGCGGCGCTCGCGTTCGTCGCGGTCTGGGTGAACGGGGTCGTCGCCCTCTTCGACTGAGCAGGCCGGCCTAGGGCCGGCCCTGAAACGCAGAAAAGCCCCGCACCATAAGGTGCGGGGCTTTCCCACAATGATTGTTCGGCGGCGTCCTACTCTCCCACAGGGTCCCCC
>NZ_JBIBJV010000017.1:0-15346 GCF_042958885.1 Streptomyces sp. NPDC007945
CCGTGAACGTCTCCACCCACACCGGCTCAGCCCGCAGCACCCCGCCCATACAGGGAAAATGCCCAGAACTGAGCCTTCTGCAACACCCTTTAGGGGGCTTTTCTCCTCACACTGCAAAGCGAGATGAGAAAAGCCCCCTACCTACGTCTACGACAGCCAAGGCCGCCTGTCGGCGGTCGAAGTGCGAAACCCAACCACCCCGCGACGCCACCCGCTTCGACAAACTTGCCGCCCGCTACAAGGCCGGAGTTCACCTCGCCGCACTCATCCTCTGGCTCCGCGGACCCAATCGAGATCGTTTGTCAGACACCGCCTAGCCGTCGAGGAACTCGGGGCAGCGGTACGGTCCGAGGGGCGGGGCCTGCGGCGGGTGCAGGGTGACCTCCACGTCCTCGGTCCTCACCCCTGGATCGAGGACGGACTGGGCGCGGGCCAGCGTGCACACCAGCTGTCCCGTTCCCTGGTCACGGCCCGTCGCCCCGTAGGGGTCCTCCAGGCGCACCGTGACCGTGGTGCCCTGCCCGGTCACCGTGTAGCCGCCCAGCTGGACGAGGTTGGTGAGGCCGTCGCGTTGTTCGGCGGGCGGCGGGCCGCTCATGAGCAGCTTCACCACCGAGTCGAGGCTGTCGACCTCCCTGTCGAGCACCGGCACGCTCCGCAGTCCGCCGTCCGACGCGAAGTACAGCCGGATCCCCCGCGTCAGCCCGGTTGCCGGCTCGCCCGCGCCGATCACCCCGGTCGGCTGCACGCCGCACCCCACCAGGGCGATCCCCAGGACAAGCGCCCGCGCTCCCGCCCGTACCCTCACTCCGCGTCCTCTCCGGTGTGCCGCAGGGGCAGCCGCAGCGTGAACACGGCGCCGCCTTCCGTCCCTTCGGCGACATCGATGGTGCCGCCGTGCAGCCGCGCGTTCTCCAGCGCGATCGCCGTGCCGAGACCGCTGCCCTGTCCGTCGGTGTCGGCCGCGCTCCGGGTGCGCGCCGTGTCCGCCTTGTAGAAGCGGTCGAAGACCCGCTCCCGGGCCTCCGGCGGCAGGCCCGGGCCGTGGTCGGCGACCTCCACCGTCACCCACTCCCTCGTCGCGCCATCCGTATCGAGGGTCACGGTGACCGGCGGGGCTCCGTGGCGCAGCGCGTTGCCCACCAGGTTGGCCACGATCACATCGACGCGGCGCCTGTCGACCACCGCCCGTACGCCCTCCTCGAGGCGGACCTCCACCCGCTCGGTCCAGCCGCGCAACGCCAGGCAGGCCCGTACCGTGTCGGTGAGATCGGTCTCGGCCGCGTTCAGCCGGACCGCCTTCGCGTCGAAGCGGGAGATCTCCATCAGGTCCTCGACGAGCCGCGAGAGCCGCGCCGTCTCCCTGCCCACCGTACGGGCCGCCCGCGCGGCGTCCGGCGGCAGCTGGTCGACGTCCTCCTCCAGCACGGTCGCCACCATCGTCATCGCCGCGAGGGGGGTCCGCAGTTCGTGGGAGACGTCCGCGACGAAGCGGCGCGCCTTTGCCTCCTGTTCGCGCAGGCGCGCGTCGGAGGCCTGGAGGGCGTCCGCCGTATCGTTGAACGTCTCTGCCAGATCGGCGAGTTCGTCGTGCCCCTTGACCGGTACCCGGCTGCCGAGGTCGCCCTTAGCGAGCTCCCGGGTGGCCCGCCCCAGCTGCCGTACGGGGCGCAGGACCGTACGGGCGGCGAGCAGCGCCAGGACGGCGGTCAGCACCATCACCGGCAGGATGCCGGCGCGTACGGAGTCCACCAGGGCGGCGGTGTCGTCGCGTTCGGCCCGGAGGTCGGTGATCGCGAAGACCTCCAGACCGGAGAACCGGCGGTCGCCGTCCGCGTACGTCACGGGCATGCCGACCACCAGGTACGGCTCGTCCCGCCACGTCACCCGCTGGAAGCGGGCCCCGTCCCCGGCCCGTACCGCGGCCCGCAGCTCGGCGGTGATCCGGCCCTGCGTGTCGGCGAGGGGGTCGGACACCGCGGCGAGGTCCTGGTGGCGCGCGACCACGATCCGGGCACCGAGGCCGTCCGAGACCTTCGCCGCGAACCGGGCGAGCGACCGCTGGTCGGGCGGCAGGTCGAAGTCGGCGGCGACCGCGGTGACCCGCGTCCGTACGTCGTTCACGGCGGCGTCCTGGGTGCGCCGGAGGACGGCGGTCCGCGCGTCCCGGTAGGCGAGCGCGGTCGCGGTCACCGCGCTGACCAGCGCGACCACGACGAACGTGACGACGAGCCGGGTCCGCAGCCCCCCGATGAGCCGGCGGGAGCGCCGCCTCGCCGTGCGCGCGGCGGCCGCGCCGTCCGCCGTGCCGGTGGCGCCGCGCGTGCGCCTCACAGCGGGCCGAAGCGGTAGCCGAAGCCCCGCACGGTCTGGACGTACCGCGGCCTCGCCGGTACGTCCTCCAGCTTCGCGCGCAGCCGGCCGACGGCCGCGTCCACCAGCCGGGAGTCACCGAGGAAGGTGTGGTCCCAGACCGAGGCCAGGAGCTGCTCGCGGCTGAAGACCCGGCCCGGGGAGGCGGAGAGTTCGAGCAGCAGCCGCAGCTCGGTGGGCGGCAGCGGGATCACGACGCCCCGCTTGGTGACGGTGAGACCGGCGCGGTCGATCACCAGGCCCGCGAGGTCGGCGCCGGCCGCCCGGGACGGCGCCGACGGCTCCGCGCGCCGCAGCGCGGCCCGGATGCGGGCCTCCAGGACGGGCGCGGTGACCGGCTTGACCACGTAGTCGTCGGCGCCCGCCTCCAGGCCCGTCACGATGTCGTGGTCGTCCCCGCGCGCGGTCAGCATGATGACGGGAAGCGTGGTCGTCCGGGCGCGGATACGACGGCACACCTCGAACCCGTCCATCCCGGGCAGCATCAGGTCGAGGACGGCCAGCTCGACCTTCACGCCGTCGGAGGAGTCGAGCAGCGCGAGCGCCTCCTCGCCGGTGGCGGCCGTGGCGACGCCGTACCCGTGGCGGCGCAGCACGAGCTCCATTCCATCCCTCACGGACGCGTCGTCCTCGATGAGCAGTACATGCGGCATGCGGTCGATTATGGGTGCCGCAACCACCGGACCGCCGCCCGAAGGGGGGGGCTGAAGCCCCAGGTCGGAGGCATTGTTACGTGCTCATCATGTCGTCATGGCATCGTCATCACGTGGCCTCACCAGGGTGGTGCGCATGAGCCCGAAGACAACCTTCCGCGCCACCGCCCGGCTGCGTCTGACCGCCCTCGCCGTGGTTCCCGTCCTCGCCTTCTCCGCGGCGTGCGGCAGCGGCGGCGACAGCACCGCCGGCGACCGGAAGAACGACGAGATCGCCTCCGTGCCGGAGGCCGCCACGGCCTCGCCGTCCGCGAAGGACGACAGCGCCCCCAGTACCCGGCCCGCCGGGAAGAGCGCCTTCTACGACGCGCAGCTGCTCTACGTCCGGTGCATGCGTGAGAAGGGCGGCTACAGGGACTACCCGGACCCCAAGCTCAGCGGCCACCTCGACTGGGGGAAGATCGAGGAGATCTCCTCGCGGCCCGGCCAGATGGAGGCCGCCAAGGGCGGCAAGAACGGCGTGTGCGCTCCCGAGCTGCAGAAGGCCATGCTGGCCGAGCCCCAGCGAGACCAGCAGAAGGACTACGAGTCCATGCTGGCGCACGCCAAGTGCATGCGCGACAACGGCGTCTCCCAGTTCACCAACCCGACGATGAGCGGCGGCAACGCCCAGCCCGGCGGCGATCCGAACCCCGCCTCCCCGACCATCGACCACGACTCTCCCGCGTACAAGCAGGCCCGCGAAGCGTGCAAGACGAAGCTCCTCGACGGTCTGGACGGCATGCAGTGAAGCGCCGCACCGTCTTCCGTACCACCGGCGCGGTGATGGCCGCCGCGGCCGTGACCGGGGGAGCCATCCACTTCGGCGTTCTCGGGGGCCTCGGGAGGGCCCACGAGGGGAATGCCTCCGGAGCCGCCGGGAAGGGCGGCGACCTGCCGCCCGCCACCACGACCGTCGTCCGCACCGACCTCGTCCAGTCCAAGACGATCGACGGCAGGCTCGACTTCGCGCAGCGCCGCCCCGTCAAGTCCGCCGTCGACGGCACCGTCACCGTGGCCGCCCCCGAAGGACGGACGCTGACCATGGGGCAGGCGCTGTACGAGCTGAACGACAAGCCCGTCACCCTGCTGTACGGACCCGTCCCCATGTTCCGCGAGATGAAGCCGGGAGACCGGGGCAGCGACGTGCTCCAACTGGAGCGCAATCTGCGCGACCTGGGATACGGGGCGGGTCTCTACGTCGACACGCGGTACGGCAAGGACACCGAGGCTGCGGTCAAGCGGTGGCAGAAGTCCCTGAACCGCGAACCCACCGGAAGGGTCGGCAAGGGAGACGTCGTCTTCCAGCCCGGCCAGGTCAAGGTGGTGTCCGCCGACGCCGCCCTCGCCGACCAGGTCGCCCCGGGCGAACCCGTCCTGACGATCGCCTCCACCAGACCCGTGGTCCGGGCCCGCCTGGACCAGACTGACGGCGCGCTCACCGACCCCGGCACCAAGGTCGAGGTCACCCTGCCCAGCGGGAAGACCGTGCCCGGGCGGGTCGCCGGGACCGTGCGCCCCGAACCCGGCGGCTCCGGGGAGGGCGCGGCCGCGCAGGAAGGCATCGTCGTCGAGGTCGTCCTCGACGGCGGGGCGCGCGCCGCGTCCGGGGAGGACGCCAAGGCCCCGGCCAGCGTGAAGTTCGTCAGTGAGGCACGCAAGGGTGTTCTCGCCGTCCCCGTCGAGGCGGTCCTCGCCCTCCGCGGGGAGAACGGCGGCTACGGCCTCCAGGTCGTCCAGGGCACCAGCACGCGGACGATACCGGTGGAGACGGGGATGACCGCCGACGGACAGATCGAGGTCAGCGGGCCGCACGTGCGGGAAGGCATGACGGTCGGGATGGCGGCCTCATGACGCCTGCCCGCGCCGCGTCGCCGGCCTCCCCCCTGCCCCCGGAGCGCGTCGTGGAACTGCGCGACGCGACCAAGACGTACCCCGGAGGCGTCCACGCCCTGCGGGCGGTGAACCTGTCCGTCGACGAGGGCGAACTCCTCGCCGTCGTCGGCCCCTCCGGCTCCGGCAAGTCCACGATGCTCAACATCATGGGCACCCTCGACAAGCCCACCAGCGGCACCGTCCGGATCGCCGGCCACGACGTGACCGCGCTCTCCGACAACCGCCTCTCCGCACTTCGCGCCCGCCACATTGGTTTCGTCTTCCAGCACTTCCACCTGGCGGCAGGGCGCGACGCCGTCGACAACGTCGCCGACGGACTGCTGTACGCGGGCGTGCCGCTGCGGGAGCGCCGTGCGCGGGCGCGGCACGCACTCGACCGGGTCCGCCTCGGACACCGCCACTCCCACACGCCGAACGAACTGTCCGGCGGCGAGAAGCAGCGCGTGGCCATCGCCCGTGCGCTGGTGGGGGAGCCCGGACTGCTGCTCGCGGACGAGCCGACCGGCGCCCTCGACACCGCCTCGGGCGAGGTCGTCATGGATCTGCTGCGCGAGCTGAACGAGGCCGGCACCACGATCTGCGTCATCACCCATGACCAGGAGATCGCCGACTCCCTGCCGCGCCGGGTGCGTTTCAAGGACGGCGAGATCGTGGCGGACGAACGCGGCACCGTTCCGACGACGGAAGGAGTCCCGGGGTGAAAGGCACTCTCCAACCCTCCCGGCTCTCCCTCGGCGACATCCTCCGGGTCGGCGCGGTCGGTCTGCGCGCCCGCCGCGCGCGCGTGGTGCTCTCGGCGCTCGGGATCGCCATCGGCATCGCGACCATGGTCGCGGTCGTCGGCCTCTCCGAGTCCAGCCGCGCGGACCTGATGGCCCGGCTCGACCGGCTCGGCACCAACCTCCTCACCGCCGAGGCGGGCAAGGACGCCCTGGGCAAGGAGGTCAAACTCCCCAAGAACGCGGTCGCGATGGTCGAGCGCATCGGCCCCGTCCGACAGGCCACCGGAACCGGCGACGTCGACGCCCGGATCCGCCGCAGCGACCTGGTCCCCGAGGAGCGCACGGCCGGCGTCACCACGCAGGCGGTCCGCACCGACCTTCTGGCCACGCTCGGCGGAGAGGTCGACAAGGGCGCCTGGCTGGACCCGGTCGGCGAACGGCTCCCGGTCACGGTCCTCGGGTCGGTGGCCGCCGACCGGCTCGGCATCACCGGTGTCGGCGAGACGATCATGATGAACGACACCCGTGTGGTGGTCGTCGGCATTTTGAAACCGCTGGAACTGGTCCCGACCCTCGACCGCGTGGCGATGGTCGGATTCCCCACTGCCGAGCGCCACTTTGGCTTCGACGGCCACCCGACCACGATCTTCGAGCGCTCCACGGACGCGTCGGTGGAGGACGTACGGGCGGTCCTGGCCCGCACGATCAGACCCGGCGGCGAAGCGGCCGTCAAGGTCTCCCGGCCCTCGGACGCGCTCGCCGCCCGAGCCGCCGCCGACGAGGGCCTGACCACCCTCATGCTGGGCCTGGGCGCCGTGGCGCTCCTGGTCGGCGGCGTCGGCGTCGCCAACACCATGGTCATCTCCGTCCTCGAACGCCGGCAGGAGATCGGCCTGCGCCGCTCCCTCGGCGCGACCCGCAACGCGATCCGACTCCAGTTCCTCACCGAGTCGCTGCTGCTGTCGGCGCTGGGCGGGGCGTCGGGGGCGCTGCTCGGCTCGGCGGCGACGTACGGCTTCGCGCGGACCCAGGGCTGGACACCGGTCGTCCCGCCCTGGTCCCTCGCAGGCGGCCTGACCGCCACCCTCCTGATCGGGATGATCGCCGGCCTCTACCCGGCGATCCGCGCCTCCCGCCTCCACCCGACGGCGGCACTCAACGCGCCGTGAGCCGCGCCGACCGGGCGGCGGACAGGAGTCACGGAGGCCGCCACCCAGGGCCGATGACGAAGGCTGGGCAGCGCGACAGGTCGAGGTCCGGGGGCAGGACTCGCGTCCGGTGACGGCCGCCTCGTTGGAGGAGGTGCTGCACTTGCGTGATCATGCCGATCTCGCGGCGATGTTCCGCTATGAACGGCGGTACGGCGTTCTCGCCGAAGGACCCATGGACGGCTGGCAGGACCAGCCCGGGGCGGCCGAGATCTCCGCGGAGGAGTTCGAGTCGCTGTGGACTCAAGCAAGGCGGACGCTCGGCGATTCAGCCTGACCCGGTCGTCATCGGCTACATCCCCTCCTGCTCCCCGCTCGCGCGGGGATGGTCCCGGTGCGACTCGCACGCACGCTCTCCCGTTCCCCTGCTCCCCGCCCTGTACACGGACGATCGCAGCCCTTCCAGGCGACCCCCACCCTCTGCTGTACGTGCCCGTCTGCGACATGCCCGATCGGGGATGGACTGGTCGTGGGCAGAGCAAGAGACACGCGTCAGGACCGGGGACGGGCGCCTTGCGGTGTGCAGGCGGCGCGGGAGCGGAGTGTACGGGTCGGCGTCGGGCGACCGGGGAGTTCAAGGACCATGCGGCGGTGCGCGGAGTGCAGGGTGCGCACGGAGGCGGGGGGGCGCCATGCCACGTGCAGGTGCCGGCTGCGGCTTGGGACTTCTTTGTCCGCCGTGGTAGTCGGTTCCGGTGCGGCCCGGAGGGGCGCGGGCTCGGCGACCTCGGTCTTGCGGTTGAGCTTCGACCTGAAGTCGTTGAACTTGCTCTTGATGTGCGGCGCGGCCTTCACGGCGACGGCCCCGAGCACGGCGACGGCCGTGGTGGCGACGACGCCGATGACCACGCCCTTCACGACGCCTTCCTGACGGCCTTCCTCCCTCGCCTCAGCCTTGAGATCGTCGAGCTCGGCGTCGGCGGGGTAGAGCACGGCGTGCCCGGCGAGCACGTTGGCGGCGTCGCGCAGGAGAGCACTGATCCCTCCGGGACTGCTCGAATCGGAGAGGCTCGTCCCGACCGGGCGTTCCACCACGAACATGTCCCGGATGGTTCCGGGCTCTTCGTCATAGGCCATGGGGAGCACTGTAGGGGCCACTGTCGACCCCGCGGCGGGAAATCCGGCAGGTTCCAGGTGGCCGCGGCCTGCGGGCCCTGTAGCACGCCAGCCTGATCTCGGCAGGACCCGCTGCTGACCGGAAGGCCCGTGGACGCCGGTCTCCGCGAGAGGGGCGAAGAGAGAGCCGGCGCCGACCCGGTGGGGCGACGGTCCTGTACGCCGCCCCACCGCGACCGTACGAGACCCCCGCTCGGGAGGCACTTCCTGATGGGCGCCAGAGGACGTGGAGCCGCGAAGGCCACGGCCGCAGACACCGGGCAAGACGTTCTGCTCAGGCCGCACCAGGGCCGCAGGACGAGTTCGGGTCCGGCCGACCGGGGAACGAAGTGGTCGAGGCCCTCTGCCCGTTCCCGCGGGAGCGGGCAGAGGGCCTCGACCGCCCAGGAACTCTGTAAGCACTGGCTGGCGCCGGGAGTCCTAAGGTGCGCGGGTGGCCACACCCGCACGACGCTCCCTGGTCGCCGGCCACGCCGAGCCGTTCCGTGCCGCTGAAGCCGATCTCGTCCAGGAGCTGCCCGGCCTCGGCTTCCCCGATCTCGATGGTCTGCGTGCGCGAGGAGTGCTCGGCCCGCGTGAGGCCGGCTCGCCGAGACACCGCCGCCGAACCCTCGGCTCCCCGACCGACCCCGGGAGGAACCCGGGAAGAGGTTTCCGGGGTTCCCGGCGACGAGTAGACGCATAGCGCAGGGGCGTGGCGTCGGTGCCGGGTGGTAGAGAACCGGGCATGGATTCGATCATCTCCAGCGTGGCCGCCGCACGGTGAAGTCGCAGACCAAGGTCACCCGCGGCGCCGACAGCCCGGCCGCGGCCCTGGCGATGGTGCTCAAGCTCGCCGAGTCCGCCCAGGCCCGCTGGCGCGCGATCACCGCACCCCCCTCGTCGCCCTCGTGGCGACGCCGGTGCACCACCTCCGGGATACTCGTCGCTCATGAATGAGGTCGAAGTCGTCGTCGCCCATTCCGAGCGTGCGACCTTGCGCGTCGGCGACATGTTTCTGAAGGTGGACGCCGATCAGGCACGTATCGACGTCGAGATCGAGGCGATGTCCCTCGCACCGGTCCCGACCCCGGAGGTCCTGTGGCACAAGCCGCCCGTGCTCGCAATCGCTGCGCTCCCGGGGGCGACGCTTGGCCGCCTCGGCGGCCCGTCGACCGGGTCACCGACGGCGTGGGCCGCGGCGGGCGCCGCAATCCGGAAGCTGCACGAAGCGCCGCTGCCGCCCCGGCCCGGCCGGGCGGGCCGGAACATCGTCGCACTGGCGGCGGAACTCGACGACGAGTGCGACTTGCTCGTGACGAATGGCCTGCTGCCCGCTGACCTGGTTACCCGTAACCGTCGGGTCGCCGAGGCCGCGCTCCGGCCGTGGACTCCGGCGTTCACGCACGGTGACCTGCAGATCGCGCACGTCTTTGTGGACGGCGACGAGGTGACGGGCATTATCGACTGGTCCGAGGCGGGCCAGGGTGATGCTCTGTACGACCTCGCCACCTTCACCCTCGGACATGAGGAGCATCTCGACGACGTCCTCGCCGGCTACGGCACCGGCATCGACCTCGACGTGATCCACGCCTGGTGGTCGTTGCGCAGCCTGTTGGCAGTTCGTTGGCTGGCCGAGCACGGCTTCGACCCGTTCGCACCAGGCTGTGAGGTCGACGTGCTGAGATCCAGGATGTGAGACTGCGCGGGTATGACTGCTTCGTATGCGTTCTGACGCATCGAGCAGGCCGTCCCCTCGGGTGATCTCCCTGCCTACGGTCAACCTAGTGTGGTGGGCAGTCGTCGCCAGCAGATGACGGTGCAGCCGAGGGCGACGAACGGGCGGTGAATGTCGTCGCGGATCTCCCAGCCGATACGCAGGCGGCGGAACCAGTCGACCAGCGTGATCGCTCCTTCCGCGACCCAGCGGTACACACCCAGGTCAGAGCCGTGCCCGGTACCGCGTCGCGCACTGTGCGCAGTTCGGGTATGTCGGCGCGCAGGCGCTGGGGTTGGAAGTTCCGGCCTCGGTGGTGGTCGTGTCTTCAACGTCGAGCACATCGAGTTCGACCTGTGACCGGCACGCAGACCGGCGCCGGCTACCGCTGGAAGCTTCGGTCAGCCGGCGCCATGAACGGTCGGCGCCGGTTGGCCCTCAGGCACGGCGGGACCGGGCGGGCGCTGCGGAAATGAGGATTCTTGCTCCGGACCGGTCAACACCTTCGGCTTCCGCCCCCCGGCCCAGGACCGTGGCCTCCCGGACGATGCGTCGGCCGGGCTGCGGCACGATTCACCGGCGACGGCGACTCCGACCATATGCATGGGACCACCCGGCTGACCTGGGCCGAGCTGGAGACCGTGGACTGGCAGGAGACCAACGCCTCCGGTACGCGAACCCGCGCATCAGCCGCAGGGATCGACACGGACTGGGGCCGGGTCTGGAACGCCATGCGCATTCCTCAGCGAAGTCCACGGAGCCGAGAACGTACGCCTGGTCGTCTGGCTCTACTGACCCATCGCCGAGTAGCGGGTGAGCCGGCCGCCCCGCCAGGCACTCAGCCACGTGAGCCGCCGTCAAGGAAGAAAGAGGGGCTGTGAGCACGGTTCAGCTGCGTGAGCACCAGGCGGCGGGCCTGGTGGCGATCCGGTCCCGGTTCGGCTGGCCGCACACCAGGACGCCCGGGTCGGCGGGGGAGCGGGCGACATACGTGTAGGCGACCGGCTCCGGCAAGACCTGCACCGCGGCCGCCGCCGCCCGCGAGTTCTTCCCCCGCGGCCGGATCCTGGTCAGGGCCCCACCCTCGACCTGGCTGCGTGGAGCACTGCCCCACGTTGCTGAAGGCCGACCAAGCCGGACGCGGGGAATCTCGGCCGGCAGCGGCGTCTGACCAGGGATCAGCTCGCTGTGATCCGCAGGACCCCTGTCACGGTTCCCTGCAGGTAGGCGCCGTCGGGGGCGACGGTTCCGGCCGTCTGGAGCGTGTCGTACAGCGACCCGATGCCGACCTGGTGGGAGCGGACGACCCGCCCGGTGGCCGGGTCGATCTGTACGTAGCGGTAGGGGTCGAGGAGGCTCGTGCCCTTCGCGCCGGGGATGACGGGGTCGCGCACCACGGTGTGGAGGGTGTTCGTGGCGGTGGACAGCTTCGGGACCGCCGCCGAGCGCAGGGCGTTGTCCCAGACGATCGTGCAGCCGGTGCCGTCGGGGCGGACGTCGACCCGGGTCAGGCCGCCGGCGAAGTCCGCCGACGACGGTTCGGAGGGGCCCGCACCGTCCGGGAGCGCCGGATACGGGTAGCCGTAGGTGCCGGCGACGTAGACGCTGGTGCCGGCGCCGATGGGGGAGTTCTCGCTGCCGGGGCCGCCGGAGGCGACCAGCACGGGCGAGGAGCAGACCTCCTGCCCGTCGGCCGTGCGGTACACCTTCAGGCGGACGGTCGTGTCGGCGTTGTCGACGATCGCCACCCACTCGGTTCCGGAGGACGGGCCGAGGAACGTCGGGGTGGAGCCGCTGCCCCAGCTCAGCAGCCCCGGCTTGCGGGCCCGCCCCCGGTCGTACGCCTGCCGCCAGACGGTCCGGGGTGCGCCGTCGTCGTCCGCCGTCAGCAGGTACGTGGCGTGGGTGCTGGTCACGGCGGTGCCCTCGGGGGCGGTGGAGATGCTGTTGGCGACGCGCTCCCCGGCGGGCAGTCGCAGTGACGCGACCTGCCCGGTGCGGTCGTCGGCGAGGCCGACCGTGCCGCCGCCCGTGGCGAACCAGACGCGGCCCCGCCAGTCCGGCGACAGTCCGGTCACCGCGTCGCCGTCGGGGACGGCGCCGGCCAGCGAGAGCCGTCGGTCGACCGAGAGGCGCCACGCGCCGGAGGCGTCCCTGCGGTGGCCGACGCGAAGGAGGCTGCGGCTGCCGTCCACGACGACCAGCCGGTCCTCGTGGTCGAGGTAGGCGTAAACGCCGCCGAGGAGCGAGCCCTTGGTCAGTTCGAGCGAGGTGAGGGACGCGCCGGTCGCCGGGTCCAGGAGGTGGACGGTCGGAACCTGCCCGAAGATCGGCGTGCACAGCACCACGGGCAGGCCGTCGGAGCCGACCAGGATGGTGGGGCAGGCCGAGGCGAGGGCCGTCCGCTTCGAGGACAGGGTGCCCGCGCCGGGCCCGGCCAGCGGGGTGGTGTCGGAGGAGCCGGTGTCCCCGTGCATGGTGGCCGTTCCGTCGGGGCCGGCGTACGGGTTGTGCGGCGGTACGGGTACGGAGGCGGCGGCCCCGATCGGGGATGCCTCTGCGGGGAGGGTTCCGGCGGCGAGTGCGAGGACGGAGAACAGTGCGGCGGCCGTCAGGCGGCGCCGGGTGCGGGGGCGCGTGTGCGGGACGGGCGGTGGAACGGGCATGACGGGGTCCTTCCGGGCGGCGGGACTCGCACGAGGGCGAGCCGGGAGGGGCCGCGCGCACGGCGGGGAGCCCCCGCGCCCGGACCCGCCCGCCGGGGCCTGGGGGCCTCAGCGCTGCGGGAGAAAGGGCGGGGAGCGGTGGTGCGGGGGAAAGCGGTGCGCGCGGGTGGCTCCAGCCGTGGGGACACGGCGAGCCGGTGTGACCGCGGCCGGGCGTCTCAGATCGGGGGCCGCGGGGTCAGCGCGGAAGGCGACAGAGCGCGCCCGACGTCCGCACGAGATCGACGTGACGTCGGCGCGTGAACAGCGGGCGCCGGGGATGCATGGGTGTGAGGCAATCAGGTGCCGTCCAGCGTGGTCAAGGCTCTCCGCCGACTGTTCCACGGATCGGGACGGAGGGAGGAAACGGTTTCAACAGGGCTTATCCGGCGCAGAGTTGGCGCGGTCGTGCCCTTTGGGGCTCTTCTGGGCTCCCCTGGGGCCTTTCACCCTCCCTTCGTCATTCCCTCACCAGGTAGGCGCCTGACATGGAGGTGCCTGTCAACCGGCTGGCGCCCGGGACTTCGGGAATCGAGTCTGGGAGCCACCGGGGATCCTGCCAGAGCAGCATCGGGATGCTCCTGGTGAAAGGTGCTGGTCATGCCGCGTATGAGGAAGGTCCTGGACGAGAATCGGAGCCGAGTCTGCTGATGAAGAGGAGACGGCCGTGAGGCACACACTGGATTTGTGGCGTCAAGGGCTCGGAGAGGTGCCCGAGTCGGTCTGGCGACAGACTGAGCTCGATGTGCTGATCCTCGCGGACAACGGACTCACGGCCCTCTCGCCGGGCATCGGGCAGCTCCGTCGGCTGAAGACCCTGGACCTCGGCCACAACGCGCTGACGTCGGTGCCCGAAGAACTCGGTGAGCTGACCGCGCTCAGCGACTGCCTCTACCTGCACGACAACCAGCTGTCCCGGCTCCCCGACTCTCTGGGAAACCTGACCCGCTTGCGTTACCTCAACGTCGGCGAGAACCCCCTCACCACCCTGCCAGAGACCATCGGTGGGATGAGCAGCCTCATCGAGCTCAGGGCGCAGCACAGCCGGATCACCACCCTGCCCGACGCCATCGGCCGGCTCCGCAGCCTGCGTGAGCTGTGGCTCCGGGGAAACGCGATCAAGCACCTGCCGTCGTCAGCGGCCGAGCTGCACGAACTGCGTCACCTGGACCTGCGCGAGAACTCCCTGACCGAGGTGCCGGAGTCACTCGCCGGCCTCCCGCGACTGCGTCAGATCGATCTGCGGAGCAACAACCTCGGCCGGCTGCCCGACTGGCTCGCCCTGATGCCATCGCTGGAGAAACTGGACCTGCGCTGGAACAAGTTGGATCCCTCCCTACCGCTGCTCGGCAAGCTGGAGCGGATGGGGTGCGTCGTCCTGACCTGACGGCGACGCCCCATCGCGCCAGTGCTGCTATTTCTCGTGAACAAGCACGAGCGAGTCGATCACCAGATGCTGCTGAAACGTGTCAACAAACGCTGTCGCTGAACGTGAACGAAGCCACTCCGGTGCTGGTCGAGGCCAGGGGCCCGGCCGTGGGCCCGGGGCGCGGCGGGAGGCGGGAGGCGCACGGTTCTGCGCGGCCCGCGCGCGAACGGCGTGCCCTGCGACCGGACGACCCGCGTTCCCCTGCCCGCGCCCTTGGCGGGGGCGGGCAGCCCCGCAGCATGCTGTACGGGCATGGTGGGCCGTCGGTTTGCCTGCGTCCGCACGAGGGGGCCTGTTGACGTCGTCTGGGGCTGCGGCCGGTTTCGTCGCGCGGGAGTCGGGCCGGGTGCATCCGGGAGCGGACCGGGTCGGCCGGCATCTGGAGTCATGGGCGATGGCGATGGCGTTGGCCGCCGGCACGGGCGAGCGGACCCGTCTGCGGGCGGCGGACATCCACCGCATGGCGGCCCGCATGACCCCCGAAGCCCGGGCCGCAGACGTCGAGCGCCTGGCGAAGTGGATCACCGTGCTGTTCCACCTGGACGACCGGCAGGACGAAGCCCTCGTGGGCCGCTGCGCGGCCGCAGGGCTCGCCACCTACGAGGCGCTGGATGCCGTCCTGGACGTTCGTCGGCCCCCCGCTCCTCGCCCGGCGCCGCCCGTGGCCGCCGCCGTGGCCGGCCTGTGGCCTGCCACCGGGGCCGGGATGTCACCGGCCTGGCAGCGCCGTTTCCGCGACCACCTGCACCGCCACCGGGACCTCTCCGAACACAACGCCCACCGCATCAGGGAAGTCACACCCGACGGAACGATCAGCACCCTCGCCGGAACCGGCACCGCGGGATGCGGCGGGGACGACAGCCCGGCCGCCACCGCCCAGAACATCCAGGGGGCGTACGGCGGGACCGCGTCGGCCCGCAGCGGGCCGAAGCCGCTGACCGTGACGGTCCACGCGGTATGCATCTACGCCCCGGCCGGCTACGAAGTGGCCGAGCAGTACCACTTCACCATCGACCGCAACGCCCCGCTCGTCACCACCTGCCCCACCGGCAAGGTTGCTTTCGGCGGCGGCGGAACGGTCTACCGCGGAACCCGGAACCTGCACCGGTCCTACCCCGGCCCGGCCGGGAGCGCCATTCCCAACCAGGGGATCGTCTCCGGCCACGACGTTCATGCGGAGCAGTTGCGGGTCGACGGCTACGCGATCTGCGCCGATCCCATCGCCGGTCTGACGAAGACCCGCTACACCCACACGACCTCCGACGACGTCGCCGGCGGCGTCTTGCAGTGCGCCACTGACAAGAAGGTCGTCGGCGGCGGAGCGGCCGCACGGCGTCGACCTGTACGTCACCTGCTACTGACCGCAGATCGAGCACGGCCGGGGGGGGGGCGGGGGGGGGGGCCGCCCCCCCCCCCGGGGGCGGCCCCCCCCCCCCCGGCGCCCCCCCCCCCCCGCCCCCCCGCCCCCCCGGCCCCCCCCCCCCCCCCCGGGGGGGGTGCGCCCGAACC
>NZ_JBIBJV010000017.1:15356-42744 GCF_042958885.1 Streptomyces sp. NPDC007945
GTACCTGTGGGGGGGGGGGGGGGCCGGGCCCGCCGGGCGCCCCCCGGGCCCCCCGCCCCCCCCCCCCCCCCCGGGGCCGGGGGGGGGGGCCCCCCCCCCCGGCCCCCCCCCCCCCGGCCGTTTCGCGACAACCTGCTCGCTTGACCCGATCCGACTCCGTCGAGAGCGCCATGATCGCCCGGAGAGCCCTCAGGTGTATTGACCGACATCAGGTCTCTCCCTAGCCAACCTGAGGCACAGAACAGCACAGCATGGCGGGCCTGACCAGGAGCCGCCCGAGCCGCGGAGGGAAGGGATCGGACCTCGGGATACAGGCCGGTCCCACTCCCCATCCCGCTGGCCTTGCCGCCTTCGTGGGGATTGCGACATTGTGCGGCTTTGCCGCTGTGTGCGGGCGTGGCGTGCGAGTCCGGGGGCGGCCGCTCGGTCGCATCGAGGAGACCGGCCCCGGCCGCGCGGCGGTAGAAGTCGGGCCGGGCGACGGCGCCCCCGCCCGGCCCGACTTCTGCCCTTCGCGGATCAGGGGGCCATGCCGGTGTTCTTCAGGCCGGACAACCGGTAGATCTCGTGGTAGCGGTTGCCGTCGAAGTCATCGGCGTAGAAGAGGTCGAACGTGCCGTCCGGCCGCATTCCGAGGCTCGGGCGCTTCTGGTCGTTGAAGGCGAGCGGTGAAAGCCGCACGTCGGGGAGCCGGCCAGTGGTGGTGCCGTCGGCGTTGAAGCCGCGGGCGAAGACGTCGGTGCCGTACACGCCTGTCCGGACATCGTTCCAGGCCACGAGGAACGAGCCGTCGTCGGCCACGGCCAGTGCGGGCCAGCCTTGGAGCACGGTGCTGTCCGGGTGCGGGGGACTGTCAACGGTGCGCTCGGGGAACCGCTGACCGAGGGATGCGTCGAACCCGCGGACGCTGATCTGCCACATCCCGCTGGCGTCGCCCTGCCAGGCCACGACCGGTCGGCCCTGGGCGTCGACGGCGACCGTGGGCCGCTCCTGCTGCCTGACGTCCAGCGCATTGAGCGTCCGCGGGGCGACCAGGACCGTCCCGGTGCGGCTGTACTTGCCGCCGGCGATGTTGAACGAGCCGTTCGCGTCGGCGTCTTCCTTCCACACCGCGAATACGTTGCCGGTCGGGTCCACAGCGAGATCCGGGGTGCCATTGGAGCCGGTCACCGAGCCCACCCGGCGCCAGGAGGGCTGCTGGGTCTGCATGAGGGAGTCGAACTCGCGCAGGCGTACGCCCGTGGTTCCGGCGGGGTCGTTCTGCCAGGCGACGACGAAGGACCCATCGTCGCGGGTGGCGACGGCAGCCTCGATCTGGGCGCCCGAGTAGTCCTCGTCGTTGGCCCAGCGTGTGCCCTGGAGCTGCCCGGTGGGTCCGTAGCGCCGTACCGCGATGTTGCCCTGGCCGTTGCCGTCCGCGTCCTCGGTCCACACCACGACGGCGTTGCCGTCGGCGTCGACGTCGACGTCAGGGTCGAGGTGGCTGCCGTCGGGGCTCGTGGTGTCCATGGACACGCGGGTCTCGAACCGGCTCACGCCGTCCTTGAACAGGCGCAGCCATACGTGCGTGGGGTTGCCCGCAGCGAGGGTGTCCTGGCTCTCCCAGACGACCCCCGTCCAGCCGTTGCGCGCTGCGGCTGCCGGGGCCCGCTGGTCACCTCCGGAGACGGAGTTCACGCCTGCCGTCAGGGCCGCGTCCGGGAAACGGCCGGGCAGGAACTTGACGGTGGAGTCGCGCAGGGTCTGCCAGTCCGCAGCGTATGCATCGTAGATGACCTGGTTTGCGATGTGCAGTGAGGACTCGTCGGTGCTGGTGAGGATGGCGTCGTAGAGGTTGGTCGATCCGGTGTAGACGTGCCGTTCAGGCACTCCGCCTGCCCCCGTCCACTCCAGCAGGACGTACTTCGAGTGCAGGTAGTTCGAGCAGCGGCGCCCGGCGGTGCCGTCCATCATCGGGGCCTGCGGGTCGCGGTCGCACGCGGCGTCCGGCAGCACGTGGACCGGAACGCCGAGCGGGGGCAGGAACTCCGCGCCGGCCTCGGCGCCCGCGCTGATCACGGCCTCGATACGGCAACCGCTCTGGGCCTTGGTGGTCAACGCCTCCTTCACCAGCGGGCGCTCATTCCTCCAACTGGCCATCGCGATGCGGATCCGTCCGCCCGATGCGCACGGGACTTCCCTGATGCGGGCCGCGAGCACGTCGTCCTGGGTGGAGGCGCGCGGGTAGAACCACGACTCGACCGCGCCGCCGTGCCCGGCTGCGTAGCCGCCGTTGGTGTCGTTCCAGGAGGCGAGGCCGCCTGCTGCCTCGATCTGCCACATCCTGTTCCACGCCCCGAGGTAGGCGTCGTAGATCGCGCGGTCGCCAGTGCTGACGAGCAGGTCGTTGTGGAGCGCGTAGCTGTCCGCGTTCATGTTGTGCGAGGACTGGGCGACCACATTGGTCCGGCGCACCGGGGGATCCCCGGGAAGGGTGACGGCGCTGAACAGCCAGAACTTGTCGTGGTTCTCGCTGTTGCTGCGCATGCACCCTTTCAGACACCAGGTCGTGTGATCGGCGCCCAGGCCGGCCGTCAGCGTCTTCTGGACCGGGAGCAGATCGGCGTCCGCGGGCGAGCAGACCCACTTCTTGTCAACCGTGTGGCAGCGCTCGCCGAGCACCCGGACATCGACTTGTCGATCCCTCTGGGCGGCGATGAGGGCCTTCGCGACAGCTTCGCTCTCGATCGAGTAGATCGAGACGCGAATCTGCGATGTGGCATCCGCGGCATTGATCAGGTCCAGGATCCTACGTTCGATCGAGTCGTCGAAGGAGTTGACCGTCGGCGTGCTGAAGAACGCCTGGAGCGTTCCCGTCGGTGTCATCACCTCCGGCGACGCCGTACCAGTGGTGGCCACTGGTGGTGATGCCGCGCTGATCACCTCAGGTGATTCCGCCGATGCCGGGCCCGACGTGAGGCCCGGGGTCGCAAGCACCGTCACCATGGCCACGAGCACGAGCCACGCTCGTGATATTCGCATTCGCCTTCCAATCGTAGAGACGCAGTGAACCGACGGAGACTATCCGGTGAAGGCGGGCCCCGAGTGACCGGCCGGGGCGGTCGGGGCCCAGACGGCCGAGATTGGTGGACCAGGTCACTGTCGGAGTCGAGCACCCCCAAGACGTTGCTCTCGCGGACACGGCGCAGCGACTCACTCGGCAGTCTTCCGCCCCACCGCCACCTCTCGTAGTGCAGCTGCGAATCCTCCGTGCCCTCTACCCCATCGGAGAGGGCGGTTCGTGGCCCTGGGGCCGAACGAGAGACTGCCCAGACCTCTCAGTCCTGAGCGAGCAGAGGGGTGAGAAGGGAGACGAAAAATCTTTGGCACATCCGATGCCGGCGCCGCGAAGCGCACTCTGACCAGCAGTGGTGAGTACGGACCACCCGCACTCTCCAGGCCACCCACCACGCATCCCACCGCACCGCCCTGACCTGCACGGGTCAGCACTTGGGTCACTGTCCGGGCCGCCCGGGAGCCGGACCCCCCCGTCCACCGGGTCCACGTCCCTGCCCGCTGCGGCCCCGTGTCCGCCGCGTACGGCACCGGCCCCGCCGGGGACGTCACCGCGATGACGTACCGCCCCCTACCGGTTGAGAGTTTCCACCCTCCTCCCTGCCCGCCGGGAAGTCCCGTTCCCGCCCCTGGAGGCCGTCACCGGCGCCTCCCCCGGGAGGAGGGAAGGAAGGGGAAAGCCAGCGGTCCTCCCGGCGCCCGGACGTCGGCTCGCAGGAGCTGCCCCACCCGTTCGCCGCCCGCCAAGACGTGGTTGTGCCACCAGTTGCGTCATCGGGATCCCGCGCAGCGAGACAGGTGGCGGCCTCTGTCCGCACGATGATTCCGGGGCGCCCGCGCTCGTGTGGTGGTTCCATGACGCGTATGAAGAACGAGAATGCGGCTCCGGCCCGTTTCAAGGACTTGGCTCTGGACGCCGTCGACCACCAGGCCCTCGCGGACTGGTGGTGCGCGGCGCTCGGGTACGAGCGGAGTGTCATGGCCGACGGCAGTGCGCGGCCGCAGCACTGGCCGGTGCCCATCGTCGACAAGACGGGAAGCGGCCCGCTCATCTGGGTCAACCCGGTGTCGGAGCGGAAGACGTTCAAGAACCGCATGCACCTGGATGTGTGGGGGGTTCCCGACCGTTTGGTCGCCATGGGTGCCACTGTGGTGCGGGCACCTGACCAGGAGATCGACTGGCACGTGATGGCCGATCCCGAAGGGAACGAGTTCTGCGTCTTCACCGATCCGGACGACACTCCCTGAGCTTGTTCTTCATCTACCGAGATCTGCCGGTATTGCCGATGGCCTTGAGGGTCTCGAAGGTTGACCGTCTTGCCCCCGTCGTAGCGGGGTGACAGGTGCTTGTTCTTGGCGCCGGCTGGCCGTCCGGGGCCAGCTCCTCGGGGTCTGGGAACACGGACCGGGCAGGCGAGGTGGGTGCGAACGTTCCAGAACCCTCGGCGGGCCCGGGCCGGTTGGAGGCGGTCGGTTTCTCCCAGGGCCGGCGGAGGTCCGCGGCGAGGGCCGGGCGAGCCGGAGCTGGGGGTGGGCGACGATCAGGATCCCGGTCCAGCAGTAGCCGCCTCCGGGGTGTGGATTTCCGAAGTGGTCCGTCTGAGGGTCTGCTTCGCGAAGCGGAAGGCGTGCTCCAGGTCGAAGTGACGAAGGAAAGCCTGCCGCGATCCGGTCGGCCGCCTCATAGGCGCTCATCAGCCCTGTCTCCTCGGGCGGTGGACGGTGGGACGGTCCGCCCCCGGGCGGAGCTCCCGAAGGCGGTGCGGTGCGGTCGGTGGGGTGCCCGGCTCAGCCGAGCGGGTTGGCGGTGTCGCGGAGGGTGGCCAGGGCGGCTCCGTACATGCGGGCCTTGATGGTGCCCAGGGTGTCGTCGGCCTTGGTCGACTGCGCCTGGGCGATCTCGATCGCGGTGGAGCGCACGGCGTCCGCGGTGACGGCCTGGTCGACGATGCCGGCGGCCGCGGCGTCGGTGCCGCCGTAGCGGCGGGCGGTGAGCATGGCCGTGTGCGCGGTCTGCGGGGCCAGCCGGGACTGGATGAGCGCGGCCATGCCGGGGGTGAAGGGGATGTTGATGTCCGCTTCGGGCAGGCACCAGTAGCCGCGGTCGGCCCGCATCACCCGGAAGTCGTGGGCCAGCTAGAAGATGGCGCCGGCGGCGAAGGTGTGCCCCTGCAGCGCGGCTACCGTGACGACGGGCAGGGGGGCGGTGCCAGGCATGAGACGGAGCCGGCAAGGTTCCAGGCGCAGACCGAAGCCTGACGACGGCGCAGATACGGATATCCGCATGTGACCCTTGTGCGCCTGTCCACACTCAACGCTGCCGGGGTGAGTGCAGGGGCGCCGGCCGCCCCGATGCCCGCGCGGACCACCGCACCGTCCGCGCGCTAGCCTCCGCCGTTGCCGCGCACCGCCGGGCGATGGCTGTCCGCGAGGACCTGCGGCTGACCGGCGCGGACGACCAAGCGCTCGCCGCGGCCCGCGCCGTGTCGCATACGACTCGTTCCGTGACCAAGTTCCTGCGGGGCCTGGTCTCGCGTCGGCCGTTGAACGGGCCGCCGGCCCGCCCGGCCTCGTTCGCGTCCTGGTTTTTCTCCGGCGGCCCGCTTCCGCGCGTCCCCGCTTGGTCGTGCTGGTCGGTTTGGCCGGTGGTGTGGGGGTAGGCGGGTCATCGGAGCGAAGTGGACACCTCCTGGGCCGGTCGTACGCGGAATTCCCCCGACGCGTGCGGCCGGCCCTCGTCGTGGGGCGACCGCCTTCAGCCCGCGGCCGGAGGGCGGAGGGTGGCCCAGGTTTCCGCTCCCGCGCGGCGGCTGGTGCACGTCCGGCACGAGCAGGTCGCCATCCTCACCACCGTCTCCCACCCCGACCCCGTGGGCCGCGTCGGGCCGCTCGCCCGCCCGGCCGGACTGCTGTCCTTCGCCGCGGCCGACGACACCATCCTCGCGGCCCGGGTGCAGCTGGCCGGCGCGGAGACGATGCGCGAGGTGAACGAGACGCTCCGCGTGATCACCGGGGGCATGCGTGGTGCGCATGGACACCTCGTGAGAACGCCCGGTGTGGCGAAGCGAGAGTCGGCACGCATGGACGAGGCCGTCTCGGACAGGATGGGCTGGGTGATCCTCTCCGACACCGTTTACCTTGCGATAGGGCTGGGTGCGCTCGGCGCGGCCGTCGTGCCGAGGCTCGTGTTCAAACGGCCCCTCTCCATGCCGATGGTCTTCCTCACGGCCGGCGCCGTCGTGGCGGCGCTGCCGTGGCCCGTGCCGACGGTGGACCCGGTGCGTGACCGGCTCTGGATCGAGCACGGGTCGGAACTGTGTGTGATCGTTTCGCTGATGGGAGCAGGCCTCGCCCTCAACCGGCCCTTCGGCCGGCGCGCGTGGGGCGGGCCCTGGCGCCTGCTCGGCATCAGCCTGCCCCTGACCATCGCAGGGACCGGGCTCATCGCCGTATTCCTGCTCGACTGGCCGCCGGCGCTCGCCCTCCTCCTCGCCGCGGTGCTCGCACCGACCGATCCCGTACTGGCTGCGGAGGTGAGAGTGGGAGAGCCCACGGACGCGGAGGACGACGAGGACGAGGTCCGGTTCACTCTCACAGCCGAGGCCGGGCTGAACGACGGACTGGCCTTCCCGTTCGTCCTGGCCGCCCTGGCGCTCGCCGCAGCGGCCGGCGACGGGTGGTCGGCGGGCTGGCTCGGGCGATGGCTGCTCATCGACGTCTTGGTCAAGATCGCGGTAGGAGTGGCGGTGGGTATCGTGGCCGGTCGTCTGCTGGGCCGCATGTTCTTCCGCGCGCAGGCGAACGCGCTGCGCCTGTCGGAGCACATGGAAGGGTTCGTCGCCCTGGGCGCCACGTTCCTGGCGTACGGAGCGGCCGAACTCCTCCACGGCTACGGTTTCCTCGCCGTGTTCGTGACGGCCTGCACCATCCGCGCGGCCGAGCGCAGCCACGGCTACCACCGTGTACTGCACGAGTTCACCGAACAGATCGAACGGCTGCTGACCGTGGTCCTGCTCTTCCTCCTCGGGGGCTTCCTTGTCGCTGACGGACTGCGCACTCTCACCTGGCAGGGAGCCCTCGTCGCCGTCCTGCTCGTCCTCGTCGTCAGGCCCGCCGCCGGATGGCTCGGCCTGATCGGTTCCGCAGAGGGACCGCGAGAGAAGACGGTCACCGCCTTCTTCGGCATCCGCGGCATCGGCTCCCTCTTCTACCTCGCGTACGCGCTCGGACACAGCGAAGCCTTCGAAGCCGACACGCGACAGCTCTGGTCGGTGGTGGCCTTCACCGTCCTGCTCTCCGTCGTCGTGCACGGTGTAACTGCGACACCGGCCATCCGACGCCTCGACAGGCTTCGCCACTCCTCGCCCACACCGCCCTGACCCGCTGCCCAGCGGGAGCGGAGGCTGCTGTGAACCGGTGAGCAGCGACGGTCGCCAGCATGATCGACGCGGCCATCTGTGACGAAGACATTGTGGTCGTGAGGCAGGCCGGCAGCGCGGACCACGGCGGCACCGTCGCCGCGATGCTGGACGGCGAAGCCACGGTCAAGCACTTGCGCCGTGTGGACGGCCACGTCCGACTCATGCCCCACAACGCCGCGTGCGAGCCCCCCCCGGGCGACCGATGCCGTCATCCTCGGCAAGGTGGTCACGGTCCTGCCGACCTTGTCGCTCGCCCGACTGGTCCGGTACGGCAGCGCCTGCTGCTGACCGGAAGCCGCGGTGGGCGCCGGTCCCCTCGGGACGGGCGAAGAGGGGGCCGGCGGTCCTGTACGCCGTCCCACCGCGACCGTACGAGCCCCGCGCCCAGGGCGCAGTTTCAGATGGGCCGCCAGAGGGGCGGCTCGGCCCCTGAATCCTCTTCGTCTTCACCGCCCCGGACGGCTGGCGCTGCCGTTTCGGGGCGGGGGCTGTTGCTGGCCCGGTGGGATGTCGGGCGTGCGTGATCGGGGTGATGCCGACGACATCCCCACACCCTCGCCATCCGATCCCGCCTCGAACGGGTCGTCACGCTCTCAAGGCGGGCGGCCTGTGCGACCTCTACGTCCGGGTCGCCTGACCCCGCAGCACCACGGGCCCGCCGCCGCGGCCCCGTCACGGCGGCGGGCCCCGCTTCTGCGGACGGAGGTGCTCGCGGCTCCTCGTACGCTCGATATGAGGCCGGGTGGTCCGACGAAAGCCGAGGGGATCCGACTGGAGCCGCACTTGCCGACGTCAGGGCAGCGTGACGGCCGGTGGAACGACCGTCGCAGCGCCGCCCGGATCACTGCCGTCGTCACCCTCGCGTTCACCTTCCGGTCAAGACGGGGAGCGCTGTGATCGGCGCGGTCAGGTCACCGAGATCTGCCACTTGCCGTGTTCGGACAGGGTGACGTATCCATGCCGCGGAAGGCGCAAGGTGCCCTTCTGGGTGGCGGCGGAGGTGAAGCGGATCAGCTCCTTCCCGCCGTCGGCCGGCGTGTCGATGAGGGTGCCGGGGGAGTCGATGAAGTCGTAGTGCACCACCGGGGCGTATTCGAAGTACGGCTTGGGCCTGAAATAACCGAAGGTCCGGGTTCCCTTTCCCCGGGCTGTTCGGGGCGGGAGCTGAGGCAGTGCGTCGCTGTCCACGATGCGCACCTTCCACCGGCCCAGGCCACTGGCGCCCTCGTTGCCCACGGTGACGCGCCAGATGGCGAGGGCGTCGCAGTCGGCCGGCAGGACGATGTGCGACGGCCCGGTCCGGCCGATGGTGACGAGCGTGTCATGTGCCCGCTGACGATGGGAACCCTTGCGCACGGCCGACAGGTTGAACCTCGTGGTGAAACCCGCGCGGAACTCCAGAGGAACCGGCTTTCCCTCCCCCGCACCCGGTATCCCGACAATCCGGCTGCGCCAGCCGGACCATTGAGCGGGCGTGGTGCCCATGCTTCCTCCCCCATGTCGGTCGCGAAACGCTCGGAAGTCATGGTGGCACGACGGGCCCGGGCTCCGGCTCCGCTCCGCGTTGGTCCTCGTCCCGGCCGTAAGGGTGACACAGGATCCGGGGTCCGCTGTGGTGAGGTGTGGGGTCCGGCTTCCTGCTGGTCCGCCCAGGGCATGCCAATGGTGAAGATCGCCGAGGTCACCGGAACACCCCCGCTCGCGCGAGGACCAGACTGTCTGAGCTGCGCTTTCAGGAGGGCTTTGTCTGGTCTTTGCGATGAGACGGCTTGGTGTGCACGGGCTTATTTCGGCAGAGGTCGGGGGCACCTGAGGGGGCGTCGAGGAGAGACATGGCTGCCATGGGCTTGTCAGCTCACAGGCTGTGGGACGCCCAGGGGTCCTGATCGCAAGCTCGTCGGCAGGCGGCAGGCGGCAGGCGGCAGGCGGCAGGCGGCAGGAGGCGGGGGATGGCTGGTCAGTCGTCGGTGTTGCCGGGGTGGGTGGGTGGCGGCGGTGGTGAGGAGGCGTTCCCCAGGTGCGGAGTGTGTGGCCGTGGAGGGCTGCGAGTTCGGCGGCCGCCCGTGCCCTGGGCGCGCCGCCGGCTGCGGTGAGTGTCCGTCGTGCGATGTCGAGGCGGGGGTCTCCTTCGTAGGGGTGGGTTGTGCGGGGCCTTGGGGTTTGTCGGTGCGGCGGCCGCCGCCTGTGCCGCGGCCGGGGGCGTTGTCGCGGCGTTCCAGGTTTTCGCGGCGTGGCCATGGCCGGGAGCCGTGGACGGTGATGCCGGGGGAGAAGTGTCCGCTGGTGGCGTAGGCGCGGACGGTGCCGGTGCTGATGCCCAGCATTCCGGCGACCTCGCCGGCGGACAGGAGGTCGTCGGTGTGCTTCTCTTCGGGCAGGGCGGGCGCCGGCTTACTGGCGAGGTACGCCTCGACCTGCGCCCGGTCGTAGAGGCGATTGCAGCTATCGGGGAGGAGGTCGGGAACGTGTGCGCGGGAGTCGTCGGCGTGCTGGCGACGCCAAGTGGTGAGCGATGTTCTGGCGAGTCGGGCGATGTCGGATTCGCTGACGGCGGGGCGGCCGTGGGGGATCATGGTCGTCTCCAGGGGGAGCGCAGGTCGGGTGAAACGGCAGGTCTTTCGGGATCTGGCAGTGGGAAGCCCGCGGTGTGTCGGGTCGCCCTCGGGCGGCCCTCCGTCGGCTTCGTGCGTATCCGGACCCCCAGCGGCGACTTGTTCAACATCACAGCACACTGTGTCACTCGAATGGGCCCTTACGGGCTCAGCGCTGGCCGAGCTGGTCCGCCAGCCATGCGTCCGCTTCCCGGCCGCTGCGGAGCCGGACGACATCCAGCCCAGGGCGGCCGTCTCCGCGATCTGCTGGACGTAACGGGGCCGGTTGTGCCGGTATTTGCGCACGGCGGTGCGCAGCAGGGACCGCCGACCGAAGAAGGCCTGGCTCCAGGTCAACTGCTTCGCCTGCGCGCTCGCGTCGAGCCCGGCGAGCTGCCGCAGGCTGCGGACCGTGATCCGCCACGACCAGCCGCAGAGGCAGGTCGAGCCACACCAGCACATCGGCCCGGTGCCACACCACGTCCGCGAGTTTCGAGAAGTTCCCCTCGACCACCCATGATCCCCGGTCGGTGATCTCCGCCGCCGCCGCACGGAACTCGTCCAGGGGGAGTGCCCCGGTGTCGGTGAAGAGGATCTCGTCGAGGTCGGTGTGCGCGACTCCCATGTGCGCGGCGAGTTTTCCCGCGAGCGTCGTTTTCCCGCTCGCAGGGGGGCCGAAGAATGCAACCTTTCTCACTGGGAACCTCTCTTTTCTGAATCACAACCCAACGCATTAACCGCCCTGCCTGGGTGCTTGCTCCCCGCCCCGCAAGATGGTCTGACGAAGAACGGGTACGGGGCGGTCTCTGGGGCTGCTCCCTGCGCCTGCGGGGATGGCCTCGTCGCCATGAGGTAGGCCGCCTCCTCGCCTTCTGCTCCCCGCTTGCGGGGGTGGCCTTGGTGCGCCGTCATCCTGCCTGGTTTCGTTCTCGCCGAGCGGCTCCGTACCGGGCTCTCCCTCGGACCGTCATGGGCGCCTTCCCGCCCGGGTACGTGTGGCTCCCAGTCGCACCGCGGTGAACGCCGCCGCTTGTGTCGACGGTGTCTCTTCTGCATCGCAGGCGTCGGACGACCACTGGCTGGTGGTCGTCCGCCTCGATGGGCCTGGCTTCTGTCACGTTGTTTTCGGAGGTCAGAACAGCTGGTTGTAGGTGTTCCAGCCGCCGCCGATCCGGGTCCGTCCGGTGAAGGGGCCGGTCGTCTTGCCCGTTCCCTTGTACAGCCATAGGACGCCGGTGCGGTCGCGGGCGACGGCGTCGGCCTTGCCGTCGTCGGTGAGGTCGCCGGTGATGACGAGCTGGTCGTAGCTCTGCCAGCCGCCGCCGATCTGGGTGCGGTCGGTGTACGGGCGGGTGGCGTCGCCGGTGCCCCGGTACAGCCAGAGCACCCCGGCCCGGTCGCGCGCCAGCAGGTCGGCGCGCCCGTCGCCGGTCAGGTCTGCGCCGCCGGCGAGCCGGTCGTACGCGCCCCAGCCGCCGCCGACCCGAACCCGCGTCTTGAACCGGCCGCTGGTGAAGCTGCCGGTGCCCTGGTAGAGCCACAGGACGCCGGTCCTGTCGCGGGCGAGGAGGTCGACGTACCCGTCCCGGTCGATGTCACCGGCTCCGTCGACGCGGTCGTAGACATTCCAGCCGCCGCCGACCTTGACGCGGGGTGCGTACGGGGTGTCATTGGTGTGGCGGTCGTAATACCACAGGGTGCCGGACGCGTCGCGGGCGGCGACGTCGCCCCGGCCCCGGGTGGCGGCGGACGGCTTCACGTCGACCAGGGAGTGGAGGTCCTGGGTGTAGGGGGAGAGGGAGGTGAGGGCCGTGTACGTCTGCCAGCCGGGCCCGGTCTCGTCGCGGGAGTAGAACGGCGAGTCCGCGCGGCGCGTGCCCTCGTACGTCCACAGCTTGCCGGTGGTGTCGCGGGCGGTGATGCCGTGCCGGGGCTGGACGGTGCGGCCCTGGATCGCGAAGGGCGCGCTGGCCAGCTTGACGTCGGACTCGTCCCAGTAGCCGAGGTCGTAGATGTCGTAGCGGGTGAGGGTCTGGAGTTTCTGGGCGTATTGCCCCGAGTCGGCGGCCAGCTCATAGCCGATCACATGGTCCCCGGCCTCCAGTTCGCAGGCAAGGTTGGGCAGGTCGCCGGGCAGAGTCTCCCAGCGCAGTTCGCAGCTGGCGCCAGGGCTGGTGGTGACGTTCCGGAAGCGGATGGGCGGCGCGGGGTGGGTGAGCTGCCCCTGGGCCATGGCAAAGCGGAGCGTCAGCTGTCCGGCGTCGTTGGCGTGTACGCGGAGCTGCTGGCGGACGGTGCCGCCGTCGGGGACGGGAGGGGCGTCGAAGGCGATGGTGTTCAGCACGGCGTGCGCGCGGGACTTTACGGTGACCTTGCCGGTGCCGCGGGTCTCGTCCGCCGGGAGGCTGCCCGCGCTGCGTGCTTCCTTCACGGCTGCAGCGAGGTCGCCGCCGGCCGACATGTACGCGAAGCCCCAGTACAGGGTTGTGTCGGCGGCGTCGGCCGGCACGGCGGCGTCGGGCACCGTGTAGGGGGTGCCCTCGCACACGAGCACCCCTGTGTACCCGGCGGCCACGGCGCAATGGTTGGGGTTGAGCCGGTACCCGGCCGGGAGGCCCGCCCCGGCGCCCGTCGGGTCGGTCATCGGCTTTGTGCCGACGGTGACTACGACCTTCCCCCAGAAGGTGGTGCCCGACTCGACGATGGGGAAGAAGCGGGGCACCGAACGCGGTGCTGCCACCACGTCGTGCCCCGACAGCCTCAGCTCGTCCGCCGCGGTGGCGGTGGGCGGGGCGAGGAGGGTAGCTGTGGTGAGCAGGCCGGCTGCCGCGGAGAGGGTTGCGGCCTGACGGGTGACGCGTCTCATCAACGCCCTTTCAGGGAGGAGGGTGCAGCGGTTGTGGAACGGGCGCTCTGTCCGGCCGGGTCGCTTTTGAAGCGAGGAGAGCGATTGGACGGAGTTCTTCTCCGTCCCATCCAGTGCTTTGCGGGGACGGCACGGCACGGCACGGGCGAGGTCAGGGGAGGAGCTACACGGCGGGTCACTGAGCATTCCCGGGGTGGCCACCGGTCGGCTGCCGGGGCTATGACGCGCTGCGGGTCAGCGGCGTGAAACCGCCCGCCGCTTGACCGTTTTGAAACGGCTGGCCTCTCCCATACGCGGGGGGGGGAGTTCCGTTCGGAGAGGATGACGGTGCCTGGTGCCTTCGGGGAAGGCACCAGGCACCGCTGTGGACCGCTGGCCGGGGTTGGTGGTGCGGGTCAGCCGATGGCGGTGGCGCTGAGCCAGCCGCTTGCGCTGGAGAGGAAGCGGGCGCCGTGGGCGGTGCGTCCGCCGGGGTAGAAGTAGAGGCGGCCGTCGGAGAGGCAGGCCCACAGGTCGGGGATGCCGTCCTTGTTGACGTCAGGGGTGCCGATGAGCCTGGGGATGTTGCTGACGCCCCAGCCGGTGGTTCCGTAGACCTCGTCCTGGCCGGTTTTCGAGCCGGCCGCGGTGGTGAGGGAGGCGAGGTCGACTCCTCCGCCTGCGGCGGGTTTGCCGTGGCGCAGAAGGAGGCCGCGTTCGGTTTCCGCGCTGCGGAACAGCAGGTCGGGGGTGCCGTCGCCGCTGATGTCGGCGACGGTGAGGATGTCGCGGTCGGCCCAGGGGGAGTCGGCGACGAGGCGGGCTTCGGTGAAGGAGGCGCCGGTGTAGCCGATGAAGGCCCACATCTCGCTGCCGGTCGTGGCGAACATGTCGGGCAGTTTGTCGCCGGTGATGTCGCCGGTGGCGACGATCTGGGAGAGGCTGCTGGGGGAGGGGGCGTTGGCGGGCAGGAGTATTTCGCGGCGCTTGTTGATGTTGACGGCGCCGTATCCGTCGCCGGGGTAGACCCAGAGTTTGCCGCCGACGCGGGCGATGAGGTCCTGCAGACCGTCGCCGCCGTAGAAGTCGCCGTTGTGGGTGATCAGGGCGCCGGAGAAGTGGCCGGCGGGGGGTGCGATGAAGGGCTCGAGGTTGTCGCCGTTGGGATCCTTGTCCGGGTTCTCCTGGTAGGCGCCGGACATGGAGAAGTCGGTGTCGCCGTTGCCCTTGTCGGGTGTGGCCTCGTTCGCGGACTGGGAGGGGAACAGGCGCAGGTTGCCGCCGGCGGTGAGGGAGAACAGGTCGGGCAGGGTGTCGCCGGTGAAGTCGCCGGCGACGTCGGCCTGGTCTCGGGGGGTGACGTAGAAGAAGTACTTCGTGGGTTCGGACACGTGTCCGGCGCCGTCGACGACCCTCACGTACAGCACGTTGGGGCCGGCGGCGGGCGGTGTGATGCTTCGGCTCACCGGGGTGGCGGTGGCAGTTCCGGCGGTGCGGGGGATCGAGTAGGGATAGCTGTTGGTGTTGTAGCCGTATTCGTAGCGGATCACGTCGGCGTCGAGGGCACGGAAGGTGATATAGCCGGCGGAGCCGAACTTCTTCCTGGACCAGTTCTTGTCTTCGGGTTCGTTGCCGAATGCGTTCTCGTTGCCGTCCGCGTTGGGAAAGTCGACGGAGGTGATCCGCGGAGGTCTGGGGGCGCTGCTGTCGTAGATGAACCGACAGGGCGCCTTGTAGGGGGCGAAGGTGGAGGACGCGCCGGCCTTGTCGACTGCACGGACCTGCCAGGAGTACAGGGTGTTGTTCACCAGCCGGGAGGTGGGGAAGGCGCTGGTGGAGCGTTTGGCGTCGGCGGTGTCGGCGCCGACGGAGACGGTCCCGGCCGAGCCGAGCAGGTCGCCGCTGGTGGCCCACTTGCCCGAAGGCCACAGGTTGAAGTCGAGGTAGTCGAGGTTGCCGTCTCGGTCGCCGGCCCGGGCGGTGAAGTTGATGTCCGTGGACCCGACACGGACGTAGGGGGCGGTGCTCGTGCACTTGAAGTCGGGCCCGAGGTCGAGCTCGTCGGGGGTGCGGGGCGGCCGGTTGTAGGTGACTTCGAGGACAGGGGCGTTGTCGCCGTCGGCCTGGAACTTCTTCCAGGCGTACTGCGAGTTCTCGTTGCGTGCGCGCAGCCCGAAGGTGATGGTGCTCTTGCCCTTGTTGGCGGTGGTCTGGGCCGCGGCCGTCACGTTGAAGGTCTCGTACGCGTCGCGGCAGCCGGACTTGTAGCCGTGGGCGAAGCTGCGCGGGGTGGCGGCCAGGTTGTTGTCGTTGAGCTTGGGCGCGTTGCCCCAGTTGGTGCGGTTGTCAATCGGGCCGGTGAGGTGGACGCTCATCGAGCGTGCGCTGCACGACCAGGAGTAGGTCTCCAAAAGACGCAGGGTCGCCTTCTGGATTTTCGCGCCCTGGAGCTTGTCGAAGGCGATGTTGAAGTAGGAGCGGGAGGTGCCCCAGGTGTCGGATTCGAATCCGACCCGTGCCTCGTGGGTGCCGCCCTTGTTGAAGTCCTTGCCGTTGAAGAAGGTGGCCTTGGGGTGGCGACTGTAGGCCGTGGTCCAGTCCTGGGTGTGCTTCTTGACCGTGGGGTCGATGAAGACCGGGTAGACGGTCGCCGGGTCGCTCAGGAAGGCCGTGCTCGGAGCGAGGGTCCAGTTGCCCTGCGACAGGTCCGCCTCGACCACGTCGCCGCGGGACTCGGGCGAGGGGCCGTTGAGCAGCGGCAGGTTCAAGGTCGCCGCCCCGTCGGGCTGGGAGGGCGCGGGAGTGGGCTCACCCGGGGCTGTCGGCAGGGGCGAATCGGTCACGGCCGGTGCGGTGCCGTCCGTCGCGCTGGGCAGCACCTCGTTCTCGGGGTCCACCACGTCGTCGGCCAGTTCTTCGGTGGACGTCGGGGCCGGCGCGGCAGTGGGCGGAGTGGGCAGCGTGGCCTCGGGTGACTCCGAGGCCGTGGGCTGCGCGGAAGCACCGGCCTGTCCGTCGGTGACGGCCGGTGCGCCACTGCTGTCCCACATCAGCGGGGTCGGCGACAAGGCGACCTCCTCGCCGCGGGGGGTTTCCGCCGCGACGATCCCGGACAGCGGGTCCATGCGGAAGTCGAGTGTCGGCGAGGTGAGCCCGTAGGACAGCTGCGCGACGCGCGGGTCGGCGGCCGCCTGACGGTTCTTGACGACCAGCAGCTGGGCGAAACCGTCGTCCTCGGCGGTCAGCACCAGGTCCGCGCCGGGCAGGATCTCCGGATACAGCGCCCGCGATCCATCGATCACAGGGGCCGGAACTGGCCCGGGCCAGGTCAGCTGGATGGTGTGCGTCTGCTCTGCGGCATCGGTGACGGTCAGCGCCACCAGCGGTGACGTTTCCTGCGCGGTGACGGCGGGCAGCAGCGACACCCGCCGTACGCCACCGCGCGAGGCACGCTCCTTACCCGGTCCGCCGGCCGAGAATACGACGTGCGTGTTCGTCGCCTTCGGCTGCCAGCCCTCATTGGTGCGGTGCAGCGTGGTGTCGATCGGCTTCCACTCCTGGCCGACCTTCGCCCGCACCGGAGCGGCGTACGACCTCTGCATCATCAGCCCGTCCGGCCGCGCCCAGGTGGTCGAGCGGGCGGTCCGCTCCGCCGTCACCTCCACGGGCTTTCCCGACTCCTTCGCCCGGGCGAGCGCGGTGCGCCCGTCGACGAGCCGGGGCTGGCGGGAGTCGGCCTTGCCGGTGGAGGGGGCCGGGGCGGTCTTCTGCCCGGGACCGGTGTGGAAGCCCGCGTAGGTGATGCCTCCGGCGGCGAGCGCTGCGGCGAGCACCAGGGCGCTCGCTCTGCGGCCGGGCAGCCGGCGCTGTCTGTGCGTCATGCGGTGAGGACCCCTTCCCCCAACGTCCGGGCTCTCACAGCACCGGGTGGAACCGACGACCCGGCCATGCCGTCTCGCACGGGTGAGCGGTGTGTGAGCGGTGTCAGTCCGGTCGGTGCACTCTTCACAAGACATGGCTGGGCGAGCCGATGATGTCCCATCAATCCGGCCCCGTCATCTGAGGCTTCGACGGCGCAGGCCGGGATCCGCTCCCGCCCGGAAGCCGGGACGACGGGGTCGGCGAGCGACCCGACACCGCAGCGCTGATTCCCCGAGAGGGATGAAAGCAGTGAAAGGGAGGGAAAGCGCCTTCGGTTGCGGGCCATTCAGTGGCCGATGCGGCATACATGCTGTTCACCCGAACTTTGGATGCTGCCTTCCCTCTTGCCTGAAAGTAAGCCTTCCTTCCTTTCCGACTGCACTGATTACATTACGTTCCGTGACGATCCTCACGTGTGTCGTTGCACGCTGGAATTCCTCCACGATCCGACCGCAGAATCTCCATCGATCTGAAGTCTCAAGACGCGCGGTCCGTCTCCGGTCTCGCTCCAAGTGGTCCGGGGGGACCCCGCCTTGTTCCGTCGTATATCGCCCGCGCCTCGCCGTTCGCGGCGCACCGTCGTCCCCGTGCTGGGCGCCGCCCTCCTGATCGGTCTGCTGCCCGCTCAGTCGTTCGCGCTGCCGCCGGACCCCGCCACCATCGAGACCGGCCGGGAGACCCTCGAGGCGACAGACCCCCTCGAGCTGGAGACCCTCCCCGAGAAGAAGCCCCTCGAGGGCGAGACCTTCGAGAAGGACCTCGAATCGCTCAAGGTCGACGTCCCGGCCAACCTGGAACAGGCCCCTGCCGGCACCGCGACCCCGCCCCCCGCGGAAACCGGCTCGATCACCTTCGGCTCGGCCACCAGCCCGGCCTCCTTCACCACGACCAGCGCCACCCGGACCGCCACCACAGCCGGCGACCTCACCCAGGTCCCCAACCTCCCGGTCAAGCTGGGCCAGGCCGCGGGCCAGCCCATGCCCTCCGGCACCTGGCAGGCCACCGTCGTCGACCGCGCGGGCGAGATCAGCAAGGGAGTCGAAGGCCTCACGAAGATCGGTGCCCTGGTCACCGTCCAGGCCCCGTCGACCGGCTCCGTCCCGATCTCCGTCGGCCTGGACTACGGCACCTTCCAGAACGTCTACGGCGCCGACTGGGCCTCCCGCCTGCGCCTGGTCCAGTTCCCCGAGTGCTACCTGACCACTCCCCTCGAAGAGGCCTGCCAGGCCTTCCAAGAGCTCGAGACGGTCAACGACACCACCACCCACTCCATCACCGCGACCGTCGACACGGCCGCGGACGGCACCGTGACACCGGCCACCGCCACCGGCGCCGCCACCACCTCCGGCTCCGGGGTCATTCAGGCCTCCTACACCACCGCCTCCACCGCCACCCCGGTCGCGGCCGGCGACAAGGCCGTCATCGGCGCCGTCGACTCCGGCTCCGGCCCCGGCGGCTCCTTCAAGGCCACCCCGCTCGCCTCCAGCGGCAAATGGACCGCCGGCGGCTCCTCCGGCGCCTTCACCTGGAATTACCCCCTCGCGATCCCCCCGGCCCCCGCCGGCCCCGCGCCGAACATCTCCTTCTCGTACAACTCGCAGACCGTCGACGGCAAGACTGCCGTCTCCTCCCCGCAGGCCTCCTGGATCGGCGAGGGCTGGGACTACGACCCCGGCCACATCGAACGCCGATACCGCACCTGCAAGGACGACACCAAGACCCTCACCGCAGGCACCCCCAACAACACCGCCAAGGCCAACAAGACCAGCGACCTGTGCTGGGTCTCGCCCAACGCCGTCATGTCCCTCGGCGGCTCCACCACCGAACTCGTCCGCGACGTCCCCGCCGGCACCAACCCCGAAACCGCCACCGAGGCCTACCGCTCCGCCAAGGACGACGGCACCCGCATCGAACGCCGCACCGGCACCACCAACGGCGACAACAACGGCGAGTACTGGGTCGTCACCACCACCGACGGCACCAAGTACTACTTCGGCCAGAACCAGGTCGGCGGCAGCCACGCGGACACCAACTCCGTCTCCACCGTCCCCGTCTTCGGCAACCACCCCGGCGAACCCTGCTACGCCACCACCTTCGCCGACTCCCGCTGCGGGCCGGATCCGGACGACTCCGCAAGGGACAAGCAGCAGGCCTGGCGCTGGGGCCTCGACAAGGTCGAAGACGTCCACGGCAACGTCATGATCGTCAACTGGGCCCAGGAGACGAACCACTACGCCGTCCGGGACAAGCGCAACAGCCCCGAACAGTACGACCGCGCCGCCTACCCGAAGACCATCGAGTACGGCATGCGCTCCACCAGCCTCACCAACCCCCCGGCCCTCGTCGAGTTCACCGCCGCCCAGCGCTGCCTCAAGACAGGCACCGCCTGCGACCCGGCCAACTTCGCCAAGACCGACGACCCCGGCGCCTACCGCCCGTGGTGGGACACCCCCGGCTCCCTCAATTGCAAGTCGACCTCCAAGCTCTGCCCCGGCTTCCCCTCCTTCTGGACCCAGATGCGCCTGGCCTCGGTCACCACCAAGGCCGTCCGCGCCGGCCAGACCGGCCTCGGCAAAGTCGACACCTACACCCTCAACCAGTCCTTCCCCGAAGACTGGTACGACACCGCCCCCAGCCTCTGGCTCAACTCCCTCACCCGCCGCGGCTACGCCCCCGGCGACACCACCGGCACCCTGCAGTCCAAGGACGGCGTCAGCTTCGCCCACTACACCGTCGGCACCCGCTCCCCTCTCGCCGAACGCCTGACGGACAAGCAGCTCCCCAACCTCGTCCCCACCGGCCCCGGCGACAAGCGCCCCGCCTTCACCCGCCCCCGCATCGGCGTCGTCGCCACAGAGGCAGGCGCCGACATCGAGGTCGAATACAAGGGCGGTTGCGACGCCGAACCCGCCAGCGACCTCGGCAAGGCCAACGGAACCTGCTTCCCGGTGCGCTGGTCACCCGACGGCGAGGAGAAGACCCCGGCCAAGGCCTGGTTCAACAAGTACGTCGTCCACTCGGTGACCGAAAAGGACAAGGTCGCCACCCTCTTCACCAAACCCATCACCACCTGGTACAGCTACGGCGGCGCCGCCTGGGCCAAGAGCGAAGACGAATTCCTCCGCCCCGCCCTGCGCACCTACAGCGACTGGCGCGGCTACGCCCGTGTCGCCGTCACCAAGGCCAGCTCCACCACCGGCGCGATCCAGCGCCAGTCCGCCTCCGTCACCCGCTACTTCCAGGGCAAGGGCGGAGCCGTCAAGGACTCCTCCGGCACGGTCACCCTCATCGCCGACGACGCCCCCCAGTACGCCGGCATGACCGCCGAAGAATTCACCTTCCGCAACGCCGACGACGCCCGCGCCTACATATACGCGGGAGAGACGCCGAAGGCCCTGAAGCGCACCCTCACCTTCCCCGAATCCACCCAGACCGCCTCCCGCGCCCGCGAAGCCGAAGACGGCACCGACCTCGACCGCCTGCGCGCCTTCCGGACCCTCGTCAAGCGCACCGACGTCATCCAGGCCAACGGCTCCAGCTGGCGCGGCGTACGCACCCAGACCCTCAGCCGTGACTCCTACGGCCTGCCCTCCATGGTCGAATCCGCCGTCGTCACCCCCAACGGCACCGGAGAAACCCTCACCGAGACGACCTGCACCAACACCGCCTTCGTCCACAACACCGGTGTCGGCCTCATCGGCCTGCTCAAGCACAAGCGCACCACCGCCACCACCTGCGCCGACTACGCGAACGCCGACCCGGCCACCGAGATCAAGAGCTCGATCCACTACAGCTTCGACGGCGGCAACTACGGCGACACCCCCACCAAGGGCCTGGTCACCGGCGTCCACGAACTCAACGCCGCCGGCACCGCCCACGCCATCACCACCACCAACACCTACGACCCCCTCGGCCGCATCCGCACCGTCACCAAGCCCCTGACCGGCAAGACGGAGACGCAGTACACCCCCGGCGACACCGGCGGAGCCGTCACCTCCGTCAAGACCATCAACACCCTCGGCCACGCCGCCACCACCACCTACGACCCCGGCCGAGCCCTGCCCCTCACGGTGAGCGACCCCAACGGCCGCATCACCCGCACCCAGTACGACGCCCTCGGACGCGTCACCAGCGGCTGGTCCCCCTCCCGCTCAGCCGGCACCCAGACCCCCAACGTCAAGATCAGCTACCAGCCGGCCAGCGCCACCCCCACCGAGACCCGCCCCGCGGCCACCACCGTCGAGACCATCAAGGACGACGGCACCTACACGAAGCAGATCGCCCTCTACGACGGCCTGCTGCGCCAGGTCCAGACCCAGGCCGAAGCCCACGGCCCCGGCCGCATCGTCAGCGACACCAAGTACGACGACCACGGCCTGGTGCGCGAACAGACCAGCGCCTACCTCGCCAAGGGCCAGCCGATCCCCGAACTGTTCAAGGTCACGTCCCCGACCCTGATCCCCAGTCGAACCCTCACCCTCTACGACGGCCTGGAACGCCCCGTCAGCCAGGAGACGCTGCGCGTCACCAAGCTCACGTACATCACCGCCACGACGTACGGAGACACCAGCGTCACCGTCAACCCCGGCGGCAGCACCGACCCCATGACCACGACCTACACCGACGCCCTCGGACGGGTCGTGAAGATCAACCACCACACGGGCTCCGGCAAGGTCCGCTCCACCACATACGGCTACGACAAGCGCGGCAACCGCGACATCGTCAAGGACCCCGCCGGCAACGCCTGGACCTACGCCTTCGACGCCCGCGGCCGCCAGACCGTGGCCGCCGACCCCGACGCCGGCACCACCCAGACGACGTACGACGACGCCGACCGCCCCACCATCGTCACCGACGCCCAGGGCAAGTCGACCTTCACCGTCTACGACGCCCTCGGCCGCGTCACCTCGGTGCACGAGGACAGCCTGCTCACCGACCCGGTCAAGAAGTACACCTACGACCGCACCGGCCTGCTCGGCCTGCCCTACGAGTCCATCCGCCACACCACCATGGGCGACTACGTCAACCGGGTCACCGGCTACGACACCGAGTACCGCCCCACCGGCCGCGAGACCGTCATCCCCTCCAACGCGATGACCACCGGCCTGTCCGGCACCTACGCCTACGCCTACACCTACACGCCCACCGGCAAGCCCCTGGCCACCACGCTCCCGGCCAAGGGCGGCCTCGCGGCCGAGAAGGTCATCACCCGCTACGACGAGGACGGCCTGCCCGAGTCCACCTCCGGCATCAACTGGTACACCTCCGACGCCACCTACTCCCCGTACGGACAGGTCCTGCGCTCGGTCTCCAGCGCCCAGCCCTACCGCGTGTGGACGACCAACTTCATCGACGACCACTCCGGCCGCCTCATCCGCACCGTGACCGACCGCGAGAGGGAAGGCCCCCACCGCGTCTCCGACACCGGCTACTCCTACGACGACTCCGGCTCGATCACCTCGGTCGCCCGACAGGACGCCGTAACGGCCACCACCACCGTCTGGGACAACCAGTGCTTCACCTACGACGTCATGGGCCAACTGGTCAACGCCTGGACCTCCAAGCTGATCCCTAACGGCTCGGGAACCGGCTGCAAGGCCGCCAACGGCACCACCTGGGGCCACCGCACGGACGCAGCCTCCTCCACCGGCCCGATCGCCGACGCCTCCGCCGGCGCCACCGACACCCCTGCCGGCCTGCCCAACACGGCCCCGGACGCCACGACCCTCTCCACCGACACAAACTCCTACCACCAGGCGTTCACCTACGACTGGATCGGCAACCGGGTCACGGCCACGGACCGCACCCCCGCCGGAACCACCACCTACACCTCCACCTACAACACCACCCAGCCCCACACCCTCGCCTCCGTCGCCTCCACCCCCACCGGCAAGGAAACCAGCTACACCTACAACCCCACCGGCACCACCAAGACCCGCAACCTCCCCGGCACCACCCCCGACCAGACCCTCCAGTGGACGGCCGAGCACAAACTCGCCTCGAACACCGTCGGCACCACCAAAACCACCTACGTCTACGACGCCGACGGCAACCGCATCCTCGAGCACACCCCGAACACCGGCAGCACCCTCTACCTCGGCGAAACCGAACTCACCACCGACACCGTCGGCCTCATCACCCGCGCCTCCCGCGCCTACGCCCACCCCGGCGCCCCCACCGTCGTCCGCACCACCACCAACCAGTCGGCAACCGGACACACCCTCAACGTCCTGCTCACCGACCACCTCGGCACCGCCCACACCACCGTCGAAGCCGGCGGCACCCAGCCCGTCACCCGCCGCGCCTTCAAGCCCTACGGCGAGGCCCGAGGCCCCAAGCCCGCCAACTGGCCCAACAAGCGCAGCTACCTCGGCGTAGGCATCGACGACACCCTCTCCGGCCTCACCCACATCGGCGCCCGCGAATACGACCCCACCACAGGCCGCTTCCTCTCCGCCGACCCCCTCATCGACATCACCGACCCGCTCCAGATGAACGGGTACACCTACGCCAACGGCAGCCCCATCACCAAGAGCGACCCCACAGGGCTCCGCCCGGAAGGCGTCTGCGGCGGAAACTCCAGCAGGTGCAACTCCGACAACGACGGAACCGACGCCTCGCAGACCTATCACGAATCGTGGGAGTACAAGGTCACGGGCTGGAAGTACAACAGCTGGGAGGAAAACCAAGAGGGGAAGCGGACTTACAACAAGCCCCACGGCGTGAACTGGGGAACCGTGGTTCTCTTCGAACGTCGAAAGATGACGTGGAACAGCAACACGGTTGCGGGAATTGGCCGATTCTTCGCTTCCAGTGTCGATGCTTTCCTCATGATCAAGCCCATGAATGAGGGCGTAAGTAGCTCTCCGATCGCCGACGGATACGACGGCCTGATAGGGAAGGTCGGTGTAGACACCAGTGACCCAGGATACGAAGATGGTGAGGGGCTCGCAGGAATGGTGACCCTCCCATTCGTGGGAGCTAAAACTCTAGCCAAGTGCCATTCTTTCCTCCCCGGTACGCAAGTCCTCATGGGTGATGGCACCACTAAGAACATCGAGGACGTCAAAACCGGCGACGTCATTCTGACTATGGACATCAAGACCGGCAAGGAAGTTCGCAAGAAGGTCACCGATACCATACGGACGGAGAGCGACAAGGAGTTCACCGAGCTCACTATCGCCACCCCCGCCGGCGAAACGGCGCTTGTCGCCACGAGCACACACCCTTTCTGGGTACCGGAACTCGACAGCTGGATCGATGCGGGCTACCTCACCAGCGGCCAGTTCCTCCGCACCAGCGCCGGCACCCACGTCCAGATCACCGCAGTCAAGCACTACACCAAGCAGCAGCGCACCCACGACCTCACAATCGACGACATCCACGCGTACTATGTGCTGGCAGGCGGTACGCCCGTCCTGGTGCACAATTGCAGCGGCCTCGCCGAAGAGATGGGAAGCGGAAACGTTTGGAAGAGTAGCGAAGAGCTCAGTAAAGCCACCGGAAAGACCACGAAATCCAGAAATCGCGCCATTGATGCAATCATCAGGGAAGATTTTCCGGATCTAAATCTTACCCACCGCCCCGTTTACAGCTACGGAGTCAACTCCGGAATGGCGATGCGTAACGTAGGAACGCAAATTGGATTCAAGCGTTTTGTGAGTCGAGCATTTCTTCGAGAGACGATAGTCCATGAAGAACTACACCACCGTTGGTTCGCACGCGGTCTCACCAATCATCATCCACGTGACGGCTCCGGGACATCGGAGCGATTTTATGGCATCGTCAACCGCTACATGTCGATCAGAGGCTGGTCATGACAGAACAGGCAGCCCGGCTATCCGGACCGTGCCGCCAGTGTGGCGGGGGCGGGACGGAGTGGCTGGTTCAATCCACCAACAATGGGCGCCTCAGCTGGGAAGTCGAGTGGGATTGCAATACGTGCGGGATCTCGCACGACTCGGATGAGGGCTGGGCACCGTCAAGAGTGCGGAACGCGATCCTGGAGCAACATGGACCCCATTGCCTGAGACTCGTTGATGCCGCAGTGCACGGGGGAGCGCTGTTGAAGTCCTTCCGGGCAGCCTTCGGTACATCAATTCAAGAAGCGAAGAGATTGTCGGATGAACTCAAACGGTCTGGCTTCCAAGGCACCCTAGTGGAAACCGCACTCCTCTCTGAGTTGTTGAAGAAAGTCGGAATCTCCAGTGTGACGCAGCCTGGTCGTTGCGGCTAGCCAAGAGGGCCCAACCCTGTCAATATTCCGACCCTTAATGCAGACTTCCAGAGGCCCTGCCAGATTTCATTCCGGCAGGGCCTCTGGGCTGGGGTCTGTCAATCGAACGGTGTAACCGCGGTGTTCGGGGTTACTGACGGGCTGCGGAGAGGCGGCCGTCGAAGGTGATGTCGAAGGCGTTCAGGGCGGTCTTCCAGCGCAGGGTCCAGCGGGTCTGGCCCTTGCCGGTCGGGTCGAGGGACATGATCGCCATGTAGACGCATTTCAGGGCGGCGGTCTCGTTGGGGAAATGTCCGCGAGCCTTGACCGCCCGCCGGATCCTGGCGTTCACCGACTCGATCGCGTTCGTGGTGCAGACGATGCGGCGGATCTCGGTGTCGAAGCGGAGGAACGGGGTGAACTCCTCCCACGCGTTCTCCCAGAGCCGGACGATCGCCGGATACTTCCGGCCCCAGGCATCGGCGAACTCCGCGAATCGCTCCAGCGCGGCCTCCTCGGTCGCCGCAGTGTAGATGGGCTTGAGGAGTTTGGCGATCTTGTCCCAGTCCTGGCGGGCGGCATAGCGGAAGGAGTTCCGCAGCAGGTGGACCACACAGGTCTGCACGATCGTCTGCGGCCAGACGGTCTCGACCGCGTCGGGCAGGCCCCTCAGCCCGTCGCAGACCAGCATCAGGACGTCGTTCACGCCGCGGTTCTTGATCTCGGTCAGGATGTGCATCCAGTGCTTGGCGCCCTCGCCGCCGTCCCCGGCCCACAAGCCCAGGATCTCGCGCCGGCCCTCAACGGTGACCGCCAGGGCCACATAGATGGGCCGGTTGGCGACCGCACCGTCGCGGCTCTTCACGTGGATCGCGTCGATGAAGACCACCGGATAGACCGGGTCGAGGGGCCGGTTCTGCCACTCGGCCATCCCGTCGAGGACCTTGTCGGTGATCGTGGAGATCGTCTGGCGCGAGACGTCGGCGCCATAGACCTCGGCCAGGTGGGCCTGGACCTCACCGGTGGTCAGGCCCTTCGCCGACAGGGAGATGACCATCTCGTCCACGCCGGTCAGACGCTTCTGCCGCTTCTTGACGATCTTCGGCTCGAACGAGCCGTCCCGGTCACGCGGCACGGATATCTCCACCGGCCCGACATCGGTCAGCACGGTCTTGGCCCGGGTGCCGTTGCGGGAGTTCCCGCCATTCTTCCCCGCCGGATCGTGCTTGTCATAGCCGAGATGGTCGGTGATCTCACCCTCCAGCGCGGACTCCAGCAGCCGCTTCGTCAGCTGCTGGAGCAACCCTCCCTCACCCGTCAGCTGCAGGCCCTCGGCTTGGGCCCGGGACACCAGCTCCTCGATCAGCCGGTCATCCACCGCCTTCGCCGGCTGCGGCTCAGCCGCCTCGACGGTCTCGGCCTCGGTCACGTTCTCACTGGTCATCGATGCATCCTCCATGATCGGAGTTACACCGAACGATTTACAGTCCCTCTACCGGGTGACCCCTCTTTACGCCAATGCTACATGCTGCATCAGACTGAGATGCAGACATGCACGGCCTCCCGACCAAGTCCCCCACAAGTTTTAGTCCGACCCCGATGGCCATCGCGCACCGGGGTACACGGTGCCCCATGGCACCGAAGACCGAACGCATCCAGTTCCTGCGGGCCGAGCGGCAACTACGCCGGATCCGCTCCTTCTACACCGCGGCCCTTCTCCTTTGGACAGGGTCCGCGACCTGGACCGGCTGGCAGGCCCCAGGGAGCCGGCAGATGTGGGTGTCCCTCCTCCTCCTGGCCGTCTTCGCCGTACTACTCGTCACCTCGACCCTCGCCCTGCGGCGCCTCGCCATTCCCGCAACAGGCCGGCCCGTGCACCACGCCGCCCCGCGCAAACTGCCGAGCACCCGTCCTCACGCTCACGCCTGAGGACCCACCACCCCCCTGCGGAGCCACCCCCTTCCACAGCCAGCAGCCCGCGAAGCGGGCTCGAGGATCCTGGAGGCGAAGCCGTAAGGACCCCCAAGCCGGGGGAGCGCAGCGGACCCGGCCTGGTTTCGGGGCCTGGAGCGAAGCGGAAGACCCCGAAACCAACGGCTGCGCAGCAGCCGTACTCCGGAAGCGAAGCGGACGGAGTATCACCAGGTCTGCGCAGCAGACCGCATGGCCCGAAGCGAAGCGCCGGGCCAGCTCTCCCGCGAAGCGGGAGAGCAACACGCCTGCGAAGCAGGCGTGTTCAGACCCGGGGCGAAGCCCCGGGTCTGAGAGCCGAAGCGAAGCGCAGGCTCAACCCGCCGCGAAGCGGCGGGGTTTCGTTGCACCGCGCGCAGCGCGGTGTGAC
>NZ_JBIBJV010000018.1:0-35552 GCF_042958885.1 Streptomyces sp. NPDC007945
TGGCGTTGATTTTTGGCACGCTGTTGAGTTCTCAAGGTGCGGACGCTTCCTTCGTTCCTGTCTCCAGGCCCTCCGGGCGCTTCCTTCGTTTCCGAGTCTATCAGATCTTTCCGATCCGATTTCCTCGGTGCTTTCCGGTCCCGATTTGTTTTTCTCGGGGCCTTCCGGCGCTTTCCGACTTTATCAGAATCATTTCCGGCTACCTAATCGGTGGCTTTTCGTGATTCACGACAAAGAATCGGGAGTGAGTCAGACTCTAGTTGATTGCTGCCGAGCTGTCCAGCTCCAGGCAACCATCTGAATCTACCTCCCCGCGTCCACCGTGTCAACGGTGTTTTCGGGCACCGGAGGACAGTACCAGTTCGGCGGGGCCCGTCGCACATCGCCCGGGGCCGGGGCCGGGCGGTGTCAGGCGGGGAAGGTCGAGGGGGGTGTGTCGAGGTCTTCCAGTTCCACTCCGGGGGCGGAGAGGACGACGTCGCCGGCGATGTGGACGGTGTGGCGTTCGCCGGAGTCCAGGGTGCTGACCTGGTACGCGTCGACGGAGAGGGGGCCCAGGTCGGTGGGGTGCGTCTCGGTGCCCAGGAGGGACCAGGACTGGTCGACGGTCAGGGGGGCGAGGACCGGATCCGTGAGGGCGACCAGGCGGACGCGGGTCTCCGGGGCGCCCGGGGCGAGGCGCAGCAGGCGGGTCAGGGCGATGAGGAAGGCCGGGGACGTACCGGTGAAGGCATGGGCGCGGACGTTGCCTTCGGTGGCGTGGGTGCCGGTGGGGTCGGTGCGGACCCAGGTGACGCCGTCGAGGGCGGCGCCGCGGACCTGCCAGCTCGACGCGTGGAGTTCGAGGCGGATGGGGCGGCCGAGTTCGTCGACGGCCAGGTCCACGGAGCCGCGGTGGTCGCCGCCGGGGGTGGTGATCTGGGAGACGTAGCGCCAGCCGGAGGGGCCGGGGGCGCAGTGGAAGTGCTCCTCGCCGAGGGGGGTGTGGTCGTGGGGGTCGTGGAGCGAGTAGCGGCCGCGGGGCATCGCGTGGTCCTCGGGTGGTGGAGGGGAACGGGGCAGGCCCCCGGCACGGGTGCCGGGGGCCTGCTGGGGCGTCTCGTCCGCCGGTCGTGCGACGACCGGGGGCGGATCAGTAGCGGTAGTGGTCCGGCTTGTACGGGCCCTCGACCTTGACGCCGATGTAGGCGGCCTGCTCGGGACGGAGGGTCGTCAGCTTGACGCCGAGCGCGTCCAGGTGGAGGCGGGCGACCTTCTCGTCCAGGTGCTTCGGGAGCGTGTACACGTCCGTCGGGTACTCCTCCGGCTTCGTGAACAGCTCGATCTGGGCCAGGGTCTGGTCCGCGAAGGAGTTCGACATCACGAACGACGGGTGGCCCGTCGCGTTGCCCAGGTTCAGCAGGCGGCCCTCGGACAGGACGATCAGGACCTTGCCGTCCGGGAAGGTCCAGGTGTGGACCTGGGGCTTGACCTCGTCCTTGACGATGCCCGGGATCTTGGCCAGGCCGGCCATGTCGATCTCGTTGTCGAAGTGGCCGATGTTGCCCACGATCGCCTGGTGCTTCATCTTGGCCATGTCGGAGGCCATGATGATGTCCTTGTTGCCGGTCGTGGTGATGAAGATGTCGGCGGTCTCGACGACCTCGTCCAGGGTGGTGACCTGGTAGCCGTCCATCGCGGCCTGGAGCGCGCAGATCGGGTCGATCTCGGTGACGATCACGCGGGCGCCCTGGCCACGCAGGGACTCGGCGCAGCCCTTGCCGACGTCGCCGTAACCGCAGACCACGGCGGTCTTGCCGCCGATGAGGACGTCCGTGGCACGGTTGATGCCGTCGATCAGGGAGTGGCGGCAGCCGTACTTGTTGTCGAACTTCGACTTCGTCACGGCGTCGTTCACGTTGATCGCCGGGAAGAGGAGCGTGCCGGCCTGCATCATCTCGTAGAGACGGTGGACGCCGGTGGTGGTCTCCTCGGTGACGCCGCGGATGTCGGACGCCAGCTGGGTCCACTTCTGCGGGGACTCGACGAGCGTGCGGTTGAGGAGCTGGAGGATGTAGCCGTACTCCTCGCTGTCCGCGGTCGACGGGTCCGGGGCCGCGCCGGCCTTCTCGAACTCGACGCCCTTGTGGACGAGGAGGGTGGCGTCACCGCCGTCGTCCAGGATCATGTTCGGGCCGCCGGTGGGCGTGTTCGGCCAGGTGAGGGCCTGCTCGGTGCACCACCAGTACTCCTCCAGGGTCTCGCCCTTCCAGGCGAAGACCGGGACGCCCTGGGGGTTCTCCGGGGTGCCGTTCGGGCCGACGGCGATGGCCGCGGCGGCGTGGTCCTGGGTGGAGAAGATGTTGCAGGAGGCCCAGCGGACCTCGGCGCCGAGGGCGACGAGGGTCTCGATGAGGACGGCGGTCTGCACGGTCATGTGCAGGGAGCCCGTGATGCGGGCGCCGGCGAGGGGCTGGGTCTCGGCGTACTCGCGGCGGATCGCCATCAGGCCGGGCATCTCGTGCTCGGCGAGGGTGATCTCCTTGCGGCCGAAGGTGGCCAGGGAGAGGTCGGCGACCTTGAAGTCCTGCTGTGCGGCAGTCGTCATGACTGGTGCTGCTCCTCGTGGGATCGCGTGGTGAGGGTCGGTTGTGGCGCCTGACACCGCGGTCGAGGCACCTGCGGGCATACGGATGCCCGGGTGGTTCGCGGTGCAGTCGTCGGAGGTCCTCTCTCCCTCGGCCGGTCCCTGGGGGTCCGCCCGACCGCCATCAGCAGCGACGTCTGGCGGTCTCGAATCTACACCGACCGGCCCACCCGGCGCAGGCCCGCAGGGAGAAGCCCCCGGGGCGGCGCGGTGCGCTCCGGGGGCTTCGTCGGGGTGTGCGGGGGGTGGTGCGGGGGCTCAGTGGCCGCTTCCGCCGGGGGTGGCGGCCGGGTCGGGGCCGGCCGCGGCGGCGGACTCGCTGTAGACGTCCGGTTCCAGGTAGATGACGCGGGCGATCGGGACGGCGGCGCGGATGCGCTCCTCGGCGGCGTCGATGGCGCGGGCGACCTCGGTGGCGGTCTCGTCGTGCCGGACGGCGATCTTGGCGGCGACGAGGAGTTCCTCGGGGCCGAGGTGGAGGGTGCGCATGTGGATGAGGCGGGTGACGGTCTCGCCGTCGACGACGGCGTCCTCGATCTTCTTCACGTCGTCGAGGCCGGCGGCCTCGCCGAGGAGGAGCGACTTGGTCTCGGCGGCGAGGACGATCGCGATGGCGATGAGGAGGACGCCGATGCAGAGGGTGCCGATGCCGTCCCAGACGCCGTCGCCGGTGGCGAGGGCGAGGCCGACGCCGCCGAGGGCGAGGATGAGGCCGACGAGGGCGCCGAGGTCCTCCAGGAGGACGACGGGGAGCTCGGGGGCCTTGGCGCGGCGGACGAACTCCTTCCAGGAGAGGCCGCCGCGGACGAGGTTCGACTCCTTGATGGCGGTGCGGAAGGAGAAGGACTCGGCGATGATCGCGAAGACCAGGACGCCGACCGGCCAGTACCAGGCCTCGATGGGGTGCGGGTGCTTGATCTTCTCGTAGCCCTCGTAGATGGCGAACATGCCGCCGACGGAGAAGAGGACGATGGAGACGAGGAAGGCGTAGATGTACCGCTCGCGGCCGTAGCCGAAGGGGTGCTGGGGGGTGGCCTCGCGCTGGGCCTTCTTGCCGCCGAGGAGGAGCAGGCCCTGGTTGCCGGAGTCGGCGAGGGAGTGGACGCTCTCGGCGAGCATGGAGGACGAGCCACTGAAGAGGAACGCCACGAACTTGGCTACGGCGATCGCCAGGTTGGCGGCGAGGGCCGCCACGATCGCCTTGGTTCCGCCTGACGCGCTCATGGGTCTGTCTGTTCCCTTCGTCGGTGCTCCGGCCCGGTGGCCGTGGCCGTGGTACGGCCGGTCATTGTTGCATCAGGCCACGACGGTCGCGCGGAACACCGTGCCCGCTCCGGAGAGTTCGACACGCTCGTCGGCGGGGACGAAGACGGATTCGCCCGGCGCCAGGGCGATTTCGCCTGCTTTGGGGTGCCCGGCGGTGGCGAGCAGGATCTGCGGGGTGGCGGCGGTCAGGTCGGTGGGGGCGGCTCCCTCGGCGCGTACGAGGCGGGAGAGGCGGAACTCGTCGATGGGGGTGTCGTAGACCTCCTCGCCCGACGGGGAGGCCTCGGGGCGGAGCACGCCGGGGTCGCCGGGCTCGAAGCGGACGACGCGGAGGAGTTCGGGGACGTCGACGTGCTTGGGGGTGAGACCGCAGCGCAGGACGTTGTCGCTGTTGGCCATGATCTCGACGCCGAGGCCGGAGAGGTAGGCGTGCGGGACGCCGGCGCCCAGGTAGAGGGCCTCGCCGGGCTGGAGCCTGACGTGGTGGAGGAGCATCGCGGCGATGACGCCGGGGTCGCCGGGGAAGTGGTGGGCGAGGACGGCGTAGGGGGTGAAGGCGCCGCCGAGCCGGTCGGCGGCCGCGGCGGCCTCGGTGACGGTGCGGCCCATCTCGGCCGGGTCGGCGGTGAGCAGGGCGGTGAGCACCTCGCGGAGGGCGTCCTCCTCGGGGTGGGCGTGGAGGAGGTCCACGTACGGCTTGAGGGAGTCGACGCCCAGGGCGGCGAGGGTGTCGGCGGCCTCGGTGGGGGCGCGGAAGCCGCAGAATCCCTCGAACGGGGTGAGGGCGCAGATCATCTCGGGCTTGTGGTTGGCGTCCTTGTACGTGCGGTGGGGGGCGTCGACGGGGATGCCGGCGGCCTCCTCGGCGGCGTGTCCGGCGCGGGCCTGCTCCAGGTCGGGGTGGACCTGGAGGGAGAGCGGGGCGCCGGCGGCGAGGACCTTGAGGAGGAAGGGCAGGCGGGGGCCGAACTTCTCGGCGGTGGCCGCGCCGAGTTCGCGTACGGGGTCGGCGTCGATCAGCTCGTTGAGCGGCCCGCGGGGGGTGAGGGACGGGGCTCCGGGGTGGGCGCCCATCCACATCTCGGCCTGCGGCTCGCCTGTGGGGGCGGTGCCGAGCAGTTCCGGGATGGCCGTCGTGGATCCCCAGGCGTAGGGGCGGACGGTGTTGACGAGGCGTTCCATGCGGGCTTCCAGGTTCTCGGGGCGGTGACGGTGACGGTGCCAGAGGACAGATGACAGGGGGTGGGTGACACGCGGGCGTCCGCGACCTGGCGTACGGGTGGCCGGGGGCGTACGCCGGTGTGGCCCGCGGCCGTACGCCGCCGGTGCGCGGGTCGTGGCCAGGTGTCGCACCCTGTGTCGTGCTCCGGGCGCCGGGCGTGTCAGGGGGCCATGTGGCCGGAGGTCACCAGGGAGAGGTAGACGGCGGCGAAGTCGGTGACGGCGAGGAGTTCCGCGAGGGTCTCCAGGGCGTCGCCCTCCTCGGGTTCGAGCTCGCTGACGGCGGTGTCGTGGCCGAGGGCGAGCTCGCGGGCGGCAGGGGCGGCGCTGAGGCCGCCGGCCGGGCGGTCGCGGAGGAGGACGACGCGGGCGCGTAGGGCCTGGGGCTCCTCGATGCGGTCGCGGAAGAAGTCGTCGGGGTCTGCCGCGGCGGCGTAGGCGCCGGCCAGGAGGACGCCGTGGGCGGGGAGCGCCTCGGGGAGTTCGGCGGCGAGGGCGGGCAGGCCGGCGAGTTCGGCGAGGACGGCGGCGAAGCGGCGGCCGGCCGGTCCGGCGGCGTCGCCCTCGGTCCAGATGAGGGGGAGCGTCTCGGCGACCTCGGCGGCGAGGGTCTTGGCCGGGTTGGAGTACGTGGCGATGGCGGGGCCGCAGCGTTCGGCGGTGCGGTCGAGGCGGTCGGCGACCCGCTCCAGGGCCTCGGGCGGGGCCTGGAGGAGGCCGACGCGGTCGAGGAGGGCGAGGAGCGGGGTGAAGAGGGCCCAGAGGGCGCCGGGGCTGGCGGAGAGGTTCTCGCCGTACTCGTCGCGTTCCTCGTGGGGTGCCATCGCCATCGGGACGAAGAGGCCGTGGGAGCCGTTGACGGTCTCGGAGAGGGGGGAGCCCTGGGGGGCGACGGCGGCGACGGTGATGCCGCGGCGGTAGGCCTGTTCGGCGAGGAGCGCGAGGCCGGGTTCGGAGCCGTCGGTGGTGGGCAGCAGGAGCAGGTCCACGGAGCCGGCCCAGCCGGGCAGCGCCCAGCGCAGGGCGCCGGGGGCGGGGGCGACGCCGGTGGGCGTGAGGCGTACGACGGGGGCGGAGGCGCCGGCGAGGGCGCCGATCAGGTCGGCGACGCCGGCGGCGGCGGTGCCGGGGCCGGCGACGAGGACGGCGCGGGGGCGGCCCTCGGGGCGGAGGTCGGCGATGCCGGCCTCGGTGGCGTGGCGGGCGGCGGTCCTGACCCGGGCGCCGGCCTCGGCGGCGCCGCGGAGGAGGCCGCGGCGGTCGGCCGTCGCGAGGGCGTCCGGTGCGTCTAGCAGGGTCTCGTCCAGCATGGGGCCTCCGGCCGGCGCGGGTGCGGTGCGGGCACTTGGGGTGGGCGGTGCGCGGGTCGGGCGCCCGCCTCGGGGGGTTTGTGCCCACCCGCTCCGCCCTGCGGAACGCCTGCCCACAAACCGGCCCGGCCGGGTGCCTGCCCGCGGGGGTGTCAGGCGGGGCGGCGGGCCTCGTCCACGAGGAGGACCGGGATGGCGTCGCGGACGGGGTAGGCGAGGCCGCAGTCGGCGGAGGTGCAGATCAGTTCGGGGGCCTCGTCCGCCGTGCGGTCGTCGAGCGGAGCGTGGCAGGCGGGGCAGGCCAGGATCTCCAGGAGGCCGGCTTCGAGCGGCATTGCGGTGTCCCTTCGTACCAGTGATCGGTGCTGGTCAGCCTACCGCCGGGGGCGGGGAGTCGCGGCTCGGCGAGCGGCGGCTCCCCGCCGGTCCTGGGGTCAGGCGCGGACGAGGGCGAGGACCTCGTCGCGGACCTTGGCCATGGTGGCCGCGTCGCGGGCCTCGACGTTGAGGCGGAGGAGGGGTTCGGTGTTGGAGGCGCGGAGGTTGAACCACCAGTCGGCGGAGGTCACGGTGAGGCCGTCGAGCTCATCGAGGGTGATGCCGTCCTCGTGCTCGTAGGCGGCCTTGATCTCGGCGGTCTTGGCGGCCTGGTCGGCGACGGTGGAGTTGATCTCGCCGGAGCCGGTGTAGCGGTCGTAGGCGGCGACCAGGTCGGAGAGGGTGCCTTCCTGTCCGCCGAGGGCGGCGAGGACGTGCAGGGCGGCGAGCATGCCCGTATCGGCGTTCCAGAAGTCCTTGAAGTAGTAGTGCGCCGAGTGCTCACCACCGAAGACCGCACCGGTCCTCGCCATCTCCTCCTTGATGAAGGAGTGACCCACCCGGGTCCGGACGGGCACGCCGCCGTGCTCGCGGACGACCTCCGGCACCGACCAGGAGGTGATCAGGTTGTGGATGATCGTCCCGCCGGGATGCTTCGCGAGCTCACGGGCGGCGACCAGCGCCGTGATCGCGGACGGCGAGACCGGCTCACCCCGCTCGTCGACCACGAAACACCGGTCCGCGTCCCCGTCGAAAGCCAGACCCAGATCCGCACCCTCCGCCCGCACCCGCGCCTGCAGATCCACGATGTTCGCCGGATCCAGCGGATTCGCCTCATGATTCGGGAAAGTACCGTCGAGCTCGAAATACATCGGCACGAGGTCCAGCGGCAGCCCGTCGAAGACCGTGGGCACGGTGTGCCCGCCCATGCCGTTACCGGCATCCACGACCACCTTCAACGGCCGGATCCCGATGAGATCCACCAGCGCCTTGAGGTGAGCCGCGTAATCGGCCAGCGTGTCCCGCTCGGTGATCGTCCCGGCCTCCGGAGCGGCGGCGGGGGCGCCTTCGACGAGCCAGCGCTCGGCAAGCGCCCGGATCTCGGACAGCCCGGTGTCCTGCCCGACCGGCGCCGCACCCGCCCGGCACATCTTGATCCCGTTGTACCGGGCCGGATTGTGCGAAGCGGTGAACATCGCACCCGGCAGACCCAGGCTCCCCGAAGCGAAGTACAGCTGGTCCGTCGAGCACAGCCCGATGAGGGTGACATCGGCGCCGAGGCGGGCGGCACCGCGGGCGAAGGCGTCGGAGAGACCCGGCGAGGAGGGCCGCATGTCGTGGCCGACGACGATGGCATCGGCCTCGGTGACGCGGACGAAGGCGGCGCCGAAGAGTTCGGCGAGCTTCTCGTCCCACTGGTCGGGGACGACCCCGCGGACGTCGTACGCCTTCACGATCTGCGACAGATCGGCAGTCACGGATCCACCCTCCTGAGTTCTCGGCACGCGTGTGCGGCACGTGTACGGAACGCCCAAACTACCCGGGGTGGGGGTGCGGCACGCGTCCGGTGGCTGGTTGTGGACGCGGGTCGGCGGTCCGCCGGCTCAGTTGTCGGGGGAACGGAGCACCCGGAGGTGTCCGCGGCGGCCGACCTCCATGGGGTCGCCGCCCCGGCCGGTGCCGGGCTTGCCGGCCTCGGCGGCGCGCTCCTGGGGACGGGCCGCTTCCCGGACCGCGTTGGCCAGGGCTTCGAGGTCGTCGCCGCTGGGGCGGGTGGGGGCGGAGGCGTCGGAGAGCCGCACGACCTCCCAGCCGCGCGGGGCGGTGAGGCGCTCGCTGTGCTCGGCGCACAGGTCGTAGCAGTGGGGCTCGGCGTAGGTGGCGAGCGGGCCGAGGACCGCGGTCGAGTCGGCATAGACGTACGTCAGTGTCGCGACGGCAGGGCGGCCGCACGCGGTGCGCGAACAGCGACGTACAGGGCTCACGACGTTGGACGGTACCGCACTCTTGACCGGGCCGCGACGACTCTCCCCCAGGTCACTCCACCGTGTCGCGGTGTGACGTCGGACACCCTCCTTCGGGTGGTGTCGGTTCTGACCTGCGGTGGAGGGGGGTCGAGGGGGGTGGGACAGGGGGTGATCCGGACAGGGAGGGGGAGGATTCCGGTCAGTCGCGGCCGGATGGCCGATCGTGAGCGGGTGCCGAATCGTTCCCTGGGACGGCCGGAATGTTCAGGTTTGGACAGCGCACGGAGTGGGGGCGACGTGCGGAGGGGGCGGGACGCGCCGATCGGCCGGTCCTCGCCACGGTGCGGAGTGACCCAGGAGAGTTACGCTGCGTCAGTGATGGACACTCCTGTGCCGCCCGGGCAGCCGGGCCCCTCGCGGAGCTCCGGGGAGCCGCCGGCCGAGCCGCGGATCCGCCGGCGGGACCGGCACGGCCGCGGGATGCGGGGGCCGGTCGCACCGCCGCAGGTCCCGCTGTCCGTGAGCCGTGCGGACACCTTCCGCGATCTCGTCCTGGACTCGGTGGAGCGGCTGGAGCGGCGCTGGCCGCAGCTCCAGGACGTCGAGTTCATGATCCTGGAGGTGCCTCCGGCGGTCTCCGGCGAGACCGTGCCGCTGGGGGGTTCGGTGCCGGCCGAGAAGCGGGAGCCGGCGAAGGTCGTCGTCTACCGGCGTCCGGTCGAGATCCGGTCGAAGAGCCGTGACGAACGGGCGCTCCTGGTGCACGAGGTCGTGGTGGAGCAGGTCGCGGAGCTCCTCGGGCTCTCCCCCGAGTCGGTCGACCCCCGGTACGGGCAGGACTGACCCGTACCGGCGAGGGCCGTCAGTCGTCGAGGACCGTGAGGTCCCGCCGGGCGGTCGGGACCTGGACGGTGCCGCGGTCGTCGACCAGGGTCTGGACGGTGAACATCGGGATGCCGTCCTCGGGGAGAGCGAGCATGCGGGACGCGTACACCGGTCCGCCGCCCGCGACCGGTTCGACGGTCAGCGCGTAGGAGCCCTTGGCGTCCTTGGGGGCGAGGTCGGTGAGGACGGTCGTGGTGCCCGCCTTGAGGGAGACGGTGCGGGTGGCGGGGGTGCCACCCTCCGAGCCGGCCGAGGCCGTGACCTTCACCTGGGCGGCCGCCTCGGGGGCGACGAGGGCGAGGGCGGTGCCCTTGGCGCGGTTGTCGGCGACGGTGGCGCGGCCGGTGACGGGGGCCGCGGCGGGGATGAAGGCCATCTCCGTGTCCGAGCCCTTGCCGCGGACGACCTTGAGCGCGGCCACGACCGGGACCGGCTTCTTGGGGTCGGTCGGGGTGAGCAGCAGGGAGGCGGCGGCGCCCCGGGTGAGGTCCGGCAGGTCGACGAAGGCGGTCATGCCGGCCTTGACGTGGAGGGACTCGGCGGCGGCGGGGACGATCGTGCCGTTCGCGGTGGCCAGCTGGACCTTCAGATCGGCGTCGGACTCGCCGGGGGCGAAGGCGACGAGGCGGACGCCGGTGGCGTCGGCGGGGATGCCGGGGAGCACCAGGCGGCCCGCCGGGTCGGCGGAGGCGGAGAGCCAGTCGCTGCCGACGCCGTCGGTGGCGGAGCCGAGGACGGCGCCCACCCGGCCCGCGCGGGTGGAGACGTGGGCCGTCAGGTTCTCCTGGGCGCCGTCGGAGAGGAGGGTGTCGAGGCGGACCGGGACGGTGGAGTGGGGCGGGACGTCGACACCGGTCTGGGCGATGGTGGTCTTCAGTTCGCCCTCGGGGCCGTAGAGCTCGATGTCGGCGACGGCGACGCCGTCGTCGGGGTTGGTGAGGTGGATGTAGTCGGTGCGGCCCTTGGCGGTGGAGGCGGCCGGGAACCAGAGGTCGGTGTCGGGGGCGGAGCAGGTGACGCCGAGGAGGCCGCGGGCGGCTCCGGCCGGGACGACGGTGGTGTGCTGGACGGTCCAGCCGGGGGCGAGGGCGCCGGTGGCGGTGCCGGTGAGGCCGTGGGTGACGGCGCCGTCGGCCTCGGTGGCGACGGGCTTGCCAGGGGCGGTGACCGTGCCGGGGGCCTTGGCGTCCTTCTTGAGGGCCGGGGCGTCCGGGTTCTTGGCGATGCCGAGGACGGCCGTCGGCTTGGGGGCGGTGGTGCCGGCGGCGGTCGGGGCGGCGGCGCCGGGCGGGGTGTACGAGGTGGTGCGCGTCTCCGCGACGTCCGAGGCGCTGGGGGCGGGGCAGAGCAGGCTGGTGCGCTCGACGGGGAGGCGGGCCGCCTGCGGCGCGGGGGCGGCGGACGCGGCGCCGGGCTCGCCGGGGGCGGTCATCGCGGCGAAGCCGGTGACGGCGGCGAGGGCGGTGACGACCGCGATCAGGGAGGTGCTGGGGCGCTTCACTGGTTGCTGCTCCCGTCGGGACGCTGCTCGGTCTCGTGGGCCTGGCCGCCCTGGGGGTAGCCGTAGTCGTAGCCGGCGTAGGGGTCGTACGCCTGCGGGTTCCGCGGGTCGTAACCCTGGCCCTGGTCGTACCCCTGTGGGGCGGCGTAGGGGTCGTACGCCGGGGGGTTCTGGGGGTTCTGCGAGTCGTGACCCTGGCCTTGGTCGTAGCCCTGGCCGTGGTCGTAGCCCTGGCCCTGGCCCTGGTCGTAGCCCTGCTGGGGGTACGGGTACGCCTGCTGCTGGTACGGGTCGGCGTAGTCCTGGGGGTAGCCCTGCTGGTCGTAGCCGGTGGCGTACGGCTGCTGGGCGTAGGCCGGGTCCTGGCCCGCGGTGTCCCACTCGTCCGCCTCTGCCGTCTGGCGGCCGGGGGCGGGCGCCGGTGCGGGGGCGGGCGCGTGGTCGACATCAGAGGCATCGGGGCGGCCCTCGGCGCCGTCGGCGCCGGCGGCGGCCTCGGCCTCGGCTGCGGCGCGCAGGCGTCGGGCGCGGCGGCCGTCGCCTTCGGTGGCCTGGGCCGGAACGGCCGCCTCCTCGTCGGGCAGGTCGTCGTCGATCTCGCGGCGGCGGCCGGGCAGGGCGAGGACGACGAGGACGACCGCGAGGCCGAGCTGGGTCCAGATCCAGGCGGTGTGCGCGAGGGGCTCGTCGTAGGTGAGGTCGAGGCGGCCGCCGTCGGCGGGGAGCTGGAAGCCCTGCGCCCAGCCGTCGACGGTGGTGGGGGTGAGCGCGGTGCCGTCGAGGGTGGCGGTCCAGCCCTCGTCGGCGCGGTCGGCGATCCGCAGGACGCGGCCTGCGGGGCCGGCGGGGATGTCGGCGTGGGCCTCGACCGGTCCGGCCGGGACGGGCAGGGGAAGACCCTCGGCCGCGGCGCCGGGCTTGGCGGCGGGCGGCACGATCATCACGCGGGCGATCTCGCGGTCCACCTCCCACAGCGCGACGCCGTCGAGCCGGCTGAGGCGGGAGAGGCCGGGAGTGGTGTCGAGGACGCGGCTCATCTGGCGCGGCGAGCCGTCCTTGACCATGACGTACCGGATCGCGAAGGCGCTGAGTTCCTGGGTCTGGTCGGCGCCGGAGCCGGCGACGAGCTTGGCGACGACGGAGTCGAGGCGCGGGTCGGGCTCGGCGTTCGCGGTCAGTTCGGCGTCGCCGAGGCGGGCGCCGGAGCCGCGGACCAGGGTGTAGTCGACCGCGCCGGGCGAGTCGGCGGAGAGCACCAGGGTGCGGGGCTGGTTCTTCTCGCCGGCCATCTGGGCGACGAAGGCGGGCACCTGCACGGGGTCGCGGCGGGTCAGCGGGCCGTCGGCGCCGCCGATCATCCAGCCGACCGCGGCGGTGGCGGGGCCGACGGCGCAGGCGAGGGCGACGAGGGCCGCGACGGGCTGGCGCCAGCCGAAGCCGTGGACGGCGACGCGGCTGCGGCCGCTCTCGGCGCCGAGCATGCCGGCGGCGATGAGGCCGGAGCCGTAGACGAGGGTGGCGGGGCCCGCCCAGCCGGTGCCGTCGGCGCCGTTGGCGAGGGCGGCGAAGAGGAGGCCGGCGAGGGCGGCGGTCCAGGCGGCCAGCACGGCGCGGCGGCGCTCCTCGCGCAGCAGGCCGGCGAGCGCGGCGAGGACCAGGCCGAGGAGGAGGAGACCGCCGGTGGTGCCGGGGCCGCCGGGGCTGCTCGCGAGCAGGTCGACGGCGGAGGCGGTGCCGGTGCGCAGGTCGAGGCCGGCTTCGTGGAGGAAGGCGGCGGGGTCGGTCAGCAGGGACAGCGACCAGGGGGCCAGGGCCAGGATCGGGGTGCCGACGGCGGCGAGGAAGCGGAGCCCGTACGCGGTGATGTCGTCGCGGCGGTGGACGAGGACGCCGAGGCCGAGGACGACGGCGAGCGGCCACACGATCGGGGTGAACGCGGTGGTGACGGTGAGCAGCAGGGCGTAGGCCCAGGTGGCGCGCCAGCTGCCGCGGTCGGGGCGGTTCAGGCCGTGGGCGGCGACGGCGGCGCGGGCCGTCGGCGGGAGCAGGATCGCGAGGATCGCGGTGCCGAGTCGGCCGGTGGCGAGGGCGCCGGTGGCGGCGGGCAGGAAGGCGTAGGCGACGGCGCCCCAGGCGACCAGGAGGCGGGAGCCGACGAGGCCGCGGGCGGCGAAGTAGGCGGTGAGGCCGGCGAGCGGGACCGAGCAGACGAGCAGCACGGTCAGCGCGGTGGAGGTGGAGCCGAGGAAGAGCGCGGAGAGTCCGGCGAGGATGCCCAGGTAGGGCGGGGCGGTCTGGGTGCCGCCGGTGCCGAGGGTGTGCCAGGCGTCGGCGTACCGGTTCCACAGTTCGGAGACGGTGTCGGGGGCGGGCAGCAGGACGCCGCCGGCGAGGGAGCCGCCGGTGAAGAGGTTGCGGCAGGCGACGAGGGAGACGAGGAGGAGGAGCGCGAAGAGGACCGGGCCGGGCTTGCGGGCGATCTTCTTCAGGCGGGCGAACTGCTCGACCTCCAGGAAGTCGGCGTCGTCGCCGCCGGGGCCGGACTCGACGGCGCCGTGGCGCGAGCCGCCGGAGTCGGCCTCGTCGCCGCCGAAGTGCGAGACGAGTTGTTCGGCGGCGGCGCGGACGGTGGCGCCGGGCGGCGGGAAGAGCGGGCGGAGCTCGCCGGGCGGGACCTCGGGGTTCTTCCGCCGGGCGCGGGCGGCGAGGATCTTCTCGGGCCGCAGCAGGGTGGCGAGGAGGCCCATGATCTCGTCGACGGCCTGGCCGGGGGCCTTGCCGACGAGGAGGCCGAGGGTGCGCAGGACGGTGCCGACGACGAGGCGGAGGAAGACGTAGGGGAGGGCGCGGCCGGAGGTGTTGGCCAGCAGCGTGTAGACGGCCGCGGCCTTGTCGACGCGGTGCGGGCTGGCGGCCGTGCGGCCGGCGCAGTCGACGGAGCGGCGCTCGCGGGCGGAGGCCTCGGCGTGCCGGAGGACGGCGTCGGGGGCGACGAGGACGCGGTGGCCGGCGGCGTGGGCGCGCCAGCACAGGTCGACGTCGTCGCGCATCAGGGGCAGGCGGCGGTCGAAGCCGCCGAGTTCCTCGAAGACGTCGCGGCGGACCAGCATGCCGGCGGTGGAGACGGAGAGGACCGGGCGGATCTGGTCGTGCTGGCCCTGGTCCTGCTCGCGGCGGTCGAGGCCGGTCCAGCGGCGGCCGCTGCGGGCGATGGTGACGCCGACTTCGAGGAGCTGCTTGCGGTCGTACCAGCCGCGCAGTTTGGGTCCGATGACGGCGGCGTACGCGTCGGAGTCGGCGACGCGCAGGAGTTCGGCGAGGGCGCCGGGCTCGGGGGCGCAGTCGTCGTGCAGGAGCCACAGCCACTGGACCGGTTCGCCGTGCGGGAGTTCGGGGAGGTCGTAGGCCTCGTCGTTCCAGCTGCGGCTGACGGGGTCCCAGCCGCTGGGGCGCTTGAGGTACGGGAGGTCCTCGGGTCCGAGCAGGGGCGCGGTGCGGACGGCCTCGTCGACGGCGGCGCCGAAGCCGGTGCGGCGCGCGAGGTGCAGGACGCGGTCGGGGCCGACGGCTTCGGCGACGAGCTGTGCGGACTCGTCGGCGCTGCCGGTGTCGGCGGCGATCACGCTCTGCACCGGGCGTTCCTGGGCGAGCAGCCCGGAGAGCGCGTCGGGCAGCCAGCGGGCTCCGTCGTGGGTGACGAGCACGGCGGTGACGACGTGCCTGGGGAACTCAGGAGTTGAGGACATCGAGCTACGGGCCCTCCGGCCGGGGTCGCCCGCGGTGGGGCGTGGGAGCGGCTTGGACGGAGGCCCACACTAATGGCTGCGGCGGGTGGGGGTGCCTGGGGCCGTGGCGGGGGTGCCGGTGGCCGGGTGCCTCGCCGGCGGCTTCACGTCCCCCTTTTCTCCCGGTCCGGGGGGACGTCTGCCCGGCGGCGGGCGGGATGAACGCGTGCCCGGGCAACGCAACGGTCCGCCTCCTGGGGAGGAGGCGGACCGTGGGGGTCGGGTTTCGGCCGGGCGGTCAGACGGCGGCCTTCTTGAGGCGGCGGCGTTCCCGCTCGGAGAGGCCGCCCCAGATGCCGAAGCGCTCGTCGTTCTGGAGCGCGTACTCCAGGCATTCGGAGCGGACTTCGCAGGCGAGGCAGACCTTCTTGGCCTCGCGGGTCGAGCCGCCCTTCTCGGGGAAGAAGGACTCGGGGTCGGTCTGGGCGCACAGCGCGCGCTCCTGCCAGCCGAGTTCCTCGTCCGCGTCCTCGACCAGCAGTTCCTGGAACAACTCGGTCATCTGCGCCCCTCGTCTGTCTGTGCGTCCCGTGATGTCGCCGTGATCGAAACGGCCGAACGACACGAGTGAAATTACAAGTTCGTGCTCTGTGCGAGTCAAGCCAAGATCTGCTATTGGGCCCGGTATTCACTCTGCGGAACCAAGCCTATGCGGAAAGTGTTCAAATCACCAAAAACGCGACACATGCCACCGGCCGTTCCCGCGGCCGCGCCTCCATCCGGAAAGACGTGCGAGACGTGGATCTTGTTGCGATCCAGCCAGGGAAGCGATCCGGATCACAGTCCGATCACGGACCACGTCCGCCACATCCATGTTTACGAGCCCGCATGGTGCGCCATCTTGCCTGGTCCGGGCCTGAGCAAACCTTTCTCCGGAAGGAGTAACCGAATGAGGTGAAACATTGCCCCAAATCGGGCATTGAGTTGACAGTCGGGTACCGCTCCGGCCACTTTGGTGGCATGCCAGCGACCGCAGCGCCCTCCGCGACCCACGCCCGTGGGTTCCGCCGCGCTGTCCAGGCGCGCTGTTGCTGTTGCTGTTCCAGCTGTTGATGCCCCAGAGCTCCGGCTGACTCCCCCAGCGTCACCCTGCGTCACCCGTGTCACCTCTGCGCCCCTCCCCGGGCCGTGACCCCCACCGCACCCCCGTTTCTGCTGAGGAACCACCCCACCCATGAACATGGACAGCGACCTTCAGATCGCCGGCGACCTCATGGAGGTCCCGCACCTGCTCCAGCCCGAGCGCGAGCACCCCGTCACCGTCGCCGAGTTCGCCGGCCTCGCCCGCGAGCTCGCCGCCGACCGCGACCGGTGGGCCCCGCACGTCGAGTACGACGCCACCACCCGCTGGTACCACCGCCTGCGCACCGGACCCGGCTACGAGGTGTGGCTGCTCTCCTGGGTGCCGGGCCAGGGCAGCGGCCTGCACGACCACGGCCGCTCCTCCGGCGTCCTCACCGTCCTCCAGGGCGAGTTGACGGAGCGTACGGACCGGGGCGTGCGCGTCCTGCGGCCCGGCGTCCAGCGGGTCTACGCGCCCGGCTACCTCCACGAGGTCGTCAACGACTCCCTGGAGCCGGTCGTCAGCCTCCACGTCTACTTCCCCGGGCTGACCGAGATGCCCATGCACGAGCCGATGCACGAGTCCCTCCAGGGACGGTGCGCCGCCCCGGAGGCACAGAGGGCCGTCACCGCCTGACACACTGCTGCGCATGCGCATTGTGGTTCTGGCCGGTGGCATCGGTGGTGCCCGCTTCCTTCGTGGCCTCCAGCAGGCCGTCCCGGACGCGGAGATCACGGTCGTCGGCAACACCGGTGACGACATCCACCTCTTCGGCCTGAAGGTCTGCCCCGACCTGGACACCGTGATGTACACCCTCGGCGGTGGCATCCACGAGGAACAGGGCTGGGGCCGCGCCGGGGAGACCTTCGCCGTCAAGGAGGAGCTCGCCGCGTACGGGGTCGGGCCCGAGTGGTTCGGCCTCGGCGACCGGGACTTCGCCACCCACATCGTCCGCACCCAGATGCTCGGCGCCGGCTACCCGCTGAGCGCCGTCACCGAGGCGCTCTGCGCCCGCTGGCAGCCGGGCGTCCGGCTCCTCCCGATGTCCGACGACCGGGTCGAGACGCACGTCGCCATCGAGGTCGACGGGGAGCGGCGGGCCGTGCACTTCCAGGAGTACTGGGTGAAGCTGCGGGCCTCCGTCGACGCGCAGGCCGTCGTGGCCGTCGGCGCGGAGGCCGCCAAGCCCGCGCCCGGCGTCCTGGAGGCGATCGCCGAGGCCGACGTCATCCTCTTCCCGCCGTCGAACCCGGTCGTCTCCGTCGGCACGATCCTCTCCGTGCCCGGCATCCGCGAGGCCGTCGCGGCCGCCGCCGCGCCGGTCGTCGGCCTCTCCCCCATCGTCGGGGACGCGCCCGTGCGCGGCATGGCCGACAAGGTGCTCGCGGCCGTCGGCGTCGAGTCGACGGCGGCGGCCGTGGCCCGCCACTACGGCTCCGGCCTCCTCGACGGCTGGCTGGTGGACACCGTGGACGCGGGCTCCGTCGCCGACGTCGAGGCCGCCGGGATCGCCTGCCGGGCCGTGCCGCTGATGATGACCGACGTGGACGCGACCGCCGAGATGGCGCGGGCGGCGCTGGCGCTCGCCGAGGAGGTCCGCGGGTGACGGCCGGCCCGGAGCCCGCTGCGGCCTCGTACCGGGTGTGGGGGCTCGCCGGGCTGCCGGAGGTGACTCCCGGGGACGACCTCGCCAAGCTCATCGCCGCCGCCTCCCCCGACCTGGCGGACGGGGACGTGCTCCTCGTCACCTCCAAGATCGTGAGCAAGGCGGAGGGGCGGATCGTGGCCGCCGAGGACCGCGAGGCGGCCATCGACGCCGAGACCGTACGGGTCGTGGCGCGGCGCGGCACCCTCCGCATCGTCGAGAACCGGCAGGGGCTCGTCATGGCGGCGGCCGGGGTCGACGCCTCCAACACCCCCGTCGGCACCGTGCTGTTGCTGCCGGAGGACCCCGACGCCTCGGCGCGGCGGATCCGGACCGGGCTGCGCGAGGCGCTCGGCGTGGACGTCGGGGTCGTCGTCACCGACACCTTCGGGCGGCCCTGGCGGGCCGGCCTGACCGACGTGGCGATCGGCGCGGCCGGCGTGCGGGTCCTGGACGACCTGCGGGGCGCGACCGACTCCCACGGCAACGACCTGAGCGTGACCGTCGTCGCCACCGCCGACGAACTCGCCGCCGCGGGCGACCTGGTCAAGGGCAAGACCACCGGCGTGCCCGTCGCCGTCGTCCGCGGCCTGCCGCACGTCGTCGGGGACGACGGGGAACCGGGCGCGCGGGCGCTGGTGCGGGCCGCCGCCGACGACATGTTCCGGCTCGGCACCTCGGAGGCCGTACGGGAGGCGGTGACGCTGCGGCGCACGGTGCGCGCGTTCACCGACGCCCCCGTCGACCCCGGGGCCGTACGGCGCGCGGTCGCGGCGGCCGTGACGGCGCCGGCCCCGCACCACACCACCCCGTGGCGGTTCGTCCTCCTGGAGTCCGCGGAGTCGCGGCTCCGGCTGCTCGACGCGATGCGGGACGCGTGGATCGCGGACCTGCGGCGGGACGGAAGGTCCGAGGAGTCCGTCGCGAAGCGGGTGCGGCGCGGGGACGTGCTGCGGAACGCGCCGTACCTCGCCGTGCCCTGCCTCGTCATGGACGGCGCCCACCACTACGGCGACCCGCGCCGGGACGCCGCCGAACGCGAGATGTTCGTCGTCGCGGCCGGGGCGGGCGTCCAGAACTTCCTGGTCGCGCTGGCCGGGGAGCGCCTCGGCTCGGCCTGGGTCTCCTCGACGATGTTCTGCCGGGACGTCGTACGGGACGTGCTCGGGCTGCCCGAGGGCTGGGATCCCATGGGGGCGGTGGCGATCGGGCACCCGGCGGCGGCGCCCCAGGAGCGGCCGGCGCGGAGCGCCGCGGAGTTCATCGAGGTGCGCTGACCGCGCCGGGGCCGGGGGGTCCTGCCGGGGCGGGTAGGACCGTCAGAGGGCCCTGATGTCGTTCGGGGCGAAGCGGGGGGCCCGGCGGGGCGGGGTGCGGCCGCTGAGGAGGATGAGGCGGGCCGCCCGGTGGCGCTGGCCCTCGTAGGGGGCCAGGAGCTCCAGCATCGTCGCGTCGTCGGCGGTGCGGTCGCCCGCCAGGGCCCAGCCGACGATGCCGGGGAGGTGGAGGTCGCCGGTGGTGACCTCGTCGGGGGCGCCGTTGCTGCGCTGGACGGTCTCGGCGGACGTCCACGGGCCGATGCCGGGGATCAGCTCCAGGCGTCCGCGGGCCTCCCGGGGCGGCATGAGGGCCGCCTCCTCCAGGCGGGGGGCGACGCGGGCGGCCCGGACGATCGTGGCGGCACGCTTGTCGTCCACGTTGGCGCGGTGCCACTCCCAGGACGGGATCCGCGCCCAGGTGCGGGCGTCCGGCATCACGTGGAGGCCCTCGGGGGCCGGGCCGGGGGCGGGCTCGCCGTACTGGCGGACCAGGCGGCGCCAGGAGCCGTACGCCTCCGTCGTCGTCACCTTCTGCTCCAGGATGGACGGGATCAGGGACTCCAGGACCAGGCCGGTGCGGGTGAGGCGGAGGCCGGGGCGGCGGCGGTGGGTCGCCAGGAGCAGCTTGTGGCGGGGGACGAAGGGGGTGGGGTCGTCCTCCGCGCCCAGGAGGGCGGGGAGGTTCTCGTCCAGCCAGGCCGCGCCCGGGCCCCAGGTGTCCGCGCTGACCTCGGTGCCGTGCGCCCGCGCGCGCAGGGTGGCGGGGCCCTCCGGGGTGCGGGTGGCCCGCCAGATCTCGCCGCCGGGCGCGACCTGGAAGGTCGGGTCGTGGGGGCCTCTGCGGAGGGGGCCCAGGATGAGGCCGAGGTCCAGGTGCTCCGACGGTACGTCGAGGTGGCCGCCGCGGGTGGTGGTGCGGGTGGGTCTCGGTGCGAAGCGGGCGGCCATGGGTACGAGCGTAGCCGGGTGGCGGGGACGCGGGTCCGGGCGCTGGTCCGGGCGCGGGTTCGGAAGCGCCCCCGAAGGGTGCCGTCCCGTGGTGCCGCGCCGCCCCCGAGCTGTCGGCTTCGCCCGGGCGGGCGGGAGCCGTGTCGCCCCGGCGGGTGGCAGGCCCGCCACGGGACGGCGGCCCCCTCCTACTGGTCTGAGCTGAAGCGGACCGTGCCCGCGGGGAGGGTGGCGTCGCACCAGATGCGGATGCCGTCGCGGAGTTCGTTGTCGGGGCCCACGTGGGCGCCGTCGCCGATGACCGCGCCCGTGAGGACCGAGCGGGCGCCGATGCGGGCGCCGGCGCCTATGAGGGAGTCGGTGACGACCGCGCCGGGTTCCACGACGGCGCCGGCGAGGAGGGTGGAGCCGGTCACGCGGGCGCCCTCGCCCACCGTCGCGTGCGCGCCGACCACCGTGCCGCCGGTGATCTTGGCGTCGGGGGCGACCCGGGCGGTCGGGAGGACCAGGCCGTCGCCGCAGCGGCCGGGGACGGCCGGGGACGGGGCGCGGCCGAGGACCAGGTCGGCGGAGCCGCGGACGAAGGCCTGCGGGGTGCCGAGGTCCAGCCAGTACGTGGAGTCGACCATGCCCTGGAGGTGGGCGCCGGAGGCGAGGAGCTCCGGGAAGGTCTCGCGCTCGACGGAGACGGGGCGTCCGGTGGGGATCGTGTCGATGACCGAGCGGCGGAAGACGTAGGCGCCGGCGTTGATCTGGTCGGTGACGATCTCCTCCGGGGTCTGGGGCTTCTCCAGGAAGGCCGTGACCCTGCCCGTGTCGTCCGTGGGCACCAGGCCGAAGGCGCGGGGGTCCTCGACGCGCGTGAGGTGGAGGGAGACGTCCGCGCCGGAGTCGGCGTGGGTGGCCACCAGGGCGCGGATGTCGAGGCCGGTGAGGATGTCGCCGTTGAAGATGAGGACCGGCTCGTCGGGGCCCGAGTGGAGGCGGGAGGCGACGTTGCGGATCGCGCCGCCGGTGCCGAGCGGTTCCTCCTCGGTCACGTACTCCAGGCTCAGGCCGAGGTCGGAGCCGTCACCGAAGTGCGGCTCGAAGACCTCGGCGAGGTAGGAGGTGGCGAGCACGATGTGCTCGACGCCGGCGGCCTTGGCCCGGGCCAGCTGGTGCGTCAGGAAGGGGACGCCGGCCGCCGGGACCATGGGCTTGGGCGTGTTGACCGTGAGCGGTCGCAGCCGGGTGCCCTTGCCCCCGACCAGGAGGATCGCCTCTGTCACGTGTCGTCTCTGCTTCCTGCTTCGGGGCCGTTCGGCGCGCCCGTCTCGGTCGTCCGTGCGATATGACCGGTCAGTTTATGCAGATGGTTGCCTCCGTGCCCCCATCAGCTCCTTCCCTGGTATTTCGCGGAGGAGGCGCGGGCGGTCCCGAGCTTGCCGTAGAGACGTTTGCCGGGGCACTCCGTGGCGAATCCGTCCCGGTGCCCGGCGATGGTGTGGAACGTGACCTTCTTGCCCTTCTTGTAGAGGTTCCCGCCGCCGGAGACGAGGACCTGGGTGCCCTTGGGGTTGATGCCGTGGAGCCCGAGTTTCCAGGCCGTGAGGCGGGCGACGGCGGTCACGACGGCGGCGGGCGGGTTGGTGCTGGTGAAGGTGCCGAGGACGGCGACGCCCATGCTGTTGGTGTTGAAGCCGAGGGTGTGCGCGCCGAGGACCGGCTTCGCCACTCCCCCGGCCCGGCCTTCGTAGATGTTTCCGCACTTGTCGACGGCGAAGTTGTAGCCGAAGTCACGCCATCCGCTGCTCTTCACGTGGTAGCGGTAGATACCGCGCAGGACGGAGGGGGCCTGGCCGCAGGTGTAGTTGTTGCCGGTGGCGCTGTGGTGGACGAAGGCCGCCTTGATCGTCTTGGTGTAGACGAAGCCCTTCTCGCGGATCTTCTCGTCGGCGCCCCAGCCCTTGCGGGTGATGATCTTCGGGCGGGGACCGATGTACGGCTTCTTCTTCGCCGCCGCGGGCTCCGCCGCCGCCTGGGCGGGCGTCGCCGGGAGGGGCGCCTCGCGGGCGGAGGTGTCCAGGGCCGGGGTCTCCGGGACCGAGGTCTCCAGGGCGGGGTCGGCGGCCGGGATGACCGTCGCGCCGTAGGGGGCGAGCCCGCTGTTGACGCCGCTCGCGGCCGCCTCCGCCGCGGTGAGGACGGCCGGCGGGGCCATCGCCCGGGTGCGGGGGGCCGGTGCCGCCTCCGGGGCCTCGCCCGGGTCGACCAGTTCCAGGCGGAGGCCGGCCGGGAGCGGAGCCGTACCGTCTCCGGCCTCTCCCCGTACGCGGATCTCGACGCCGTCCGAGTCGCCGACCCACAGGGGGGCGGTGGAGCCGCGCAGGGCGCCGGCGGCGCCCTCGGCCGTGCCGGGGTCGGCCCCGTGCTCGTCGTTGTGGGTCTCCACGTCCTGCCAGGGCGACCAGACGCCGTCGGCGGTGGCGCGGGTGCGGACCTGGACGGTGCCGTGCAGGGGGGTGGCCGGGTCGTCCCAGACCACGCCGACGAGGGAGAAGGGTCTGACGTCCCGTCGGGTCAGGCCCTGTTCGGTGGCGGCGCCCGGGTCCGCGCCGAAGGTGCGGACGGAGGCGCCCAGCGGACGGAGCGGCAGCGACTGGGTGGAGCCCGGCAGCTCGTCCTGGGCCGGTGGCAGGGCGTTCGCCGCCGGACGCGCGGTGGCCGTCGCCGGGGCGACGAGGGTGACCGGCAGGGCGAGCGCGGCCGCGCAGGCGACGGCGATCGAGGAGGCGAGTGAGGCACGCATGGCCCGATCGTGGGCAGCGCGGTCTCCCGGCGCGCGCCGGGAGACCGACGGCGCGTCAGGCCGACCGGAGGACCCCGTCACCGGAACGGCCCAGGGCGGTGCGCCGGCCCGCGTACCCTGTGCGGCGTGAACGCCAGCGACCGCACCCCCGCCGACCTGCTGCGATCCGCGCTCGCCGCGGACCCGGCCCGCCCTCTGGTCACCTACTACGACGACGCCACCGGTGAACGGGTGGAATTGTCCGTCGCCACCTTCGCCAATTGGGTGGCGAAGACCGCCAACCTCCTCCAGGGCGAGCTGTCCGCCGAACCCGGCGACCGGCTCGCGCTGCTGCTGCCCGCGCACTGGCAGACCGCCGTCTGGCTGCTCGCCTGCTCCTCCGTCGGCGTGACGGCCGAGCTGGGCGGCGACCCGGCGGCCGCCGATCTGGTGGTGGCGGGCCCGGACGCGCTCGACGCGGGTCTGGCCTGCTCCGGGGAGCGGATCGCGCTCTCCCTGGCACCGCTGGGGCGCCGCTTCCCTTCGGTGCCCGCCGGATACGCGGACTACGCGGTCGAGGTGCCGGGCCAGGGCGACCGCTTCGCGCCGTACGCGCCGGTGGACGCGGACGCGCCGGCGCTCGTCGTCGACGGTACGGAACGCAGCGGCGTCCAGCTCGTCGAGCAGGCCCGGCTCGACGGCGCCCGGATCGGGCTCGGCCCCGGCTCGCGGCTGCTGTCCGGGCTGCCGTACGACTCCTGGGAGGGCCTCTCGGCCGGGCTGTACGCGCCGCTGGCCACGGGCGGCTCGGTGGTGCTCTGCCGGCACCTGGGCGAGCTGGCGCCGGAGGCCCTGGAGAAGCGCATCGAGAGCGAGCGGGTCACCGCGACGGCCCTCTGACGGGCGGAGCGGAGACGGGCCGGGCCCCCGGACGGGCGCTCGGCCCGTGGCGTTCGCGCGTCCGTTGCACCCGTTCGGCCGACCGACGCGCCGCGTACCCGCGACCGTACGGCGAGTCCGGTACATGATCGGCCCGGGGGGAGTCGTCTCCTCCGTACAACCCCGTGTCGGGTTCGGCCGTCTCCTTCTGCGAACGCCGGGCGCCCGACGCGCCTGAGACGCCCTGACCCGAAGGACGGACTGACGACGTGACGGACCGCGCTGGCACGCCCGCCGAACCGGACCCGGAACCGGAGCAGGAGCCGGAGCCGGAGACCGGGGCGCAGACGGGGACGGGTACGGAGTCCGAGGGCTCCGACGGCGGGGAGTCCGCGACGGGGGCCGGGGGCCGGCGGCACTGGCTGCGGTGGGGGGCGCTCGGCGTCTCCGTCGTGCTCCTGGGGGCGGCCGGGACCGGGTGGTGGTTCTACCGGAAGCTCGACGACAACATCACCACGGACACCACGGCGGCGGACGAGCTGCGGCGGTACGAGAAGGAGCGGCCGTCGGCGGTCGTGTCGGCCGCCCGGAACATCCTGCTGATCGGCTCGGACACCCGCTCCGGCGAGGAGAACCGGAAGTACGGGAAGGACCGGGGCACCCAGCGCTCCGACACGGTGATCCTGCTGCACCTGGCCGCCGACGAGTCGGGGGCGACGGCCGTGTCGATCCCGCGCGACCTGATGGTGACGATCCCCAGCTGCGCCAGGACCGAGGGGGGCGGCCGGACCCGGGAGCGGCTGGCGCAGTTCAACTGGGCGTTCGAGTGGGGCGGGACGGCGTGCACGATCCGTACCGTCGAGAAGCTCACCGGCATCCGGGTCGACCACCACATGGTGATCGACTTCCAGGGCTTCAAGAAGATGGTGGACGCGGTCGACGGCGTCGAGGTCTGCCTGAAGGAGCCGGTGGACGACGCCGACGCCAAGCTGAAGCTGCCGGCGGGCCGGCAGACCCTGGACGGGGAGCAGGCGCTGGGCTTCGTCCGGGCCCGGAAGTCGCTGGGCAACGGCAGCGACACCGAGCGGATGGACCGGCAGCAGATGTTCCTGGGCGCGCTCGTCAACAAGGTGCAGAGCGACGGGGTGCTGCTGAACCCGGCGAAGCTGTACCCGGTGCTCGACGCGGCGACGAAGTCGGTCACCACGGATCCGGGGCTCGACTCGCTGCGGGACCTGTACGACCTCGCGCGGACGATGCGGGCGATCCCCACGGAGAAGGTGCAGTTCCTCACGGTGCCGCGGCGCCCGTACACGTACAACGCGAACCGGGACGAACTGGTGCAGCCCGCCGCGAGCGAGCTCTTCCGGCAGCTCCGCGAGGACAGGCCGGTCGTGGTGACGAAGGCGGAACCGGAGGAGACCGACGGCGCATCCTCCGACGGGAAGCCCGACGACACCGGCACACCGGAACCGACCACGACGCCCACCTTCACCGGACGGAACGCCGCGGAAGGGCTGTGTTCCCAGCCGTCGGGTGGGGCGGTTGGGTAAAGCGGGGGCCAAGGGAAGGAGCGGGGCGGATGCGGTTTGGGCAGATTGCCCAGTTGTAAGGGGCGTGGAATTTGTCACGGACGTCGCCCCGCGCTGAACTGGGCGGATAGTGTGACGCGATCCGGTGCACCCCGACCGTGTGGTCGCACTCAGCCAAGGATCGAACGACCGAGTGGCGCCCACAGGGGGAGGCGCCCCGCGTGGCACCGACGGAGGACAGGAACCGTGGACGCGCACAGCCGTGGACGGGCGGACGAGATCGACCCCGCCGACCAGTGGGTGCTCAACCCGCAGACGGGCAACTACGAACTGCGACTGGACCACTCCGCTGGGCAGTCGCCCGCCGGCACCACCGGTTCCAGTACCCGCCCCCCGGCCCGGTCAACCGCCCCGGCCGAGGCTCCCGTCCCCGGACAGAGACGACGGCGCCCCGCCGAGCGGGACGCCCCCGAGCCCGGCACGTCCCGTGGCCGCCGCGTACCCCCGCAGAGCCGCCGCAAGCGCAAGCCGGGCGCCAGCCGCAAGAAGAAGGTCCTGCTGTGGACCGGCGGCACGATGGCCTTCGTCCTGGTCGGCGGCGCGGTCGGCGCGTACGCGATCTACAACCGGCTCAACAACAACCTCGACGTCGTCGAGGTCATCGGCAAGAACAAGAGCGCCGGCTTCCGCAAGGGCGAGGCGTTCAACATCGTGATCATCGGCACCGACAAGCGGACCGGCGCGGGCAACGCGGGCTACGGCGACAAGAACAGCCCCGGCCACGCCGACACCACGATCCTCTTCCACGTCTCCAAGGACCGGTCGAACGCCACCGCGGTCTCGATCCCCCGCGATCTGAAGACGAACATCCCCGAGTGCCAGGTCAAGGACGGCGACGGGATCAAGACGATCCCCGCCGAGGCCGACGTCCGCTTCAACGTGAGCCTCGGGCAGAACGGCCGCGACCCCGGCTGCGTCATGCGCACCGTGGAGGAGCTCACCGGCGTCGAGGTCGACCACTTCATGATGGCCGACTTCAACGCCGTCAAGGAGATGACGACCGCCGTCGGCGGGGTGAAGGTCTGCGTCGAGAAGCCCGTCGACGACCCCAAGTCGCACCTGAAGCTCCCGGCCGGCGAGTCGATCGTCCAGGGCGAGCAGGCCCTCGCCTTCGTCCGCACCCGGCACAGCTTCGGCAACGAGTCGGACCTCGACCGCATCAAGGTCCAGCAGCAGTTCCTCGGCTCGATGATCCGGCAGATGAAGTCCGACGACACGCTGACCGACCCGGGCAAGCTCTTCGACCTCGCCGACGCCGCCACCAAGGCGCTCACCGTCGACGCCGGCATAGGGTCGCTCACCAAGCTCCAGGACCTCGCGGGCGAACTCGCGGGGATCGACGCCAAGAACATCGCGTTCGCGACGCTGCCGGTCATCGACAACCCCGCCGAGAAGGTCAAGGCGACGGTCGTCCCGCACCCGACGAAGGCGCCGCAGCTCTACGCGATGCTGCAGAGCGACACCTCGCTCACCGAGGTGAAGAAGAAGGAGCAGGCCGCCAAGAGCGCCCAGGCGAAGGCCCAGGCCGCGCTCCTGGAGGGCGAGCGGGCCCCGTCCACCGAGGTCCGCGTCGACGTCTACAACGGCAGCGGCATCCAGGGCGCGGCCCAGTCGACCATCAACTGGCTCCAGAACGACCAGGGCGTCCTGCGCTCCACCAACAAGAGCAACGCCCCCGAGAAGGCGGCGAAGACGACCCTGGAGTACGCGCCGAACCAGGCCGATCAGGCCCGCGCGCTCGCGGACATGATGGGCCTGCCCGCGACGGCGCTCAAGCAGGGCACCGCCGACGCCGTGGAGCGCGAGCCCATGACGCTCGTCCTCGGCTCGGACTTCAAGGGGGCGGGGGTGCCCATCACCGGACCGGCAAAGGCGCCGAAGGATCTGGGCGAAGTAGCAGCGGACAAGCAGGTGTGCGCGAAGTGACCCGGAAACACCGGAGTCCGGCGCACGCCTGACCGAAGAGGGGACCAGGGGTGGGACAGAAAAGCGTGCGACGGGAGGGGACGCGACCGAGCGTTCCGCACGCCCGAGAACGGGGCTGGGACGACGAACTGCACGGCGCGGGTGAGGCCACCGGCGCCGGCGGGACGCCGGATCCGGCCGCCGGGCCGGCGCAGGCCGGCCGTGCCGCGCGCCGGCGCGGGACGACGGGCGACGACGGCTCCGCCGCGAGCGCGGCCGGCACCGCGGGCGGCCGGGCGGCCGCGCGCCGCAACGCCAAGAAGGCCGGCAAGCGGAAGGTGCTGCGCTGGTCGGCCATCGGCGTCTCCGTGCTGATCCTCGGCACGGCGGGCGCCGGCTACGCGTACTACCAGCACCTCAACGGCAACATCCGCAGCGGTGACCGCGCGGGCGGCGACAGCGGGGTGCGGAAGGCCGCGCCGAACGCGCTGGGCGACACCCCCCTGAACATCCTGCTGATCGGCTCCGACAGCCGCGCCTCCGACGCGAACGTGGCGCTGGGCGGCGGCAAGGACCTCCGGGACGACAAGCCCCGGGCCGACGTCCAGATGCTGCTGCACGTCTCCGCCGACCGGCAGAACGCCTCGCTGATCTCCATACCCCGCGACACCGTGGTGAAGATCCCCGACTGCAAGGGCGAGGACGGAACGCCGTACCCGGGCACCACCGACCGGCCCATCAACGAGACGCTCACCCGCGGCGGCCCCGGGTGCACGCTCACCACCTGGGAGACCCTCACCGGGGTCTACATCGACCACTGGATGATGGTCGACTTCGCGGGCGTGGTCGCGATGGCCGACGAGGTCGGCGGCGTCCCCGTCTGCGTCACCACCGGTGTGCACGACAAGTCGACCGCCCGGGTCAAGGGCGGCTCGGGGCTGAAGCTCCCCGAGGGCACCACCGAGGTCAAGGGCGAGCAGGCGCTCCAGTGGCTGCGCACCCGGCACGCCTTCGGCAGCGACCAGAACCGCGCCAAGGCCCAGCACATGTACCTCAACGGCATGCTGAAGAAGCTCCAGCAGCAGAACGCCTGGACGGACACCGGCCGGCTGATGGGCCTGGCGGAGACCGGCACCAAGGCGCTCCAGGTCTCCGACGGCCTCGACACCGTGGCCAAGCTCTTCGACCTCGGCATGCAGCTGAAGAACGTGAAGGTCGACCGGCTCTCCACGATCACCATCCCGACCGACCCGTACCCGCCGAACCCGGACGCCTGGCTGAAGCCGCGGGCCTCGGCCGACCAGATCTGGAACATGCTCCGGGACGACGTCGCCCTCGACAAGAACGGCGACAAGGCGCCGGCCAAGCCGAAGACGTCGGCCTCCGCGACGCCGAAGGCGACGGCGGCCGCGCCCGCCACGCTCGCCGTCACGGTCGTCAACGGCACCGACGGCGGCGACGAACCGCCCGTCGAGGGGCGCGCCAAGGACATCGCCGAGGCGCTGGCGGGCAAGGGCTTCACCCAGGCCGGCACCTCCAAGGACCCCAAGCCCAGCAAGGGCACGGTCGTCGCCTACCCGAAGGCCGCCGGCGACCAGGGGCGGGCGGACGCCGAGTCCGTGGCGGCCGCCCTCGGCCTGCCGCCGTCCACCGTCCGCGCGGACGCGAACGTGCCGGGGCTCACCCTGGTCGTGGGCGCGGACTGGCGCGAGGGCGTCACGTACGAGAAGCCGAAGCAGGAGGCCGGCGACCTCCCCGAGGGCGCCGACGACAAGGCGTCCTGCATGGAGGTCTACTCGGTCTACAAGTGGGACGGGAAGAGCTGACCGCCCGCCCCTGCGCCACGGCGACGGCCGACCCCCTTCCCGAGGGGGCCGGCCGTCGCCGTTCGCACGAAGGGCCGGATGCGGGGGGCGCCCGCGCACACCGACGGGTGACGTTACCGCGAACGGGGGACAGCGGCGCGCGGCGCGTGGTCCGGTGACCCTACCGGCTGATCGTATGGGCCTACGGTGCTCACGGTCCCCCGTCTCCCTTCACCCGGTCACACCAGCGGAGGTGTCCGTTCGTGCCCACACCGCCCCGCACGCCCCGTCCGCCCCGCACGCCCGGCACGGCCGGCCGCCCGCCCGTCCCCCGGCGCGGCGGCCCCGCCCCGGCGCGGCGGCCCCGGTGGGGGATGCGGACGGCGACCGCGCTCTCCGTGGTGGTGCTCGCGGCCGCCGGGATCGGGCACGCGGTGGTGACCGGGCTCGACACCGGGATCACGCGGGTGGACCCCTTCAAGGACATGAAGAACCGGCCGCAGGCCGGGACCGGCATGAACGTGCTCGTCGTCGGCACCGACGGCCGCGACCGGATCACCCCGGAGGAGAAGGAGAAGTACCGGCTCGGCGGGGCGCCCTGCCACTGCACGGACACCGTGCTGCTCGTGCACATCTCGGAGGACCGCGACCGGGCGAGCGTCGTCTCGCTGCCCCGGGACTCGTACGCCGAGCTGCCCGAGCACACCGACCAGAACAGCGGCGAGAAGCACCGCGCGCACCCGGTGAAGCTGAACGCCGCCTACGCGGAGGGCGGGCCCGCGCTGACCGTCCGGACCGTGGAGGCCATGACCCGGGTCAAGATCGACCACTATCTGGAGGTCGACTTCACCAGCTTCATGCGGACCGTGGACGCCGTCGGCGGGGTGCAGATCTGTACGCCGAAGCCGGTGAAGGACGCGTACACGGGGCTGGACCTCGCGGCCGGGACGCACGAGCTGGACGGCGGACAGGCGCTGCAGTACGTGCGCTCCCGGCACATCGACGGGGCCGCGGACATCGGGCGGATGCAGCGGCAGCAGAGGTTCCTGGCGGCGCTGGTGGACCGGCTGACCAGCGGCGGGGTGCTGTTCAACCCGGTGCGGTTCCGGGAGGTGGCGACGACCCTGCTGGGGTCGGTGCGGGCCGACGAGGGCTTCGGCACGGACCAGCTGCTGGCGCTCTCGAAGGCCATGCGGGGGTTCACCCCGGCGTCCTCGGAGTTCGTGTCCGTGCCCGTCGGCGACGTGGACTTCCCGGTGAAGGGGATCGGCTCGACGGTCAAGTGGGACGCGGCCAGGGCCCAGCGGCTCTTCGCGGCGGTGCGGGAGGACCGTCCGCTGGCCGCGCCCCGGTCGGCGGCGGCCCCGGAGCGAAAGCCCCGAGCGGTGGTCGTGGACGTCGCGCCCGAGGACATCCGGGTGCAGGTCTACAACGGGACGCGCACCAACGGGCTCGGGCGGAAGGCGGACGACGCGCTGCGCGGGGCCGGGTTCGACACGACGCGCCAGCCCCAGACGGCGTCGGGGCCCGAGCGGGCGCGGACGCTGGTCGAGTACGACCCCGGATGGGACCGGTCCGCCCGCTCCGTCGCCGCGGCCCTGCCGGGGGCGGAGCTGAAGGCGGTGCCGGGCCGGGGCGGGACCCTGCGGGTCACCGTGGGGGCCGACTTCCGGGGGGTCACCGCGGTACGGACGGAGGCCGCGCCGGCACGGGGCCCGTTCGAGGCGGTCACCGGGGACCAGGTCGTCTGCCCGTGACCGGGGCGCGGACGGGGGCCGTGGGGGCGTCGGCCGGTGGGGCCGGCTCCGACGGCCTCGTGGCGGGCCTGCCCGCGCCTCAGTCGAGGTGGCCCTCCGCCTGCCGCCGCTCGCGCAGCTCCATGATGGCCTGGCGGCGGGCCAGACGGTGGGTGCGGCGGATCTGGGCCTCCTGGTAGCGGCGCTTGTCCTGCTCGGTCTCCGGGAGGACCGGCGGGACCGTGCGGGGCCTGCCGTCGGCGTCCACGGCGGCGAAGACCAGATAGGCCGAGCCGACCTGGGTCGCGGGGGTGGTGTCGTTCCAGCGCTCGGCCAGGACGCGGACGCCGACCTCCATGGAGGAGCGGCCGGTCCAGTTCACCTGGGCCTTCACGTGGAGGAGGTCGCCGACGCGGACGGGCTCCAGGAAGGCCATCTCGTCCATGGAGGCGGTCACGGCCGGGCCGCCGGAGTGGCGGCCGGCGACGGCGCCCGCCGCGTCGTCCACCAGCTTCATGATCACGCCGCCGTGCACCGTCCCGAGGAGGTTGGTGTCGTGGCTCGTCATGATGTGGCTGAGGGTGGTGCGGGAGGCCGAGGTGGGCTTGCCGGGTATGCCGGCCGGTTCTGTCATGTCGTCCACCTTATGCCGGGTATCGGCGTTGTCTGCTTTGCATCAGCTTCGCAACAGCCCCGGTCCTATTTTCCACCCGGCCTGTCGCCGGGAAAGCGGAGACCGGCACACTGGTCCGCATGAATGACTGGCCTGAGCAGCAGCGCCGCCCCCAGGGGCAGCCGTACCCCCCGCAGCAGGGGTACGGCGACCGGGGACACGGGCAGGAGTACAACCCGAACTTCACTCAGGCGCAGGCCACGGGGTACGACTCGGGGTACAGCACCGGGCAGGTGTACGGGGCCCCGCAGGGCGGCGGCCACGGCCCCGGGGGTCCGGGGGGACCCTCCGGCGCCGGTGCCCGGCCCGGCGGTCCCGCGCCGGACTGGCGCAAGCGCGTCAAGATCGGGTCGATCGTGCTCGTGGTCGGCGTCCTCGCCTGGGGCGTCGGGACGTACGCGTGGGCCAGCTCGCAGATGCGCAACGAGGTCGACCTGTCGAAGGTCATCGAGCGGCCCACCGAGGGCGACTGCACGACGTACCTCATCGTCGGCTCCGACAGCCGCGAGGGCATGACGGCCGAGGACAAGAAGAAGCTGCACACCGGTTCCGCCGAGGGCAAGCGGACCGACTCGATGATGATCCTCGCGGCCTGCTCCAGCGGGAACACGATGATCTCGCTGCCCCGCGACTCGTGGGTGACCATCCCGAACTTCGTCGGCTCCGAGTCCGGCAAGGCGTTCCCGGCGCGCGGCGGCTCCAAGCTGAACGCGGCGTACGCGATGGACGGGCCGGAGCTCCTCGTGCGCACGGTCGAGTTCAACACCGGCCTGCGGATCGACCACTACGCGGAGATCGGCTTCGCCGGCTTCGCGAACATCGTGGACGCGCTCGGCGGCGTCGAGATGAACATCGAGAAGGGCTTCAAGGACAAGAAGTCGGGCGCCGACTTCCAGGCCGGGAAGCAGACCCTCGACGGCGAGCAGGCCCTCGCCTTCGTCCGCACCCGGTACGCCTTCGCCGAGTCGGACCTGGCGCGGACGAAGAACCAGCAGAAGTTCCTGTCGGCACTGGCGAACCAGGCGGCGACGCCGGGGACGATCCTCAACCCGTTCGCGCTGTACCCGACGCTCGGGGCCGGCCTGGACACGCTGATCGTCGACAAGGACATGTCGCTGTACGACCTCGGAAAGATGTTCTTCGCGATGAAGGGCATCAGCGGCGGCGACGGGAAGTCGATGAACATGCCGCTCGCGGGCAGCGCGCCGCAGGGCTCGCTGAAGTGGGACATGACGAAGGTGAAACAGCTCGTCGAGCAGATCAGGAACGACGAGCCCGTCACGGTCACATCGGACCGCTGACGCGCGGAAGACGGCCGGCACCCCGCCGAGGGGGCCGGCCGTCTCTGTCGTGGCGTCGGCACGGAAGCACGGGAGAACGGGGAGGTTCACGATGCCGTGGGACGAATGGGAGCAGCTGAAGAGCGAGGCGGCCGGCCGGGAGCCGGCGGCGATGCGGCTGAACCAGCTGGCCGCGCCGGACGGTGGCGGCGGCTACTCGGAGGACCTGAAGACCGACAAGCGGGCGTGGGCGAAGGCCGGGGACGGAGTCGTGGGCCTCAAGGAGGGCCTCACCACCGCCCTCACGAAGCTGGAGTCCGGCCAGGCGGGCCTCGGGGACACCGGCGGGATCCAGAGCGCGGCGGCCCAGCAGGAGCTGTACGCGTCCTGGAAGAAGTACGTGGGTGACGTCGGCGCCCGCTGCGACGCGCTCGGCGGACTGCTGAAGGCGGCCGGGCAGGACCTGGCGAGGACCGACGAGTCGGTGAAGCAGGAGCTCGACGCGCTGGCGGCGAAGTACGGCGACACGGACGCCGTCGGCGGCCAGGCGAAGGAGAAGTGAGCGCGCTCATGGACCTGCAGACCCTGAAGGCCTTCCGGCAGGCCGAGTACGAGGAGGCGGCGGACGGCTACCGCGCCGTCGGCGAGATGGCGAGCGCGGCGAAGGACGCCGTCGACGGACGGATCACCGCGGGCCTGCGCGCGGAGGTGCAGGGCGCCGCGGCGGACGCGGCGCTCGCCGAGCTCAAGAACCTCTCGGGAAACTTCCACTACGCCCAGACCGAGTGCGGTCTGGTGAGCACGGCGCTGAACGCCTTCGCCTTCGACATGGGGGCGGCCAAGCGGAAGCTGGAGGCGGCGCTCGCGGACGCGCAGGCCGGCGGCTGCACGGTGAACCCGGACGGCTCGGTCTCCTTCCCGGCGGGCTCGAAGCCCGGCGCGGAGAAGCCCGCCGACGGCGGCACCGTCACCGGCAGCCCGGGCGGCACCGACACCTCGGACGCCATCGAGCGCCAGGCCGTGAACATCCACCCCAACCCGTACTACGGGCGGGCCCTCGGCTACGCCAACCGGATCGCCGACGCGCTGAAGGAGGCGACGGACGCCGACGCGAAGTGGGCGCCGAAGCTGCGGGCACTGAAGGCCGACGACGACCTGAAGGTGTCGGACAAGGACTGGGCCGACGCCCAGTCGGACACGGGCGGGGTCGGCGAGGCGGGCAAGGCGTTCCTGGACTCGCTGCCGCAGCCGCCGGCGAGCGGCGAACCGCGGGCGAACGCCGACTGGTGGAAGGGGCTCTCCCCGGAGGAGCAGGAGGCCTGGCTCTCGCTGCGCCCCGCCTCCGTCGGCGCCCTCGACGGCCTCCCGTCGACCGTCCGCGACGAGGCGAACCGGGTGGTCCTCGCCGAGAAGCACGCCCAGTACCGGATGGAGCTGAACTCCCTCCCCAAGCCGCCCGCCAACGAGTGGACGTGGATCACGGCCGGCCGATACCCGGTCAAGGTGCACACGGACGAGTGGATGGACTGGCACCGGCAGTACGGCGACCGGTACGAGCAGCTGAACAAGTCCCTCAAGGGCATGGACGCGATCCAGGCGCGGTTCGACCGGACGGGTGTGGAGGGACGGCCCGAGGCGTACCTGCTCGGTTTCGACCCCGAGCGGAACGGCCGGGCGATCGTCGCCAACGGCAACCCCGACACGGCGGACCACCAGGCGGTGTACGTGCCGGGCACCACGTCCAACCTGAGCTCCGTCGACGGCGACATCAAGCGGATGGAACGGGTCTGGATGAAGGCCGACGGCATGGGCAACGGCTCCGTGTCCACGATCACCTGGCTCGGCTACGACGCCCCGCAGGACATCGTCAAGGACGCGCCGTTCAGTCACTACGCCGATGACGGCGCGCCGGCCTACAACCGCTTCCTCGACGGCCTCGACTCCTCGCGCGCGGTCGACACCGATCCGCACCGCACGGCGATCGGCCACTCGTACGGCACGACGCTCATCGGCTCCGCCGCCCGGCAGGGCGACCTGAACGCGGACGACGTGATCCTCGCCGGAAGCCCGGGCGTGCAGGTGGCCAAGGCGGAGCAGCTGGACGTCCCCAAGGGGCACGTGTGGAACCAGGAGGCCGACGGGGACATCGTCCCGGACATCGGCCGGTTCGGGCACGGCGGAACCGACTGGGACGGTCCGTGGACCATTCCGAGCGACGAGCGCTTCGGTGCCCAGCAGATGGCGACGGACGGCTCGGGGCACAGCGACTACTGGAACGAGAGGTCGAAGAGCCTGGAGAATCAGGCGCTGGTCGTCGCGGGCAGACCGGACGACGTCGAACTGAAGCCGCCGCCGAACCCCACCCCCGGAGTGCGCTGAACCGATGAAGAACAAGGCGGGCGCTGCCGCGCTCCTCGTCTCCCTCTCCCTCACGACCCTCACTGGATGCGGCATGACCGAAGACACGACCCCGGCCGCGACGCCGACCGCGGGTGTCAGCAGCACGGACCAGGCCATCGGCACGACGAAGAGCGTCTCCAGCGAGCTCTACGACCTGATCGGCCTCAAGGGCACCACCACCAAGGCGGGCGTCGGTCTCGACGAGTGCGCGGGCAAGGACCCCGAGAAGTACTTCAGCACCTTCCACACGTGGACCTTCACCCCGGCGGAGCCCGGTCGGCTCGACGGCGTGATGGAGCGGTTGCGGGACGAGCTGCCGGCGAAGGGGTGGAAGGTCGTCGGGTTCGAGCCCGACACCAGCCGGAACAAGAACCTCCGGCTCACGGCCGACCACGACGCCAGGAAGCACAGCGTCAGGATCACCTACTGGGCCAAGGACGAGCCGCCGAAGCTGAACGTCTCCGTCGTCTCCGGCTGCTACCAGGTGCCGGAGGGCGAGACGGTCGAGTAGGGCCGGGCCCCGCGGCCCCCGGCTTCCGGCCGGGGGCCGCGGAGGCGCGGACTACGGGAGGTTGCGGGCCATGACGATGCGCTGGACCTGGTTGGTGCCTTCGTAGATCTGGGTGATCTTGGCGTCGCGCATCATGCGCTCGACGGG
>NZ_JBIBJV010000019.1:0-18246 GCF_042958885.1 Streptomyces sp. NPDC007945
CGCCGCCATGCACAACCTCGCCCGCACCGGGTGAACCGACAAGTCAAACATCCCTCCGGCCTGCCCGAAGCGGACCTTCTGCAACACCCTTTAGAGTCGTGGCCGTGACCGAACCCCTGCCGAGCGAGCCCCTGAAGGACTTCCTGAACACCATACGAGCTGGCGACGTCCGTACCGGCCCGGTCATCAGCGTCGAGGACCAGGAGGTACTCGTCGAACTGGAGGGGTTCTCCGGCCCCGGTAAGGCAATGGGGCGTATCCCTCGCGGTGATGTGACCCGCAAGGCGATCGGGCATCCAGTCGAAGCTGTGAGCGTCGGGCAGCGCCTCACCTTCGAAGTGATAGGCGTCGACTGGCGGCTGGAGTGCGTCTGGGCCTCCGCTTCGGCGTGCGAGGACCCGGCTCTGCGGGCATTCCTTCTTGGCCTTCGGTGCGGAGCAACACACCAGGGCACGGTGCAGAGCGTCCACAACTTCGGTGTGTTCGTGAACCTCGACGGCGAACCGGCCGATCAGTGCACCGGTTTCATCAGGGGCCCGGAACTGAGCTGGCGGCGGATCGACCATCCCGAAGACGCTGTCGCGGCGGGCCAGCGGGTCGTAGGCGAGATCATCGACGTAGACACCAGGCGTGGACAAGTTCAGCTATCGCTGAAGGCTCTCCACGAGGACCCGCTCGTTCCCTTCGCCGACCAAGCAGGCCTTGCCACCACCGGCCGGGTCACCAAGCTGATTCCGTTCGGGGCCTTCGTTCGCATCACCGACGGCGTCGAGGGCCTGGTGCACAACGCCGAGTTCCGTGCCGAGCCTGTCGAGCACCCCGGTCAGATCGTGAGCGAGGGTGACGAGATCACCGTACGGATTGTCGAGGTCGACCTCGTGCGCCGCCGCCTCACCCTGTCCGCCAGAAATCTGCCGCAGCCCCGGATGCGGCACAACTCGTAGGACCAGGCGCTCTGGGGGAGGAGGATCTCGAAGCGGTGAACGCGGCCCACCACTACCAGGGAGGAGAGATCGGCAGGGGACTCCAGCCGGGTCTCACCGGGCATCCCCTTCACCGCGAGGTCGCCGGCTCGCCGCAGGACCAGCTCCTGGGCGCCGCAATCCTCGCGCACACCGCCTTCATCCCGGGATGGACCGGCGACCGGCAGGACGCGGTGGAGCGGATGACGGCCGCGCGGACCTACGCCCGGCACGGGCCCGCATCTGCGGCGCTTCTCGCGCGGTTCGACGCCGTCGAGGCCGTCGACGAGACCCGATGCGGCCACTCTCAGACCGCGCTCACCCTCCTCAGGCACGCTGAGGACGCCCTAGGTTCTGTCCGGCGGATCATGGTCGGAGCCAGAGTCTGATGGCGGCTGTGGTGATGGTGCCGTGGAAGACGTAGGCGCGTTTGTCGTAGCGGGTGGCGACGGCCCGGTGGTGTTTGAGCCGGTTGATGGTCCGTTCGACTTCGTTGCGGCGCTTGTAGAGCTCGCTGTCGAAGCCGGTGGGCCGTCCGCCCTTGCTCCCGCGGCGTTTGCGGTTGGCCCGCTGGTCCTTCGGTTCTGGGATCGTGTGCTTGATCTGGCGTTTTCGCAGGTGGCTGCGGTTGCGGCGCGAGCTGTACGCCTTGTCGCCGCTGACGTGGTCCGGCCTGGTGCGTGGGTGTCCGCCGCCGGGCCGGGCGACACGGATGCGGGCGAGGACTTCGGTGAACTGGGGTGCGTCGCCCCACTGTCCCGGGGTGAGCAGGAGGGCCAGCGGGCGGCAGCCGCCTTCGCCTGCGAGGTGGATTTTGCAGGTCAGGCCGCCCCGGGACCGGCCGAGTCCCTCGTCGGGGCGGTGGTTTCGGGGCGTCGTTCTTTTTTCGGGACCTTCGGGGTGGTCTTGCGGGCCCCGGCCGCGTGCTGGTGGGCCCGGCACGTGGTCGAGTCGACGCCTACCATGCTCCAGTCGAGCCGGCCCGCCATATCGGTATCGGCCTGGACGGCCCGCAGGATCCGGTCCCAGGTGCCGTCGGCGGACCAGCGCCGGTGGCGTTCGTAGACCGTCTTCCAACTGCCGTATCGCTCGGGAAGATCCCGCCACGGGACCCCGGTCCGCACCCTGAACAGGATCCCGTTGACCACCTGCCGGTGGTCACTCCAGCGTCCGCCTCGCCGACCGGCGGCAGGCAGGTGCGGCTCAAGCCGCACCCACTCCGCATTCGTCAGATCACCCCGCCCCACGCCCGGCATAACGATCGGACAAGCGGACAGTCACAAGAACCGCCGGACAGAACCTAGGTGCCGTCGACGGCCCATCTGATCAGGCGTTTGTGGGCAGTCTGGAACGGGCCGAGCTCGTTCGGCAGGTTCCGCCAGGGCGAGTTGGTGCGGTACTTCCAGGCGATGGCCTCAAGGGGGCGGCGGTGGTCGGCCCACCGCCGGCCGCGGACCGGATCGGCCGGCATCAGCGGCTCGATCCGGTCCCACATCGCATCAGTGATCACTAATCGGACGGACACATCCGATCAACAGATCAACCCATCAAAGAGACACGCTCTAGCGGGGCTGTCCTTCGTAGATGCCGTCCCACTGCAGTTGGACGTCGGAGAGGTCAGGCAGGCCGTCGCCAGATGGACCGTCCTTGAAGTGGATGGGGCTCGCCGCTGTCAGGAAGGCTCCGCCGGTAGGCGGCTGGTCGGGGTTGGGGTTGGCAGTCCAGGGCGGGGGTGGAAACTGAGGAAGATCGCCGCTTGCCTTCGCCGGCTGCGACGTCTCCCACGTGAACGGTCCGGCCAGGTCACCCCACCGATCGCAGGTCATGGTCATCGACTGCAGCCACGTGTGCACAAGGCCGCCCGGCCCCTCCTGCAGGGTGCTCGGGGGCGACACTTCGATGGTGGGGAGGGTGAGCCGGACCTCTCCCAACAACCGGTTCTGGGCCGCCATGATGAAGTCCAGGGTCTGCAGTTGGACGGAGTCCGCGCCTCCGGCAAGGACCTCGACCGAGATTCTGCCGGTGAAGTTCAAGCGGGGAAGGGGCGGAGGCAGCGGCACCACCAAAGTGGTGCCGAAGGCATGCATTTCCATCTTGAAGGTCTGCCCGATGGCCGGCAGCAGCGCGGCGCGCTGAGCCGCTCGGGCGTTCGGCCCACCGGTCAGCAGCAGTCCCGTGCCGGCGAGGGCGACGGCCGCGTGGCGCAGCACCTGGCGTCGGCCCAGAGATGTCGGTGAAGGAGTCACGTCGAGGCAGTATCGGCTGCTCGACAGCAACCGAACCACTTACGACACGCATCATCACCCAGACGGGTGGCAGAACCGGTCACCCAAGTTCGGCGGCAAAGGTCCAACTGCAGCGCCACAGGACACCGAGCTCTACACCGCACCTGTCGAATGGCCACAGCCCAATACCCATCACGGCGAGGGCGGGAGTCGATCGGGCGATCGCTTTCCCGCCGCTCATGCGGGCCCGTCGGTTGGGCTGGCCAGGCGGCCGCGGTTGGGCGGTGGGACCAGGGGGGAAGAAGTTGGGTGTCACACTCTGGTAGCGAGGAGTTCGCATGTCGGGCAAGGCGCAGGTGTTCACCGAGAAGGACTATGGCGGAGCGCGTGCTGACCTGGATGTCGGCCATTACAACCTGGGTTCGGGCACCGGGTCTGTGGGAGAGGACACCATCTCGTCTTTGAAGATCAGCCCTGGTTACCGGATCACCGTCTACAAAGATCGCGACTGCGCGGGAGCCAGTTGGACCTTCACCACCGACACCCCGTCCCTCGACTACCTGGACGACGCGGTCTCGTCGGTCTCGGTTGAGGAACGCCCCAGCGGCTTCCCTGACTCCGTCGTTTTCGTCGCGCCGCCGCCCGTCAGCTAGGGTCTGTTGCAAAGTGGATCTTGTTCGTTCTTGATCACGTCTTGTGGGACGTGGGGTGACGAATGGCCAGTGGGCCCGGCTTGAGCCGCTGCTGCCGCAGGGCATCAAGCCGGGGCGTCCGCAGGTGTGGACGCGGTGGCAGTTGATAGACGGCATATGGTGGCGGACCCGGACCGGTGCTCCGTGGAGGGACGTGCCCGAGCGATATGGGCCGTGGGGCCGGGTCTACGACCTGTTCCGACGCTGGCAGCGAGACGGAACCTGGGCCAGGATCCTCACCCGGCTTCAGGCCGAGGCGGATGCGAACGGCCTGATCACCTGGGACGTCAATGCCGACTCCACCGTCTGCCGGGCCCACCAGCATGCTGCCGGGGCGGCGAAAAGGGGGACCTTCAGAAGGAGCCGCCCGGCGGAGTCTTCGATGAGCCGGCGGACCACGGTCTCGGACGTTCCCGCGGCGGGCTGACCACCAAGGTCCACCTTGCCGTCGAGCAGGGCAGAAACCCTTGTCCGTGGTGATCACGGCCGGGCAGCGGGGCGACTCCCCGCAGTTCGAACCGGTCCGGACGCTTGCTCGGCCTGGGCAGGCCGAGCAAGCGTCCGGACCGGGTGCGGGCCGACAAGGCGTACGACTCCCGCCAGCTCGCGCCGCAACCGCAGCCACCTGCGAAAACGCCAGATCAAGCACACGATCCCAGAACCGAAGGACCAGCGGGCCAACCGCAAACGCCGCGGGAGCAAGGGCGGACGGCCCACCGGCTTCGACAGCGAGCTCTACAAGCGCCGCAACGAAGTCGAACGGACCATCAACCGGCTCAAACACCACCGGGCCGTCGCCACCCGCTACGACAAACGCGCCTACGTCTTCCACGGCACCATCACCACAGCCGCCATCAGACTCTGGCTCCGACCATGATCCGCCGGACAGAACCTAGCCGCTGGCAACGACTACGCGTCACCAGCGTGGCTGGACTGGTTCAGCCCGATCCGTCTCCAGGCCTTCAAGGGCCACACCCAGCTCACGGCCGGGCACCTGCCGCAGGCGCGCGAGACACTGCTCCTGGTCCTCGACCTCCTGGAGCCGAGCGAGGACGAACAACGCGCGGTGATTCTCGGCGACCTGGCCGCCGTAGAGGCCGCCGACCGCAACCCGGAGAAGGGTGCGAGGACGCCGTCGTGACCCTCGAACAGCTCCGCCGGACCTGGTACAGCACGGGCATGGACCGCGTCCGCGACGTGCGGCGAGCGCTCACGCCGTGGCAGCACGAACGCTGCGTCCGCGCGACCTCGACGACCGGCTGTACGGCTGGGAGACGACCGTCAGCGCCCTCGGCCGTTGAACTGGATGATGTTGCCGGACAGCTCCACAAGGCTCTCGACTCGGAATGTCGGGAGCTTCTCGGCTTCCTCGCTGTTCCACTGGATCGTCGCCCAGGGGCCACGGCGCACGAGAGCCGACTCCATCCCCACCTGCACGGCCGGCCGCAAGTCGTTGTCCAGGCGGTCGCCGACGTACAGGATCTCCGCGTTCTCGAAGGGCACGACCTCGGCGACCCGGTGGAAGAACTCGACGTCGGGCTTGGACGCGCCCCAGTCGTCCGAGGTGCCGATGAAGTCGACATCCTCGGAGAACAGCTCGCGGAGGATCTTCCCCGCCCGCACGGTCTGGTTACCGGCAATGCCGAGCCACAGCCCGTCGGCGCGGAGCTGCGCGAGCGCCGGGCGGACGTCCGGGTAGAGGTCTTCCTCGCCGAAGTGCTCCGGCTGGCCGGCGGCGGCGCGGGCCTCGCGCTGCTCGTAGAGGTCGAAGCCCGGCTGGAACTCCTGGAAGACATCCCGGTAGTCGCGCCCCTGGGCGATCACGGCGCCGAACATGGCCGCGAACGTGTGGCGAGGCACCCCGAGCCAGTCGGCCCAGGTGCCGTACTCCCTGGTCTCATCCACCAGGCACTCGCCGACGTCGAACACCACTGCACGGATCTCGCTGCTCATGCGGCGATCCTACGTAGCCAGGTCACTGGGTGTCAGAAGAGACGGCGGCCGCACACGCCATGGCGGGCTGCCGCCGTCGGCCGCTGGGGCCCACCGGACACGCTTCCCTTAGTGACGTAGTGTGATGAATACTCGCCGACGGTGATATCGAGGGTGGTCAAGGCCGCCTTAAGACCTTGATTGCCGGGCAGCAGCCTCCACACCAACGCCCATGAGGCCCGCCGCACCCTGGACTTCGCCCTGACCTGGAGGGAACCCCCCGCACCCGGGGCCTGATCCCCTACGGCGCCGACCGCACCGTCGACGCCCGCGACCCGCCCGCGCTACCCATTCCTCGCAGGAGCCGTTGATGTGCTCCCCGCCACGTGGCCTCGACGAGGCGCTCGAGAACCTCGCCGTCGCCGGCCTTCACCACGGCCACGCCGTCGGCCGGCCTCCGGTCGCGCAGGCGGGCGTGCTCGATGGCCCCAGCCCTCGGGGGCGGACACACGGGACGGCCGGGTTTCGCTCACGGTTCGAACGGGGGCGGACCCCGCCATTCCAGCCATATCGAACGCCCTGATAGGACGGCGTACCCCGGCTAGCCCGCAGGCAGGCCGGGGTGCCGGGGGCGGCCGGAAGGCAGCGGGCCGCACGGCACAGGTATTGCCGGGTGCCGGTGCCCCTGACAGTGTTCGGCGCGCCCCGCGCTCACCGGGGCACGGGTCAGACCCCGAATCGGCTTCCCGCTGTTGCCCGCGACTGAAGAACGAACCGACCAGGAGTGCCCGCCATGCCGCGAACGACCTTCCGTGTTCCCCGCGCACTGCTCGCCACCGCCGCGACGACCGCCCTCGCCGTCGCCACGGCCCTCACCACGGCGACCGCCCCGGCCGCCGCCGCCCCGACGGCCGAGACCGGGACCGCGCAGACCACTTCGGGCTTCTGGGCGTGCTCCGTCCCGTCCGGCTACACGTACACCTCGTCCCGCAGCTCCTACACCTGCTCGGGAGGCAGCAGCTACCGGACCACGGAGTTCTACGTCCAGCCGCCCGTCGACGGCCTCTGGGCCTGCACCACCATGCCCGGCTACACCCACACCGGGGTCATGAGCAGCTACACGTGCTCCGCCGGCGGCAGCTACACGACCAACCAGTTCCTGCTGAAGAAGCCCGTGACCGGCATGTGGGCCTGCTCCGTCCCGTCAGGCTTCACGTACACGGCCTCCCAGCAGAACCACACCTGTTCCGGCGGCGCCAGTTACACCACCACCCAGTTCCTGCTGCAAGCCCTGTAGGCACCGAGAGCCCCGGGCCCGGACGCGCTCGCTGACGAGTTCGGTCTCCGGCCACGACCAGACCTGCTTCGGGCTGCCCCGCTGCGCAGGTGACGGTGTCCAGGCGGATCACGATCCCTCGACGATGGGAAGCGTGCCGTCGGCCCCGGCCCAGGACGAGCGGCGAGTGAGCTCGGGTTGGAGCCGGCCATGACGGTGCCGTAGAGACGTGGGCCGGCGACGGGCTCGTCGAAGGGGCGCCCCGCGTGTTGGGCTGTCCGAAGACGAACTCGCCGTCGTGCCGGGGCGGATGGCCTTCGGTGCGAGGCTCACACGACGGTGCAGGCCTGCGCAGGATCGGTCCGGGCGCACCCGGACCAATACCCGCCCCAGCAGGTCCTGCAGCCGAAGACGAGGGGGTGCTTGTCGCCCGCCCCCGGCACCGCCGCCGACACCGTCCTTCCTCATCGATGCGGTGGCCATGCAGGAGCCGACCTAGGCTCGGGGAATAAGACGTGCCGTGCCGGCCTGGAGACTTGTCCTGCGGCAACAGTGTGAACTGCTCACTCTTTCGCGTGCGGGCGTAAGTGTGCAACGCTGAAAGGACACGAGACCGGCCGCCGCCAGGCGCGGCGGCCTTTGGGACTCGGGAGTTGCCCCCACCCAGGGCACCCGGACCCGCCATCGTCGTCCACCCCCTATCGAACCAGGGGTGTTTCGTCCATGGGCTCATCAACCCCCGGAAGGGGGCGCGCCCAGCATGAACGTCACCACCACGATCACCGGCACCAGCGCACGTCTCACTCCGCAGGGTGAGATCGACTTCTACACCCTGTCCCCTCTGCACACGGCCGTGGACCGGCTGCCGGCCGGTGTCGTCGACCTGCTGTGGGACCTGGAACATCTGTCCTTCACCGACGTGGCCGGCCTGCGGGTGCTCTTCAGCCCCACCCCCCATAGCGGCCCGCACCGCAAGACTGCCGTGGCCAACCTGCGCGATCAGCCCCTGCAGCTCCTGCTCGTCGCCGCCGGCCTGTTCCCCACCGCCTACGACCTCTCGCGCCTCATCCCCGACACCCCCGCTGGTTTCACGGCTTTCGGGTCCTGAGTCCGTGCCGGGCCCGCCCGGTGACGTACGGCTCCACAGCAGCGTCACCTGGCGCGAGCACATCCCGTGGGGAACCTCGTGCTCGTTGACCGCTTCTCTCCGGCCTCGTCTCCTGCGCCTGGCGTCCCGAGTGTCCGGTGGGTGTGGCAGCCGTTTTGCGGGGCAAGCGGGTAGTGAGCGCTTGGGGGCGCTCGTACGATGCAGGGCCTGCCGACCTCCCCCTCCGGCGGGTCCTTGGGTGGAGGAGGAGCGGCCCGCACCGTGTGAGGTGCGGGCCGCTCGGCGTATGAAGCGGCGAGGTCCGGGCGGCCGGTCAGTAGCCCCGGTTGGGGCGGGATGGGTCGCTGAGCCCAGTGGGGTGCGGCGAGGCCCGTTCGGCGGTCCTGCCGCGGGTATGCGGGCGTCCGCCGTTCTTCCATCCCGGCATCCGGGCGTCCGCCGTTCTTCCAACCCGGCATCCGGGCATCATCGTGCTGCCTTTGACGGGGGAGTTCGAGGCCGAGGGCAGGGTCTGCCCTGGGTGAGGCCACTCGGGCGCGGCCGGGGGGTTCAGGTGATGGTGCGGTTGGCCGGGTGTGCGGCGAGCGCGGCGTCGGCGCTGGGGTGGACGGGCAGGAAGGAGTCCATCCCGGTGACGCTGAGCAGGCGGCCCAGCCGATCGGGGATGGCCGCCAGGGTGAGGGTGCCGCCGGCGTCTTTGGCGCAGCGCCAGATGCCGACGAGGGCGCCCAGGCCCGAGGAGTCGCAGAAGGTGACCCCCGCCAGGTCGGCGACCAGGTCGGGGTGGCCGTCGGCGATGAGTTCCAGGGCCTGTGCCCGGACGGCGGGCGCGGTGGCGATGTCGAACTCGCCGGACAGTGCCATGACGGCCAGGGTGCCGTCGGTGTGTGGGACGTCGATGTGGAAGGCGTCGGTCATGGGCGTCGGTTCTCCTGCCCGACGGGGGTGTCGGCGGTCGGGGCTGCGGCGCTGTGGGCGGTGGTGGTGATGCCGGAGGGAGCGGCATCGGGGGTGGGGACGGACAGGGCCAGCAGGGCGACGTCGTCGCGTTCGGTGTCGGGGAGGGTGTCCAGGAGCGCGACGGTGTCGTCGATCAGGCGGCCGGCGCTGATGGGCGCTCGGCGCTGGGTCAGGAAGTCGGCCAGGCCCGTGTCGTCGAGCATGCGGCCATCGGCGGTGCGGGCCTCGGTCAGCCCGTCGGTGTACAGCAGCAGGCCCTGGCCGGGTGCCAGGTGCAGCGTGCGTGAGGCGAAGGCGGCTTCGGCGAACGCGCCGACCAGCATGCCGCCCTTGGCGCGGACCGCCTCCACCCGCACGCCGTCGTCGGTGGGGCTGAGGTGGTAGGCGGGCGGGTGTCCGCCGGTGGCCAGCGTGACCGTGAAGCCGCCGTCCTGGGCCGGATCGAGCAAGCCGAAAATGGCGGTGCAGAAGCGGGTGCCGACCGCCGCGTCCAGCAGCAGCGCGGAGTTCAGGGCCTTGAGCGCGGCCGTGGGATCGGCGTCGACGAGGGCTGCGGCTCGCAGCGTGTAGCGGGTCAGCGAGGTGACCGAGGCGGCTTCGGCGCCCTTGCCGCACACATCGCCCAGGAAGAACGCCCACCGGCCCCCGTCCACGGGGAAGACGTCGTAGAAGTCCCCGCCCACTTGCTGAGGGGAGGCGGTCTGGTAGTGGCAGGCCAGTTCCAGCCCCGGTACCGCGGGCAGTGCCGGGGGCACCAGGGTGCGCTGCAGGGTGGAGGCGAACGCGGCGATGGCCGCCTTGTCCCGCTCCGCGCGCCGACGGGCCTCTTCCTCCGCCTGGCGCTTCTCCTGCTCGGCGCGGACCACGTGCAGTGCGGACAATCGCAGTTCCAGCTGGTCACGCACGACCGCCGCGAGGTCCGCCAGCGTGGCCGAATCCGCCTCGCTGATCTCGCGGGAGCGGGTGTCCAGAACGTTGACCGTGCCCAGCCGGTGCCCGTCGGCGGTGATGATCGGAGCGGCGGCGTAGAACCGTACCCCCATCGGGCCGGCGACCAGCGGGTTGGAGCAGGCGACCGGATCGAGCAAGGTGTCGGGGATGACGGTGACGTCATCGGTGAGCACCGCCGAGGCGCACAGGCCCGGATCCCGGCCGATCTCGGTGACGCCTTCCAGGCCGTGCGTGGCCTTGAACCAGATCCGGTCCTCGTCCACGATCGTCACCGTCGCCACCGGCACCTCGAAGAGGCGCGCGGCCAACGCCGCGACTCTGTCGTAGGCGCCGTCCGGAGGAGTGTCGAGAATGTCGTAACGGCGCACCGCCGCCATCCGCGCCGCCTCGACCGACGCGACCGGAGTTTCCTTCGGTGCTATCGCGGGCGGGCTCACTTGCTCCGGCATGTCCCTCGTCTCGTCATCCCCCCAGGAAGGCACCGACCAGACAGCCAGCACCCCGAAACCCTACCGAACACTCCAGCGTCACCGCTCAGGAGGCGCCGCCGAGCCGCCGGCCCAGAAGCAGGCGGAAGAAGCCGAACCGCAGGGCGGGAGGCATACGCGGCGACCGGCGGGAAGCGGCGGCGTCGTGCCGGTCAGCGCCCCGGCGGGCGTGCGCGAAGTGTCCCGAGCGGGCAGGTGCCCATCCCGCCGGCGGTGCGGGCCTCCGGCGTACCGGCGGCGGGCGCGAGGTTGCGATCGGGCGGTTCAGTGAGGCCGGGGGCCCGACGGCGACGGAGGGCAACCAGGCGGCGGCCGCAGCGGCTGGGGCGTATGCCGGGGGCTCACGCCGGCGGCGGCTCGGTGGCTCCACGAATCCCTCGACGGCCTCGCCGCCCTGATCGGCCGGCCCGTACGCTGGGACCACCGCTTCCCCGGAGAGCCGGCCGTGTGGCCCGAGCCGACGCCGCTCTCGTCGCACCGGTGACTTTCAACACGCCGGCCTCGTGGGCGCTCGGGCCCAGGGGCAGCCGGCTCGTCGGCGTCGTCGCCGAAGGTATCGGCAAGCGCATCCCGATGGTGACCATGCCGTGCGTCAACCGGGCGTACGTCGCGCACCCGCGGTTCGAGCGGTCCACCGAGACAGGCCACCGGGTCGCCTTCGTCGGCAGGACGGTCGCCCTCAGGTGAGGCATCATCCGCCGCCTGGCTGTCACCCCCGATCGTGCCGTGAGTCGGGGGGCGTGGCGGTCGCATTGCGGGGCCATGAAATCCGGCCACCGTTTTCGGCCGTCTCAGCGGCGTGGCGCACTGCTGCCGGACGTAGGGAAACACCAGGTCGCTGCGGGTCCACAGACCGAGTCGGCGGCCTCTGGCGAGGCCTCTTCGGGGCTTTTCGGCGAGGGTTGACCAGGGGCGGAGTCGCTGCCAGGCTCCGAGCCATGACCGCGAACGCACTCTTCGTTCCGCGGCTCAACATCCCCGGCCCGTGCACCGCGCCGGGCGGGTGTCCGGGCCGCTGTCCGGCCCCGTACCGGGCCTGAGCCCGGCTGCTCCCGGCCCCCCACGGCCGGACCGGGCCTGAGTCCGGCTGCTCCCGGCCCCGACAGCCGGAAGGGCCCCGCCCCGGAGGCCGCTCCGCCTCGTGCCCCCGCTGACGGGTGCCTTGGCGGCCTCGGTTCCCGTGGCCAGGCCCGGCGTCTCCTCGTACCCGCATCGCGCCTTACCGCGCCGCCTCCTGCTTGCCGGGGCGGTCCGTATCTCCATTTCCTCCGCTGCGGAAACAACTCATCCGCCTTGAACAGGGAGTTCTCATGGCCACTGCCACTGCCACTGCCACGACCGCCACCACCTCCGTCACCGTCGCGAAGATCGGAGGCCGCCTCGGAGCCGAGCTCGGCGGCGTACGGCTCGCCGGAGACCTGCCCGCCGACACCGTCGCCGAAATCCGTGCTGCGCTCCTCGCCCACAAGGTCGTCTTCTTCCGCGGGCAGGACCACCTCGACGAGGCTGGTCACGAGGCCTTCGCCCGGCTGCTGGGCGCCCCGGTCGCGCACCCCACAGTCCCCTCCGCGGACGGGCGTTACGCCCTCGGCATCGACTCCCACCACGGCGCACGCGCCAACCAGTGGCACACCGACGTCACCTTCGTCCCCGCCTATCCGGCCTTCTCCATCCTGCGGGCCGTCACCATCCCCCCGTACGGCGGCGACACGCTGTGGGCCAACACCGCCACCGCCTACGCCCACCTCCCGGTACCGCTGCGGTCTCTCGCCGACAGCCTGCGCGCCGTCCACTCCAACGAGTACGACTACGCCGCCCTCAGGCCCGACGCGCTGCCCGAGGCCCTGGCCCAGTACCGCGAGGTCTTCACCTCCACGAAGTTCCTCACCGAGCACCCGGTGGTCCGCGTCCACCCCGAGACGGGTGAACGCACCCTGCTGCTCGGCAACTTCGTCCAGCGCATCAAGGGCCTCACCGGCCGCGACTCCCGCCTCATCCAGGAACTCCTCCAGGCCCACATCGAGAGCCCCGAGAACACCGTGCGCTGGCAGTGGCAGGCCGGCGACGTCGCGATCTGGGACAACCGCGCCACCCAGCACTACGGAGTGGACGACTCCGACGACCACGAGCGCACCCTGCGCCGCGTCACCGTCGACGGTGACGTCCCGGTCGGCCCCGACGGCGAGCCTTCCCGCCTGCTCAGCCCTTCGAGCGTTCCGGAACCGGCCTTCGGCATCGCTTCCGGCGCCTCGGCCCCTGCCGCGGGCGCCGCCGCGAGCACCACCGCCTGACCGTCCGTTCCCGTACGACGCCCAAGGAGCCCCCGTGCCCCAGCTGCTCGCCATCACCGGCAGCCCCTCCGCCCACTCCCGAACCGCCGTCGTCGCCGACCACGTGCTGCGCCGCCTCTCCCACTCCGGCTTCGAGACCGCGCACCTCGCCCTCCGTGAACTCCCCGGCGCCGAGCTGCTCTCCGCCCGCCGCGACGAGCCGGACATCCGCCGGGCCCTGGACGCCGTGGCCGAGGCCGACGGCATGGTCATCGCGACCCCCGTCTACAAGGCCTCGTACACCGGACTGCTCAAGGCCTTCCTCGATCTGCTCCCGCAGGACGGCCTCACCGGCAAGACGGTCCTGCCGCTCGTCACCGGCGGCAGCCTCGCCCACGTCCTGGCCATCGACTACGCCCTGCGTCCCGTACTCGCCGCTCTCGGGGCCCGGCACGTCACCGCCGGCCGGTTCGTCCTGGACGCCTCCGTCGAGCGCGACTCCGGCCGCGGCCGACTGCGGCCCGAGGTCGAGCTGGACCTCTTCCACGCCGTCGACGAGTTCGGGGACGCCCTGCGCGCCGCGGACGCCACGGCGCTCACCACCACCGCTCTGACCGCCGCCCCGTAATCAGCCCCGCCCGCCCCACGACCAGTACCCCCAAGGACCCGTCATGCCCACAGCCCTCGCCTCGACCCCCACCTCCCGACGCCAGTTCCTGACCCTGCTCGGCATCTCGGCGGCCGCGGTGAGCTGCGGCACCGCCAGTGGCAGCGGCTCCGGCTCGCAGGTCAAGACCCTGAAGTACCAGGGCTCGGTCGGCGCGGTCACGCTTCCGGAACTCGCGGCGGACCTGGGGTACTTCGAAGACGTCACGCTCGAATGGATCGGCAACACCACCAGCGGCCCCCAGGACATCCAGGCCGCCGCCACCGGCCAGACCCACTTCGGCAGCGCCTTCAACGGCGCGGTGATCAAGCTCGCCGCCGGGAAGGCGCCGATCAAGGCCGTCATCTCCTCCTACGGCTCGGACCGGCACTCCTACGCCGGCTACTTCGTCCTGGAGGACAGCCCGATCCGCACCGCCCGCGACCTGATCGGCAAGAAGGTCGGGATGAACACCCTGGGCGCCCACTACCAGGCGTTGCTCGACACCTACCTCAGCCGCAACGGGCTCTCCAAGGACGACGCGGCCAAGGTCGAGGCCCTGGTCGTGCCGCCCGTCAACACCGAACAGGCCCTGCGCGCCGGGCAGATCGAGGTGGGGGTGCTCACCGGCATCCTGCGCGACAAGGCCGTCGCCTCCGGCGGCATCCGTCCGCTGTTCACCGATGTGGAGCTGCTCGGGCCGTTCAGTGCGGGCACATACATCATGACCGAGCGCTTCATCAAGCAGAACCCGGACACCGTACGGACCTTCGTGACGGGTGTGGCCAAGGCCATCGAGTGGTCCCGCACGACGCCCCGCGAGGAGGCCGTCGCCCGGATGACGGCGATAGTCGAGAAGCGCGGCCGCAACGAGGACACCACCGCCCTGCAGTACTGGCGCTCCTACGGGATCGCGGAGACGGGCGGACTGATACCCGACAAGGAGTTCCAGCTCTGGCTCGACTGGCTCGGCGAACGCGGTGAGATCGAGAAGGACCGGTTCACGCCGTCCGACCTCTACACCAACGAGTTCAACGGCTACGGAAAGGCCTGACCGGACATGGCAAAGATCGTGTTCGAGGGAGTGCGCAAGGCCTTCGGGGACTTCACCGCTCTCGACGGCATCGACCTGGAGATCCGCAACGGGGAGTTCCTCGTGATCGTCGGTCCCAGCGGCTGCGGCAAGTCCACGCTCCTCGACCTCCTCGGCGGACTCTCGGCCCCCACGGCCGGGCGGATTCTGCTCGACGGCGAGCCGGTCACCGGGCCGGGTCTGGACCGGGGCATCGTCTTCCAGCAGTACGCGCTGCTGCCCTGGCGCACCGCCAGGGGAAACGTCGAGTTCGGCCTGGAGGCCACCGGTGTGCCGCGTCGGCAGCGCGCCGCCCGCGCGAGGGAGTTCCTGGACCTGGTCGGGCTGACCGGCTTCGAGGACCGGCATCCGCACCAGCTCTCCGGCGGCATGCGCCAGCGCGTCGCCATCGCCCGCTCGCTGGCGTACGACCCCGACGTGCTGCTGATGGACGAACCGTTCGCCGCGCTCGACGCGCAGACCCGCGAGTCCCTCCAGGACGAGCTGCGCCGCATCTGGCAGAGCACCGGAAAAACGGTCGTCTTCATCACTCACGGCATCGAGGAGGCCGTCTACCTGGGGCAGCGGGTGGCCGTCATGACCTCCCGGCCCGGCCGGATCAAGGAGGTCGTCCCGGTCTCCTTCGGCGACCGCGACGGACTGCTGGGGGAGGCCCTGCGGTCCAGCCCGGAGTTCGCCCGCTACCGGCACGCGATCTGGAACCTCCTCCACGACGAGGTGGCCCGCGCCCAGCAACTGGAAAAGGAGGCGGCAGCCGCATGACCACCGGAACCGACACCACCGCACCGGCGCCCGCGGGCCTCACGGCCTCGGCTCCGGCCGAGAACACCCCCGCCGTGGGGACCGCCCCGGCCGGAGCCCCGGTCCTCAGGCCACCGGCCCCGGAAACCGCGGCGGCGGCACCCGCCCCCGCCTCCGCCCGGACGAAGTCCGGCGCACTGGCCGTCCTACGCGCTCTGAAGGCCGTCGCCGTCCGGACCGCCGCCCTACTCGCCCTGACCGCCCTCTGGGAGATCGCCCCGCGCGCCGGCCTCGTCGACGCCACCTTCCTGCCGCCGATCAGCGAGGTGGCCGTCGCATGGTGGGAGCTGGCCGGCGACGGCCAGCTCGCCGACCACACCCAGGCCAGTCTGATCCGCTCCTTCGGCGGCTTCGCCATCGCCGTGGCCGTCGCCATCCCGCTCGGCCTGCTCATCGGCTGGTACCGGCCCCTCGCCGACTTCCTCGGCCCCCTGCTGGAAGTCTTCCGCAACACCGCGGCCCTCGCCCTGCTCCCGGTCTTCGTGCTGCTCCTCGGCATCGGCGAGACCTCGAAGGTGTCGATCGTCGTCTACGCCTGCCTCTGGCCCGTCCTGCTCAACACCATCAGCGCCGTCCGCAACGCCGACCCCACCCTGGTCAGGCTCGCCCGGTCGATGGACCTCTCCACGCCCCGCCTGTTCCAGAAGGTGATCCTCCCGGCCTCCGTGCCGGCGATCTTCACCGGCATCCGGCTCGCCGGCGCCGTCTCCATCCTCGTCCTCGTGGCCGCCGAGATGATCGGCGCGAAAGCGGGACTCGGCTATCTGATCAACGCCTCGCAGTTCAACTTCGCGATTCCGCAGATGTACGCGGGCATCATCACGATCTCCGCGATCGGCGTCGCCTTCAACCAGCTCCTCGTCACCACCGAACGCCGCCTCAGCCTCTGGCGCGTCCCCTCCTCCTCCTAGGAATCCCCACATGACCGACCAGACGCCCCGGACCCTCCACCTCAACGCCTTCCTGATGAACGCCGGACACCACGACGCCGCCTGGCGACACCCGGACAGCAGCCCCGAGCGGATCACCGATCTGCGCTACTTCCAGGAACTGGCCCGCACCGCCGAACGCGGACGGCTCGACTCGATCTTCTTCGCCGACGGGGTCGCGCTCTGGGGCAAGGCCCGCTACAACGCCCTGGGCGGCTTCGAGCCGCTCACCCTGCTCTCCGCGATCGCCGCCGTCACCGAGCACATCGGCCTGATCGCCACCGTCTCCACCACCTTCAACGAGCCCTACAACCTCGCCCGCAAGTTCGCCTCCCTCGACCACATCAGCGGCGGCCGCGCCGGCTGGAACATCGTCACGTCCGGCAGCGTCGACGAGGCCCGCAACTTCAACCGCGACGAGCACCTGGAGCATGCCCACCGCTACGAGCGGGCCCGCGAGTTCCTTGACGTCACCACCAAACTCTGGGACAGCTGGGAGGACGACGCGATCGTCCTCGACAAGGAGCGCGGCATCTACGCCGACACCGACAAGCTCCACCCCGCCGCTCACCGCGGGAAGCACTTCGGCGTCGCCGGCCCGCTGAACGTGCCCCGCTCCCCGCAGGGCCACCCGCTCCTGGTGCAGGCGGGCTCCTCCGAGGACGGCAAGGAGTTCGCCGCCCAGTACGCCGAGGCCGTCTTCACCGCCCAGCAGACCCTCGCCGACGGCCAGACCTTCTACAAGGACCTCAAGTCCCGGCTCGCCCGGTACGGCCGAGCCGAGAGCGACCTGCTCGTCCTGCCCGGCATAGCCCCCGTCATCGGTTCCACCGAGGCCGAGGCCAAAGCCCTCCAACAGCGACTCACCGACCTCCAGATCCCCGAGTACGGCCTCGCCCAGCTCTCCGGCATGCTGAACGTGGACCTCACCGGCCTGCCCATCGACGGCCCGCTGCCCGAACTCCCCGACGAGCGGGACATCAACGGCAACAAGAGCCGGTTCACCCTCGTGGCCGAGCTCGCCCGCCGCGACGGGCTCAGCCTGCGCGAGCTGATCGCCCGCCTCGGCGCCGGCCGCGGCCACCGCACCTTCGCCGGCACCCCCGAGCAGATCGCCGACCAGCTGGAGGAGTGGTTCACGCAGGGAGCCGCCGACGGCTTCAACATCATGGCCCCGGTCCTGCCGACCGGCCTGACCGACTTCGTCGACCACGTCGTGCCGATCCTCCAGCGCCGCGGCCTCTTCCGCACCGAATACACCGGCCGCACTCTCCGCGAGAACTACGGCCTCCCGCGTCCGGTCAACCGCTACGCACGGGACGGCGTAGGGGTGAACCGGGAGAGGCCGGCTCACCACGGACGCTGAACGGTTGATCCAGCCCCTGCAGCACCCCACCGCGCGCAGGGCCGGCCCACCTCAACGCCGACCTCACCACTGCAGGTCACGGCTCTGTGAGCATCCTCTTCGATGATCCCGATGAGGTTTGTGCCAGCCCGCGCCGCCCGCGTCGATACGGCGCACGCGGGCGGGGCCCCGCGCCCAGCGCGCTCTGGGCTCGGTGTTAGCGGCCCGTTCCCCTCTCTTACGTAACGGGTTCTCCCGCAGCTCAGGCCTGGGGCGCCCCCGCTGCTGTGCTCTTCGGCCCCGCGGTGGGTATAGCAGTGATTCGCTACCGAAAAACAAGGGTTTAACCACTAGGCGGTGTCTTCAAATGATCGCCGTTGGTGGATCATAGGGTCGTGATACGTCGCCATGAACTGTCGGATGCCGAGTGGGAGTTCGTCCGGCCGTTGCTGCCCGAGTCGTTGCGGGGACGCAAGCGGCTGGACGACCGCAGGGTGCTGAACGGGATCGTGTGGAAGTTCCGGACCGGGACGGCCTGGCGGGATGTGCCCGAGCGTTACGGGCCGTG
>NZ_JBIBJV010000020.1:0-11605 GCF_042958885.1 Streptomyces sp. NPDC007945
ACCGTCGCGTGACGCGGTCGCGAGCTGAGGACTCTCCCCCGAGCAGCGGCCGGGTACGGCGCACATCCCCCGCCGCCGTACCCGGCCGCTCCCGCCTGCCAGCCCAGCCCCCTCCCCTTCCCTCCCCTCCGAGGAATCCCTGATGGACCTGCGTATCCATGACCGCGTCTACCTCGTGACCGGTGCCTCGTCCGGGATCGGCGCGGCCACCGCGCGACTGCTGGCCGCCGAGGGCGCCACCGTGGTCGGCGTCGCCCGCAAGCCCTGGACCCCGGACCCCTCCGACGGCATCGACACCGTCGCCGCCGACCTCACCGACCCCGGTTCGGCCCGGTACGTCGTCGACCGGGTCCGCGAGCTGCACGGGCGGCTCGACGGGCTGGTCAACAACGCCGGCGCGCTCGTCTCCCGCACCGGCTTCCTCGACGTCGACGACGACGCCTGGGCCGCGAGCTTCGAGATCAACCTGTACGCGGCGGTCCGCGTGACCCGGGCCGCCCTCCCGCTGCTCCTGGAGTCCGACGCCGCCTCGGTCGTGCACATCGCCAGCGAGGCCGCCCGGTTCCCGGACCCGGCGATCGTCGACTACGCCGCCGCGAAGACGGCGCTGCTCTCGGTGTCGAAGTCGCTCGCCGCCGAGTTCGGACCGCGCGGGGTGCGCTCCAACGTGGTCTCGCCCGGCCCCACCCGTACCGCCCTCTTCGACGCCCCCGGCGGCTTCGCCGAGCAGCTCGGGGAGCGGTTCGGGCTGCCGGCCGACGCGGCCGTCGACCACTTCGTGCGCGAGGTCCGCAGGCTGCCCACCGGTCGTATCGGGGAGTCCGAGGACGTGGCGCGGGTCGTCGCCCAGCTCCTCTCGCCGCTGTCCGGGCAGGTCACCGGCGCCGAGTGGAGCGTCGACGGCGGCGCCCTGCGGCAGATCTGACGGCGCCCCCATGCCTCTCGCCCTGATCGCCCTCGCCCTCGGTGCCTTCGGCATCGGCACCACCGAGTTCGTCATCGTCGGGCTGCTGCCGGAGGTCGCCGGCGACCTGTCCGTGTCCATCCCGGCCGCCGGGATGCTCGTGACCGGCTACGCGCTCGGCGTCGTCGTCGGCGCCCCGCTGATGACCGCCGCCGGGAACCGGCTGCCCCGCAAGACCATGCTCGTGGTCCTGATGGGCGTCTTCATCGCCGGCAACCTGCTGTGCGCGCTCGCCGGCGACTACGGCGCCCTCATGGGCGGCCGGCTGATCGCCTCCCTCACCCACGGCGCGTTCTTCGGCATCGGGTCGGTCGTCGCCGCCGACCTCGTCGCGCCCGACCGCAAGGCCGGGGCCATCGCCCTGATGTTCACCGGTCTCACCCTCGCCAACGTGCTCGGCGTGCCCCTCGGCACCTTCCTCGGGCAGCAGTTCGGCTGGCGTTCCACCTTCTGGGCGGTGACCGCCTTCGGTGTCGTCGGACTGCTCGGGATCATCGCGCTCGTCCCGGCGCAGCCGCGCCCGCCCGGCGCCTCGCTCCGCGGCGAACTCGCCGTCTTCGCCCGGCCGCAGGTGTGGCTGGCGCTGCTGACGACGATGCTCGGCTTCGGCGCGGTCTTCGCCTCGTTCACGTACCTGGCGCCGATGATGACGGAGCTGGCGGGCTTCTCCGACGGCGCCGTCGCCTGGCTGCTCGTGCTGTTCGGCGCCGGGCTCTGCGTCGGCAACGTCCTGGGCGGCAAGGCCGCCGACCGCTCCCTGATGCCCAGCCTGTACGTGATCCTCGGCGCGCTCGCCCTGGTCCTGGTCGTCTTCACGTTCACCGCCCGCGCGCCGCTGCCCGCCGCCGTGACCCTGGCCGTCTTCGGCGCCGTCGGCTTCGCGACCGTGCCGCCGCTCCAGGCCCGGGTCATGCAGCAGGCCGAGGGCGCCCCGGCGCTGGCCTCCGCCGCCAACATCGCGGCGTTCAACCTGGGCAACGCCCTCGGCGCCTGGCTCGGCGGACTCGCCGTCGACCGCGGCCTCGGCTGGACCGCGCCGACCTGGATCGGCGCCGGACTCGCCGCCGCCGGTCTGTGCACCGCACTGCTCTCGGGCCGCGCCGACCGCCGCCGGGCGGCCGGGAAGCGGACCGTACCCCTGGACTCCGCCCTTCCGGCGCCGCGTCAGGGCGCCACCACACCACCGTCTCCGAGGAGTTGAGTCAGTCCCATGCGCTCCACGCCATCCACTCCCGCCCCGTCGTCCACCCCCGCCACCGCCGCGGACCGTCCGGGCCAGGGCCTCGGCCGCCGTACCGTCCTCACCAGCGGCGCCGCCGCCGTGGGCACCGCCGCCGTGGTCGGCGCCCTCGCCGTCCCGAGCGCCGCGGCGGCCACGGGAGCCACCGGCGCCGCGGCCGCCGCGGCCGGCACCGGCTCCACCGTCCGCCCCGGGGACCCCCGCTACGCCGAGCTGACCACCGGCAACAACCAGCGGTTCGTCGCCCGGCCCGACTACATCCGCATGATCCGCTCCAGCGCCGACGCCGAGCGCGCCCTCAAGGACGCCGTCCGGTCCGGCAAGCGGGTCTCGGTCCGCAGCGGCGGGCACTGCTTCGCCGACTTCGCGGTCCACCCCGACGCCGAGGTCATCCTCGACTTCTCCGAGATGACGCACGTCGGCTACGACCCCCGGATGCGGGCCTTCACCGTCGAGCCCGGCGCCCGCCTCCTCAACGTGTACGAGGCCCTCTACAAGGGCTGGGGCGTCACCATCCCCGGCGGCATCTGCTACAGCGTCGGCGCCGGCGGTCACATAGCCGGCGGCGGGTACGGCCTGCTGTCCCGCGCCCACGGCCTGGTCGTCGACCACCTGTACGCCGTCGAGGTCGTCGTCACCGACGGCCGGGGAGGCGTCCGCACGGTCGTCGCCACCCGCGAGGAGGACGACCCGCACCGCGACCTGTGGTGGGCGCACACCGGGGGCGGCGGCGGCAACTTCGGCCTCGTCACCAAGTACTGGTTCCGCTCGCCGGGCGCCACCGGCACGGAGCCCTCGCGCCAGCTGATATCCCCGCCGTCCACGGTCCTCGTCAGCGCCGTCGACTTCCCCTGGGACCAGCTCGACGAGCGCAGGTTCAACCGCCTCCTCAAGAACTTCGGCGCCTGGCACGCCGAGCACAGCGCCCCCGACTCGCCCTACCGGGCCCTGTCGAGCCTCTTCAACGTCAGCTCCAGGGCCCACGGCAGCCTCGGCATGTTCACCCAGGTCGACGCCACCGTCCCGAACGCCCGCGCACTCCTCGACGACTACCTGGCCGCCATCACCGCCGGCACCGGGATCCGCCCGCAGGCCCTCACCCGGCCCACCGGCGAACTGCCCGCCATGCCGCAGCTCGCCGAACCGCGCACCCTGCCGTGGCTCCAGGCGACCCGTCTCGTCGGCACCAACAACCCGGTCATCACCGACCCCACCTCGCGCGGCGGCCACAAGTCCGCGTACATGCGCAAGAACTTCACCGACCATCAGCTCAGCGCGCTGTACAAGCACATGACGAGGTCCGACTTCACCAACCCGGACACCATGCTGGTGCTGTTCTCCTTCGGCGGGCAGGTCAACGCCGTCGCCCCCGACGCGACCGCGAACGCGCAGCGCTCCTCCATCTTCAAGATGTGCTTCCAGACCTTCTGGTCGGAGGAGAGCGAGGACGACTTCTACCTGGGCTGGCTCAGGGAGCTGTACGAGGAGTTCTTCGCGCCCACCGGCGGCGTCCCGCTCATCGACGACGCCACCGACGGCTGCTACATCAACTATCCGGACCGCGACGTCGCCGACCCGCGGCGCAACCGCTCCGGCGTGCCCTGGCAGACCCTCTACTACAAGGACAACTACCCCCGCCTCCAGCGCGTGAAGCGGCGCTACGACCCGTCCGACTACTTCCGCCACTCCATGTCCATCAAGCCCGCGAAGGACTGACCCACAGCCCTGTCGCACCCCTGAAACCGCAGGTCGAAGCCCTGCGTCCGGTCATCCGGACGCAGGGCTTCGGCGTTTTCCGGAGCCGGCGCCCGAGGCGTCCGACCCCCCTCTCGAACACCCCCGTTCGAGGTGCTGTTCGAGGCCGGGCGGGCGTCCGTTGACCCTCCGGGGGCCTCGGGGGAAAGTTGATCCCAGGCCGCACGAGAGCCGCTGAACAAGCGCCCCGGCCGCATCACTCCCCTCCCCACCTCTGCTCAGCGCTGCCCTGCTCCGCCCTGTCCAGGCCCGCACCCCACAGGAAGTAAGGAACCCATGCGCTCCCTCGCCGTAGTCCTCGGTACCCGGCCGGAGGCCATCAAGTTCGCGCCGGTGATCCGCGCCCTCCAGGACGACCCCCGCTTCGCCCCGGTCGTCGTCTCCACCGGCCAGCACCGGCAGATGCTCGACGAGACCCTCGACGCCTTCGGCCTCACCACCGACGTCGACCTCAAGGTCATGGCCCCCAAGCAGACCCTCTCCCAGGTCACCTACCGCTCCCTGCGCGGCCTGGAGGACTGGTTCCGCTCCGCCGCCGTCGACGCCGTCCTCGTCCACGGGGACACCGCCACCACCTTCGCCGGCGCCCTCGCCGGCTTCCACCAGCGGGTCCCCGTCATCCACGTCGAGGCCGGGCTGCGCAGCGGCCACCTCGGCTCCCCGTTCCCGGAGGAGGGCAACCGCCGGCTCGTCGCCCAGATCGCCGCCCTCCACCTGGCGCCCACCCCCGGGAACGCAGCCAACCTGCGCTCCGAGGGCATCGACCCGGCGACCATCGCCATCACCGGCAACACCGTCATCGACGCCCTCCGCTGGGCCTGCGGGCAGTCCGCCGACTACGGCGACCCGGCCCTGGCCGACCTCGACGCCGACCCGCGCCGGATCGTCCTCGCCTCCGCCCACCGGCGCGAGGCCTGGCCCCACCTGCCGGCCATCGGCCGCGCCCTGGCCCGCATCGCCGACGAGCCGGACACCCGGGTCGTCGTCCCGCTGCACCGCAACCCGGTCGTCCGCGAGGGCCTGCTGCCCCACATCGGCGCCCACCCGAACATCACGGTCGTCGACCCGCTGCCGTACCTGGCGTTCTGCAAGCTGATGGCCCGCGCCGACCTGATCGTCTCCGACAGCAGCGGAAGCCAGGAGGAGGGCCCCGCGCTCGGCAAGCCGACCCTCGTCCTCGGCGACGTCACCGAACGCGGCGAGGCCGTGACCGCCGGCACCGCCCGGCTCGTCGGCACCGCCACCGAGGGCATCGTCGCCCACACCCTCGAACTGCTCCGCGACCCGGCCGCCTACCTCCGCATGGCCAACGCCGCCAACCCGTACGGCGACGGCCGCGCCACCGGTCGCACCGTCGACGCCATCGCCCACCACTTCGGCCTCGGGCCCGCGCCCGAGCCCTTCGACCCGACGGCCCCCGCCGAGACCGCCCACTCCGCCCACGGAGGCGTCCTGGGCGCCGGACACGCCCGGACGGCCGCCCTCGCCCGCACCTGACACCCGACGAGAGGAACCGAACCGACATGGACACCACCGCGGCCACGACCACCACCGAGCGCGAACTCAGCTTCGGCACCCCGCAGTTGCGCGCCACGCTCGTCCGCGACGTCGAGGACTACCTCGTCGAGGGCCGCACCATGGTCGTCAACCCGAGCATGACGGCGGTGACCGTCGCCGAGACGCCCCGCAAGACGATCCCGGCCCTCACCTCCACCGTCCTCGCCGACACCCGCATCGAGCGGGCCGAGACGCTGATCCTGCTCCGCCCCGGGCGCGAGGAGGTCGGCGAGGCCTCCCTGGTGGACGCCCCCGGCTGGGGCCACCTCGCCGACCTCCTCGGCGACCAGGGCGGCTTCCCCCGCGACACGCCGCTCTACCGCAGTCCGCAGGACGAGATCGGCACCGTCGTCTTCGACGCGGCGCACCTGCTCGGCGAGCGCGAGACGGCCGTCTCCCTGCGGGAGTTCACGGTCCGCGCCAACCTCTGGTTCGCGCCCGCCGGCACCGACTGCGTCATCCACAACGAGCACGACTTCATCGAGGTCCACACCCAGGTCCAGGGCCTCGGCCGGATGCAGCGCTTCCGAGACCGCGACCACGCCTCGCTCTACCAGGACGTGCTCATGAGCCCCGGCTACACCACCCCGGACCCGTTCTGCGCCATCGGCCCGCAGTGCACCTACCACTACCCGTACCACCAGTACCACGCCGACACCGACTGCGTCTGGCTCGCCGTCGAGTACCACCCCGTCCCCCGCGCACCCCGGACGTGAGCACCACCCCGCCCCGCCCGCCCTTCCCCCTTCCGGCCTTTCCGCCCCCGCACCGAGGAGAAACGACCCCATGAGCGAGAACACCACCCCCGGGCTGCGCGTCCCCCGCTTCACCCCCGAGCTCGTCGCCGCCCAGCTCCGTGACGGCTACTGGCTGGAGGCGCCGGACATCGACGGCGACGGCAGCCCGGACCTGTTCGGCTACGGCCTGCGCCTCGGCGAGATCTACTGGTACGCCAACGACGGCGAGTGGACCCGGCGCCTGATCGCCGACCGCATCACGATGCCCGTCGGCGCCGACTTCGCCGACGTCACCCGCAACGGCCGGCCCGACGTCATCGTCTGCTACGACCTCTACGGCCCGATCGGCACCATCCACGACGCCAACACCGAGGGCGGAAAGATCGACTGGCTGGAGAACCCCGGCCAGCCCGACAAGGACGAGTCCCGCTGGAAGCGCCACTACGTCGGCCGCGCCACCGGCATGCACCGCCTGCGCGCCGGCCACTTCACCCGCACCGACCGCCTCCAGATCATCGGCCTGCCCATCGTCGCCAAGGAGGACGTCCACGCGGTCCTTCCGGTGGTGCTCTTCACCGAGCCCGACGACGTGCACACGGCCGAGGAGTGGCCGATGACCGTCATCGACGACAGCCACTTCCGCATGATCCACGGCGCCGAGAAGAAGCAGGGCCTCATCCCCGGCTCCGAGCTCGAATCCCTCCTCCTCGCCTCCGACGAGGGCGTCACCTGGCTCTACTACGACGAGAACCGCCAGGAGTGGATACGCGAGCTCATCGGCACCGGCGAGCTCACCCAGTTCGAGCAGACCGGCTTCCGCGGCAGCGGCGACCTCAACGCCGGCCGGCTCGGCGACGACCCGATGGCGTACGTCGCCGCCATCGAGCCGTTCCACGGCAACACCGTCGCCGTCTACACCAAGGACGCCGAGGGCAAGGGCTGGAACCGGGTCCTCCTCGACGTCTTCGGCGACCCGAACGAGAACGGCGAGGGCCCCGGCCACCAGATCGTCTGCGCCGACTTCGACGGCGACGGCGACGAGGAGTTCCTCGTCGCGCTGCGCGGCCCGTGGCCCTGGCAGGGCGTCATGTACTACAAGGCGATCGACGCGGCGAACGGCGTCTGGGCGAAGTGGCGGGTCTCCGACGAGTCCGTGGCCCGCATCGCCACCGCCGACTTCAACGGCGACGGCCGGCTCGACTTCGCCACCATCGCCTACTCCGTCCAGAACTACTACGTGGCCAAGGACGCGAAGCTCATGGTCTACCGCAACCAGATCGAGCAGTAGCCGCCGGTCACGGCGCCCCCTCCGCGTCTCCCGCATCGCGCACCACCCGCCACGCGCCACGGTCCCGGGGCAGGCCCCCGCCGCCCCGGGACCCCGCAGGCCCCCCGCACTGCCCTCCCGCCCCGCCAGCCAAGAGAGAGCGAACCCACCGTGTCCTCCACGACCTCCCCGTCCACCGAGACCGCGAAGCGGGCGAAACTGCCCTCCTTGACGGGCCTGCGGTTCTTCGCCGCCCTCCTCGTCTTCTTCTTCCACTCGTCCCTGATGGACTCGCCCATCCCGCCCAACGCCCCCATCAACCCCTTCGCCGACGAGGGCCTCGCGAACGCCTTCGAGACCGCGTTCAGCAAGGCCGGCTACCTGGGCGTCTCCTTCTTCTTCGTGCTCTCCGGCTTCGTCCTCGCCTGGGCGTCGAAGCCCGGCGAGCGGGTCACCGCCTTCCTCCGCCGCCGACTCCTCAAGATCTTCCCGAACCACGTCGTGGTCTTCGCCGCCTCGATGATGCTCTTCGCCGGCGCCGCCGTCACCAGCGTCGCGGACTGGCTGCCGAACCTGCTGCTGATCCACACCTGGTTCCCGCAGCCGGCCGTCAACCTCAGCGTGAACCCGCCGAGCTGGTCCCTCGGCAGCGAGCTGCTCTTCTACATGCTCTTCCCGCTCCTGATCGTCCCCATCCGCAAGATCCGCGGCGGCGCCCTGTGGTTCTGGAGCGCCGTGATGGTCGCCGGCACCATAGCCGTCCAGCTCGTCTCCACCTACCTGGTGCCCGCCACCCCGAAGTCCGCCATCACGCCCGTCTCCGACATGCAGTTCTGGTTCGGCTACCTGCTGCCGGCCGGCCGGCTCTTCGAGTTCGTCCTCGGCATCCTGCTCGCCCGGATCGTCCTGGCCGGCCGCTGGCCGCGCCGCATCGGCTTCGGACTCTCCCTCGCCCTCACCGCCGTCGGCTATGCCGCCGCCCTGCTGCTGCCCTTCCAGTACGGCTTCGTCGCCGCCACCATCGTCCCCGTGGCCGCCCTCATCGCCGCCACCGCCGCGTCCGACGTCGACGGCCGCGTCACCTTCCTGCGCAGCCGCCCCATGGTCTGGCTCGGCGAGGTCTCCTTCGGCTTCTACCTCGTCCAGGGCGTCACGATCTTCTACCTGCGCTCCCTGCTCGGCGAGACCACGTACGGCATCGGCGGCTCGCTCCTGGTGATCGCCGGCTTCTTCGCCGCCTCCCTGCTCGGCGGCTGGCTCCTCTTCCGCTTCGTCGAGGCGCCCGCCATGATCCGCTTCGGCCGCTCCAAGCGCCGTACCGCCCCGGCCGTCACCGCCGTCACCGGGACCGAGACCCCGGCGCCCGCCCCCGAGCCCGCCGGCGCCGGCGCCGGACGCGGGCACTGACCCGCCCCGCACACCGAAGAGCCCCGACCGGACACCACCGGTCGGGGCTCTTCCGCGTACGGCCACGGCGCCGGGGATCAGCCCACGGGCACCGCCTCCGCGGCCGCCCGCGCCGAGCGGGTGGCCTCCTCCGAGAGGCCGAAGTACTGCGCCAGCAGCGCGTAGGACCGCTCACGGTCGGCCGGGTCCGCCGTCAGCGTGTTGACGACGATCTCGTCCACGCCGTGCGACGCGGCCAGCTCCGCCAGCCGCGCGCCCACCTGCTCGACGGCCCCGGCCACCAGCGCCGTACGGTGCACCTCGGCCCGCTCGCGCTCGGCGTCGCTCCACCGGTGGCCCCGCACCGTCGCCAGGGACGGCAGCGGCCGGTCCTGCCCCAGGTCCTTGCGGGCCCGCCACAGCAGCAGGCTCCGCGCCAGCTCCTCGGCCCGCTCGGCGGTGTCCGCCGCCACCACCCGCACCGCGAGCACCCCGCCGCCCGTGCGGGCGCCGGACTCCCGGGCCTCGGCCCGGTACCCCTCCAGGGCGCGCAGCCCGCCGTGCGGGGAGAAGAAGTGCCCGAAGGCGAACTCGGTGCCGAGCCGCCCGGCCAGCCGGCCGGACTCGCCGCCCGCGCCGAGGAGCCACACCCTCGGCGGCACCGCGGCCTGCGGCACCACCCCGTACGGGCGCCGCCGGCCGTCGGCGCCCAGCAGGGCGAGGAGTTCGGCGACCTTCGCCGGGAAGTCGTGCGCCGGACCGCCGGCCCGGCCGAGCCCGAGGTCGACCCGCCCCGGATGGAGCGAGGCGAGCACCCCGAACACCTCGGCGACCTTCGTCGGCGCGTAGCGCGGCAGCAGCACCCCGCCCGTGCCGACCCTCAGGTGCGACGTGCGGGCGAGGACCGCGCCCGCCAGCATCTCGGGGGCGCTGGAGGCGAATCCGGGCGAACCGTGGTGCTCGGCCGCCCAGTAGCGGACGTACCCGAGCCGCTCGGCGGAGGACGCCAGGGCCAGCGAGGCCCGCAGCGCCTCGTCGGGCGTCTGGTCCTCGCCGACGGGCGTCTGGTCGAGGACGGAGAGTCGCAGGGAGGTCATGACGTGGTCTCCCGTTCCCTTCAGTGCTGGTGGCCGGTCGGGACGCCGGAGGCCCCGGACACCGTCGCCGGCACGATCCGGAAGTCCCGCTCGAAGACGAGGTTGTGGAGGTCGGCGGCGGCGATGGCCCGCAGCGTCGGCAGCTCCGCGGCGGCCTGCGCGTCGTCGAAGACGTTCAGCGGCCACTCCGACACCGTCGCCCCGCGCAGGTGCGGGTGGTGGAAGCCGCGCCCGTAGTGCGCGTACAGCGTCACCGGCGGGATGCCGCCGTCGCGCTGCTCCGCCCAGGACAGCGTCCAGGCGTGGAACAGGCTGCCGTCGTCCGAGCGCTGCACGCCGGTCGCGGCCAGCACGCCCTGGCCGAGGAGCAGTTCCTCGTTCAGCTCGGTCAACGCCTGCCGGGCGTACGGGTCGAGGAGCCCGGCGGCCGTGCGGAACAGCTCCTCCTTGCCGGGCCGGGAGACGGCGTCGCCGTGCCGGCCGTCCCGCAGGTCGGCGAAGTGGCGCAGCAGCGCGTCGAGGTTGGCGGCGGCGGGGACGGCGGCGGGCGGGAACGGTGCGGTCATGGCAGGTCTCCCAAGAGGTCGAAGGGGAAGGGGTGAGGACGGAACGGAAGGGATCGAGCGGGGAACGGCCGTCCGGGACGGGCTCAGCGGGCGTCGAGGAACGCGCGCAGCGACGTCCCGATGAGCTCCGCCGCCGAGGCGCCCGACGCCACGGGGCGCAGGAACGCCCCGTGTCCGGTCCGCGGGAGCTCCCGCAGCGCCACCGGCACGCCGGCCGCCCGGAGGAGCCCGGCGTAGCGGCGCACGTCGTCGCCCACCGGGTCGAGCTCGCCGACGGTGAGGAGCGCGGGGGCGACCCCGTCGAGCCCGGCCGCCTCGAACGGCGTGCTGTACAGGCGGGTGCCGTCGGCGGCGGCCGGCGACCCGGCGGCCCGGTACTCCCGCCAGGCGGCGGCCATCGCCGCCGCCGAGGGGAAGGCCCCCGCGTGGCGCCGGTACGAGTCCGCCTCGCAGGCCGGGTCGAGCGGCGGGTACGCCAGGACCTGGGCGGCCAGCGGCAGCCCCCGGTCCCGGCGGGCGAGCGCGGCGGACGCCGCGAGCGTGCCGCCCGCGCTGTCCCCGCCGACGACGAGCACCGGCTCCTCGCCGTCGCCGCCGGTCCCGGCGGCCTCCCGCTCGGCCTGCCCCGCCGCCCACTCCAGGGCGGCGAGGAGGTCCTGGACCATGTCCGGGTGCCGGGCGGCCGGAGTGAGCCGGTAGTCGACGCTCACCACGGTCATGCCGGCGGCCCGCGCCAGGTCGGCGGTGGCCGGGTACCACTCCAGGGCCGAGCCCGCGCGCCAGCTGCCGCCGTGCGCCCACACCAGCCATCTGCCGGTCCGGGGCCGCTCGGGCCTCAGGACGAGTCCCGGGACGGGGCCGCCGGGCGCGGGGACGCGTACCTGCTCCCAGCTGACCGGAGACGGCTGCGGTCGGGTGTGCAGAGCCATCGGTCGTTCCTTTCATGAGGCCGTCGCGTGCGGCCCGCGGCCCACGGTGGCCGCGTGACCGGGTCGTCACAAGGCGGAGTTGCCCGAGTGTGCGGCTTCAGGCGGAC
>NZ_JBIBJV010000021.1:0-10759 GCF_042958885.1 Streptomyces sp. NPDC007945
AGCCGGCCGTCCAGCCTCTCGGGCGCCGGCTCACCACCACTCGCCGACACGCTCGCGTCCGGACCCGGACGCGCACTCTCGACAACCGACATGACAAAACCAGCCTTTCCGGTGAGCGGGAAAGCGGCCCCGACGGGCCTTCCGGAAACGACTCTGCTGCGGTCGGGGCGGCTTACCCAGCCCTGTGGTTTCGCCAGCGCCGCGGAAGCTAGCACTCACAAGGCCACCTTCCGCTCCCCGTACCGGCCGGCCTCCCGGCACACTGGGGCCATGGACACCCCCACCGCCCTGGGCGAATTCCTCCGCAACCGCCGCGCGCAGCTGAGGCCCGAGGACGTCGGGCTGCCGGCGCACGGCCGCCGCCGGGTCCCGGGTCTGCGCCGCGAGGAGCTGGCGCTGATCGCGGGGGTCAGCATCACGTACTACACGCACCTGGAGCAGGGGCAGAGCACCAACGCCTCGGACAGCGTCCTCGACGCGCTCGGGCGTGCCCTGCGGCTGACCCCGGACGAGCACACGCACCTGCGGAACCTGGCCCGTCCGCCGCGGACGCACCGGGTGGCGTCGTCGCGGCCGGAGCGGGTGCGGGAGACGACCGGCAGGCTGCTGCGGGCGATGCCGGACGTGCCGGCGGTCGTCCTGGACCGGCGCAACGACGTCCTCGCGTGGAACCCGCTCGGGCACGCGCTGCTCGCCGGCCATCTCGACCCGGCGAGCCCCGAGGACCCGGAGAACCGGCCGAACCTCACCCGCATGCTGTTCCTCGACCCGCACACCCGCGACCTGTACGTGAACTGGCGGGACGAGGCCCGGATCGCGCTGGCCGCGCTCCGGCTCGTGGCCGGGCGGTGCCCGGAGGACCGGGCGCTCGCGGAGCTGATCGGTTCGCTGATGATCCAGAGCGAGGACTTCGCGGACCTGTGGGCCGAGCACCCGGTGCGGGACTGCACGACGGGTTCGCGGGCCCTGCGGCACCCGGTGGTGGGGGCGCTCACCCTGGACTTCGAGAACCTGCGGCTCAGCGACGGCACGGGCCACCGCATGCTCGTGTACACCGCCCCGGAGGACTCGCCGGCGGAGGCGGCGCTCCGGCTGCTGTCCACCACGCTCCACCCCGCGATGTCCCGTGAGGGCCGGTGAGGCAGGAGTGACGGAGGAGATCGAGCGGCTGAGCGCGGCCGGGGGGCCGTTCGAGGCGCGGGACGGGGTGTACGCGCGGGGGCCGAGGACGCTGCGGGAGTTCGTGGAGGCGGTCTGGGCGTTCGGGGACCGGGACTTCCTGGTCTCCGAGGACGGCTCCGTCACCTACCGGCGGTTCTTCGACGAGGCGTGCGGCCTGGCGCGGCGGCTCGTGGGGGAGTACGGGCTGCGGCGCGGGGACCGGGTGGTCGTCGCGATGCGGAACACGCCGGAGTGGCAGGTGGCGTTCTGGGCCGCGCAGTTGGCGGGGCTCGTCGCCGTGCCGTTGAACTCGTGGTGGCGGGAGGCGGAGTTCGCGCACGCGCTGGACGACTGCGGACCCCGGCTGTTGCTCGTCGACGGCGAGCGGGCGGAGCGCGTACGGGCGTGGGCGGCGGCGGCCGGGGTGCCGGGGATCGTCTTCGGCGGCGCGGCGCGGCCCGGTGCCGGGGCCGTCCCCCATGTTGATTTCGTCGCCTACGAGGCCGACGACGATCCGCTGGCCGGACCGCCCGACGTCGAGGTGACCGGCGAGGACGACGCGACGATCTTCTACACCTCGGGGACGACGGGACGGCCGAAGGGGGCCGTCGCCACGCACCTCGCCCAGGCCGGGGCCGCCGTCCATCCGCGCTACTTCGCGGCGGCCGCCGCCGCGGCGCGGGGGGAGCGGCCGGGCGGCGGGCCGCCGGTCGTGTCGCTGATGACGTACCCGTTCTTCCACGTGGCCGCGTTCACCGCGCTGTACGGCGTGATGGCGGGCGGCGGGACGCTGGTGACGATGCGGAAGTGGGACGCCCGGCGGGCCCTGGAGCTGATCCGGGAGCACCGGGTCACCCACTACGCGGGCGTGCCGACGACCGCGCTCCAGCTGCTGGCGCTCGCCCGGGAGACCGGCGACCCGCTGGAGACCCTGGTGCAGCTGAGCACCGGCGGGGCGGCCGCGCCGCCGGTGATCGTGGCCGGCCTCGCGGAGGCGTACGGGGAGCGGATCCAGCCGCGGAACGGGTACGGGCTCACCGAGACCTGCGGCGGGATCTTCGCCCACACGGGCGCCGCCTACCGGGAGCTCCCGGGGAGCGTGGGGTGGCCGTCGCCGACGACCGAGGCGCGGATCGAGTCGCCGGGCGCCGACGGCGTGGGCGAGCTGTGGGTGCGCGGGCAGTCGTTGTTCCGGGGGTACTGGCGGAACGAGGAGGCGACCCGGGCGGCGTTCGCGCCCGGCGGCTGGTTCCGCACCGGCGACCTGGCCCGGATGGACGCGGACGGGCGCGTGTCGATCGTCGACCGGCTCACCGACATGGTGGTGCGGGGCGGCGAGAACGTGTACTGCGTGGAGGTCGAGGGGGTGCTCCAGGACCATCCGGACGTCGTCGACGCGGCCGTGGTCGGGGTGCCGCACCCGCTGCTCGGGGAGGAGGTCGGGGCGGTCGTGCGGCTCCGGCCGGGGGCGGCGGCCGGAGCCGGGGAGCTGCGGGCGCACGTGGGGGAGCGGCTCGCCGCCTTCAAGGTGCCCGCGCACGTCGTCGTACGGGAGGAGCCGCTGCCGCGGAACGGCGGCGGGAAGGTCCTCAAGGGCGAGCTGCGGGGACTGCTCGCGCGCCCCGGGGTCAGCTCCGGCTGACCCGGACGCGGAAGTTGCCCGCGGCGTCCTCGTCGAGGACGCCTATCCGTATGCCGTTGGTGCGGTCGGTGAAGGTCTCGCCGGGGCGGAAGGGGGCGTCGGAGAGCTCCGCGTGGACGTTGGGGCGGCGGGTGCAGCCGCCGCTGGCGCGGTCGCTGTCGGCCACGGTGACGGGGCCGTGGCCGGTGTCGACGTCGGCCTCGACGCGGTAGACGAGGACGCCCGGTTCGCAGACGGCCTCGTCGTTGCCCTCGCGGGTGCGGACCTCGACGGCGTAGCCGGTGGTGTCGGAGAGCGGGACGAAGACCAGCTTGGGGCCGCCGGCGAGGGCCAGCGGGGTCAGCAGGTGCTCGCTGGTGCCGGTGGCGGAGGCGCACCGGATCTGGTCGTTGTCGAGCCAGCCGAGCTTCCACTTGTGCCAGCCGAGGAGGTCGTTGTTGGCCCCCCAGTCCTCGGACATGATGTCCCAGTGGCCGACGGTGCCGCCGCCGTCGGCGGTGTAGAGGTCGGGCAGGCCGAAGACGTGGCCGTTCTCGTGGGGCAGGACGCGGTAGCCGGTCTCGGGGTAGCTGCCGGAGCCGTCGTCCTGGCGGCTGTACACGAAGGACGTGTTGGCGAGGGGGACGCCGTCGGCGTAGGGGGCGTCGTCGTTCCCGGAGAAGGTCACGGAGAGGACCGTGTCGAGGGCGGAGGGGCCGGCGTTCGGGGTGACCAGGACGTTCACCAGGTCGTAGGCGCTGAAGTCGACCTTCGGGTCGGCCGCCTTCACGATGTCCTCGACGAAGGAGCGGTAGCCCGGCTCGTAGGGGGCGCCGCGCTCGATCCCGTACGAGGAGAAGGGCCGCGGCATCCGCAGCCAGTCGGGTATCGGGGTCTCGGGCCGGTACTGGAGCCGGCCGTAGGAGCTGACCCGGAACCAGTCGGAGGTCTGCGGGAAGAACTCCCGGAAGCGGGCCATCGCCGTGCCCTCGCCCCGGGCGTCGGGGAAGTCGACCATGAGCGTCAGCGCGCGGATCCGGCCGGTGGAGCGGGCGTACCCGGGGGCGGTCGGCAGCCCTTCCGACATCTGCACGCCCAGGGTGGTGGCGATGCGGCACGGTCCGAGCCGGGTGGTGTCCGGCTGGGCGGCCACCGGGCCGGCCGAGGCCGGGGCGGGCCCGGGGAGCGTGGTGCTCGCCGAGACGAGCACGGTGAGCATCAGGGCCGAGGTCGCCGCGAGGGCGACCGGTCCGCGTATCCGCCGGCGGGGGTGCTGCATGCGGTCGCCTTCCGGTCGGGGCCTGGTCAGCGGCGTGGGGCGCCGTGCGATCAGCCTCGGCGGAGCGGGGCGGGGGCGCGCGCCGGGGTGGACCGATCGTGGGTATCCGCCCACGCTCCGTCGTCGTGACCCAGGTCACATCGGGGCGGGAAATAACCGGGGATTCCTTCCCCGTTCAGGAGAGAGTTCGACGAAGTGGGGATTCTTTCCCCGGATGGCTCCGAAAGGCTGAGGAGGTCGTGGCGTGATCCGCACCGACGGACAGGCCCCCGTGGACGGGGGCGCGGCGGGGGAGACCCCCGCGCGCCGTGTGCCCCGGCCCCGCGCCGACGCGCTGCGCAACCGCGAGCGGCTGGTCGCGGCGGCCCGTGAGATGTTCGTGGAGTTCGGCTCCGCCGTGCCCTACGACGAGATCGCGCGCCGGGCCGGCGTCGGCAACGCCACGCTGTACCGCAACTTTCCCGAGCGCCCCGAGCTCGTCCACGAGGTCGTCCTCTCCATCCTCGGCCGGCTCACCGAGCGGGCCGAGCGGGCGGCGGCCGAGGAGGGCGACACCTTCGCCGCCGTCAGCCGCTTCGCGCACGAGGCGGCCGACGAGCGGGTCGGCGCGCTCTGTCCGATGCTCGACGGCACCTTCGACAAGGACCATCCCGACCTGGTCGTCGAGCGCCAACGGCTGGAGGAGGCCGTCGAGGGACTCGTCCTGAGGGCCCAGGAGGCCGGCCGGCTCCGCGCCGACATCGCCGTCGGCGACCTGATGATCGGCGTCTCCCAGCTGACCCGCCCCCTGCCGGGCAGCGGCTGCGAGGACTTCGCCCCCTTCGTCCACCGCCACCTCCAGATCTTCCTCGACGGCCTGGAGGGACCCGCCCGCTCCACCCTGGAGGGCGCCCCGGCCACCTTGGGGGACCTGCGACGAGACGCGTGACGGCAGGCCCCAGCTGAGCCCTCGGGACTCCCCTCCCGAGAGCTCCGAAACCTTCCGCCGAGCCCTGGCGGCTCACCCGGACCTTTCCAGAACGTCCTTTTTCTTCACTTACGCACCAAGAGGTGGCTACCCCCATGCCCGAAACCGCCGGCATTCCCCGGTCGACGGCCGCTTCCCAGCCCGACCCCGGTCGCTGGAAGGCACTCGTCTTCATCGCCCTCGCCCAGCTGATGGTCGTGCTCGATGCGACCATCGTGAACATCGCCCTGCCCTCCGCCCAGCAGGACCTCGGCATATCGGACGGCAACCGCCAGTGGGTCATCACGGCCTACGCCCTCGCCTTCGGCGGACTGCTGCTCTTCGGCGGCCGCATCGCCGACCTCTGGGGCCGCAAGCGCGCCTTCGTCGTCGGTCTGATCGGCTTCGCCGCCGCGTCCGCCCTCGGCGGCGCCGCGACCGGCGAGGCCATGATGCTCGGCGCCCGCGCGCTCCAGGGCGCCTTCGGCGCGCTGCTCGCGCCCGCCGCGCTCTCGCTGCTCGCGGTGACCTTCACCGACGCCAAGGAGCGCGCCAAGGCCTTCGGCATCTACGGCGCGATCGCCGGTGGCGGCGGCGCCGTCGGCCTGATCCTCGGCGGCTTCCTCACCGAGTACCTGAACTGGCGCTGGACCTTCTTCGTCAACATCCCGTTCGCGATCGTCGCCGCCGTCGGCGCGTACCTGGTGATCCGCGAGCCGGCCGGTGGCCGCAACCGCTCCGCGCTCGACGTCCCCGGCGTGATCCTCTCCACCCTGGGTCTGGTCGCGCTCGTCTACGGCTTCACCCGCGCCGAGTCCGAGGGCTGGAGCGACGCCGGCACGATCGGCATGTTCGTCGGCTCGGTCGTCCTGCTCGGCGCCTTCGTGCTCGTCGAGGCGAAGGTCAGGAACCCGCTGCTGCCGCTGCGCGTCCTCACCGACCGCAACCGCGGCGGCGTCTACCTCTCCCTCGGCCTCGCCGTCATCGCGATGTTCGGCCTGTTCCTCTTCCTGACCTACTACCTCCAGGTCGTGAAGGGCTACTCGCCGGTGATGACGGGCTTCGCGTTCCTGCCCATGATCGCGGGCATGATCATCGGCTCGACCCAGATCGGCACCCGGCTGATGACCCGGGTCCCGCCGCGGCTGCTCATGGCCCCCGGCTTCCTGACCGCCGCCGTCGGCATGCTGCTCCTGACGCAGCTGGAGGTCGGCACCTCGTACGCCGGTCTGATCCTGCCCGCGCAGCTGCTGCTCGGCCTCGGCATGGGCACCGCCTTCATGCCGGCCATGTCGCTCGCCACGCACGGCGTGGACCCGAAGGACGCCGGTGTGGCCTCCGCGATGGTCAACACCTCGCAGCAGGTCGGCGGCGCCATCGGTACGGCCCTGCTGAACACGATCGCCGCCTCGGCGACGACCGCGTACCTCACCGACCACGCGGCCGGCGCCACCACCCCGGCCGCCCAGAGGCTGCTCCAGCTCCAGGGCATGGTCGAGGGCTACACGGCCGCGATCTGGTGGGCGGTCGGCATCCTGGCCGTCTCGGCGGCCATCGCGGCCGCGCTGATCACCACCGGGAAGCCGGACACGGGCGTGGTCGCCGGCTCCGGCGCGGGGGCGGACGACGAGGTGAAGGTCCCCGTCATCGCCCACTGACCCCCACCGGTCCCCCCTCGGTCACCACCTGCCCTGGTTCCGCTCAGCGGAGCCAGGGCAGGTCCGCGTCCGGGCCCGCCGGTTCCAGGCCCTCGGCCATCACCCGCATGATCGTCCCGAGCTGCTCCACCTGCTCGGGGCTGAGCCGGTCGAACATCGCCTGCCGCACCGCCTCCACGTGCCCGGGAGCGGTGCGCCGCAGCACGTCGACGCCCTCGTCGGTGAGGAGGGCGAACTGGCCGCGCTTGTCGGAGGGGCAGTTCTCGCGGCGGACCCAGCCGCTCTTCTCCAGGCGGGCGATGGCGTGGGAGAGCCGGGAGCGGGTGATCTTGGCGCTCCTGGCGAGCTCGGTCATCCGGAGCCGGCGGCGGGGGGCCTGGGCGAGCTGGACGAGCAGGCCGTAGTAGACGTGCGGCATCCCGGCGTCGCGCTGCAGCTGGCGGTCGAGGTGATCCTCCAGGAGCGTGGTGGCGTGGAGGTACGAGCGCCAGACGCGCTGTTCGCCGTCGCTGAGCCAGCGGGGTCCGCTTCCGGTCCTGTCTCCCATGTCACCCATCGTACGACCCGTCCTTGAAAGTTGAACTATGTACGTTTACGCTGCGTACGACAGCTTGAAGTTTCAAGAACCTCGCGCTGTCGCACTCTTCCCACGAGCCCTCCTCCGGGCTCGACAGCCGAACCCTTCCGCCGGAGTGAGGAGGCGTCTCCATGACCGCCACGCAGGACCGGATGCCCGCGCTCTACCTGTCCCACGGCGCCCCGCCGCTCGCCGACGACCCCGTCTGGCCCGGCGAACTCGCCGCCTGGTCCACCGACCTGCCCCGGCCCCGGGCGATCCTCATGGTCTCCGCCCACTGGGAGGAGGCACCGCTCGCCCTCGGCGCCACCGAGCCGGTCCCCCTCGTCTACGACTTCTGGGGCTTCCCCGAGCACTACTACCGGGTCCGGTACGACGCCCCCGGCGCGCCCGGGCTCGCCGCGTCGGTCCGCGCGCTGCTCCGCGCGCCCGGCACACCCGTGCAGGACATCCCCGACCGGGGCCTCGACCACGGCGCGTACGTCCCCCTCGTCGAGATGTACCCCGACGCCGACATCCCGGTCCTGCAGATCTCCATGCCCACCCTCGACCCGCGCCGGCTCATGGACATCGGCCGCAAGCTGGCCCCGCTGCGCGACGAGGGCGTCCTGATCGTCGGCAGTGGCTTCTTCACCCACAACCTCGCCGCCCTCCGCCACACCGGCGGCGGCGTGCCCGGCTGGTCCGCCGAGTTCGACGCCTGGGGCCACGAGGCCCTCGCCGCCCGCGACGTGGACGCCCTCCTCGACTTCACGCACAAGTCCCCGGCCGGCCGCCTCGCCCACCCCCGCACCGAGCACTTCGCCCCGCTCTTCGTCGCCATGGGCGCGGCGGACGCGGTCGGCGACCTCGACGCCGAACGTTCGGTGATCGACGGCTTCTGGATGGGCCTCGCGAAGCGCTCCGTCCAGTTCGGCTGAGTCCGCCCGGACGGGCCCTACCCGAAGGCGGGCGGATTCAGCTCCACCGAGCGGACGGCGGCGGCCAGCGCCACCGGCCCGCCGACGTCGAGGGCGGTGTCCGTGAACTTGATCGTGTGGTCGTCGCCGTGCGCCGCCGCCCGCGCGAACACCTCCTCCGGCGCGAGCCCCGTCCCGGTGTACGCGGCCGCCTCCCGCGGCGTGTACGCGGCGGTCACCGCGGCCGAGGCCGCCCACGCCGCCGCCAGACTCGGCACCCACAGGTCCCGGGGCAGCGCGGGCAGCGTCCGCAGCACCGCGTTCGGCGCCGTCGCCGCGTGCACCAGCATCACCGGCTCCCCGTGCCCGTGCGTCGCGTACCGGTGCACGGCCGCGGCCACCAGCTCGCCCAGCCGTGCCCGCGCCGCCTCGGGACCGGCGGCCCCGCCCCAGACGGGGAAGGCCGTCAGCTGCGCGAGCCGCTCCCGGATCCCGCCCTCCTGCACCGGGACCGGCGGTACGGCGGCGAGCGCCGAGGCCGCGTCCGGGGCGGCCGCCAGCGGCGCGAGCCGCGGCAGCGGCTGGTGGCGGGCGGCCCAGTAGCCGAGCGCGTGCGCCAGCTCCGCCCGCCGGGGCGCCGTCTCCCCGCCGGGCGCGAGCAGCGTGCGCACCGCGTGCCCGGTGCGGATCACCGGATGCGTCGCGCCGCCCGCGATGCCCGGCAGCAGCCGGGGCCACCACTCCGCGAGGACCTCCCGCCACGGCCGGTCCGCCAGCTCGCGGGCGAAGAAGCGGGTCCAGTCCGTGATCCGGGCCGGGTCGCCGAGCGCCTCCCGCCAGTTCCCTGCGGTCACCGGGGCGTACGGCGCCGGCACCTCCTCCAGCTTCGGCGCGTACCCGTCCAGCCAGCGGTGCACGGCCGCCGCGTGCCCGTGCCGGGCCAGCGCCTCCACCGCCATCGGCGCGTGATTGGTGAGCCACCCCCGCCGCTCGGGACCGGTGGAGTGGAGCCGTTCGAGAGCCTCGTCGAGGATGCCGGTGGTGTCCGGCGCCGAGTCCGTTTCCCTGTGCGTGTCGCTGTCCATGGGCGGGACGGTAGGCCGGGGAGACCGCGGCGGGTAACGGTCGGGCGACCTACACCCCGCGACCGAGGCAACCCGGGACCGGAGGATGGCGTCGTAGGAGAAGAACGGGGCAAACGGGGGAGAGCAAGCCCGACAGTGTGACGCCCCTCTCACCGACAGCGAGGTCGGAACGGCCGGAAGCCCCCGGGGCGTGCCTCTGACCTGCGGATCCATGCGCACGGCGGTCCGCCGGACGGTGGCGGGGTCGCGCAGGATACTGCATGATCGCGAAAATCCTGAGCCTCCTGGGAATTCTGTCCCGATTCCGGTCGTTGTTTCCGTCGGATGCAGGGCACCCGCAAGGGTGTCGCGACCTACTCAGCAAGGGAGCACGCATGGCAACCCGTGCCGTCGCCCGTCGTCAGTCCGCCGCCAAGAGCGGGGACGGCCGGGCAAGCAGCGTTCGCGCCGTGGGCGGGGAGATCGCCGACCGCGACCTGGTCGGCATGTACCTCGACGAGATCGCGCGCACGCCCCTGCTCGACGCCGCCAAGGAGGTCGAGCTCTCCCAGACCATCGAGGCGGGCGTCTACGCCCGGCAGATCCTCGACGGCGAGGCCGAGAGCGAGGCCGGCGGGGCGACCCGCGAGGAGCTCGAAGCGCTGGTCGCGGAGGGCGAGCGCGCCAAGGACCTTTTCATCAAGTCCAACCTGCGGCTCGTCGTGGCCGTGGCCCGGCGCTACCCGCGCAGCGGGCTGCCCCTGCTCGACCTGATCCAGGAGGGGAACGCCGGCCTGGTCCGCGCCGTCGAGAAGTTCGACTACGCGAAGGGCTTCAAGTTCTCCACCTACGCCACGTGGTGGATCCGCCAGGCCATCACCCGGTCCATCGCCGACCAGTCCCGCACCATCCGGCTCCCCGTCCACCTCGTGGAGGAGCTGGGCCGGATCCGCCGCGTCCAGCGCGAGTTCAACCGCGAACACGGCCGCGAGCCCGAGCCCGCGGAGGTCGCGGAGGAGCTGGGCTCGACCGCCGAGCGGGTCACGGACGTCCTGGACTGGGCGCGCGACCCGGTCTCCCTGAACATGTCGGTGGACGACCAGGGCGAGACCCAGTTCGGCGACCTGCTGGAGGACACCTCCGCCGTCTCGCCCGAGCAGTCGGTCCTCACCCTCCTGCGCAGCGAGGAGCTCGACGACCTCATCGACAAGCTCGACCACCGCACCGCGTCGATCATCCGGATGCGGTACGGCATCGAGGACGGGCGCGAGCGGACCCTCACGGAGGTCGGCAAGGAACACGGCCTCACCCGCGAGCGCATCCGCCAGATCGAGAAGCACGCCCTCCTCGAATTGAAGAAGATGGCCCGCGACACCGGCTTCGACGCGGTGGCGTGACCCGCGGCACCCTTCGTGGTGGGGGCGCCGGCCCCGGGGGCCCGGGCCCCCCCCCCCCCCCCCGCGCGGGGGGGGGCGCCCCCCCCCGCCCCCGGGGGGGGGGGGGGGGGGGGGGGGCCCGGCGGGGGGGGGGGGCGGGGGCCCCGCCCGCCCCCGG
>NZ_JBIBJV010000022.1:0-7194 GCF_042958885.1 Streptomyces sp. NPDC007945
GCCACCCGCTACGACAAGACCGCCGAGTCCTACGAGGCAGCCGTCACTCTCGCCTCACTGCTGATGTGGGCGTGACATTTGACGACACCGCCTAGGTGTGCGACTGCCGCAGCTTGATTACAGCGGGGTCCGGGTCTTCTGCTTGAGACGTTCGTAGGGTGTCTGGCCGCTGAGGGCGCCGTGGTAGTTGTAGTAGTCCTCCCACTCTCTCAGCTTGTCGTTGAAGACGCCGGTGCCGTCGATGACCACGCCGTCGAGCATGCGGTAGAACTACTCGGCGTCGATGCGGTGGGAACGTTCGACCTTGCCGTTGAGGTGCGGTGATGCCGGTCTGATGTAGGTGTGGGCGATGCCCTTGTCGAGGACGTTCCAGTGGAAGGCGGACTGGAACTCCGCGCCGTTGTCGGTCTGGATCACCTCGACGCGGAACGGCAGGCGTTCCAGGGCGTAGTCGAGGAACTGCACGGCGGTCTTCTGGTCGCACCGCGGGTAGATCCGCAGGACCCGCAGCCGGGTGCAGTCGTCGGTGGCGGTGAACGGGTAGTACTTCGCCCGGCGCCGCTGCTGGGGCAGGGTGCCGGTGACCGGCGCCGCGGCCGCAGTTCGCTCCGGCAGGCCGATCGGTTCGATGAACTTGACGTCGATCTGGACGCGGTTGCCGGGCAGCTGCTTCTCGTAGCGGGTGTAGCGCCTGTCGTGCCGCTTGTAGCGTTGGGAGGCCGGCAGGCGGTTCATGCCGAGCTTCTTGAGGAAGCGGTAGACGGCGGAGCAGGCGATGTCGATGTCGTGGTACCGCTTGAGCTACATCTTGATCTTCATTGGGCCGAAGTGGTAGTGCTACCGCAGGTAGACGATCTTGTTGACGACGTCGGCCTCGGTGGCGTGGGGGCAGTGGTGGGGCTTGCTGGAGCGGTCCCGCAGACCCTCGAGGCCCTCGCCCTGGTAGCGGCGCTGCCACTTGTAGAAGCACGTGCGGCTGATGCCGTAGTAGGGGCAGGTCAGCGCGATGTTGCCGGTGACTTCTTCGGCGTGGCGCAGGACCGCCAGGCGGTGTTGAGCTTGGCGGTCCTGCTGCTGTTGCAGCGAAGGGGGCATGGCAGATCTCCGTCACGGTCGGAGACCCATGTGTAACCAACGTCCGGCAGTTTTATAGGCCGGACCAGTCGCGGACACCGAGTTCCTTGCCGAGCAGGTCCTCCTGGCGGTCGAGGAGCCACCGGAGGTCGACGTGCAGTTCCAAGGTCAGGCCGCTCGGCGGGCGGCGTCCCGGGAAGCCGGGGCGTCGTCGGGGAACGCGGCGTCGAACGCCTCGGCGATGCCCGGCTGCCGGGTGACCTCGCGGAACTCGGCGGTCGCCCTGGTCAGCCGGAGGTGGTTCTCCTCTTGGACGGCCAGGTCCGCTGGCCGGTGATCGGCGTGCGGGTGCGCCGCGAGGACTCCGGCCCGCGGGCGGCGTCCAGGGCCGGTGTCGCACGCGATGCTCCAGGAGATCCTGCTGCCGTGCACGTGGCCGGAGCTGGATTGCCTCGCCGAGATCGCCACCGGCACCAGCCGGGCCCGGGTGTGCGTCCGGGACCTCGGCGAGGCGGGCACGTTACATCGGCACAATCCTTTTTCCCGACGCACGGCGCCGACGGCACGGCGCGTGATCAACAACCGGTGCTCCATGCCAATCTGCTCGGATACGTAGTGGCTTGGAGCCGGAGGTACACCGCCCATGGCGGCGAACAACAACCCCACCGTCACAGGACGACGATTGGGGGCGGAGCTGCGCCGGCTCCGTAAGGACAGCGGCATGACCGGCACGCAGGTCGCGGCGGAGCTGCTGATCTCCCAGGCCAAGGTCAGTCACATGGAGACGGGCCGCCGTGCGGTCAGCCGTCGCGACGTACGCGATCTCTGCATGCTCTACGGCGTCACCGACCAGCACCTCGTCGACCACTTGACGGCGCTGGCCGGGGAGTCGAGCCGACAGGGCTGGTGGCACTCCTACGGCGACATCCCCCACAGCGTCCATCTCGATCTGGAGGCGGCCGCCGCCTCCATCCGGGCCTACGAGTCCATGGTGATTCCCGGCCTGCTGCAGACTCCCGCCTACGCCGCCGCGGTCATTGAGGAAACGATCCCTCTCGTCACGGTCGACCAGGCCGCAGCGCGGCTGAAGGTACAACTTCGCCGCCAGCACCGGATCTATGACCCCGCCCGCCGGTTGCATCTGCGGGTCGTCCTGGACGAATCGGCCCTGTGGCGCGTCGTCGGCAGCCGGGAGATCATGCGTGAACAACTGGAGCACCTGCACGCCCTCGGCACCGAACCGCACATCACCGTCGAGGTGCTCCCCCACAGCGCAGGCGCCCACCCGGGGCTGACGGGGCAGTTCTCCCTCCTGGAGTTCTCCGACACCCGTGAGGCGGTGGTGTACCTGGAGAGGTTCACCAGCGGCCTCTGCCTGACGAAGACGTCCGACGTCCAGCAGTACAGCGTGACGCACGCCCGGCTGCGGGCGCTGGCCCTCGCCCCGGAGCAGAGCCGGCACTTCATCACCGACGCCATCAAGCGCTACGCATCCTGAGCCCGGAGGGCGACGCGCCGGGCTGTCCCGACGCTCGGCCTCCCTCGGTCCGTACGCGACCGCAGCGCCGCCCCCGCTTTTGTCCCGGACGCCACGCCCGTACTGCGGCGCTCCTGATTCGACCCGATCGGCGTACTTCCGTGTTCACATCGGGTCGGTTTCACGGACAGCTGTGCGATGCCGCTTCGCGTGAGCTGATCAAACATCCCCTATTCGGCGATGTTGCAAATGATCGGAGGCGTAAAAGCCGCATATTTTCATCACGGTCAAGGCTGTCAGGTTATGGAATGTTTTTCCGCTCATTCCTCGTTCGCGTTTTCCCTTGAAGTCGGTGCGGAAATTTTCATGCGTAATATGCGGCCACAGCTAGAAGGCGTCCCGAGCGATCGGTAGAGCCCGGGACGCCGCGGCCCCCAACAGGAAATGGCCTCTTGATGAAGCTGAGAACCCAAGCGGCTCGCCGCGCTCTGTCCGGCTGGCTGGCCTCGGCCGTCGCGGTGACGGTTGCCGCCGTGATGGTCGCCGGATTGCCGACGCAGGCGCTGGCCATCGCGACGCCCGTGCCTCTGGCCACAGCCGCCAGCTTTTCCGTGCTGGCCGGTCAGGGCGTCACCAACACCGGTCCCTCCGTGATCGGTCACGACCTCGGAACGCACCCGAACGCGGCCATCACCGGGTTCCCGCCCGGCGAGGTGCTCGGCGCGGTGCATGCCGCCGACGCCGTGGCGTTGCAAGCCAAGTCCGACCTGGTCACGGCGTACAACAATGCGGCCGGGCAGGCCACCGACTTCGCACTCGCCGCGGGAATCGGAAACGGTACCACTCTTCTTCCGGGCGTCTACACCGCCTCTTCCGGGGTCGGACTCACCGGCGACCTGATTCTGGACGCCGGCGGAAACCCGAATTCCGTCTGGGTGTTCCAGATTCCGGAGGCCCTGACGACGGCGTCCTCCAGCCGAGTGCTTCTGACGAACGGCGCTTCGCCGTGCAACGTGTACTGGCAGATCGGGAGCTCCGCCACCCTCGGCACGAACTCCACCTTCGTGGGCACCGTCATGGCGCTGACGGACATCCACGTCACCTCGGGGACGAACATCGAGGGCCGTGCGCTGGCCCGTAACGGCGCCGTGACGCTCGACACCAACCGGATCTTCCTCGGCGCGTGTGCCACCGGTGGCACGACCATGGGAACCACGACCGGTACGACGACGGGCACGACCACCGGAGCGACGACGGGCACGACCACCGGAGCGACGACGGGCACGACCACCGGAGCGACGACGGGCACGACCCTGGGTCTGATCGGCGGCACCCTCATCGGCGGCCCCAGCGTCAACCTGGTGGGCGGTGGCACCTCGGGGAACATCGCGGGCAACACGTCCGGCAACACAGTGGGCAACACCGCCGGGAACACCACTGGCGGCAACACGTCGGGCAACAGCGCCGGCAACACGACCGGCGGCTCCATCACCGGGGGGAACGTCACCGGCGGGAACGGCGGCAAGCCGGACCACGGTGGCCCCGACCACGGCAAGCCGGACCACGGTGGCCCCGACCACGGCAAGCCGGAGCACGGTGGCCCCGAGCATGGCAAGCCGGAGCACGGTGGCCCCGACCACGGCAAGCCGGAGCACGGCGAGGGGCCTGGCAAGCCGGAGCACGGTGAGCAGGCTGACGGGCACTACGGCTACGCCGACAAGCCCGCGGTCCACGAAGGCTGAGCAGCGGGCCGCATCAAGACCCTTCATCGGATGACGGCGCGCGGCGGAACCCCCAGCGGTTCCGTCGTGCGCCGCCGGTGGGAGACACAGAGACTCAGGCGCGAGCAGCGCGTACGCGAAGGACAGGGTGGGCGGTGTCGAGCGGAATCGAATCAGCGGCCATGCGGGAACTTCAGCAGTCCGGTTCCGAGCCGGCCCCCCTGCCACCGGAACACGACAGAGCGACCCTGCCTGACAGACGGCCCGCGGGGGTCCGCGCGCTCGGAGCGGTGCTGCGCACGGCCGTGGCCCTGTGTCTGGTGACCACGCTGGTCCACGTCGTCATGGTGTTCCTTCACGTAGCCCCCTCCAACCCCGTATCGAAGCGGTACGGCCCGCAGATCAACGGATGGGTGTACCCCCTTTTCGAGCAGAATTGGCGACTCTTCGCACCGGACCCCGATTCCTTCAACCGAAAGGTTCTGGCGAGAACCGCCCAAACGGCCCCCGACGGATCGGTGCGAGTGAGCCCCTGGTTCGACCTGGCCGCCGCAGACAATGCCGCAGTCGACCACAACGCATTTCCGAGCCACACGGCTCAGAACCTTTTGCGCCGCGCCTGGAGCTCCTATGTCGAGACGCACGGAGGGAGCGACACGGCACGCTCGGAACGGGCGGTGATGATGCAGAAGTACCTGCGCAACATCGCTGCGGACCGCTTCGCCGCCCACCACGATGGCGACACGTTCGACTTCGTTCAGCTTCGGGTCGTCACGATGCCCATCGCCGCGCCCGGCACCGCCGGTGACCGCCCCCCGGTACCCACCGAGAACCGGATCCTGCCCTGGTGGAAGGTGACCCCCCATGGGAAATGAGCAGCCCTCCCGGCCCTCCCTTGCGGCGGCCGCGCCACGACGCCCCGAGGGGCCGGGGACTTCGCTCATCGGAACCACCCATCAGTGGCTCCTCGGCCGGGTCAGCGCTCTGTGGGCACTCCTCACCGGCCGCCCGGTGTCCCTCTATGCCGCCGCGGTGCTGCGCATCGGCTACGGGCTGCTGTACCTGGCCTTCCTGCTCCGCGAGTTCCCGCACCGCGGCGAGATCTGGGGACCCGACTCCCCCTGGACGCCCGCGCTGGCGGAACAGCTCTTCGAGCAGACGGGCTGGAACAGCGTCCTGATCCTGTCCGACAGTCCTGCCTACTTCGAGTTCTGCTATGCCCTGGCGGTCGTCACGTCCGTACTGTTCGTGCTGGGCTGGCGGACCCGCGTCATGTCCGTCCTCTTCGCCGTCGTGGTGATCTCGTTCCACGCGAGGTCGATCTTCATGACGGACGGGGGCGACAACCTGGTCCTGCTGATGGCCGTGTACCTCGTCCTGACCGCGTGCGGTCGGCGCTGGTCCCTGGACGCACGTCGCGTCCGGCTCAGGTCGGCTCGTGCGGGCGACGTGCCGGAGCCGGTGCGGGGCCCGTACGCGCGGGAACTCCGCCGTGCCCGCGTCACCTTGACCACGGTGGTGCACAACTGCGGCGTCTTCGTCATCGCCGCACAGGTCTGCTTCCTCTACGGGTCGGCAGGCCTGTACAAGGTCCAGGGTTCCACCTGGGGCGGCGGCACCGCTCTCCACTACGCGCTGAACCTCGAACTGTTCCAGCCCTGGCCCGCGCTCTCCCACCTCGTGGACGATTTCCCGATGGTGATCGCGATCACCGGCTACGTCACGGTGCTCGCCCAGGTGGCCTTCCCGTTCGTGCTCTTCGGCCGGCTCAAGTATCCGGTTCTTGCCGTGCTGCTCGGGATGCACATCGGCATCGCCGTACTCATGGGGCTGCCGCTCTTCTCCGGCGCCATGATCGTCGCGGACGCCGTGTTCCTGCCCGACCGCTTCTACACCTTCCTGCCCCGCCTGTGGCGACGTGCGGCACAGCACACCGGTACGAGGCAGGCGGCACCTGACCGGGCGACGGGATCGGGATCCGTGCCCGCACAGGGAGGGGCAGAGGCATCCGTGCCGCAGGGCCGGGTCGTCCGGGGTGGGGGATAGGAGCAGTTCGGTCGATGCGAAGGGCTCGGTGACGGTTTCCCGGGGCTGACCCGCGACAGGAACCGCTCCGGGCGTGCCGAGTCCTGTGCGCGGGCGCGCGTCTCCCCGCCGAGTCGCCCCGGATGTGCTCCGGTCGCGCGTCAGGCTTCAGCCACAGTCGCACCAGGGCGACCGGGATGGTGCGCCGGCCCCTCAGGCGCATCCGGGTCCGCGAGATTCGGTGAAGGGTTCCGGCTTCTGCCTCGATCACGTCCTTGAGCGAGCGGCCTTCGAGCCTGGCCGTCACACCGTCCTCGCTGTCGACGGGGCCATGACGCAGCCGGTCTGTGCGCAGGGGCGCCTGGAGCCACCACACCGATGGGGCTGCCCAAGCGGCGAGCGCCGCGGAGGGGTGTCGGGACGCGCAGGGCCGTGGGTGGGGACGGGAAAGACCCGGGTGTCGTTCCTGTGCTTCCACGGCGGGTGTGTCTACGACGAGCGCGATGACGTCCCCGCAAGGACGCGCGGCCGACCCGCTCCTCAACGTGGACGAGGTGAGTGGCGCATGGCGGTGGTCGTCACAGCGGCCCCAGCGCATTCACTCCGCCGAGGCCGCCCTTCCGGATCGTCACACGTGAGAGTGCTCGATCCACGGTCAATTTTACGCCTGCCGCCTGCCGCCTGCCGCCGGAGGGCCTCGACCCTTACCACTTTCCTGCCGCGCTCGCCGACGATCCGACGGAGCAGGTCCCGACGGCCGTCTTCGCCACCTCTTCGGCTCCCTTGTCGTCCGCTGCCGACTCTAAAGGGTGTTGCAGAAGGCTCAGTTCTGGGCATTTTCCCTGTATGGGCGGGGTGCTGCGGGCTGAGCCGGTGTGGGTGGAGACGTTCACGGGT
>NZ_JBIBJV010000024.1:0-1427 GCF_042958885.1 Streptomyces sp. NPDC007945
AGCCTGAGACCTGATGCCGAGCCGATTGTGGTGAAGTGGATGATCCTATGCTGTCGAGAAAAGCCTCTAGCGAGTTTCATGGCGGCCCGTACCCTAAACCGACTCAGGTGGTCAGGTAGAGAATACCGAGGCGTTCGGGTGAACTATGGTTAAGGAACTCGGCAAAATGCCCCCGTAACTTCGGGAGAAGGGGGGCCACGTCTGGTGATGAGTCTTGCACTCTGAGCTGGGGGTGGCCGCAGAGACCAGCGAGAAGCGACTGTTTACTAAAAACACAGGTCCGTGCGAAGCCGTAAGGCGATGTATACGGACTGACGCCTGCCCGGTGCTGGAACGTTAAGGGGACCGGTTAGTGACCTTTCGGGGTTGCGAAGCTGAGAACTTAAGCGCCAGTAAACGGCGGTGGTAACTATAACCATCCTAAGGTAGCGAAATTCCTTGTCGGGTAAGTTCCGACCTGCACGAATGGCGTAACGACTTCTCGACTGTCTCAACCATAGGCCCGGTGAAATTGCACTACGAGTAAAGATGCTCGTTTCGCGCAGAAGGACGGAAAGACCCCGGGACCTTTACTACAGTTTGATATTGGTGTTCGGTTCGGCTTGTGTAGGATAGGTGGGAGACTGTGAAGCGGCCACGCCAGTGGTTGTGGAGTCGTCGTTGAAATACCACTCTGGTCGTGCTGGATGTCTAACCTGGGTCCGTGATCCGGATCAGGGACAGTGTCTGATGGGTAGTTTAACTGGGGCGGTTGCCTCCCAAAGGGTAACGGAGGCGCCCAAAGGTTCCCTCAGCCTGGTTGGCAATCAGGTGTTGAGTGTAAGTGCACAAGGGAGCTTGACTGTGAGACCGACGGGTCGAGCAGGGACGAAAGTCGGGACTAGTGATCCGGCGGTGGCTTGTGGAAGCGCCGTCGCTCAACGGATAAAAGGTACCCCGGGGATAACAGGCTGATCTTCCCCAAGAGTCCATATCGACGGGATGGTTTGGCACCTCGATGTCGGCTCGTCGCATCCTGGGGCTGGAGTCGGTCCCAAGGGTTGGGCTGTTCGCCCATTAAAGCGGTACGCGAGCTGGGTTTAGAACGTCGTGAGACAGTTCGGTCCCTATCCTCTGTGCGCGTAGGAATATTGAGAAGGGCTGTCCCTAGTACGAGAGGACCGGGACGGACGAACCTCTGGTGTGCCAGTTGTCCTGCCAAGGGCATGGCTGGTTGGCTACGTTCGGGAGGGATAACCGCTGAAAGCATCTAAGCGGGAAGCCTGCTTCGAGATGAGTATTCCCACCTCCTTGAGAGGGTAAGGCTCCCAGTAGACGACTGGGTTGATAGGCCGGATGTGGAAGCCCAGTAATGGGTGGAGCTGACCGGTACTAATAGGCCGAGGGCTTGTCCTCAGTTGCTCGCGTCCACTGTGTTAGTTCTGAAG
>NZ_JBIBJV010000025.1:0-1427 GCF_042958885.1 Streptomyces sp. NPDC007945
GTCATGTCGGTTGTCGAGAGTGCGCGTCCGGGTCCGGACGCGAGCGTGTCGGCGAGTGGTGGTGAGCCGGCGCCCGAGAGGCTGGACGGCCGGCTGAAGCTCGTCCTGGTCGTCCTGCTCGTCGCGCAGTTCATGCTCGCGGTGGACTTCTCCATCCTCAACGTCGCCCTGCCCGTCATCGGCGAAGGCCTCGGCTTCTCCCTGGCCAACCTCCAGTGGATCGCCACCTCCTTCGCCCTGTGCGCCGCCGGCTTCACCCTCCTGTTCGGCCGCGTCGCCGACCTCTTCGGACGCCGCCGCCTCTTCCTCATCGGACTCGCCGTCCTCGGCGCCTCCTCCCTCCTCGGCGGCCTCGCCACCACCCCCGAGATCCTCCTCATCGCCCGCGTCCTCCAGGGCCTGGCCACCGCCGCCGTCACCCCCGCAGGCCTCTCCCTGCTCACCACCTCCTTCCCCGAAGGCCCCCTCCGCCAGAAAGCCCTCGGCCTCAACGGCGCCCTCATGTCCGCCGGCTTCACCACCGGCGCCATCCTCGGCGGCGTCCTCACCGACCTCCTCTCCTGGCGCTGGGCCTTCTTCATCAACGTCCCCGTCGCCATCGCCGTCCTCCTCATCGCCCCCACCGTCATCAAGGAATCCCGCCCCACCCAGCGCCCCCGCCTCGACATCCCCGGCGCCACCACCGTCACCCTCGGACTCCTCGCCCTCGTCTACGGCCTCACCCACGCCGGCGAAGAAGGCTGGACCAACCCCCTCGCCCTGACCGCCCTCGCCGCAGGCGCCCTCCTCCTCGTCGCCTTCTACGCCATCGAAGCCAAAGCCAAGGAACCCCTCGTCCCCGTCACCGTCCTCAAGCGCCGCAACGTCGCCTGGGGCAACATCGCCGGACTCATCGCCTTCCTCACCGAGACCAGCCTCGTCTTCCTCATGACCCTCTACCTCCAGGAAGTCCTCGGCTTCTCCGCCCTCGCCGCCGGCCTCTCCTTCGGCGTCCTCGGCATCGGCACCGTCATCGGCGGCTCCATCGCCCCCAAGGTCATCAACGCCACCAACACCCGCACCACATTGATCATCGGAGGCCTCCTCCAAGCCGCCGCCACCCTCGCCCTCATCGGCCTCGGCGAAACCTCCACCGCCCTCTGGCTCCTCCTGCCCGCCACCTTCGCCGGCGGCATCGGCAACATGCTCGTCATCGTCGGCTTCATGGTCACCGCCACCACCGGCCTGCCCGACCACGAACAGGGCATGGCCACCGGACTCGCCACCATGACCCAGCAGATCGGCATCACCATGGGCACCCCCATCATGAGCGCCATCGCCGCCACCACCCTCGACATCCACCACGGCATCACCACCGCCGTCATCATCAACACCGCCATCGTCCTCATCGGCACCCTCACCACCGCCCTCTACCTCCGCACCAAGTC
>NZ_JBIBJV010000026.1:0-1147 GCF_042958885.1 Streptomyces sp. NPDC007945
TGGGTTCGGTCCTCCACGAAGTCTTACCTCCGCTTCAACCTGCCCATGGCTAGATCACTCCGCTTCGGGTCTTGAGCGTGCTACTGAAACGCCCTATTCGGACTCGCTTTCGCTACGGCTTCCCCACACGGGTTAACCTCGCAACACACCGCAAACTCGCAGGCTCATTCTTCAAAAGGCACGCAGTCACGAGACACAAGCAAGCTTGTGTCCGACGCTCCCACGGCTTGTAGGCACACGGTTTCAGGTACTATTTCACTCCGCTCCCGCGGTACTTTTCACCATTCCCTCACGGTACTATCCGCTATCGGTCACCAGGGAATATTTAGGCTTAGCGGGTGGTCCCGCCAGATTCACACGGGATTTCTCGGGCCCCGTGCTACTTGGGTGTCTCTCAAACGAGCCGCTGATGTTTCGTCTACGGGGGTCTTACCCTCTACGCCGGACCTTTCGCATGTCCTTCGACTACATCAACGGTTTCTGACTCGTCCTGTTGCCGGCAGACAACAGAAGAGAGATCCCACAACCCCGCATGCGCAACCCCTGCCGGGTATCACACGCATACGGTTTGGCCTCATCCGGTTTCGCTCGCCACTACTCCCGGAATCACGGTTGTTTTCTCTTCCTGAGGGTACTGAGATGTTTCACTTCCCCTCGTTCCCTCCACACTGCCTATGTGTTCAGCAGTGGGTGACAGCCCATGACGACTGCCGGGTTTCCCCATTCGGAAACCCCCGGATCAAAGCCTGGTTGACGACTCCCCGGGGACTATCGCGGCCTCCCACGTCCTTCATCGGTTCCTGGTGCCAAGGCATCCACCGTGCGCCCTTAAAAACTTGGCCACAGATGCTCGCGTCCACTGTGTAGTTCTCAAGCAACGACCAGCCACCCATCACCCCACCGCAAGCGGTGAGTTCACTGGGGCCGGCATCGCGAAGGTCCAGCCAATCGGCCGTACCCTCAGACACCCAACAACGTGCCAAGCGTGACCTTCTCGGTTCGTCCCGTGTTCCACGCCGAAGCAGTACTTACAGGAGACTCTGAAGAATCACGCCAACTAATCAACGTTCCACCCATGAGCTGACCGTGCAGAACGTTTGCCTGCAATCGGTACTGTGCTCCTTAGAAAGGAGGTGATCCAGCCGCA